>JAFDXY010000021.1 GCA_018267725.1 Bacteroidota bacterium
AAGATGGATTAGTAATAAAAATATTTTGTTTACAAATACACTTTTACAAAAAAAAAACAATACTATAAAAAATATAAGAGTATTAGGAACAATTGTAGCTTTTGAAATAAATAACGGTAACGATGAATACCTTAACAATATTTCTGCAACTATTACACAAAAAGCAATGCAGATGGGCGTTTACATTCGCCCTTTAGGGAATACTGTTTATATAATGCCACCTTATTGTATAACAGAAAATGAATTAGAAAAAATATATGAAGTAATTTTAAATATTATTAAATAGTATGAACAAAAACATTCAACAACTATATACTATTTCTTTAAAACAAGAACGTACCATTATTGGTTTAATGAGTGGAACTTCTTTAGATGGTTTAGATATTGCTTTGTGCAAATTCAACGGCAGTGGGCTATCAACTAAAATTACATTAACACATTTTGAAACAATATTTTATAATAATCAATTTAAACAAGCAGTTAAATCTATCTTTAGTAAAAGGCAAGTTGATTTAGAAAAAGTTTGTTTATTAAATGAATGGATTGCAGAACAACATGCTGCAATGATTAACAATTTTCTTTCACAAAATAATATTGCCAATAATACTATTGATTTAATTGCCAGCCACGGGCAATCAATTTACCATGCTCCAAAATTTCTGCATCAGCAAAGTATATACGGTAATGGAACTTTACAAATTGGAGATGGAGATAATTTAGCTGTGAAAACTGATATTATAACTATTAGTGATTTCAGGCAAAAGCATATTGCAGCCGGCGGAGAAGGTGCACCATTGGCTACATATGGTGATTATTTGTTATTTAGTAAAGCCAGCGAAAACCGCATTATGCTTAACATTGGAGGTATTGCTAATTTTACTTTTTTATCTGAAGATTTAGATGCAAATAAAATTTTTAGTACCGATACAGGCCCCGGTAACACATTAATGGATGCTTATGTACAAAAAAAATTTGAAGGAAAATTTTTTGATGAAGATTCTCAAATTGCCATACAAGGAAGTGTAAATGAATCGTTATTAAATGCTTTAACTGCAAATGATTTTTTTAATAAACCATTTCCTAAAACAACAGGTCCCGAATTATTTAATTTAGAATATGTGGCTGCAGCACAAGCAAATGCAGGCATTACAGCAATTAGCCATGCTGATATGATGGCTACCTTAAACATGTTTTCTGCAATAACAATAACCAATGCCATTAAAAAAACAGTAAATGAAAAATCATTTATTTTATATGCAAGTGGCGGCGGCAAACATAACATATTACTAATGCAACATATTAAGCAACAATTAAATAATTGCATTATAAAAGATATTAATGAATTAGGCATTAACCCCGACGCAAAAGAAGCTATACTATTTGCTACACTTGCCAACGAAACAGTTTGCGGAGGCACAATAAATTATGGTAAAAACATGCCCTCGATTAGTATGGGTAAAATCAGTTTTCCTAATTAATAAAAATTAAATAGAAAGTTCTGCAATAGTTTTAGCAGCAATATATCCTGTTGTCCACGCATTTTGAAAATTAAAACCTCCAGTTATTCCATCAATATCTAATACTTCTCCTGCAAAAAATAAATGAGGAACAATTTTACTTTGCATAGTATTCACATCAACTTCATTTAATTTTATACCACCACATGTTACAAATTCTTCCTTAAAAGTTGTTTTACCTTTTACCTGAAACTCTTGTGCAACAATGGTTTTAATAAGTTTGTTTTGTTGTGTGGTTATTAAATCGCTCCATCTTACATTATCATTTATGCTACATTCATTTAAAAAATATTGCCATAATCTATTAGGTAATTGAAATGGGTTTTTATAACTCATTTTTTGCGAACTCAGTTTTTTTCGCAACATCAGCCATTCATTTTTCAAAGATTGTTCATTATAAGAAGGAAGCCAATTTACACTTATAGAAAAATCATAATTCATTGCAGCTAATTCTATTGCAGCAAAAGCAGATAATTTTAAAATTGCAGGCCCACTCATTCCCCAATGTGTAATTAATAAAGGCCCATCATTTATAAATTTTGTTCCATTAATTTTTACTGTTGCAACATCAACACTAATACCCATTAATTCTACAATTTTATTATTAGGTATATTAAAAGTAAATAGAGATGGCAAAGGTTGTGTAATAGTATGATTTAAATTAAGCAACCAATTAAACATTGTTGTTTTAGGATAACCACCCGTTGCAACACAAACAAAATCTGCAATAATAAATTCTGTGTTTAATAAATTTAATTTGAATTGATTACTGTTGCGTTGTACATCAATCTTTTCAACACTTCTGTTTAATAAAATTTCAATCTTATACTTATTAGCTTCTTTTAATAAACATTCAATAATTGTTTCTGAAGAATTTGTTGCAGGAAACATTCTACCATCAGATTCTGTTTTTAATTCAACGCCTCTTTCTTTAAACCAATTAATAGTATGCTTTGTATTAAACCAATGAAATGCTTTCTTTAAAAAATTTTGTCCGCGTGGGTATTTTTTACTTAGCTCTTGTAAATCAAAGCAGGCGTGGGTTACGTTACATCTTCCACCACCACTCACTTTAACTTTACTTAATATTTTATTAGTTTTTTCTATAATAATTACGCGTAAAGCAGTGTTTATTTTTGCTGCATTTACAGCACAAAAAAAACCTGCTGCACCGCCACCAATTACTACTAAAGTTTTTTGTTGATTCACATTTAAAATTAAAAAAGCCAAAATACATATTTTGACTTTTTTGTTTATTGAAATTAATACTCTGTATTTAGGTTAGGGTTTGCTTTTTCTGCCGCTTCAATAATGCTGTAATCAGAAAGTATGAATGCTTTGTTTTTTTTCACACAAACATCATGTTCAAAATGTACTGATGGCTTTCCATCTTTTGTACGAACAGTCCACCCATCACTATCAGTAAAAACATCTTTGGCTCCTAAGTTAATCATAGGTTCTATTGCTAATACTAAATTCTCTTTTAATTTAGCACCGGTGCCACGTTTACCGTAATTAGGTACTTGTGGGTCTTCATGCAAATTTCTTCCTAAACCATGCCCTACTAATTCTCTTACTACACCGTAACCATATTTTTTTTCGGTATGTTCTTGAATAGCAAAAGCAATATCTCCTACTCTATTATTTACTATTGCTTTCTCAATGCCTTTGTATAAACTTTCTTTAGTTATTTTAACCAGTTGTTTTATTTCGTTGTTTACTTCGCCCAATATAAAAGTGTAAGCGTGGTCTCCATGCCATCCGTTTAATATAACGCCCATATCAATTGATACCACATCTCCTTCTTTTAGTGCAATATTGGTAGGGAAGCCATGTACCACAACATCATTTACACTTGCACAAATATTATGTGGGTAACCATTATAATTAAAAAATGAAGGAATGGCTTTATGATCTTTTACAAAAGTTGCACACAAGGTATCAAGCTGCATAGTGGTAATACCCGGTTTTAATACTTTAGCAACTTCAGTTAAGGTTTTGCTTACTAAAGTTGCAGCTTCTTTCATTAAAGCAATTTCTGTTTCTGTTTTACAAATCATCATACCGTTGGGTCTTCGCATTAATTAAAAAATATAATAATACTTATTGTTTATATCTATTAAAAATTTTTCTACCAAATTAAAAAACCTGCCTTTAAATTTCAGCAGGTTTTAAATTATTCACTCATTAAAAAATTAAATAATACTACTTGTTGGCATACTTGTTTGTCTGCCTTGCACACGACCATTATTCATTAACCCATCGTACTGACGCATTAATAAATAAGTTTCAATTTGTTGCAATGTATCTAATATTACGCCTACCATAATTAATAAACTTGTTCCTCCAAAAAATGTACTGAAGCCTTGTGTAGAAACGAATTTAAAACTTCCGTAAGATGTATTCATTAACCCTGGAAGAATACCAACAACTGCTAATAAAATGGCTCCTGGTAATGTAATTCTATCCATTATAGAACCAATATAATCTGCGGTTGGTTGCCCAGGTTTTACGCCGGGAATAAAACCATTGTTGCGTTTTAAATCTTCTCCTATTTGTTTAGGATTAAAAATTAATGCTGTGTATAAGAAGGTAAATCCAATGGTCATAAATGAATAGATAAGCATATACCATCCATTTGTTTGATCATTAAATATTTTTACAATGCCTTGTGCAGAATCTATTTTAGTAAACGATACTAAGGTTGGTAAAAACATAATTGCTTGTGCAAAAATGATTGGCATTACGCCTGCACTGTTTACTTTAACAGGAAGAAATTGTCTTGCACCACCAAATTGTCTATTTCCAATAATTTGTTTAGCATAGTTTACAGGTATTTTTCTTACACCTTGTACTAAAACAATTAAACCTACAATTACAGCAATTAATACAGCAATTTCAAGTAAAAATATAATTAAACCACCGCCGCCTTTTTGTTGTTTGGTAGAAAATTCTTGAATAATGCTTTGAGGTAAACGGCTTAAAATACCCACCATAATTATGATAGAAGTACCATTACCTAAACCTTTATCTTGAATTTTTTCGCCCAACCACATTACAAATAAAGTTCCTGCAGTTAAAGTAATAATAGTTGTGAAAGTAAATAAAGTAGTATCTAACATTATTGCTGCTGCATAACCACCTTGCGGATTAGTTAAGTAAGCAATATATGCCGATGCTTGAAAGGCAGTTACAATAACAGTTAAATAACGTGTCCATTGGTTAATTTTTTTTCTGCCGCTTTCTCCTTCTTTTTGAATTTTTTGCAATTGAGGAACTAAAATAGTCATCAATTGCATAAAGATAGATGCAGAAATATAAGGCATAATACCTAATGCTAAAATAGATGCCTGCGTAAATGCACCACCCGCAAAGCTGTTAAACAAACCAAGTAATCCCGTATCTGAAGAATTAAGTTTAGCCTGATCTAATAAGTTTGGATTAATACCAGGCAAAGTAATATGCGAGCCTAATCTGTATATTAAAATTAAAATTAATGTAACAGAAATTTTTTGACGCAACTCTTCAATTGCCCAAATATTTTTAAAAGTTTGAATTAGTTTTTTCACTGATGTTTCTTTGAAAAGTTAATGCCTATAAACCAAAAAGGTGCATCGCTGATGCACCGTGCAATTTAGCAGAATTTACTTAACAATTTCAATACTGCCGCCGGCTGCTTCAATTGCCAACTTAGCTTTCTCGCTTATTGCGTGTACTTTGAAAGCAAGTTTCGTTTTCAGCTCGCCTGTTGCTAATATTTTTACTTTGGCTGTTCGGTTAATTAACCCGTTAATATATAAGTTTTCAAGAGAAAATTCATTGAAAGAATATTTTTCTTGAAGTTGTTCTATCTGTCCTAAATTAAATACAACATATTCAACTCTTCCCGGGTTTTTAAATCCACGTTTAGGAATACGGCGTTGAATAGGCATTTGACCACCTTCGTGAGCATTTTTACGTTGGTATCCTGCACGGCTTTGACCACCTTTATTACCTTTTGTTGATGTACCGCCTTTACCGCTTGCCTCTCCACGACCTAATCTTTTTTGTTTGTGTGTAGAACCTTCTGCTGGTTTAAGAGTGTGTAGTTTCATTTTGTTTTTTGATTTTGTACTTACGGGGAAATCGCCCCTCGCAATTGTTTTAAATTTAAAATTTCAAATTAGAAATTTCAATTAAGCTAATTCTTCAACTTTAATTAAATGGTTTACTTTATTAACCATTCCTAAAATTTGTGGAGTAGCTTCTACTTCTTTTGAAGAGTTAGTTTTATTTAAGCCTAAAGCTTGCAACGTTAATTTTTGGCGTTGAGGTCTATCAATAGGGCTTTTTACTAAAGTTATTTTTATCTTCTTCATGTGTAATTAATTTAAAATATGAAATTTTGCATTCATATTTTTATCCGTTAAAAACTTTACTCAATTTTAAATGGCGTGTTTTAGCAACTTGTACTGGCTCTCTTAAAGATGTTAAAGCTTTAATAGTTGCTTTAACCACGTTGTGAGGGTTAGCAGAACCAAGGCTTTTAGCCAATACGTCTGTAATGCCCGCACTTTCTAAAACGGCACGCATGCTACCACCCGCAATTACGCCAGCACCATGTGCAGCAGGTTTAATTAAAACCTTTGCAGCACCTGCTTTAGACCATTGCTCGTGAGGTATTGTACCATGCATAATAGGAACTTTTACTAAGTTCTTTTTAGCATCTTCAATGCCTTTAGTTATAGCTTCTTGTACTTCTTTTGCTTTACCTAAGCCTTGCCCAACAACTCCGTTTTCATTACCTACAACCACTAAGGCAGAGAATGAGAATGTACGTCCGCCTTTTGTAGTTTTTACTACACGGTTTATGGCAACTACTTTTTCTTTTAACTCAACATCGCCACTTGCTTTTATTTTTTCAACTACTTTAGACATTATCTAAAAAATTAATAAGTTTTAATTAGAATTTTAATCCACCCTCTCTTGCACCTTCTGCTACGGCTTTAACACGGCCGTGATATAAATTACCGCCACGATCAAAAACAACTGCCGATAACCCTAATTCAATTGCTTTTTGTGCAACTGCATTACCTACTAATTTAGATTTTTCGGTTTTGCTTGTTTTTTGTGCAGCAATATTTTTATCTTTTGAAGATGCTGCTGCTAATGTAACGCCTGCTACATCATCAATTAATTGGGCATAAATTTCTGTGTTGCTTCTGTAAACAGATAATCTTGGTTTAGAAGCAGTTCCGCTAATTTTTTTACGAATGCGGTATTTTATTTTTTGCCTTTGTTCAGATTTAGTATTCATTGTATGCTGTTTGTTTCTTCCGATGCTGCCGGAAAAATATTTTTCAAATCTTATTATTTACCTGCTGCTTTACCTGCTTTTCTTCTTAATACTTCTTCAGTGTATTTAACACCTTTTCCTTTGTATGGTTCAGGTTTACGTAAGCTTCTTAATTTGGCTGCAACCTGACCTAATAATTGTTTATCTGTACCTTCTAAAGTAATTAATGGGTTTTTACCTTTTTCGGTAGCAGTAGCAACTTTTAATTCTTTTGGTATTTCAAAAATTATGTTGTGAGAATAACCTAAAGAAAGGTCTAATAAATTTCCTGTGTTTGCTGCTTTAAAACCTACCCCTACTAATTCTAATTCTTTTTTGTATCCATCAGTTACACCTTTAATTAAGTTTGCTATTAAAGCTCTATATAAACCATGCATTGCACGGTGGCGTATTTGGTCTGTGGGGCGTGTAATTAAAACAGTGTTATCTTTTACTTCAACTTTAATATCGCGGTCAATAGCTTGTTTTAATTCTCCTTTTGAACCTTTCACTGTAACTACATTATCTGCTCCAACTGTAACGGTAACTCCGTTTGGAACTGTAATGGGTTGTTTTCCTATACGAGACATAATTTTAATTTGATATTTCGAAAATTTTTATGTTTTGATAATGTTTTTTTTGATGTGTTCAGCCCCGTACAGAAGGCTTAATTGTCATCGGTATTTTTTTGAATATGATACCATTATCATGTATCCTATTTTTATTTTAGCTAATGTAGCAAAGAACTTCTCCGCCAACATTTTGCACTTTTGCTTGTTTATCGGTTAATACACCTTTTGATGTACTGATGATTGCAATACCTAATCCGTTAATTACTCTTTTAATTTCGGTTGGTTTTGCATAGGTACGCAAGCCCGGACGGCTAACTCTTTCTAAAGAACGAATAGCAGGTTGTTTTGTAACTGCATCGTATTTCAATGCAATTTTAATAATGCCTTGTTTGCTATCATCTTCAAATTTGTATTTTAAAATGTAGCCTTGTTCGTACAAAATTTCTGTAATTCTTTTCTTTAAATTAGAAGCAGGAATTTCTACTATTCTGTGTCCCGCCATTTGTGCGTTACGAACCCTTGTTAAAAAATCTGCTATAGGATCAGTTACCATTGTATTATAATTAAAATCAGTTCTAAATATTGTTTCTATGCATCCCGACACGTCGGGAAGTTATAGTTTGTTAATTACCAGCTTGCTTTTTTTACACCCGGTATTTTACCATTTAATGCCATATCGCGAAACATAATTCTTGATAAACCAAAGAATCTCATGTATCCTTTTGGTCTTCCTGTAAGTTGGCAACGGTTTTTTAAACGTACCGGAGATGCATTTTTAGGTAGTTTATCTAAAGCTGCATAATCTCCTGCTGCTTTTAATGCTGTTCTTTTTTCAGCATATTTTTCAACCAATGCTTCACGTTTGGCCTGGCGGGCAACTATTGATTTTTTTGCCATGCTAATTCTGATTAATTGTTTTTAATGTTTTTGAAAGGCATTCCTAACTCTTTCAACAATTCATAAGCTTCTTCATTGCTTTTTGCAGTTGTTACAAAAGTTATGTCCATACCTGTTATCTTACTCACTTTATCAATATCTATTTCAGGGAAGATGATTTGTTCGGTTACACCTAATGTGTAGTTTCCTCTTCCATCAAATGCTTTATCGCTAATTCCTTTAAAATCACGTACACGTGGTAATGCAACACTTACTAATCTGTCTAAGAATTCGTACATTTTTTCTCCGCGTAAAGTAGTTTTTGCACCAATGGGCATTCCTTTACGAAGTTTAAAGTTTGAGATATCTTTTTTACTTGTAGTTGGAACTACTTTTTGTCCGGTAATTTGCTCTAATTCTGCAACGGTTACATCAATTAATTTTTTATCGTTTACTGCACCGTTTACGCCGCGATTGATGCAAATTTTCTCCAACTTAGGAGCTTGCATAATGCTTTTATAAGCAAATTTTTTCATTAAAGCAGGTACTACATCTTTTTTGTATTTATCTGCTAACCTTGGTGAATATTTTGCTGTACTCATAGTTTATTTATTATTGTTCCATTTCCAACGGAACAGCATATTTTATTTAATTACTTCTCCTGATTTTTTTGCTACACGTACTAATTTTCCGTTTTCTCTGGTACGTTTTATTTTAGTGGCTGCATTGGCTTTAGCATCCCACAACATTACGTTTGATATGTTTATTGGTGCTTCTATTTTTACAATACCGCCTTTTGTGTTTTGTGCAGAAGGTTTTGTGTGTTTTGTAACAATGTTTACGCCTTCTACTACAACTCTCCCTTTATCAACAATTACTTGTAATACCTTACGTGGTTTTTTTAAATCTTTATCATCTCCGGTAATAACTACAACATTATCGCCTTTTTTAATGTTGAATTTGGGTTTAAATCTGTTACTCATTTTTTTTAGCTTTAAAACTCTTGGCTTTTGCCTTAAGTATTTCAAACAAATTATATTTTAGTTAATAGCTAACTGTTTTATAGAACTTCGGGTGCTAATGAAATAATTTTCATGTGTCCTTTATCACGCAACTCTCTTGCAACGGGTCCAAAAATACGTGTACCTCTTGGCTCATCTGCATTGTTTAATAATACAACTGCATTATCATCAAAACGGATGTATGAACCATCTTTTCTACGCAATTTGTTTTTTGTACGAACAATAACTGCTTTAGAAACTGTTCCTTTTTTTATGCCACCGGCGGGTATTGCATCTTTTACGGTAACAACAATTTTATCTCCTATTTTGGCATAATCTTGTCCGCTGTTGCCTAATACTTTTATACAAAGTACTTCTTTGGCTCCACTATTATCAGCTACATTTAACCTACTTTCTTGCTGTATCATCTTTTTAAAATTTGAAATTTGAAATTTCAGATTTGATATTTTCATTCTTGTGTAAGAAGTCAAATCTCAAACCTCAAACCTGCCTGTTATTTAAACAGGTTAGAAATAATTTATTTCGCTTTTTCTACTACTTCTACTAATCTCCAACGTTTGGTTTTGCTTAATGGACGAGTTTCCATAATTTTTACAATATCTCCAATACCGCATTCACTTTTCTCGTCATGAGCATGGAATTTCGTAGTTTTCTTTACGAATTTTCCGTAGATAGGGTGTTTTACTTTTCTTTCTACAGCAACGGTAATAGTTTTATCCATTTTGTCGCTTGTTACAACACCAGTTCTTGTTTTACGCAAATTTCTTTCAACCATTTTTTTCAATTTGAAATTTGATGAGTTGATGTTATCTTATCATCAAATTTGGTTTATGCCAATGTTCTTTTTTTTAATTCCGTTTGTAAACGGGCAATATCTTTTCTTACACCGCGAATTGTCATTGGGTTTTCCAATGGAGAAATTGCGTGTGCAAATTCAAGTTTTTTTAATCTTAATTGATCTTCTTTAATACGAGCTTTCAAGTCGTTCTCGTTCATATCTTTTAAGCTTCTATTAAAGTCGAATTTGTTGTTTGCCATTTTTTTCAATTTGATAGTTTGATAATTGATAATGCTTAGGCATTATTGTGTTATCATATTTGCTATGCTTGCAAATCTCTTCTTACAATAAATTTTGTTTTAATTGGTAATTTTTGAGATGCTAAGTGCATTGCTTCTTTTGCTGTTTCTTCTGTAACCCCATCGCATTCAAAAATAATACGACCCGGTTCTACAACGGCAGCCCAAAATTCAGGGTTACCTTTACCTTTACCCATTCTCACTTCTAATGGTTTGCGGGTAATTATTTTATCGGGAAATACGCGTATCCATACATTACCTTCACGTTTCATGGCACGTGTCATTGCCTGACGTGCAGCTTCAATTTGTCTGTTGGTTAACCAAATTGGTTCAACAGCTTTTATAGCATAAGAACCAAATGCAATTGAAGTTCCACGCTTTGCTACTTCGCGTATGCGTCCTTTCTGCTGTTTTCTATGTTTACTTCTTTTAGGCTGTAACATTGTTCTAAGTTTGAAAATGTGCTAATTAATTTCTTCCTCTTCCACCACCACGGTTATCTCTTCCACCGCTGCGGCGGTCATCTCTTCTATCACCTCTATCTCCACCTCTTTCTCTTCTGTCGTTTCCGCCACCATCATTTTTGCTTACAAAGTTTGGATTTAACTCACGTTTGCCTAATACTTCACCTTTACAAATCCATACTTTAATACCAATTTTTCCGTAAACTGTTTGTGCAAACACGTTTGCATAATCAATATCCATACGGAAAGTGTGTAATGGAACACGACCTTGTTTAAATTCTTCACTACGGGCAATTTCTGCACCACCTAAACGACCGCTTAATTTTACTTTAATACCTTCTGCACCCATACGAAGTGTAGATGCAATGGCCATTTTGGTGGCACGTTTAAAGTTGATACGGTTTTCTATTTGGCGGGCAATTGTATCGCCTACAATAGTTGCATCTAATTCAGGGCGGCGAATTTCTAAGATGTTAATCTGAACATCGTCTTTACCTGTTAATTTTTTTAATTCTTCTTTTACACGGTCAACCTCGCCACCACCTTTTCCGATGATGATACCTGGTTTTGATGTGTGTATGGTAACAATTAGTTTTCCTAATGTACGCTCTATAACAATTTTAGAGATACCGCCTTTGTTAATACGTGCATTAAGGTAAGTACGGATTTTGTTATCCTCAATCAATTTGCCTGCAAAATCATTTTTGCTGCCAAACCAGTTACTGTCCCATCCGCGGATGATACCTAACCTGTTACCAATTGGATTTGCTTTCTGACCCATATTATGGTTTCAATTAATTTTTAGAATCTACAATTAATGTTACGTGATTGCTGCGTTTTTTAACTCTGTATCCGCGACCTTGTGGTGCCGGACGCATACGTTTTAAAACTCTGCCGCCATCTACAAAAACAGTTTTTACAACAAGGTTGCCATCTGCAGCACTTGCTCCGTTATTTTTTTGTTCCCAATTGCTTATTGCACTTTTTAACAATTTTGCTAAAGGCACAGCATTGTGTTGTGGGTGAAATTCAAGAATAGCTAATGCTTTCTCTACTTCCATTCCACGAATAACATCTGCCAGTAAACGCATTTTACGAGGCCCTGTTGGATAATTATTTAATTTAGCTACTGCTTCCATTTTTTATTCAATTTGAAATTTGAAATTTGAAACTTCAAATAAGATTATTGTTTACTTCCTGAGTGTCCTTTAAAATTTCTTGTTGGTGCAAATTCACCTAATTTATGACCTACCATAAATTCTGTTACATAAACAGGTATGAATTTGTTTCCGTTATGTACCGCAAAAGTGTGTCCTACAAAATCAGGAGTAATTGTGCTTCTTCTGCTCCATGTTTTTATAACACCTTTTTTTGTTTTTCCTTCATTTATAGCAGATACTTTACCGTCTAAGTTAGCATCTACGTAAGGTCCTTTTTTAATTGAACGAGCCATGTTTATTTTAGATTTACGATGTAGGTTTTATTGTTTTTAAAAAATACATCTTTGTTTATTTGTCTTGTTTTGCCAAGACCATTTTAACTTTTAAATTACTTAGTTAATTTTTTTCCATCACGGCGTTGAATAATTAATTTATCGCTGCCTTTTCCTTTTGTTCTTGTTTTTTCTCCTTTAGCATATTTTCCCGTACGAGAACGTGGATGACCTCCTGAAGCTCTACCTTCACCACCACCCATTGGGTGATCTACAGGGTTCATTGCTACACCACGGTTGCGTGGGCGAATACCTTTCCAACGGTTAGCACCTGCTTTACCTGCTGTTTCTAAATTATGATCACTATTTGAAACAACGCCTATTGTTGCATAACAGTTAATTAAAATTTTTCTTAACTCTCCACTTGGCATTTTTAATACCGCATATTTTTCTTCTTTATTGGCTAATTGAGCAGAAGCACCTGCACTTCTTACCAATTTACCACCTTGACCGGGTTGCATTTCAATATTATGAATCATTGTACCCAAAGGCATATTTTTCATTTGAAGTGCATTACCAATTTCTGGTGCAACTTCATCTCCACTCATTACTTTAGTTCCAACTTGTAAGCCTTGTGGTGCTAAAATGTATCTTTTTTCACCATCAGCATAGTTTAATAATGCAATAAATGCAGAACGGTTTGGATCGTATTCTATTGAAGCAACAGTTGCTTCAACATTATATTTGTTTCTTTTAAAATCAATTATACGGTAATGCTTTTTATGACCTCCACCAATGTAACGCATAGACCTGCGACCTTGTGCATTACGACCGCCGGATTTTTTAACAGGTTCCAACAAACTTTTTTCAGGAGTTGATGTTGTAATTTCTGCATACGCATTTCCAATTTTCCAACGTGTGCCAGCTGTAATTGGTTTGTATTTTTTTAATGCCATTTCTTTTGTTTTTTATTTGCGAAATTTTCAGCTTCGCCTGCTATAATTAAATGTTTGCGTATAAATCTATTGTTTCACCTTCTGCTACGGTAATAAATGCTTTTTTGTAAGAAGGTTTTGCACCTTGAATAAAACCTGCTTTTGTATAACGAGTTTTATTTTTACCGGGAGCTACCGCAGTGTTTACATCTTTCACAGTTACGCCGTAAAATTCTTCTACTGCTTTTTTAATTTCTAATTTGTTAGCTTTTTTATTTACTCTAAAAGCATAACGACGCAATTTTTCCTGTTGGCCATTTGCCTTTTCGGTTAAAATTGGTTTTATTAATACTTCTGTAAGTTTCATTTTATATTAGTTGAAACGTTTTTAATTGGTTGCTTATGCTGCTTCGTTTTCAGAGAAAATTTTAGCTGCATTTTCAGTAATTACTAATACATCGGCATTCACAATATCGTAAGTATTAATGTCTGCCAATAGTGTTGCTGCTATATTTGGAATGTTGCGTGTGCTTAAATAAACATTATCATTATAGCTATCAATTATTAATAATGTTTTTTTGTCGGCAACATTTAACCCTTTCATTGCTGTAGCAACTTCTTTGGTTTTTGGTGCATTTAACACTAAATCTTCAACCACTACTATTGCTGCATCTTTTGCTTTGTAGCTAAGTGCAGAAATTTTAGCTAAATCTTTTACTTTACGGTTTAATTTAAAATCATAGCCGTGTGGTTTAGGTCCGAAAATAGTACCACCACCTTTGTATAAAGGGTTACGAATATTACCTTTACGAGAACCACCTGTACCTTTTTGTTTATGAAGCTTACGGCTTGCACCTTGCACTTCGGCACGGGTTTTTACTTTGTGTGTACCTTGGCGTTGTGCTGCTAAATATTGTTTAACAGCTAAATAAATAACGTGGTCATTAGGTTCAACACCGAATATTTCTTCGGGTAATTCAACTGCTCTGCCCGTTTTTTCGCCTTTTATATTTAATACATCTACTTGCATCTTCTTTTAATTAGGTTGTGATTACTTCTGAATTAAAACAATAGAACCGTTATGGCCAGGAACTGAACCACTAATTAATATATAGTTTTTTTCAGGGAAAATTTTTACCACTTTTAAGCCTTTTAATTTTACTCTATCTCCGCCCATTCTTCCTGCCATTCTCATACCTTTAAATACACGGCTTGCATCGGAAGAGTTACCGATTGAACCGGGTGCTCTTTGACGATCGTGCTGACCATGGCTGGCTTCTCCAACACCAGAAAATCCATGACGTTTTACAACGCCTTGAAATCCTTTTCCTTTAGTTGTACCAACTACTTCAACAGTTTCGCCTTCGGCAAAAATATCTACAGTAATAGTTTCGCCTAATGCTTTTTCTATTGAGTAATTACGAAATTCTTTTGTAAATTTTTTAGGTGCAGTGTTTGCTTTGGCAAAGTGGTTTAATTCTGCTTTTACAGCATGCTTTTCTTTTTTGTCGCCAAAAGCTAATTGTAATGATGTGTAACCGTCTGTTTCTTGAGTTTTAACCTGTGTTACAACATTGGGGCCAGCTTCAATAATTGTGCAAGCTGTTTGCTTACCATCGGCTGCAAAGATGCTGGTCATCCCGATTTTTTTTCCAATAATACCTTTCATCGTTTTGCGGTTTATGCCCGCCTGAGGTGAGAGGACATGAAGCTGATGAATTTGCTTCATTCAATCCTTTTGTTTCTGCCGACCTTTTCTTTTGTTTCTCAAAATTTTGAGAGTAGAAGTACCGGTAGTAAACAAACCTCGAAGGGCCTGTTTATATGTTTTACCATGTTTTAATTCTTTCGAACTGTAACATGATGTTTTATTAAGTTTGTATCAGAGCTGCTTTTTCTTTTACGATTGGCAGATGTTTAAAAAGAACTTGAAGCTTTATGCTTTAATTTCAACCTCAACACCAGAAGGTAAATCTAATTTGCTTAGTGCATCTACAGTACGTGAAGAAGAAGTGTAAATATCCAATAAGCGTTTGTGTGTGCATAATTGGAATTGTTCACGACTCTTTTTATTTACGTGTGGTGAGCGAAGTACAGTGAATATTCTTTTTCTTGTAGGAAGCGGAATGGGTCCTGTAACTACGGCACCTGTGCTGCGTACAGTTTTTACAATTTTCTCAGCAGATTTATCTACCAAGTTATGATCGTAAGACTGTAATTTTATTCTGATTCGTTGAGACATATTCGAAAACCAATTTTTACGTTGGGGTTGCAAAGGTAGGGGTATGTAAGTTACTGTGCAAGAATTTTTGATATTTTTTTAAAGAATTTCATAGCAAGTTATTAAACCAACTTTTCTGCAATTAAATTTTGTATGATTTGTGGCTTGCCCGATGCAGTTGCTGGTATAACAGAAACCGCTGAAAAGCTTATGGGAAAAGACTCTTCTGCCCTTTCGTATATTTTATCTTTTATTTTTTCTAAAGCAAATTCAGTAAATGTTTTGGAAGGAATAAATTCTATTTCAATTTCATTTTTTATTTTTTGAATTACCCTAAACTGTTTTATTTCATTAAAATGCTCAAATATTCCTGTAAAAAAATGTACAATTAATGCTTTTCCGGTTGGAGTATAAATTATATCGGTATCTCGACCTATTATTTTTTTTAGTATTGGAAGTTCTCTTCCGCATTTGCATATTTCTTGTTCATTTGCTTTAATAGCTAAATCTCCTAAATAATACCTTATTAACGGAAAACTTGGTGCATCTAATCTTGTAGCTACAACATATCCTATTTCTCCATTTTTTACTTCATTTCCGTTTTTGTCTAATAACTCAATATATGTTTGAGGAGTTATTAAATGATGATTACCATACTTGCAACTTGCACTTATTACAAAACCTTCGGTTGTGCCATATAATTCGGTAATTGTTGGATTACTAAATGCAGTATTAATATTATGTTTATAATGTTCAAACAATTTATCTCCCCACGAAATAATTCCTTCAAACTGTATATCAATTTTTTCTTCTAATGCCGTTTGTGCATATACATTTAAAGATGAAGCATAACCGCCAAAATATTTACATTTTCTTTTTTTAGATATCTGTAAATTTTTAATTATTTGTTGTTTATTTAAATTGTATGCATTTACATAATGTGTATTAAATAAAAAATCTTTTATTGATTTTACAAAGCCTCTGTTTGGTGTAATACCTGTTTGCAAAAAAGGTTTACCTAATTTATAACCACTCCACTCCCACAATGCTGTTTGTGCTGCCTGATATTTTCTGCTTTCATTCAACGTCATAAAAACTTCTCCCTGAATACCAGATGAACCGCTACTTTTTTCACTAACCATTTTATTTTTGTCATATATAAGTAATTCTTGCAAATTATCTTTCATTAAACTTTTATGCATTACAGGGAATTGTTTTATATCTGCATAAGGATTATTGGTTAATTGAATATTTTGTTTTTGATAGAATGGAATTGTTTGAACAGTATGTTTTAATAATGCTTGAAGTTTTTTGCTTTGTAATTCATGCAACTCATTTTTGTTTGCATTGTTTGCAATATTTCTCCAATAACCTAAATCTTTAACAAAGGTTGTTCCTGAAAAAAAATCTGCAGCAGGCAATATAAGCCCTTCTATTAAGCTATTGATTATCATTCAACGAATAATAAAAATAAACAAATTCATTAAAACAATTAAACCTTAATGCAATTAATTTAAGAAACTAATTTTTGGGTAATTAAATTTTGAATTATTTGCGGTTTGCCACTTGGTGTTGCAGGAATAGAATTTACTTGTATGTATTTGATATTAAATTTTTCTTGAGCTTTTGAAAACATTTCTTGATTAATGATTTCTAAAATTTCAGGATAAAAAGTTGATGAAGGAATATATTCTATTTCAATTTCTTCTTTTATTTTTTGAACAACTCTAAACTGTGTAATTTCTCCGTAATTGCCAAACAAGCTTGCAAAAAAGTGTACTATTAAAGGTTTGCCGTTGGGTGTATGAACAATGTCTGTATCTCTTCCAATTACTTTTTTTAATAATGGGAAATGTCTTCCGCAAGAGCATTGTTGTGTTTCTTCTTCTTTAATAGCTAAATCTCCTAAATAAAATCTTATTAACGGAAAATTAAGTGCATCTAATCTTGTAACTACAACATAACCTAATTCTCCGGGTTTTACTTCGTTTCCATCTTTATCTAATAATTCAATATAACATTGCGGTGTCATTAAATGATAATTACCTACCTCACAAGTGGCACTAATTACAAAACCTTCTGTTGTGCCGTATAACTCTGTAATAATGGGATTACTAAACGCTTGTTGAATATTTTTTTTGTAATGATCAAACAATTTATCTCCCCACTCAAGAATACCTTTAAATTTTATATTAATATTTTCTTTTATAGCTATTTCGGCAAAAAGGTTTAATGAAGATGCATACCCTCCAAAAAATTGCTTACCACTTTTTTTGGCATACATTAATGTTTTTATAATGTTTTCATAACTAAGGTTATAGGCATTTACATAATGTGTTTTAAACAATGCATCTTTTACTAATTTTACCCATCCGCGGTTTATAGCAATACCTGTTTGTAAAATTGGGTCGCCAATTTTGTATCCACTCCATTCCCATAAAAATGTTTGTACGGCTTGATAGTTTCTATCCTCACAAGGTGTCATATACACTTCTCCATGAATGCCCGATGAACCACTTGTTCCTTCTTTAATCATTTTCTTTTCATCGTGTATTAAAAGGTTATGAATATTTTGTTTCATTAAACTTTTATGCATTACAGGAAACTGTTTTATATCTGCATAAGGATTACCGGTTAATTGAATATTTTGTTTTTGATAGAACGGAATTGTTGCAAGTGTATGTTGAAGTAGTTTTTGTAACCGTTGGTTTTGTAATTCTTTTAATTCGGTTGCATTTAGTTTTGATATGGTATTTCTCCAATAATCTAATTCTTTTATAAATGTTGTGTGTAAACAAAAATCTCCTGCGGGTAATATTATTTTCTCTAAAATAAAATTATTAAACATGGTTGAAAAGTACTTCAATGATTGCAAATAAAAAAAACCTGTTCAAAAAAAACATGAACAGGTTTTATATTAAGATAAGTTATAAAGTATTAGTCTTCTACTTTTACTTTGCCTTTGTTTTTAGCAATTACTTCTTCTGCAATATTGTTTGGTGCAGGATTGTAGTGTGAAAACTCCATTGTTGAAGTAGCACGGCCAGAAGATAATGAACGCAATTGTGTTACATAACCAAACATTTCACTTAAAGGTACTTTTGCTTTAATAACTTGTAAGTTAGCACGACTATCCATACCTTCTAACATACCACGTCTTCTATTTAAATCTCCTGTTACATCTCCCATGTATTGGTCTGGTGTTAAAACTTCAACTTTCATAATGGGTTCAAGTAAAACGGGTTTTGCTCTGCGACCTGCTTCGCGAAATGCAGAACGGGCACATAATTCAAAACTCATAGAATCAGAATCCACATCATGATAGCTACCATCAAACACACGCACTTTCATGTTATTAACAGGATAACCTGCTAAAACACCTGTTGTCATTGAGCTTTCAAAACCTTTTATAATTGCAGGAACAAATTCTTTTGGAATTGAACCACCAAACAAATCGTTTACAAATTGGAAATGTTTTCCTTCGTTTGCTGCTAACCATTCTGCATCGGCAGGACCAAATTCAAATTGAATATCGGCAAATTTACCACGACCACCAGATTGTTTTTTCAATACTTCTCTATGTTCTATAGTTGTACCAAATGCTTCTTTATAAGCAACCTGAGGTGCACCTTGGTTTACTTCTACTTTAAATTCGCGACGCATACGGTCTATAATAATTTCTAAGTGTAATTCACCCATTCCACGTAAAATTGTTTGACCTGTATCTTCATCGGTATTTACACGTAAGGTAGGATCTTCTTCAACCAATTTAGCAATGGCCATACCCATTTTATCAACGTCTGCCTGAGTTTTAGGTTCTACTGCAATAGCAATTACCGGCTCAGGAATAAACATATTTTCTAAAGTGATAGGATGTTTTTCATCGCACAAAGTATCACCAGTTTTAATTTCTTTAAAACCAACTGCTGCTGCAATATCACCGGCTTCAATAAAATCAATTGGGTTTTGTTTATTGGCAAACATTTTCATAATACGGCTAATACGTTCTTTTTTGCCGCTTCTTACATTTAATACATAAGAGCCTGCATCTAAATGCCCGCTATAACAACGGAAGAATGCCAAACGACCAACAAACGGATCGGTCATAATTTTAAAAGCTAATGCAGCAAATGGTTCTTTTGCATCTGCTTTTCTTATCTCTTCTTCACCAGTATCTGGGTTAACACCTTTTGTATCTTCAATATCAACCGGAGAAGGTAAGTAACGGCAAACAGCATCTAACGCAGTTTGTACACCTTTGTTTTTAAATGAAGAACCACACATCATTGGTACAATGCTTAAATCAATACAAGCTTTACGTATTGCTTCGTGCATTTCATCTTCAGTAATGCTGTTAGGGTCTTCAAAGAATTTCTCCATTAATTTATCATCATATTCTGCAACACTTTCAACTAATTTAGCTCTCCATTCGTTTGCTTCATCAACCATATCTGCAGGCACTTCAATTTCATCATAAGTCATCCCTTCTGTTTCCATGTGCCAAATAATTCCTTTCATTTTAATTAAATCAACTACGCCTTTAAAATTATCTTCGGCACCAATTGGTAATTGCAATGGCACGGCGTTAGCACCCAACATTTCTTTTACTTGTTTTACAACATTTAAGAAATCTGCACCACTTCTATCCATTTTATTTACAAAACCAATACGAGGAACTTTATAACGGTTAGCCTGACGCCAAACTGTTTCTGATTGAGGCTCAACACCATCAACAGCACTAAACAAAGCAATCAAACCATCTAATACACGCATACTTCTTTCTACTTCAACCGTAAAATCAACGTGTCCCGGAGTATCAATAATATTAAAGTAATAACTTTTAGTATCTGGTGTTTTTACACCTTTATCGGTAGGAAAATTCCATTGGCAGCTAACGGCAGCCGAAGTAATAGTAATACCGCGTTCTTTTTCTTGTTCCATCCAGTCGGTGGTAGCAGCACCATCATGTACTTCACCAATTCTGTGAATCATACCAGTGTAACGTAAAATACGTTCGGTAGTAGTGGTTTTACCTGCATCAATATGAGCAGCAATACCAAAGTTGCGTTGAAATTTTAAGTCGGCCATGACGCTTTATTTTTTGTTTTTATTTTTTGTTTATCGGCTGAAAAGCAAGTGGCAGCTATGGTTGCGTCGCACACTTGTACATTCTATACAATTCTCAGCTTTTTTTTAGGCGGCAAAGGTAAGGGTTTACAGTATTTTATGTGAAGTGATGAAATATTTAATTTTTATTGTGGAAAATTTTACATAAACCTAAAACAAAAAAGCCACTCAAAATTTGAGTGGCTCTGTATAATATTTTAAAATTTAGATTCTGAAATGAGAGAAAGCTTTATTAGCTTCTGCCATACGGTGTGTATCTTCTTTCTTTTTAAAAGCAGCACCTTCACCTTTACTTGCAGCAACAATTTCATTAGCTAATTTATCGGCCATTGTTTTACCATTTCTTTCACGGCTGTAACGAATTAACCATTTCATGCTTAAAGAAATTTTTCTATCAGCACGTACTTCTGAAGGTATTTGGAAAGTTGCTCCGCCAATTCTACGGCTTCTAACTTCTACACCTGGTGTTACGTTTTGTAGGGCTTTTTTCCACACTTCATATCCATCTTCATTAGTTATTTTACTTACTTTATCTAAAGCATCGTAAAAAATAGTAATGGCAGTGCTTTTTTTACCACTCCACATTAAATTGTTTACAAAACGGGTAACTAATTTGTCGTTGTACTTACCATCAGGAGCTAATGGTAATTTTTTGGCTTGTGCTTTACGCATGGTGTTTAATTTTTAAAAAACATTGTAGCTGAAATTCTTCAAGTATTAAAACTTTACTCAGTACAAGTTTGTATTAAGGGAAATTATTTCTTAGCTTTTTCTTTTTTAGTTCCGTATTTAGAACGGCTTTTTTTACGGTCTTTTACACCAGCAGTATCTAAACTTCCACGAACAATGTGGTAACGTACACCCGGTAAGTCTTTAACACGACCACCACGTATTAATACGATTGAGTGTTCTTGTAAATTATGCCCTTCACCCGGAATGTAGGCAATAACTTCAACTTTATTGGTTAAACGAACTTTGGCAACTTTACGTAAAGCCGAGTTCGGTTTTTTAGGAGTAGTTGTATATACTCTGGTACATACGCCACGGCGTTGAGGACAAGCATCTAACGCTCTTGATTTACTTTTAGCCCTGATTATTTCGCGGCCTTTTCTTACTAATTGCTGAATAGTAGGCATTCTGCTTCTTTATTTTTTTGGGACGGCAAAGGTAATGGGATGAATATGAAATTCCAAAAAATTAAAATTCCAAATTGTAAACAGCTTTTAAACAGTTATAAAACCTGGTATTTTTTGTTGAAATTTTCTGTTTTTAAATTTTTTCAAGCCAATTAAACCTATCTGTTGTTTTACCGTATTTAATATTACTTAAGTGTTCTTTTACTTTGGGTGCAACATTCCACGAATCAAATTTCATTACAAAATCTTTATAACGTAATTCTTTAATAGGTGCAATGGTAGCTGCTGTACCTGTGCCAAATACTTCTTTTAACGATCCGTTTTTGTAGGCTTCTATTACTTCATCAATATTAATTTTTCTTTCTTCGGTTTGTAAGCCCATTTCGTTTAATAATGTTAATACACTGTCTCTGGTAACTCCTGCCAAAATTGTTTCTTCTTCTAACGATGGCGTTATTGCTGTGTTATTAATTATAAACATTACGTTCATCATTCCCACTTCTTGCAACCATTTATGTTCAAAAGCATCTGTCCATAAAACTTGATCGTATCCTAATTTTTGTGCTTGTTTGGCAGCCATCATACTTCCGCCATAATTGCCTGCATTTTTTGAAAAGCCAACGCCACCAGGTGCTGCACGTGTATATTTTTCTTCTACAAAAATTTTCATTGGTTGTGCATAATAAGGACCGGTTGGGCTAAGTATAATAATGAATTTGTATTTTGAAGAAGGTTTTACACCAAGCATTGCATCGGTTGCAAACATAAACGGGCGAATGTATAAAGCATGTTCATCCATTGCAGGAACCCATTTTTTATCTAATGCAATTAATTGTTTCATTCCATCCATAAAAATTTCTTCGGGTACTTCGGGCATGCACATTCTATCTGCAGATTTATTAAACCTTTTGAAATTATCGTATGGTCTGAAAATAACGGTATCTCCATTAACTGTTTGATATGCTTTAATACCTTCAAAAATAGATTGGCCATAATGCAAAGCAGCTAACGATGGCTCTAATAATAATGGCTGATACGGTTTTATTTCTACGTTTACCCATTCACCATTTTCATAATCTGCTTCAAGCATGTAGTCTGAAAAATATTTCCCGAAAGGAATATTTTCTAAACTTAAATCATTTAACTTACTACGTTCAACTTTAGTTACATTAAAATCTGTTGTTGTTTCCATAACACTATATTTGATGCAAATAAACAGAAAAAATAAAAACTAACAACTGTTAATATTTGAATGGAAAACGAATTAGCCAATATTACCTTACCCAATACAACTATTGTAAATTTATATAGCAAGCATTTAGTAATACTTGATGATGCAAATACCACTACCCCAAAAGCTACACCAACCATAGCAGAAAATAAAACAAACGAGTTATTTTTTTTAGGAGATAACAAAAAAAACATTGCCATTTGTATAAATGATGAAACTGCTACACATTTGCGAGACGAGTGGTTGCAACTGCTTACCAATATTTTAGCAGCTTGTAAATTAAATATTGGTGATGTAGCCATTATTAATTTGAATAAACAATCTGCCACGTTTTTACAACTTAAAGAAAAAATTAATCCTGCGTATTGTATATTATTTGGAGTAAAAACAAATATGTTAGATTTATCATTTGTTATACCCGATTATAAAATACAACAACACAATGCTTGCAGTTTTGTAATTGCCCCATCATTAAATTTAATGGAAGGCAACACACAAGAAGCCAAATTAGAAAAAAGCAAACTGTGGCTTAGTTTAAAACAACTTTTTAATTTATAAAAATGCTTACTTTAATTTTTGCAACCAATAATCAACATAAAGTTGATGAAATAAGAAAAGTATTAAACAACAATTTCAATATTATTACTTTAAAAGAAGCAGGTATTGATATTGATATACCTGAACCTTACAATACTTTACAAGAAAATGCTTCAACAAAATCTGCTACCATACACCAACTAACAAATAAAAATTGTTTTAGTGAAGACACTGGATTAGAAGTAGAAATATTAAATGGAGAACCTGGCGTAAAAAGTGCACGCTATGCAGGAGAAACAAAAAATTTTCAGGCAAATATTGATAAACTATTATTGAATTTAAAAGAGAAAGAAAACAGAACTGCACAATTTAGAACAGTCATCTCGTTAATATTAAATAGTAAAGAATATTTTTTTGAAGGAATTTGTAAAGGGAAAATAATTACAGAACAAAAAGGTGTAAGCGGTTTTGGTTATGATCCTGTTTTTATTCCGGATGGAAGTAATAAAACTTTTGCAGAAATGATAATGGAAGAAAAAAATATTTTTAGCCATAGAAGAAAAGCTACCGATAAGTTAATTGAGTTTCTGAAAAATTACACATATTAAAAAACTGCAATGGAGCGTATCAAACTAAATTTACCCGAAACATTTTCTTTCACCACATCAATATCAATAAGAATTACCGATTTAAATTATGGCGGACATGTAGGTAACGATTCATTTCTATCTATCATTCACGAAGCAAGAATGCAGTTTTTAAAACATTACGGTTATAGTGAGTTAAATGTAGAAGGTGCCGGATTAATTATGGCCGATGTTGCTATTGAATATAAAAAAGAATTAAACTACGGAGATGTTGTTTCTGTTTCAGTTACTGCCACAAATTTTGATAAATTAGGGTTTGATATTTTTTATTTGCTTGAGCTTAATGAAGAAGAAAAAAAAGTTATAGCCGGCAAAGCAAAAACAGGCATGATGTGTTATGATTATAATCTTAAAAAAAGAATGCCCGTGCCGCTAAATTTTATTAGTAAATTTCAATAAAATTAGTACTACACAGCAAAGCATTTACAACTAACATAAATAAAAATAAGTTACAATATTGCAAACCTTCAATTGCATAAAGAGCATATAGACTATGTTCCTTTTAAAATTTTATACAAATTCAATATTCTTCAAATTGTAAAAAAAATAATATCTTGCTTGCAACACAACGCTTATGCAAACAATCCTAACCGCTAAGCAACGCATTAACAGTATAGATTTATTGCGTGGCATTGTAATGGTTATAATGGCATTAGACCATGTAAGAGATTTTTTTCACATTCATGGTATGGATGGTGACCCTACCAATTTAGCTACAACAAGCCCCGCATTATTTTTTACAAGATTTATAACACATTATTGTGCTCCTGTATTTGTATTTCTTTCAGGTACATCTATCTTTTTACAAAGCCAACGTAAAACAAAAAAAGAATTAGCTATTTTTTTATTAACAAGAGGTTTATGGCTTATGTTAATAGAAGTTGTTGTTATAAATTTTTTATTCAGTTTTAATCCATTTTATAATGGCATTGCTGTGCAGGTTATTTGGGTTATAGGTGTATCAATGGTTTTAATGAGTGTATTAATTTTTCTTCCTTTTAAAATTATTTTTGTTATTGGATTAATAATGGTATTAGGTCATAATTTTTTAGATAGATATAATTTTAATAGTAATCAATCTATCCCTTTAGGTTGGTCAATCCTCCATCAACCATCATTTAAAATGTATGCCCCACAACATTTTATAATTGTGCTATATCCTTTAATTCCCTGGCCAGGTGTAATGATGTTGGGATATTGTATGGGTAAATTGTTTACTAAAGATTATGATGCAGTAAAAAGAAAAAAACAATTATTATATTTTGGTATAATTGCTATTGCAGTGTTTGCTGTTCTACGTTATATAAATGTATATGGAGACCCTGCATTATGGAGTGAGCAAAATAGAGGAACAGTTTACAGCATTATTTCTTTTTTTAATGTAACAAAATATCCGCCATCATTATTATACCTCTGCATTACATTAGGGCCTGCATTAATTACTCTTTCATTAATTGAAAACATACAAAGTAAATTTGTAGATGCTGTTACAGTTTATGGAAGAGTACCGATGTTTTATTACTTATGCCATTTCTTTTTAATACACTTGCTTTGTGTAATTTTCTTTTATGCAAGTGGGCATCATAATAATGAAATTACTGACCCTAATCTTACTTCGCCATTTTTATTTCGTTTGCAGCATTGGGGTTATCCGTTATGGGTTGTATATATTATTTGGATTGGTGTTGTTGCACTTCTTTACCCGTTCTGCAAAAAATATAGTGAATACAAAGCCACGCATAAAAAATGGTGGTTAAGTTATTTATAGAACCAAAACAGCCATCAAAAAAAATTGATAGCTGTTTTTATATATAAGTTTATATAATCTCTATTTTTTCATGTACATTACTTCTTTTACTAATTTAACTGTTCTCTCAACATCTGGAATAGCTAATGCAGCTAAGTTTGGTGCATAGTGCATAGGAGCATCGGCACTACAAATTCTTCGTATGGGTGCATCTAAATAATCAAACCCTTCTTTTTGTATGCGGTAAGTAATTTCAGAACTTATGCTGCTAAATGGCCATTGTTCTTCTACAATTACTAAACGGTTTGTTTTCTTTACGCTTTCTAAAATTGTTTTCCAATCTAAAGGTTTAATAGTTCTTAAATCAACCACTTCTGCACTTACTCCTTCTTTTTCTAATTCGGTAGCTGCGTTTAAAGCAACTTTCATCATTTTATTATAAGAAACAATAGTTACATCTCTTCCTGCTTTTTTTACATCTGCTTTTCCTAATTCAATATAATATTCCTCATTGGGTATATCGCTTTTATCTCCGTACATTAATTCACTTTCCATAAACATTACTGGGTCTTGTTCGTATCGAATGGCTTGTTTTAATAAACCTTTTGCATCGTAGCCGTTACTTGGAGAAACTACTTTTATTCCCGGAATATTTGCATAATAACTTTCAAATGCTGTTGAGTGTTGGGCTCCTAATTGTCCGGCACTTCCATTACCGCCTCTAAATACAATGGGGCAGCTTATTTGTCCGCCACTCATTGCCAACATTTTACTTGCTGTATTTAAAATTTGATCTAATGCCAATACTGCAAAATTCCATGTCATAAACTCAACAATAGGTTTTAAACCATTTTGTGCAGCACCTACGCCAACTGCAGTAAAACCTAATTCGGCAATAGGTGTGTCTATTACACGTTTGGGACCAAATTCTGCTAACATGCCTTGGCTTACTTTATAAGCTCCGTTATATTCTGCTACTTCTTCGCCCATTAAGAAAACCTTATCGTCTCTTCTCATTTCTTCACTCATTGCTTCGCGAATGGCTTCTCTAAATGCAATTGACCTCATAGTAATTTGATTAATTTATTTGAGGGGCAAAAATAGAAGATTATGCTGTATAATGCTAAGAGATTTTTTATGTATTTACTATGCTTACGTTTATTGGCTATAATAACAAAACCCCGCTAATGCGGGGCTTGCTAACTTACTAAACTAAGAATATTGTTTAAAAAATATTGTAACCAAATGCTACATAATATAATCCGCCAACTTGTGCATTACCAAAACCGTTTATATAATATTTGTTAAACAAGTTGGTTGCACCAAATTTAATTTGAGATTTAATTTCAGGGAATTTGTAAGTAGCCTGAGCATCAATAGTACCAAAAGCTGGCACATTACCTACAGCAAAACTTCCTTCATACCAAAAACTTTCTTGCCATTTGTAAACTATATTAAATCCAATTCTTTTTTGATATAAGAAACCTGTATTTCCGAATGAAAGGTTTACACGAGTTTTTGGTGTGTTGAAGTAAGAAACAAAATTAGGATCACTTGGTTGATCGGTAATTTTATCTCCGTAAATATTAGCACCTACCATAAAGTTATTAGGTAACAAATAATCTACTGATGCACCCCAACCACTTGTTTTAACAGTACCATTTGCATTTTGTGAAACACTAAATGCTGTGTTTGATCTGCCAAGTACCGGATTAAACCCAACTTGTAAACCATTAACGCTGGTAATAAAATTATCGTAAGAAGCCATGTAAGCATATACATCAATCAAAAACTTCTTTCCAAATAAACCTTTGTAACCAACTTCGTATGAAGAAGCTGTTTCTGGTTTTAACGGGTTAAATGTTAAAACAGAACCTGTAGCACTGAAAACAGGGTTTGTATTCAATCCGTAATAATTAATCATTTGTTGAATACCGCCTGATAATACTGTACCACCGCCTACTACTAAACCTATCCATTGGTTTTGTGTTGAAGGAAAGCGATAAGCTTGTTGATATGATAAACGAATATTATGATCTTGTGCTAACTTAACAACGGCAGATGCTCTTGGAGTAAAGCGTCCATCAAAATTGGTGCTTTTATCATATCGGCCTGAAACACTTACTTTCAACACATCGTTAAACATTTTTTGAGATAATTGAGCATAAGCACCTTGATCATCAATTTTAATTTTTCCGGGATTGATAGAAGTTTTATCTGCAAACAAAGTTCCTTGAGAATCTAACCAGTATCTTTTCCAGTTACCACCAACCAATAATTCTGTTCCTCTCGGAAGTTTTAATGCATTGGTTAAATTCCATTGTCCTTCTAAAACATATAAACTTGTTTTATCTAAAAATAATGCACCGCCTTGTGAAATAGGTGTTTGTATTATTTTTTGGAATAAAGGATTGTCGTATATAGGTCCTGTTGGTCTGCCTGCATCTGCAATTGCACGTGCTTGCTGGTGTGCAGCGGTGCTTGGTAAGCCTGCTGCTATATAATTTGTATAAGCCGTCATATAGGTAGGATACCATGTTGTACTTGGTTTCCATGCTTCGTTAAAGTAACGAGATGCAATAGTTACATTATAAGAATCTCCTGCATTTTCTTTAGTCATCCAAGCTCTAACAAACCAATCTTTACCTTTTACTTCTAATTTATATTGACCCATTTTTAAGTTCTTTAAAGAATAGCGGTCGCTACCGGTGTAAACCGTATTACCCATACCCCAAAAGCCTGTTAAAGAAGCTTCAACACTTGAAGATAATTTATAATACAACCCGCCTTGTAATTTTACATTTACGGTATTGGGGTCAATAACATCTCTTTCTAAATAACCGGTACGGCTAACGTTTTGACCAGTATAATAATTCTTAATGCCTCCATACAAAAAAGTAGAGTAACCTGCACCAACTAAAGCACCGCCACCAATACCATTTAAGAAAGCATTATAATTTGCAATAGTTGCACCAGGGTTAGCACCTAAATAAGCTTGAGATGCCCCGTATAAAGCAGTATATGTAGGAACGCCAACAGCTGCTTTAATAGCTGCTTGAATAGATGAGTTTACATTCGAAAGGTTTTGTGTTGTTTCATCTCCATACACGTTTATACCATCATAATTAGGGTCAGAGTTCCTGTCTCCAGATGTTACACTTCCAAAAGGAGCTCCGGTTGCTGGTGGAACAGGTCTTGCATAGTTGCCTTGGTTATTAGCTAACCACTCTTTTGCCTGCATATATTCTGCACCTATTTTAAATGCAAATTTTTCAGATACTTTTTTACCCCAACGTAATGCCCAATCTGAGTATAAGTTTAATGGGCGTTGATAGCCATCTACATTATTTACACCTTCTTTTACTTGAAAGCTTAAACCTTGATATTTAAACGGACTTTTGCTATTAATTAATAAAGTACCATTCATACCACCAGAACCATACAAAGCAGAAGAAGCACCTGATAATAGTTCCATATTATCTACATCTAACTCTGTTAAACCAATTACACTACCTACAGCAAAATTTAAACCCGGTGCTTGGTTATCCATTCCATCTACAATTTGGTTTAAACGTAAATTACCGCTGCTGTTAAAACCACGTGTACTAATGGTTTTAAAGGCAAAACCCGATGTGGTAACATCAACACCTTTTAAATTAGCAAGCATATCGTAATAATTAGTTGCAGGTGTATTTTTAATAGCGGCCGAGCTTACTCTTTCAATAGAAACAGGAGACTCTAAAATTCTTTCTGCAACGCGAGATGCAGCTACTACAACCTCATCACCCAGTTCGTAAGCAACATCTATACTAACATTTAAATCACTTCCAGTAAAAGTTACTTCCTTGGTTTTATAACCTACCGAAGAAACAACTAAAGTAAACGGAGGTTTTTGCGAGGTAGTAAATTTAAAATTTCCCTTATCATCTGTATATGTTCCGGTTGTACCACCTTTAACAGTTACAGATACTGCAGCAACCGATTCTTTTGATTTACTGTTTTTTACAGAACCACTAACTACGGTTTGTGCCGAAAGGGAAAAACTACATAAAATAAAAAATACAAATAAACATGCAAGGGTTGTAAGTTTTCTCATAATAGCAATTTTTGTTTGGAATTGTATAGCAAAATAATGATTATTCGGTTGTTACAAAAATTTAATTTCCGCACAAAAGAATAAACTGTTTATAAAAACGTAGATGCAAGCTATTTATTTTAATAATTGCAATGTTATTTTGACAAATGCAAACATTTCATTTTCCCAATCAACTTAATTTTTATAAAGGCAAAGTAAGAGATGTATATTATTTGCCAAACAATATTTTGGTAATGGTTGCCAGCAACCGTATTTCTGCGTTTGATGTTATTTTACCCAAACCCATTCCGTACAAAGGGCAAGTGCTTAATCAAATTGCGGCATACATGCTTAATGCAACAAAAAATATTTGTCCCAATTGGTTATTAGCAACTCCTGCACCCAATGTTTCAATCGGAAAAAAATGTGAACCATTTAAAATTGAAATGGTAGTTCGCGGAAATTTAACTGGCCACGCATGGCGTACTTATGCAAGCGGAGCAAGGGTTTTATGCGGAGAAGCAATGCCCAATGGTTTAAAAGAAAATGATTATTTCCCAACACCTATTATTACACCAAGCACCAAAGCAAGCAAAGGGCATGATGAAGATATTAGCAAAACAGAAATTATTAAACAAGGCTTAGCAACGGCAGATGAATGGAACATATTAGAAAAATATGCACTTCAATTATTTGAAAAAGGAAAACAAATTGCAGCCCAACAAGGTTTAATTTTAGTTGATACCAAATATGAGTTTGGAAAAATTGGTAATGAAATTTATTTAATGGATGAAATTCATACACCCGATTCATCAAGATATTTTTATGCCAATGGTTTTGAAGAAAGACAAGCTAAAGGAGAAAGACAAAAACAATTAAGCAAAGAGTTTGTACGCGAATGGTTAATAGCCAACAATTTTATGGGAAAAGAAGGGCAAACCGTACCAACAATGAATGAGGAGTGGATTGATACTATTTCTAAAAGATATATTGAACTATACGAAAAAGTAATTGGCGAAAAATTTATACCGAAAGAATTAAGTAACGAAGAAACTTATACCAATATTATTAACGCTTTAGAAAGCTTATAAACTAATAACTGTTAGCATGTACATTTGCGGCAGTTTTTTAAAGTTAAACAATAAACAAAGTATAAAAACACTTACCAACTTGGTTTATAAAAAATATATACTATGAATTTATTCGAGCATCAACACAATGAATTTCAAGGAAGGCATATTGGCCCCAATAAAACAACTACCAAACAAATGTTGCAAACAATTGGTGTAAATAGTTTAGATGAATTAATTAATAAAACTATTCCGCCAACTATTCGTTTACAACAAAATTTAAAATTACCTGCTGCACAAAGTGAAGTAGAATATTTGAATGAATTAAAAACAGTTGCACAAAAAAACAAATTATATAAAACTTATATAGGTTCAGGTTATTACAATACCATTACACCAAGCGTTATACTTAGAAACGTTTTTGAAAACCCGGGATGGTACACACAATACACTCCTTATCAAGCAGAAATATCTCAAGGGCGTTTAGAAAGTTTATTAAACTATCAAACAATGGTTTGCGATTTAACAGGTTTGCCTTTGGCAAATGCTTCGTTGTTAGATGAGGCTACTGCCGCCGCAGAAGCAATGGCTATGCTGTTTCACAATGGAGATACAGAAAAGAAAAAAAATTTTTTTGTTGATGAAAATATTTTTCCGCAAACAAAAGATTTACTTATTACACGTGCCACACCTATAAATATTGAATTAGTTTTTGGTAATTATAAAACTGCCTCTCTTAATGAAAATTATTTCGGTGCAATTATTCAATACCCTAACAACAACGGAAATATTGAAGACTATAAAAGTTTTATAAACAATGTTCATGCTATAAACGGATATGTTGTATTGGCAACAGATTTATTGGCATTAACTTTATTAACTTCTCCTGCCGAGTTAGGTGCAGATGTTGCTGTTGGTTCTGCACAACGCTTTGGTGTTCCGTTAGGTTATGGTGGTCCACACGCTGCATTTTTTGCAACTAAAGATGAATTTAAACGCGGTATTCCCGGAAGAATTATAGGTATTAGTATTGATGCTCAAAATAACCGTGCCTTACGCATGGCATTACAAACACGCGAGCAACATATTAAACGTGAAAAAGCAACTTCAAACATTTGTACTGCACAAGCTTTATTGGCAAATATGGCTGCTATGTATGCAGTATATCATGGGCCCGAAGGTTTAAAAAATATTGCAAAACGTATTTCAACTTTAGCTAATGTATTAAGTAAAGGTTTGCATGAATTAGGTTTTGAAAATGAAAACAAATTTTTCTTCGATACTTTAAAAATTAAAGCTAATGTTTCTGTAATAAAACCTATTGCTGAAAATAATAATATAAATTTCAGATATTTTAATAATGAATACATTGGTATTTCGATTGATGAAACAACTTCGCAAAAAGATATATTAGATATTATATATGTGTTTGCCGAAAGTTTAGGAAAAAATGAAGCAGAAATAGAATTTAATAGTGATGATATTTTAACCAACATACCATCTTTTGCAACAAGAACTTCATTATTCTTAACACATCCTATTTTCAACACACATCACAGCGAAAGCCAAATGATGCGTTACCTGAAACAATTAGAAAACAAAGATCTTTCTTTAAACACCAGCATGATTACTTTGGGAAGTTGCACCATGAAATTAAATGCTGCAAGTGAAATGATTCCCGTTAGCTGGCCCGAGTTTTCTCAGTTGCATCCTTTCGTTCCAAAAGAGCAAGCCGAAGGCTATCAACACATTATTCATCAATTAGAAAAATATTTATGTGTAATAACAGGTTTTGATGCTTGCAGCTTACAACCCAATAGTGGTGCACAAGGCGAGTATGCAGGTTTATTAACCATTATGGCTTATCATAAAGCCAATAATAATACACATAGAAATGTTGTATTAATTCCTATTTCTGCACACGGCACAAACCCTGCAAGTGCTGTAATGGCAGGCATGAAAGTAGTAGTTGTAAAAAGTAATGAAAACGGAACTATTAATATTGAAGATTTAAAAATAAAAGCAGAACAATATAAAGATACATTGGGTGCATTAATGGTTACCTATCCATCTACCTACGGTGTGTTTGAAGAAGGCATTGTTGAAATAATAAATACGGTGCATGAATTTGGCGGGCAAGTTTATATGGATGGTGCAAACATGAATGCACAAGTTGGTTTAACATCTCCGGCAATAATTGGTGCAGATGTTTGTCATTTAAACTTACACAAAACATTTGCTATACCGCATGGTGGCGGCGGTCCAGGTATGGGGCCTATTTGTGTGAAAAATCATTTAGCCCAACATCTACCAAGCCATTGTGTGAATCGTGAATCGTCAATCATGAATGAACAAACTCACCACTCACCATTTACTACTCACGGTGCTGTTTCCGCTGCACCTTATGGTTCTGCATCTATTCTATTAATAAGTTATGGATATATAAAAATGTTAGGATATGATGGTGTTAAGATGGCAACAGAATATGCTATTTTAAATGCCAATTATATGAAAGCAAGATTAGAAAAATATTATACCATTTTATTTACAGGAAGTAACGGATATGCAGCACACGAATTTATTGTTGATTTACGTCCGTTTAAAACAAGTGCAGGTATTGAAGCAGAAGATGTTGCCAAACGTTTAATTGATTATGGTTTTCATGCACCAACTATGAGTTTTCCTGTGGCAGGAACAATTATGATAGAACCAACAGAAAGTGAAGATAAAGCCGAGTTAGATAGATTTTGCGATGCATTAATTGCTATTTATAATGAAATAAAAATTATTGAAGAAGGTAAAGCAGATAAAACAGATAATGCTTTAAAAAATGCTCCGCATACACAGGCTGTAATTTGTGCAGATGAATGGAATCATAAATACACAAGAACAGAAGCTGCCTTTCCATTAAGTTATGTTGAGCAAAATAAATTTTGGCCAAGTGTTGCAAGAGTAAATAATACTTATGGTGATAGAAATTTAATTTGCAGTTGCGAACCAATAGAAAGTTATATGGAAGATGTGAAGTAAGTATATAAAGTATAAAAAGAAGCCTCGCAAATTGCGAGGCT
>JAFDXY010000022.1 GCA_018267725.1 Bacteroidota bacterium
AAATAATTAAAAAAAATAAAAATATATTTCCAAAAATAAATTCAACAAGTAAGGTTCTTTTTATACTTAGTGCAGTTGCCTTATCTATTAAATTACTATTACAAGCATTTTCAACAATACCATCATTAAGTCAATTAGCATTTGGTTTCAGACCTATTATTATTGGTTATTTACATTTAGTTTTATTAGGTGTTATTACAATTTTTTTATTAGCATATATAGCTGCTTTTGAAATAACTTTTATTTCTCAAACATTAAAAAAAGGAATTATTGTTTTTGTTGCAGGAATTATTTTAAACGAATTAATATTAATGCTGCAAGGTTCTGCAGACCTTGGTTATGTAAGCATTCCGTACTTAAATGAATTATTATTTGTAGTTGCTCTTATTTTATTTACAGGGTTGGCAATTATTAATTTTTCCTTTTCTCGAAAAAACAAATTGCAGTAAAATGATTTGAATCACAAAACTTTTCTACAACGCATTGCACCTTTACATAAGTTTTATAGAAAATAATTCTTCACCAAAAAATAAAATTTATGGAAGTTGCTTTAGAAAATATTTTAAATGTAACAGAGCTTGAACCCCGTTTAAAACATCCTACCATTTTTGCTCGTTTTGATGAATTGCAAGAAGGACAAACCCTTACCATTCATAACGACCACGACCCCAAACCCTTATACTACCAATTACTTGGAGAGAGAGGAAATATATTTAATTGGGAATATATTGAACAAGGTCCGCATTGGTGGAAAATAAATATTACTAAACGTGTTATAGGTGAAAACGAAGAAACATTAGGGCAAATTGCTGCAAAAGATTTACACAAAGCACAAATATTTAAAAAATATGGTTTAGACTTTTGTTGTGGCGGTAAAAAAACAGTTAAAGAAGCCTGTGCAGAAAAAGGAATTGATGCTACCAAAGTAGAACAAGAATTGCAAAATGCAGATAAAAATAATTTTACTTCAAGGCCCATACCTTATAACGATTGGAGTTTAGATTTTTTGGCTGATTATATTGTAAATACGCATCACACTTATGTTCGCAACAATTTACCTGATATTAGAGCTTATGCTCAAAAAGTTTTAAGAGTGCATGGCGGCCATCATCCTGAATTACAAAGAGTTTATGAATTAGTAGAAACAGTTAATGCAGAATTATCATCTCATCTTGTAAAAGAAGAAAAAATATTATTTCCATATATTAAACAAATAGCGGCCGCAAAAAACGGAACAAAAAATTTAGATACTAATCCATTTGGTTCAGTGCAGCATCCTATTAACATGATGGAAATGGAACATGAAATTGCAGGTAATGCAATGGATGAAATAAGGCATATTACTAATAATTATACTTTGCCTGAAGATGCATGTGCAAGCTACAGTTTACTATACCGCATGTTAGATGAATTTGAAGACGATTTACATATTCATATTCATTTAGAAAATAATATTCTTTTTCCAAAAGCAGCTGCCTTAGAAAAAGAATTAGCACACTAATATTATAACAAATCTGAGATAACCCCTATATAAAGAATGGCAGCCAATCTGCCATTCTTTTGCGTAAAATGTATAAATGTTTTGCATGTATATATAAATTAAAAATAAATATATTTATGAGTACAATTATAAATGCCAATACCAAAATTGCTACAATATTAAAAGCACATCCCAATGCGTTAGAGGCAATTATAAGTATATCTCCTAAATTTAATAAACTGCGTAATCCGTTACTACGTAAGCTAATGGCTGCCCGAACTTCTATACACACAGCAAGTAAAGTTGCAGGTTGTAGTGTAACAGATTTTTATACAAAATTGCGTCCGTTAGGTTTTATAATTGATGAAACAAATGTTGAAGTAAATGAGAACCCAGTACAAACTTATACACCTGAATTTATGCAAAATATAAATAATATAAAAGTTGAAGTGTTAGATGTTAGACCTATTATTGAAGGTGGAGAAGATCCTTTTAAAACTATAATGAAAACAATTAAAGAGTTGCCTGCCGAATCTATTTTAAAATTAATAAACACATTTGAACCCACACCGCTTATAAATATTTTAAGTACCCAAGGTTTTGAATATTTTGTAGAACAAGAAAATGAAAATTTAATTAATACTTTTTTTTATAAAAAAATTGCAACGCAACAAATAAAAGAAAATAATTTAGAAACAAATAACGATTGGAATGAAGTATTAAAGCAATTTGAAAATAATATAGTTACAATAGATGTGAGGCAGTTAGAAATGCCAAAACCTATGATGACAATATTAGAAGAATTAGAAAAATTACCAGTCAACGCAGCATTATTTGTGTATCATAAACGTATTCCCGTTTTTTTGTTGCCAGAATTAAAAGAAAGAAATATGGATTACCGCATAAAAGAAATAAAAGATAATGAAGTGCATTTGCTAATTTTTCATGCAAAAAATTAAATTGAATGTTTATCACTTCAACAAATAACACAAACACTAAAGCTACAACATGGAAAGTAGTATTACCGTTTTATTTATATGCAGCAGTTTCATTTTTAGCAGCAGCGATTTTATTATTTCTTTCATGTAATAAATTTTTAATACATTATTTTCAACCCAATATACTTGCTATAACACATATTATGGCATTAGGTTGGGGCACTATGATTATTTTAGGAGCCAGCCATCAATTAGTGCCTGTAATTGTTGAAGGAAAATTATACAGCAACAAATTAGCTTATGCAAGTTTTATTTTAGCTGCCATTGGAATTCCTTTACTGGTACATGCTTTTTATGTTTTTAATTTTGGATGGATAGCACAATTAGGTGGAAGTTTAATAATACTTGCTATTGTTTGTTATCTTATTAATTTAGGTAAAAGTATTTCACAAAGCAACAGTCAAAATATACATGCCATATTTGTTTTTACTGCTTCGTTATGGTTATTAATTGCAACCTTTTTAGGGTTGGCATTAGTATTTAATTTTTCTACATTTTTTATGCAGCAAAATTCTGTTTACTATTTACCATTGCATGCTCATATAGGAATTGTAGGTTGGTTTTTATTGTTAATAATTGGTGTTGGTGCAAGGTTAATTCCTATGTTTTTAATTTCGAAATATGTAAACGAAAAATTGTTGAAAGTAATTTATTATCTTATTAATTTTTCGCTCATCAGCTTTATAATATTTTTTTATATTCCCGTATTATGGAAATATTTTCTCGTCTCTTATATTGCTTTATTGGCAGGCATTATTTTGTTTATAATTTATTGTAGAAAATCTTATACAAAACGTATTCGCAAAGCAGTAGATGAACAAATGAAAATTTCTTTACTATCTGCCGCAATAATGTTAATTCCTTTATTGTTGTTGGCTGTTATTATTTTTCTTTTCACTTATTCAACTCAAACAAATAATATAATACTTGCTTATGGTTTTTTAATTTTCTTTGGATGGATAACTGCCATTATTTTAGGAATGACTTTTAAAACACTTCCGTTTATTGTGTGGAACAAAGTATATCATATACAAAGTGCAAGCGGTAAAACACCCAATCCAAAAGATTTATTCAATAACAAATTATTTACAGCAATGAGCATTTGTTATATTGTAGGAATAGTTTTTTTTGTTGTAGGAATATTATCTGCAATAATAATTTTACTGCAAATTGGTGCTGCATTACTTATTGCAACAGCTTTTTTATACAATTACAATGTAATAAAAATTTTATTGCACAAACCTGTTAAGTTATGAATGTAATTACCAATAATAATTTAAAATGCACAACGGCACTTGCTTTGCTGCATAATGTATATGACCCTGAAATTGGATTAAACGTTGTGGATTTAGGATTAATTTATCAGATAGATTTTGATGAAGATAATACAACCATTATTTGTAGCATGACGCTTACTACACAATTTTGCCCAATGGGCGAAAGCATTACCGATAATGTTAAAAACATGCTACAATCTGGTTTTACAGGTTATACTATAAATGTGAATTTAACTTTTAATCCACCTTGGAATTACGAAATGATTTCTGAAGAAGGGAAGATTTTTTTAGGAAGATAACTTATAAACTTAAAAACCCTCACATAGTAAGGGTTTTTAAGTTTTGCGGAGAGAGAGGGATTCGAACCCCCGGACCTGTTACAGTCAACGGTTTTCAAGACCGCCGCATTCGACCGCTCTGCCATCTCTCCGTGTGCAAAATAATAGTGTAAGTACATATCTTCCAAAAACAATTACAATAAGTTTTGTTTTTCCTCTTTTTATCTTAACTTTCTACTATAAACTTTTGCTTATGAAAAAAGTAGCTCATATACTTTCAAGAAAAGGTAATGCAGTAATAAGTGTATCTCCGCAAAGTACCGTATTAGCTGTATTACAGCTAATGGCCGATAAAAATATTGGCTCGGTTGTAGTTATGGATAACAACCAATACAAAGGTGTAATTACAGAAAGAGATTATGCACGAAAAATAATTTTATTAGGAAAAACTTCCGGTGAAACTAATGCAGCAGAAATTATGAGTACCGGCTTACCAAGAGTTACACCCGATTCTTCTATTGAAGCTTGTATGCATATTATGAGCGATAACAATATTAGATATTTACCCGTGTTTGATAATACAGATGCTATATGCGGTATTATTTCCATTTTAGATGTAGTTACCGAAGCTATACATTCACAAAAAGAAACCATTGATCTTTTACACAGTTATATACAAACAAGCTAATTGGTTTATCCAACTTACAGCATTGTATATTTGTAAATAATGCGGCACTTAAAAGTTATTAATAAATATTTTTGGCGTTATAAAACAAGATTAATTTTAGGAATTGTTTTTATTGTTCTCTCTAACTATTTCAAAATATTATCGCCACAAGTATCTGGCTATGTTATAGATAAAGTAGAACGTTCTATTAGTTCTATTAATGCATCTACAGTAAATGCTGCACATCATCAAAAAAGTTATAACATTCTTGTAAAGCAATTAATTAATGTTGCAGAAGAATCTACTATTTCCTTTAATAAAAGTATTATTCTTTGTGCCGTTACATTGTTAGTATTAGCATTGTTAAGTGGTTTCTTTATGTTTTTAATGCGTCAAACAATTATTGTAATGAGTAGGTATATTGAGTTTGACCAAAAAAATGAAGTGTTTAAACATTATCAAAAATTAGATTCAAACTTTTACAAAACACATAGCACCGGAGATTTAATGAATAGAATTACGGAAGACATAAGTCGTGTAAGAATGTACACAGGTCCAGCAGTTATGTATCTAATTAATCTTGCAGCAACTATTGGTTTTAGTTTATTTTTTATGTTAAGAGAAAACTGGAGGCTTACGCTGTATGTATTGGCACCATTGCCTTTGCTGGCAATAACTATTTATACGGTTAATACGGTAATTAATAAAAAAAGCGAAAAAATTCAAGCCTTATTATCCGATTTAACTTCTGTTGCACAAGAATCTTATTCGGGCATAAGAGTTATAAAATCTTTTGTGCAAGAAAAAGCAATGTTGGGTTTCTTCAATAAAAATAGTGAAACATATAAAAAAAATGCAATAAGTTTAGCTAAGGTAGAAGCCGTTTATTTTCCTTCAATGGCATTATTAATTGGGCTTAGTACTTTATTAACCATTGCCATTGGTGGATGGTATGCAGTACACCACCAATACAATGTAACAGCCGGCACTATTACCGAATTTGTTATTTATATAAACATGCTCACATTTCCGGTTAGTGCCATTGGTTGGACGGCAAGCATGATACAAAGAGCAGCTGCTTCTCAAAAAAGATTAAATGAATTTTTACAAACAGAACCTACAATAAAAGATGATGTTACTGCAACAACAACTTCTTTAAAAGGAAATATAGTTTTTGATAATGTTAGTTTAACTTATTCAAACACAGGAATTACTGCTTTACAAAATATTAATTTACATATTAAGGCGGGAGAAAAAGTTTTATTGTTAGGAAGAACAGGTAGTGGAAAATCTACACTGGCACAGCTTTTATTGCGTTTTTACAATCCTACAAAAGGAAATATTTTTATTGATGGAAAAAATATTCAACACATTACTTTAAATAACCTTCGCACACAAATAAGTTTTGTACCGCAAGATGTTTTTTTGTTTAGCGATACAGTAAGCAACAATATTTCTTTCAGCAACACAAAAGAAGCCACTACAGAAAGCATTACTGCATCTGCAAAATTTGCAAGTGTAGATGCAGAGATAAAAAATTTTACTAATGGTTACCAAACAACTATTGGCGAAAGAGGTGTTACGCTTAGTGGCGGACAAAAACAAAGAATATCTATTGCCAGAGCTTTACATAAAAACCCTGAAATTGTTGTGTTTGATGATTGTTTAAGTGCCGTTGATGCAAAAACAGAAACAGAAATTATAAATAATTTATACCAGTTTCTTTATAATAAAACAGCAATTATTATTACACATAGAATTTTTTCGTCATTTAAGTTTGATAAAATTATTGTATTAGAAGAAGGCATGATAGCCGAAACAGGAACACATGAAACACTTATACAAAAAAGCGGTTTTTATGCAGAGTTGTATAGATTACAAATGCAAGACATCTCCACGCCTGAAATAACTCAATAGCTATTTTTATAAAATTTATTTTCAATAACTTGAAATAAATTACTCAAATTTTGGCAATTCATAAACAATCCTATATTTGTTGCACTTTTAAAACTTTTAACTTCAAAAACATAGAAAGTGGCTTACGAGAATAACGAAAAAAAGATAGAAAGTGTTTATAGCAAACGTATTAGAGCAGGCAAAAGAAGAACTTATTTTTTTGATGTACGTGCAACACGCGGAAACGATTATTATTTAACTATTACAGAAAGCCGTAAAAGGTTTGATGATAATGGTTACGATAGGCACAAAATATTTTTGTACAAAGAAGATTTTAATAAATTTATTAAAGCTTTAAATGAAGCCGTTGATTATGTAAAAACAGATTTAATGCCCGATTTTGATTTTGATGCATTTAATCATGAATACAATGAAGAAGGAAACGGCTACACAAATGAAGTTGTAGAAACAACTACCGAAACACCAGCTGTTGTTGATGCTGCACCTGCTACAGCTGTAGCACAATCTACAACAAATGTTGTTGCAGATAACGGAGCATCAGAGCAGGTTGATAAATGGTAAAAACTGCTATTACAAACCAATTGCTTATAAAATATCGTCAAGTTTTTTGGCGATATTTTTATTTGTTGTAAGCTGTAAAATAATTCCACATTATTTTAAATACTTCTTCTTTTAAATCTTTTGCAGAAATATTTGCGGCAGTTACCGGCGGTAAAAAATGAATTTCTAATTTTTTAGGTAATAAATAAAAAGTTTTATTTATTGGCATTGCCTTATTGGTATTTAAAATAATAGTAGGAATAATAGCAGTATTTGTTTCAACAGCTAATTTAAAAGCACCATCATAAAAACTTTTTAAAGGTTGCCCCGTTCTGTTTCTTGTTCCTTCAGGGTAAACACTCATGTGCATTCCTTTATGCAAAACTTTTTTCATTGCATCAAAACTTTTACGGCGGCTTGCATCGCTTTTTCTGTTTACTAAAACAGAGCCACGTGCATAATACCAACCAAATACCGGAATTTTTGCAAACGAATCTTTAGCAATAGTTTTATTAGGGCCAGGAATAAACGGACAAGAAAGTGGTATATCTAACAAAGCATTGTGATTGCAGGTAACAATATAGACTTCATTAGGTTGAAAGTTTTCTGTTCCTTTTACTTTAATTGTGCAGCCAATAAGTGTAAGCCAAGTCTTCATCCACAATTTAGAAATTTTTATAAAGTATGCTTGGCCTTTTTTTTCTTCCATTAAATAAGAAACCATAGAGGGAAAGAAAGCAAGCAGGAATGTTATAAAAAAACTTACAATTCCCCACAAAGCCCAAATGCGGGCAAATATTTCTTTAAAAGTTTTCATATTATAATTTCCAATCAATTGGCTGTATGCCTTGTTTAATAAGCAATTCGTTTGTTCTGCTAAAATGTTTGCAGCCAAAAAAACCTTTATCTGCACTAAATGGCGATGGGTGTGCTGCTTTTAAGACATAGTGTTTTAATTCATCAATTAATATTTGTTTTTCTTGTGCAAATCTTCCCCAAAGTAAAAAAACAATTCCTTTTTTCTCATCAGAAATTTTTTTTATAACTGCATCTGTAAAATTCATCCAACCAATTTTTGAGTGGCTGGCAGGCTCATTTGCACGAACCGTTAATACTGCATTTAATAACAAAACTCCTTGTTTAGCCCAAGCAGTTAAGTTGCCTGTTTTTGGTATTTCCATTCCAATATCTTTATTTAATTCTTTAAAAATATTAATTAATGATGGTGGATGTTTAATTTCTTCAGGGACGCTAAAACTCAATCCCATTGCCTGATTAGGGCCATGATAAGGATCTTGCCCCAGTATTACTACCTTAACATTATTAAAAGGTGTTTGCTTAAAAGCATTAAAAATTAATTTGCCTGATGGATATATGATAGCATTGGTAGAACGTTCTGTTTTTAAATGCGAAACAATTTGCAAAAAATAAGGTTTAGTAAATTCGGATTGTAGTTTTTCTTTCCAAGAATCTTCAATTTGAACATTCATTATTTTAAGTTTGGATGCAAACTAATTAAAATTTACTTTTGCCGCCATTAATAAATGGTCCGGTAGCTCAGTTGAATAGAGCAACAGCCTTCTAAGCTGTGGGTCATTGGTTTGAATCCAATCCGGATCACGTTTTAGGCCTCGTAAATTTTGCGAGGCTTTTTTGTTGCAATGCTTTTCTTTACTTTGCTGCCCAAATACTTATTGTGTTATGACGAATAATTTAACGATTGACTTAAACAATATTTCTTTTCAAGAAATTAAAAATTCAATTCAACAAAAAACATTCATTTCAATTTCAGCAGAAGCAGAAAAAAAAATAAATGATTGCAGAAATTATTTAAACGAAAAAATTCGCTCAACTAATCAATTATTTTATGGCATTAATACAGGTTTTGGCTTTCTTCAAAATGTACAAATAGATAATAACCAAATAGAACAATTACAATATAATCTTTTAATGTCTCATGCTTGCGGTATGGGAGATGAAGTGCCAGAGGTGATTGTGCAATTAATGTTGTTGCTTAAAATAAAATCTTTAAGCTATGGCCACAGTGGCGTACAAACCGCTACAGTAAAGCGTTTGGCAGAAATGTACAATAATAAAATATTACCTGTTGTATTTACGCAAGGATCATTAGGTGCATCAGGAGATTTAGCTCCGTTAAGCCATTTAAGTTTACCATTAATTGGTATGGGGCAAGTAAATTTTGAAGAAAAGAAACAAAATACACAAAATGTTTTACAGCAACTAAACTGGCAAACCATTCATTTACAAAGTAAAGAAGGGTTAGCATTAATAAACGGTACACAGTTTATGAGTGCTTACGGAATGTATTGTTTAGCTAAAGCAGAACATTTAATAAAAATGGCTCAGTTAATTGCAGCATTATCTATGGATGCATTTAATTGCACAGCCGAGCCCTTAAATTATTTAATACATACTATAAGGCCACATGTAGGGCAAATTAATGTAGCCAAAACAATAAAAAAATATTTAGAAGGAAGTGAAATTAATAGCAGTAAAAATAAAGCAGTACAAGACCCTTACAGTTTTCGTTGCATACCGCAAGTGCATGGTGCAACGCAAGATGTATGGCAGCAAGTATTAAATATTTTTATGATAGAAATAAATGCCGTAACAGATAATCCGAATATTTTTCCTGATGAAGATGTAATTGTTAGTGGCGGAAACTTTCATGGGCAACCATTGGCTATGCATTTAGATTTTTTAAGTATTGCCATGAGTGAATTAGGTAATATTAGTGAACGAAGAACTTATCAATTAATTAGCGGGCAAAGAGGTTTGCCATTATTTCTTGTAAAAAATGCAGGGTTAAATAGTGGTTTTATGATTCCGCAATATACTGCCGCAGGCATTGTAAGTGAAAACAAACAATTAAGTACGCCTGCAAGTGTAGATAGTATTTCATCATCAAACAATCAAGAAGACCATGTAAGTATGGGTGCCAATGCAGCAACAAAATGTTTACGTGTAATAAATAATGTTGAAAAAATTTTAGCAATAGAATTACTTACGGCAGCACAAGCGTTAGATTTTAGAAAGCCATTAAAAAGCTCTGTAATTATAGAAAACCTGCATAGCTCTTTTAGAAAAGAAATTTCTTTTAATGAAGAAGATAGAATATTACATAATGATATGCTGCAAGCTGTTTCATTTATTCAAGCATACAATTTAATTTAACTTAATTTCATAATATAAATTTTTGCACATCAATTGTATCTCCTATTTTCGGCACATAAATAAAAAACTCTTTATGAAGAAAAAACTATTACTTATTGCAACCTCATTTGTATTTACTGTGTGTATTTATGCCCAGCCCGTACAACAAAAAGTTTCTGATAAATTAACTATTACTTTTCCCGGAAAACCTGAAGAGCAAAAGCCTGCAGGAGATACCGGCCCTGCAATTTATTCTTATTCAAAAGATAGCTCAACATCTTATATGGCAATGAGTTATGATTTATCTCCGATGGGTTTAACAGCAGATGCTGTTGCAAGTATGGGAGATGGATTATGGGATCAAATGAAAACGGGAATGACTGCACAATTAGGCGGTGCTACCATTACTAAAGATGAAAAAGTTAATTATAAAGGTGTTGATGCACATTTTTTAGAAATTGATGGTACATCATCAACAGCTCCTCAATTAAAGGGTAAAAAAGCATTTGTGTATGTGCTTTTTTTAGGAGCTAATTTACATCAGGTAGCTTTTTATTCTGTAAAAAAAGATGCAAAAATAGATGATGGAAAAGATTTTTTTGATAGTGCTGTAATTGCTAAATAAAGTTTTCAATATAACAAAATGTAAAATCCCTTTTAATTATTTGAAAGGGATTTTTGTATTAGCGAATTAATACTGTAGTGCCTTTTAGTGAAATTTGTTTACCTGTATCTTTATCTGTATATATTAAAAACCACACATAAGTTCCGCTTGGTTGTGCAATACCTTTATAAGTTCCATCCCATTTATTTAACCAATTAGTTGTTTGAAAAATTATTTGTCCGTAACGGTTAAATACTCTAAAATCTAAATTAGTTGCTTTGTATGCGTTTAATGGATACAAGTAATCGTTCAGCCCATCTCCGTTTGGTGTAAAAGCACTGGGTACTGCTATATAACAATTAGGAATTATATTAATAAGATGATAAGTAGTGTCGCTACAAGCAGCATCGGTAACAACTAAACGTACCGGGAATTCTTTTATGGTTGTAACCATAGGATATTGCTGTGCCGGTGGGTTTTGCAATGTGCTTGTTTGCCCGTTTCCAAAATCCCAATTCCAACTTAAAACATTGCCAATGCTTACATCTTTAAACACACTTGTATCATTAGGGCAACTATAATCGGGTCCTGCAATTATTGCTTTTAAATTTATTAATGGTAAAATGTAAGTAACACTTGCAGTATCGGTACACTGCCCATTACTAACAAATAAGTTTACTGTTTTTGTGCCGTAATTGGTATAAGGATATATGATAGAAGTGTTTTGCGTAGTTTTAGTTATAGTTCCATCAATTGTCCACAACCATTGATTTACACCATAATTTCCGTTGTGAGTAAATTGAACATCATCATTTCTGCAGCCATAATTTATTGCAATATTAAAGTGAGCATCAACTGCTTGCTTTACAGTAAAATTTAATGTTGAATTTACAGGTGTTTCTAACCCACATTCATTAATAATGGTATTGCCATCTGTTCCACGTATTAATTTTATTTGATATGTACCACCATTAAAAATTGGCGAGGTTATCACTTTAATAATATTGGTTAGTCCATCACTTGTACAAATGCCTTGTGCTGATACAACTGTTACCGAAGATGGTCCTGTAATAACAAAATCACTTCCATCACTTGCAATTGATGAACATTGCATGGGTTTACTAAACACTAATTGAAGTGTATCTGGTTTGCAATTTGTTAATACAGCTATGCTATCCATTGGTGTAACCACAACAGGATAAACAGTTACGTTGGTTGCATCTCCTACAGAAATTCCATTTCCGCAGTTATCAATTATTGTATTGCCATCTGTTCCTATTTTAGCAGTAATAGTATAATTGCCTGGTGGTAAAGGGTTGCTTAAAGTTAGAATAACAGAATCCATATCAAAACTGTTATTGCAATTAAAACCAGTTGCTGCAATAATAGAAGTTAAAGGTGTATTTATTGAAAAATCGCTACCATTGGTTGCAACAGAACTACATTTCATTTTTTTATTTACAATTACTCGCATTTTTGTTCCATCACAAATTGCATCGGCTTTTAATATTGCGGGAGAAACAGGGTCGGTAATTACAGCAGTTCCTCCTTTAAAATATAAACTATAACCATCTTGCGTATCGGTAAAATGGCTAACCATTAATAAATATGTATGCCCTACTATTAATGTTGGCATGGTAGATTGATTAGGATAAGTGGGTCCTGCACATGCTCTTGTATTACCATAACCTGCTGAAGTACCCGTAGTATCTGGGTTTGATGACCAATTATTAGAAATAGTTAATGCAGCATTGGTATATACATCGTTTAAATTAGTAACACCGGTTATATCAAATAATTGCCAATCGTAATCATCGCTTGCTGTATTGGGTTTTACTTGAAAACCCAATGTGCCGGCCTGAAAACATGTAAACCTATACCAATATGGGTTTTTATCGGAATATAAAGCACCATCTGTGCAACCCGTAGGTAAATTTCCATTATTACAAATAGGAACTTTTGTTTGATGAAAAGTATCGGTGCCGCAAACCGGAAATGCTGTTTGTGGCGTTTGCCCTAAAGTAGAGCAAACTTGTGCTACAACTAATTTTGTTGTAACCGAAATAATAAAAACTAAAATTAGTCTCAGTAGCATATTATTCTTCTATATACAATACTGCATAAAATTAGGATAGTGTTACATTCTTCTATACTAATTTAACATTTTTCAGTATTATCATTTTTTCTTTCTACAAAAAAGGTATTTTATAAAAAATGCCCTTGTTAATTAAAACAAGGGCATTGAAGAATATTTGTTAATTATTGCTGAACAATAATTAGAAATTAAATCTTAAACCAATTTGGCTAACCCAACGGTTGGCATAAGCCGGAGTAACAGAGTTGTTATAGTTCCATGGTTTTGTAATAGTAGGGTTAAATCTGTATTGCGGTGTTAAGTTAGTTGCACTAACATACCCTGCAAAACCTATTAAACTGAACTGATCACTACCTGCAAAATAACTTCTACCCCAATCTCTGTTTAAGAAATTAGTGAAATTATATACGTCCCATGTTAATTGGAATTGATAACGATGACCTGAAATTTTTATATTAAAATCTTGTGCAATTTTCAAATCAACAATATTTGAGAATGGTAATCTTCCTCCATTTCTTTCAGCAAATTTTCCTCTGTTTTTGCTTAAGTATGGGTCTTTCTGAATATAAGTTTCTAAAGCAGCTTTTTGTTGTACATCATTATAAGTAACAGAACCTACAGTATTGCTTAAGAATATTTGGCTTTGTAATTCAGATGCTGTTGGTATATAAATTAAATCATTACCACCATTTGAACCATCATCTCTTGTCATACTTTGTGTACCATATACATAACTAAACGGAGTACCGCTTTGGCCTGTATATACTAATGAAACAGTTGTTGACATTGCTTTATTTGCATAAGTAAATTTCTTACTTAACAAAGCAAATATTCTATGCCCTTGGCTAAAATCTGAAATACTTCTTTGAATATAGTTTCTACCATTAACAGTTTCCATAAAACGCCATTGGCTTAAGTTTACAGAACTTGTTCCTTCATTTAATACTAAAGAGTTACCAAATGCATAGCTTACGCTAAAGTTGAAGCCTGTAGTTGTTTTTTTATCAATAGTTAAAGCAAAGTTGTATGCAAATCCTTTTTGATCTCTATCGTTATTTGAAACCAATATTTCATTATCGTAAGGGTTTGTACCATTGCTTCTAATTGGTACAGGAGCTGCACTTGATGAACTTGCAAATGCATATACGTTTCTTGAACCTGGTCCTAATGATACACCAATTGGAGGTAGAATACCTATGTTAGTATAATCAATTTCATTAATGTTTTTACTGAAAATTCCTTCAATAGTTGCACTCCAACCATCGCTGAATTTCTTATCAACTGCTAAAGAAGTTCTTAATAGTTTAGGCATTCTAAATTCTGAAGAAAGTAAATTTAAAGGTCCTTTTGTTTGAGAAGCTGGTCTCCACACACTTCCTACAATATTGTTAGGATCCCAACGGAAACGAATTGAACTTAATGTTGGGTTTGATGCAGCACTTGCTGTATAACCTCCTACAAATAATCCGTTATTGTTATATATACCACCAGGCCATACCAACGGCATACGACCAGAGAATATACCTATACCACCTCTAATGGTAATATTTTCCTCAGGTATTTTATATGTAAAACCAAAACGTGGAGAAATTGATAAAGGTAAGTTTGGTCTTATACCGCTTCTTGCTCCTTTTAAATCATAATATTGAGCAAATTTTGGTAAAGCAGAATCGTTAGTAAATTGGTCTGTAGCAGGTACAGATAAGAATTTGTATAAATCTCCTCTAACACCAAAGCTTAATGTTAAGTTATCGCTTACACGTACTTCATCATTCCAAAATGCAGCACCTTTTGCTACTTTAAATCTTGCAGCAGCATTAGTATTATCATCTAAGAAATTATCGGTAAGTGGGAAACCTAATTGGTATGAAGTTGGTGCTAAATTAGTTAAGAAAGCATTCATGCTTCCAAAACGGAAATTTCCAAAAGTATTTTGAATAAATACGTTCAAATCATCAAAGTATTCATAGTCAATGCCTAAGGTCATGGCGTGTTTGCCCACATTAAATTTAAAGTGGTCAACTATACCTAAATTCTTTTGTTTTAATAAGTTTTGGGTAGAACTGTTTTCTGAACCGAAGTTAATTGATCCAAGTCCATCGCTAATAGATACACGTGGGAATGGATTTCCTGCAAAGCCTCTATCATCTATAACATTGGTATAGGTAATTAATAGTTTGTTGCTTGCACTTCTTCCTACTAAACTTTTTAATTCAAGAGAGCCTGATTTTGAATTACTTGGGAAAAGTTGAATACCATTGCTAAAGTTGATTGAAGTAGATGAACTTAAACTTGGTAGTGTTGCATTAGCATTGTTTTGACGGAAACTTAATGATAGTTTATGTCTGTCGTTAATATTCCAATCTACTTTTGCAACAATTCTATCAACATTTAATTTTCTGTTTGTTTGCAAATAATCGCCAATATCATATTGAAAATTATTTTTAACATAATCAACTAAAGATTGAATACCCGCAGCAGTATTGGTATTACCTAAATAGGTAGAGAAATTATACGGTTGTGGTGTTAAATCTCTTTGTTGTTCTAAACTAATAAAATAGAATAATTTATTTTTAATTAACGGGCCGCCAACATAAGCACCATAAGTTTTATTAGAAAAATCAGGGAATCTTGTAGCGATAGATTTATCAACCAATGGATCTTTTCCTGCTAAGTTTTGATTACGGAAAACATAGTAAACAGACCCTTTGGTAAAATTAGTACCAGATTTTGTTACAGCATTAATACCGCCACCAGTAAAGTTACCAACAGAAGCATCGTAAGGAGAAATTACTACTTGAAACTGATCAATTGCATCTATTGAAATAGGAGCAGCATTATTTGCTTGCCCACCATTTGTGCCAGATGCTGCTAATCCAAATACATCGTTATTAATAGCACCATCTACATAAAATGAGTTGTAACGGTTGTTTTGGCCTGCAATAGTTACAGCACCTTCTGTTCCACCTACTAATCTTGCTTGTGGTACGGCTCTTAAATAATCGTACACATTACGACCTACTGTAGGTAATATTTCCATTTTATCACGTCCAATAGTTGTAGATGCACCACCCTTGCCAGATATTTCTGTGGCTCTTGATGTACCTTTTACAGTTACATTTCCTAAGTCTGTTGTTTTAGGAAATAAAGTAATATCAATTTTAAAAGTTTCACCTAAGTTTAAATAAACATCTGTTTTCTTTTCAACAGCAAAATTTAAAAAACTTACTTCAATAGTGTAAGGTCCGCCGTTGTTCATGTTGGCAATATCAAATCTGCCACCGGTACGGCTTTGCACTTTGTACACAGTACCCGTAGGTTCGTGTGTAGCTTTAATAATAGCACCTACTAAAGGTTCGCCGGTATTGGTTTTAACTAAACCACCCATAGCACTGGTTGTAATTTGAGATTGTGCAATAAAGGGGAGTAAAAATAGTACCGAAAGTACCGGAATGAGTTTTCGTCTAAGCATAATGTTAGTTTTACAAATGCAAATAAAAGGAATTATCCAATTAAAAATGCAACACAATATTAACAAATTGTTTTGGTTACAAAAATTATTAAATAAACAACTGTTCTTTTTATTATAAATAAAACAAACAAAAACCTTTGTCATTGCATTTATCTTTGCAAACTTTATTACTATTATGCTTAACACAATTAAAGAAGGAATACAAGATATACAAAAGGGAAAAATGATAATTGTGGTTGATGATGAAGACCGCGAAAACGAAGGAGATTTAATTATAGCATCAGAATTTGCAACACCCGAAGTTATTAACTTTATGAGCAAAGAAGCCAGAGGTTTAATTTGTGTGGCTTTATCTGAAGAACGCTGCAAAGAACTAAATCTTCATGCAATGGTTCAATCCAATACCTCTTTACATGAAACCGCTTTTACTGTTTCGGTAGATTTAATTAGTAAAGAAACCAGTACAGGTATTTCTGCACAAGACCGTTCTAAAACTATTTTAGCATTAATAAATGCCAACACAAAACCAGAAGAGTTAGGAAGACCCGGACATATCTTTCCCTTAAAAGCAAAAAATGGCGGTGTATTAAGAAGAACGGGCCATACCGAAGCTGCTACCGATTTGGCAAGGCTTGCAGGCTTATATCCATCAGGTGTTTTGGTTGAAGTAATGAATGAAGATGGTACCATGGCAAGGCTTCCGCAACTAATTCAAATAGCAAAAAAATTAAATTTAAAAATTATTTCAATAAAAGATTTAATTGAACACCGTTTAAAAGAAGATAGTTTAATTGAAGAAATAGTTAGAGTAGAAATGCCAACAAAATACGGAGCATTTAAATTAATTGCATTTAAAGAAAAACTAACCGGAGGAGAACACTTAGCATTAATTAAAGGAGAATGGAACGCAGATGAACCCGTTTTAACAAGAGTACACAGCAGTTGCTTTACCGGAGATATTTTAGGAAGTTTTCGTTGCGATTGTGGCGAACAATTACATAAAGCCATGCAAATGGTGCAAGCAGAAGGCAAAGGGGCTATTTTATACATGAACCAAGAAGGGCGTGGCATTGGTTTAATAAATAAATTGAAAGCCTACAAACTGCAAGAGCAAGGCATGGATACCGTTGAAGCTAATTTACATTTAGGTTTTGGTATGGATGAAAGAGATTATGGTGTTGGTGCACAAATATTAAGGCACTTAGGTATAACCAAATTAAAATTAATGAGCAACAACCCACGCAAACGTGCTGCCCTAAAAGGATACGGATTAGAAATAGTTGATATTGTACCTATTGAAATACAACCCAACCCTTTTAACGAAAAATATTTACAAACCAAAAGAGATAAATTAGGACACGATATTTTAAAAAATTAATCTTACAACTTTTATTTAACGCCTATCTCTTCGTTTTTGTGTTCCATTATATTCTTTGTATTCTTTAGAAGAATTTCTTATTTCTTGTTTGCGTTGTTGTGGTTGATAAGGAGCCATTTTTTGTCTTCCACCTTCAGAGCGAGGAGCGATTTCTCTTTCCCCCATTTTCGCATTGTTATGCATAACTTGTTCTCCTCTTTCATTAAAATGACTGCCTCCTATTTTATCCATAGCCATGCTATGTGGTTTTCCATTATTAGCTGAAAAATATTGAGTTTTATTATTTCTTGCAGTATTCTCATGATTAGATTGAGTAGCAGTTGCAGGCAAATGTTGCTCTTTCATAGCGGCTTCTTCTTCTCTATTAGGAGAAGCAGTTACACCACCTTGTCCGTTAAAGCTGTAATGATTATTATTTATAGTAGTATTATTAATTACTGTTTTGTTTATATATGTATTACGCACAACTGTTGTATTTACATTAACTACGGCCGTATTATATCTAAACACATTACCTTGCCACATGCCACCAACAAAACCAACACCGCCATAACCAAAACCATAATTAATACCACCGTAATAACCTATATGCAAACCCCAATAACCTATATGCCATCTGTAAAAACCTCCTATAAATGCCCAATAACCGGGTGTCCATAAATATCCCATACGTGGTGGAGCTACCCATACACCAGGAACCCAATAATAGCCATCAACACCGTATGCCCAATAACCGGGTGTCCATAAATATCCATCAACGGGGCATGGTGGTTGTGCATAAACAGGTATAGCCGGCGGAGCTATATTAATTGATAATCCAACACTTACTTGTGCTTGAGTGGTTGTGCTAATTGTAACAGTAGCCAACGCAATAACTATAATGCGAAATATATTTTTCATACATTAATTTTTAATGAATATTACTGCATTGATAGTTTGTTTGATAGAAAGTTTAATGTACGATATTGATACGCAGATATTTAAAGAAATTTTAAGATGAATTAATTAGGAAAATATTACCACTTCACTCCTACTTTTTCTCCCGTTAGTTTTAAATCATCAATAACAGATTGAATAATTGGAATACCGTTTTTCATTCTTTTTTCTTCCATTTCTCTTTCAGGGTCTCCGGGAATTAGAACTTTATCAAAACCTTTTGCTGGTTTAGCTTTTCTAAATCTTTCAATCCAATTATCCATATGTTGTTTAAACTCTTGTGCAGGTCTGAATGCATCAATTCGCATGGCTCCAAAAAAATGTCCTAAACCTTTACCCGGCATATTTTCGGGCATTGGTATATAAGCAGGAAAAGGCGGTGCCCACGGGCCATAACTTCCTCCACTTAAAACCGCAGAAAAAATATCTACAATACTACCTAATGCATACCCTTTATGAGAGCCATGTTCTCTATCACTTCCTAAAGGCAATAAAGATCCTCTCTTTTTTAGAATATTAGCATCTATGCTGGCATTGCCATTTTCATCTTGCACCCAACCTAATGGAGCATCAGCATTTTTTCTTTGCAATATTTCTAATTTACCATTTGCGGCTGTTGTGGTGGCAAAATCGGCAATAAAAGGAGGTTGTTGTAATGCAGGTATAGCAACTGCAATTGGGTTAGTGCCTAACATTTTTTCTACTGAAAATGTAGGAGCAACTAATGCACTTGCATTGGTCATAGCAATTCCAATCATATCATGTTCTAAAGTCATCATTGCATGGTAACCCGCAATTCCAAAATGATTACTATTGCCAACACTTACCCAGCCCGTACCTACATTTTTTGCTTTATTAATAGCTATTTGCATGGCATAAGGTGCTACTACTAAACCTAAGCCGGCATCTCCATCAATAGTTGCGGTTGAAAGTGTTTCATGTATAATTTTTATATTAGGATTTGAATGAATACGTTTAGCTTCCCACAAACGTACATAACCACTTAATCTTGCCACACCATGACTATCTATTCCACGAGCATCGGCCGATAATAAAACTTTTGTTGCTGTTAATGCATCGCGTTCTGAACACCCAATAGCTAAAAATATTTTTTGTGTGAATTGATATAATTGCTGGTAAGAAAAAATTTGTTCTGCCATAATTGTTGTGTAATAATTAAACCCACAAATTGATGCAATGTAAAATAAAAATGGCTGCACAATTATTTAAGCAGCCATTCATGATTAATTGAATTGTTTTTATTAAAATGGTAAATCGTCTAAAGGTTCTGTTATTTGAACAGGTTGCTGAACTGTAACATTTGCAGCTTGTGTATAGTTTCCCGAATTATAAGAAGGTGCTTGTGTAGTATTACCTTCTGCCGAACGAGTGCCCAATAATTGCACACTTGCAATTCGTAAAGTTAATGCTGCACCGTTAGTACCATCTTGTCTGGTATAAGTTCTAACATCCGGCGTGCCTTCAACATATACTTGTGTTCCTTTTTTTAAGTAAGGAGCTACTGCCGTACGATCCGTCCAATAAGCACAATCAACCCAAGTAGTTCTATCTTTTTGGTTTCCTTGTGCATCTTTAAACTTTTCGGTGTGTGCAACTGTAAAATTAATTACGTTTTTTCCGTTTACATTGTTTACTGTGGCATCTTTTCCCAAATTGCCAATAACTTGTAATTTAATCATAGCATAAGCGTTTATTAGTGTAAAAATGATTGTTCGGAAAATTACAAAAAATAAAATAAATCAAGATTTTTTTATTTTAAATACAACAGAAATGTTCTTTTTTATTTATAACATGCCCAATAAATTTCAGGTATAAATTTATTTTATAATGAATGAATGCAAATACAACACTGTTAATTATTACAGTATGTAATTAATATTCTCCTTAAAATTTTTAATAAAAAGAAATTGCTGTTTTTAGTCTCCCCAAATTTTGGTATGGCTGGCAAAGTAAGGAATGGCAAAGATTCCCATAACTCCGGTTATAATTTCAATTCCTAAAGTTAATCCTCTTGCACTGGTAGGCATTGTTTCTCCTGTTGGTAACAAATTAGGCCCTAAAGGGGTAAAAGCAATAACAACAGTTAAAACTATACATAATAAAATATATGCCCATAATCCGTTTTTTATATACTGCATAATTAATGCATAAACAATACCTGCTACTATTAATGTTGGAATTGTAATGAAGATGATGGTGTAAACATTTACAAATTCAGAAAAATCGTAATTGGTTATTTTACGATAAATATAATCGAATAACAAGTTAAGTATTACAGTTATAATTCCTACAAATAAACCGCCAAGAATACCTCTTGTAAGAAGAGGGTATTTGAATGAAAGTGATTCTGATTTCATATACTTTAATTTTAATATTT
>JAFDXY010000023.1 GCA_018267725.1 Bacteroidota bacterium
AATAAATTTTTGTAGTAATATTTTTAATTTAAAATGAATAAAATAATTGTTGATAATCAGTATTTTGCATGTGTTAATTACTATTTAATTTTGTTTCAATCAAAATATATTAAAATAGAGCAATGTGATAGATGGGAAAAAGCCAGTTTTCGTAATCGTTGTGTGGTTGCAACAGCAAATGGTATGGTTAATTTATCCGTTCCGGTAGAAAATGGAAGAAATCAAAAAACAGATTTTAAAGAGGTGAAGATTGATTACTCGTATAACTGGCAACAACAACATTGGCGTACTTTAGTATCGGCGTATAATAAATCTCCTTTTTTTGAATACTACCAACAATCGGTTGAAAAACTGCTAACCCAAAAACATAGTTTTTTATTTGATTTAGATTTGGAAATATTGAATTGGGTTATAAAAATTTTGAAAGTAGAAGTAAATATTTTGCTTACAGAATTGTATGAAAAAGAATATCCTACCAAAGAAATAATTGATTGTAGAAACAAATGGTTACCCAAAAATTTTCAACAAAAAAGCAATGCAATTCAATACACACAAGTATTTGAAAAGCAAACAGGTTTTATCCCTAATTTAAGCATATTAGATTTACTGTTTAATGAAGGACCAAATGCTGCTAATTTATTTTCAAAACAAATCGGTTAAATAGGTATTTCTTTCAGTAAATTTTAAGCATTAATTATTTTATTGTTAAACCATATCAGTTAAATTGCACTCTTTGTATTTCCCTCAATAAACCAATGAAACGTAGCTGTCTAGTTATTATACTATTATTAATTCTATCTGTTGCGTATTCGCAAAATTTCTCAAACAAGGGCAGAGATTTTTGGTTGGGATATGGTTATCATGTAAGTATGGCAGGTAACCCAAGTGGCGGAGGCTCACAAGACATGGTACTTTACTTTACTTCAGACAAAAATGCTAACGTTACAGTTAATATTCCTTCAAACGGTTATACTGCTACATACTCTGTAACTGCTAATCAAGTTACTGTTAGTAGCCCGTTACCAAAAGCTGGAAGTAGTGATGCAAGAATTTATGATACAGGCTATTTTAACCGAGGCATACATATTACTAGCGATGCAGATATTGTAGCATATGCTCATATTTATAATCAAAGCGTATCTGGTGCTTCTTTACTTTTTCCTACCAATACATTGGGTAAAGATTATTATGTAATTAGTTACAATCAAAGCTCGAATTCAAATAGTGCTAATTCATTTGCTTTTGTGGTGGCTGTTGAAACAGGAATAACACAAGTGGAGATTACGCCTTCTGTTACTAATAAAAATGGGAGAGTAGCAGGAGTACCCTTTATTGTTAATTTAACACAAGGGCAAGTTTATAGTTTAATGGGAATAACTTCGGGGCTAACTGGAACAGATTTAACGGGTACCAGAATTAGAAGTATAAGTTCGGCTGGAAGTTGTAAGAAAATTGCAGTTTTTTGTGGCACAGGAAAAATTAGTATTGGTGCAAATAGCTCGGGTGGAAATAATCAGACTGGTTCTGGCGATAATCTTTTTGCACAAGCAGTTCCGGCTACGGCTTGGGGTTTAAGATATTTAACTTCCCCTACAACATCGCAACCAAGTAATTATTATAGAATTTGTGTTGCAGACCCTACGACTGTTGTAAAAGTGAATGGTTCAGTAATTTCTACTTCATATTTACAAAGAGGTTTTTTTTACGAGTTAAAAAATTCAACTCCTCTAACAACTCCAGGTAATGGGATTGGGCAAGCAAATACAAGTACAGGAGTATGGAATTTAATTGAAGCAGATAAACCTATAAATGTTGCACAATTTTGTACAACACAAGCAGATGATGGGAATCCGAATCTTAGCACTGGTGGAGATCCTGAGATGATTTATCTTAGCCCTGTAGAACAAACAATAAATAGTATTACGCTTTATTCTGCAACAAAATATCAAATTCTTCAAAGTTTTATTAATGTTATTATTAAAAAAGGTGGTATAAATAGCTTTACTTTAGATGGTGTATCTAAAACATCAAGTTTTCTTCCTCATCCTCAAGATGCAAATTATTATTATGCATCGTTTCCAGTAACAAGCCCCAATTCACATACATTATATTCTGATACAGGTTTTAATGCCATTGCTTATGGTTTTGGGATAGCAGAAAGTTATGGTTACAATGCTGGCACAAATATTAAAAGCTTATACACACCTGTGTTTCAAAACCCTTATGCAAGGTTAAGTTTTGCAGCTACTTGTGTTGGAACACCTTTTCAGTTCTCGGTTCCGCTTTCCTATCAACCAACAAGTTTAACATGGGATTTTGGGAATAATGCTAATTTAACACCTAATGCACAAATTGGACCATTAACTCCGCCAACTTACGATAGTGCTATTGTTATTGGAGGGCAGAATTTATATTATTACAGCCCAGCAAATGGTGCTGCTGGAGGAAAAACATTCACTTATTTAAATTCAGGGACTGACACTATTAAAATGTATGTTACTAACCCAACTCCTGATGGTTGCGGTGCAACTAATGCTGAGTACGACATTCCTGTTTTAATTACCAATGTACCTACGGCAAACTATTCTCTGCCACCTACAATTTGTATTTCAGATTCTATCCAATTTAAAGATGCATCGGGCAATTTGGGAACTTCTGCTGTTATAACTGGTTTATGGAATTGGGGAGATGGCTCTTCTGACAGCCTTTTTAACCCTAAGCACAAATACCTTCTTCCTAATACCTATAATATACGTTACAGACCTATTACTAATTATGGATGTATTGGAGATACTACCATTCCACTAACTATTGATGCAACTGCTATTGCTAAATTTGGTTATAGTGATAGTTGCGTTGGAAGAACAATAATTTTTACTGATTCTTCAACTATTGCTTCGGGTACTATTGCAAAATGGTATTGGGATTATGGCGATGGAACGAAAGACACGCTTACAACCAATGCCAACCGAACAAAAATATATACTGCAACAGGAACTTATAATGTTACGCTAATTGTTGAAAATGCTACTGGCTGCAAAAGCAATCCATATACAATTCCTATTACAATAAGACCTAATGCTGTTGTAAATTTTGGTATTCCTTCTGTTGTTTGTTTACCAATTGGTGCAGCACAATTTACAGATTCATCAACCATTGCCGATGGTACTGCTGCTACTTTTAAATATCAATGGAGTTTTGGAGATGGTGGTATTGATAGTGTAAAAAATCCTATACATAATTATACCGCTACAGGTTCTTACAATGTTAAGCTGATAGTAAAATCGCAATACGGTTGTTTAAAAGATTCTACTAAACAATTGGTTAACATTTACACTCAACCGCAAGTTGGTTTTACAGTTAGTCCGCAAGTTTGTTTAAGAGATACAACTATTGTTCTTACAACTCAATTCTCAGAAACGGGACCTTCAGGAGCAACATTAACGCCCGCAAAATATTTCTGGAATTTTGGAGATGGAAGTACCGATACAGTTGCTTATCCCAAACATAAATATGTAGCAAAAGGAGTTGATACAATTAAATATTGGGTTATTTCTAATGTAGGTTGTATGAGTGATACAGCTATACAAACAACTATTGTAAACCCATTGCCAACAGCAAATTTTATAACAACTGCTATAAATAATTATTGCGAAAACAAACCCATAACTTTTACAGATAAAGCAACTGATTCTTCTATAACAACAGGTGTTACAATTAATAATTGGTATTGGAATATGGGCAACGGAACAACGCTTACACTAACAGGAGGTTTCAACACAAACTTCAATCAATATTATAATGCTTATGGAATTTATAATGTAAAAATGGCGGTACAAAATAGTATTGGTTGTAAGAGTGATACACTTACGCAAGCTGTTACTGTAAACCCGCAACCACATGTTGGTTTTATTATACCTGATGTTTGTTTGGCAGATGCATTGGCTGTTTTTACAGATACTTCTACTATTGCAAACAGCAATACAATTGTTTCACATTTGTGGAATTTTAATGCAGGCTCTCCTGCAATAAGTCCGGGCCCAACTTTAACCACACCAACAGCACAAAACGGCTCTGCACATTATAACACAGTAGGTAATTATATTGTTTCTTTAAAACTTATTTCAAACAATGGTTGCGATACAACATTAGCACAACCATTTATTGTAAATGGCTCTATACCCAATGCACAGTTTACCATTATTAAACCTAATAATTTGTGTAGTAATGATTCTGTAAGAATTATTGATGCTTCAACAGTTGATTTTGGAAACGTAACTAAGAATGAAATTTTTTGGGATTTAATTAGTGCTCCTGCCGCAGATAGTATTGATAATAATCCGTCTCCGCAAACAAGTAAACAATATGCTCATTTATACAATAATTTTCAAACGCCAGCAACAAAAACTTATTCAGTAAAAATGATTGCACATTCGGGTAATTCATCTGTTTGTCAAAATTCAATTACAAAAATTATTACACTTAATCAAAGCCCTAAAGTTCAATTCACAACTATTCCCGGTATTTGTAATGATACTACAACAAGATTAATTACTCAAGCCTCTGAAATTGGCGGTGTGCCTGGTTCTTATGCTTTTTACGGAACAGGTGTAAGTAGTAATGGAACCTATACTCCGCAAGCTGTTGCTGCAGGAACATATCCAATAAAATATGTTTATACTTCGCCAATTGGTTGTGCAGATTCTGCAACAAAAAATATTACGGTTTGGCCTTCGCCGGTTGCTAAATGGGGCGTAAGTTCTCCTTTGTGTGAAAAGAATGCAGTTGCTTTTACTGATTCATCTATTGCAAATTATAGTAATATAATAAATCGTTATTGGAGTTTTGGAGATAATAATACTGCTGTTTATTCAAACACAACTTTATTTAATTATACTTATGCAAATGCTGCATCTTATACAGCAAGTTTAAGAGTTGTTACAGATAGTGGTTGCCGAAGTACCTACAATACTCAAGTTTTAAAAATAAATTATTTACCCGTAGTGAATTTTGGTTTGCCAAGTATTTGTTTACCCGATGGGAGAGGAACGTTTACAGATTCATCAACCATTGGTGATGGAACACAAGCGTTGTTTAGTTATATGTGGAATTTTGGTGATGTGAACGATGCTACTCCTTCAACATTAAAAAATCCAACACATAAATATATTGCGTTGGGGCCTTACACTGTTCAGCTAAAAGTTACCACCAGTGCAGGTTGTATAGATTCTATTACAAAACAATTAACAACTGTTTATCCGCAACCTAAGGCATCATTTACTGCAACACCCGATACAATTTGTTATGGAAGCATCATTCAGTTTACAGATAATAGCAACGGTATAACAAGTGCTGCACAAAAATGGTATTGGGATTTATCTGGCGGAACAACTTCAAACTTGCAAACACCAAATAAAAAATTTGTTGATACAGGAATGTTTAATATTAGCTTATACATTTATAATGCTCAGAATTGTGTGAGCGATACAGCCGTAAAACAAGTTGTTGTTTACCCTTACCCGGTTTTAAATATTGGGCCAAGTTTATTTGTATTGCAAGGTGGAACTGTTACTATTAAACCGCCTTACATATATGGACATAATTTACAATATGTATGGACGCCCAATAATTTTTTAGATAGCCCAACTATTGCCAACCCGCATGCAACACCAACAGATGATATTACTTATAAACTTACTTTAACCGGCGATGGAGGTTGTGCCGTAAATGATAATGTATTTATTAAAGTTTTAAAAGCACCAACTGTGCCTAATGCGTTTTCTCCTAACGGAGATGGTATTAACGATACTTGGGTAATTAAATATTTAGAAAGTTACCCTGGTGCAACGGTTGATGTATATGACAGATCAGGGCAACCTGTTTTTCACGCAAGCGGAACTGTGCAGTGGGACGGGACTTTAAATGGTAAGCCTTTGCCTGTTGGCACTTATTATTATATTGTTGATCCTAAAAATGGCAGAGCAAAAATTTCAGGTTCTGTAACCATTATTAGATAATATTATATGTATTATGAATAATTTATAAAAGCATCAATTTATTATGAAAAATTTTGTAACAGGTTTTAAATTATTTTTAGTCTCTCAATGAAGCGTTTTTTTTCAATCATAATTTTTATTGTAATTGGTATTATTGGTTACACGCAGCAAAGACCTTATTACACACAATATATTCTTAACAACTATATTATAAATCCTGCAGTTGCCGGCATTGAAAATTATACCGATGTAAAAATAAGCCACCGCATGCAATGGGTAGGTTTACAAGATGCACCGGTAACAACCTATTTAACCATTCAAGGACCTTTAAAGAAAAGTGCATACGATGATAGAGAAACAGCAACTTCTTTTCATGCAAGAGGTTTTAATCCAAGAGGACAAGCATATTGGCAAGAATATCAAGCACCCGAACCACATCAAGGAATTGGTTTAACAATATTAAATGATGCAACGGGGCCACTAAATCGTTTTGCTGCTTATGGTACTTATGCTTATCATTTTGGTATTGCTCCACAAACAAGTTTATCTTTCGGTGTTTCGGCAGGTATAACACAATTAAGTTTAAATGCAGATAAATTAAATTTTGCAACACCTGTTGATCCTGCTGTTAACGGAAGCGGAATTTTAAATACCATTAAACCCGATATTAGTGCAGGTATATGGTTGTATTCTAAAAATTATTTTGTTGGGTTAAGTGCCCAACAAATTGTTCCGCAGCAAGTAGCATTTTCAAATAATACAGTTGCTTTACAAAATGGTAAATTAATTCCACATTTATTTTTAACAGCAGGTTTTAGAACTATGCTAAGTGAAGATGTAAGTATGTTGCCTTCAATTATGTTACGTTATGTAAACCCTTTGCCATTAGGTGTTGATACGAATATAAAATTTCAATATCAAGATATTTTATGGAGTGGAATTTCTTATAGATTGAATGATGGTTTTGCGGCAATGGTGGGCGTGAATCTTAATCATACTTTAAATATTGGTTATTCTTACGATGTTACCACTTCTCAATTAGGCACGGTAAGTAAAGGCACACACGAAATTCTTGTTGGCTTTTTATTAGGGAATAAATATGGAGATTGGTGTCCGCGTAATCTTTGGTAAAATTTATGGTAAGAAAAAAATAAACACTGTAAATTTTGTTTATTATTCAACATAACTACAAGTCCAACGGTTATCGGGGTTTGAAGGGAAAGTTAAAAAAAATTTATTAGGTCTGTCTATTTTTTCTGCAATTCCACCGTTAAAATAACCTTCTTTAAAATGAAGATTACCTTTTGTATCTACCGTAAATTTTCCTAAACTTTGTTTTTGAAATCCTGAGTAAGAATAAGTACCAGTTTTGGTAATAGTAAAAAAGCCACGAGGTATATACTCAACACTTCCACCTTTATATTTAGAAGCAGTGCAACCATATTTTCCATATTTAATTGCTGGTAGAGTTGTTGTTTGGGCTTTTAATATTTGTGTGAATCCGAGAATAAAAAAAATAATAACTATTCTAATAATTGCTCTTTGCATTTACAAAAAATTTAATAACGCCTAAAATACAGTTAATACATATAACATCCAACTCAAAATAAATTATAACTTATAAAAATGCACTAAGAAATATTATAAAAATAAGAATGATAAACCGGTTATAAATATTCAACCAAACCACTTAACAAACTTACTATATTTGCAGCCTTATTTAATGCAATGAAATATTCTCAAACAATTGGTATTATTGCCGTTTTAGCTTTATTGGTTAGTTGTTTCTTTCCTTGGATAGAAGTAATTAGTTTGCATAAAACTTTTAGTGGTATTGATGGAAAAGTGAACGATAATTTAACCTTTGGAAAACAAATTATTGGCCATACATTTTTTGCTATATTTTTAATTGCGTTTTTTTTAGTTCAAAAAATTTGGGCAAAAAGAGCCAATATACTTTTTGGTTTAATGAATTTAGGATGGGCAATAAAAAACTATATTTTATTTTCAATGTGCCGCCAGGGAGATTGTCCCAAAGTATTGCCTGCCTTATATTTTGTGGTGTTATTGGCTTTTGTAATTCAAGTAATGGTATTAATTCCTAAGATGGCAATTAAGAATAATGCCAACTAATTTTATTCAATAACAAATTGAAATTTAACCTTCAATCAACTTAGCAATGCCAAAAGCTGCACCTGCAGCCAAAGCACCTATTAGCATTACTTTTAAACCACCTATCCATGCATTTACGCCGGTTAGTTTGCTTTTAAAGAAACCAAATATGTATAAACAGATTAATGTAATGATTACAGAAAATTTTAATGCATTATAAGATTCTTGAATAAAAAAGTATGGCGATAGGGGGATGATACCTCCAACAATATAAGACACACCAATATTAAATGCACTTTTTCTTGCTCTTTTAGGATCGGGTTTTTCTAAACCCAATTCATGTTTCATCATAAATGCAACCCAACGGTCTTTATCTTTTATAATTTCATTGGTTGCTTGTGTTTGCACTTCTTTACTTAAACCCCAATTGGCAAATACATTTCTTACTTCTTCTATTTCAATAGCTGTTTTATTATCAACTTCCCAATATTCATTTTTTTCTTCGCTGGCATAATGGTCTTGTTCTGTTTTACCTGCTAAATATCCGCCAAGCCCCATGGCAATTGAGCCTGCTGCAATTTCGGCAATGCCTGCAATTACAATAACATTGGTTGAGCTTACTGCACCGCTTAAACCTGCTGCTAATGCAAAAGGTACGGTTAATCCATCGCTCATACCAATTACAATATCTTTTAATATGTCTGAACTTTGTAAATGAATTTCAGGATGCAAATGTGTATCAATCATATTAATTTAATATTTAATGCATAAATAAAGTTACTCCAATGTTTTTAATGATTGCTGAATAATACCAACACATTCTTTAATTTGTTCTGCATTAATAATTAAGGGTGGTGCAAATCTAATTTTATCTCCATGTGTTGGTTTGGCTAATAAACCATTTTCTTTTAATGCTAAACATAATTGCCATGCAGCATCTTTATTTTCGTGCTCAATAACAATAGCATTTAATAAACCTTTGCCTCTAATAATTTTTATAAATGGAGATTGAATTTTTGCTAATTCACTTCTTAATAAATTTCCCATTGTTGTTGCATTCTCTGCCATTTTTTCTTCTTGCAAAACTTCTAAAGATGTTATAGCTACTGCACATGCTAATGGGTTTCCGCCGTAGGTGCTGCCATGCTCTCCGGGTTTTATGTTTAGCATTATTTCATCATCACACAATACACAACTAATAGGCATTGTACCACCACTTAAAGCTTTACCTAAAATTAAAATATGGGGGCGAACATTTTCATAATCACATGCTAATAGTTTTCCTGTTCTGCATAAACCTGTTTGAATTTCATCTGCAATAAATAATACATTATATTTATTACATAAATTTTTAATGTTTGATAAATAACCATTATCTGGAACTACTACACCTGCTTCTCCTTGTATAGGTTCTATTAAAATTGCCGCAACATTTTTATCGTGAAATGCTTCTTCAACAACTTGTAAATTATTATAATCAACAATTTCAAATCCGGGCATATACGGACCAAATTTTTCGTATGATGTTGGGTCTGTACTAAAAGAAATTACAGTACTTGTTCTTCCATGAAAATTATTAGTACAAACAATAATCTTGGCTTTGTTTTCTGCAATGCCTTTATTTACATAACCCCAACGCCTTGCTAACTTAATTGCTGTTTCAACTGCTTCTACACCTGTATTCATTGGCAGCACTTTGTTGTAGCCAAAATAGTTGGTAATATATTCTGCAAACTTGCCAAACAAATTATTATGAAATGCTCTTGAAGTAAGTGTTAATTTTTGAGCTTGCGTTATAAATGTTTCAATAATTTTTGGATGACAATGACCTTGATTAACGGCAGAATATCCACTTAAAAAATCGAAATATTTTTTGCCATCAACATCATATACAAAAACTCCTTTGCCTTTTTCTAAAACCACAGGCAGCGGATGGTAATTATGAGCACTGTATTTTTCTTCTAATAAAAGGTACTGAGCAGAACGCTCACTTAAAGTATGCGTAAACATTATAATAAATTGGATGAATTGAAAAAATAGAATTGGGGAGCTAAGCGGTATAAAAATTAATTAGTACCCAACGGGATGGTTGAGGAAATCTAAATTTTTATGTAAAAAATATACGCTCATGTAAATTTGTAGTTGCAAGTTAAAAATTTGTTTGAAATGGAGTAATATAAATTTTCTTTTTCAATAAATAGATTTGTGGATAAATGCGGCTTTTTATATTTTGAGCATTAAGTTTTTAAGCCCTTGTGAATATTTTCTTTAAAAAACTACATTTTTCTCTTGCAAGTTAGTTACTAACCCTTACCTTTGCCGTCCCGAAAAATTAAGAGTCATGGCAAGAGTATGTACAGTTACAGGTAAAAAACCAATGGTTGGTAATAGTGTTTCTCATTCAAACATTAAAACAAAACGTCGTTTTCTACCCAATTTGCAAACAAAACGTTTCTTTTTTGCAGAAGAAGACAGATGGGTAACTTTGAAGGTTTCTTCAGAAGCTATCCGTACCATTAATAAAAATGGTTTATCAACTGTTATTAAGCAATTAAGAGCTAAAGGCGAAAAAATCTAACTAACAAAGTAAATTACCTAATACAATGGCAAAGAAAGGAAACAGAGTTCAGGTGATTATGGAATGTACAGAGCATAAAACAAGTGGTATGCCAGGTACAAGCCGCTACATCACTGTTAAGAACAAAAAAAATACTCCTGAACGTATGGAGTTAAAAAAGTACAATCCAATTTTGAAAAAAGTAACCGTTCATAAAGAAATTAAATAATCATGGCAAAAGCAGCTTCAAAAAACGCTAAAGTAAAAGATTTAAAAGCTTCTGCAGAGGCAAAAAACTGGACAAAAGTTATTCGTGCCGTGCGTAGTTCTAAAACAGGTGCTTATACTTTTAAAGAAGCAATCGTTCACAAAGACAAAGTGAAAGATTTCTTAGCAAAATAATTTAAATGTATTTATACATGCAAAGCTATCTCATAACAAGAGGTGGCTTTTTTAGTTTTTGTTACAAGCAATAATATATCATTCATCGTTCCTTGCGTCGCACACTTGTACAACATAACTTTACGCAGCAAATATTTAAAAATAAATTACATATAAAATGGGTTTCTTTAATAAACTATTTGGTAAAAAAGAAAAAGAAAATTTAGACCAAGGTTTGCAAAAAACCAAAGAAGGTTTCTTTTCAAAAATAACCAAAGCCATTGCAGGCAAAACAACTGTAGATGAAGAAGTGTTAGATAATTTAGAAGAAGCCTTAGTAAGTGCCGATGTAGGTATAGATACCACCGTTAAAATTATTGAGAGAATTGAACAACGTGTAAAACAAGATAAATACATTAACACCTCTGAACTAAACAAACTTTTACAAGAAGAAATTGAAAATGTATTGGTAGATGCAGATGATATTTCTTACAAAAATTTTGAAATACCCCAAGGCAAAAAACCTTATGTAATTTTAGTAGTAGGCGTAAACGGCGTAGGCAAAACCACAACTATTGGAAAGTTAGCACACAACTATACCAAAGCAGGACATAAAGTAATGTTAGGTGCAGCCGATACTTTTAGAGCCGCAGCAGTTGATCAATTAACTATTTGGAGTGAAAGGGTAGGTGTACCCATTGTAAAACAAAGTATGGGCAGCGATCCCAGTGCTGTTGCATTTGATACCGTAAAAAGTGCTGTTGCAAAAGATATTGATATTGTAATTATTGATACTGCCGGAAGGTTGCACAACAAAGTACATTTAATGGATGAGTTAAGTAAAATAAAACGTGTAATTCAAAAAGTAATTCCAACAGCACCACATGAAGTAATGTTAATATTAGATGGAAGCACAGGTCAAAATGCTTTAGAGCAAGCCAAACATTTTACAGCAACAACCGATGTAACTTCATTAACCATTACTAAGTTAGATGGTACTGCAAAAGGCGGTGTTGTTTTAGCTATTGCCAATCAATTTAAAATTCCGGTAAAATTTATTGGTGTAGGAGAAAAAATTGATGATTTATTAATTTTTGATAAACACGAATTTGTAGATAGTTTGTTTAAATTGCAATCCTAATTTTTTAAAAGAAGATTTATTATTATGAAAAAAATGATTATACTTTTTGTTGCTGTAATTTGTTTTAAAATCTCTGCTAATGCTCAAATAAATAATGTATTAGATAAAACTAAAACAATAGCAAATGCAACAGGGCTTAATGTAACTAAAGTAACAAGCAGTATAATGAGTACATTAACAGCCAAACTTAATTTATCAACTGCACAAGTGTCTAAAGTTTCAGGTGCAGTATCTACTTTTTTACAAGCAAAATCTCAAATAATACCTTTATTAAAAACTAATAAAACAGAATACGAGCAAAAGCAAAAAGGGCTATTCAATAGCTTAAAAACTAACTTAGCAACTACTTTAGCAAAAGAGCAAATGAATAAATTTTTGGCTCTAAAACCAACTACTACCAACCCGAATGTGCTTTCAAATTTGTTTTATTAAATGAAATAATATTTTACCATCTTTCTTTTATGTAATTTTTTTAAACTATAATAAACAGTGTGAAGAAAGATTTATTTAAACAGCAATTACTTAAAGAGTTAGTTTATAATACTTACGTTCAACTAAAACCATCTGGCATACACGGCATTGGTGTTTTTGCTATGATAAATATTCCTAAAGGCTGTACCACAATGTTTGAAAAAGAAATGGGAGAGTGGGTTGAATTATCTTTTGAAGAAGTTGCCTTGCTTCCTGCACACAGTAAAGCGTTAGTTGAAAATTTTTGTTTGTTTGATGATAAAAAATATTTTGTTCCGGCTAAAGGGTTTAAACAAATTGATTTATCACTTTTTCTCAATCATTCCAATAAGCCTAATTTAATTTCTGTTAATGATGGCGAATATTTTAAAGCAATTAAAAACATTAAAGCAGGCGAGGAGCTGTTTATTGATTACGGAACTATTGTACACAGCGAAGAATAAAGAAAAATATTGATTTTTGGTATAATCTCCCTACTTTTGCAACCCAAATTTTTCCCGTAAGGTTTAAACAAGTTCACGCCCTGTGGCGTGACACCAGCAGGGAGTAATCGTAAAGATTATTATAATGCCAAAAGTAAAAACAAATTCAAGTGCCAAAAAAAGGTTTAAAGTAACCGGCACCGGCGAAATTACTTTCCAAAAAGCTTTTAAACGCCACATTCTTACCAAAAAATCTACTAAACGCAAACGTGCCCTTCGCCAAAAAGGCTTAGTGGGTGCAGCTAATAAAGATTTTGTAATGCGTTTATTAAGATTAAAATAGTTGAAAATTTTCAACTTAATAAAGTAAATAAAATTTAATTCATCATTTCATTTGAAAACAAAATTTCAAATTAGAAATTAAAATAATTTAAAATGCCACGTTCAGTAAATGCAGTAGCTTCAAGAGCTCGCCGCAAAAGAATATTAAAAGCAGCTAAAGGCTTTTATGGAAAACGTAAAAACGTTTATACCGTTGCCAAAAATATTGTTGAAAAAGGACAAACCTACAGTTTTGTTGGTCGTAAATTAAAGAAACGCGAATACCGTCAATTATGGATTGCACGTATTAATGCAGCCGTAAGAGAAGAAGGTTTAACCTATAGCCAGTTTATACATAAATTAGCTGTTAAAGGAATTGAGTTAAACAGAAAAGTATTAGCAGATTTAGCAATGAACAATCCTGAAAGTTTTAAAGCTTTAGTTGCTTCTGTAAAATAGTTGTTTAAATATTTATATAAGCCGAAGTATAAAAAGCTTCGGCTTTTTTATGCTCAATATTTATCAAACAGTTATTTTTGTTCTCCAATTTTAAAAATATCATTCCACGTTTAACTAGCCTGTAAGAATGAACAATAGCTACACTTCGTTAGTAAATCAAACGTTTCACTTTCCGCAAGAAGGTTTTGATGTAAACGAAAACGATTATCTTGAATTTAATGGTGTTGATTTAAAGCCTTTAATTGAAAAGTACGGCACACCTTTAAAGCTTACTTATTTACCAAAAATTGGTATGCAAATATCAAAGGCAAAAAAAATGTTTGCCAACGCATTTAAAAAACATAAATACGAAGGCACATACAATTATTGCTACTGTACTAAAAGTTCGCATTTTTCTTTTATAGTTGAAGAAGCTTTAAAACATGAAATTCATTTAGAAACTTCGTATGCTTATGATATTGAAATAGTTAATCAATTATATAAACGCAGAAAAATTAATAAAGACACATTTATTATTTGCAACGGCTTTAAACAAAGAAGTTATACATCACGCATTGCTAAATTAATAAATTCAGGGTTTAAAAATGTAGTTCCTATTTTAGATAATAAAGAAGAATTAAAAGCATATAAAAAATCTGTTAAAGAACCTTTTAAAGTAGGAATAAGAGTTGCAGCTGAAGAAGAACCAACTTTTCCTTTCTACACTTCTCGTTTAGGAATAAGAGCAAAAGATATTTTAGAATTTTATGTTGATGAAATAGAAGGATATGAAGAAAAATTTCAACTTAAAATGCTGCATATATTTTTAAACAAAGGCATTAAAGACGATATTTATTATTGGAGTGAATTAAACAAAATTATTAATCTGTATTGCCAGTTAAAAAAGATTTGCCCCGAGTTAGATTCTATAAATATTGGCGGTGGTTTCCCTATAAAACATTCATTAGGTTTTGAATATGATTATCAATTCATGATTAATGAAATTGTTGGTAATATTAAAAAAGCTTGTAAAAAAGCAAAAGTGCCAATGCCCAATATTTTTACCGAATTTGGCAGCTTTACAGTAGGAGAAAGTATGGCACATATTTACAGTGTGTTATCTGAAAAACGCCAGAATGATAGAGAAACTTGGTACATGATTGATTCATCTTTTATAACAACATTGCCAGATACTTGGGGAATTGGTGAGAAGTTTTTAATGCTGCCCATTAATAAATGGGATAACGAATATCAAAGAGTTGTTTTAGGCGGTATTACTTGCGATAGCCACGATTATTACGATAGTGAAGAACATATTAACGAAGTGTTTTTGCCAAAAATAAAAGCCGCAGATGTTAATGATGTTGATAATAAAACACCATTGTATGTTGGCTTTTTTCATACAGGAGCTTATCAAGATCAGATAAGTGGTTATGGCGGAATAAAACATTGTTTAATTCCATCTCCCAAACATATTATTATTGAACATGATAAAAACGGAAAGCTAATTGATTGGGTTTATGCCAAAGAACAATCTGCCGCAAGCATGTTGAAAATTTTAGGTTATTTACGTTAGAGAATACTTTTAAAGCCTCTTATTTTATTTAAAGCAATCGTTCAGATTGCTTTTTTGTTTTATCCCTTAACTAAGGGGGAAAATGAAAAAAAGATAAAAAAATATTTGGCATATTAAAAAATGTTGTTATTTTGTAACCGATTTACTACTTAACGTAGTGAATTAAACAAATTAAAACCAATATTCTATGCCAGTTATTACTTCAGGTAATTACTACTTTATATTAAAGTTTATTGCCCAATTACAACTTGCAGGGTTAAAGCAAAATTCAAACAACAAATTTTCAGTAACTAATTTGCCTCAAACAAAATATTGTTTGCAGCAATATGCTATTCCTAAACAAAAGGAGTAACGTTTAACAATATTAAAAATCCAATATCCAGATAAAACCATCCAACATCCATCCTAACTACATTTTCTATGAAAAACTTTTACAAAATTCTCAGCAAAAGCGTATGCGTTATAGCGTGCAGCTTGTTTGTTTGCGAGTTTTCATTTGCACAAAATGCAATTTCAGGTTCGGCAAATAACTTAAATGAAGCTATGCAAACCGTAACTGCATCTTTTTCTGTTAATGCAGAAAAACAGTGTATTACGGGAAATAGTTTTGTTATATCAAACACATCATCGGCAAGTGCAGGTACAAACTATTTTTGGGATTTTGGTGATGGAACAACTTCTACAGAAACAGCCCCAACAAAAATTTATAATCGTTCAGGTAATTTTAGAATTCATTTAGAAGTTAGAAACGGTAACGATTTTGCTTTTGTAGAAAAATTTATTAATGTAATGCCTAAACCCAATGTTAGTTTTAATACTTTAACAGGCACTTTAAATGGTAAAAGTTTTACATATATAAGTTCTTCAACTATTGAAAGCGGGTCAATGTACTATTATTGGGATTTAGGAAATGGAACTAATTCAACTTTAATTAACCCTACTGTAACTTATGCTACACCGGGCAATTACAATGTGAAATTGATTGTTACCAGTGATTTTGGATGTAGAGACAGCATTGCACAAGTTATAAATAACGGAACTTCTAATTGCATTACACCAACAGCAGCATTTACTGTAAATAATGAAAGCCAATGTAAAAACGGAAATAAATTTGTGTTTACAAATGCATCAAATGTTAGTTCGGGTAATTTAAATTATACATGGAATTTTGGTGATGGAACTACTTCTACAGAAACTAACCCTACAAAAAATTTTAGTGCGGTAGGAGATTATACAGTAACACTTTCAGTTATTAATAACTCAAACGGAACATGTTCTACCACAGTTTCAAAAACTGTTAGTGTTGTAGGAACTGTTGCTGCATTTGTTGCCAATCCTGTTTCAGAACAATGTTTTAAAAATAATTTTTTCAACTTTACAAATGAATCTTCTTCAAGTACCAGCGGACTTACTTATAAATGGAATTTAGGAGATGGAACTACTTCAACAGAAACTAATCCTACACACAGTTATGCAAATGCAGGAACATATACTGCCACATTAATTGCTACAACACCCGGAAATTCTTGTGCAGATACAATTTCATGGCCAATAAAAGTATACGCTTCTCCTATTGCATCGTTTAGTGTTGCAAATGCACAACAATGTAAAAATAAAAATTTCAGTTTTACTAATACATCAACTATTAATAGCGGTGGTATTAATTATAGTTGGTTTTTTGGAGATGGAAATAGTTCTATAGAACTTAATCCTTCTCATTTATACGGAACATTAGGTACACATACTGTTACATTAATTGCAACAAGTAACAACGGTTGTAGTGATACAACAACAAAACAAATTGCTACTAATGAAATTGAAGCTGCATTTGTAATTAATCCTGTTTCGGTACAATGTTTTAAAAACAATGCGTTTGTATTTACCAATGAATCTCATGCCTCTACAAGTGGGTTACAATATGATTGGGATTTAAGTGGTGGCGTTACTGCAACAAATACAAATCCATCTCGTTCTTACAATACACCAGGTACTTATAATATTCGTTTAATTGCAAAAACACCATCAAACGGATGTGCTGATACTATTTTTCATTCATTAACAATTCATCCATCTCCAACTGTTGATTTTAATTCAAACATGATAAGTTATACCAATAATACTTTAACGGTTAATTTAAACAGCAATGCTGCCGTATCATCTGGTACAATTAATTATGCATGGAATTTTGGAGATGGAGAAAGTTCTATTCAAGCAAACCCAACACATGTGTTTTCAAATAATGTTGCTACAAGAATAGTTAGTTTAAAAGTAGGAACCAATAATGGTTGTTACGAAACTATTACAAAAACTATTTCAATGGTTAATGGCGTAGCAACAGTAAATTCTTCAAATAATTCATTTGTAAATCCAAATAATCCTTCAAATAATGGAGATATAGGTGGAATAAACGTTTACCCAAATCCTGCACAAAACTTTGTGCAAATGAGTGTGCGTAATAATCAACCAAATAATAATACTGTTTCAGTTAAAATAGTAGATTTTTCGGGAAGAATTGTATCGCAAACAACACAAAGTGCAGCTTCTGGAAATGCAACTGTTGTTACTATGAATGTTCAAAATTTAGTGAACGGAAATTATTTTGTTGAAGCAGTAGATGCAAACGGAAGAAGAATAGCAACAAATACTTTGGTTAAAGTAAAATAATTCTCACAGGCTGTTTGGTTTTGTAAAAGCAGATAAATATTTATCTGCTTTTGCTATTTATACATTAAAATAAAAATTAATACAAAATTGGTGTAACGGTGTAGCCTGCTTCTTGTAGTAAATTTAATACACCGTTTTTGCCACCCAAATGCCCTGCACCTACAGCAAAAAAAGTAGATGCATCTTTAATTTGTTTAGTTATAATAGGAATCCAATTTGCATTACGTTTTTTTAATAATACATCTTCATACTTTCCAAATTCAGGTTCATCGGCTACTTCTTTTTGCATTTTAGCAATATCTTTTGTTTTATAAACATTTACTAATTCTTTTAATTCATTTACCGATTTATCAAAGTTCAATAAATTTTTTTCTAACATTTTTGATTGAATATTATAAGGTATATCATCAAAAACTTTTAATTGAAAATCAACTGTTTCTAAGCCGTTTATGGGCAAAGAATCTTTTTTGGCAATTTTCATAATTTCTGTTTCGCAACTAACAGGGGTGCAGCCTAACATTGCAGGATATAATAATGATGAAAGTATAAAAGGTTTGTATTTGCTTACAGCTGTTAATGGTAATTTGGTTTTGTGTAAGAATATGGCTGCAACAGAATCGTAATTTTCTTTTGAAATATATTCTTTTATATCGTGTCCGTCTTTCATCATAATGCTTTGCATCATTTTCATGTTTAAAGTTGGGTCATCTAACTTCAATTCAAAATAAACTTGCTTTGTTTTATGCAATAATGCAACTAAAGTATCGGGCAATAAAAAATCGTTGGCACATAACAAATGAAAAGTTCCGTATATATAAGATGGTTGTTTTATCTCTTTTCCGCTTATCTTCCATAATAATGTTTTTTCTGTTGGTGCTTGCTGTGCATTAATATTTTTTACAAGTAGAAAAACAAAAAAAATAGTAACTAAATGTTTCATGTGTTTTATTTGATTGTAAACAAATAAAGTAAAATATTGCCAATAAAAAAGCCCCGTATAAAAATACAGGGCGGTTAACCAAAACCAACTGCTTATGAAACAAGCAATTTTATATTTAAATTATTGCACATTAATTTGTTTAGGTGCAATTTTTACTTCTTGTTTTTTAGGTACAAATAATTTTAAAATACCATTTTCATATTTAGCTTGAATGTTAGTTGTATCAATTGAATTATCATCTAACGAAAAACTTCTTTTAAAACTGTTGTAACTAAATTCTTTGCGAATGGTTTTATAATCTTTTTGTTCGCTTTCTTCTTTCTTCTCAAAACTTATGGTTAATAAACCGTTTTCAACATTAATTTTAAAATCTTCTTTATTTCTTCCGGGCGTGTTTAATTCAACATGAAATCCATCGTTGGTTTCATGAATATTTGCAGCCGGAACATTCCAATTTTGATGAAAATTATTATTCCAATTTGGAGAGAAATTAAAAATGTCATCAAAAAAATTAGTCAAATCTTTTGTGTTGTGTTTTACAAGTGTCATAGTATTTATTTTAAAAGTTTTATTTATCAAGTTCGTTCAAAATGTATTCCTATTGTATTTTATAGTCATTTTATCATTATTTGAAAATAGAACAAGTCATTTTGTCATTTTCGACACACGAAAAAAGTCATCATGTCTTATTTATTTAGTTTTTAGTTTAAGTTTTGAATTTTAATTTTGCCGAAACTTTATAAATTATGTATCCAGCAGAAATAGTAATGCCCATGAAGGCAGAATTAACAGAAAGCGGTTTTGAAGAAATGCTAACTGCTAATGAGGTTGAAAATTCATTAAAAAAGAAAGGAACAGCATTGGTTGTAATTAACTCTGTTTGCGGTTGTGCTGCAGGTGCTTGCAGACCCGGAGTGGTTATGGCCGTGCATAACACAACAAAAAAACCTGATAATTTGCTTACGAGTTTTGCTGGTTTTGATGTTGAAGCGGTACAAAAAGTAAGAGAATATATGTTGCCTTATCCGCCATCATCTCCGTCTGTTGCTCTTTTTAAAGATGGGGAGTTGGTAAGTATGTTAGAACGCCACCAAATTGAAGGCAAACCTGCACAAGTTATTGCACAACATTTAATTAGCGAGTTTGATAAATATTGCAATTAATTAAACTTTGTATTGATGGGTAAGTAAAAAAGAGGTTCTGTAAAAAGAGCCTCTTTTTATTTTTTGAACGCTGTGTTATTTTCTGCTAACATTGCAAACTCAATTGTAATAAAACATGTATCCCAATTTATACTACTTTTTTAAAGATTTATTTGGAGTTGAATGGAATGCTTTTAAATTAATAAACTCGTTTGGTTTTTTTGTAGCACTCTCTTTTATTGCGGCTGCTTATGTTTTATCAAACGAATTAAAAAGAAAACAAAAAGAAGGTTTATTAAGCTATACAGAACAAACAATTACAGTAGGTGCTGCTGCCTCTACCTCAGAGTTAATAATTAATTTTTTATTAGGTTTTGTTTTAGGATTTAAAATTATTGGTGCTTTTTTAATGCCCGATGCGTTAAGCAACCCTCAAGCATTTTTACTCTCTATGCAAGGCAATTGGTTAATAGGAATTGTTTTAGGAGGATTTTTTTGTTTTTTAAAATGGAAAGAAAAAAATAAACACAAACTATCTAAACCCGAAAAAAGAACACTAAGAATTTGGTCACACGATAGAGTAGGAGATTTAGTTATAAAAGCAGCCATATATGGTTTTTTAGGTGCAAAATTTTTTGATATTTTAGAAGCTCCCGCAAGCTTTTTAAATGCAATAGCTGCTATAAAAGAAGGAAAAGAAAGCCCTGCTGCATTACTTTTTAGCGGATTAACTTTTTATGGAGGTTTAATTTGTGCAGCATTGGCAATTTTCTTCTATGCAAAAAAACACCGCATTACGTTTATTCATTTATGCGATGCCGCTGCTCCGGCTTTAATGTTGGCTTATGCAATTGGCAGAATTGGTTGCCAAGTGGCAGGAGATGGCGATTGGGGCATTTTAAATAGTGCTTTTATTAGTGATGCAAACGGAAATATTATTCATGCTACCAATACCCAATTCCAAACGGTATTAAATACAAATACAGCTTATTACATTGCACAGTTTGGAGATTTAAGTAAGGTACAGCATTTAGCTGTACAACCATTTTGGGGCTTACCCAATTGGATGTTTGGTTATAACTACCTGCACAATGTAAATGATGCAGGCATAGCTTTAGCAGGTTGCACGGGCAATTATTGTACTTATTTACCTGTAAGTGTGTTTCCTACGCCATTTTATGAAACTGTAATGAGCCTAATTTTGTTTGCAGGCTTATGGTTTTTTAGAAAGAAATTTACAACCGCCGGAAGATTGTTTGCAGTTTATTTATTTGTGAACGGTTTAGAACGTTTTTTAATAGAGAAAATACGCGTGAATGCTACTTACAGCCTATTTGGTTTTCATCCTACACAGGCCGAAATAATATCTTTTTTACTAATGATTAGTGGTGCTATTTTATATTTTAAAGCTCCTAAGTTTTTTAAGAAAGTAGCTAAAGCGTAGTAATTATTTACTTTATTTTTTGCCTTTTACCATTTTTATAAGCCGTTCATGTTAAAAGCATGTACTGTGCAAAACATACTACTTAGTTTTATTCTGTAATCATTTAAAAGACCAAATAAAACTAAAGTAAAATGAAATCAATACTATCTGTGCTAATTCCTGCATTATTAATAGTAGGTAAAAGCTTTTCGCAAGAAAAAAATACAGCTTTTCGGGTTTTGGGCAATGTATCGTTCAACCAAAAACCGGTTGAAAGTGCAACGGTAGCTTTATTAAAAGCAAAAGATTCTTCTGTTGTAAAAATTTCTGCAACTCTTAAAGATGGCAATTTTGAAATTCTTACTAATCAATTAGGTAATTTTCTTATTTCAATTCAAGCATTAGGCTTTAATAAATATTATAGTAAAGTTTTTTATTTATCTGATAATCAGGGAAGTGTAAAATTTGAAAATATTGCTTTAACACAAGCAGTAAAGAACTTAGAAACAGTAACTGTTTCAAGTAAAAAACCTTTAATTGAACAAAAAATTGATAAAACCATTTTAAATGTTGAAGCTTCGGTAACCAATGTTGGGGCAACGGCTTTAGAAGTTTTAGAAAAAGCACCGGGCGTAACGGTAGATAAAGATGGAAATATTAGCTTGAAAGGTAAAGCTGGTGTTCAAATTTTTATTGACGGTAAACCTGCTTATGTTTCAGGGCAAGATTTAACTAACTTGCTTACTAATATGCAGAGCAGTCAGCTTGACCAAATTGAAATTATGACTAATCCACCTGCAAAATACGAAGCAGCAGGAAACGCAGGCATTATTAATATTAAAACTAAAAAAACAAAAGCTTTTGGTTTTAATGGTTCGGTTGGTGTTAATTACTCACAAGGTTTTTACGGAAGAGGAGGAGAGAATGTAAATTTAAACTATCGTGAAAATAAGTTTAATGTTTTTGGAAGTTTAAGTCATAACTATAGAAAAAATTATCAGAATTTATATGTAGATAGAAAATTTATTGATGCAACAAGTAAAAACGTATTGTCAATATTTAATCAAGTCAATCATTTATTCAATCAAGGAGAAGCTTACAGAGCAAAAGCAGGAGCAGATTGGTTTGTTTCACCAAAAACTACTATTGGTGTTGTAGTAAATGCATCAAGTAATCCCAATACTTTTACAAGTAATGGAGTAATAAATATTTCAGATCCTAATGCAGTATTGCAAAGCAAAACTTTAGCTGCTGCATCTAATCCAGATAATCCGAAAGATTTTAGTACAAATTTAAATTTTCGTAGAGTACTTGGAAAGAAAGGTCAAGAAATTACGGCAGACTTAGATTATATAAATTACAATTCAACTGCTAGCCAAAATCTTAATAATAAATATTATGATAGTTATGGCAACCCAACATTTAAACCAGATACTTTACTTGGTTCTTTACCACAAACTATAAATATATATAGTGCAAAAATTGATTATACCATGCCATTGAAAAATGAAGTAAAATTTGAGGCTGGTATTAAAACAAGTTATGTAAAAACAGATGCAAATGCCAGTTACGATAGTGTTATAAACGGAAACCTTGTACATGATTATAACAGAAGTAATCATTTTATATATGAAGAAAATGTAAATGCTGCGTATGTAAATTTTAGTAAACCTTTTTCTAAAAAAATAACTGCACAATTGGGTTTACGGTTAGAGCATACTGTTTCAAAAGGCAATCAAATAACAACCAATATTCAATTCAATAAAAATTATGTACAGTTATTTCCAACTGCATACGTTCAATACATTTTAAACGATAAAAATACTTTTGTATTGAATTATGGAAGAAGAATACGCAGACCAGATTATGAAAGTTTAAATCCTTTTATAGAGTTTATAGATAAATATACTTATCAGCAAGGCAACCCTAATTTACAACCGCAATTCAGTCATAATATTGAACTTTCTCATACCTATAAAAATTTCTTAACAACAACTTTAAACTATACCAATACAACAGATATTATACAACAAGTATTAGAGCAAAATACTGCAACCAACCAAACCTATGTAAAGCAAGCCAATATTGCCAAACAACATCAATTTGGAATTGCAATAAATGCTGCTACACAATTTACCAAATGGTGGTCAAGCAATTTTTACGTGAATGTTTATAATAATTTATTTTCAGGAATTATAAATAATGCATATGAAGAAATTGGTGCAACAAGTGCAGTTTTTAATGTAAGTGAACAGTTAAAATTTAATAAAGGTTGGAGTGCTGAAGTAAGCGGATTTTACAGAACAAAAGCTGTTGAAAGTGTTTTTACCATAAACCCGTTTGGGCAAATGAGTGTTGGAGTAAGTAAACAATTATTGAAAAACAAAGCTACCATTCGTTTAGCAGTTTCAGACATACTTTACACACAAAAAGTAAGTGGTTATAATAAATTAGGAAATATTGATGCATCATTTAAACAAGATAGAGATAGCCGACAAGTTAGCCTTGCTTTTACTTACAGATTTAATAAAACAAAAGGTAAAGTAGCCAATGTACAAAAAAGAAAAACAGGCGGTGCAGATGATGAAGAAAGTAGAATTAATAAGAGTAATTAATTAAGGTTATTTATAAACAGTTTAAACTCTACAAAGCAATTTCAAACGAAAAAGTTTTGTAGAGTTTTTTTTATTGAGTAAAAGAAATTAATAATTAACTGCTATGCCAATGCCAAAACCCATATCACTATCGTAATGTGTACGAATTTTAATGTTTCTATTTAAAATATATCTAAAATCTGCCATGTATTCTTTATCAGTATTTATCATAAAACCTGCTCTTAATTTTTTTGAAATAGGAATGTCTTCTCGCATTAATTGAAGCCTTACAATTCCATCATGAAACATTTCTGTTTGAAATATAACCAACATTGGCAATGTATAATTAAAACCTATGCTTAATGCTTTTCTGTTATCTTTTTCATTTTTTTGACCGAAAATATTTTCGTGTTGTTCATCAATTCCCATTTTTCTATAACGCCAATCAAAACCAATAAAAGGCATAAACCATTGCATTTTTCCTATATATCTTCCAATATGTGTTTCTGTTTCATAACCATGCATATCATTGTAGCCCAACCGCCATTCTGTTCCTAAACTCCATCTTGCATTTTGCAACATTAATTCCCCATCATTACCATTATTGGAGAAATCATTTTGTGCCATAAAATGTGGCATATTACTTTCGCGTTGCAACATTTTGTAGGCTTTTTCTTTGTTGGGTAGATATGGATTTTTATAATCATCAACAGCAAAAACTCTATTCATTCCAGCCATCATATGGTAAAGAATATGACAATGAAAAAACCAATCTCCTTCTGTATTAGCAAGAAATTCAATGGTGTCTGTTTCCATTGGCATGATATCAATAATATTTTTTAATGGAGCATTATTGCCGTACTTATTTAACAATCTAAAATCAAAACCATGCAAATGAATTGGATGCCTCATCATTGAATTATTATGTATAGTTATGCGTAAAATTTCTCCTTTTTTTACAGGGATTTTATCGCTTTCAGAAAGTACTTTATTATCCATACTCCATACATAACGATTCATGTTTCCGGTAAGCGTGAATTTTATTTCTTTTATTGGGGCATTTGGTGGGAGTGAAGTGTTGTTGGGAGATTTAAGCATTGAGTAATTAAGTGTAACAATTTTTCTTTTAGAAATTTCAGGATACATTACTGTATTCATATCCATTTGGTTTAGGCTCATACTCATTCCCATATCATCTAAATCGCCATTCATTTTCATCATATCATTCATCATTTTCATTCCTTCAAAATATTTCAACCTCGGCATTTCTCCAACATATTGTTTTACACCATTACCTAAAAAATAACTGGTAGATTGAGTTCTATCTTCAGTAGTTGCCATAAATTCAAATGCTTTTCCATCTTCAGGAATAGTTACAATTACATCATAAGTTTCAGATACGGCAATAATTAATCTATCTACTTCAACAGGTTCTATATCATTTCCATCGCTGGCAACAACCGTAATTTTTCCGCCAGCATACCTAAGCCAAAAATAGGAGGAAGCACCACCGTTGGAAATACGTAAACGAATTTTATCTCCTGCCTTTAATGGTTTATTCTCAATATTTTTAATTTCAGAAATATTTTTTCCATTCATTAAAACCTTATCATAATATACATCACTCACATCCATTGCCAGCATACGTTTCCATTCGTTTGTCAATTTAGTTTTTAAATAACCTTCTCTAATTGCTTCGGCATAACTTTGTGTTGCACCTTTTTTTATAGCAAACCAATCGCTTGCATTATGTAACATGCGATGTACATTATCTGGATTTAAATTAGTCCACTCACTAAGTATTATTGGAATGGTTGGTATATCGTCAATGCCTTTTCTAAATGTTTTATCATCTGCTTTTTTATGCATAATGAAATTGCCATACATACCTATTTGCTCCTGCAATCCCGAATGTGAGTGATACCAATGTGTTCCGTTTTGAATAATTGGGAAACGATAAGTGTATATTGTACCCGGCTTAATTGGCATTTGCGTTAAATAAGGAACACCATCTTCTTTATTAGGAAGAAATACGCCATGCCAATGCAATGATGTATTTTCTTTTAGCTGGTTATGAACAACAATTTCTGCAGTATCACCTTCAGTAAATTCAAGCGTTGGCATAGGGATTTGTCCGTTTACAGCAATGGCTCTTTTTTCTTTCCCTGCATAGTTTACAATCGTGTCTTTTACATACAAATCATAATGAACTACTTTTTGGGCAAAAGAAATTTTTGAAGTTATTACTACCAATATTGTAAGCAATATTTTGGTTAGAAAAAAACTATTATTCAATTTCATTTATAATGTTTATTTTAAAACTATACGATAAAATTAATCGTTTGTTGATTGTGCATTAAAGCCTTTACTTTTAATGAGGGTTATTACTTCTTCTTTCGTAATCCCTTTTGAGCTTACGGTAAGAATTTTATCGGCATTGTCTGTGTCTACATTCCAATGACAAATTCCTTCTGCATTATCTAAAACTGATTTTATTTTTGATACACAACCTCCACAATTAAGGTTTGTTTTGAATTGAAAATTTTTATTTTCCATTTTTTTAAATTTTAGTTGTTATTTAATACTGCAAATTTCAGCACATTATACTTCTGCATTGTTGTGTTATTTCTTGTTTGATTTGTGAGATTTACGGATTTACTTTTTCCATTTCAATCTTAAACTGTTACTTACCACACTTACGCTACTCAATGCCATTGCTGCACCTGCAATCATTGGGTTAAGTAAAAATCCATTTATCGGATGTAAAATACCTGCTGCAATAGGAATACCAATAAGATTATAGATAAATGCCCAAAACAAATTTTGCTTAATGGTGGCTACGGTTTGTTTTGAAAGCCTTATTGCCTGCGGTATTTTGGTAAGGTCTGATGAAATGATTGTCATCTTGGCTACGTCCATAGCTATATCCGAACCTTTCCCCATTGCGATACTGACATCGGCTGTTGCCAATGCGGTACTGTCATTGATACCGTCCCCAACCATTGCAACGGTTTTGCCTTGTTGTTGCAATTCTTTCACAAAATCTGCTTTGTGCTGTGGCAATACTTCGGCTTTGTAATGTCTGATGCCTGTCTGCTCGGCAATGGCTTTTGCTGTGGCTCCGTTGTCGCCTGTAAGCATATACAAATCAATACCCATTTCCTGCATTTCTTTGATTGCCTGAACCGATGTTTCTTTTATCTTATCGGATATTGCAATTACGGAAAGGGCTTGTTTGCTATCTGAAAACCAAATAACGGTTTTGGATTGTTTGCCCCATTCATCGGCTTGTGTTTGCAGTTGTTCGGGAATGCTGATGTTGTTTTCTGCCAATAGTTTTTTGTTGCCTACAAAATAGGTTTCGTTATTGTAATTGGCTTTTGCTCCTTTACCAGTGATGCTGTCGAAGTCTGATAATTGGGTAGCTGTAACACCGTCCAAATGTTTTACTACGGCTTCTGCCAATGGGTGTTCGGATTGTTTTTCGATACTCAAAAGAATATCTTTTGCGGTATCGTCATTGTTGAGCCACCCGATACCTGTTACCTGTGGTCTGCCCTCTGTAATTGTTCCTGTTTTGTCTAATATGATTGCATCTACTTTTTTTGCTAATTCAAGGCTTTTAGCATCTTTTATTAAAATACCTTTTTCAGCACCTTTGCCAACGCCTACCATAATTGCCGTAGGTGTAGCCAATCCCAACGCACAAGGACAAGCAATAACCAATACTGTAACGGCTGCCAATAATCCTTGTACCACTCCGTTGTCGCCACCTAAAAAGAGCCATAATATAAATGTGAGAATGGCAATGCCGATAACTACGGAAACAAAGATACCCGCAATCTTATCTACCAATTTCTGTACAGGTGCTTTACTTCCTTGTGCATCTTGTACCATTTTGATAATTTGGGCAAGCATTGTTTCTTTTCCAACCTTAACGGCTTCAAACTGAAAGCTGCCTTTTTGGTTTATCGTTCCTGCAAATACTTTTTCGTTTTCTTTTTTCAATACAGGTACAGGTTCGCCACTCAACATACTTTCATCAACATAGGAACTACCCGAAGTAACCATACCGTCCACTGCGATTTTTTCGCCCGGCTTTACAAGGATAATATCGCCTGTGCTCACATCTTCAATAGCGGTCTGTTTTTCTGTTCCGTCTGCCTGTATTACGATAACGGTTTTGGGTTGTAATCCCATTAGCTTTTTAATGGCTGATGATGTATTGCCTTTGGCTTTTTCTTCCAATAATTTACCCAAAAGAATAAATGCTATAATAACGGCTGCTGCTTCAAAATAAACGTGGGCGTGTAATCCTCTCTGATGCCAAAAGTCGGCAAACAACATATTGAACACGCTAAAAATGTAGGCGATACCTGTACTCAATGCGACAAGTGTATCCATATTTGCAGAGCGGTGTTTGGTTTGTTTCCACGCATTTACAAAGAAATCCCGACCTAACCACAATACAACAGGTGTAGAGAATGCCCACATTATCGGGTCGGCATAAGGCATATTCATAAAGAACATTCCGATTACTACAACAGGTAAGGATAATATAACTGCCCAAATTGTTTTTGTTTTTAGCTTTTGGAATTTTTGAGCGTGGATAGCTTCTAATGTTTCTTGTTGTGTAGTTTCATTTTCTATCAACAAATCATAACCGATAGACTGTACCGCTTTTTGTAGTTTGGTGGCATCAGTCATATTGGGCAGGTATTCAACGGTTAGGTTTCCTGTTGCAAAGTTTACGGAAGCATTTACAACGCCCTCCTGATACTTTACAATACTTTCGGCACTTCCTGCACAAGATGCACAAGTCATACCCAAAACAGGAAATGAATTTTTTACAGTGGAAACCCCATAACCCAACTCTTTTATAGCTTTAACCGCTTCGCCTACTGCTTCGGTATCTGCTACTGTTATAGCTGTTCTGCGGTTGTTTAGTTCTACTTTGTGGGTTTCTACTCCCTTAACCTGTGCCAATCCTTTTTCAACGATTAAAGCACAATGTTCGCTTTCGACATCTTCTAACGGAAGATAGATGATTTCTTTATTATTATTTGTTGCCATTTTGCGATTGTTTTAATTAACACTGCAAAGTTGGCAATTATAATAGTGGTGGCTATTGTGGAATTTTGGAATTGATTTGTAAGATTTACAAACTGTCTAACGACTTCCTTTTATCTACCTTTAGTTGTTTGAAATGGCTTGGTGTTAATCCTGTTACTTTTTTGAATTGATTGCTTAAATACGCCACACTCGAATAGTTCAGACGAAAGGCAATTTCACTCAAAGACAATTCATCATATACCAATAGTTCTTTTACCTTTTCTATCTTCTGGGCAATAAAATATTTTTCAATGGTTGTTCCCTCTACCTGCGAAAACAGGTTGGATAAATAATTATAATCGTGGTATAACTTACTGCTTAATATATCTGAAAGATTGGTTTTAATATCGTTGTCCTGATGATGTACCAAGTCAATAATTATATTCTTTATCTGCTCAATGATACGGCTTTTTTTATCGTCAATGATTTCAAAACCTAATGGAATTAAAACCTTATCTAAATTGATTTTTTCTTCGGGTGTGGGTTCTTTGGCAAGCATAACTTCCCCTAATTTGATATTCTTTACATCAAATCCCAATTTATCCAATTCATTTTGCACCACCATAATACAACGGTTGCAAACCATATTTTTTATAAACATTTTGCTCATATCTAATAAGTATTTCGCTACAAATATAATTTAGGATGTAAAGGGAAAACATTGGGTGTCATCTTTCAGCATAATTACCCTATAATTTATATTATGTTAAGTTACATAAATTTAAAAACTACCCTCTTTTCTTTATTGATAGACACAATAATAAAGCCCTGCACTGCTGCAAGGCTTTTTATTTTGTGAAATACAAAAAAACGTTACTGATGTAGTCCATCGTACAATTTATATTTTGCATCGTAAGCATCGTATGCTTTTTGGTCTTTACCTTTTACTTTATTTCTTTTGTATTCAAATAAAATTGCTAAATGATCAACTGCTTTATTTGTAAGATTTTTTTCGTTACCTGTTTTATTAGCTTTATCTTTTAAAATTCCGTAAGCTTTTTCAAACCACTCTACGGCAGTATCTACATAGGTATTAGCTTTTTTGTCTAAATCTAATGTTTCAACTTTAATTGCATCAACAGCCGGTTTGTTTTTTGCATCAATAGCAGCTTTTTTCTTCGGGTCTTTTTCGCTATCTTTTAAACTATTTAAATCTCTTAGTTTTTTAATATTTTCTCTAATAGTTTCATCTACCGCATCAAACTCTAAATAGTTTACTAATGCAATATTGAATGCTGCTAAATACATGGTGTTATCTTTTGCAAAAGCTTTTTTAAATGCATCTATTGCTTTTAATTTAAAGTTTGCAAGTTTTGCACTATCTAATTTTTCTTTCTCTTCTTTAGGAATATTATAGAATTCTGAGCCATAGTTTATATAATCTTCTGCGGTTAGTTTTCCTTCTGCATCTTGCTTATCGTAAAAATCTGCTTTGTCTTGTAAAGTAAAATTTTTAGAAACATATTCAGCTTCAAATGCTGCCCAGTTTTCTTTTGGATATAACTCTTTTGCAGTTTTTAGGTATTCATCAAATTCTGTTTTGTTTTTTTTATCTACGGCATGTAGTAGTAAAAATTTATATGTTAAAACATAATCTTCATTTCCTCCTACTTTTTTATCGGCTAAACGTTTATAATATTTGTAAGCTATATCGTCTTTTTTAGCTTGTTGGTATGAGTATGCAGTAAAAAATATCATTGAGGTATCAAACGCAATATTTGCTGTAGTAAATTTATTGGCAATAATTACATCTATATATTCTGTTGCTTTGGCAAAAGATTCTGCAGCTTCGCTATATTTTTTTGCTGTAAATGCATCATTCCCTATTGTTCTTTCATGATTGTATAACGTAAAGAAAATATCTGAACCGTTATTATCTTTCAATATTTTTAAAGAAGGATCTGCCTGCACATATTTATTAAATGCATCTTGAGCATCTGCTAAAGCGTTAGGGTATTTATCTTTTAATCTTTCATCTTTATATAAACTATTGTACAAATACATTTTCCAGAAATATGTTTCAGGCTTTGTAGCTGCTGCGGGGTTTGCAGCTATTTGTTTGTCTAACTCGTTTTTGGCATCTTCTACTTTTTTTAGAACTGCCAGTGTTTGCACTTTTTTATAATCTTGTGCTTTTGAAACAAGCACCATTGAGCCAATTGCAGCAAGCAATAATAAACGCTTCATAAAATTGATTTTAATTATTATCTGTTAATGGATTTTCTGTTGATTGATTATTTTCTTCATTATTATTTTCGCCTTCGGCAGAAGATTGCTGTTCTTCTGGTTGCTCTTGCTCTTCTATTTTTGATATAGCTGCAATGGCATCTCCTTCATCTAACCTTATTAATATTACACCTTGTGTTGCACGCCCTGCTTGTTTAATTGAAGCAATTGGTGTGCGTAGTGTAATACCCGATTGGCAAGTTATGATTAAATCTTCTGTTTCGCTTACATCTAATATTCCTACTAAGGTTCCGGTTTTTTCTGTTACGTTTATAGTTTTTACGCCTTTACCTCCACGGTTGGTAATGCGGTAAACATCTTCTCCCTCTTCATCAATTAATGGAGTTCTTTTTCCAAAACCTTTTTCACTAACTACTAAAACAGTTTTTGAAGTATCGGCTTTGTTAATGCAAATCATGCCAACTACTTCATCATTTAATTCATCAACTTCAATACCTGTTACGCCAATAGCTCCTCGCCCTGTGGCTCTTACTTTTTCTTCAGGAAAACGAATGGCTCTTCCGCTTTTAATTGCCATCATTATTTCGCAGTTGCCATCGGTAAGTTTTGCTTCTAACAATTCATCTCCTTCTACTATTGTAATTGCATTAATTCCGTTTGCTCTTGGGCGTGAAAAATCTTCTAAATCTGTTTTTTTAATGATGCCTTTTTTGGTACATAATACAATATATTTTCCTTCAATAGCTTCTTTTTTATCTAAATTTTTTATATCTATTATTGCTCTTACTTTATCATCTTGAGGTATTTGTATTAGGTTTTGAATGGCTCTGCCTTTGCTTTGTTTTTCTCCTTCAGGAATTTCATAAACTTTAAGCCAGTAACATTTTCCTTTTTCTGTAAAGAAGAGCATTGTATCGTGTGTGGAGGCTACAAATAAATGTTCTACATAATCTTCTTCTCTTGTTTTTGAACCGATGGCTCCTCTTCCTCCACGGCGTTGTTGGCGATAATCGGCTCCGCTGGTTCTTTTTATATAACCTAAATGAGATATGGTAATTACAACATCTTCTTCTTTCACAAAATCTAACATGTTTACTTCATCGGCTAAAAATTGAATTTCGCTTTTTCTGGCAACACCAAATTTTGCTTTTACTTCTTCTAATTCTGTTTTAATTAAATCGTAACGTAATTCTTCGCTTGCCAATAAATCTTTTAGTCTTGCAATAACAACCATTAATTCATTAAATTCTTCAATAATTTTTTCGCGTTCCATTCCTGTTAAACGTTGTAAACGTAATTCAAGAATGGCTTGTGCTTGTTTTTCACTTAAGCCAATGCCTTGCTGGTAGTGCTTTTGAGCTAATTCTGTAAATAAACTTTGTGGTAAATGCCAATTATCTGCAACGCTTTTTTCTATTAAACCTTTTTTGGCTTCATCGGGTGTTGCACTGTTTCTTATAATTGAAATGGCTGCATCTAAATGGTCTTTATCTCCAATAACTTTTAAATAGCCTTCTAATAAATGGGCTCTTTCTTCTGCTTTGCGAAGTTCGAATTTGCTGCGACGAATTATCACTTCCATTCTAAACTCAACAAATTCAGCTATTAATTCTCGTATATTAAAAACTTTTGGCCTGCCTTTGCTTATGGCTACATTATTAATACCAAAACTTGTTTGTAGTTCTGTGAATTTATAAAGTTGATTGATAATGATGTTTGCAACTGCATCGCGTTTTAAATCAATTACAATTCTTGTTCCTTCACGTTTATTGCTTTCATTATTTACGTGTGCAATGCCTTCAATAGTTTTATCGGTTACTAATTGCCCTATCTTATCTGTTAAAGCATCTAACCCAACTTGATAAGGAACTTCGGTAATAACAATTTGTTCTCTTCCGCTTGGTTTAGTATCAATATGGCATTTACCGCGAACCACTACCCTGCCACGCCCGGTAAGCATTCCTTGCTTTACACCTTCCATGCCGTAAATTATTCCGCCTGTTGGAAAATCTGGAGCTTTTACATATTGTAATAAATCTTCAACTGTTATTGTTTTATTATTTATGTAGGCAATGCATCCATCTATTACTTCGCTTAAATTATGTGGCATCATGTTAGTTGCCATACCAACGGCAATACCGCTGCTACCATTAACTAATAATTGCGGAATACGTGTAGGTAATACACTTGGTTCTTCTAAGCTATCATCAAAATTTGGTTGAAAATCTACCGTATCTTTTTCAATATCTTCTAACATTGCTTCGGCAAATTTTTGCAATCTAACTTCGGTGTAACGCATAGCTGCAGGCGGGTCTCCATCTTGTGTACCAAAGTTACCTTGGCCATCTACCATTGTATGCCCCATTGTAAAACTTTGAGCCATACGAACCAATGTATCATAAATTGAAACATCTCCGTGTGGGTGATATTTACCCATTACTTCACCTACAATACGGGCAGCTTTTTTATAAGGTTTATTGCTGTTGTTGCCTAACTCGCTCATGCCAAATAATACGCGGCGATGAACGGGTTTAAAACCATCTCTTACATCGGGAAGGGCACGACCAACAATTACAGACATTGAATAATCAATGTATGCCGTTTTCATTTGCTCTTCAATATTTACCTGTATTATTCTATCGTTATCGTTGGTTTGTTCAGGTTGTAAATGCTCGTTATTATCCATTAATTAAAAAAAATTAAAACTTTTAAATTCAGTGGTTGGCGAAGATAATTTTTAGGTATTGAAAAACCTTATAAAATATGTGTTATTTCAAGAGTTTTTTACACATTTTATTTGATTGGTGTTGAGAATGAAGAATAAATTTTAGAATGAAATAGAAAAGCTACAAACCTCATAAGCCGGATTCTGTTTTTACACTATCATTTATCTGGTTGTAACATTACTGTTACAATCTTGCTGCCTACCCTGAAACCTTTTCTTTTCAGAAATTGAACGAGCAGTTCTCAAAGGCTTCTATATGTGGCATTACAGCACCTAAGGTTTACCCGTTGCAACAATTACTTGCTGTAACTGTGAGCTCTTACCTCACATTTTCACCTTTGCTCTTTTTTAAAAGAGTAGTTATTTTCTGTGGCACTTTCTTTTCAAAAATAAATTTGAATCCGGGAGTTACCCGGTAGGTTGCTCTGTGCTGTCCGGACTTTCCTTCCCGTTTATAACGGAACGATAGTTCGGGTTTGTAGCCAATGCAAAAGTAATTATTATGAGCTAAGAATTAAGAGTTATAAATTATGAATTGCTTTTCTAATATTGAAAGAAAATTTCTGTAGCTCCGTAACCAAACCTATGGTCGTATTGATTTATAAAATAACGTACTTCTTTTTTTGTTTTAAGTATATCGTGAATTTCATCTTTTAACTTTCCGCTTCCTACACCATGTATAACAATAAGGTTTTGGCGTTGATGTGCAATTGCCAATTCGTACCATTTATTAAATTCTGTTAATTGCATATTTAGTATTTCAAAATTGCTCATGTGTTGCCAATTATCTGATAACTTTTCCATGTGCAAATCAACTACTTCTCTTGCCGGCGGAAGGTTTTGTTTTATTTTATTGGCTTCATAAACTTTATAACCTTTTGCTACTAAACTGCTTACTTCAAATTTATCTTCAATAATTTTATCGGGATATTTTTCAAACAATAAAAATTGAATAGCAGGCTCATTTTTTTCTTTCATTTCTTCAATACGTTTGAAGAGTTGTTTTCCTTTTAATTTTACATTGGCTTCATAAAAAGATGCTTTGTTTTTTTCTTCTTTAAGTAATGAAAAAGTGAAGTGAAATGAAGGGCTATCATTCATTTCAGCAAAAGAAATATCATGTAAATAAAAATCGTGAAACGATAATATTTCGTTTTTTATTTCGAACTCAGTAGTACTAAAAAATTGTTGTTGATAAACAAAATGAAAAGAATTGTGTGTTCTGTTTATAAGATGAATTTTAAAAAGTTCTACTACTTCATCATTAAATTCATCTAAAGTAAATTTTGGTATTAATGAAAGCCAAACTCCGTCTGCAATTTTTGTGTTTGTTTTATTTATTTTTTCTTTTGGTACATTATCAATAAAAACTTTGACGGGCTTTTTTTCTTCAACAGTTTTCTTTTTGGTAAAGCGAAAAAAATAAGGGAAGTCAATTTGATCTAAATAAGCAGGAAACCTCACTCCCTTTACTTCAATTAAAACCATTTTATCGTTAATAATTTCTATTACTTTTCCTTCTTTACTGGTGTGTAGTACAATAATTTCATCTCCTACCTGATACTTCATTTATAAAAAATTTACCGCAAATGTAATTGCCTATATTATTTTTTCTGTAGTTTTTGTGTGCCTATATGTTTGCCTTCTGAATTGTAGATTACAATGTAGTAGCCATCTTTAGCTATATCTGTCATATTTATATTTATTGAAGTGGAAACGTTGGCAATAACATTAGCCGTTTGTGTTTTTACTACTTGTCCCCATTGGCTTACCAATTTTATATTTACATTACCTGTTATGGGCGAAGTAAATGTAACAGATGCATTATCTACAACAGGATTTGGGTAAACCGTAATAGGTGTTACAATTATTGCATTATTTGCAACTGAAATTACATTAACTGCTTTGGTTACACTATCCTTACAACCACTGCTTCCGGTAACAACTAATTTAACATTATAAATTCCTGTTGCTGTATATGTTTTTGTTGGATTGATTAAAGAAGATGTTGTTCCATCACCTAAATCCCAAGCGTAGGTCATCCAACCGCTATTAATGGTTGATGTGCTGATGAATGTATAACTGTTACCGTTTGCTGTGTTAGAAATAATATTAAAATCTGCATGTGGTTGTGCTCCGCCTTGCGATTGAATGGTTACAGATTTTGTTGAACTATTATTGTTAGCATCGGTTGCTGTTAATGTAATAGTATAGTTATTAGGATATAAATAATAGTGTGTTGGATTTTTTGCAGTTGATGTTGCACCGTCTCCAAAATTCCATAAATAATTTACAGTTGGTGCTCCGCCTGTTGTTGTGTTGGTAAATATAAATGCTTCGGCAGAATTAGTGCATCCGTTACGTGAGAATGTGAAGTCTGCAACCGGTGCTGCTGCTACATTTACTACTTGTGTTGCAGTATCTTTACAAGTGCCTCTTCCGCTTACAACTAATTTTACATTATATGTTCCGCCATTTAAACTAATGGTTGGGTTACTTAAATTAGATGTTGTTCCGTTTCCAAAATCCCAAGCATAAGCAATTGGTCCTAATACAACAGTTGATGTACTTAAGAATGTATATTGCTGCCCGCTGCCTGTGTTAGTTAAAATATTAAACGAGGCATGAGGTTTATCTCCAATATATAATTGCCTTACTGTTTCAGAACTATTGCCATTGCAATCGGTAATTTTTAATACTACATCATATTCTCCAAACTGAGTATATATTTTTTGTGCATCTCTTGTATAAGCATAAGTGCCATCTCCAAAATTCCATTGATAAGTTAATGCACAGCCATTACATGCCGTAGTTGTATTGGTAAATATATAATTGTTATCTGTAATACATTGGCTGCTATCATTAACCGTAAAACTTGGCGTAGTGCATATTCCACCACCGCCAGGTATAGTTATGGTAATAGTTTTGGTAATTGTGTCTTTACAGCCGCCATCACTAACTGCAGTTAATTTTACTGTATAAGTTCCGGGTGTAGAATAAGTTTTGGTTGGATTGATATTTGAAGAAACTGTTCCATCTCCAAAATTCCACCAATAACTTGTTATATTACCCGATGCAATAGTTGACGTATTATTAAAAGTATAATTGTAAGTTGAATTAGCAACAGCATTAAAACCTGCAACAGGCTTAGCTCCTACAATTAATATTCTGGTAACGGTTGCCGAAACATTGTTTGCATTTTTTACGGTTAAAGTTACATTGTATTGCCCCGGAGTATTGTATATTTTTTTAGGATATTCTGAACTTGAAGTTGTTCCATCTCCAAAATTCCATGTGTAAGTATAAGGCCCAACACTACCACCGGATTGATTGGTAAAAATAAAATTGTTAGCCGTAACACATTGGCAGAAATTATTAATATCAAAAGATGCAAACAAACTATCTTTTATAATAATGTTTTGCGTAATACTATCCTTGCAACCATATACACTACCAATAGCTACTAATTTAACAGGATAAGTTCCATTGTTTGTAAATAAATGGTTGGATTGAATATTGGTTGAAGTTGCACCATCTCCGTAACTCCATACATAACTTAAGGTGTCTGCTATAACATGGCTTGCATTTTCAAACGAAATATTTTTATAATTATTTCTATCTGCACCATACACAAAACTTGCAGTAGGTGCAGGTTTTACGGTTACATTGTGTGTAACAGCATTAGTACAACCGTTATTTAATGTAACCACTAAAGTAACCGGATAAATATTAGCCGAATTGTAAACAGTAGTAGCGTTTTGATTGCTAACAAAATTTCCGTTACCCATATCCCACATATAAGTGGCACTATTACTAACTGGTATAATTGAAGTATTGTTGAATGAAAATAAATTATTGGCAGATAAACAATATTCGGTTGAAGGGCTAACTGTAAATTGTGCTGTTGGAGATGCTAATACATGCACAGTTGTTGTGCTACTATCTTTATCTCCTTGGTTTGATGTTACAATTAATTTCACTGTATAATCTCCAATTGCAGTATAAGATTTTATTGGGTTAGCATCTGTTGAAGTTGTACCATCTCCAAAATTCCATAAATAACTTAAAGTACTTCCTGTTTTACCAATGCTGTTATTAGAGAATGTAAATTTATTTCCATTAAAACATTGTGTTGTTGGGCCTACACCAAAACCTACACCAAATACATTAGTACCAATGGTTATAGTTTTTGTTATACTATCTGTACAACCTTTATTACTACTTGCTACAAGTGTTACATTATACACTCCATTTTTAGAATAAGTATTTGTTGGATTAAGATCTACCGCAGAATTATTATCTCCAAAAAACCAATTATAATTTAATGTACCACTGCTAATGGTTGTACTATTGGTAAAATTTATTTTTTTGTTATTAATAGAATCGGTTGCAAATGAAAAATTTGCAGCTGGCATTGGGTTTACAACAATTTGTTTGCTAATAACAGCCGGACAAACATCATTAAATGTTCCTCTTAAAGTTACTGTATAATTGCCGGGTGCTAAATAACTTATAGATGGGTTTGTTTCGGTTGATGTAACGCCATTTCCAAAATCCCAAGTATATTTTAAACCACTAAATGCACCGTTTGATGTGTTGGTGAAATTAAATTTATTCCCTTTAAAACATTGCTCACTTGTAGGGTTTGCCGTAAAATTTACATTAGGAGAATTAACAACAAATACATGATAAGAAACAGAGTCTTGTTGATGGTCTTTATCTGTAATTACTAATTTAACTATATACTCTCCTGCAGTTGCGTAAGTTTTTGTAGGGTTAGTTTCTGTTGAAGTTGTTCCATCTCCAAAATTCCACAAATAAGTTAAACAACCACATTTTGATATAGAAATATTTGTGAAATGAAATAGGTTGTTAGTTATACATTGATTATCGTTATCAACAGTAAATCCGGGAATTATAGTAGTAGGCACTACCGGCGTTGTTGTTACGGTAACATTTGCTGTTGCTGTAGTTGAACAACCGTTGGCATTAGAAATATTTAAATTAACTTGATAAGAACCTTGTGCAGCATAAGTTTTAGTAGGGCTAACTGTTGTTGAGGTTGTAGCATCTCCAAAATTCCAATTAAAAGAATTGCCTGTTGTACTTCCTGTATAAGTAAATATAAAATTATTGCCACTTAACTGTTGGGCATTGTTGTTAATGGTAAAAGTATTGGCAGGCACATCATTTACTGTTACGGTTGCGTTTTGTGTAGTTGTACCTGAGCCATTTGTTACTGCATAAGAAATAATTACATTGCCTGCTGCTATACCGCTTACCAACCCATTATTAGAAACAGTTGCAATATTTGTGTTTGATGAACTCCAAACACCGCCTTGTGTTGCATCGGCTAATTGAGTGGTTGAATTTTTACATACAGTAGTTGTGCCTGTTATGTTTGCCACTACAGGTACCTGTGCTTTAACAAATAAAACACTTGTTACAAAAAACACTAAGCAATAAAAATGTAAAAATTTTAATCCCATTTGAAAATTTGATACGGCTTAAAATGGGATATTGAAGATTAAGTAAGAGAACCCAAGTGATAACTGCCAAATGTAAAACGATTTTTTTAGAAATAACGTATATCTCTGTTTCATTTTATAAAATGAAACATTCTATTCAGAAATTATTCAGATTTTGAAAACTTTTTAAGATAATCTGAAGGTGTTTGCCCCGTAAATTTTGTAAATGCTCTAAAAAATGTGGCTCTTGAACTAAAGCCCGCTTCTTTTGCTAAACCATCTAAAGTAAGTTGCTGACTTTCGGGCGTCAGCATTTTTTCTTTTAAATATTCAACCCTGTAACGGTTAATAAAATCATTAAAGTTTACTCTGTATTCTGTGTTTATGATAATTGAAAGATGATGACGAGGAATATTTATGGCATTGGCAACATCTTTTAAATTACAACCGTGGGTTAAAAAAATCATTTTTTCTGCCATTAAGGTTTCAAGTTTTTGTTTGTATTCAAAAACTTTTTCTGGCGTAAGTGAAAATATTTTAGTTTCATCTTCAACCTCTTCTCCCCCGTTTTCTTCTAAAGTTAATGCTTGAGCAATTTCTTTTGTTGGTGCAATTTCTTGGGCAAATATTTGTTGCACATTAATGGTTGTTGAAATAGTATTTTTTTGTTTATCAAGTGTATAAAAAACAATATTCCCCATCATTCCAAATAATATTTTGGGATGAAAAAATAAGTATAAGAGAATGGTAAGAAACGATAAACACAAACCATATTCTGCAATTAGTATAATATTATTAATTGAAACATTTGTTATAAAAATTGATAATATGTTTGCAAACACATAACAAGCAATAAAAGCAGTTATAAGTATGGTAAACGTTTTAAGCCAACCAAAAATATCTTTATAAACATTAGGTGCAGTAACTATTTCTATAAGCCATTCTTTTATTAAACGCCATTGTGCAATAAGATAAAATATTACCAAAATAATTTTAAGTGTTGTTAAAACATATAATGGCAAAAGCATATCTGTTTCTGCAAAATGATATGAGAAATTTACATTGGCATTGTTTATAGAAACAAGTTTGTTATTTGCATTTGTAATAAAATATTTTAAGTAGCATAAAATGCTTAGCACAAACGGAATAAAATGAATCCAATCTTTTGTTCTGAAACGAACATTCCCTTTTAAAAAACTTCTTACATATAAATAAGCTGTGGGTGCAATTAAATATTGAAAAGGTAAAAACAACGCATATAATACAGGAAACTTTAAAAACAAATGTGCATTTAAGCCTGCTAAATGAAGTAAAAACAAAGCACTGCTTAATAAACAAACAGCTAACAGTTTATTAGCTTTTTTTTGATGTTTATTTATAAAAGCTAAAGTAAAAAAAAATAAAAGTCCTAAAAACGCACAAGCAAAAAAAAGTTTCATGCAGGCAAATTTTATTGCATATTTAATTTACTGTTTCTTTTTCCGTAAAGAAAATAAATAATAAGTCCTACTGCCATCCAACCAAAAAATACCATCCAACTTTTTGATGGAATTTCTATCATTAAATACAAACAACATAATACACCTAAAATGGGTATTAATGAATGTTTTTTTATAAATGTGTAAATAGAAATAATAACAGCCAATACAATAAAAATAAGGAACAATATTTCTTGTTGATTTTCTTTGCCCATATTATTTACAGCATCTACAATTCTTTGTTTAGATAAATAAATAAAAAGTGTGGTAAGTGTTGGTATAATCCATTTCCCGTTTATAAATGGTATGCGAAATTTGTTTCCATTTGCTGCTAATTTAGGTAAGAATAAAACACCACCGCAAACCAATACAAATGCAAATAAAGTTCCTATGCTTGTTAAATCGGTCATTAATTTATCATCAACAAATAAAACAGGTATTCCAACAATAAAACCGGTTATAATAGTTGCAAAACCCGGTGTTAAAAATTTAGGATGTACGGTACTGAATTTTTTAGGAAGTAAACCATCTCTGCCCATACTCATCCAAATTCTTGGTTGCCCAATTTGAAACACCAATAATACACTTGTTGCAGCAATAACGGCACTTACTGAAATTATAAACCCAATTTTATGCATATTAATTTTATTAAATACATAAGCAAGCGGGTCTGCAACGCCATCAAACTCTTTATAATTTACCATTCCGGTTATTACCAATGTTGTAACTACATAAATAACTGTACAAATAAGTAGTGAATAAATCATTCCTCTTGGCAAATCTCTTTGCGGATTTTTACATTCTTCTGCCGTTGTAGAAATAGCATCAAAACCAATGTAGGCAAAGAATACAGATGATACACCTTTTAAAACTCCCGACATTCCGTTAGGTAAAAACGGACTCCAATTACTAAAAGTATCTTTAGAAAAAATAACCCAACAACCAATGGCTGCAATAAAAACAAGTACCACAATTTTTAAGCCTACCATAAAATTGGCACTGCGTTTACTTTCACTAATCCCTACATAAGCAAGCATGGTAATTAAACCAACAATAATAAATGCAGGAAGATTAATAATAAATTTAAAACCTAAAAAATCGGGTGCATGTGTGTAAACCAAATCGGTTAAAGGCTTGCCGTTTGCAACAGCATCGGTATAAGCAATTTTTGCAGTTTGATAACCAATGGTAAGCCAATCGGGTAAATTAATATTTATTGCTTTTAAAATATTATTAAAGTAGGCACTCCAAGATATACCAACAACCACGTTGCCAATGGCATATTCTAAAATTAAAGCCCAGCCAATAACCCATGCAACAATTTCTCCGAATGTAACATACGAGTACGTGTATGCACTACCCGAAACAGGTACACGGCTTGCAAATTCTGCATAACATAAAGCCGTAAAACCACAAGTAATAGCTGTTATTAAAAAAAGAAAAATTACACCCGGTCCTCCATTAAATGCTGCAGTACCTATGGTAGAAAAAATGCCTGCTCCTATTACCGCTGCAATGCCCATAAAAGTAAGGTCTTTAACACCTAATACTTTTTTTAAATGTGTACCATGTCCATCGGTTAAACCAGCTTCGGCTTCTGCAACAATTTTATCTAAAGATTTTTTTCGGAAAAGCGACATGCAATTTATTTTGGTTATGATTGGAAGATAAATAATTTATTAATAATCGCGTTGAATTAAAAATTCTGCTAATTCTAATAACGGTTTTTTACGCACTGAAACTACGGCAATATCATGCAAATGTTTTAATGCTATTTGAAAATATTTTTCTTTCAACTCATTTGCCCATGCATCAACATTACAATCTTTATATATTTTCAAAACTTTTTCAACTTTATTTTCAGCATTATTTTTTATTAAGAATTGAAGTTCTTGTTTTTGCTGATTGTTGGCGGTTGCCAATGCATACAATAACAAAAAAGTTTTTTTATTTTGACGAATATCTCCACCAACATCTTTCCCGAATTTTTCAGGGTTTCCAAATGCATCTAAATAATCATCTTGTATTTGAAAAGCTATACCAAGGTTTTTTCCAAACTCATACAAATGCTTGCAATTGCCCTCACTTGCACCACCAATTATTGCACCCATTTCTAGACTTGCAGCCAACAGCACCGATGTTTTTAAAGAAATCATATTTATATAATCATCCAATAAAACATTTTCTTCTTTTTCAAAATCCATATCTAATTGTTGTCCTTCGCAAACTTCTCTTGCTGTTTTATTAAATAATTGTAAAATGTGTGGAAGATAGTTATTGCTTATTTTATTAATATGTTCATAACAATAAATTAGTAATACATCTCCACTTAATAAAGCGGTATTGGCTCCGTATTTTTTATGTACTGTTTCTAAACCTCGGCGTAAACTTGCAGCATCCATTATATCATCGTGTATTAAAGAAAAGTTGTGAAAATATTCAATTGCCATTGCTGCATGATAGGCGTTATTGGTTATATCATCAAACAACTCATTTCCCATTAAACATAGTACAGGCCTTATTCTTTTACCACTACTTGCTAAAAAATAATTTAATGGCTCGTATAGCGATGCAGGTTTATTATTAAATATATAATTTGAAAAATGGTGGTTGAATTTTTCTGTAAGCTCTTTAAACGATTGCATAAAACAAACATAAACAGAAATGATAACACTATAATATTTTTATAACAAAAATTGGCATAGTTTTACTTTGTATCAATGCTAAATTTAACTTATGAAGAAAATAATTTTTATTGCTGCTTGCTTTTTAATTTTTACTACTGCTTTAAATGCTCAAAGTATTAATACGGGCAGCTCTTACAAAACTGCTGTTGGTGTTAAAGTTTTTGATGGCGGTGGAGTTTCAGTAAAAACATTTGTAAAAAACAATACTGCTATTGAAGGCTTATTGTATTTCTGGAATAAGGGTACAAGAATTACAGGTTTATATGAAATTCATGGAGATATTAACGGAGCCGAAGGTTTAAAATGGTATGTTGGACCCGGTGCACATTTGGCATTTTATAATACAAGTTATGGCGGCGGTGCCGTAATTGGTGTAGATGGTGTATTAGGATTAGATTATAAAATAAATGGAGTGCCTTTAAATATTTCTTTTGATTGGAATCCGAATATAGATTTTGGCAGCACCAATGGTTTTAATGCAGGTGCAGGTGGTTTGGGAATACGTTATACTTTTTAAAATATTTTTTATTTTTATTTTGATTATACTCTCGTCATTGCGAGGAGCGAATGCGACGTGGCAATCTGTTTTTTATAAGAACGTTTTTTCGAGGAAGTGAGATGTTTTATTTCTGCTTATTACTTGCATTATGAGATGTCTCGACAAGCTCGACATGACAGAATCGTCTTTTCGAGCGGAGCTCCGAATATCGGAGTGAAACGAGAAATCTGTTGAATTTATTTAAGGAGATTTCTCTACCGCCAAAGCGGTATCGAAATGACGGAAAAACTGAAATAACTTATCTTATTCACAAAACAAAACATCCCGAAAGTTGTTAAACCTTCGGGATGTTGTACTTTATATACCCTAATTACTAACTACTAATTACTAATTACTAACTACTAACTACTAACTACTAATTACTCCCCACTCTTCTTCCTCATTTCTCTAACTTTCTTTACACCATAACCTGCTCCGGCTGCAATTAATAAACTTAATCCGCCATCTATCGGTGCATCAGAATCTATACCTCCTGGTATTCCAGGATCATCCGCATGTGCCAAATTGGTTAATATCAACATAAAAACCAATAAAGTAATTATTTTTTCTGTTTGAGTTATATTGAATATTTTTTTCATATTTTGTTTTGTTTGAGTGTTTGTAATTTGTGAATCGTGAATCGTCAATCGTGAGTTTTTTACTATCTACTAACTACTAACTACTATCTACTATCTACTCATCATTGCTTAATCACTTTATCAGTTACAATATTGTTACCGTCTGTTGTTTGTACTATATACATGCCTAAACTTGCTCTACTTACATTAATGGTATTTAATCCATTTACTGCAGCTTGTGTGGCTATGGCTCTGCCGTTTATATCTTTTACTTGTATTACTGCATTGGCACTTGCGTTTTGTACTTGTACTTGTATTGGTTGGTTATTGGTAATTACATTACCTAACAGTTTAGCTGTAAAACTTCCACTTGTAGTAGCAGGTAAAGTAGCTATGGCTTTGTTTATAAATAGTAACTCAAATCTGCCTTCGCCTTTGGTTTTGCTATCACTTGTAACTTCAAAGCCATAACTCATACCTGCTTCTATTTTTACCATATCTCCAGTATATATATCATGCAAATACAGTTCACCATTAGCAGATGGCAGGTTTACGTTACTCGCTTTTACAATAAAACTTCTTTGTTGATTAGTGTTTAATCCTAATGATATTTTATCAGTTGATGCTTGTAATGCTGGGCGGTTATTCACCGCTAATTTAACTTTATCTGAACTGATACTGTAAAAATCTAAATTAATATTGCTAAACTTTTCTAAATCTGTTTTATCGGTGGCGGCTGCAACTGTACTGTTGCTATAATTGATGCTTAGTTTATCCCAATAAGTATTATTATTGTCTTCTATTATTAAATCAAAACCTTCTTTAATCGTGTTTACTCCTAATAATGACATAGGAGTACCGGTATTTTTATTACTTTCCGTAAAATTGATAGTTTGGTCTGCTCCACTGGTATTTTTAATAAAGAATGCTCCGTAAGTAGGTATAATAATACTGCTGCCCAATGTATAATAATCGTATCCGCCGCTTGCTGCTCCGCTGCCAGTACTGCCTTTGGTAGCATTCCATACGTATATACTTGCTCCACTGCCGCCTGGTGCAGTAATATTACCTATACTATTTACATCTATTGCCGATGGATAAGGATTTCCAATTGCATTCCAACCTGTTGCAGAGCCATTTGAAAATGAACCTGCCGCCTTTACCGTATAATTAATATTTCCAGTATTTACAGAACCCGATAAAGAAATGGTTGGAGCAGTTGGAGAATAACTTCCATCAGTTACATTTATTCCTTGTCCTGGTGTACCTCTTACAAATAGCAATAAGGCTTCATTTTTATTCCATGTATCAGTATTGTTTACATAAGCACTCCATACGCCTGTAGTGTAATTATAAGCTGAAGGATTGCCGCTTGTTAAACCTATGCCCGACCCCGTAATATCTACATAAGGCTGCAAACCGCTTAACGCTATATTACCGCTAAACGGATGACCTAATAACCTGTACGCTCGTTGGGCAGTTAAATAGCGTTGTACCGCAAAAGCACCCCCCGCACCGTATGAAATAGCACCGGTGCCAATTGCTGCAATACTTGCTGATGAAGTGGGTGAAGTAGATGTAAGCGTACAAGTAAAAGTGCTTATTCCTAAAGTAGTACCGTCTCCTATAGTTAGTGTACCCACAACCGATGTATTACTTGAAAGCGTTTTTGTGCCTGAACCTGAAATTGTCAAATTATTATAAGTTGGAGTAGCACCACTATTAGCCGCCACTAAAAGTACTTGAGCTCCAGCACGATTATACTCAACAGTACCGTTAAAAGCTATAGATGCTGCGGCTATTTGAGGAGCAGCACCCCCTAATTGAATAGTTGCTCCAGGTGCTAATGTAACAGATGCAACAGTTGAACTTCCTGTTCTCTGAAATAGGTTATTGCTCCCCGTTACAGTTGATTTTAAAAGAAACCCATTAGTAATATTAACAGTACCACCCGTGGTACCATTATCAGCAGACATTACTCGAGTGTTTGCATCCAAAATCCCGCTTGTCATTGTCCAGTTCTTTGCCTTAAAATTTGTATTCAAAGTACCAGTTTGGCCAGAACTTAATGCTATTTCTACTTCGCCTCCTGTTAAGGTTGCACCCCATTCTCCAGTATTAGTAATGTTTCTGGTATTTCCCACAAAACTTACTTTTCCTCCAGTTCCTGTAGTAATTGAATTCGCCCCAGGATTTGTGCTACTTACTTGCCCAGAATAAAAAGTACCATCAGCACCAATAGTAGTCACAACCGTGCCAGTATATGCTCTTATTTTTCCGTTAACTTGAATAACATTCGTTCCCACAGCTAGAACTCCACTTGTATGAACATGCAAATCACTACTTTGAGCAGTTGCAATATCAACTGTTACTGTGTGTCCGTTTTGTATATAAACATTATTTGTTGATGTTGGCGGAGTTACAGCTGCTGCCCATGAACTTGAACTCCTAACCTGCCAAGTAGAATTGCTACTCCAATTACCAGTTGCGGCACTTCTATAATCTCCATCTGTTGCAGTTTGTGCATGAACATGGTTCATTAATAAAGCAATAAATAGAAAAAGTAAAACTTTTTTCATAAGCATGTTTTGTAGTTTTTAAAAAATAATATTAAAACAATATATGTTTTAAGGCAAGCAGTTTTGGTTGTGTAGTAATTGCCGTATTACAAAAGTTTTAATACTTAATAAAGAAACGAATTTTACTTTAATAACCAAAAAAATCTTTCATTATTTCTACGTTATATTTTGGGGAGATGTTTTATTGCTGCTTATTACTTGCTTTATGAGATGTCTCGACAAGCTCGACATGACAGAATTGTTTTTTCGAGTGGAGCTCTGAATATCGAAGCGAAACGAGCAATCTGTAGAAATTGTTTGAGGAGATTTCTCTACCGCTAATGCGGTATCGAAATGACGTAAAAACCATAATGTTCTCGTCATTGCGAGGAGCGAATGCGACGTGGCAATCTGTTTTTTTATAAGAACGTTTTTTCGAGGAAGTGAGATGTTTTATTGCTGCTTATTACTTGCTTTATGAGATGTCTCGACAAGCTCGACATGACAGAATTGTTTTTTCGAGTGGAGCTCTGAATATCGGAGCGAAACGAGCAATCTGTTGAAATTATTTAAGGAGATTTCTCTACCGCTAAAGCGGTATCGAAATGACGGGAAGAATGAAATAACTTATCTTATTCACAAAAACAAAAAATCCCTCACAAAATATGAGGGATTTTACATATATACTATTTATTGAAACACACTTCGACAAGCTCAGTGTAACAGTAAATATTATTTCACTTCTTCAAACTGAGCATCTTCAACATGGTCGCCGGTGTTTTGTTGGCTGCCTGTTTGTTGTGCTTGTTCTGCATTGGGTTGTGTACCGCCTGCAGCAGCTTGAGCTTTGTAAAGTTCTTCGCTGGCTGCTGTCCATGCAGTATTCATTTCAGCCATAGCTGTATCAATTGCACTAATATCTTGTGCTTTATGTGCTTCTTTTAATTTGGCTAAAGCATTTTCAATAGGTGCTTTTTTATCGGCAGGTACTTTATCTCCAAATTCTTTTAATTGTTTTTCTGTTTGAAAAATCATACTATCTGCCTGATTAATTTTTTCTACTTTTTCTTTTGCTACTTTATCTTCTGCTTCGTGTGCTTTGGCTTCTGCTTTCATTTTTTCAACTTCTTCTTTGCTTAACCCGCTTCCACCTTGTATGGTAATTTTTTGTTCTTTTCCGGTGCCTTTATCTTTTGCGGTAACGTGTAAAATGCCGTTGGCATCAATATCAAAAGTTACTTCAATTTGCGGAACGCCACGTGGTGCAGGTGGAATGCCATCTAAATTAAACACACCTAAACTTTTATTTTGTGCAGCCATTGGTCTTTCGCCTTGCAATACATGTATTTGTACGCCGGGTTGGTTATCGCTGGCTGTTGAATATACTTCTGTTTTTTTGGTAGGAATGGTTGTGTTAGATGAAATCATGGTTGTCATTACACCGCCCATTGTTTCAATTCCTAAACTTAAAGGAGTAACATCTAATAACAATACATCTTTTACTTCTCCTGTTAATACAGCACCTTGTATAGCAGCACCAATAGCAACTACTTCATCGGGGTTTACGCTTCTATTTGGTTTTTTACCAAAGAATTTTTCTACAATTTCTTGTACTTTAGGAATACGTGTACTACCTCCTACTAAAATAACTTCATCTATTTGGCTTGCATTGTAGCCTGCATCTTTTAATGCAGCTTCGCAAGGTTTTAAACAACGTTCAAATAATTTATCGGCAATTTGTTCAAATTTTGCACGAGTTAATTTTTTTACTAAGTGTTTAGGTACACCATCAATTGCTGTAATGTATGGTAAATTAATTTCTGTTTCTGAAGAAGATGATAATTCTATTTTAGCTTTTTCGGCAGCTTCTTTTAAGCGTTGTAAGGCCATGGGGTCTTTGCGTAAATCAATTGCTTCTTCGGTTTTAAATTCTTCGGCTAACCAATCCATAATAATTTTATCAAAATCATCTCCACCTAAGTGTGTATCTCCGTTGGTTGATTTTACTTCAAACACACCATCTCCTAATTCTAAAACAGAAATATCAAAAGTACCGCCACCAAGGTCAAACACAGCAATTTTTTGGTCGGCATGTTTTTTATCTAAACCGTAAGCTAAAGCCGCAGCAGTAGGTTCGTTTACAATTCTGCGAACGTTTAATCCTGCAATTTCTCCGGCTTCTTTTGTTGCTTGGCGTTGAGCATCGTTAAAATAAGCAGGAACAGTAATAACAGCTTCTGTTACTTCTTGCCCTAAATAATCTTCGGCAGTTTTCTTCATTTTTTGAAGAACCATTGCAGAAATTTCTTGCGGTGTATATTGTCTTCCATCAATATCAACACGTACGGTATTATTGTCGCCTTTTACAACTTTATAACTCCAATGGCTTATTTCTTCTGTTACTTCGTCATATCTTCTACCCATAAAACGTTTAACACTTGCAATAGTGTTGTGTGGGTTTGTAATAGCTTGACGTTTGGCAGGATCTCCTACTTTACGTTCTCCGTTCTTTAAAAAACCAACTACCGAAGGGGTTGTACGTCTTCCTTCTTCGTTGGCAATAACAACTGGTTCGTTGCCTTCCATAACTGCAACGCAACTGTTGGTTGTTCCTAAATCTATTCCAATAATTTTTCCCATATTTTTAATTTTACGGAGTTTGGATTTCAATGATTATGCCATTGCGTATTGAAATGTAAAAATGACAGTATTTTTTGTTTTACTGAATACATTTCATTTAAATTGCACACACAAACTAATTATACCTGACGAGTTAGTAAATGCATGAAAAAGTTTTTTTTATTACTGTTTGTAAACATTTAGTTTACAGTATTGCAATCGCTTTTTTGTCAATACAGTTTTCGTATGCACAGAGTATAACAATTAAAGGAAAAGTAATTAATCATTTTACTAATGAGGTTATGCCTTTTGCCAGTGTAAAATGGAAACTTGCAGGCAATGGTGTTTTAACAGATAGTGTAGGACATTTTGTTATTAAAAAAGCTAATCTGCATGCTGATACATTGGTGGTTTCTTATGTTGGTTTTGAAGATGTTTATCATCATGTAAATCCTAAAAAAGATACCGGAGAAATTATTATTACAATTCCGCAACTTAAACTATCTGGCGGGGTGATAGTAAAAGCAAAGTTTAATAAAGGATTACGTTGGTGGAAAACAATTGTTTCTCATAAAAAAGAAAACAATCCTTATCAATTTTCTAATTATTATTATGAGTTATACAATAAACTTGAACTGGATATTAATAATATAAAACGTGAAAGTTTTGAGCATAAAAAAATATTAAAACCTTTTGCTTTTGTTTTAGATAATATTGATAGCACCAGCGAGGCAAAACCTTTTCTGCCTGTATTTCTTACAGAATCATTATCAGATTATTATTACAGCACTAATCCAACAAAAGTTAGAGAAGAAATTAAAGCAGTACAAACTAACGGAATAAAGAATGAAACCGTTATGCAGTTTTTAGGTGGTGTAAGCCAAAAAGTAAATATTTATGAAGATTATATAACTGTATTTGGTAAAGAATTTATTAGCCCAATTAGTGCAGTTGGAGATAAATATTATAACTATAAAGGAGCAGACACACAAACTATTGGTGGGCAAAAATTTTATCATTTATTTTTCTCTCCCAAACATGATGGTAGCAATACTTTTATAGGAGATTTGTGGATACATAGTATTTCTTGGGCTATTCAAAAAGTTACGCTAAACATATCGGCAACGGCAAATATTAATTTTGTTCATCAATTAAGTATTATACAAGAATTTTCAAAAAACAATACAGATAAATGGGTATTTGCAAAAGATAAATTTGTGGCAGATATTTCGCCACTTAAAAAAGATAAATTCAGTTTTATTGGAAGAAAAACTTCAACATACCGAAACGTGCAGGTTAATGTTCCGTTTATTACAGAAAAACTTTCAGCCAATAAATTAAAAGAGGAAGTAATTATTTTGCCCGGTGCAAAAAATAAAAAATTTGATACACTTAGGCATGAACCTTTAAGCCTTAATGAAAACAAGGTTTATGCAATGATTGATACTTTAAAACACATGCCTTTGTTTCAAAAATACAGCAACACATTACAATTTATTTTTGATGGGCATAAACAATTAGGTAAAATAGAAATAGGTCCTTGGTTTAAATGGCTTAGCGGCAACCAATTAGAAAAAGTTAGAATGCGTTTTGATATAGGAACTACCAGTAAATTCAGCGAGCATTTACGTTTGTCCGGTTATTTGGCTTACGGATTTAAAGATAATAGACTTAAACAAAAATTATCGGTTGATTATAAAATAAATCATCATGAATCTTGGAGAATTAATGCAACATATTTAAACGATTTAGATAATGGCCGTATTAAGTATGATGAAGATGATGATGCTACTACCGATAATCTTTTCAGCCAATTAATTCGTAGAAACGGCATTAGGCAAAAATTTATTGGTGAAGAGCAAATTAAATTTAGTGTTGAGAAAAAAATAAATCCAATTTTTTCTATACGAGCAGGTATTTCAAACATTGCATACCAAACATATAGCCCTTTACCATCGCAAGCATTTTTAAGTCGGTTGCCCAATGGTAAAGTAATTAATTCAGAAGCCAATATTAAATTTAGGTATGCACCCGGCGAAAAAGAAATTGAAAGAAGAAGAAATAAATCTATAAGAATAAAAAGTAATTTACCCGTATTTGAATTAAAATACAGTTACGCATTTCCTAATTTATTCAGAAGCCAATATCAATATCATAAACTTACTGCATCTGTTTCTCAATCTTTCAGAATACCACGTTGGGGCAAAGTAGATTATATGGTTTATGGTGGAAAATATTTTGGAGATAGTATTCCATTTATGTTGTTAGAAGTTCATCCCGGCAACGAAATTTATTATTACAACAAACAATCATTTAACTTAATGAATCGGTTTGAATATGTAAGTGATGCTTATGCCGGATTTAATATAGAATACAATTTTGAAAAAAAATTAATGAACTTAATTCCGTTTTTACGCAAAGCAAAAGCAAGGCAATTCATAAACATAAAAACAGTTGTTGGAGATTTAAACACAGCCGACAGAAGGTTTAACAGGCTTGGTTTTGGAAGCTATCGTTTAAAAAGATTAGGTGGAGAAGATTACACAGAAATAGGAACAGGTATTGATAATTTATTTAAATTTTTTAGAATAGATTTAGTGTGGAGGTTAGACCCATCATACATTGTTGTACCTGCTACACTTCCGGCAGCACCACAAAAGTTTGGTATATTCGGAAGCTTTAAATTGCAATTTTAATTAATGTATTTGCTGTTAAGTAACCGGTGCTTTAAACGTAAAATTGCGTTGAGATAAATAACTAAATACAACCACAAATGCTGTTGTTAATATTTTTGAAACAATAAATTTCCATTTAAAAACTTCAATAAAAAATTTCAAAAAACCATAATTCAATACTACGCAAAACATTACTACCAATATATATTTTACCAACTGAGCAGATTTTTTTGCACTGGTTTCTTGAAAAACAACATACCTGCTTAAATAAAAACCAATAGGAATGGTAACACACAAACCACAAATTAATGCAGCAATATATTGGGTTACAACTAAATGAATAGAAGGGAAATAAAAATTGATATTATTATTCACAAAATAATTAAAGCAAATAGTAGAAACACAAATATCTAACACGGTATTGCCTCCGCCGCAAGCTGCATACCTAAAGGTTTGCAAAGGCATTAATTTTTTAAACCAAGGGTAAAAAAAATCAATAACGGTTAAAATAAATTTATTAATTGCATTGTGTAACTGCCGCATAACTTGGCGGCGAAGGTAGAAGATAATCTGTTAGATTTGCAACCCAAATATTTAGGATAATGAGTGTAGCACAACAAATAAAAAAAGTTACGGCTAAAGCAATAACATCTTTATACAACATTGAATTACCGCAAGAAAGCATTTTAATAAACGCCACCAAACCAGAGTTTGAAGGAGATTATACTATTGTATTATTTGCTTTTGTAAAACAATTAAAAAAAAATCCGGAACAGTTAGGCAATGAATTGGGAGAATATTTAGTTAAAGAAAATTCTGAATTATTTACTTCATTCAATGTTATAAAAGGGTTTTTAAATCTTACGGTAAGTAATAATTATTGGTTACATTTTCTTTCAACAAATTATAACAATATAAATTTTGGTATTAAAGAAAAAACGAATGCAAAAGTAATGGTTGAGTACTCCTCTCCCAACACCAACAAACCCTTGCATTTGGGGCATTTAAGAAATAATTTTTTAGGATGGAGTATTGCCGAAATTTTAAAAGCCAACGGAAATGCTATTGTAAAAACTTGTGTGGTAAATGATAGAGGCATACACATTTGTAAAAGCATGATTGCATGGAAATTATTTGGAAATAATGAAACACCCGAAACAACACATACCAAAGGAGATCATTTAGTGGGAGGTTTTTATGTGAAGTTTAATGATGCTTACAAAAAAGAAATTGAAGAAATTATTAATACAGGAAAAACAAAAGAGCAAGCCGAAAAAGAAGCTCCTATTATGTTGGCTGCACAACAAATGTTGGTTGATTGGGAAGCCGGAAAGCCTGATGTGATTGAATTGTGGAAGCAAATGAACAATTGGGTTTACAAAGGTTTTGATGAAACCTATAAAAAAATAGGAAGCAATTTTGATAAAATTTATTACGAAAGCAATACTTATTTATTAGGAAAAAATTTAGTAAAACAAGGGCTTGATAAAAACGTTTTTTATAAAAAAGATGATGGCAGTGTTTGGATTGATTTAACGAAAGATGGTTTAGACGAAAAAGTAGTACAACGTAAAGATGGCACATCTGTTTACATAACTCAAGATATTGGTTTGGCAGAACAAAGACAAAAAGAATACAATGCACAACAAAGTATTTATGTGGTGGGCGATGAACAGAATTATCATTTTAAAGTATTAAAATTAATTTGTAAAAAATTAGGCTTGCCTTCGGCAGATGGTATTTACCATTTAAGTTACGGCATGGTTGAATTGCCAACAGGTAAAATGAAAAGCAGAGAAGGAACTGTTGTAGATGCAGATGATTTAGTTGCCGAAATGATAAACATTGCCAAACATAAAACCGAAGAGTTAGGCAAGGTTAAAGATTTTGCAGAAGATGAATTAACAGAACTATATAACACAATTGGTTTAGGTGCATTAAAGTTTTTCTTACTGCGTGTAGATCCTAAAAAGAAAATGATTTTTAACCCGGAAGAAAGTATAGATTTCCATGGGTTTACAGGCCCATTCATTCAATACACACATGCAAGAATTAAAAGTATTTTAAGAAAGGCAATGGTCAATGGTCAATGGTCAATAGAAAATAATTCACCACTCACTATTCAGCATTCTCTTCTTCCATTAGAAAAGCAATTAGCTGTTCAATTAGAAATATTTCCTGCAATTATTGAAGAAGCTGCAACCGAACACGACCCAAGCAAATTGGCAATTTATATTTTCAATATTGCTCAAACATTTAATTCATTCTATTCGCAACATTCTATTAGTAATGCAGAAAATGAAGAAAAAAAATTATTACGTTTACAATTAGCTACTTTAACAGCACAAATTTTAAAAGCAGGAATGAGTTTATTAGGAATTAATGTTCCTGAAAGAATGTAATTAATTATTAATAACTAACAATTAATAATTACAATAAAGCCCGGGTGTTGAAATTGGTAGACAAGCCACTTTGAGGTGGTGGTGTTCGAAAGAACGTGCAAGTTCGAATCTTGTTCCGGGCACAAAATTTTAAAAGAGAATCTTAATGGTTCTCTTTTTTATTGCAAAAAATTTCCATCATTAAATAATATTTCATGTATTTTAAAATAAAAATAAAAACACATTCATTATATTTAGCCCCATGGCTGCTGTAGAAAAACTTTTAACTAAATTTACAATTATAGGTGGCGGAGCATCGGCAAGTTTAACCATTATTAATTTGGTTAAAAAAATTAAACAACAACCTAAACCCTATACCATTACTGTAATTGAGCAAAGCAATGAATTTTGGAAAGGTATTGCATGGGGTAATAAATCTTCCGTTAATTCATTAATACTAACTTCTGTAAACGAATTTTTAGCTGAACCCGAAAAAGAATTGTTTTGCAATTGGGTAAAAAAAACTTTGCCTGAATGGTCTGCTTATTACAAACAAAACGGTGGATTGTTGGCAGAAAAATGGCTTGAAAAAAATATTTCTTTAATACAAAATAACGATTGGAATAATATTTATATACCACGTTTTTTATTCGGAAACTATTTGCAGCAACAATTAGATAAAGCTTTGCAAGAGGCGGAAAATAATAATATTGTTATCTCTAAAATTATTGGCGAAGCAATAAATATTCATACACAAAAAAATAATTCCTATCAAGTATCTGTACAAAAACAAAATGGAGAAATAGTTGAAATTGTTTCAGAAAAAGTGGTGGTGGCTATTGGTTCTGCTCCACAAAATAAATTGTTTAAAAATGCTTCTGATAAAGCTTTAAACATTAATAATTTATTTCAATACAACGTAGATGAAAGCATACAATTACTAAAAAATAAATTAGCAAATCATCAGTTAAAAAATATTTTAGTAGTTGGTACCAATGCAACAGCTTTAGAGTTGGTTTATCTTTTAAAAAAAAACAAAGAATTAAATAACTTAATTAATAAAATTGTTTTTCTTTCAACAGGTGGTAAATTCCCGTTACTAACATCAAAACAACAAGTAACAAATTTTTATACTCCGCATCTTTCAAAAATTATTGAAGAAAATAAATACACCATCAATTGTTTGGTAAATGCTGCAAGCAAAGATTTACAATTATCTGCAACTAAGCATGTACAAATGGATTATGTACATTATATAATTAAAACAGTTAAACATTTATTATTGAATTTAAGTTGGGAAGATCAGGAAATGTTTATGGCTGTGCATGGCAACGAGTTAAGTAAAATTGTTAGACATGCAGGAGAAGAATATTTAACGCCGTTACACAACGGAATAACTAAAAATAAATTTGAAATTTTAAAAGGAACTTTTGAACGAATTGATGCAGCAAACAACGCAGCACAACTTGTTTACAAAAATGAAGAAGGTATTTTAACAACACATAATAACTATTTTTCTGTAGTTATTAATTGCTCAGGCTCGGCCAACTTACAATTTACAGAATCTGCTTTACTGCAAAATTTAATTAGCAAAGGTTTGTGTAAAATAAATTTATCAAACAAAGGCATTCACGTAAACAATTGTTTTGAAGCCTCAGCCAACTTATATTTTTTTGGTCCTTTATTAAACGGAAATTATACCTCAAAAATTCCGTACTGGCAATTAGAAAGTATAAGCAGAATTATAAAACTTGCACCTGAATTTGTAAACTGTTTATTGCAAGAAAATTAAACTGCAACAATAATTTCTACTTTACTACTTCCGCTTTTTTTATTATTTTTCAAAAAAAATAGTTTGCGTAAATCTGTTTTATATAACTGGGGCTTTTGGGCATTGTTAAGCATGAATGGGTATATTGTTTATTATTACTCAATGCACCCAAACAGTTATTCAACTATTGTTGCATTGTATTGGGTGCAAAGTGTTTGTATAGGAATTTTTAATTTTCTTTCGTTAATAACATTCCCTAATACAAATAGTAAAATAACACTTAGCGGAAAAACTATTACAAATAAAGGTTGCTTCTCTATTTTTTTCTTAGTGCATTATGGTATTTTTCATTTAGTGTATTTGGTTTTTATTTTAATAGATATAGTAAAAATAGACCAACTAAATTGGAGGTTTTTAAAAGCAGCCGTAATAATAATTATTGCAAGCACAGCTATTAATTTTATTCAAGATAAAATAAAAACGCAGAAACAAGGTGCCAATTACAACACTATGTTTATGATGCCGTATGCAAGAATTGTTCCTATGCACTTAATGATTTTATTACCCAAATTTTTTAATATAAGTGCACCATATCTTTTCTTAATTTTAAAAACTTTAGCAGATGTGCTTATGTACTTTGTTTATCAAAAATGGTTGTTTAAACAAGGTAACACAAACAATAGTAATTTATAAATTATGTCAAATTTTAATATAACCTGTCCTAATTGTGGTAATCATTTTGAGCCAACAGATGCTTTGCGAGATGAAATTCAAAAAGAACTAAACAACAAAGCAAAAGAGTGGCAAGAAAGAAAAGAAAAAGAGTATAGAGATAAGGAATCTTCTTTTCAACAACAATTATTAGCAAAAGATGTAGAAGTAAATAAAAAATTAGATGATGAAAAACAAAAGTTAGAAGAAGCATTAAGAAAAAGTATTAGTAACGATTTTGAAAATCAATTGAAACTATTGCAACAATCTGATACCGATAAGGAAGAGAAGTTAAAAGAAGCCAGAAAAAAAGAATTAGAATATTTACAAAAAGAACAAGCATTAAAAACAAAAGAAGAAGAGTTGGATATTACGGTTCAAAAAAAATTACTTACCGAAAGAGAAAAAATAAAAGAGCAATTACAAAAAGAAGAAAACGAAAAATTAAATTTAAAAGAACAAGAATTTAGTTTACATATTAAAGAATTACAAAAACAGTTAGACGATCAAAAAAAACTAACCGAAGAAATGAAACGCAAGCAAGAGCAAGGTTCTATGCAATTGCAAGGCGAAGTGCAAGAGTTAATGTTAGAAGAAATTTTACGCAACACATTTCCGTTTGATAAAGTTGAAGAAGTTGGCAAAGGTGTGCGTGGTGCAGATTGTATTCAAATTATAAGAAACCAATTTGGTATTGAAGCAGGAAAAATAATTTACGAAAGTAAACGCACTAAAGATTTTGCTAACGATTGGATTGAAAAATTAAAAACCGATATGCGAACTTTAAATGCAGATGTTGCTGTAATTGTTACACAAGTTTTACCAAAAGACATGGAACGTTTTGGCGAGAAAGAAGGTGTATATATATGCACGTTTAACGAGGTAAGAAGTGTATCACTTTTACTTCGTAATGCAGTGTTGAAAATTTTTGATGCCAAAAAAAGTCAAGAAAACAAAGGAGATAAAATGACTATGTTGTACGATTATTTAATTGGAAATGAATTTAATGAACAATGGAAAGCCATTCGTGAAGGTTTTATGAGCATGAAATTATCTATTCAAAAAGAAAGAGATGCCATGGAAAAATTATGGAAAGCAAGAGAAAAACAATTAGAAAAAGTATTACTTAATGCAGCACATATTAAAGGCTCTGTAGAAGGCATTGCAGGTGCCGATGCCGTAAATCTTAACTTATTAGAAAATGATGATATTACTTTGATAGATTAATAATGAACCAACCCAATACAACAAATAATAACACAGATAAACCAAGCAAAAAAAAACCTATTTTTCCGGTTAATGAAAAACTGCGTAAATATCTTAAACAATACGGAAGAGAAGTTGCATTGCCTGTTGAGTATAAAGATTTACAAAGATTTATTTACACTGTTCCTTTAAAAGATAAAGCCAATAACAACACATTTTGGGAAACAGTTAGTTATGATATGAATGAATGGAAATGGCTTCGCGAAAACTTAGTAAAAATTTATGCTATATTAAAAACAGAAGGCGATATGAGTTTTATTAATCACCTTGATGTAGCTAGAATAGATTTTTGTTATTTCGGAAACAGTCAGCCATTTCGTATTCGCATAAAAAATAAATTGAATGATAATTACGATCATTATTATATAAAACAAGCCGATGCAAGCCGTGTGTATGGTTTAGAGTTAGAGCATCTCCTCTCTCCTAACCGCATAACATTTTTTACAAACAAAAACACATTAATAGAAGAACATATTCCGGGCATACCCGGAGATATTTTTATTACAGAATATTTAAACAACAGCAATACCAACTTAATACGTTTGGCAAAAGAATTTGTAAAGTTTAATGAACGATGTTTTGTGCAACTGTTAGGCGATATGCGTAGTTATAATTTTGTAGTGAACATTATTCCCGATATTGAAGATTATCAATATAGAATACGTGCCATAGATTTTGACCAACAATGTTATGAAGGAAGAAAAAATTTATATCTTCCTCAATTCTTTAAAGAAAACAAAGCTTTTGTAGATGTGGTAAGCAAGCATTTAGATGCAGAAAGTATTGCACAATATCAAACAGAAGAAAAAACAATGATGACGTTTAGATTAGTATCTGCACGTTACAGAGTAAAAGAACTTTTAGATATTATGACGATTGATAAAATTTCAATTACAGAAAAATTAGAACAACTAAAACAAGAACTCTATTTACACTTTAATAAAGCCACAACTTTTTTAAAACCCACCACCATGGGACAATTGGTAAAAACACAACTAAAAAAATCTTTACAAAAAAATTTAATGTTAGTACCTAAAACAAAAAGCAAAATAGCCGATTAATAGAAATAAAAAAGATTATCGTTTGCAGATAATCTTTTTGTAGAGAGAGAGGTCCCGAGCGGATTCGAACCGCTGTAGAAGCTTTTGCAGAGCTCTGCCTAGCCACTCGGCCACAGGACCAATTTATTTTTAGCAGGCTGCGAAAATAAAGCATCGTAACTAATTTCAAAATTCTAATTTTACAAACTATTTAAAATTGTTTACCTATAAAAAAACAAATTATGAACAGAATTGCCGAAAGTGAATTAATTATTACTAAAAGAGGTGCTATTTATCATATTGATTTAACACCCGAAGAAGTAGCTGATACAATTATTACTGTTGGAGACCCGGGGCGTGTAGCAAAAGTTAGTAAATATTTTGATAACATTGAAGTAAAACAAGAACACAGAGAATTTGTTAGCCATACAGGTTATATAGGTAAAAAAAGAATTACGGTTATATCTACAGGCATTGGCCCAGATAATATTGATATTGCTATTAATGAATTAGATGCATTAAAAAATATTGATTTAACAACAAGAACCATTAAAGAAAAACATACACCTTTAACCATCATTCGTTTAGGTACATCGGGTGCTTTGCAAGAACATATTCCGGTAGATAGTTTAGTGGTTGGTACACATGGTTTAGGCTTAGATAATTTGTTGCATTATTATCAATTAGCCAACAATAATGAAGAGCAAGAAATTTTACAACAGTTTGTTGCACACACACAATTAACAGGCAATATTCAACCTTATTTAGCAACAGCCGGAGCAAGTGTAATAAAACATTTTGTTGGTGGCTTTCATCATGGTATTACTGTTACTTGCCCGGGTTTTTATGGCCCACAAGGCAGAGTGTTGCGTTTAGGTTTATCAAACCCTATGTTAGTTGAAAGGCTTACTACATTTAGGTTTGGTAATCATTTCATTAGCAATTTTGAAATGGAAACAAGTGCTATTTATGGTTTAGGAAAATTATTAGGCCATAATTGTTTGGCTGTAAATGTTATAGTTGCCAATCGTGTAAGAAAAGAATTTAGTAAAGATGGAGATGCTGCCGTAGAAAAATTATTACAAACTTGTTTACCAATTATTGAGAAGATATAGTTGAGGTTGTTAATTGTTACCTTGTTACCGAAAATCGTTAATCGAAAATTGCGAGTACCGAATATGAAATTAAATTTAAAAATAATTTTAATATTTAATCTGTAAAATGTTGAACCTTTCACACAAACAGTTAGATGTTTATCAGCTTTCTCTAAAGCTAGTAGAAGAAATTTATGTTCAAACTAAAAATTTTCCGCAAGAAGAAAAATATGTTCTAGTAACTCAATTGCGTAGAGCAGCAATTTCAGTGTCTAGTAATATTGCCGAAGGCTTTGCACGGAAATCAAAAGTAGAAAAAGCAAGATTTTTAGAAGTATCAAGGAGTTCAATTGTTGAAATTGATACACAAATAGAAATAGCTCTAATTTTAAAATATCTACAAATCGATAATATTCAACACATGCAAGTATATCTTGAACGATGTTTTATGATGTTAAGTAAAATTATTACTTCGTTAAACGGTTCACAATAACTTGCTATTTTCGATTAACGATTTTCGACTTTAACTAACTATTCCCCAAAACACCAACTATGCATCTTACATTTTATAAATATCAAGGCACAGGAAATGATTTTATTATTTTAGATAATAGAGAAGGAAAAATAACACTTACTCCTCAACAAATAAATAAGTTATGCGATAGAAAATTTGGTATTGGTGCAGATGGGTTAATGATGTTGAATGCCAGTAATAAATACGATTTTGAAATGTATTATGTAAATGCCGATGGAAAACCAAGTAGTATGTGCGGTAATGGTGGCAGATGTTTAACAAAATTTGCTTACGATATGGGCATGAAAAAACAGTCGTATAAATTTATTGCGATAGATGGAGAACACAATGCAATACTGGCAGATAATAATTGGATTAATTTAAAAATGAAAGATGTAAATACAATTGAAAATAAAAACGGAGATTATATTGTAGATACAGGCTCGCCGCATTTTGTAAAAAATGTAAATGATGTGATGAATGTAAATGTTTACAAAGAAGGACATGAAATACGCTATAGCAAAGAGTTTGAACAAAATGGCATTAATGTAAATTTTGTAGAAGCAACCGATGAAGATGCCATAACTGTGCGTACATACGAGCGTGGTGTAGAAAATGAAACTTTAAGTTGCGGAACCGGAGTTACGGCAAGTGCATTAGTTTATTATCATAACGAAACAGGATTTAACAGAATAGAAATAAAAACTTTAGGCGGTAATTTGGCTGTAGAATTTAATCGCATTAGCGAAAATGTTTACAATAATATTTGGCTTTGCGGACCCGCCACTTTTGTTTTTAAAGGCGAATTTGAAATATAAATTTTTGCACCCCCTCATTTAAAATAAAACACATGTTTCAAATACTTCCGGAAGAAAAATGGGAAAAAGTTGAATTCAATTTTAAATACAATAACAATTTTATTTTAGAAGTATCAAACCACGGCAACTTAAGAAGCACTCATAAAAATGCAAATAAAAAACCTCTGAAAGGCTCTACCATTAACGGTTATAAAATTGTTAGAATAAAACTTTTTACAAAAAGAGATAAAGCCACTCAAGAAAAATTTGATGCAGAAAAACAACAACTGTTTAAGCTTGCCCGCAAAATTAAAAGTATGAAAGCATTAAAAGAAAGCAAGCTAACTATTCAAGAAACAGAAAAACTGTTGTTACACAAAAGAAAAAAACTAACTCAGAAATACAGAAAAGAAACACTTGGTAGAACTATTAATTATCATGCTTTAATTCACAAATTAGTGGCAGAATATTTTTTACCAAAACCAAAACCTACGCAAACTATAGTTGCACATTTAAACTATAATAAACTAAACAATACGGTAATTAATTTACAATGGATGACACCCGAAGAAAACTATGCACACCAACGAAAAAGCCCATACGTTATTAAATACAAAAAACTATTAAAAGAAAATATTGTTGTAAGCCCTAATGTTGCTAAGCTTACCGTAACCAAAGTAATGCTTATAAAAAAATTGTTGAATGAAGGCAAAACAGCTCGCAAACTTGCCAAAACTTTTAAAGTAAGCGATATGCAAATTATAAGAATAAAACGCGGAGAAAACTGGAAAAACATTCCTGCTGCACAATAAAATAAATTAACTGAATTATAAATATGAATGTTTCAACTAATAAAATAATCCCAACAAAATTTACTATTAGAGTGTACGGTATTTTAATAGATGCAGATAAAAGAATTTTAGTAAGCGATGAATTTATACGAGGTAATTATTTTACAAAATTTCCCGGCGGCGGTTTAGAAGTTGGAGAAGGCACAAAAGATTGTTTAAAAAGAGAGTTTAAAGAAGAAACAGGATTAGATATTATTGTTGGAGAACATATTTATACAACCGATTACTATCAGCCTTCTGCATTTAATTTTAATGATCAAATTATTTCTATTTATTATTATGTAAATGCAAGTAATACCGCTGATTTAAACTTACTTCCTATCAAAACAAAACCGTTTGACTTTTCAGCAGAACAAACTGCTAACTCGCAAGGGCAAGCAGAAGTTTTGCGTTGGATTGAATGGAATGATTTTAATGAAGAAACTGTTCACTTACCAATTGATAAACTTGTTGTAAAAATGTTGAAGAATAACTAACTTTTACAGCAATAACGATTTTCTTCTTAAACAAATAATTTATTATCCTGCTGTAATAATATTTTCAAACTCACCTTTGCCCATTGCTGCGTGTTTCATACGTTTGGCAACATCGTGTCCTACATAATTATCAATTCTTTTTTCAGCTAAATAAATTACGGGCGTTAATATAATTGCCATAGTAAACTTGTACGTGTAATTCATTATGCCGAAAGCTAAAATTTGTTGCCAAGTAAATACGCCACTAAAAGCAATAAATAAAACAATATAACTATCTACTAATTGAGATACAATGGTAGAGCCTGTTGCACGCAACCACATGTGTTTATCGCCCGTTATTTTTTTTATTTTATGAAACACGGTAACATCAACCAACTGACTTACTAAAAATGCAACTAAACTTCCTACAATAATTCTCATGCCTTGTCCAAATATTTGATCAAAAGCATTTTGCATATTCGGCACACCTTGTTTTTGATATGCTGTTACCCAAAAATCGGGTGGTGTTACTTTAATAGCAGCAAAGTACATTAGAAAAGCATAAGCAATTAATGCAACTGCTGTAAACGAAATTCTGCGTACAGCTTTTGGGCCGTAATATTCATTCACAATATCTGTCATTATAAATTCTAAAGGCCATAATAATACACCGCAAGTAAGTGTAAAAGCCAAACCACTTTCTCCAAACAAAGTAAAATTTGCAGGCTTAAAACCAAATGTTTTTTCTAACGAAAAAAGTTTTATTCCAATACTTTCGGCAATTAATGCATTGCAACAAAAAAACGCCGCAAAACCAATAAAGAGTTTGGTAGGCTTATCATTTAAAATTTTGTGTATCATTTTTTCAATTTATAAAAAGAAGAAAACAAATTGAGCAATTAAAAATAGCATATTGGTAACACGTAACCACACGGGCACATTTACTGTTTTATTACTTATAGCCTTTAGCAAAATAATTATGTTCACAATAGTATTCAATATAATGGCACTAAACCCTAAAACAATAACTGTTCCTGTAAAACTTTGGTAGTAAGAGCTAATTCTATCACCTGTTTTTATCTCTCCAACATAACGCATAATTATACTTATTGCAAAACAAATATTGCATATTAAAACTACCCTGCTTATAAATAATAGCCAACGCATAAAAATTTTAGTTCAAAATAGCATTAATTTGCTGCACTTAACAAAAAGAACAGATGAAAAATTTTCAATGGAAAAAATTATTGCCACATGCAATAGCCATAGTAGTGTTTTTAATTGTTGCATTAATTTATTGTAAACCTGCATTAGAAGGTAAAGTTTTGCAACAAGGTGATGTTATTCACTGGAAAGGAATGGCTCAAAACTCTTTTGATTATAAAGCCAAGCATGGGCATTTTCCTTTATGGAGCAATGGTATGTTTAGTGGTATGCCTGCTTATCAAATTACAGGTATTGGAGAAAACCCTATTAGCGTTGGTTATATTGGCAGCCTACTAACTTTAGGTTTACCTAAACCTGTTTACTTTTTCTTTTTGGCATGTATTTGTTTTTATTTTCTTACACAAGTTTTAAAAGTTAATCCGTATGTAGGCATTATTACTGCATTAAGCTATGCGTATGCAACATATAATCCAATTATTATTTCTGCGGGACACGATACTAAAATGAATGCCATTGCATACATGCCTGCTTTAATAGGTTCTTTGTTATTATTATATGAAAAAAAATATTTATGGGGCACCGCATTAACTGCTGTTGCAACTGCATTAATGGTTGGTGCCAACCACATGCAAATAACTTACTACACTTTTATTATTGTTGGAATAATGAGTATTGCTTATTTGGTAAGATGGGTTAAAGAAAAAGATTTTAAGCATTTAACCAAAGTAATAAGTTGTGCAGTAATAGCAATTGCATTAGGTGTTTTAATAAATGCAGTTACTTTATTTACTACTTATGAATATGCAAAAAGAACTATACGTGGCGGCAGTGCATTAGCAACAGATAAAAGTAATTTAACTAAAACAGGTTTAAGTACAGATTATGCTTTAAGCTACAGTATGTACAAAACAGAACCGTTGGTAATGATGTTCCCAAGAATGTACGGAGGCAGTAGTTTTAATTTAGAAGTTGAACAAGATAAATCGAAAGCCATTGAAGCATTACAACAAATGCCGCAACAATTAGGGCAGCAATTACAAAGTTATTTACGTTTTTATTGGGGAGGAATTGATGGCGTTGGAACTGCGGGTCCGCCTTATGTTGGTGCCATCATTTGTTTTTTAGCATTAATAGGTTTTGTGTTGTTAGATGAAAAATATAAATGGTGGATTTTATCAGCAATTGTATTAACAACTTTAATGAGTTGGGGAAAATATTTTGCAGGCTTTAATGAATTGTTGTTGAAAGATTTACCAATGTACAACAAGTTTAGAGCACCAAGTATGATAATAGTTGTACCAACTTTATTGTTGTGTATGATGGCTGCTTTAACCTTAAATAAAATTATTACCGATACAGATAAAGAAACCTTATGGAAAAAATATAAAAAAGGTTTTATTGTTGTAGGCGGCGTTTTTGTTTTTGCATTGTTAGTGTATGTTTCATCAGATTTTATGAGTGCAGCGGGGCAAGCCAGCGATAGCGATTTATTAAAACAAATAAATCAAATACCCGATGCACAACAAAAAGCATCGTTATTAGAACCTGTAAAAACTTTTATTAATGGTTTAAAAGAAGATAGAAAAAATTTGTTTTGGGCAGATTTCTTCCGTTCGTTTTTATTTATTGCCGTTGCCGCAATTGCTTTGTGGTTATATATTAAAAAGAAAATAAATACAATTGTTGCATTAGCAGTGGTAGGTTTGTTTGCTTTTATTGATGTAATAATGATTGATAATAAATATTTGAATGAAGAACATTATCAAGAACAAACCGATTACGATAACAACTTCACTCCTTCTGCTATTGATAAACAAATACTGCAAGACACAAGTTATTATCGTGTACTCGATGTTTCTCACGGAATTAGCGATGCATTTAACGGAAGTGCATTAACGGCTTATTTTCATAAATCTATTGGAGGTTATCATCCTGCCAAACTTAGTATTTATCAAGATTTAATTGATAGTCAGCTATATAAATTTCCTAACTGTATGCCGGTATTAAATATGCTTAATGCAAAGTATATTATTATGCCAAACCAACAAGGCAATCAAGTAATGGTGCAACAAAACCCAGAGGCATTAGGTGCTGCATGGTTTGTAAAAACTGTTGAGTATAAAAATACTCCGGCAGCAATTATTCAATCGTTAAGCAACTTTAATCCAAAAGATACCGCCATATTAAATGCTTCTTTAAAAGAAAAAATAAATTTTAAAGGCAGTAACGATTCAACTGCAACTATTCATTTAATAAAAAATGATAATGATATTGTTGAATACCAATCTACCTCCAACAGCAATGGCTTTGCAGTGTTTAGTGAAGTGTATTATGATGCAGGCTGGACGGCAACTATTGATGGAAAAGAAACACCAATTTACCAAACAGATTATGTTTTAAGAGGATTAGAAATTCCTGCGGGTAAACATAAAATTGTATTTGAGTTTAAACCTGCATCGTTTGTAATTGGAAGTAAATTAGCAATAGGTGCATCTGCATTAACTTGGTTATTCTTAATTGGTGCAATAGCTTCATCAATACGCAATAAAAAACAAGCACAAGCATAATGCAATGAAAGTAATGGGAATTGTTTCCTACAAAGTTTTTCCTGCTTATATGGGCGGGCAAAAAGGCGTAGCTAAGTTTTACGAATATCTTTCAAAAAAAACAGAAACAATTCTTGTTACTGCAAAAGAAAATGAAGAAGCTAACTTTTTAATAAAAAAACAATATAATTTTTTATTCAATCATCATTGGAGTTGGTTAAATATTTTTTACATTAACAAATTAGTTTATTTAATAAGGCAACATAAAGTTGATGTAATTATTATTGAACATTCTTATTTAAGTTGGTTGGGCATTTTGCTAAAAACCTTTACAGGCAAGCCTTTTGTAATACACTCGCATAATATTGAAGCATACAGGTTTAAACAAGCCAATAAATTTTGGTGGAAGTTTTATGAATATTATGAGAAGTGGGTTCATGCAAAAGCCAATCATGTTTTTTATAAAACAGTAGAAGATGCAACGCATGCAACAGATGTTTGGCAATTAAAAAACCATACTTATACAATTATTCCGTTTGGAACAGATTTGCAAACAATTCCATTGTGTTTTGATAAACAAACAAGCAGAAATTTAGTTTGTAAAAAACATAATATTAATTTAAATGATGTAATTTTTCTTTTCAACGGCACATTAGATTTTCAACCAAACATTCATTCAATAGAAATTATTATTAATGAAATAACACCATTATTGCTTCAATCAAATTTTCAATACAAAATAATTATTTGCGGAAACAGAATAAAAGAAAATTTATTTCAACAAATTAAAAACTGTAAGAATTTAATTCACGCAGGTTTTGTTGATGATATAGATTTATATGTAAAAGCAGCCGATGCATTTATAGTTCCTTCTTCTTTAGCAACGGGAATTAAAACAAAAATTATTGAAGCATTGGCAAATAATACTTTGGTAATTGCTAATGAAGAAAATATAAAAGGTATAGATGTTTCTATCTTAAACAATAAATTAATTTCCGTAAAAAGCAATAACAGCAATACTTTTAGCGAAGTAATGTTAAAAACAAAACTGCTTAAAAATGAAGACACACCGCAATTATTTTATGCAACCTATTATTGGAACAATATAATTAGCAAGGCAATTTTATCTTTACAAAACTTATGAGCAACAGCTTGCAAATATCAATTGTAATATGCACATACAATCGTGCAGCATATATAAACGATGCGTTGCAAAGTTTATACAACCAAACATTTTCTAAAAAAAATTATGAAGTAATTATTGCCAACAATAATTCAACCGATAATACAAAAGAAGTTGTTGAAACATTTATTGCATTGCATGCAGATGCTAATTTTATTTATGTTGAAGAAAAACAACAAGGTGCATCTTATGCAAGAAATACAGGTGCTGCATTGGTTCAATCTCCGCTTCTATGTTTTATGGATGATGATGCCATTGCAGAAAATAATTATTTAGAATTAATAGTTTTATTTTTTAAACAACATGCAGATGCCGGAGGTTTGGGCGGAAGAATTATTCCTAAATATATTCCGGCAGAACCTAAATGGATGAGTTATTATGTTTCATCGTTAGTAGGAAATTTTAATTATAGTAATGAAGTTTGTGTTTTTACCGAAGGGAAATATCCTTTAGAATCTAACATGATTATTAAAACAGAAGATTTTAAAAAAGTAAATGGCTTTAATACAGCATTACCGGGCGTTGTAGGCACTTTGCGTATTGGTGGCGAGGGCAAAGAATTTTTTTATAAACTACAAGCATTGGGTAATAAAATTTATTATCATCCTAAAATTATTGTGCAACATGTTGTTGAAGTAAACAAACTTACCAAAGAATATATGTATAGAGTTGCAAGCGGTATTGGCAGAGGTGAAAGAAGAAGAGTATTATTAATTAGCAAAGCAGCTTATGCAAAAAAAAATATAGAATATTTTGTAAAACTAATTGCATCTTTTATTCTTGCAATAAAATATACTTTACAAGGCCATCCTGCAAAAGCATTACCCGTTATACAATTTAGAATTGATGCTTGGAAAGGATTAATAGGAAAATAATTATTTTATGAACTTAGAAGTTTTTATAAACAGAAAAATTAAAGGAACACTTACGCGTTGGTTTGGAATACAATTTACTTATGGATCAGAAACAAATAAAGTAAGGCATTTAGTAACTAAATATTGCGTAGGAAAAGGTTGTGATATTGGTTTTGGAGGAGATAAAATATTAAAGCAAAACTGCGATGGTATTGATTTTCCGCAACCTTATGCAAAAGCAGGAAAAGATAAAGTAGAGATTGGTTGCGATGTTATTAATGATGAAATTCCGGTGGCAGATAACACTTATGATTATGTTTATACAAGTCATTTAATTGAAGATTTTACAGATACGGTTGATGGGTTAAAAAAATTTATTCGCATTTTAAAAAATGGAGGAACTTTAATATTGGTATTTCCTAACCAAGTAAAGTATGAAGAAATTTGTAATAGAATTGGTCAGCCATTAAACCCCTATCATATACATAAAGAAATGGGATATGATTTTATGTTGCAAAAACTAAACGAACTAAATATTACTTACGAAATTTTATACAGTAGCAATTGCGAAATTGATTATAACGTGATAATGGTTTTAAAAATTAATAAATTATAAATTACTAATTTTTACGCCGAATGGTTTTAGCCATTTATTAATAGTCTTCATTAAGCCTGTAGATTGCTTTATTGGTTTTGCATAAACGCTGGGTAGTGCAATAAAATAATCGTAGTTGTTAGCTTTTACTTTTTCTTTATAGTTGGAAAGCAATTGAAATAAAATAGGCAATTTGTTTAATTCAAATCTGTTTTGATGTCTCGATAAAATTTCAGGTGTTTCAAATTTGTATCCGCTAATATGCAGAAATATTAATGGTTCAACATCATCAACCATCACTACATTATTTTTTACAGATAAATTTCTTTCATGTAAATTCCAATAAGCAACATTTAATGCTTTATTTTTTGCAATACATATTTCATTAAAAAATAAAGGAACAAGGTTAAGCCATGTTTGATCTACACCCATTCCTTCTGCAAAATTGTAATAACATTCATCTATTAAATGGTTACTCCACCAATTTAAAAATTGTTTAGAATTGTTATTAATTTTTAATGCAATAAACCCTGCATTATATAAACCAGATCTAAGAATATCTCTTTCTCTCGGTAATAAATTATCTGTTATCGGAGTGAGAAAATGTGGTGTTATAACAATACTTTTTTCTTGTAAATATTCTTCAATTACATGAAAAGGTTGGTACACATATATATCAGTATCTAAATAAATTACAATTTCAGGATTATGTTTTTCAATTAAATAGTTTGCGAAAAATGGTTTTAATGCACAATTCAATTCAATTAAAGAATATTGTTTATTCATCTTCTCAAACTCAACAATACCAATGCTTTCAACTTCTATTAAGTTATATGGATGAAAGAAATTTTTATCAAATCTGTTTTCAACTTTATCGGCCAAGCAAATAAAAATTGTATAATCTGTATGGTGTTTACAAAACGAATCTGCCATTGTTTTTGCATAAGCTAAATGATTGGCAGAGCAAACAGTATATAAAATTTTTGTCATAATTTTTTGGCTACAATAATATTATTCAAATATAGTTTTTCGTTCTTAGGCCATAATGGCTCAAACAGCTTGAACAACCAATTTAAAATAGGAACAACAATTTGCCTGATAATTTTTTTGAAAAAATTAAACTTCGATAAAAATTTTACATGATGCAACCAATAATCATTTAAGTAAATAATAAATAACTGATGAATAGCAGATAATGTATGCCCACTTTTATCTATTACTTCAATTTCAAAACCATTTTTTTCTAACAAATTTTTTAATGCAAATTGAGTGTAACGTGCATAATCATTAGGTATTTCATGCTCTTCCCAAACAAAAGGACAAGTAATTAAAATTCTTCCGTTTTGTTTTAGTACTCGGTTTAATTCGGGTAAAATTTCATTCAAATTAAAAACGTGTTCAAAAACTTCACTTGTAAAAATGCTATCAAATTCTTCATTATTAAACGGTAAATTTTTCCCGTTATAAAAAAAATCAATTTGTTCATTTACATGGCTATGCCCATCACTTGCATAATCTACTCCAACATAGGTACTAATATTTGTAAAAAGATTTTTATATGGTTTTGCACCACAACCAAAATCAAGCAAATTACCACTTAGCATATTGCTGTACTGGTTAATTTTGTTGTATAAGCCTTTTCGTATAAAATACAAAGGATGGCTTATTGAAGGATTAAAATCGGTTAAAATATTCTTCATGCTTTGCAAAGAAAGCAATATAAAAATTAAATTGACCAAATGATTAACAGGCTTAAAGGTTTTTTATACAATATAATAGAATTTTTTGCTACGCAAGGAAGCAGAAAAACAAATACATCAAAAAAAATATTGTTATTACGTGTTGATGAAATTGGTGATTATATTCTTTTCAGAAGTTTTATTAAACCTATTTTAGAAACTAATATTTGTGTAAATGCAACCATTCATTTTTGTGGAAATACATCTTGGCAACAATTATTCGAATTAGAATTTGGAAACAGTTTTTCAAAAGTTTATTGGCTTCAAAAAAATAATTTTAAGTCTAAAATTTTGTATCGTTATTCTTTTTTGAAATCAATTTATAAAGAGAATTATTCAACAGTCATTAATCCAACTTTCTCAAGAGCTAAACGTGTTGATGATGCCATTGTAAAAGCTGCTAAAGCTATTAACAATATTGGCATGCAAAGAAATAATGAAAATTATGAAGTTTATGAAAATAATTTCGATAAAAGTCTTTATCAATCAATGTTTCAGCCTAAAGAAAAATTATTATTTGAGTTTGAAAGAAATAAATTATTTGCAGAAAACATAACAAACACAAACATTAATGCTTCTTTACAATTTAATAATGAATTAATTCAAAAACATGAAGTAAAAGATTTGCCCGAAAATTTTGCTGTTATTTTTCCGGGTTCAAGAAATAAATATAGAATTTGGCCAACAGAAAATTTTGTTACTGTTAGCAACTATTTGGTTGAAACACATCAATTAAAAATAATAGTTTGCGGAAGCATGACCGATGCAGTTTATGCAGAATCTTTTATACAGCAATGCCCATTTACTGTAATAAATTTAGTTGGAAAAACAAACTTATTGCAAATGCTTTACATATTATCAAAAGCAAAATGTTTACTATCGGTTGATACTGGTTCTATACATTTAGCTGCTTCGGTAAACTGCACCACTTTCGGCATTTTCAATGGCTCACAATATGGTAGGTTCAGCCCTTATCCTAAAACAATAATTAAAAATATTTATGCTGTGTATCCTGATAAAGTAGAGGCAGATATAGTAAAAAATAATTTAAACAAATACGAGTATGTTGTAAACATTCCGTATGCAGCAGTTACTACAAAAAAAATAATTTCGGTTATAAAACATCACTTTAATTTGCAACATGAAATTTAAACCCGTAAAAGCATTTAAAGCTTTATTTGAACTTGATAAAACCGCAGAAATATTTCCTTCTGACTTTGAAGATTTTCATATAAACATTATTAATAAAGTTAGGCCTTATACAATGACGAGTAATGAACGTTTGTATGGTTTAATTGAAGCCGTAAAATATGTTGTAAAAAATAATATTGAAGGAAGTATTGTTGAATGTGGCGTTTGGAAAGGTGGAAGTATGATGGCTATTGCAGAAACGCTTTTGCAGTTAGGTGATACAAGCCGACAACTTTTTTTATACGATACTTTTGCCGGAATGACTGCCCCTACTGAAGAAGATGTTGATCAACTAAACCGAGATGCAAGTTCACAACTACAAAATGATATTAATAAAAAAACTGAAAGTATTGTTTGGGCTTATTCAGGCTTGCAAGAAGTAAAAACAAATATTCAAAAAACAAAATACCCTTCTGCTAATTTTCATTTTATTGAAGGAGATATTTTGCAAACTATTCCTACAAATCTTCCACCTAAAATTGCTTTATTAAGGTTAGATACAGATTGGTATGAATCTACTAAACATGAAATGATTCATTTATATCCGTTGCTACAACAAAACGGTGTTTTAATTATTGATGATTATGGCTTTTGGAAAGGAAGCAGAAAAGCAGTTGATGAATATATTGATACAAATAAAATTTCTATCCTGTTAAACAGAATGGATGAAACAGGAAGAATTGCCATTAAGCAACATTAAACATTTGCTAAGCCTGCTTTTTTCTTTATGCTAAATAAAAATTTCCCGAAACTTGTTTGCAATAAATAGAATAAAATTTTCAAACGTAATTGCCATAACCTGCATTTAACAGAATAACCAAAATAAGATTCGTACACCTGAATATTTTGTTGTAAAGATTTTAAATAATTGTTGCTGCTTACACCTGCATCATCAAACACAACCATTGTTTTATTAATAAATTTATAAGGCTCGTTTTTTATTCTGCACATTAAATCATAATCCATTGCAATAGAATAATTCAAATTAAAAAGCCCTACTCTATTATAAACTTCTTTTCTTAAAAACCATGTTGGGTGGGCAACACTTCTCATGCCTTTATACAATTGTTTTTCATTAAACGGTTTACCTACTTCAATTAAATGCCCACTTCGTTTAATTTTAATTTTACCACTAACCCATTGTGTTTGCGGATGATTTAAAAAAGTTTCTTCAACAACCGAAAGTATTTTTTCATCGGCATATATATCTCCACTATTTAATAAATGAATAATTGCAGCACTTGCATTGGTAATACCTTTATTAAATGCATCTGAAATTCCTTTATCTCTTTCATTTATCCATTTTCTGTAATGTGGTTGTGGTTTGCTTTTCAGCCAAGTGGCAATATCATTTTCAGTAGAACCATTTATAATCCAATGCTCAACAGGTTGTGTTGTTTGCATATCAACACTTGCACAAGTTTTTTCTACATCGGCAAGGTTATTAAAACAAATAGTTATAACAGCAATAGAAGGCATTGGGCAATTTATTCGTTCAAAAAGTTTAAAAATTTTTGTAAAGCTTCTTTTTTATTTTCAGTTAATTGATACGAAATATTTTGAGTGTAATATTTTTTTAAATCATAATCGGCAAAATTATTTTCTGCAACAATTTCATCAATATGCTGCAACCCTAAACTGTTTGCATTATTAAATTCAGTAATAAAATTTTCAGGTAAATGTTTATTGGCAACCCATGCTGCAAAAACAAAAGGCAAGTTGGTAAAATTTTTCCATGCAGTTGCTAAATCATACACGTATGCCGAAATTTTTCTTTGTTGTAAAGCTCTATCACCAATTACAACACCTGCGGTTGTTCCGTTAATATGTTCTCTAAAATCTTCTTTTGCATCTTCAAACACAACATTGTTTTTCCAATAATATTTTAATAAAATTTTTGCCAAATTAACCGATGTGTTACTTTGATAATCTAATAAAACCCTTTCAATTTTATCTATAGGCACTTCGCTAAACAAACAAACACTTGCTACTTCATTTTCTGCACCAATACAAAAATCGGTAACAATAAAATGTTCTTTCATTTTAGGAATAACAGCCACCGGAATTAAGCCTACATCAATTTCATTGTTCAATAACATAGCAGCAATTTTTGCAGGATATGCTTCTATTAAATCAATCTTATCTATCAAATGGCTGCGTTTAATTCCATACAATAAAGGCTTTGTGTTTAAATAACTTACAGCACCAACTTTAATCTTATTCAATTCATCTAAATTTGCTTGCAAAGAAAAAGATTTTTTTGTGAACCAACTTTAGTTCTTTGTGCATCTTATGTTGTGTCACTCACTTGTACTATAACAATGCTATTCGTCATGTAGAACAAAGTGAGACATCTCTCAAATTTAATAGAAAGATTTCTCCTCACAAGTTCGTTGAAATGACGATAATGTAAGAGACAAAATGTATGAAACACAAAAACTAAAAATAATTTTATAACTCATTATTTATAATTTATACTTTAATAAATGGAACTAAATAATTTAACTGCCATCTCTCCTATTGACGGGCGTTACCGCAAACAAATTACTCAGTTAGATGAATATTTTTCTGAATATGCTTTAATAAAATACCGTGTGTTGGTTGAAGTAGAATATTTTATTTTTTTAGCAGATAAAAAGTTTTTCAAACTATCTTCAAAACAAAAACAACAATTGCAAAATATTGTTGAAAACTTTAATGTAACTGATGCACAACATATAAAAGAAATTGAAAGCATTACTAATCACGATGTAAAAGCAGTTGAATACTTTTTAAAAGAACAATTAGAAAAAATTGGATTGAATGATTTAAAAGAATGGGTGCATTTTGGTTTAACATCTCAAGATGTAAACAATACAGCCATTCCATTACTTTGGAAAAATTGTATTGAACAAAACTATTTACCCGAAATTGTAAACCTACATAACCATTTACACAACCTTGCTACACAATGGAAAAAAATAAGCATGTTGGCTAAAACACATGGTCAGCCTGCATCTCCTACAACATTAGGAAAAGAAATAATGGTATTTGCAGAACGAATTGAAAACCAAATAAAATTATTTTCAGTTATACCTTTTGCTGCAAAATTTGGTGGTGCAACAGGAAATTTTAATGCACACCATATTGCTTTTTCTACAAAAGATTGGGTTAAATTAGGAAATGAATTTGTTGCAGATTATTTGCATTTGCAACGCATGCAGTTTACTACACAAATTGAACATTACGATAATTTGGCTGCACAATTTGATTGTATAAAAAGAATTAATAATATTTTAGTTGATTTGTGTAGAGATGCTTGGACATATATAAGCATGGATTATTTTAAACAAAAAACAAAAGCCGGCGAAGTAGGTTCATCGGCAATGCCACACAAAGTAAACCCCATAGATTTTGAAAATGCCGAAGGAAATTTAGGTATCGCAAATGCTTTACTAGAGCATCTTTCAGCAAAATTACCTATATCAAGATTACAAAGAGATTTAACCGATAGCACTGTTTTAAGAAATATTGGAGTGCCTATTGCACATATTTTTATTGCGTTAAAATCTTTACAAAAAGGTTTAAATAAATTGGTGTTGAACGAAGTTAAAATAAAAGAAGATTTAGAAAATAATTGGGCGGTTGTGGCAGAAGCTATTCAAACAATTTTAAGAAGAGAAAATTATCCTAACCCTTACGAGGCCTTAAAAGAATTAACACGTGGTAACAATGCAATTACCAAAAAATCAATGCACGCATTTATTGATAGTTTAAAAATAACTTCTTCCTTAAAAAAAGAATTAAAAGCTATAACGCCGCATAATTATGTGGGAGTAACTGCTGTGTATTAATTATTCGAATTAAAAATTATACTACATTCATAGCATCAACAACATGCTATGAGAAAAATTATTATTATATGCAGTTTATTTTTTCAAACTGCCATTGCACAAAACGGTAAACCTTCTGATACTTATTATCATACCAGCGAAGTGCAACCTTTAATGGCAACGTATAATGCAGATAAAGGAAATCTTACTCGTTTCTATACCATAACAAACTCTCCTGAACGAAGAGAACGTTTAATACAACTTTGTAATGATTATATTAAACAGTTGCAGCAATTAGATTTTGATAAAATGAAAACCTCATCGCAGGTTGATTATATTTTATTTCAACGCCAGTTAAATAATGAATTACGATTATTAAATATTGAAGCAACCGAGTTCAATCAAATAAAAAAATACATTCCTTTTGCCGATACTATTTATGCATACGAAAAACTTCGCAGACGTGGCACGTATATGCATAGCGAGCAAATTGCTCATTCATTATTTAATATTAATAAACAAATTCAAACTTTATCAAAATTGCTTAATAAAGAATCTTTAATAGATATGCCTTTGGCTATACGTGCAGAGGCAACTGTAAAAGGTTTACAAAATGCATTAAAATCTGTATATGATTTTTATTACGGATATGATCCGCAGTTTACTTGGTGGGTTGCCAAACCTTATCAGGTTATTGATAGTAGTTTATCTGTTTATGCTATGCAATTAAAAAGTAAAGGCAATACTGCAACATTACAAAAAGATGATGGTAGCGGAATTGTAGGAAACCCAATTGGCAGAGAAGAATTAATAAGGCAATTGCAATATGAATTTATTCCTTACTCGCCCGAAGAATTAATAAATATTGCCAATAAAGAATTTGCATGGTGCGATGCAGAAATGCTAAAAGCCTCACGGGAGTTGGGTTTTGGAGATAATTGGAAAGCTGCTTTAGAAAAAGTAAAACAAACTTATGTACCCGAAGGGCATCAACCTGAAATGATTATGGATTTATATAATCAATCTGTAAATTTTATAAAACAACATGATTTAGTTACCATTCCACCCTTAGCAGAAGAAACATGGAGAATGATAATGATGAGCCCACGACAACAATTAGTTAGTCCGTTTTTTTTAGGTGGAGAAACTTTATTAATTGCATATCCAACTTTTGCAATGGATGATGACGCAAAAATGATGAGTATGCGAGGCAACAATCCGCATTTTTCAAGAGCAACTGTGCATCATGAATTAATTGCAGGGCATGGTATGCAACAGTTTATGAATAGCAGATATAAAAGTTACAGAAACTTTTTTACACCGTTTTGGACAGAAGGTTGGAGTTTATATTGGGAATTTATTTTATGGGATTTAAAATTTCCACGTAATGCAGAAGATAGAATTGGTATGTTATTTTGGAGAATGCATCGTTGTGCAAGAATTATATTTTCACTTAATTATCATTTAGGAAATTGGACACCACAACAATGTATTAATTTTTTGGTTGAGCGTGTTGGGCATGAAAGAGCCAATGCCGAAGGTGAAGTAAGAAGAAGTTTTACAGGTGGTTACGGGCCATTATATCAATTAGCATATATGACCGGAGCATTTCAATTTTATGCATTGAAAAAAGAATTGGTAGATAGTGGCAAAATGAGTTACAAACAATACCACGATGCAGTTTTAAGAGAAAATAATTTACCAATAGAATTATTGCGAGCTATTCTTACCAATCAAAAATTAAAAAGAGATTATACAACTAATTGGAAATTTTATGGTAATGTAAATTAAAAACATTAAAGCATTTCTATCCCTAAACCTTTATTTCCTTTTATAGTTAGCATTCCATTATTGTAGTTTAAACCTGTGGCAATATCTTCATTCAACAATAACGGACCATCAATATCTACTTCATTTAATTGAGGAAGAAAATGTGCAATGGCAGCAGATCCAACTGTACATTCATTCATACTGCCCATCATTACTTTCATATTTAACTCTCTTGCACGTTTAATCATTCTTAATGCAGGTGTAATACCACTGCATTTGGTTAGTTTAATATTAATTCCATGAAAGTGATTGAAGCATTTATCAACATCATTTTCTGTTACACAACTTTCATCTGCATATAATGGTAAAGAAGATTTTTCAAATAAAATTTTCATTCCATCCCAATCGTTTTTTGCTAAAGGTTGTTCTATAAATTCAACACCTAATTCTTTTAGTTGTGGTATTTTTTGTAATGCTTCATCAACAGTCCAACCTGCATTTGCATCTACCCGAAATGTAGCATTGGTGTGCTTTCGTAAAGATTTCATTATTTCAATATCTTCTGTTGTGCCTAATTTAATTTTATAAATTGGCCATGGCTTTGCATTCATTTTTTCAGCCATTTTCTCAATAGTATCAATGCCAATTGTATAATCTGTTAATGGAGTGTTTTCCCATTTTGTATTCCATAATTCATACAATAATTTTTTCTCCATCTTTCCTGCCAAATCCCATCCTGCAATATCTAATGCACAAACTAAAAAAGGATTATCGGGAAAAAGATGATGTAAGAAATGCCACCAGCGTTCGGGTTCTGTAAAAGCAAATTTTTCAATAACAGATTTATGTTTTTCTATATCTGCAATCATTTGTTCAACAGTAATATTATAATAAACAATTGCCGGTGCTTCGCCGTAGCCAACCCAGTTACTTAATTGTATTGCAACTATTAGTGATGGTTGATGTGTTTTTGTTCTTCCGCCTGAAATAGAAAAAGGAAATTGAAAAGGAAGGTTTATTTTTTTGTAGTGAATTTTTATTGCCATTTGTTTAGAGAGATAATAAATAATTGAAGTTTATAAAGTACGAAAGTAATTTATTAGTTACATGAATAAAAGCAATACGTTATAAACTTTATTTTCTGTTTTAATATTATCTATTGCTGTTGGTAATAGCTTGTTTTAATTTGTTATTAAAATTATTTTCTTTCAATAATTTTTCTATTGGCAAATGCATTCTGTATTTCCAATAATTTTTTGGATTTGCAGGAATATTAATTCTTTCATCTGTAGGGTTTTCTCTTTTTAATGTATCATCTATTCCCATTAAATCTTGTAATTGAAAAATACTCCACATTGCCGGAGAATGAAGGTGTTGCATAACAATCATTTCAGAAATCCATGATTCGCAATGTTGCGGAGCTTCGCCTTGTTTTTCTAATTCATTATTATAAAAACGTTGTGTTTTATTTTTATCTTCTTCCCACCAATCTCGTATAGTACTCATATCGTGTGTAGAAGGTGTTACCACACTTAAGTAAGGTGCATTGTTTGGATGAAAAAATTCTTTATTAGCATCTTTAGGCATACGTTGAATTTCTAAACTTAGTAAACCTAATTGTTTCATTACAATTGGCACGCATGATGATACTAATCCTAAATCTTCGCCACAAACCAACATATTTGTTACACGTTTTAATGCAGGAAGTTTTTGCATTGCTTCTTTCATCCAAAAATCATCTTGCCTACGGAAATAATAGTTTACATATAAATCGTGTAATTGTTTTTGTGTTTGTTCATCAAAATTTTTAAAAGAAGAAGTGGTGTGTATGGCAAACCTAAAATGAAATTGTTTTCTGTTTGAGTTTTTTTCTTCAAACAAAATAACATTGCTTATTAAATTAAACAAACCTGTTTTAATTTTTTTATTTCTTTCATTAACAGTTAGTGTTGCAAAATAAATTTCAACTTTTTTTTGCGTATCGTATTCAGGTTTTAAAACATATTTATCAAATCCGTCATATTTTAAAAACTCTTGTTTTACATATTCAGCATCATTATCAAATAATTGTAATACTATTTCTTCGTTAATAAAAGGGTTGGTATATCTGTTATAATCAAACAAAATATTTCGTAAAGAAAACTCTTCTATGTTTACAGGAATAGCCGGCACAAAATGCCCCATTATACCTTCAACTGCATTGGTGGGTATGCTCCATATTCTAAAAAAACCGAGTATATGATCAATTCTAAATGCATCAAAATAATAACTCATTTGTTCAAACCTTTGCTTCCACCAAGTATAGCCATCTTCTTTCATTTTTTTCCAGTTATATGTTGGAAAGCCCCAGTTTTGCCCCTTTATGGCAAAGTCATCTGGTGGTGCCCCGGCTTGCATATCCATGTTATATAATTCTGGTTGTTGCCAAGCATCTGCACTATTTTTGCAAATGCCAATAGGAATATCTCCTTTTATGATAACACCATTTTTGTGTGCATATTCGGTGGCTTGTTTTAATTGAAGATGTAATTGATATTGAGTAAAGAAATGAATTTTTATTGCATCTCCTTTTTTTTCAATTAATGTTTCAATTTCTTTTTCATTATATGTTTGATGTGTTTTCCATTCATTAAAATTTGCTGTTTTATTTTCATCTCTTAAATAAGAAAAAGCAGCATACGAAACTAACCATTGTTTGTTGTTTTGATAAAATTCCTTATAACTTTTTAGTGCAAAAGTTGTTTTTGAAACTAATGGAAATATTTGCTGAATGAATGCAGTTTTAATTTTCATTACGGCTTCATAATCTACACTGGGCAATGCATTTAATTTTTTTCTTTCTTCTTCTAACTTGTTTAATAAGTGCAAATATTTTTTACCCGCAACTTGTTTAAGATTTAAATAAAGTGGATGCAATGCAAATGCAGATATTGCTGCGTAAGGGTAAGAATCTGCCCAAGTATGTGTAGCTGTTGTATCGTTTACAGGTAAAAGCTGAATTAATTTTAATCCAATTTTTTTATTCCAATCAACCAATAGTTTTATATCATCAAACTCTCCTACTCCAAAACTTTTTTCAGAACGTAAACTAAAAACAGGTATAGCTACACCTGCACCTTTCCATTGTGTGGCCGGAAGTGCAATAAAGCCATTATTTATTACAACAGTTTTATTGGTGCCTGCTTCATCATACAATAATCTGTTATCGCCATCTTCATATCTTGTAATACGTTGTTCTTTTGTGTTGTAAATGGCGTATTTATAAGCAACAGGAAAAGTTGATTTACTTAAATCAACACCTATATAAAAAAAATCTTCTTCATTTTTTTTGTGCATTAAAAGTGGTTGCTTGCTATCCCAATTTTTTAATGCTTTTGCAGAACCGGAAATACATACTATTTCATCTGCTTGTAAAATGGGTACTTTTATTTTAAATAAATGAGTTATTTTTTTTGCTGAAATATTATTTGTGTTTATAATATGGTTGAATAATACTTTTTTAAAAGGCTCTGTATAAAAAGTATTTTGATGATAACCAGCAAAATTCCATGCATCTTTAATTAATACTTCTTTTGTTTTAAATGCAGATGTATCAAACATTTTGTCGTTTCCCCAATCTTGCATAATACTTCCATCGGCATTTTTTAAAACATAATTATAGGTTACCGGGTTGGTTAAATTAATAGCTGTTAAGTTTAAAGAAACACTCCACCAATCATCATTTAAATAATGCATTGGCAAAGCTTTAGATAGATTATTATTTCCAAATATTTCGTGGTTGCCTGTTATAAACAACTCCTGACCAAATGTTGTATGATAATGTATTTGAAAAACTACTAATGTAAGTTTTGATATTTTTTTTGTGCTTATTGTTTTGGTTGATTTATTTTTTATATTTTGTTTTAGTGGAATGCTTTTAACAAGATTACCATTTGATTTTGGCAATTTTTGTTTATTTTTTGGAGAGGCTATTGCCTTATTTTTTGATGGCATAGTAACTTTTTTACTCTCTTGCGGTATTGGTGTTAAAGATTCAAGTAACAAGTAGTTGTAGTTTTGAAATGCTAAAATAATTGTTTAATGTGTAAAAAACACACATTGTAGATTTTTTTTAAAAAATTATAAATTATAGTAAGCAGTAACAGTTTTATAATATTCTTCTGCCCATGCTTCTAAAGTTTGAGATGCTGCATAGCTTCTTCCTGCAAGAATTATGTTTGAAAGATTGTTTTGTTGTGCATATATAGATGAAAGCGTTTTAACTAAATCTTCTTCACTATTTATATTAAAAGTAAAGCCACGTGTGCCATTGTTAGTCATTGCATTTGCCATAGTTAAATTGCTTAAAACGGGAATTAAACCATGAAAAAAACCTTCAATTGGTACTTTGCCAAAACCTTCGTTAATGGGTGCTTGTACTACAAAATCATTTGCTCTGTATAATATTCTTAACTCTTCAGATGTTTTCTTTCCTACTAAAAATATTTGTTGTTGTAATTGATGTTGTTGTATAAAATTTTGATATTGTTCTTTCAACATTCCATCTCCAACTATTGTTAAAGTAAAATCTATATTTATTTTTTTTAATTGAAGGCAAGCATTTAAAATAAGCTGCTGATTTTTATTAGCAACCAATGCACCAACAGTTATTAATTTTAAAGTTGAAATTTTTTCTGTTTGCCATTTTTTTATTCTTTCTTCAACTTGTATTGTTTCTTCATCCCAAACTTTTTTTTGATACGATGGGCTGAAACTTGCATGAATTCTGGTATTTTCTTCATTTGTATTTATGTACGCCCAAACAGGACCTCTAAAAAAATGTTTTAATAACCAACGTTGAAAACTATAAGTTGCAGGTTCTTCTTTATAAGGTTTCCATGTACCGGTATAAGTTGCAAAAGTTTTTTTTCTCTTTAATTTAAAATAAAAAAAACCGGGAATATTAAGATTATTAGGAAAGCGTTGATATACAATATCTGTTTGTTTATTTACTTTTTTAAATGCGTTGCACCATTTAGGAATGGTAGAAAATAATTTTAATTTATCTGAAATAGAATCACCGCCAACATTAGGCACTGCAATAATTTTAATGTTATTTATTGAATAATAAGTTGCAACTTTTTTATCAGTAAAAACAATAACGGGGCAACAAAGTATAACTTCTGAAAAATAAAAAGATAATGCTTCTATTTGGTGTAATAAAATATGTGTTTCAGTTCCAAACCTTCCGTCAGGATGTTGAAAGTGAATGCAATCTGAAATAATTCCCAATTTTAGCTTGCTCATGTTGTGCAAACTAACTTATTTATAATATAATTTGAAAATGTTATTTAGTTACAGTAGGAATTGCTTGCCCTCTGTGGCATGTTGCACAAGTAATTGATTGCAATTTTACCGTATCGGCATGAGGTATGTTGGCAATATATTTATCATTCATCTCTATAGTCATTCGCAACATATTTCTTGCAATATCTTTATGCGGATTTTCATCACTTGCCATATCCATTCTTCCCGGTTGTGTTTTTGATGGGGCATGACAAAAATTACATTTCACACCCAATGCAGCTTTAAAGCCATCCATTACGCTGTCTAAACCATCGTGAGAAATATCTTGCGGTAATACTTTTAAATTTTTGTAACGAGGTTGTACATGACTTGTAAAAGAAATTGTACTAATAAAGATTACTGATAATATTGCAACAACTACGGTAATTTTTTTATTCTGTTTAAGCATATTTTTTTATTTGAATGAAAATATTATTTATTAAAAAACGAAAGGTATTTTTTTGATGAATGGCACAATTTATTCGGCAAATTTTTTATACCAAGCCTTTAGCAGTTAAATAACGTTCTGCGTCTAATGCAGCCATACAACCGCTGCCTGCTGCAGTTACGGCTTGTCTGTAATTTTTATCTTGCACATCGCCTGCTGCAAATACACCTTCAATATTGGTTTTACTTGTACCGGGTATTGTTCTTATATATCCTGTTTCATCCATATCAATCCATCCTTTAAAAATATCACTATTGGGTTGGTGGCCTATTGCAACAAAAAAACCACTAATAGGCACTTCAACTTTTTCTCCGGTTTTTATATTTTTTATTCTTACGCCTTCTGTTTTATTTTCTCCTAAAATTTCGTCTGTTTCACTGTTCCAATAAATTTTAATGTTCAAAGTATTTAATACTCTTTCTTGCATTACTTTACTTGCACGCATGGCATCTCTTCTTACAATCATGTGAACAGTTGTGCAGAGTTTAGATAAGTATAATGCTTCTTCTGCAGCAGTATCTCCTGCCCCAACAATGGCAACTTCTTTTCCTTTAAAAAAGAAACCATCGCAAACGGCACAGGCACTTACGCCAAAACCATTTAATCTTTGTTCACTTGGTAAACCTAACCATTTAGCACTGGCACCTGTACAAATAATTACGGCATCTGTTTCTATTATTTTTTCATCATCAATCCAAACTTTATAAGGTTGTTGTGAGAAATCAACTTTTGTTGCTAATCCGTAACGAATATCGGCACCCATTCTGGTGGCTTGTTTTTCAAAATGAATCATCATTTCGGGCCCTTGTATTCCTTCAGGATAACCCGGATAGTTTTCTACTTCGGTGGTTATGGTTAATTGCCCTCCGGGCTGAATGCCTTGGTACAAAACAGGTTTCATATTAGCTCTGGCAGCATATATGGCTGCGGTATAGCCTGCGGGACCACTACCAATAATTAATACATGTGTTTTTTCGGTTATTTGATGAGACATGAAGAATAAACTTTTTTAGTTGCCAAAAATAAGGATACAATTATTTTCTTTTTGCGATGTTATGCACTTTTTCCCGTCATTTCGAATGTAGAGAGAAATCTGCCCATTCTTAAAGTAACCAGATTGCCACATTGCTGCCGCTCCTCGCAATGACGGAAACGTCATTTCGAACGAAGAGAGAAATCTCACAATAATTTGCAAACAGATTTCTCGTTTCGCTCCGATATTCGAAGCTCCACTCGAAATGACGATATAAGTTGTACAAATAAAAAACCCTCTGATTTTTATATCAAAGGGTTTACAACTTTACCTAATAATTACTATCCCAAATATGCTTTTAAAGCGTTGCTGTATCTTGCTTTTTGCAAACGCTTAATAGCTCTTTCTTTAATTTGGCGAATACGTTCTTTGGTTAAATCGTATTTCTGACCAATTTGTTCAATAGTTACGCCATTTTCGCCATCTAAACCAAAATAGGCATTTACAATTTCTGCTTCTCTTGGGCTTAATGATTTTAATACACGGCGAATTTCTTCACGAAGTGAATCTTTCATTACATCATCATCTGTATCATCACTCCCTTCCAATAAATCTCCCATGGCAACATCTTCTGCTTCATGTACCGGAGCATCTAAAGAAGTGTGGCGTGTGTTACTTTGAAAAATGTTGTTAATTTCGGTTTCACTCATTTCTAAAATATCACTCAATTCTTCAGTACTTGGTTCGCGTTCGTGTTCTTGCTCAAATGCCATATAGGCTTTATTGGCTTTATTGTAGGTACCAATTTTGTTTTGTGGTAAACGAACTAAACGACCTTGTTCTGCTAATGCCTGTAAAATAGATTGACGAATCCACCAAACGGCATAAGAAATAAATTTGAAACCTTTTGTTTCATCAAAACGTTGTGCTGCTTTAATTAAACCAAGATTTCCTTCATTAATTAAATCACTCAAGCTCAAACCCTGATGCTGGTACTGCTTTGCCACAGATACCACAAACCTCAGGTTGGCTTGTACCAACTTGTCCAACGCCCTTTGATTACCCATTTTAATTTTCTGAGCCAATGTTGTTTCCTCTTCGGGAGTGATCATCGGAATTTTAGAAATTTCCTGCAGATACTTTTCTACGGCTTGAGAATCTCTGTTGGTAATCTGGGTTGCGATTTTGAGTTGCCTCATACTGTTATGATTGCTTTTTGAATACGCTTATTAGACTGCTAAAGATTAACTTTTGTTGCACCAATTTAGTTAAAATTTATCCCCTTTTTATTAAGGGCTGCAAAAGTAAGCCACAATTATATATTAAACGAGTTTTTCTTTAATTTGTTATGAACATTACTAAATAAAACCATATTTTATAGTTGATAGCAATAAAATAAGCATGAATAGTAATTGAAGTAGGCTTGTAACTTTAAGTATTGTAGAAGTTATTAGAAATGCAAATACTTACCTTCGCATGCATGCAGCAACTAATAGATTTTAGGTCAGATACCGTTACCCGCCCATCTGCAGCTATGTTACAAACTATGTTTAATGCCAAAGTTGGAGATGATGTTTTTGGTGAAGACCCTTCGGTAAATGAATTAGAGAATATGACGGCCGAAATGTTTGGAATGGAAAGCGGGTTATTTTGCCCAAGTGGCACTATGACCAACCAAATTGCCATTAAAGTGCACACACAACCCGGAGATGAAGTTATTTGTGATAAGATGAGCCATATTTATCAATATGAAGGTGGTGGAATAGCCTTTAATAGCCTGTGTTCCTCAAAATTAATAGATGGGAATAAAGGAAGAATTACTGCGGAACAAGTTAAATTAGCCATCAACCCTACTGATATTCATAAACCCGAAAGTAAATTAGTTTCTTTAGAAAACACTGTTAATAGAGGCGGGGGAAGTTGTTATGATTATGCTGATATTCAGCAAATAAAAAAAGTTTGTTTGCAAAATAATTTGAAATATCATTTAGATGGAGCAAGGCTTTTTAATGCCTTAGTTGCTAAGAATGAAACGCCTAAACAATATGGAGAAATTTTTGATTCTATTTCAATTTGTTTAAGTAAAGGCTTAGGCACTCCGTTAGGAAGTGTTTTAATAGGCAAAAAAGAATTTATTAAAAAAGCAAGAAGAGTTAGAAAAGTTTTTGGTGGCGGAATGAGGCAAGCAGGTTTTATGGCTGCTGCCGGTATTTTTGCTTTGCAAAATAATATTGAAAGATTAGCAACCGATCATTTACATGCACAACAAATTGCCGCTGCATTAAAAAATAAAGATTTTGTTGGCGAAATACTACCTGTTGAAACCAATATTATTATTTGTGAAATAAAAGGTAAGTACACCGCCAAAGAATTTTCAGAAAAAATGAAAGAACAAAACATTTTGTTTTTTGCTATTTCGCCAACGCAAATAAGAATGGTATTGCATTTAGATATTGCTAAAGAAATGGTTGAAGCTACTGTTCGAGCCATTAATAAATTGTAAAAAAATAATATGTTATCAAAAATAAATCCTACTACAACACAAGCTTGGTTTTTGTTAAAAAAGCATTATGAAGATGAAATGAGCCGTAAACACATGAAAAATTTGTTTGCTGCAGATGCTGAGAGATTTAATAAATTTTCTATCCAAAACGCAGATATTCTTTTTGATTATTCTAAAAATATCATCAACGAAAAAACCTTACAACTACTCTTACAATTAGCAGAAGAATGTAAATTAAAAGATGCAATTCACGCCATGTTTGCAGGAATTAAAATTAATGAAACCGAACACCGCTCTGTATTGCATACGGCATTAAGAAATTTTTCAGACACTTCTATTTTAGTTGATGGAAAAGATATAATGCCACAAGTAAAAAAAGTGCAAACGCACATGAAAAACTTTTGTCAAGAAATACATAGTGGCAAATGGAAAGGATATTCTGGAAAGAAAATAAAATACATTGTAAACATTGGTATTGGTGGAAGCGATTTAGGACCCGTAATGGTTACAGAAGCTTTAAAACCATATTGGATACAAGGCATTGAAACTTATTTTGTAAGTAATGTTGATGGAACACATATTGCAGAAACATTAAAAAAAGTTACTCCCGAAGAAACATTGTTTTTAGTTGCATCTAAAACATTTACTACGCAAGAAACCATGACCAACGCACACACAGCACGTGCATGGTTTTTAAAAACAGCAACCGACGAAAAGTATATTGCTAAACACTTTGCAGCATTAAGTACTAACGAGAAAGAAGTAACAAAATTTGGTATTGATAAAGCAAATATGTTTGAGTTTTGGGATTGGGTTGGCGGGAGATATTCTTTATGGAGTGCCATTGGTTTATCTATTGCACTAACAGTTGGCTATGAAAATTTTGAAACTTTATTAAAAGGTGCTTACACAATTGATGAACACTTTAGAACAGAAAAATTTAATAAAAATATTCCCGTTTTAATGGCATTAATAAGTTTATGGTATATAAATTTTTTTAATGCACAAAGCGAAGCCATTTTGCCTTACGATCAATATATGCACCGTTTTGCAGCATACTTTCAACAAGGCAATATGGAAAGCAATGGAAAAAGTGCAGATAGAAGTGGAAATTATACGGACTATTCAACAGGTCCCGTTATTTGGGGAGAACCGGGCACTAATGGGCAACACGCATTTTATCAATTAATTCATCAAGGCACCTTAACTATTCCATGTGATTTTATTGCACCTGCTATTAGTCATAATCCAATTGGCGATCATCATGTAAAACTACTTTCAAACTTTTTTGCACAAACAGAAGCTTTAATGAATGGCAAAACAGAAAAAGAAGTAAAAGAAGAATTAACCAAAGCCGGATTAAATGATGATGAAATAAAAAAACTTACGCCGTATAAAATTTTTGAAGGAAACAAACCCACCAATTCTTTTCTTGTAAAAGAAATTACACCTTATACATTAGGTAATTTAATTGCAATGTATGAGCATAAAATTTTTGTGCAAGGAGTTATATGGAACATTTTTAGTTTTGACCAATGGGGTGTTGAATTAGGAAAACAATTAGCAGGAAAAATTTTGCCTGAATTAGTTACCGAAAATTCTGTTACAAGTCACGATAGTTCAACTAACGGTTTAATTAATGCATTTAAAAAAATGCGTATATAATGCAATCTGTTATAATACGAGAAATTAAGCTTGAAGATAATGCTGCTATTGCAAAAATTATTCGCAATGCATTAGAAGAATTTAAAGCAAACAAACCAGGTACTGTTTATTACGATGCTACTACAGATAATCTTTTTCAGTTATTTCAATCAACTATTAAAAGCAAATATTTTATTGTTGAAAAAAATGGTGAAGTTGTTGGTGGTGGCGGTATTTACCCAACAAAAGGGTTAGATAACAATACTTGCGAATTTGTAAAAATGTATTTAGCAAAACAAGCAAGAGGCTTGGGTTTAGGAAAGATGATTATTGAAAAATGTTTGCAAACAGCTAAAGAAAACGGTTACAAAAAAGTTTATTTAGAAAGTATGCCCGAACTAAAAAATGCTCTTATTGTTTATGAAAAACTTGGGTTTAAATATTTAGATAAACCATTAGGCAATAGCGGCCATTGCGGTTGTGATTTGTGGATGCTTAAAAATATATAGATTATTTTTAATAATAACTTCTTGTTCTTCTTCCTGCAAATGGATTACCCCTTCCAAACAAATTTAAATCTGGTATTTTAAAAGAAACAGTTGCCTGAAAACTATAGTAAATATCTTTACTACCTGGGTTACCTCTGGCACGAAAATTATTATAAGTAGGATCGTCTTTGCTTGAAGTAATATTTGCTCTGTACGAAAGTGCTGCTGCTTCATTTTGACCTGCTGCTAATAATGCAGCGGTGGCATAAGTACTACTGCTAACATCATCTAAATAATCTGTAAACAAAAACCGATAATTAAATTCGAAACCAACAGCAACGTTTTCAGAAACTTCGTAACGTACACCAAAACCTATTGGGATATTTAGTTGTAGTCTATGATAAGGTGAGGGGTACCCGCCTCCTGTTAAATATTGCCCTTCTGTTCCTATATCATGCAAACTAACTTTGTTTCCATTGTCATCAATCGTAGTTGGGTTGAAATGGAAAATACTTAATCCTCCAAATACATACGGCACTATATTGTAAACATCTCTATCTAAAAAATCATATTCTGCCATTGCAGAAACTTCCCAAACAAAACTTTTAAAATTAAGATTTCTTGCTCGCAAATCGGCACGTGGAGATAATTTATCATCTCCTCTAACAGAAAGAAGTGATACATTTAATCTTGCTCTTAATTGTTGTTTAATATCGTAGGTTGCTCCAAAACTAAATGCAACAGAAGACTGTTTAAAAATAGGAGCACCTTGTATAAGATCGCCCAAGTATGCACTTGCACCTAAGCCGGCTGTAAATCTTAATTCATCTTGTGCTTTAGCAAATACAGATAAAGCACTAAATAAGCTAACAAAAAAGTATTTGCTTAATTGCTTCATGTGGTAAAAATAGGGCAAAAAATGGAAAGAATTTAAAATACATAAAATTTCAGTAGCAAAATTATATAGCTGCTATTTTCATTACCATTTCTTTTAATAAATCTGCATCATCTGTTCCTGCATCTTTTACTCCTATACTTCTTAAATTGTAGTGATGTAAGAGTAGTAAAATTTTTTCTATTCCGGCATATTTGTAAATATTTAATGCAGCCATATAATCTTTTAAAAAATAAGTATTGTTTAACCCAATGATAGATGCAATGGTTTTTTCATCATTTGTTCCGGCTCCGGTAATCATATATACTTTGCTGAAAAAATTATATAAGGCAGGTATAATTTGTTGAATGGATGCGGCCTTTGGGTTTGCTTTAAAATATTGAATAATGCGTATAGCTTTTGCAATATTTTTTTTTGCTAATGCATCGTGCAACTCAAATACATTGTATTCTTTACTTACGCCAATATAATTTTCAATATCATCTTCTGTTATATTTTTTCTACCGTTTAAATTAATGGTTAGTTTTTCTATTTCGTTTTTAATTCTTGTTAAATCGTTTCCTATATGCTCAACTAAAAGCAGCAAAGCTTTTTGAGTTATGGTTAATCCTGTGGCTTTAATAATATTGTTTGTCCATTCGGGTAATTGGTTATCGTATAATTTTTTTGTTGTTAAAACTTCTCCTTTTGCTTTTATTGCTTTAGCAAATTTTGTTCTTGCATCTATTTTTTTTTCTTTATAAGATATAATAAAAATTGTTGATGCTAAAGGGCTAACAATGTATGGTTCTAATTTTTCAATATCACGCATTTGTTGAGCTTCTTTTAATAAAACCACTTGTTTATCTGCAAACATTGGATACCTTCTGCAAGCATTAATTACAGTTGTCCATTCTGTATCTTTTCCGTAAAAAACAATTAAATTAAATTCTGCTTCGGTTTCGGTTAAAATGTTATGTTCGGCATATTGCACTATTTCATCAATAAAAAAAGGCTCCTCTCCTTCTAACCAATACAATGGTTTAAAGTTTCCTTTCTTCCAATCTAATATAATTTTTTCAGTACTCATTTTACAAATGTGAATGAAAGAATTAATGCTCTCAAAAATTTGCTGAAAAAGTTGTTAAGATACTATTGTGATATTGTTGTTTGAAAGTAAAGGTTTGTTATGGTAACGAAGTATAATGTTAGCTGTTGTAACAATATCTCTTTGGCAATATTCAACAATTCGTTGTAAATTATTTTCTTCGTAATAAACTTGCTGCACCATGCTTCCGTCAATATCGGTTTTTGATGTAGGAACATTTAAAACATTTGCCAATAAGTTGAGTGATATGAAGTTTTTATTGTCTCCAAATTTCCACCAGTTTAAAGTATCAAGCATTTTTGTTTCCCATGGTTTTTTATCGTGCAGTTGTAAATATTCGGGCAAATTAATCTGATTTATTAATGCTCTGCGGCAGATGTACGGAATATCAAACTCTTTAATGTTATGGCCTGCAAATTGAAATTGTTTGTTTTGTTTATGCATCTTTCCACAAATTTCAAAAAAAGTGGTTAAAATATTTTGTTCATCAGTATTGTAAAAACTTTTAATTCTTAATTGCAAATTATGTTGCTCATCTACAGTAAAAACAGCCGTAGATATACATATTATTTTACCAAACTCTGCCAAAATACCTGCTTTTTTATGATAAGCTTCTGACGCATCAAAATTTTCTGGCATAGTTTTGGAAATTTTATCGCACCAGAGACCCTGCCATTCAGTATTTAACAGATTAAAACTTTTGTACTGAGGTACGGTTTCTATATCAATCAACAATAAATCTGTTAGCATAACCGTTATGTTTAATTTTATTTACACAATTTAAACTTTTTTCACTTATATAACAACAGCGTTTCAGTTATATAAAAAAAATCACAATACATTATCAATAAACTTTCTTAACTATAAATAAAAAACACAAAATGGACTACAATTCAACACAGCAAAAAGACAACAGAAAAACTATTTACGCCATATTAATTGCTGCATTGGTACTTACTTGGGGCTATATAATTTATTTAAAAAGCCAGAATAAACAAGAAGTTGTAACTATTACAACCGAAAAAGCAGCAGTAATTACTTCGAGAGATTCGCTTAAAGCTGCATTTGATAATATTGAAGTAAAAGCAGATTCTCTTACAAACTCTAACGTTCAATTACAAGGGTCGTTGGCAGAAAAAAACAGCGAAATATTAAAATTAAAAAGTGGAATAAGAAATATTCTAAATAAAAAAAATGCTACAGATGATGAGTTAAAACAAGCCAAAGCAATGATTAAAGATTTGAATGATAAAGTTGATGGCTTACTTGCAGAAGTAAATAAATTAAAAGGCGAGAATGCAGAACTTACCGCATCAAACCAACAATTAAACACAGAAAAAACACAACTTACTACCGATAAGAAAAACTTAGAAACCAATCTTAATAACACACAAAGTGAAAATAAAAAATTGGCAGATAAAGTTGATGTTGCTACAACATTGCATGCCTCAAACATTGGCGTAACAGCAGTTACCATAAAAAGTAACGGAAAAGAAAAAGAAACATCTAAAGCAAAAAAAGCCGATATGTTTGTTATTGGGTGTGTGTTAGATGAAAACAGAATTACGCCAAGCGGAACAAAAGTTTTATATGTATGTGTATTCAATCCTAACGGCTCTCCCTCAGGCACAGAAGGCACATTTACAACACGCGAAGGAGAAACAAAACCATACACTAACAGAGTAGAAGTAAATTATGAACAAGGTAAAACAATACCTGTTAGTTTTAATTGGAAACCCGGCGAACATTTTGAAAGCGGAGAATATAAAATTGAAATTTATAACAACGGTTTTAAAATTGGTGAAGGAAGAAAAACTTTGAAAAAAAGCGGCTTTTTAGGATTATAATTTTTCGTTATATCTTAATTTATAAAACTAAGCTCTGCAATTAATTATGCAGGGCTTTTATTTTGTACACCTTATCTTTATTTAATGTTTAATTATTGGTTTAATTGGAAAACATTATTAGTATTTATTGCGGTTAGTATTGTTGCTGCAACAGTTTTTTATTCGCAGCGGCTATCGCAAAAACTTAAAGTAGAAGAACGAAAAAAAGTAGAAATATGGATTGAAGCTCAAAAAACAATTCTTAATGCAAGCGATAAAATAAACTTAAACCTTGCCTCCAAAATTTCTGCTGATAATACCGATATTCCCATTATTGAAACAGATGAAAAAGATAACCCTACCGGTAATTTTAAAAATTTAGATACAATAGCTGTAAAAGAAAATAAAAATTTTATATTACAAAAATTAGTACTGTTTAAAAAACAAAATAAACCTATAGAAGTTATTATTAGTCAAACACCATTAATTTCAAATAAATATTATTACGGAGAAAGTAAGCTACAGCAACAAATACGCTACTACCCTATTATTCAATTAATTATTATCGGTTTATTTATTACGGTATTAATTATAGCTCAAAGCAGTAATTACCAAAATGCACAAAACCGTTTGTGGGCAGGTATGGCAAAAGAAACGGCACACCAATTAGGAACGCCCGTTAGCAGTTTAGAAGGTTGGGTTGAAATATTAAAAGAAAAATACGCCAATGAAATTTTTGTAGCAGAAATTGAAAAAGATGTTACCCGATTGCAATTAGTAACTAACCGTTTTGGAAAAATTGGAAGTAACCCAACCTTAGAGGAAACAGATATTGTAGTGAAAGTAAAATACATGATTGATTATATAAAAAAGCGAGCCGGAGGAAATGTTCAGTTTATATTTAATTCAAATAATGAAAATATTTATGCCAAAATTTCTCCTCCTTTATTTGATTGGGTAATTGAAAATTTATTAAAGAATGCTTTAGATGCAATGGAAGGTAAAGGCAAAATAAAAATTGATATTACAGAAGAAACGGATAAAGTAATTATAGATGTAACCGATACGGGAAAAGGAATTGCAAAACCTAATATTAGCAAGGTTTTTAAACCGGGCTTTACAACAAAAAAACGCGGGTGGGGATTAGGTTTAACACTTACCAAAAGAATTATTAAACAATACCATAAAGGTGAAATTTTTGTAAAACACAGCGAAATTGGTAAAGGCACTGCATTTAGAATTATACTTAATAAATAATATAGCCGATAAATTTATAACTCACTTCAACACCACAGCACTCAATGCAGGCAGATGAATTTTTATTTTGTATGCAACAAATGAGAGGTTTTAATAGTCATTATTGTAAACCGCCATTATGAAAAAGTTTACTGCTCTGTTTTTTGCTATTGCCTGCTTTTGCATTGTTACGTAGAATATCTCAAAAGATGTACTTTTGTAAGTAGCAACTTATTTTCTTTAATCAAGGAAAGCCAATTTAATAATAAAAAATTGCGATTCACATTATTCAAATAATTATTTTTTATGAAAAAAGTTGTCCATTTTCTGTTCTTCTTATCACCCTTAACACACTCCTATTCTCAAACAGATCAAACAAGAATTGATTATAGTAATAGTGGGCTTAATATTACGGCTAATGATGTTTTCGCAAGCCAGCCGACGATAAACGGTTTAGTACACACAACTATATCTCAATTATACTCTAGTAACAGCGATGTTACTGTTTTAGATGCTTGCTCTAATAGTATGGTTACTGTACCTCTTAACTTGCCTTATCCGGCTTTTGATGGCACTTCTATTATCCTTTCAGCAAGGAATGATGTTATAGAAACTTATGGAGCTAATTGTATTACTCCCTATGATTCTTATTATCTTTCTACAGACGCTTTTCAAATAGGATACACATTTTCTCCAGGCTATACTTACTTTATATCAATGAATATATCAGGTAATGGTCCATCTTTTTCTTCCAACATTGGATTAGCCACAAGTATTGGCTCACCTCAGTTTACAACTAATATATCAAATGCCAGTGGTTTTCATGGCAGTAATTGTACAAGTTGCCATTTGCTTGATAATTTTCTTGCTAATGCCATTTATTCAAATTATTATTCTTTAACTTATACAGGTTCGACGCCCAATTCTTTTAATATTTCTGTTCCTTCTTTTACTGTTTCGAATTCTACATCAGGATTAAACATTGAGGCACTTCCAAGTTACGATTATGGCGTAACTAAATTAAAAATTAATAGTATTACAATTACTGCCATACCCGCTATAACCCCTATTACAAATTTATGCTTATCGGAAACATATTCAATTAATACAACATGGCCTGTTACATGGGATGCAACACCATTAAATATTGTTACAGCTAATCCGACAGGTAATAATATTACTTTAACTAAGATAACTGATGGAGATATTATTTTAATAGCTACAGTTTCCGCTCCAGACGGAAATACATTTTCTGTAAGTCAGAATATTCACGTAGGCCTTCCCATTGTATTAATAGACAACAATAACATTACCGCCAGCAGCAACCTCTCCACCCCCGATTATAATGATGTATGCACATTACAAAGCACCACCCTTACTATGGAAGTAACAGGAGCTACGGGTGTTACATGGAGTGGCCCCTCACATTCGGTTGCCAACTGGCATACCGATGGCAATAACCTTGTATTTTATTTTTATGGCAACAACCAACAAGCCGTCTTTCAAATAACAGCTACCAACAGTTGTGGCAGCATTACTAAATATTATGCTTTCAATTCCATAGATTGCAGCGGAGGCGGAGACCCCTGCGGTGGCGGCTTAACAACCTTTAATGTTTCGGTATCGCCCAACCCCTCAACAAACAAAATAATTGTAGTACCCAATGTACCACCGCCTTGCAATGAATT
>JAFDXY010000024.1 GCA_018267725.1 Bacteroidota bacterium
GGAACGTATTCACCGTATCATTGCTGATATACGATTACTAGCGATTCCAGCTTCATGGAGTCGAGTTGCAGACTCCAATCTGAACTGAGAGGCGTTTTTTGGGATTAGCTTCACATCGCTGTGTTGCAGCCCTTTGTACGCCCCATTGTAGCACGTGTGTAGCCCTGGGCATAAAGGCCATGATGACTTGACATCATCCCCTCCTTCCTCACGTCTTGCGACGGCAGTTTCACTAGAGTTCCCAGCATTACCTGATGGCAACTAGTGATGGGGGTTGCGCTCGTTGCGGGACTTAACCCAACACCTCACGGCACGAGCTGACGACAGCCATGCAGCACCTTACAAATTGTGTATTGCTACAAAGAGAGCTTTCACCCTCGGTCAAAATGCATTCTAGCCCAGGTAAGGTTCCTCGCGTATCATCGAATTAAACCACATGCTCCACCGCTTGTGCGGACCCCCGCCAATTCCTTTGAGTTTCAACCTTGCGGTCGTACTTCCCAGGTGGGATACTTAATGCTTTCGCTCAGACACACACAGTGTATCGCGTATGTCGAGTATCCATCGTTTAGGGCGTGGACTACCAGGGTATCTAATCCTGTTTGATCCCCACGCTTTCGTGCCTCAGCGTCAATATATGTGTAGCCTGCTGCCTTCGCAATAGGTGTTCTATGTCATATCTAAGCATTTCACCGCTACATGACATATTCCGCAAACCTCCACAATATTCAAGATATATAGTATCAATGGCAGTTTCGGAGTTAAGCTCCGAGATTTCACCACTGACTTACATACCCGCCTACGCACCCTTTAAACCCAGTGAATCCGGATAACGCTTGCACCCTCCGTATTACCGCGGCTGCTGGCACGGAGTTAGCCGGTGCTTATTCACTTGGTACCGTCAAGTGGGAAAGAATTCCCTTTTTTCGTCCCAAATAAAAGAAGTTTACAATCCAGAGGACCTTAATCCTTCACGCGGCATGGCTGGATCAGGCTTTCGCCCATTGTCCAATATTCCTTACTGCTGCCTCCCGTAGGAGTCGGGCCCGTGTCTCAGTGCCCGTGTGGCTGATCATGCTCTCACATCAGCTACTGATCGTAGGCTTGGTGGGCCGTTACCCCGCCAACTACCTAATCAGACGCACACCCATCAATAAGCGCCGAAGCTATAATATAATATAGATGCCTATTTTATATGTTACGGGGTATTAATCCAAATTTCTCTGGGCTATTCCCCACTTATAGGAAGGTTGTGTACGTGTTCCGCACCCGTTTGCCGGTCGCCATCAAGTATTGCTACTCATGCTGCCCCACGACTTGCATGTATTAAGCCTGCCGCTAGCGTTCATCCTGAGCCAGGATCAAACTCTCCATTGTAAATGAGTTTGTCTGACTATTAACTTCAAATAGAAATTAACGTTAGATTTAATTTAATTGTGCTTGTAAATCCTTACATGATTCTTAAAGAATTATGTTGCTGTTGCTTCCAAACTTTCAAAGAACTTTTGGTCTTTTTTACTATCCCTTTTTGATTGGGGTTGCAAAGGTAAGAGCCTTTATGATTTTACCAAATTTATTTTCAATTTTTTTGAAAATTTTTATTTGATTTTCTTTTTCGAAGAGCACCGTTTTTATTAACGGGCTGCAAATATAGAGTGATATTTTTTATTAGCAAATTTTATTTCAAAAAAGGCTAAAATTTTTATCACTTTTAAAAGAACTTGCTTTTGTAATTGTGTATCGTTTTTCAAAAGCGGGGTGCAAAAATAAGAGCAGTTTTTTTATTACCAAATCTTTTTTGAAAAAAATATTTTCAATCTTCTATAAAACCAATAATACAAAGGGTTTTAGTGAACATATTTTTTTTATTGCAATTAAACAATTGTGTGGTTAATAGTTTACTGCTACTAAAAATAACCCATTTGCAGGTGCAGAAAAATCGGCATGGGAACAGTTTTTAGTTTCAATAATTTTTTCCCATTCGTTTAAAGTGATTTGATTTCTACCAACTTTAAGCATTGTTGCAACAAGGCTTTTAACCATTCCTCGCAAAAATCTATTGGCTTTAATATTAAAAACTAAACAATCATTTTGAACAAACCATTTAGCATATTCTATGGTACAATTGAATGTTTTTACCTGTGTATGTTTTTTTGAAAAGCTTGTAAAATTTGTATGAGATAAAAGTATTTGTGCTGCTTTATTCAATTTATCAATATCTAAAGAATATGGGTAATACCAAGCTGTTGATTTTAAAAAAGGGTTTTTATTTTGGTATATAAAATATTGATACTCTCTTGAAAGGGCATTAAACCGACAATGTTTATCTGCACTTACAGGAAAGATATTTTTGAAAACAATATCGGGAGAAATGATTGCATTGAGGCGATATAAATGTTTATTGTTGATTTGAATTTGTGTTTCATCAACATCAAAATGAAAAAAATTTTGCAGGGCATGTACGCCGGCATCTGTACGAGAAGAGCCAACCAACTCAAACGGCTGACGATAAAATGTTTGCAATGCTTTGGTTACTTCTGATTGAATGGTTACAGCATTATTTTGTATTTGAAAGCCATTAAATGCTGTGCCTTTATAAGAGACTTCTAAAAAATATCGTTGCATGAAATAATATATTGATTGCTACTTGTATTGCTAAACTAATTTGTTTTATAACATAAATGAAAAAAAGCTGTGCTGTAATTTTTAATGAAGTTGTATATTTGTGGGGCAGAAGCTGAAAGGCTTTTGCAACCGTTAAAGCAGCCACTGGTTGCTTTTTCTATTTAGTATATGTTATATGCTCCTCACCCGAAAATTACTTAATCAATAAATTAAATTTTTCTATAAACTGTGTAGAAGTGAATTGAGAACTAAGGTTACTAAAATTTTCTGCATCGCTAACATGTGGTTTTGCAATTTCAAAAAAATTATACTTACCAGCATCTGTTAAAAATAAAACTCCTAAATTTTTTATTTGCTCGGTTGTAAAACATTTTTTAGAAAAGAATTTATTGGCAGCATCATTCATAGCAGCATCGGTAGTAGCAGCGGCCATATCTAAACGCAACTTATAAAAATCTTCTGTAGTTGCATTGTTATTACATTTTACAGGTTTAGGTTTTTCGGTTGTAATAACTTCATTAGTTGCTTTATTATTATTTACGACATTAATATTTGTTGCAGGAATAAAGATTGCAATAGTATCTGATTTACTTTTTTCGCTTGCATCAATATAAACCTGATCTATGCCTAAAGAAGATTTTTTATCGTACATTTTAATAATAGAAGCGTTTGCCGGAGAGTTTGTTTTTTCTTCTTGAATAATTTCTTCTTTTTTAATTGTTGCTATTTCTTGCGGTTTGATTTGTTCTGTTTTTTGAGTAATTTCTTCTTTTTTCTCAGGTTGAGTATCTGTTTTTACAATAGCATCTGTTATATAATTTATTAATATAAATGTTTTACTATCTAATTGTTTTAAAGTAAAGCCAATACCTGCTTGCCCATCAACAACATCAACAACAAATTTTTGTTCAGGAAAAATATTTTTAGCAAAGCCAACGGTTAAATAGTATTTACCTTGTAAAAGTTGTGCAATATTTACATAACCACTTGCAGTAGAACTATAAATATTGTTATTTAATTGAACATAAAAAGGTTGGCCATTGCTACTTTGTATAAACAAAAAATGTTTTTCTTGAGCATTAATTTTAAATAGCAATAAACCGTTTATAAAAAATAAAATAAAATACTTCATAAGGGTATGGTTAATACAAACTTAGTTTAAATAATGAAACCGAAATAAAATGTTTACGCTCATCAAATTTTATTAAGCTAATTCTAACAAATATTATCTTTAGCCCCTAATTAATTTTAATATGAAGAAGTTTATTTTGCTTGCATTTGCAACAATTCCTTTTATTGCCATTTCGCAGCAACAACCTAAAGACACAGCATGGAAAAAAATTTACCGATCTTTTGCAACAAAAGAAAATGATTTGGTACACACCAAGCTACAAGCAAAGTTTGATTATGCAAACGCATATATGTACGGCAAAGCATGGATTACCTTAAAGCCTCACTTTTATGCTACCAACACTTTGCAACTTGATGCAAAGGCAATGAATATTAATAAGGTAGAAATTATAAAAGGCGGGAAAAATATCCCCTTAAAATATACTTACGATAGTTTATTGCTTACAATTACCTTAGATAAAACATATAAAAATAATGAACAATATATTGTTTATATAGATTATGTGTCTAAACCAAATGAATACAAATCTAAAGGTGGTAGTGCAGCTATTACAGACGATAAAGGTTTATATTTTATTAACCCAACAGGAAAAGAAAAAGATAAACCAACACAAATTTGGACACAAGGTGAAACAGAAAGCAACAGCGTTTGGGTGCCAACTATTGATAAGCCCGACCAAAAAATGACGGAAGAAATTTACATGACTGTTCCTGCAAAATATGTAACACTAAGCAACGGAAAGCTTATAAGTTCTACCAAAAACACAGACGGCACAAGAACAGATTATTGGAAAATGGATTTACCGCATAGCCCTTATTTAATGTTTATGGGCGTTGGAGAATATGCAATAGTAAAAGATAATTATAAAGGAAAAGAAGTAAGTTATTATGTAGAAAAAGAATATGAAAAAGTTGCCAGAAGAATTTTTGGAGAAACACCTGAAATGATAAAATTTTATAGTGAAAAAGTTACAGGTATAGATTTCCCTTGGCAAAAATATGCTCAAATTGTTGGAAGAGATTATGTAAGCGGTGCTATGGAAAACACAACTGCAACCTTACACCAAGAAAGTGCACAACAAAATGCAAGACAATTAGTTGATGGTAATGGTTGGGAAAGCACCATTGCACACGAATTATTCCATCAATGGTTTGGAGATTATGTAACAACAGAAAGCTGGAGTAATTTAACCGTAAACGAATCTTTTGCAGATTACAGTGAATATTTATGGAATGAATATAAACACGGAATGGATGCAGCTTTAGATGATAACTTTTCTAAAATGCAACGTTATTTTTCAAACCCAACAGATGCAAAAAAAGATTTAGTGCGTTTTTATTATGCCGATAAAGAAGATATGTTTGATAATGTAACTTACGCCAAAGGCGGAAGAATTTTAAACATGCTTCGCCATTATGTTGGAGATAGTGCCTTCTTCAAATCATTAAACCTATATTTAAATACTTACAAATTTGCAAACGGCAGTGCACACAAATTGCGTTTGGCATTTGAACAAATAACCGGAAAAGATTTAAACTGGTTTTTTAATCAATGGTATTTTGGAAGTGGGCATCCAAAAGTTGAAATTAATTATGCTTATGATGCCGAAAAACAATTAGCATCTGTTATTATAAAACAAACACAAACAACCGATAAAGTTTTTAAACTGCCTATTGATATTGATATCTATCATGGTTCAGAAAAAAAACGTACAACTGTTTGGATGGAAAATAAAACAGACACTTTCAACTTTAACGTTACTTCAAAACCAGACTTAATAAATGTAGATGCCAATAAATATTTGTTATGGGAAAAGAAAGACAATAAAACTTTAACCGAATTTATTCATCAATACAAATATGCAAAAAATTATATAGATAGAAAAGAAGCTATTGATTATTGTGCAAGACATAAAAGTGAAGTAGCTGCATTAGATTTATTAAAAACCGGTTTAAACGATACTTATTACAAATTACGCATTCGCTGTTTAGCTGCCATTCAAGATGCTAATTTAGATGAAACCACTATTGCTAAAATAGAAACAATGGCAAAGGCTGATACCAAGCCACAATGCCGTAGTTATGCCATTAATTATTTGGCAAAAACAAACGATAAAAAGTATATGCCTTTGTTTTTAAAAGCAGTGTATGATTCTTCTTATACTGTTGCCGGAAGTGCATTAGAAGCTATTGCCAATTTAGATGAAGCAAAAGCAATTAGCTTATTGCCCGAATTAAAGAAAGATTGTAAAGGTGCATTAAAAGCAGCTGTAGAAGCTATTGATATTTTAACCAAAGGCGATAATGATTTTGATGAAATAACCAACAATTTTGTTGGTGTTAAAAGTTTACAAGAAAAATTTAGTGGCTTAGAAAGTTATATTACATTTTTAACTAAAGTAAACAATACTGCTAACTTTAAAAAAGGAATAGATTTAGTTGTTGATTTTAGAAATAAAGTTGCTCAATATGGTGTAGCACCGCAAATAAATGCAATGCTTACCGGAATTATTATTGGCAAGAAAGAAGCAGCAAAGGCTAAAGGTGCTAATGCAGCAGATATGGACGAACAAATAAAATATGTAAAAGAACAAGCTAAATAAATATAAAGCTCTTCCAAAATATAAAGCCTCGCCAAAAGCGGGGCTTTATTATTGTAATTCATTTACATGAAAATATTTCTAAAAAATTATTTCCAATCCAGAATATTTAAACGATTGGTACAGAAATTAATTTCTTGTTCATCATTACTGCACACAATTACCAAACGGTTAGTTGTATAATTTTTTATGAGTTGATGATACAATTGAAAACCTGCAACATCTAAATTAGTGCAAGGCTCATCTAACAAAATAATTGGTACGTTCGAAAAAAAAGCCTGAGCCAATTTTAAACGTTGTTTCATTCCGCTGCTGTAATAACGTATTTGTTTATCTGCTGCTTTAGTTAAGCCTACAATTAATAAAATTTCATTAACTGTTATATTTGGTAATAATGGTTTAAATGATTGATGAAACTGCAAAAATTCTTTAGCAGTCATTTCTTCTATTAATTCTAAATAAGGTGCAGCAATAGAGAGTAATTGAGAATTAAGAATTGAGGATTGAGCAATATTGTTGTCATTACTTTTCCACTCTCCATTGTTCACTTGTATAACTCCCTCGCTTAAATTGGTTGAACCAGCAATGCATTGTAGCAAAGTGCTTTTACCGCTTCCGTTTGGGCCTGTTATGGCATAAGATTGTGTAGAAGTAAATTGATAGTTTAGTTTTCGGAATATCCATTCACGATTAAATTTTTTCCCTGCATTTTGTAAATGAATTTCCATTAACTACTGCAATATAATATTGAGGATATTTATAAATTATTCTTCTTCAGCAGAACCTTTAGTGTAACGTTTAATAATACCTCTTCCACTTTCACGAATAAAAGTTACTATTTCATCTCTTTCATCACTTGCTATTACTTCTTCTTCAATAAATTCTAATGCTTGTGAAGTATTCATTCCTTTATTATAAATAAATCTATATATATCTAATATATGATTAATTTTTTCGTTTGAAAAACCTCTGCGTTTTAAACCAACACTGTTTACGCCACCATAACTTAATGGTGTGCGTACTGCTTTTATATAAGGAGGAACATCTTTACTAACCAAACTTCCTCCACCAATATATGAATGTTGGCCAATTTGCACAAATTGATGTATGGCACAAACTCCTGCAATTATTGAATAATCTCCCATTGTTACATGCCCTGCCATTTGAGAGTTATTGCTCATAATGCAATGGTTGCCCACTATACAATCGTGTGCAATATGGCTGTATGCCATAATTAAACAGTTGTTGCCAACTTTTGTTTTCTTTCTATCTTCTGTGCCTCTGTTAATAGTTACAAATTCTCTAATAATAGTACTGTCGCCAATTTCTACGGTGGTTCTTTCTCCTGCAAATTTTAAATCTTGCGGTATTGCTCCTAAAACTGCACCGGGAAATATTTGACAATTTTTTCCTATGCGTGTTCCGTCCATTATGGTTACGTTACTTCCAATCCATGTGCCTTCACCAATACGCACATCTCCGTGAATAACGGTAAAAGGATCAATTTTTACATTGGAAGCAATTCTTGCATTAGGGTCTATGTAGGTGTAGGGATGTGTCATCCGCGTACTTGTTTTTGGTTTTAAAGTTTCTACGGCAATCATATTAATTTGATAAGACCGCATTGATTGAAAAAACGATGCCAGCGTTTAAACAGTTAATTAAAATTAACAAATTTATTATTTTATGAACGCTTTACAACTTGAGCTACCAAATCTCCTTCGGTAGCTACTTTTCCGTTTACATAAACGGTTCCGTGCATTTCACAAATACCACGCCTTATTGGACCTGATAGTTCCATTTTTAATAACATGGTATCTCCGGGTTTTACCATTTGTTTAAACTTACAATTATCTATTTTTAAAAAGTAAGTATCGTACTCGCCTTCGGGCATTGCATTTATGCAAAGAATACCTCCTGTTTGTGCCAATGCTTCTATTTGTAAAACTCCGGGCATTACAGGATTTCCAGGGAAATGACCGGGAAAAAACCATTCATTGTAAGAAACATTTTTTACACCAATAATATGTTTATCGGTTAATTCAATAATCTTATCTACTAACAAAAATGGGTGGCGATGCGGTAAAGTTTTTTCTATTTGTTGCAAAGTATAAACAGGTGGTAATGCTGGATTATAAATTGGTACATCTTTTACGTGTTTATTTTTTTTAATGTACTGTTTTATTTTTTTTGCAAACTCAACATTGGTGCTATGCCCCGGACGGTTGGCAATAATTCTTGCTTTAATAGGATAACCTATTAAGGCCAAATCTCCTATTACATCTAATAATTTATGTCTTGCTGGCTCGTTAGGGAAACGTAATTCTAAATTGTTTAAATAGCCTTCGCTTTTTATTTCAACTTTATCTCGTTTAAAAACTTTTGCTAAGCGAGACATTTCTGCATCGGTTACGGGTTTATCTACTACTACAATGGCGTTGTTAATATCTCCACCTTTAATTAAATCGTGGTCAAGCAGCATTTCTAATTCATGCAAAAAACAAAAAGTTCTGCATGGTGCAATTTCGTTTTTAAATTCTTTTATTGATTTTAATCCGGCGTGTTGTGTGCCTAAAACCGGGCTGTTAAAATCTATTAATGTTGTTATTTGATAATCTACCGATGGCATTGCTACCATTTCAACACGTTTTTTTTCATCGTATAACAAAATATTTTCATCTATGCTATACCATATTTTAGCTGCTTCTTGTTCGGTTATTCCTGCTTTTTCAATTAATTCAACAAAGGGTTCAGAGCTTCCGTCTATTATAGGAATTTCGGGACCATTTAATTCAATTAAACAATTATCTATACCCATACCTACTAAAGCGGCCAAAATGTGTTCTACCGTACTAACTTTTGCATCATCAACTTGTAAAGTAGTTCCTCGGCTTGTATCTGTAACTAAATCACAATCGGCTTTAATAATGGGTTTATTGGGTAAATCAATTCTTTGAAACTGAATGCCAAAGCCCGGATTAGCAGGTTTTAAAACCATATCAACTAAAACGCCCGTATGTAATCCGGTTCCGCTAATACTTGCAACACTACTTATTGTATGCTGCTTATCTGGATTAAAATTTACAACCATTCGTTTACTTATTTTTTAGAATATACAACAAGAATGTTGGCATTTGCCATACAAAATAAAATACCTGTTGCGTTTGTACCAAAGCAATATTTTAAACTCATGCTTCAGAAACATGGTGGGCAAAAATAAGCCATTGAAGTTTAATTTGCTTTATAGGAATATGTTATGTGAATGAAATGAGTATATTCTTCTAATTTTTAGCGTTATTGGGTAAATATTTATTTTAATATCAAATTAACAGAAGCAGGTTTCAAACCATTACTTGTAGCAGTAATTTTTACTGTACCTTTTTTTTCTTTTGCTTGAATAATTGCTAAAGCTAATCCGTTGAAAGCTTTACGGTAACTGGCTTTAAAAGGCTCGTGGCTTACAGGATTTCCGTTATCTACACCAGCTATAAATGCTTCACCATTAATTGTGAAATTGATTAAATTATCTGCTTTGGGTACAAGATTTCCATCTTTATCTAAAATTCTTACAGTTATAAAACTCATATCTTCTCCGTTGGCATTAATAGTTTTTCTATCGGCAATCAATTCTATTTTGGCAGCTTCTCCTGCAGTGTTTATTTGTTTGATTAAAACTACTTGTCCATTTTTTCTTGAAACTGCTTTTATGTTTCCCGGTTCATATAAAACTCTCCACATTACATGCAAATCATCTCCTTGTTTTTTTCTTATGCCTGCACTTTTTCCGTTTACAAATAATTCTACTTCATCGGCATGGTTATAATATGCCCAAACATCTACACTATCGCCCTGTTTCCAATTCCAATGTGGCAAAATATGCAATACATCTTTGTTCGTCCATTCACTTTGATACATGTAATACACATCTTTCGGAAATCCTGCCAAATCAACTATTCCGAAATAAGAACTTTTTGCAGGCCAAGTATAAGGTGTTGGTTCTCCTAAATAATCAAAGCCCGTCCAAATAAACATGCCACTTAAATACGGATATTTTTTAATTATTTTCCAAGTTTGTTCGTGTGTTGATGACCAAGGTGCTCTTGTATTATCGTAAGCAGAAACAGTAAAATCTGCATTCATACCACTGTTTCTATCTTCACCTTTTTTATGTTGTGGTGGCCAAACACGAATACTATCGGACGGAAAAAAATATTCTCCTCTTGTTTCTAAACCAGATGTTGTTTCGCTGGCAATAAATTTTTTATTAGGAAAACTATCAGGAAAACTTTTGTATAAACTGTGATGATAATTATACCCAACCAAATCAAACATATTACTTTTTAAAATATAATTTTTAGAAGGAAAAGGTCTATCATTAGCATCTACAATTGCTCTTGTGGTATCAAGGTTTTTAACAATACCAACTAATTCTGTAGCAATACCGGTACCACTTGAATGTTCTTGTTCGGGAATTTCATTACCAATACTCCACATAAAAACAGAAGGATGATTTCTATCTCTTAATATTTGATCTTCTAAATCTTTCTTATGCCATTCATCCCAATATAAATGATAATCGTATTCTGTTTTAGCTATCTTCCACATATCAAAAGCTTCATCCATTACAATAAAACCCATTTTATCGCAAAGCTCTAAAAGCTCTGGTGCAGGCGGGTTGTGTGAAGTTCGAATGGCATTACAACCAAATGATTTTAATATTTCTAACTGCCTTTCAATTGCACGATAATTAATGGCAGCACCTAAACAACCTAAATCGTGATGATTACAAACTCCTAAAATTTTCAAAGGTTTATTATTTAAAAAGAAACCTTTGTTAGCATCAAAATAAAAAGAACGAATACCAATTGATGTAGTATAACTATCTACAATTTTTCCATTTTGAATTATTTGCGAAACAACTTTATACAAAACTGGTTTTTCAATACTCCATAATACAGGTTGTTTTACAATTAATTCATCTTCAACCTTTGTTGTTTCGTTTTCTTTTAATAAAATGTTATTGATTGTTTTTTTTGATACTACATTTCCTTGTGCATTATAAACCGTATTTACAGTTACAACTTTGGCTGCGTTTTTTGTTGTATTGTTTAACGATAATTGAATATTTATAGTTGCTTCTGCTAAAGATATTTTTGGTGTAGTAACAAAACTGCCCCAATGTGCAACTGCAATATTGTTGGTTGTAACTAATCTTACATTTCTATAAATACCGCTACCGCTGTACCAACGAGAATTCATTTGTTTAGAATTATCAACCTTAACAACAATACTATTTTTTTCTCCAAACTTTATATATGGCGTTAAATTATATTGAAATGAAATATATCCGTTGGGGCGAAAACCAAGCCTGTGGCCGTTTATCCAAACTTCACTGCAACGATAAACGCCATCAAACTCAATTCGTATTTGTTTATTTTTTGATGTAGTTGGAACAACAAATGTTTTTCTGTACCAACCAATACCTCCGGGCAATGCACCGCCTTCGGGTGCTGCAGGATTATTTTTTGCAAAAGGTAATTCAACACTCCAATCATGCGGAAGGTTTAGTGTTCTCCATTGTGCATCGTTATAATTTTCATCTTTATAATCATTCTTTAAATCAGTTGTATCTGCATAATAAAACTTCCAGTCTTTATTAAAATTTTCTACGTTTCTATTATTGCTTTGTGCATTTGTTTTAATAACTACCAAGCATAATACTACTAAATAAAGAATACTTTTTTTCATAATATATTAAGATGAGTTTGAATTTAAAAACAATAATTTATTTTCTTCCGGGATATTGTTTTAAAGCTTCTTGTAAACAATTCATTGCGTTATTAATAGCTTCTGTATTTAATACATACGCTAATCTTACTTCTTGTTTTCCTAAACCTTCTGTACCATAAAAACCTGTTGCTGGTGCTAACATTACGGTTTGATTATTGTATGAAAAATCTTCTAACAACCATTGACAAAATTTATCAGAATCATCTATAGGTAGTTTTGCCATTGCATAAAAAGCACCGCCGGGGTTGGGGCAAAATACACCTTCCATTTCATTTAATCTTTTCACAATTAAATCTCTTCTGTTTTGGTATTCTGTTTTGGTAACATCAAAATAATTTGCAGGTAAATCAACCGCTGCTTCTCCTGCAATTTGTGCAAACGATGGCGGACTTAATCTTGCTTGTGCAAACTTCATAGCAGCATCTAAAACTTGTTGGTTTTTAGTAACAAATGCACCAATTCTTCCGCCGCAGGCACTATAACGTTTACTAATAGTATCCATTATAATTACATTATCATCAACACCTGTTAAGTGCATGGCACTATATTGTTTTGATTGATAAGTAAACTCTCTGTATGCTTCGTCTGAAAATAAATACAAATTATGTTTTAAAATAATATTTTTTAATTGATTCATTTCAGCTTCGCTATAATTATAACCCGTTGGATTATTAGGATTACAAATAACAATAGCTTTTGTTTTAGCGGTTATTTTCTTTTCAAACTCTTCTATTGGTGGTAAAGCAAAACCATTTTCTATATGAGATGTTATTGGCACAACTTTTACGCCTGCACTAACAGCAAAGCCATTATAATTTGCATAAAAAGGTTCGGGAATTATTACTTCATCTCCTGCATCTAAACAAGCCATAAAGCCAAACAATATAGCTTCGCTTCCACCTGTTGTAACAATAATTTGATTATGGTTTACATGAATGCCTACACTTGAATAATATTGTACTAATTTTTTTCTGTAACTCTCATTACCTGCACTATGACTGTATTCCAGCACTTTAAAATTACTGTGCCTTACTGCATCTAAAACCTGTTGTGGCGTTTCAATATCTGGCTGACCAATATTTAAATGATAAACTGTTATTCCTTTTTTCTTGGCAGTTTCTGCAAATGGAACTAATTTTCTTATGGGCGATGCGGGCATTTGTTTTCCGCGAGTACTTATTTGTAACATGCAACAAAGATAACGGGCAGCAAATAAAAAAGCCACACATTTACTTGTGTAGCTTTAGATAAATATTACTTGTATTTGTTTTAACTAACTCTTTTGCAAGAGTTTGTATTTTATTTTTTTGAAGCAACCACTTCTCCCTCAACCGTTAATTCTATAGGAGCATCTACATTAGCAAATTTTACATGTACTTTTTTACTGAACTTGCCCAAATTGGCTGCGTTGTAAGTAACAATAATTTTGTTTTGCTGCCCTTTCATAATAGGCTCTTTAGGGTAGGTTGGAGAAGTGCAACCACAATCGGCAGTTGCTGTTTCTATAACAATAGGTTTAGCATTATTGTTTTTAAAATTGAAAGTATAAGTTGCCGGAACATTTTGTTTTATTTTTCCGAAATTATGTTTTGAAACAGTAAAGGTTCCTGCTTGTGCCATTGATGCAACCGAAAAGCCAATAAAAACAATAAATAAAAAAAATATTTTTTTCATAATATGTAAAATTGAGTGTTTAGCAATTTAATTTCCTGCAGGTTTTATTTTTTCTAATGCACTGTTTGCAGGTGCAGTGGTTTGAACAGTATAAGTTTCGCCATGAAAACTTACTTGTTTATTAAAAGCATTGTTGTTAAAATAAATAGTAGCATATTTAGTAAAAGTGCCCATACTGTTTCCGCTAAAACCTAAGGTTACGGTAATATTTTCTCCCGAAGCATATTTTTTTCCTTTTTCAAATTTTGGAGTAGTGCAACCGCAACTGGCTTTTACATCATCAATCCATACAGAATCGTTACTAATGTTTTTAATAATTACATTGTATTCAACTGCTTTGCCATAAGGTATTTTACCAAAATCATAATTATCATTACTAAATTCTAAATATTTAGAAATATTTTTTGGCTGCTCGGCATGTTGTGCTTTTGCTATAAAAACCGAACTACAAACCAATATGAATAACAAAAACTTTTTCATTACTAAATTCATTTAAGGGTAAAAATATAAATTCTGTTTTAAAGAAACGTTATCTATTTTATTAGTAACAGTTTTATCAATAAAAATCGTTCCAAAATATTATCTGTAAAAAAAATCTGTTTATTTAATTGAAACAGTAACAATTATTTTTGTTCACCTCCCTGCAACTTTTTTTAAATTATTATTGCGAAAAGAGTTGAAATTAAAAACACAAACCACCATTTCAATTTTCGTGATTTTAAAAGAAGAAATATTAAAAGAACACAATAAAGAGCATACATTAAAAATTGCAGCCTATGCTTGTTCTTCAAAAAAGCGTTTTAAAGAATTAATGAATTGTTATTTAAAAGGCGAATACCGTTTGTCTCAAAGAGCAGCGTGGAGCATGAGTTGGGCTGCCAAACAAAAACCCGAAATGATAATGCCGTATATAAAAGAATTAGTACAACAATTGCAAAGAAAAAATGTTCACAATTCTGTAATACGCAATTCTGTAAGGGTTTTACAAGATTTAAACATTCCAACTAATTTACACGGAGAATTAATGAATGCCTGTTTTAATTTTATTGAAACACCTGCCACACCCGTTGCCATTAAAGCATTTTCATTAACCATACTTCAAAAACTTTCATTACAATATCCCGAAATAAAACAAGAATTAAAATTAATTATTGAAGAAAGATGGGAACACGAAACGGCTGCATTTAAAAGCAGAGCAAGAAAAATACTTGGTTCGTAATACTATTTTAGGTTCAATCAATAAAATCATTACAAAATCTTATCCGCAAACATTTCCACAATAAAAATCTATTTATTTTAATTGAAACAGTAACAATTATTTTTGTTTCATGGAACAAACAATTACCTTGGCATATAAAGACGATATGCTTAGTTACGAAGGATTTAAAAATCAGGTGTTAGAAGATTACCGCATTGCCATTGTTAGCCGTGAGGCAAGTTTGCTTGGCCGCCGCGAAGTATTAACAGGCAAAGCCAAATTTGGTATTTTTGGCGATGGTAAAGAAATAGCACAAATTGCTATGGCTAAATTCTTCAAAGCCGGCGATTATCGTGCAGGTTATTACCGTGATCAAACTTTTATGTTTTCTTCGGGCTTAGCAAGCGTAGAGCAATTTTTCTCTCAATTATATGCTGATCCAGATGTGCACCACGATCCTTTTAGTGCAGGCAGACAAATGGTTAGCCATTTTGCAACAAGGTTTGTAGATGAAACAGGTAATTGGTTAGACCTTGCCAACAGAAAAAATATTAGTTCAGATATGGCACCCACTGCATCGCAAATGCCACGTGCAGTTGGTTTGGCTTTAACTTCAAAATTATTTAGGCAAACACCACAATTAAAAGCTTTCGATAATTTAAGTCATAACGGAAACGAAATTTGTTTTTGCACCATTGGCGATGCATCTACAAGCGAAGGGCATTTTTGGGAATCAATTAACGCAGCAGGCGTAATGCAAATTCCTTTAGCTGTTTTTGTTTGGGATGATGGTTATGGCATTTCAGTTCCTAAAAAATATCAAACTACCAAAGGTTCTATTTCTACTGTTTTACGCGGTATGCAAAAAGAAGATAAAACCAATGGTATAAATATTTATAAAGTAAAAGGATGGGATTATGCAGGCATGTGCGAAGTGTTTGAATCTGCCTTACACAAAATGCGTGAAACGCATATACCCGCTGTATTTCATGTAGAAGAAATAACACAACCCCAAGGGCATAGCACCAGTGGAAGCCATGAGCGTTATAAAGATGCTGCCCGTTTAGAATGGGAACGTGAATGGGATTGTATTAAAAAATTCAAAGAATGGATTACAGAAAATAATATTGCCACCAACGAAGAATTGAATGATGTTGAAACCGAAGCAAAAAATTTTGCAAGAACTTCTAAACAAAGAGCATGGGAAAAATTTATAGCTCCGTTAAACCGCCATGCAGCAACAGCTATTAATTTAATAAGCAATGCAATGGTGCATGATATGGAAACCTATAACAACATGCAGCAATTAGCAACGCAATTAAAAAATAATGCAGAGCCTTTAAGAAGAGATATTATGCATACGTTAGCATTGGCATTAGAGGCTGCACCAAATTCTCCATCCGTTTCTTCTATAAAAGAATTTTATAATTCGTTATTAACAGAAAGTAAAAATTTATACAATACCTACTTATATAATCAAGGCACAAAAAGTGCTTTAAAAGTAGATGAAGTAAAACCGTTAATTCCTTTTGATACTAATTCTATTAATGGTTACGAAGTATTAAATAAATATTTTGATGCATTGTTCAGCAACCATCCTTTTGTGTTTGCTTTTGGAGAAGATGTAGGAATGATTGGAGATGTAAACCAAGGTTTTGCAGGCTTACAACAAAAACATGGCAGCGAAAGAATTTTTGATACCGGTATTCGTGAATTAACTATTGTTGGTCAAGCAATTGGTATGGCATTACGCGGGTTAAGGCCCATTGCAGAAATTCAATATTTAGATTATTTATTATATGGTTTGCAAGCCCTTAGCGATGATGCAGCCACTACACATTTTAGAACTCATGGTCAGCAAAGTTGTCCAATAATTATTCGTACACGCGGACACAGATTAGAAGGTATATGGCATAGTGGTAGCCCAATGGGTATGATTATTAATGCATTACGAGGAATGTATGTATGCGTACCAAGAAATATGGTTCAAGCAATTGGTATGTATAACACTTTATTGCAAAGCAACGATCCTGCCATTGTTATTGAATGTTTAAACGGCTATCGTTTAAAAGAAAAACCGCCTACCAATTTATTAGAATACACAGTGCCTTTAGGAATAACAGAAACAATTAAAGAAGGAAATGATGTAACCATTGTTTCTTATGGTTCCACTTTACGAGTTATACAAGAAGCAACAGAGCGTTTAGAAAAACAAGGTATTAGTTGCGAAGTAATAGATGTACAAACTTTATTGCCTTTCGATATTAATCACAACATTGTAGCATCATTAAAGAAAACCAACAGAATTATTTTTGTAGATGAAGATGTACCCGGAGGAGCAGCTGCATATATGTACAATGAAGTAATGGAAAAACAAGGTGGTTACCGTTGGGTAGATGCTGCACCAAAAACCGTAACTGCACAGCCACACAGGCCGGCTTATGGAAGCGATGGTGATTATTTTGGCAAACCCAATGCAGAAGATATTATGAATGCAGTAAACGAAATAATGAGTGAATAACTATTATTTCACATTCAATTAAATTTTACTGTAAATACATATCGGCCTTGTAGTACAATGGATAGTATAAGAGTTTCCGAAGCTCCAGATTCAGGTTCGATTCCTGACAAGGCTACTATATTTTATAATTTACTAAGGTGTATTTACACCAACCCTACTATATTTTCTTGCATAAATTTTTCCTTATCAAATAATAAGTCTACCAATTCTTTTAAAGAAGTAATTGCTTATAAAAGAATAGGCTCAATGTGTATTATCAAAAAAATAATTTTTATACAACAAGTTACAATTAATATATTATTATTTTACAATACTACTTTGCATTTATAATACGCAAGCTCTTTATGTGACATAGGTTACATACATATCAGTTTCAACCTTGCAATTTTGGCAAAAATTAAAGAGATGAAACAACTGGTATTTTTAATCTTAACCTCAACTTTTACTTTTAAGCTGCTTGCACAAGAAATTATACCTATTACAAAAGCCAACTTAAAAACTAAAGCACTTGATAATAATTTACAAGTAAAAATGGCAAATAATGAAGTTGCATTAGCAGAAGCTGAACTTTTAAAAACACGTGCTGCATACTTGCCAAATATTACAGCAACTTATACATTTATTAATACCAACAATCCGTTAATGGCATTTGGTTCTAAACTTAATCAAGAACGAATAACCATGACAGATTTTAATCCCGACAATCTTAACAACCCAAAAAGTATCTCAAATTTTGAAACAAAAATAGAAGTTCAGCAGCCAATTATTAATATGGATGCCGTGTATTTAAAAAAAGCGGGACAAGTAAAAACCGATGTTTTAAAAATTAAAACTGAAAGAACCAAAGAATACATTTTGTATGAATTAAATAAAGCTTACATGATGTTGCAATTGGCTTACAAAATGTTAGAAACATTAGAAAATGCTAAGCAAACCACGCTTGCCAATAAAAAAGTAATGGACGATTATTTTAAAAACGGAATGATTCAAAAAGCTGATGTTTTATATATGAATGTTAGAGTAAGTGAAATTAACAATCAAATTCAATTAGCAAAATCTAATATAAAAAATGCTTCAGACTATTTATATTTTTTATTAAATGAAGATGCAACCGATAAAATTTTAAAACCAACAGAATCTTTAGAATATAAAAATGAAATAATAGAATCTACAGTAAAACTTAATGAGAGCAGAAAAGATATTCAAGCATATCATAAATCATTAGAAGCCTATAACTGGTTAATAAAATCTTCGCAATCAAAATTATTGCCAACACTAAATGCCTTTGGAAATTTTGCAATAAATAATAATAAAATTTATCAATATAATACCGGTGGTTACTTTGTGGGGCTTCAACTTTCATGGAATATTTTTGATGGTCTAAAATCAAAAAGCGAACAAACAAAATATAAAACTGAACTTACAAAAACACAAACTGAAATTGAACAATATACTAAGCAAAGTCAGTTAGAGTTTACCAAAATATTTCGCCAATTACAAGATGCCAATAATAAAGTTTCATTTACCAATGAAGCATGGCAACAAAGTAAAGAAGCATACAGAATTAGAAAAAATCGTTACGATCAAGGTTTAGAAAAATCTGCTGATTTACTTTCTTCCGAAACTTTAATGTCGCAAAAAGAGTTAGAGTATTATCAAGCTGTTTTTGAATACAACAGCGCATTCGAATATTATAAATTCTTAAAGAGCTAATCTCATTCCATCTTTCTATAAAATAAAAATATATTTAATATGAATAAATATTACTATTCCATTTTACTTTTAAGTTTTACAATGCTTACCAATTGTTCAAGAAACAACGAAAAAGCAATTCAAAGTGCAGATTCCGTTATAACAGTAAGTGTTCACAAGCCTTTAGCAGCAAGCAATTTGTTTGTTACAACCAGTGGAAAATTAGTTGCCAAAAATTCAGTAAATATTTCTACAAGAATAATGGGTTATATCACTTTATTAAAAGCCGAAGTTGGGCAAACAGTAAAAGCAGGGCAATTATTAATAAGTATAAATGCTACAGATATTGAAGCTAAAAGTGGCCAAGTAAATGCACAAATAGCCCAAGCACAAGCAAATTTTAATATTGCAAGAAAAGATTATGAAAGATTTCAGAATCTTTATAAATCGCAAAGTGCTTCGCAGAAAGAGTTAGATGATATGCGTACTCGGTACGAAATGGCAAAAGCAAGTGTAGAAGCTGCTCAGCAAATGAAAAATGAAGTAAATGCTCAATATAATTACAGCAATATTACAGCTCCGTTATCAGGCACCATTACTGCAAAATTTGCTGAACAAGGAGATATGGCAAGACCCGGAATGCCTTTATTAACTATTGAATCTCCGTCATCATTACAAGTTCAAACTTTAGTTTCTGAACAAGAAATTATGCTGGTAAAAGAAAACATGCCTGTGCAAGTAGCAATAAAATCTATTAACAAAACCATTTCGGGAATTGTTACAGAAATCAGTAAATCTGCAGCAAATACCGGTGGACAATATTTAATAAAAATAAATTTATCCCAAACACAAGATTTACTTCCGGGAATGTTTGCCAATATTCAGTTCCCATTTAAATACACTGAAAAAAATTATCAACCTCTTCAAGAAAATGTAATGATCCCAAAATCTGCATTAGTAGAACAAGGTCAATTAACAGGAGTTTATGTTATAAGTTCTCAAAACACAGCATTACTAAGATGGATAAAAACAGGAAGGGTTTCTGAAAATAAAATAGAAGTTATATCTGGCTTACAACCTAATGAGGTTTACATCACTTCAGCAGAAGGCAGGTTATACAACGGAGTAAAAGTAAAAATAAAATAAATAAAAAAATATTTTAAAGTTTTAAGTATATACACTAAAGAAATTATTTTATGGAAAAAGGATTTGCAGGACGTATTGCCGATTTTTTTATCAACTCTAAACTTACTATTTTATTAATGATTGCATTAATGATTATAGGCGTTTACAGTTCAACATTAATTCCAAGAGAAGAAGAGCCACAAATTATTATTCCCATGGCAGACGTTATGGTAGGCTATCCGGGAGCTAATTCAAAGGAGGTAGAAAGCCGTATTACTAAACCATTAGAAAAAATTATTTCTAACATAAAAGGCGTAGAGCATATTCACTCTATGTCTATGAACGGGAAAGCCATGCTTATTGTGCAGTTTTATGTAGGGCAAGATATTGAACGCTCTTATGTAAAATTATATGATGAGTTAATGAAGAATAAAAATATTTTCTCTAAAGGAGTAATGGAGCCAATAGTAAAAACTCGCTCTATTGATGACGTACCAATGTTGGGGCTTACGCTTTGGAGTGAAAAATATAATGATTATGAATTGCGACAAATTGGAGAAGAGTTATCTTCTGAAATTAAAAAAATTAAAGATGTTTCTTTAACCAAAGTAATTGGAGGCAGAAACCGCCAACTACAAATTATTTTAGATAAAGATAAAATGGCAGAATTAAATGTAGATCCGCTTTCTATAATGCAAATGGTTCAAGCCAATAACGGTAGCACTCAATCAGGAAAATTTAATTCAGCAGATTATGAGTATCTTTTAACTACAGGGCAATTTCTTACTTCAACCGAAGATGTAGAAAATCTAATAGTAGGAACTTCTCAAAACATGCCTGTATACTTAAAACAAGTAGCTACTGTTGCAGATGGTCCTTCAGACCCATCTAATTATGTAAGTTTTGGTTACGGAAATTTGGCAGATAAAGGGAAAGAGTTTAAATCTGAATATCCTGCCGTTACACTTGCTGTTTCTAAAGTAAAAGGTGCAGATGCAATGAAAATTTCAGAGCATATTATTACAAAAATAAACGAATTAAAAAAAACATTAATACCTAATAACGTACACGTAGAAGTTACCAGAAACTACGGAGAAACAGCTTCACATAAAGTTTCTGAATTATTAATGCATCTTGGCATAGCAATTTTAGCAGTTACTGTTTTAGTTATGCTTACAATGGGTTGGAGAGGCGGCCTTGTTGTATTCTTCTCTGTTCCGCTAACATTTGCACTTACTTTATTCAGCTATTATATTTTAGGTTATACTTTAAATCGTATTACTTTATTCGCTTTAGTTTTTGTAGTAGGAATTGTAGTAGATGACAGTATTATTATTGCCGAAAATATGCACAGGCATTTTAATATGAAAAAACTACCATTTAAACAAGCAGCCATTTATGCCATTAATGAAGTAGGCAACCCCACAATATTAGCAACCTTTACAGTAATTGCAGCCATTTTGCCAATGGCATTTGTTTCGGGAATGATGGGGCCTTACATGAGCCCAATGCCAATTGGTGCTTCTATTGCAATGCTACTTTCTTTATTTGTTGCACTTACTATTACACCTTATTTGGGTTATCATTTATTAAAAGTAAAAGATAAACAAAAACACAAAGAAGAACAAGGGTTAAATACAAGTAAAATTTATAAAATATATAAAAAAATAGAGCAGCCTCTTTTAAACAGTAGCTCTAAAAGATGGATAATGATGGGGATTACAGTAGTATTACTTGTTGTTTCTATTGTAGCGTTTTTTACAAAATGGGTAGCCGTAAAGATGCTTCCTTTTGATAATAAAAATGAAATTCAGGTAGTTATTGATATGCCCGAAGGAACTACATTAGAACGTACTAATGCAGTTGCCAGAGACATTGCACAATATTTAAAAACAGTTCCAGAAGTAGTTAATTACCAAAGTTATGTTGGCTCTTCTGCTCCTATTACTTTTAATGGATTAGTACGCCATTATGATATGCGAGGTGCAGGAAATACTGCAGATATTCAAGTAAATCTTTTACATAAAGAAGATAGAAAAGAACAAAGCCACGATATAGCAAAAAAAATTCGCCTGCAAATACAAAAAATTGCTACTTCTTATAGTGCCAATGTAAAAGTTGTAGAAGTACCGCCTGGGCCTCCTGTACTTTCTACCATTGTTGCAGAAGTCTACGGTCCCGATTATAATGAACAAATAAAAATTGCTAATGATATTCAAAATATATTAAAAAATACTAATGATGTAGTAGATGTAGACTGGATGGTAGAAGATTCTCAAAAAGAATTCAAGTTAATTCCCGATAAAGAAAAAGCCATGCTTAACGGTATTGCACCACAACAAATTGTAGGAAACCTAACTTATCTTATGGGGCAATACTCTATTGCAAATCTTTATAACCCTCAATCCTATGAACCCATTGATATTGTAATGAAGTTAAAAGATGCCGATAAAACCAGTATTCAAAATATAACAGGTTTAAAAATTAAAGGACAGCAAGGAATGATTCCGGCAAGTGATTTAGTGAAAGTAGAAGAAAAAGAATTAGATAAAACTATTTATAGAAAAGATCAAAAACGTGTAGTGTATGTGTTAGCCGATATGGCAGGGAGTTTAGAAAGCCCTATATATGCTATTTTAGGAATGGATAAAAAATTAAAAAATATTCAACTTCCTAAAGGTTATACTATGAATGAGCTTTATATGAATCAGCCAGAAGATGAAACTAATTATACAATAAAATGGGATGGAGAATGGCAAATTACTTTAGAAGTATTTAAAGATTTAGGAACCGCATTTGCAGTAGTAATTATTGTTATTTATATGCTAATTGTTGGTTGGTTTCAAAATTTTAAAACACCTGTTGTAATGATGATTGCCATTCCTTTATCGCTAATAGGAATTGTATTAGGTCATTGGTTATTAGGAGCTTATTTTACTGCAACTTCGTTTATTGGAATGATTGCATTAGCCGGTGTAATGGTTCGAAATTCGGTATTACTTATTGATTTTATTGAAATTCGTTTAAAAGATGGCATACCTATTAAACAAGCTATTATTGAAGCCGGAGCTGTAAGAACAACGCCAATTTTACTTACTACCGGAGCTGTAGTTATTGGAGCCATGATTATTTTATTCGATCCTATATTTCAAGGATTAGCAATTTCTTTAGTATTCGGGGCAATAGTTTCTACCTTATTAACATTAATAGTAGTTCCACTAATTTATTATGTTACCGAAAGAAAAAAATGGGCAACAAGTAATATTGCCGAAAGTTTTGATAATAAATAAATTTTATCATATTAAAAAATAAAATAAAATGAAACTTTTGCTTATTACTGCCGTAGAAGAATTTGAAAAGAATATTAAACAAATTTTAAAACATTCGGGAGTAAAATCTTTTTCAGTACAAACAGCAAAGGGGTATAAAAACGATTCTGCTGGCGAGCTTCATAACTGGTTTGGTATAGATGATATTGCTATAGATTCTGTTTTATTTACAGTTTTTGCAGAATATAATTGTGTGGAAGAAATTTATGAAAGAGTGAATTTATTTAACACTACACAATCAACCACAAAATCAAAAATTCATTTAGTTAGTATTCAAATAGAAAAAACAATTTAAAAAATTAAATTATGATAACAAGAGTAGTACATGCAATTGGTGGAACTTTTATTTTGGGGAGCCTTCTTTTAGGAATTTATATTAATTCTAATTGGTTTTGGTTAACGGGGCTTGTAGGAGTTAATATGTGGATTCATGCATTAACCAATTGGTGTTTAATGGAAAAAATTATTAAAAAAACAGGTATTAAAAATAATTAAATTGAATTGGTAAATTTTTGTTGCTGCCACCATTTATAAATTTTAGGGAAAGCTATAATAAACCATTCAGTAAAAAATTCAGGGCTTGTTTCTATTCTCTGTTTAATAATTTCTACATTTCGGTATGTGTAGTTAGCTACTTCGCTCATGTTTATATCAGGTTTTGTATCTGAATAGCCAACAAATACATGATCAAATTCATGCTCTATTAATCCATTAGAAAAAGAAGCTTCATAAATAAAATCAAAAATTTTTGTTAGTGTTAATTTCATTCCCATTTCTTCATTCAATCTTCTTGCAGCAGCATTAGCAACATCTTCTCCCCAACGTGGGTGGCTACAGCAAGTATTCGTCCATAATCCACCACTATGATATTTGGTTAAAGCTCTTTGCTGTAATAATAATTCGCCTTTTGTATTAAATATAAATACGCTAAAAGCCCTGTGTAGTAAGCCTTTTTGGTGTGCTTCCATTTTTTCCATTTCACTTAATGCCGTATCATTCTCATTAACTAAAACCACAGTTTCCATAGTATATAATCTTTATTCAAATTAACGAATTATCTGAAAACAACTGGGTTAAAAAAGTATTAATAAACAAACAATTAAAAGTATTTACATTCTATTAATAAAAAAACAGCAATTAGTAGTTGCTGTTTTAGTGTGAAATATTATTTGCAATTATTTTTTAATCTGCCGTAAGTATTGACCATAACCACTTTTTTGATAAACATCTGCCAATTGAATTAATTGTTGTTGATTAATATAACCCATTCTGTACGCTACTTCTTCTATACAACCAATTTTTTGGCTTTGCCTTTTTTCTATTACTCTAACAAATTCGCAAGCATCACTATATGAATCAAAAGTACCTGTATCTAACCATGCAGTGCCTCTGTTCATTACACCAACTTTTAATTTTCCTGCTTCTAAATACACACGGTTCACATCTGTAATTTCATACTCACCTCGTATAGATGGTTGAGTTGATTTCGCAATTTTTACTACCTCATTATCATAAAAATATAAACCCGGAACTGCATAATTAGATTTTGGGTTAATAGGTTTCTCTTCAATAGAAATAGCAATATTATTTTTATCAAACTCAACCACACCATATCTTTCAGGGTCATTCACTTCATAAGCAAAAATGGCAGCCCCATCAATATTATTAAATGATTGTAACAATTTACTAAACCCGCTTGCATAAAAAATATTATCTCCTAATATTAATGCAACTTTATCATTACCAATAAATTTTTCGCCAATTACAAATGCCTGAGCCAAACCATTAGGAACAGTTTGCACAGCATAAGAAAATTTGCAACCAACAGCAGAACCATCACCTAATAAACGTTTAAATTGCTCTGAATCTTCGGGAGTTGTAATAATTAATATTTCATTTATGCCTGCTAACATTAAAGATGATAAGGGATAATAAATCATTGGCTTATCATATACCGGCATTAATTGTTTGCTTATACCTTTTGTAATAGGATATAAACGTGTGCCGCTGCCGCCTGCTAAAATAATTCCTTTCATAATAAATTTATATTATAAATTAAAATTAAGTGTATGTTTAACTTCATTTAATGTTGGAAGCATTTTATCTCTTTCAGAAAGTAGATTTTCTGTTACTGCATCTCCCCAATTTATATTGATGGATGAATCGTTATAAATTATTCCGCCTTCAGATGCTTTATTGTATAAATTATCGCATTTATAAAAGAAAACAGCATCATCGCTCAATACTTTAAAACCATGTGCAAAGCCACGTGGCACAAAGAATTGCGTAAAATTATCATCACTCAATTCTACAGCAACATATTCTCCAAAAGTTGGAGACTCTATTCTTATATCTACCGCAACATCTAAAACTTTTCCTTTTAAAACACGTACTAATTTTGCTTGTGCATGTTGCCCTAATTGATAATGCAAACCACGCAAAACACCTTTAGTAGATTTTGATTGATTATCTTGAATAAAATTTATTTTAGTGTCAATTAAGTTTTCAAACTTTTGTTGATTAAAACTTTCAAAAAAATAGCCTCTATCATCTTTAAAAACTGTATCGTAAATTATAAAGCAGCCTTTCAATTTTGTTTCTTCAACTTTCATTTTTTATCTGTTTGAATACATTTCATTGTAATAATTTTGATAAGCTCCACTTGTTACATGCTGCAACCATTCTGTATTTTGCAAATACCAATCTATTGTTAATGATAAACCTTGTTCAAAAGTTACAGACGGCTCCCAACCTAATTCGTTATTAATTTTTGTAGCATCAATGGCATATCTTCTATCATGCCCCGGTCTATCTTTTACATAAGTTATTAATTGTTCACTCTCGCCAGTTTTTCTTCCTAATTTTTCATCCATTAATTTACAAAGCAGTTTTATTAAATCAATATTTTTCCATTCATTAAAACCACCAATATTATATGTTTCATTAATGGCACCATTATGAAATACAGTGTCAATAGCCGTTGCATGATCTTTTACAAAAAGCCAATCTCTAGTATATTTCCCATCTCCATAAACAGGTAATGGTTGCTTATTAATAATATTATTTATAAAAAGCGGGATTAATTTTTCGGGAAAATGATTAGGTCCGTAATTGTTTGAACAGTTAGAAATTTTTGTTTGAAGATGATAAGTTTCTGCATAAGCTCTAACAAAATGATCGGAAGATGCTTTACTTGCAGAGTAAGGCGAATTAGGATGATAAGATGTTGCTTCTGTAAAAAAACCTGTTTCACCTAATGCTCCATATACTTCATCAGTTGAAACATGATAAAATATATGGTTGCTGAAATTGGCTGCCCACTTGGTTTTGGCAATATTCAACAAATTAACCGTACCAATAATATTGGTATAAACAAAATCTAATGGAGAAAGAATAGAACGATCTACATGCGATTCTGCTGCTAAATGAATAACATCTGTTATAGCATGTTTTTCAAAAACATTATTTATTGCATCGGCATCTAAAATATTTACTCTTTCAAAAAAATAATTATTATTATTTTCTATATCTTTCAAATTTTCTAAATTACCTGCATAGGTCAATGCATCTAAATTGATGATTTTATATTCAGGATATTTTGTTACAAACAACCTTACCACATGAGATCCGATAAAGCCTGCACCGCCCGTAATAAGAATTTTTTTTGACATATTTTTTTAACTCAAATTGTTTTTATACCAATTAACCGTTTGTTGTAATCCTTGCTGCACAGTTATTTCAGGCAGATATGCTAATAAATTTTTAGCTTTTGAAATATCTGCCAAACTATGTTTTACATCTCCTTTTCTTTCTTCACGAAGTATAACATTTATATTAGATTGTGTTATATTTTTTAAATAATTAAATAATTGCAATAATGTTGTTTGCTCTCCGCATGCAATATTATATACTTGGTTAACCGCTTCATTATTTTCAGTAAACAAAGCTTTCATATTTGCTTGTACTGCATTACTTACAAAAGTAAAATCTCTGCTATGGCTTCCATCTCCATTAATAAATGGAGTTTGATTATTTAATAACGATTGAATAAACAAAGGAATAACTGCAGCATAAGGCCCGTTGGGACTTTGTTTAGGACCAAATACATTAAAATATCTTAGTCCAATTAATTGCAAACCATAAGTATTCGCATACACACGTGCATACAATTCATTAACATATTTTGTAACGGCGTAAGGAGAAAGTGGATTACCAATTTTATCTTCAACCTTAGGTAAACCCGGATGATCTCCATAAGTTGAGGAGCTTGCAGCATAAACTACTCTTGTAATATTTGTTTCTTTGGCTGCAGTAAACATATTTAAAGTTCCTGTAATATTTACAGCATTGGTTGTAAGCGGATCGTTTATAGAACGAGGTACAGAGCCCAATGCAGCTTGATGAGAAATTAAATTAATATTATTACAGGCCTGCAAACAAGTTTCATAATTTCTTATATCACCTTCTATAAATTGAAATTTTGAATTTGAAAAAAATGGTTGAATATTTTTTATAGAACCTGTAGAAAGATTATCTAACACTCTTACCAATTCAACTCTTGTATCTGTTAATAATGCTTCAACAAGATTTGAACCAATAAAGCCTGCACCGCCTGTAACTAATATTTTCATTTTTGGTTTGTTAATTCCAGTTTGTATTTTTTATTTCTTCAAATACTTTTTTAATACCTTCTTCTAAACTAATAGTAGCTTTCCATCCTAAGTTATTCAGTTTTGATACATCCATTAATTTGCGTGGTGTGCCATCTGGTTTTGTAGTATCAAAAACTAACTTGCCATTATACTCAACTATTTTTTTAATTAATTCAGCTAATTCTAAAATTGTTACATCTTCTCCCCAACCAATATTCACTAATCCTTTATCATTATAATTATTCATTAAAAAAATGCAAGCTTCGGCTAAATCATCTGTATGTAAAAATTCTCTTCGTGGAGATCCGCTTCCCCAAAGAGTTACAGAAGGAAGATTATTGTTTTTTGCAGTAATACATTTTCTTAACAAAGCTGGCAACACATGACTTTTTTCTAAATCATAATTATCATTAGGGCCATACAAATTTGTTGGCATTGCGGAAATAAAATTACATCCGTACTGAGCCCGATATGCATCACATAATTCTATACCTGCAATTTTTGCAATGGCATAAGGTTGATTGGTTTCTTCTAAATAACCTGATAATAAATATTCTTCTTTTAACGGTTGTGGTGCTAATTTAGGATAGATGCAAGATGAACCTAAGAATAATAATTTAGTTACATTGTTTACATAAGCTGCATGTATAACATTACTTTCTATCATTAAATTTTCATAAATAAAATTTGCACGATAAGTATTATTAGCTACAATTCCGCCAACTTTAGCAGCAGCTAAAAAAACATATTCAGGTTTTTCTTTATTGAAAAAATTATTTACTGCTTGTTGATTTCTTAAATCTAATTCAGCAGATGTTTTATAAACAAGATTTGTAAATCCATTTTTTTCTAAATGCCTTACAATGGCACTACCTACCATTCCCCTATGCCCTGCTATATATATTTTAGAATGTTTTTCCATTATTTATTCAAACTCATTATTAATTTTAAAACCATTTTCTTTTAGCCATTTTTCTTTTCTAAATAATTCTATATCGGCTGCTACCATTTCTGTTATCATTTCTTGTAATGTGTATTTTGGTTGCCAACCCAATTTTTCTTTTGCTTTACTCGCATCGCCTATTAATAAATCTACTTCTGTTGGGCGATAATATCTTTCATCTACTTTTACTACTACTGTTCCTTCGGGTAATTGATATTTTTCATTGTTGCATTTAACTACATATCCTTCTTCTTGTTCATCTTTTCCTCTAAAATTTATTGTTATGCCTACTTCTTCAAATGACATCTTTACAAAATCTCTTATACGCGTTGTTATGCCTGTTGCCAACACAAAATCTTCTGGTTTTTCTTGTTGCAATATTAGCCACATACCTTCTATATAATCTTTTGCATGTCCCCAATCTCTTTGTGAATCAAGATTTCCTAAGTACAATATCTTTTGCATACCTAAAGCAATTTTTGCAACTGCTCGGGTTATTTTTCTTGTTACAAATGTTTCGCCTCTTTGCGGCGATTCGTGATTGAATAATATTCCGTTGCAGGCGTACATATTATATGCTTCGCGATAATTTACCGTTATCCAATACGCATACAATTTTGCAACTGCATAAGGGCTTCTTGGATAGAAAGGAGTTGTTTCACTTTGCGGAACGGCTTGTACCAAACCATACAACTCGCTGGTTGATGCCTGATATATTTTTGTTTTTTTTGTTAAGCCTAATAATCGTACCGCTTCTAATATTCTTAGTGTGCCAATTCCATCGGCATTGGCAGTGTATTCGGGTGTTTCAAAACTTACATGCACATGGCTCATGGCTGCCAAATTGTAAATTTCATCGGGCTGCACTTCTTGTATAATTCTTATTAAATTAGTGCTATCTGTCAAATCTCCATAATGTAAGGTTAAGTGTTTATCGGGTACATGTGGGTCTTCATAAAAATGATCAATCCGTTGTGTGTTGAATAGCGATGTTCTTCTTTTTATGCCGTGTACTTTATACCCTTTCTTTAAAAGAAATTCTGCTAAGTATGCTCCATCTTGCCCCGTAATACCCGTTAGTAATGCAGTTTTCATTTTATAATTATATAAATTGATTTAATTTTCTTAACGGTTTCAAAAATAAGGTAAACCAATAAGGGTTTAAATTATTTACTTTCCAAGCCAATCTATCGTTTTTATTAGCTAATAATCTATTTTTTACTGTTTTGTTACTTGCACCTCCAGAACGCATGTGTACCAAGGTTTTTGGAAGATATGCAGTTTTTACTTTATGTTTGAATAACATTCTTAACATTAATTCATAATCTGCTGCGGTACCTAAGTTTAAATTAAATTTTCCATATTTTTCGTAACATTTTTTGCGAATAAAAAATGTTGGATGAGGTGGCATCCATCCGTATAAAAAAGATTGCTTAGTGTGATTGCCTGAAATCCATTTTCTTGTTACTTTATTAATATCATCTTCATCAACATATAATAAATTTCCATATATAGCATCACAATTTTCATTTTCAAAAATGGTTGCAATATTTTCTAATACAAATTCGTCTGCATAAAAATCATCTGAATTTAAAATGCCAATTATTTCTCCATCGGCTAATTCAATTCCTTTATTCATTGCATCATAAATGCCATTATCTTTTTCTGAAATCTTTTTTTGAATATGATTAAATGAGTGAACAAGATTCATTGTGGCATCTGACGAATTTCCATCAACAATAATATGTTCTACATTAGAATAAGTTTGTTGCTGCACACATTTTAAAGTATGTGCAATTGTTTTTTGGCTATTAAATGTTGCAGTAATAATAGAAATTTTTATCATCTTTCAACAATAATATTTTCCATTACTAACATATCCATATTTGTTCTTAAAAAACAATTTAATGCTTCCTCAGGAGAGTTCACTATGGGTTCATTTTCGTTAAACGATGTGTTTAATAAAATAGGTACGCCAGTTTTTTTACCAAACGTTTCAATAAGTTTATAATAACGCGGAGATACAGATTTATCAACAGTTTGCAGCCTTCCTGTACCATCGGCATGTGTTACTGCAGGAATAACAGCCTGCTTTTCTTTTTTAATTGGAAAAACTTTTTCCATAAAAGGAACAATATCATTCACTTCAAAATACTCATCAACATATTCTTTTAAAATACTCGGTGCAAATGGCCTAAAACTTTCACGGCGTTTAATTTTTGCATTCAATAAATCTTTAGCATCGTTTCTTCTTGGGTCTGCTAAAATACTTCTGGCACCTAAAGCTCTTGGTCCAAATTCTGCTCTGCCATTAAACCAACCCACTACGCCTGCATTAATTAATTTTTCCGATACATAATCATACAACTCATTTTCTTCAATTTTTTTATATTTAATATTTTTTGACTGAAGTAAAATTTCAATTTCATTATTTGAAAATTTTGAACCTGTATATGCACTATATACAACTGGTGTTCTATGTTGTTTTAATATTTGATGATAAGCATACAATGCACTACCCATGCTTATTCCAGCATCATGACCAGCAGAAGGTATATACACTTCTTTAAAATTAGTGTTGCGTGTTATTTTACCATTAGCAACACTATTTTGTGCAACGCCACCTGCAATACAAACTTTAGTTAAACCCGTTTGTTTTTGTAAATGATTAAGTATATGAAATATTGTTTCTTCTGTTATTTTTTGAACAGATGCTGCTAAATCTTTATGATATTGTGTTAAAGGTTCTTCTTTTGTTCTTTCATTTCCAAACTCGGTAATTAGTTTTTTACCGAATAATGATGGAACAATAGGTAAATTATTTTCTCCGTACGTTACAAAACCTTTTGAAGGTGAACGAAAATATGAGAGATCTAATTGAAACAAACCATCGTTAGTAAACTTAATAATTTTTTTTAATTTATCAGCATACAATGGTTTACCATAAGGTGCCAAACCCATTACTTTATATTCATCTCCATAATGCGGAAAACCAAGTAATTGTGTGAACGCCGTATAAAAAATCCCTAATGAATGGGGGAAGTCAATTGAGTTTAATATTTTTATTTCTGTTCCTTTACCAACACCAATCATGGTAGTTGAAAAATCGCCGGAGCCATCAATGCTTAATATAGCAGCTTCATTAAAAGGAGAAGCGTAAAATGCAGATGCCATGTGGCTTCTGTGGTGTTCTACATTATAAATTTTAGGTTTAATAATTGAAGCATCAATACCCGATAATAAACTTAATTCTTCTTCTATACTTGCAACTTTTTTTTGATTGAAGAAACGGTTTTTTACAAAATGAAATGAGCTGAAAGGATGTTGCATTACAAATTTTAGTTTCTGTATTTTTTTTGCATTTACATCTCTTCCTATTGCAATATGTTCAACTTCATTTAGTGTAATACCTGCTTCTTTTAAACAAAATTCAACTGCTAATGATGGGAAGCCTGCCCAATGTTTTATTCTTCTAAAACGTTCTTCTTCTGTTGCGGCAATCATTACACCATCTTTAAAAATTGCTGCAGATGAATCTGCATGGTAAGCGTTAATTCCTAAAACAAACATTTAAAATAATTTATGAAAATAATTGCTGATAAACTTCAACAAACTTTTGTTTATAAAAATAATTAGTTGCGTATTGATGAGCTCCGTTATTATATGGTTGCCATATTTTATTATTTTTTTCTGAAAGAATTTCTATTAATGCCCTAATATATTTTTTGTTTTTTATATCAACATTCCAGCCAGCGTTATTTTTTTCTAATTGATTCCAATTAGTATAATTGCTTGTAATAATTGGTGTACCAACACTAAGGCTTTCAAATAAAGCATGACCAAAATTTTCTCCTTGTGTTAAAAGTATTGATGCATTGTATTCTGCAAAAGTTTGTTGCACATTTTTGGGTTGTACATTCCCTTTATAAATTACCGAGATGTTTTCGGGCAATTGCTTTATGCTTTCATTACATAAATCCCAATATTGTTTTTCTTTTATTGGTCCATAAATATCTAATGAAATTTTTGTTCTACATTCTTTCAATATTTCTAACAACAATAAAAGATTTTTTTTAGGTGTAATGATTGAAAGATACACAAGCGATAATGTGTTTTCTTCTTTATAAATTGGCTTAATTGCTATAAATGGCTGTTTAGGAATATTAGCCGCAATAGTAATATTGCAATTACTACCAAACATTTTTTTTATATCTTCTGCTTCATCTGCATTAGTAGCATGCCAAAGAATATTTTTTGTTACATTAAAAGTTTTTAATAATTCAAAATAAATTTTCTTTTTAAATGGTTTAACAGCTAATGCACCTTTTTGCAACATACCTCGGGGGCTAACAACTACTTGTACATTTAGTTTTTTAAATTGACTTTTTAATAATAAAGGTGTAAGAAAAAATGTTCTTCCGTACATACCATTCAAAAAAATATATTGTGGTTGTATTTGTTTTACAATAGAAAGAAATTTTTGTTTACCAACTTTTGCTGATGCATACCAAACAGGAATTGTTTGATTATTAATTTTCATATTATTCCATTCATTTAATTGAATGTTTGAATAAGGAATAGTTTCATTTAAATCATAAGCTGAAGTAAATACAGCAAAATTAAATTGCTGATTTAATGTTTCAATCATGTTGATTAATGATTGAACAGGGCCTCCTGCATTATACCCCGGGTAAAAATATTGATATACAATAAGTACAGTAGGTTTCATAAACTAAGCAAACAATAATTTTTTTAGCCGAGTTTTATATTGTTTAAAATCGAATGCACGTAAAACTTCTTGTTGCAAAGTAAAGCTGTTAATATGCTGAAGTGCCAATGTATCTGCAATTGCTTTTTCAAGTTCATTTATATTATCGGGATCTACCAACCTACCTAGTTTTCCGTTTTGCAATGCATCAATACTGCCATCTTTATTTCCTGCAATAACAGGCCTTCCGCAAGCCAATGCTTCAATAAATACAATACCAAAACCTTCTTTTTTACTTGGCATTATAAACACATCTGAAAGTAAATAATGATCATTCAATTCATTATCATTTACATAACCAATTAATTTTACACAATCCCACATTTGATATTGATTGATAATAGCTTCTATTCTTTCTTGTTCTTGGTTTTCTGCTTTACCGCAAATAAGGTACACAAAATCGTTACGATTATTTTTTAATAAACTCAACGCCTCAATAACATCATCATATCCTTTATATTTTTCTGAATAAGCCATGCGTGTTACTGTTAATAAAACTTTCTTATTTGCAGGAATATTATATCTATTTAATAAATAATTTGGTTTGGTAAATAAAGTAGGTAGTTTAAAATAAGGATCTATTGTATTAGGAAATATTTTAATTTTTTGTTCATCTAACCCTAAATTGTATTGAAGTAATTGTTGTTTTGTAAAATTGCTAACACTAACAATGTTATCGGCTAATAATAGTAATTTTTTCTTTGAGCCCGTTTGCTCTCGCCATACTTCAATACCATGTGTAATTAATATAATGCGAACAGATGGTTTAATTTTTTTTATTATATAACCAATAAGAGAAAGATTAATATGACCTATTACAACTGTATTATAACGTAACGCTTTAATAATTGCATATAGTACAAAAAAACCACGATTACCATAAAAGCCTTTAAACCTTAAACGAGGAAAATATTTTTCGTCGGGTTGATGATCATAAGAAGAAAAAGCATCTGCATCAATTAAATCATCAACACTTAATTCATGCAAAGCTTTTAAAAAACTTCTATTAAATTTTTCAATACCGCCCGTAAACGAAAAACCTGTTAAGTATAAAAATAAAATTGAAGGCAACTCTTTTCTACGCATGTTTACGCGTTAGTTTAATTTTAATTTTTTGTCTGTTTGGCTTAAAATATAACACCAATAACGGCTCCAGTGTACATTACCATTATCCAACCCTTTTAATAAAGTTTTTGTGCGTTTATCATTATCTTGTAATTGAATATGTTTCATCCACATTTCAAAAGGAAATATAAAGCCTTGCTTAGGCCTGTTCCAAATTGCTTCGGGCAATTCATTTTTAAACGCTTTAATTAAAAGATGTTTTATTTGATTAGCATTATACCGAACTTCTGGCACAATTGAATATACAAGGTTCATCAAATCTTTATCTAAAAAAGGGACACGCACTTCTAAGCTATGCCACATACTCATATAATCAGTATCTTTTAACAACTGATTTTGCATATATAAATTTGTTTCTATATAGCTTACCTTTTCTAATGGAATAAGTTTTTCAGTAAACAATGGCAACCGAGCATCATCAATTAAGTTATACAATTCTCTTTCAGTGCAATCTAATAACTGTGCAATTTGAGCTGGCACAAAAAATCCGCGATTAAATAAATATTCACCCAAAGCATCTTTCAATTGCAAAAAATTAATTTTCTTTCTTCTATCATCAGGAAAAATATTGGCTACTTCAAACATAAACTCGGGTAACCAATTTACCATGCCCACAGTTTTTGTTCTATTAAATGATTGATAACCTCCAAACAATTCATCGGCACCTAAACCGCTTAACACAGCAGTTAAACCATATTGCCTTGCATACTTGCAAATAAAATAAGAGTTAATGCCATCATTACTTGGCTGATCCATTGCATTAATAATATCGGGAATACTTTGTTTAAATTCATTTTCTGTTACCAAAAATGATTTATGTTGTGCTTTAGTTTTTTGTATAATGATGTTTTGATATTGCTTTTCTGAAAATTTTTCATTATCAAAAACAATAGATAATGTATGAAGATTATTATTAACAAAAGGTTGGGCAATTAAGGTAAGCAAACTTGAATCTATACCACCGCTTAAAAACAAACCAATTGGTGCATCAGAAATTAAATGTCGTTGAACTGCTTTTTGCAGCGTTTCTTTTATTAGAGATAAAGCTTCTTCTTCTTTATATATTGTATAATTATAATATAATTTATGAAAAGTTTCTTGTCTTGTGTGCCAAGTGTTTAAATCAATTTCAAGAAAAGAGCCTTTTTGTAAAGGTTGAATATCTTGCAGCGTAGTTACGGGTTCAGGTAAATGACCAAAGAGAAGAAAATATTTTTTCCAATCTGTATTTTCTTGCCAAGAAGGGTTAATAGTTTTAAAAGCTCTTACCTCTGAAGCAAAATATAATTCATTATTCTTTAAATAATAGTATAACGGTTTAATACCTGCATGATCTCTTGCAAGAATTAATTTATTAGTAAGTTTATCTAACAACACTAAAGCAAACATACCATTGAAGTGTTGAAAGCAATCTGTTCCCCATTCTATATAAGCATAAATAATTACTTCTGTATCTGAAGAAGATTTAAAACTATAACCTTTAGCAAGCAGTTTATCTTTTATTTCTTGATAGTTATAAATTTCTCCATTAAAAATAATTACAATGCGTTCTTCCTTATCCATCATTGGTTGAATACCTAACGGAGATAAATCAATCAATGCCAACCTTCTATGCCCAAATGCCAAACCTAATTCTTCATTAATATATACGCCGCAACCATCAGGGCCGCCATGTTGCATACTATCACGCATTTGCGTAATAAGTGCCTCATTAGGTTTAATTTTTTTTGATATAATGCCCGCTATTCTACACATAATTTAAAACTACAAAAGATGTAATTATTCAAAACAATTGTTTATTAATTTTATTAATTCATTATTGTAATGTTTCCAAGTATAAGCCTGTGCTTTAATTGTAGCATTTTTACCCATTACATTTATTGCATTTGTATTATTAACAAAATAGTTAATGCACTTTTTCAATTCACTAATATTGCCTGTTTCTATAATAAATCCGCAACTATCATCAACAGCATCTTTAGCTCCCGTGTTATTAGAAATTATTACCGGCAAACCACAAGCCATTGCTTCTATAACTACTGCAGCCCAACTATCTAAATAGCTTGGTAAAACAAATACATCGGCTTGTTGCAATTCTTTAACCATATCTGCATGATGCAAATATTCTATATATTTTATATTTGAATAGTTGCTTTGCTTGTTTAATAGATGAGAAGCATCGCCTCTTGGGCCAACAACAATTAGTTCAACATTTTCATTTTCTAATTGCTTCATTACAGTTATTAAATCTGCAATACCTTTTCTAAAAGTTACAATGCCAATAAATATTAAGCGTAATTTTTTATTGCTGAAATAGTTTTTTTTAGGTGAAAACAAGTTAGTATTAAACCCAAGGCTTGCTACTTTTACTTTACTTTCTTTAATGCCATTATTAATTAAAGTTTGTTTGGCAAAAGTTGAAAGCGTTAAAATACAATCTGCCTTATTGTACTCATTTTGTTTGATGATTGTAATTTTATCGAAAGTTTTTTTTTTACCAGAAATGGTTTCAAAAAAAGGGAATTGTTTTCTTAAATCAACAATAAAGTTTGCGTGTACTTGTGCTAAATCTAAAATTGTTTTTATACCCAATTGTTTAGCTACAGTAAAACTTTTTAAGCAACTTTTTTCATAACCAATAAAAATATCTGCAGTTTGCTTTTTTAATTTTCGGCTAACATAATTATCATGTATTCTATCTTCAATAAAACTCCACAATTCAATATCTCTAAAAATAAATCTTCCAAAAAATTTATATAAAGTGCCTACTGTATTAGTTTTAATAATTTCTGCAGGAATTGAAGTATCGGATTTTTTTAATAACTCATTCTTTAATTTTTTATTAAAAGAAA
>JAFDXY010000025.1 GCA_018267725.1 Bacteroidota bacterium
TATTATGAAGAAAATTTATTTGTTAAGTACCGCAATTATAGGTTTATTAATTGCTTGCAAAAACAAACCAACTGATAAACCTGCAACCGATTCAGCAAAAACAGTTGCAACAAAACCAACTCCAATGTCGCCCATAAAATATGATAGTTCTAAACGTTATATTTTTTTAACATGGGATGATTCTCCGCAACCACCGGGCACTACCAATTGCCGATTAGTGTTTAAACAAGAAGGCGTTAAAGCAACATTTTTTTCTGTAGGGTTTAATCAGGTTGGACCTTTCAAAAAAAGATTAATAGATTCTATAAGAAATGAATATCCTCAATTTTTATTAGCCAACCATAGTTTCTCGCATGGCTTTAATGATAAGTATGCAAAGTTTTATGCAACGCCCGATAGTGCTTATGCAGATTTTATGCGAAACGAAAAAGAATTACAAATACCTGTAAAAATTATTCGTCTTCCTGGAAATAATACTTGGGCTACTAACGGAAAAATTCATGGGCAAAAAGCTGATAATGCTTTAATAAAAAGATTAGATGCAGAAGGGTATAAAATTGTTGGTTGGGATTTAGAATGGGGACAAAACGGAAAGAAAAAAGAACCAAGAGAAAGTGTTGATCAACTAATAAAAATGCTTAATCAAAAATTTGATGATGGTATGACGAATGAACAAAATATGATTGTTATTTTATCTCACGATAGATTATTTGAGAAAAAACAATATGCAGATTCATTAGCAAAATTTATTCAAGTTTTAAAACAAGACCCTCGCAATGTTTTTGAAACCATAGATCATTATCCGGGCATTCAAAAATAAAATAGCTTTTTAGCGGTTAGAGTTTTAGAAATTATATACCAAGTATAGCAATAGCGTTTTGGGCGGCTAATTGACTGGCATCTTTTTTATTGTAGCCTTTACCTTGAGATAGAATTGTGCCATCTAACACAGCGTTAATGGTAAATAATCTTCTGCCGCCTTCAAATTTTTCTTCGGCTAAATCAAACGATAAAGCTCTGCCGTTTTTGCTTGCCCAACCTATTAATTTATTTTTTAAATTAATATCAATTAATTCTAAATCATCTACAAACATGTGTGGAATAACAATGGTTTTTAAAACCCATTTTTGTGTTTTTAAATAACCTTTGTCTAAATAAACAGCACCTACAATTGCTTCTAAAGTATTACCAAAAATTTGACTGTTTTTAAGAGCATTATCAAACTTATTATACAAAGCAATTCTTTTCAAACCCATTTTTATGGCAATATCATTTAACTGTTGCCTATTAACCATTTTGCTACGCATTTCGGTTAAAAAGCCTTCTTCTTTATAAGGGTATCGTTTAAACAAATAATCGGCAACAATGGCACTAAGTACGGCATCGCCTAAATACTCAAGTCGTTCATTATTTTCATTAGGTGCATCTTTAACAGAACGGTGGCTTAATGCAGTTTTATATAACAATGTATTACCTGGTTTTATACCAAGTACATTTTGAATACTTTTATCAAATGAAGAAGTTGGCTTTAATAATCTGTTTAGTAACTCCACTATGTTATGCTACAAATTTTTTTACAATTACACAAGCATTGTGCCCGCCAAAACCAAACGTATTACTTAATGCTGCATTAACGGTTCTTTTTTGTGCTGCATTAAATGTGAAATTAATTTTTGGATCTAAATCCGGATCATCGGTAAAATGGTTAATGGTTGGTGGTACTACATCATGCACTACACTTTGTACACAGGCAATTGCTTCTATTACACCGGCTGCTCCCAAACAATGGCCTGTCATAGATTTGGTAGAACTGATATTCATGTTGTAAATATGTTCTCCAAATACATGCATTATAGCTTTTACTTCAGGAATATCGCCTGCCGGAGTAGAAGTTCCGTGTGTGTTAATATAATCTATGTTTTCAGGTTTCATGCCCGCATCATCTAAAGCCACAAGCATTACATTTTTGGCTCCTAAACCTTCGGGGTGTGGTGCGGTAATATGGTGTGCATCGGCAGTGGCACCGCCTCCTGCAATTTCGCAATAAATTTTTGCTCCTCTTGCTAAAGCATGTTCTAATTCTTCTAACACTAACATTCCTGCTGCTTCGCCCATTACAAAGCCATCACGGTCTTTATCGTATGGTCGGCTGGCTGTTTTGGGGTCATCATTTCTTTCACTCATTGCTTTCATGGCATTAAAACCACCAACGCCTGCTTGGCTAATAACGGCTTCGCTTCCACCTGCTAAAATAATATCGGCTTTACCTAAACGTAATAAATTATATGCTTCTATAATGGCATTGGTACTGCTGGCACAGGCACTTACTACAGCAAAGTTTGGTCCGCGTAAATTATGACGCATGCTTATTTGCCCTGCAGCAATATCTAATATCATTTTAGGAATAAAGAATGGATTGAAACGTGGTGTACCATCGCCTTTGGCAAATTCTATAACCTCGTTTTGAAAAGTAATTAAACCACCAATACCACTTGCAAATACAACGCCTACTCTGTCAGGGTTTATATTGTCTTTATTAAGGTTGGCATCATTCATTGCTTGATCACTTACGTGCAATGCAAATTGTGTAAAACGATCAATTTTTCTGGCTTCTTTTCTATCTAAAAAGGTAGTAGGTTCAAAATTTTTTACCTCGCAGGCAAATTTTGTTCTAAATTTTTCTGCATCAAATTGTTTAATAAAATCTGCACCGGAAACACCATTTACAAGATTGTTCCAATAATCTTCTAAATTGTTTCCTAATGGTGTTAAAGCTCCTATACCTGTAACAACTACTCTTTTTAGTTTCATGTTTTTTGTTTTTATTGTTCGTTTTAGAACAAAATTCATTTATTGCTAAATGAAGGTTGAAGTTTAAAAAAACTTCTTAAAATATATTTGAAAATAAATTTTACTGCAATTATACAACCAAGCTTTAAAACTTACCTAAAAACTACAACAAAAATAAATGCCTGTAATGATAATCCGCCTTTCTTTTAGCAATTTGCTTTATGAAAGACGGATTAAATTATTACTTTACAGGAAGTTGATTACTTAGCATTTTCCTCCAAGTATGCAACAGCTTGACCTACAGTGGTAATAGTTTCAGCTTGCTCATCCGGAATGGAGATGTTGAATTCTTTTTCAAATTCCATAATTAATTCAACGGTATCCAAAGAATCGGCACCGAGGTCGTTGGTAAAAGATGCTTCATTGGTTACTTCACCTTCATCTACGCCCAACTTGTCAACAATAATTTTTTTCACTCTTGTAGCGATGTCTGACATTGTAAAAAGTTTTGTTACGGTTGCAAAAATATAGTTTTTAGCATAATAGCAAGCGTTTCGGTAATTTTTGTTTCCACATTATAAAAAAGCTTGTGTTTTATTCTTTTAAAAAGCCGTATTGGTACACTTTGGGTTCTATTTTAGCGGCAAGTTGTTTTAGTTTATCTCTAAGATTACTAATTAAGTTTGTATAAGTTTCGTCTGAACTTTTATTATTCATTTTTCCTTTATCGTTTCTGCCTTGAAAATATTCTCTTATATCGTATAAAGAAGCATTAACATTACAATTAGGTTGTTGGTGATAATATTTCCAAAGCTCACGGCCTGCATTAAACACCTCTTTTGCTGTTGTTGAAAATTGCAAAGGCATTTGGTTATAAGGCACTTCAGGCTCAAATAAAATATTTAAAATATATGTAGATTTTTGCGGAGGTTTTGGTTTCCCTTTTATATAATCTGTTATAAAATTACTATCAAACTTTTCTCTTGCATTTACTTCTTGTTCTGTAAATGGAATCCAATAGTTTGTGCCATCTTTACTTGAGATTCTGTTTTGCCCATGAAATAGTGTAAATGCCAGACAATCGGTTTTAAATTCTTTATCATTTTCCCAATTATCATTTGGATATAAAAATTGGTCTCTATCATTTAACCAACTGGCTTCAATGCAATGGCGTACAGAAAAATATATACATCCTTGAATTATATTTTTAAAAGTAAAATTCCAAAAATTAAAATGTTCTATTCCCTTATTAATTGCTAAATATAGCTGCCCGTTATGTTGGAAATCAGGAGCAGGGTTGCATAAAAATCCTATTCCAGAAATTGTTTTATCATCATATTTTTTAATCCATTGATTAATACTTTGTGGTAAATCTCCATAAAATGTTTTTACTCCAATTTTCTCAATATCTTCATTGTAAGCGTTACAAGTAATTTCTTCAATTTTTTCATTTAAGCTCAAATCCCAAATAGTGAAACCGATTGGGAAACTTCCTTTAACATTGTCAAAGGTGTCGGCTGGAACAACAAAACCGTTTAAATATTTTGCATTGAAAAAATTTTTAAACTTAGTAAAATTTGAACCCTGAATGAATTTTAATTTAGAGAACTGTGCAAGTATGCAATTGGGAATTTTATCACAAACTTGTGCCATAAACAAAGCAAATATTTCGTTGCTTGCATTACCGATTTTACTTTTGAAATAATTGTTGGCTTTATGATTAATTGAGACGCCTGTTTTATTTTTTCCTGTACCTGTTACAGTTGTTGCAGTAGTTGCTTCTGCATAAGGAGGGTTTATATATATAATTAATTTTTTACGTTTATTTTCATCGTTAATAATATTCTGTAAAGGTTGTGGCAGTTTTGTAAAATCATCATTCAAAAAATCAAACTGAAAAACATGATCGTGTAATAGGTTGGCACCATTAGTAATACGGTCGTGCATTACTTCAACATCTTGCTTATCAAGCGTACTTGCCCAAATATTATATTTATTGGTAAGCCCTGTAAGCAAATTACCCGTGCCGGCAGCACAATCCCACACATAATATTCATCTTGCCAATTTTCTCCTAAAACATCCGATAAATATTTTTGAGAAAGCTCTACCCAAATTTGCGGTGTAAAAAAACTTCCTTTACGTTCACGCACATCTTGCGGAACCAATAAATCTCTACGTTCTACAATATAATCCCAATACTCTTCTTTAGGCGGACGCTCGTACTTATTCCAAAATTGTGTATGAGCAAGTTGTTTATCATTAAACTGCGTATAAACAATATCAAACATTCCCATATCATTCAAACGCCTATCTAACTCATAAATATTTTTCTCTAACCTTACAAACAATTGCTCTTTAAGTGTTTTATTATCATGTGCAATTAAATCTGCCAAATAAAAATCTGCTTCAATAACACTTTTCTTTTTAGCATTATCCCAATTCATAACAATACTTGGCTTTACATTAACAAGCCATTTATTAAACACCGAAATAAAATTATTTTTATCAATTCTGGTTTTGGTTAAACCAAATTTTCCTGCAATAAAATTATTTTTTATAAAACGCTTTAGTTCAATTTCATCGTTAATATAATTAAACAAAAGAGCTTTTGCATCTATAACATTTTTTACTTTATTGTAAATAAGTTTAAACTCTTTTGTATTGTAATTTGAAGGAGTAACCGTCCAATTAAAATCGTTTAAATAAAATACATCATGAATTTCATTGTAAGGAATAAATGCAATTTTTTCTCCATCAAAAGCACCTAAAAACGGTGGAGGTAAAAACTTATCAAAAGTTCTTGCTTTACCAATAGTAAGTATAAGTTGTGTAATAGAATTATAAGCATCTGCCGAACCCTTTTTTGCTTCTGCCCACAACAAAGATTCTGTTTCAAAAATTTCTTTTTGATGTTGGTGCATACAAACACAAAAATCTACATTGCCAATAATTTTACTGCAATCGTACAGCCAAAAATAATCTTGAGCTATTTTGTTTTTAAGTTCTTCTTCTCTAATATTTTGATACTTCATTTATATATTGCGTTTAACAATATTATTTAATATGCAATATAATTAATAACCATATTTTTCTTTCCATTTATCTTTTAAAAATTTTCTCAACTCATTTTCTCTGGCATTGTTTCCGGGTGTATATAATGTTTGCCCTTTAATTTCATTAGGTAAATATTCTTGCTCAATAAAATTATTTTCTCCGTTATGCGAATATTGATAATTTTTTGCATAATCTAAATTTTTCATTAATTGAGTTGGAGCATTACGAAGATGAAGTGGAACGGGCAAATCTCCATACTTGGCAACCAACATTTCTGCATTACTTATTGCAGTTACGGCTGCATTACTTTTAGGAGAAGTTGCCAAGTAAATTGCACATTGCGATAAAATAATTCTTGCTTCAGGAAAACCAATTTTATTAACTGCATCAAAACTTGCATTAGCCAATAACAAAGCATTAGGGTTAGCATTGCCAATATCTTCACTTGCTAGTATAACTAACCTTCTTGCAATAAATTTTACATCTTCTCCGCCCGCAATCATTCTTGCTAACCAATATACTGCTGCATTGGCATCGCTACCGCGAATACTTTTTATAAATGCCGAAATAATATCGTAATGCTGCTCGCCTTGCTTATCATATAAAGCAATTTTTTGTTGAGCAATTTTCATTACAAAATCATCTGTAATAATTATTTCTTTTTGTGTGAAAGAATTTACAACCAACTCAAATAAATTTAGCAGTTTTCTTGCATCTCCGCCACTAATATTTATTAAAGCAGAAGTTTCTTTTAATTGAATTGTTTTTTCTTTTAATATAATATCTGTAGCAAGTGTGTGTTGTAATAATTTTTCTAAATCTTTTTGTTGCAAAGCTTTTAAAACATATACTTGGCAACGACTTAATAAAGCCGAATTAACCTCAAACGAAGGGTTTTCTGTTGTTGCACCAATTAATGTAATAATGCCTTTTTCTGCTGCACCCAATAAAGCATCTTGTTGACCTTTATTAAACCTGTGAATTTCATCTATAAACAAAATAGCATTTGCAGTTTGTTTGGCTTGCTCAATTACTTCACGCACATCTTTAACACCGCTGCTTATGGCACTTAATTGAAAATACGGAGCCGATAAACTATGTGCAATAATATTGGCAATAGTTGTTTTACCAACACCTGGCGGGCCCCATAAAATTATAGAAGGTATTTTACCGTTTTCAACAGCCGTTCTTAAAATACTTTCTTTACCTGTTAAATGTTCTTGCCCCACTAAATCGTCTAATGTTTTAGGACGCATTCTTTCGGCTAATGGAGCAATGGTATTCATATTAATGTAAAGTAGTATTTTGATTATTATTAATTATAGAACTATTGTGTTGCTTAATTAATTTATACGTTTCGTAAATGTGTATTAATAATGTGGTGGCAAACAAAATCATAAAATACATAACACCTTTAAGTGTTGCAATCATTGTTTCGGTACTTATTTGTTTTGCAGCAGGATTATTTTTTTGCATAGTAAAAAATTCATGCACAAATTGACTAATAACTGACGGATTGTAAAGTGTAAATAAACCGTTTATTAAAAACAATAAACTGAAAATAATGGTAATGAAAGAAGAAATTCTAATAAGCTTAATTAATTTTTGTTTACAAGTTTTTTTATTTTCTACCACTTTAATAAAAAATATAAAACTGGTTATTATATAAATAATTACGCTGCTAAAAATTATAAAAGGAAAAAATAATGCAATATTGGCAAAAGCCATTAAAAGCATTAACAAACAAATAATACTAAAAAACGCAGCAACAACTAAAAGTAAATACGAAATAATTCGGTAGGGTAGCAGAGCATTCATTGTGTAAATTTTTAATGCAATATGCAACAAAAATTGGCAGATAACAATTTTGAATTATTGCTTACTATTGCTACAAATAAAAACCTATAAGTTTTAAAATTTACTTATAGGTTTTGTTTTTAAGAATAGTAAAATTTTATTAATTATTTCAAATTCAATTTTATTTGCAATTCATCAAACTGCTTTGTATTTATTTCACTTGGTGCATCTAACATTACATCTCTGCCACTATTATTTTTAGGGAAAGCAATAAAATCTCTTATACTTTCACTTCCACCTAAAATAGAACACAATCTATCAAACCCAAATGCAATGCCACCGTGCGGTGGAGCTCCGTATTCAAATGCTCCTAATAAAAATCCGAATTTGTGTTGATATTCTTCTTTATCCATTCCTAATGCAGCAAACATTTTTTCTTGTAATTCTCTTTGAAATATTCTAATAGAACCACCGCCAATTTCGTTTCCGTTTAAAACCATATCGTAAGCATTGGCTTTAATATTGGCATAAGGATGTTCTAAATATTTATCTAAATCTTCAACTTTCGGATTATTATTAATCATAATATGAATATCGCTTGGCTTAGGACTTGTAAACGGATGATGCCTTGCTACCCAACGCCCTGCACCGCCGCCATCTTGGTCTTCTAATGCAAATTCAAACAAAGGGAAATCTAATACCCACAATAGTTTAAACTCGTTTTCTTTTCTTAAGCCCAAACGTTTGCCCATTTCTAAACGCAATTCACTCATTGCTTTTCTTGTTCTTTCTTCTGTGCCTGCTAATATTAAAATTAAATCGCCTTGTTGTGCATGGGCAGCAGTTGCAATAGCTTTTAATTTTTCTTCTGTAAAAAATTTATCAAAACTGCTTTTATAAGTTCCATCATTATTACATTTAATAAATGCTAAACCTTTCATACCAATTTGTGGGCGTTTAACCCATTCAATTAATTCATCTGTTTGTTTACGGCTATACTCACTACAACCCGGAACTGCAATAGCAACAACTGTTTCAGCATCATTAAAAACGGCAAACTCGCTTTCAATTAATGAGGAAATATTCTCTTTTGTAGGAAATATATATTGCGGAAATTTTAAATTACAAATTTTCATACCGAAACGAATGTCGGGTTTATCATTTCCGTATTGCCACATAGCTTCTTCCCAACTCATGCGTTCTACTTTCTCTGTATAATCAATTCCTTTAACATCTTTAAAAATTCTTTTTATTAAACCTTCAAACATGTTTAAAATATCTTCTTGCTCTACAAAACTCATTTCACAATCTATTTGTGTAAACTCAGGTTGGCGGTCTGCCCGCAAATCCTCATCTCTAAAGCATTTTACAATTTGGTAATATCTATCGTATCCGCTTACCATTAATAATTGTTTGAATGTTTGAGGAGATTGTGGCAATGCATAAAATTGCCCTGCATTCATTCTGCTTGGAACTACAAAATCTCTTGCTCCTTCGGGCGTTGATTTAATTAAGAAGGGTGTTTCAATATCCATAAAATTATTTTCGTGCAAATAATTTCTGGCACTTCTATTTACTGCATAACGCAATTCTAAATTTCTTTTAACTGCATTTCTTCTTAAATCTAAAAAACGATATTTCATTCTTAAATCATCGCCACCATCTGTATCATCTTGAATGGTAAATGGTGGTACTTCTGATTTATTTAAAATTTTGAATGATTGAATATTTATTTCAACATCGCCTGTGGCAATGTTTTTATTTTTATTACTTCTTTCATTAACAATACCTGTTGCTTGCAAAACAAATTCTCTGCCTAACGGATTTTCATCTAACTGTTTATTTAATTCTTCACCAAATAATAATTGAGTAATTCCATAACGGTCGCGTATATCAACAAAAGTAATGGCCCCAAATTTTCTAACGGTTTGCACCCAGCCTGCCAGTGTTACGGTTTCGTTTTTGTTTTCAATTCTTAATTCTCCGCAAGTGTGTGTACGATACATTTTTATTTTATATTAAATATTTTAATTACTTATTTAAGGATAATAAACGGCTGCAAATATAAGCCAATTACAGCTTTTGTAAGAATGATAATGTGTTTAATTACATTGTTTCAAACTCATTTTTATGTGTAGGTTTCCAATACAAATAATAAAATGCAAGTATGGCAATACCTATTAAAAATGGAATGAGTGATAAATGTTTGAACGTGAAATTTGCAAAGGCAATTTTTTCATCAAACTTAAAAAACTCACTTATCATCCAATAAGCATTGGCGGTTATCCAAAGTGATATGGCTACGTTGTGTGCCAACTCGCTCATGTATTGCCTTGTTCGGTATGCAATAACTATTGAAATTATTAATGTTGGAAATATCATTGCTATGCCTAATGGTTTCCATATCATACACCAACTAATATCTTTTACTAACCAAAAAACAATATGCAGGTTTTCCATTTTTCTGTACTTCAATGGAATTTTATAAGTAGGTTGATCACTCATACAATTATTGTTAGGAAAGAAAGATAATGCTTGCTGTTTTATTTTGATAATATTTTAGTAAATCGGTTTACATCTGCTAACGGATTAATTGGTTTACCATTAACTAAATTTTCTGTAAACTCATTTGCAAAATACGGAGCCAATGTGCAACCTTTTGTGCCCAAACCATTTAATATGCCAATGTTTTTATGAATGGGATGTAAACCTACAAATGGTCTGCGTTCTATGTTGGCAGGGCGTTCTGCTGCAATATGATCAATAATTTTATAAGGAAGTTTTAGCCAATTATTTAATTGTATTTCTGTTTTTTGTTTGAATAATACAGATGGATTTGCATTGTTATAATTCCACTCGTAAGAAGAACCAACCCAAAATAAATTGTTTGCATAAGGAACAATTGCCGTGCCTTGTTTAAAAATATTTGTTGGTGGTAAATCTTTAATCTCTACAATTAATGCTTCGCCTTTGTTTGGAGCAAATGGTAATAAATTAAAATATGTATTTTTTGCAGAATTAATTCCATCACAAAAAATAATGGTTGTTTGGTTATATTTTTTTACAACTTCTTCTACAACAATTTTTTCTTCAATTAATTGATTGTTGTTTTTTAAAACAGTTCTCCATTCTGCTAATAATGTTTTTAAATCTACTACATAGCAAGGGTTTATTTCTCCAACACTTAAAGGGTAATTAAAATATTTTCTCCATTGTTCTGCATTGTTTGTGTGTTGTAAGTACTGTGCATTTTCTTTCAACCTTTCAGTAAAAGAAATTTGCATTTGCGGTGTAGGATGAAAATCTAACACATTGCATTGCCGTATTAATTTTGCATTTAATTCTTTTTCAAATTGTTGATAAGCATTTACGGCAAAAGGCATTATTTCATCTATTAACCAAGTGGTTACTAATCTTCTTCCTGTAACAGGATTAATAACGCCGCTGGCTACTTTGCTTGATGAGTAAGGGTTTGCTTCATCTATAACTAAAACATTTTTACCTGCTTTGTGTAAGTAATAACTTAAAAAAGTGCCTGCAATACCTTGACCAATAATTACAAAATCCATAGCAACAAAGTTGAAATAGAAAATGTAAACAGTAACAAATTATTTTATAATACAACAAATTTCGGGCGGTAAAGTAATACTAATTGAAAAGTAGATACAATAAGCTTGCTAAATCCGCAAAATAAAAAAGGCCTGCAGCAAAAAGCTACGGGCCTACCCCCTGTGAAAACAAAATTTCCGAGTGCAATATGCGGCGTAAATCATTTTCAAACAATACTCCTTTTGTAGTATTTTTTAAAACAAAATGCCTTCAAAATTTTCTTGAAGGCATTCATTATATTTTTATGACTTAATTATTTCTTTAAAACCTCAGCCATTGTTTTTCCAATATCTGCGGGGCTTGCTACTACATGTATTCCACATTCACTCATAATTTTCATTTTGGCTGCAGCGGTATCATCTGCACCGCCAATAATTGCACCTGCGTGTCCCATTCTTCTTCCCGGAGGGGCTGTTTGTCCGGCAATAAAACCTACAACAGGTTTGGTGGCATTGTCTTTAATCCAACGTGCAGCATCGGCTTCCATACTTCCACCAATTTCTCCAATCATAATAATACCATCGGTTTCTGGGTCGGCCATTAATAATTTAACTGCTTCAACGGTAGGTGTTCCAATTATTGGATCTCCACCAATACCAATAGCAGTACTAACTCCTAAACCTGCTTTTACTGCTTGGTCGGCAGCTTCGTATGTTAATGTTCCACTTTTACTTACAATGCCAATTCTTCCTTTCTTAAAAATAAATCCGGGCATAATACCCACTTTTGCTTCTTCGGCAGTAATTACTCCCGGGCAATTAGGGCCAATTAATCTTGTATTTTTCCCTTGTAAATAATTTTTTACTTTAACCATGTCTTGCACCGGAATACCTTCTGTAATACATACAACTAATGCAATACCTGCTTCGGCAGCTTCCATAATTGCATCGGCGGCAAATGCCGGTGGAACAAATATGATACTAACATTTGCACCGGTTTTTTTTACAGCATCGGCAACTGTATTAAACACAGGTTTATCAAGATGAGTTGTGCCGCCTTTATTAGGTGTTACACCGCCTACAACATTGGTTCCGTATTCAATCATTTGTGTTGCATGAAAAGTACCTTCTGTTCCGGTAAAACCCTGAACAATTATTTTAGAATCTTTATTCACTAAAACTGACATGATAATTAAATTGGTTTTAAGAGCCGCAAAAATAAGCTAAACACAATAACAATAGTTGCTAATAATAAAGTTTATACAAATGGTATCTGTTTATTTATTATATTATTGTAATTTCGCCACGCAAAAATTTTTTAATAATCTAATACTTGTAAAGAAATGAGTACTGTAAAAGTTGCTATTAATGGTTTTGGAAGAATTGGCCGATTGGTTTTTCGCCAAATTTATAACATGGAAGGAATAGATGTTGTAGCTATTAATGATTTAACATCACCTAAAACACTTGCTCATTTATTAAAATATGATAGTGCTCAGGGAAGATTTAATGAAACTGTTACTTCAACCGAGAATTCAATTTTAGTTAATGGACACGAAGTAAAAATTTATGCTCAAAAAGATCCTGCACAAATACCTTGGGGTACACATGGTGTAGATGTGGTAATTGAAAGCACAGGTTTTTTTACCGATAAAGCTAAAGCTGAAGCCCATATTGCGGCAGGTGCAAAACGCGTTGTAATTTCTGCACCCGGAACCGGCGATTTAAAAACTGTTGTATATAATGTAAACCATGCTATTTTAGATGGAACTGAAACCATAATTAGTTGTGCAAGTTGTACTACTAACTGTTTAGCCCCTATGGCAAAAGTTTTAAGTGATAATTATGGAATTATAGCCGGAAGCATGACAACCATTCATGCTTATACAAACGATCAAAATACTTTAGATGCCCCACATCCTAAAGGAGATTTACGCCGTGCAAGAGCAGCAGCTCAAAACATTGTACCAAATAGCACAGGTGCTGCCAAAGCAATTGGTTTAGTGTTACCCGAATTAAAAGGAAAATTAGATGGCGGTGCCCAACGTGTACCAACAATAACAGGGTCATTAACAGAATTAGTTTCTGTTTTAGGAAAAAAAGTAACTACCGAAGAAATAAATGCAGCCATGAAAGCAGCAGCTAATGAAAGCTTTGGTTATAACGAAGATGAAATTGTAAGTACCGATATTATTGGTATGCACTTCGGTTCTTTGTTTGATGCTACACAAACTAAAGTTATTACAAACGGAGATACACAAATTGTAAAAACTGTAAGTTGGTACGATAATGAAATGAGTTATGTAAGTCAATTAGTTCGTACAGTAAAATATTTTGCTGGTTTAATAAGCAAATAAATTTTATAATATAAAAAAGCTAAGTCCTGAATTCAGTTTCAGGACTTTTTTTGTTTTATATTTGATGTATGAAGAGCGACTTACTGAAAAGAATAACAATTGTTCCAGGATTAATGGCGGGCAAGCCTACTATTAGAGGTATGCGGTTTCCTGTTGGTGATATTCTTGAGATGTTAGCTGATGGAATGACGAATAAAGAAATTTTAGAACAACATCCTATTTTAGAAATTGAAGATATTCAAGCAGCTCTTTTATATGCTTCTTTAAGAACAAAAAATACTTTAATAATTAATGCTGCCTGATTTTGAAATTTGGTTAGATAATCATTTCTCACCCATCTTAGCAAAATGGCTAACCGATGAATTAGGTATTGTTGTAAAATCAAGTTATATATTAAAACTGTATAATTTAACTGACATTGAAATTTATAACAAGGCAAAGCAAGAAGGCAATATAATTTTGTTGTCAAAAGATACCGACTTAGAAGAAATAATTTCTATTAAAGGCTCTCCGCCAAAACTTATTGCTATTAAAATTGGGAATTGTTCTAACAAAAAAATGTTTGATATTTTAAAAACTGAAACCTCAAAAGCTTTAGAATTAATTAACGTATATAAAAAAGATATAATTGAAATAACAAAACAACATTTATGAGCAAATTTTCTAATCACAACTTTGCAAATCAAAAAGCATTAATTCGTGTTGATTTTAATGTGCCTTTAGATAAATCAACTTTTGCAATTACCGATGATACCCGCATGCGTGCAGCTTTACCAACTATTCAAAAAATTTTGAATGATGGTGGTAGTGTTATTTTAATGAGCCATTTAGGTAGACCAAAAGACGGACCGGAAGATAAATATTCATTAAAACATATTCTTACTCATTTAAGCAATTTATTAAAAGTGCAAGTAAAATTTGCTGATGATTGCATTGGTGCATCGGCAATTGAATTAGCCTCTTCATTGAAAGCAGGAGAAGTATTATTGTTAGAAAATCTTAGGTTTTATAAACAAGAAGAAAAAGGTGATGAAGCATTTGCAGAAAAGCTTTCTAAGCTTGGAGATGTTTGGGTAAACGATGCATTTGGCACGGCACACAGAGCACATGCATCAACCGCAGTAATTGCAAAATTCTTTCCTAAAGAAAAAAGATTTTTTGGTTTATTAATGGAAGCCGAAGTAAATGCAGCCGAAAAAGTTTTGCATAAAAGCGAAAAACCATTTGTTGCAATTATTGGCGGAGCAAAGGTTTCAGATAAAATATTAATTATTGAAAATTTATTAGAACGTGCAACAGATATTATAATTGGTGGTGGTATGGCTTACACTTTTATGAAAGCACAAGGCGGACAAATAGGTAAAAGTTTATGTGAAGAAGAAAGGCTGCAAACTGCTTTAGAAATTTTAAATAAAGCTGTTGCAAAAGACGTAAACATTCATTTACCGAGCGATAGTGTTATTGCAGATAATTTTAGTAACGATGCTAATGTATCAACAGCTCCATCAAACAATATACCCGATGGTTGGATGGGTTTAGATATTGCAGATAACGCACAACAACAATTTGCCAATGTTATAAAAAAATCGAAAACTATTTTATGGAACGGGCCAATGGGTGTGTTTGAAATGAGTAAATTTCAACACGGCACAAAAGCCATTGCCATTGCAGTTGCAGAAGCTACACAAAACGGAGCATTTAGTTTAGTAGGTGGCGGCGATAGTGTTGCAGCAGTAAATCAATTTGGGTTTGCCAATAAAGTAAGTTATGTAAGCACAGGTGGCGGTGCTATGTTAGAATATTTTGAAGGAAAAATTTTGCCCGGCATTGCTGCGGTAAACGAGTAAAATGTAAAAATAAAATAATCAATTAAGTTTATTAATAATTTATAATTAAGAATTCATAATTATTTTATGCCGTTCCGTCAGTATTTAAAATTAGGTATTTGGTTTGCCGTATATTTATCCTAACAAATTTATTTATATGAGTACAAAAAATTTAACCCTTATTATTGTTTTAGTTGTTGTTTTGTTTTTAGGTTTTAGCGGATGCAATGGCTACAATGGTTTGATAAAACAAGACGAATCCGTTAGCAATGCATGGAATAAAGTACAAAGCGATTATCAACGCCGTGCAGATTTAATTCCAAACTTGGTAAACACTGTAAAAGGCGAAGCAAATTTTGAACAAACAACTTTGCAAAATGTAATTGCTGCACGTGCAAGTGCAACACAAATGAAAGTAGATGCAAAAGATTTAACTCCCGAAAAACTACAACAATTTCAAGCAACACAAGGTCAGTTATCTCAAGCATTAGGAAGATTAATGGTTGTTTCTGAACAATACCCAAACCTTCGTGCCAATGATGCTTTCAGAGGGTTACAAGCACAATTAGAAGGAACAGAAAACAGAATTAAAGTTGCAAGAAACGATTTTAACGATGCTATACAAGCATACAATGTAAAAGTTCGTTCATTTCCTATGAATATTTTTTCAAGCATGTTTGGTTTTAAAGTAAAAGAAGGCTTTAAAGCCGAAGCCGGAAGCGAAAAAGCACCCGAAGTTAAATTCTAAAAAAAATTAATGTTTAATTTCTTTCGTAAAAAAGCAATTCAATATTTTTCTGAACAAGAAAAACAAATCATTACCTCTGCCATTCAGTTTGCTGAACACAAAACGAGTGGCGAGGTAAGGGTTTATATTGAAAGTAAATGCAGTTATGTAAATGCATTAGATAGAGCCGTTGAAATTTTTAATAAATTAGAAATGTATAAAACTGCTCAGCAAAACGGCGTGTTGGTTTATGTTGCTGTTAAAGATAGGCAACTGGCTGTTTATGGAGATAAAGGTATTCATGAAAAAGTAGGCGATGAATTTTGGAATACTTCCGTAAAAAAAATGTTATCGCATTTTAATACAAAAAATTATGTTGATGGAATTGCCAATGTGGTAAAAGATATTGGAGAAGCATTGCAATCGCATTTTCCTTATAACGCTGAAACAGATATTAATGAATTGCCTGATGATATTGTGTTTGGAAAATAAACAAATAGTTCGTCATGCCGAACGAAGTGAGACATCTCACAATTAATTAAATTTCTCGTTACACTCGAAATGACGATTAAATACAACCAATGAAAAAATTTCTCTCAATAATATTTCTCTTTTTTGCAATACAACTGTTTGCACAAAAAAGTATTCCTAAACCTAATCCACCAAAATTAGTTGTAGATAATGCAGGAGTATTAGATAGTTATGATGCAGAAAAATTAGAAAGAAAATTAGTAAGGTTAGATGATAGTACTTCAAACCAAATAGCCATTGTAATTGTAAAAACATTAAACGATGAACCTATTGAAGATGTTGCTACCAATACTTTTCGTGCATGGGGCATTGGTAACAAAAAAACAAATAATGGTGTTTTAATTTTAGTGGCAGTTGATGATAGAAAAATTAGAATTGAAGTAGGTTATGGTTTAGAAGGTGCCATTCCGGATATTGTTGCAAACGATATTATTAGCAGCGATATTAAACCTGCATTCAGGCAACAAAATTATATTGGCGGTTTAAACAAAGCAGTTGATGATTTAAGTAAAGCTGCTGTGGGTGAGTATAAAATAAAACGCGATAAAGCTTCTAATGGTTCAGGAAGCGGCGGTTCAATATTAAAATTTATTGTTATATTATTTGTTGTATTGTTTATTGTAATGCGTAGTGGTGGTGGTAAAAGTGGTGGCGGAGGAGGTGGTGGTTGGATAGCACCTATGTTATTAGGTAGTATGTTAAGTAATAGCAGCCGCGGCAGCAGTTGGGGAGACAGTGGCGGAAGTTGGGGCGGCGGCGGAGGTTTTGGTGGTTTTGGTGGTGGAAGCAGCGGTGGCGGTGGTGCCAGTGGTGGTTGGTAAGTTATAGTATTTATATATTGTAAAATTTTAAATAAACCCTTGTATGAAAAAAACGTTTTTAGTCTTTGGCTTATTGGCTATTGCTTTGTGTACAACTGCCCAAAAAAATTCTGTTGGTAAAACAATTGCAGTAAATGTTGTTAATGAATTTACTACTGCATTTAGTGCAGCGGGGCAAGATATGGAGATGGGCACAAAATTTATAGTAGATATTAATGTTGAAATAAAATCTTTAGTTGATAAAACAGTAACACTAAATACAACGCTAAAAAAAATTAGTACTTCAACCAATATAAATGGTTATGAAAGATCTTTTAATTCAGATGATGCCGAAGCTAAGTCTGACCCACAATTTGCAGAAGCGTTTAAAGATTTGAATAAGCCAATTGAAAGTAAAGTTGAAATAGGGAAGGTATATACCGTAAAAGATTTAAACGATATACAAAATGCAAAAAACATTGTTCCTTATTTATTTTTACCTGTTGATGCCAATGTAAAAGAAGGATATACTTGGGCTGATTCTGTAACAATTATCGATGGATCTAAAACTGTTAATAATTATATTGTTGATAAAATTGCAGGCGATATAATAACTGTTAAAGTCGCAAGTAATTCTATTATTAAAAGCACAAGCCAACAAAATGGAATGGATGTTAAAATGAATATGGAACTAACTAACACAGATATAAGGGAATACAATATAACTTCTGGTATTCTACAAATTTCAACAAACAATTATTCTACAAAAGGAACTGCAGAAACACAAGGAATGTCTATTCCAATGAGTATGACCGGAAAAATAATTACTACTACTAAATTATAGTGTGAATAAATAATGTATTAATAAAAAATCCTAACTATTTTTAGTTGGGATTGCTTATTATGGCACTAATTATTTTCTTACTCTATTTTAGTAATTTTTAAAACGTTGGGTAGTAAGTTAATTTCTTTTTTAATTTATAAATAAACTTTTCAATTCTTTTGTTGGTAACCAACATACTTCTTTTTTACCAAACCACTTGTATCTGTTTTGGGCAATAAATGTATAAACTGCATTTCTTATAAAAGGTGGAATAATAATAAAACAATAAAGCAGTTTAACCAATCCGTTTAACTGTTTTACAACCATTAATGCTGCGGTAGATTTTGTAAAAACTTTTTCTTCTTTTAGTAAAACAAACGAATTAAAATTATTGGCAGATAAATTATATTGTTGCAAAACACTTGCTGCATAAGCACTTTGTAAAGATGCAAATCTGAATATTCTTTTCTTATCATGCTTAATAATAAACTGAACACTGCTGCTGCATAAATTACAAACACCATCAAACAATATAACAGGGTGTTTTAATTTATCATTCATTATTTATCATTTATAACTCAACAGTATGCTCACTATCCCATATTATGAAACACTTTGCTTACATCATCATCTTGCTCTAACCTTTCAATTAATTTACTTATATCTTCGGCTTGTGCATCTGAAACAGGAACTGTTGTAGCCGGTATCCACTCTAATTCTGCACTTATTGGTGTTATGTTTTTATCTTCTAATACTTTTTGCAGTTTACCAAAATCTGTAAATGCACTGCGTAATACAATTATATTATTTCCATTTTCGTCTATGCTTTCGCCCATTTCTTCTAAACCAAAATCAATTAATTCAAATTCTAATTCTTCAATATTTAAACCTTCGGGTTTTAATTTAAACACACCCATTTTTTTAAACTGAAAACTTACACTTCCACTATTACCTAAGCTTCCGCCGCCTTTATTAAAATGACTTTTTACATTAGCCACCGTTCTTACATGATTATCGGTTGCTGTTTCAACTAAAACGGCAACACCATGCGGACCATAACCTTCATATAAAATTTCATCGTAATTCTCCATCTCTTTACCCATTGCTCTTTTAATAGCAGCCTCCACACGGTCTTTAGGCATGTTTACACTTTTGGCATTTTGAAAACATCTTCTCAATGCCGGATTAGTGGCAGGGTCTGGCCCACCGGCTTTTACAGCAATAGCAATTTCTTTTCCAATACGTGTAAATTGTTTAGCCATTCTATCCCAACGGGCAAACATGGTAGCTTTTCTTACTTCAAAAATTCTTCCCATTTATTATATAAATTTTATGTTATCAACTTTTGTGTGTTGGGCATCTTTGTTGCGTCGCACACTTGTACGCTTTGTTCATTACTCGGCAAAGCGGTTGCAAAAATAAAAGATGCAAAGCAATAAAAAACCGCCTTGTTTTAAAAGGCGGCTTATTTTATTAATTATAATTCAATTATTCAAAATCAGATGCTTTAGGAATAATGTCTGATGGATTACGCAGTTTACTCTTTTTTCTGCTATAAGAAAAATAAACAATTAAGCCAATAGCCATCCAACTAAAGGCAACCATTAAAGTATGTTTATCTAAACCAATAATCATAGCTAAACAAATAACTGCACCTAATACTGAAACTACCGGAGCCATTGGTGTTTTAAACGGACGTTGAATGTGCGGAGATTTTACTCTTAAAATCCAAACACCTAAGCTTACCAATACAAAGGCAAATAAAGTTCCAAAGCTGGTTAAATCTCCTGCTACACTTCCGGGTACAAATGCTGCAAATAAACCTACAAAAACAAATAAAATCCAATTGGCTTTGTAGGGTGTTTTAAATTTAGGATGCAATACGCCAAATGCTTTTGGTATTAACCCATCATTACTCATGGTATAAAAAATACGACTTTGCCCCATAAGCATTACAAGTATTACCGAAGAAAATCCTGCAAGAATAGCTACGGTAACTGCAGTGGCAAGCCATCCGTAACCCGTCATATAAGTTGAAATGGCATAAGCAACAGAAGCTTCACGTCCTTTTTCAGGATCAACAAAATCTTTCCAGTTGGCAACACCTGTTAATACATGCCCAAATAATATATATAAAATTGTACAAATTACTAACGATCCTAAAATTCCAATAGGCATATCTCTTTTAGGGTTTTTGGCTTCTTGTGCAGCAGTACTTACTGCATCAAACCCAATAAAGGCAAAAAATACTATGGCTGCACCACCTAAAATTCCGCCCCACCCATGTTTATTCCATCCACTATAATCTGCAATAACTTTTCCAGCACTATCTTTTATTGGGGCTGTTCCTGCAGGAATTAAATATGGAGTATGATTTTCGGGTTTAATAAAATGCCAACCTATAGCAATAAATATTATTACAATGGCTACTTTAACAAACACAATTACTGCATTTACCATTGCACTTTCTTGTGTGCCTTTAATAAGTAATAAGGTTAATAATAATAAAATAAGTAAGGCGGGTGCATTAACAATGCCTTTATGTAAAACACCTGCAGTATCTGTAAAACTTTCAAATGGCGAGTGGCACCACTCGTATGGAATACCGCCTCCTAACAGTTTGTTTAAATATTCACTCCATGCAATACTTACGGTGGCTGCACCTAAAGCATATTCCATAATTAAAGCCCATCCAATAATCCATGCAATTAATTCGCCCATAGTTACATAACTGTATGCATAAGCACTGCCTGCAATAGGAATCATAGCTGCAAACTCTGCATAACATAATCCGGCAAATGCACAACCAATAGCAGCTACAATAAATGAAAGTGTAACGCCGGGACCGGCAGCTTCTCCTGCTGCTGCTGCGGTTCTTACAAAAAGACCTGCACCAATAATAGCTCCAATACCAAGTGCAATAAGGTTTCCAGCTCCTAATGTTCTTTTTAAACCTTTTTCACTATCTGCTGCCTGAGACAACATTTGGTCTAAAGATTTTTTCGCAAATAAACTCATAAGTGTGTTTGTTGGGGTTCTGAAAAAAATTTGGTGTGGAAAAATAAGGATTTAATCATTTCCACTTGTTAAAAATTTATAAGAATGTATTTTGCAGATAGAATACTTTATATTGCCAACCTAACTATTTATAAAAATTGCTGTATGGCTAATGTGCCTGTAACTCCTCAAAAAAAAAGTAAATTAACGTTATGGATTGTGGTGGCAATGATATTGGGAATTGCTGTAGGATATTTTGTGCATGAATATTATGCTGTAGCCACTGCAAAAACTTTTTCAACAAATATTAATTTGCTTACCACTATTTTTTTACGATTAGTGCAAATGATTGTGGCTCCAATAGTTTTTACCACATTGGCGGTTGGTATTGCCAAATTAGGCGATATGAAAACAGTAGGAAGAGTTGGTGGAAAAGCAATGTTGTGGTTTATTACAGCTTCATTAGTATCACTTTCGTTAGGGTTGCTTTTGGTTAATATTTTTAAACCCGGTGTTGGTGCAGATATAAAACATACCGATGTTGCAGCTGTAAATGATTTATTAGAAAAATCGAAAGGATTTTCTTTACAAAAATTTGTTGAGCATGTAGTACCACGTAGCGTTATAGAAGCAATGGCCAATAATGAAATTTTACAATTGGTAGTGTTTTCTATTTTCTTTGGAATTGCTTTAACAGCCGTAGGTAAAAAAGGAGAACCTATTATTAATGCATTAGATTCATTAGCACATGTAATATTAAAAATGGTAGGTTATGTTATGTATTTGGCTCCGGTAGGCGTTTTTGGAGCAATGGCTGCTGCAATTGCAAAAAACGGTATTGGTATTTTATTCACTTTCGGAAAATATTTAGGAGAATTTTATTTAGGATTATTAATTCTGTGGTTGTTATTATTAGGAGTAGGGTATTTGTTTTTAAAACAAAGATTAATTCCTTTAGTAAAAAGAATTGCTGCACCAATGGGTATTGCATTTAGTACGGCAAGTAGCGAAGCCGTGTATCCTAAATTGGTAGAAGAATTAGAACGTTTTGGATGCAGTAATAAAATAGTAAGTTTTATATTACCCTTAGGCTATTCTTTTAATTTAGATGGAAGTATGATGTACATGACTTTTGCAAGTATGTTTATTGCACAAGCATTTAATATTACAGGAATTACGGGAGATGTAAGTCAGCAAATTATTATGCTACTTGTTTTTTTAATTACAAGTAAAGGAATAGCAGGTGTGCCAAGGGCAAGCTTAGTAGTAGTGTTGGCAACCGGTGCTATGTTTGGTTTACCGGCAGAGGGTGTAGGTTTAATTTTAGCAATTGATGTTTTTTGTGATATGGGTAGAACCATGACCAATGTTTTAGGAAATGCTTTGGCAACAAGTGTGGTAAGTAAATGGGAAGGAGAATTAAAACATTCGGCGTAAATAAAACGCAAATTAAAATTTATTAATATAATATTTTATACGGTTGTATATGTTATCAATTATTTTAGATAGTTTTAGCTGGCATCAATTATTACAACCTCAATTTTATATTGAACATGGCGGATTGTGGTTATTACTTTTTGTTGTGTTTGCCGAAACAGGATTGTTTGCAGGATTCTTTTTGCCAGGAGATAGTTTATTGTTTGTTGCAGGAATTTATAACAGAGAATTAATTGCTACTATTTTTCCGTTTATTCAAAACGATTATATGCAATTGCTTGTTTTGTGGGTACTTATTTCTTTTGTAGGAATAATTGGCAACACAGTAGGTTATTGGTTTGGAAGAAAAGTGGGCCCTGCAATGTACCACTGGAAAGATAATATGTTCTTCAAAAAAAAATATTTAAACCAAGCACACGAGTTTTATGAAAAACATGGTGGCGGAGCTGTTGTTATTGCAAGATTTCTTCCTATTATAAGAACATTTGCACCTATTGTTGCTGGCATTGTAGAAATGGATAAGAAAAAATTTACATATTATAATATTGTTGGATGTATTGCTTGGGTATTAAGCATGTTGGTGGCTGGGCATTTCTTGCAAAAATGGATTCTATCCGAATTTAATTTCGATTTAAAAAGCCATTTAGAAATAATTGTTTTAGGAATTGTTTTGGTAACTACAGCTCCTGTGGTTTTTAAACTTTTATTTTCAAAAGAAAAAAAACAGAATACTAAGATGTAATAATTTTTGTGAAAAACTTTTGGTGCAGATAAAATAAATACAATAATTATATTTACTAATCAATACCAATTGTTATGACAAAAAAAGAATACGGAATATTTTCTCTTCCTGTTATTATTGGTGCATTAGGATATTTTGTAGATATCTACGATTTGTTATTGTTTAGCATTATTCGCATTCCTTCTTTAAAATCGTTAGGTTTAAGTGATGCACAGATTACAAGTGATGGATTATTTATTATTAATATTCAGATGATTGGTTTATTGATTGGAGGAATTATTTGGGGCGTTTTAGGCGATAAAAAAGGAAGATTAAAAGTTTTGTTTGCTTCTATTGTTTTATACTCAATAGGCAATATTGCCAATGGCTTTGTTCAAACTGTAAATCAATATGCTATTGTACGTTTTATAACAGGCATTGGTTTAGCTGGAGAGTTGGGTGCAGGCATTACTTTGGTTAGTGAATTATTACCTAAAAATAAAAGAGGTATTGGCACATCGTTAGTTGCGGGTATTGGTTTAACGGGTGCTGTAGTTGCATTTTTCTTAAAAGAAAGTTTTCATTGGCGTACTTGTTATTTTATTGGCGGAGGTTTAGGCTTTTTATTATTGTTGTTAAGAGTAGGTGTGTTAGAATCGGGTATGTTTAAATCAATAGAAAAAAGCACAATTAAGAAAGGAGATTTTTTTATGCTCTTTAGAAAATGGAGCATGTTTTCAAAGTATGCGAAAGCAATTTTAATAGGTTTGCCTTGTTGGTATGTTATAGGAATTTTAATAAGCTTTTCAAAAGAGTTTGCTACTAAAATGAATGTTAAAGGGTCTATTGATCCCGGCAAAGCTGTTATGTATGCTTATATAGCAATTTCAATAGGAGATGTGTTAATAGGTTTTATAAGTCAGTGGTTTAAAAGTAGAAAAAAAGCAATTTATATTTTTTATGCTATCACAATTATATCAATTATTTGGTTTTTTAATTTAAACGAAGCCAATGCAAGTACTGTTTATATTGTATGTGCTATATTAGGTTTTGGTACCGGCTTTTGGGCAATATTTGTAACAATGGCTGCCGAGCAATTTGGCACTAATATAAGAGCCACTGTTGCAACAACAGTACCCAATATGGTACGTGGTTCATTAACATTAATTTCTATTTTATTTACTTCACTTCAACCTGTATTTGGTTATCTTAAAAGTGCATGGATAACCGGTATAGTAGTTATGGTAATTGCAATTATTGCAATGTATTTTACCGAAGAAACTTTTCATAAAGACTTGAATTATTTAGAAGAATAGAATATGCGTTATGGTTAATTGTTTATGGTTTAAATAAAAATCTATGAGCCATCAACTATTAAATTTGTTGTATGAAAATTCTCATCATTCGTTTTTCTTCAATTGGTGATATTGTTTTAACAACACCTGTTATTCGTTGTTTAAAAACACAAGTTAACAATGCATCTGTTCATTATTTAACAAAAGAAAATTATGCAGGCATTCTTACAACCAATCCATATATAGATAAAGTAATTACTTTAAAAAATGATTGGAATGTAATGATTGAAGAATTAAAACAAGAACAATACGATTATATTATAGACCTCCATCATAATCTTAGAACATTAAAAGTAAAACGTGCATTAAGGAAAATAAAAAGTTTTTCTTTTAATAAATTGAATATTCAGAAATGGCTATTGACTACATTTAAAATTAATACACTACCTGCAATACATATTGTTGATAGATACATGAATACAGTAAAAGAAATTAATGTAATTAATGATGGCATGGGTTTAGATTTTTTTATTCCTGAAAAAGATAAAGTTGCTTTAAAAGATATTCCTGCTTCGCACCACTTTGGTTTTATTGGAATTGTAATTGGTGCTGCTTTAAATACAAAAAAATTACCTGTATCTAAACTAAAAGAATTGTGCATTAACATTAATCACCCAATAATTTTATTAGGCGGAAAAGAAGATAAAGAAATTGGAAATGAAATTATGGCAATTGATAATATTAAAATATACAATGCTTGCGGAAAATTTAATTTGAATGAAAGTGCCGATTTAATTCGGCAATCTAAATGTATAATTACACATGATACGGGCTTGATGCATATTGCAGCCGCTTTACAAAAAAAAATAATATCTGTTTGGGGAAATACCGTTCCTGAATTTGGAATGACTCCTTATTACGGCAACAATTCAATTACAAATTCTAAATTTCAAATTTCAAATTTAAGTTGCAGACCTTGTTCAAAAATTGGTTATAAAAATTGCCCTAAAAAACATTTTAAATGTATGCAGTTACAAAATGTAGTAGCTATTGCAAAAAATGCAGTTGAGTTGTTGAAATAATTTTACTCTTTTTTTAGTTGCATAAAATAAAAATGCTCTTCAAAAAAAATGAAGAGCATTTTGTTATAAAGAATAACAAAAAAACTTTATAAAGTCTTCAACACATCATTCATATTTCTTACGGCATCTGCACTTTTATTAAAAGCAGCTTGTTCAGTAGCGTTTAATTTAAAATCAACAATTTTTTCCCAACCATTTTTGCCTAACACTACAGGTACTACTAATGAAATATCTTGTTGGTCATATTCTCCTTCTAAATAAACACCACTTGAAATTAATTTCTTTTCATCGCGTAAAATACTTTCAACCATTGATGCAACACCTGCACCCGGTGCATACCATGCACTGGTTCCAATTAATTTGGTTAAAGTAGCACCGCCAACCATTGTATCTGCAACAACTTTAGCTTGTTGTTCTTCAGTTAAAAAATTAGTTACGGGTGTACTGTTCCATGTTGCGTGTTTAATTAAAGGAATCATGGTTGTATCTCCATGTCCGCCAATTACAACTGCATTTAAATCGGCAGGAGAGCATTGTAAAGCCTGACTTAAATAATATCTAAAACGTGCAGAATCTAATGCACCACCCATTCCCAACACTTTATTTTTTGGTAAACCTGAAGTTTTATAAGTTAAATAATTCATTGTATCCATTGGGTTTGAAACTACAATGATGATGGTGTTGGGAGAATATTTTAAAATATTTTCTGTTACACTTTTTACAATGCCTGCATTTACGCCAATTAATTCTTCGCGTGTCATTCCGGGTTTACGTGGTAAGCCTGAAGTAATAACAACTACATCACTATTGGCAGTAGCAGCATAATCATTGGTTACGCCTTTAATTTTTGTATCAAAGCCAAGTAATGCAGCAGTCTGCATCATATCAATACTTTTTCCTTCGGCAACGCCTTCTTTAATATCAAGTAATACTAATTCATTGCACAATTCTTTTCGTGCAATATTATCGGCACAGGTAGCACCAACTGCTCCGGCACCAATTACTGTAACTTTCATGAAATAAAATTTATAAGTGAGTGAAATAATTTGCGTTGCAAAATTACATGAATGATGTGGGAATTAAATTGTTTTTATTGTTGAATAAAAACAAAAAATACTAATGTATTTGTAAGAAGTTAATTTTCTTTGGCAGTTTCAATTATTTCTTCGGGTTTGGCACCTTCTCTAAATTCTTTATAAAATTTATCGTTTTTATATATTGCCATGTAGGGTGTAAATTCTACTTTAAAAAATGCGGGAATAAAATATTTAGGATCTCTTCCTACCACCATATTAGGTATTTTATTTAATTGATATTTTTCTTTAAACGCAGTATTATCTGAAACAGGATAGTAAGATACCCATACAAAAAATATATTATCTAATTGTTCTCTAACTTTTACTAATTCTTTGGCTTCGTATTGGCAGTGGCCACACTCCGGACTAAAATAAATTATGGCAATTGTTTTATTTTTTGGTAGCTGTGCATTGGTAAACCAAGTGGTATCTGTTCCCGATATTGCTGTTATAATTTTAATGGTTGGCGTGTTGGGGTATTTTAAGTACGGTGCCGAAGAATCTTTTTTAGTTTGTGCAAATGCAGTAACATTAAACATTAAAACTAAAACGGTAACTAAAAATTTCATTGGTTTTGTTTTGAATGATTAAAAATATTAAATAAATAATTGCTTAAACGTTAAAACAATTAAAAGAACATTTATTGTTTTTTTTGTTCTGCTTCTAACATACGCATTTGCTTTGCATCTTGCAAAAATTCAGATGCAAAAATAAAATTGTTAAGCAATTCATCTTTACTAAAAATAATGTCTTTATTGCTTCCTTCCCATTGTTTATTGCCTTGGTGCAAGTAAATAATATTATCTCCAATTTCCATAACACTATTCATATCGTGTGTTACAACAATGGTGGTAATATTATAATCGGTTGTAATTTCTTTAATTAGTTTATCTATTAGTAAAGAAGTTTGTGGGTCTAATCCGCTGTTAGGTTCATCACAAAACAAATATTTCGGATTTAAAACAATAGCTCTTGCAATACCTACACGTTTCTTCATGCCACCACTTATTTCGCTGGGATATTTTTTGTTGGCATCTTTTAAATTTACTCTTTCTAATACTTCGTTGCAACGTTTCTTTTTTTCTGATTGAGAAAGTTGCGTAAACATATCTAACGGAAATAAAATATTTTGTTCAACCGTCATGCTATCAAACAATGCACTGCCTTGAAATAACATACCAATATCTTGCCTAAGCATTTTCTTTTCTTCGTTACTCATACTTAGCATATTCTTTCCGTTATACAAAACTTCGCCTTCATCTGGTTTAAATAAGCCCACCATACATTTAGTAAAAACAGTTTTTCCACTGCCACTTGTGCCAATTATTAAATTGCATTTACCTGCTTGCATTTGAGCAGATATGTTGTTGATGATAACTTTATCTCCAAAAGATTTTTTTATATTTATTACTTCTATCATGTTTTAATTCTTATCAAGAATTTTTATTTAAGAAATGATAATGTTTGTTGTTTGTTTAGTAAATCTTCAAAAGTATCCCTCTCTCTAATTAAATGAAATTCATTGTTAATAAACAGTACTTCTGCCGGTTTGTATCGGCTGTTAAAATTGCTACTCATTTCAAAACCATAAGCACCCGCATTATAAAAAACCAAATAGTCATCTTCGTGTATTTCATTTATTTTTCTATCCCAAGCAAACGTATCGGTTTCACAAATATTTCCTGTAATAGTATAATTTTTTAATGTACCGTTTGGGTTGCTTATGTTTTTTATTTTATGATATGCATCGTAAAACATTGGACGAATTAAATGATTGAAACCACTGTTAATGCCAGCAAAAATTGTGGTATTTGTTTTCTTTAAAACATTTACTTGTGTAATTAAATAACCACATTCACTTACCATAAATTTACCCGGCTCAAACCAAACTTGTAAGGGTTTGTTGTAAGGATGGTTATCAAATGCTTCTTTTACTTTTTCTGCCAATAAATTTATATCGGTTTCGGTATCGCCACTTTTATAAGGCACTTTAAAACCGCCACCTAAATCAATAGATTCTAATTCTTTAAACTTTGGCATTATTTCAAACAACACTTCAATACCTTTTACAAAAACATCTACATCTTTTATTTCACTTCCAGTATGTATATGTAAATCTTTAATATGTAAATTGTATTTATTAATTAACTGCAATAATTCTTCAATTTGATCTACAGGTATTCCGAATTTACTTTTATCGTGCCCGGTAGAAATTTTTAAATTACCGCCTGCCATAATATTGGGTCGAAGACGAACACCAATAGGATAAGTATGCCCAAATTTTTGACCAAATTTTTCAAGGTTAGAAAGGCTGTCTATATTAATATGAATACCTAAATTTTTTGCTTCTTCAATTTCATTAAAAGCAATTCCGTTAGATGTGTATAAAACTCTATTAGGCTCAAAACCTGCATGTAAAGCTAATTTAGCTTCGTTAATACTACTGCAATCTACATTGCAACCAATACTTTTAATGTATTTTAAAATATTAATATTGGTTAATGCCTTACAAGCGTAAAAAAAAGTTACGTTGCTTTTAGTAAAAGCTTGTTTTAGTTTGTTGTATTGCTCTGCAATTTTTTCTGCATGGTACACATATAAAGGTGTACCAAATTTTTCCGCTGCTTTAATTAATTGTTCGTTAGTTAATTGTTCTACCTGCATATTGCGAAGATAATAGAGAACAGGATTTAAGAAATTGAAAGATTGATGAAATATAGTTGATGGTATTGTAATATGTATTTAAAAACAAAGCCCTGAAACTTAATAGTATCAAGGCTTTTGTTATTTTGTGTGTAGCCGGTACGGGAATCGAACCCGTCTTTGCCCCGTGAAAGGGGGCTGTCCTAGCCGATAGACGAACCGGCCATTTGTTTATCGGGCTGCAAAAATAGGGGGCTGTATTTTCCTATCCAAAATAATTATTAAATGTTTCTAAAAAAACGCCTGTTGCGAAAACACAACAGGCGAAAAACTAAAACTACCTCAACCTATATATTGTTACATAGATGTTATTTTGCTTTTAAAGTTTAATAAACACAAAAAAATATCAATTTTATAAATCTAAAAACTCAATAAACAAAAATTCGAGCAGCTTCCCTACTTTTGCCGCCTTAAATAAAATTTATGGCAACAACATCAGACATTAGCCGTGGTATGATTTTAAAATTAGATGGAAGCCTTTACAGTGTAGTTGAGTTTGGCGAAAACAAAACCGCCAGAGCAGCTGCTAAAGTTTGGGCTAAATTAAAAGGAGTTGATAATAACCGTACCATAGAAAAAACATGGAATAGTGGTGAAAATATTTTTCCTGTAAGAGTAGAGAAAAAAACTTTTCAATATTTGTATAAAGACGATAGTGGTTATAATTTAATGAACAATGAAACCTTTGAACAAATTGCCTTAGCCGAAGAAATGATTGATGCTCCACAATTTTTAAAAGATGGTAGCGAAGTGTTTGTTTATATAAATACCGAAACCGAACAACCCATTGGTGCAGAATTACCCGAAAAAATTATAGTTACTATTACTTATTGTGAGCCGGGTGTTAAAGGAGATACTGCAACACGTGCATTAAAAACCGCAACCATTGAAACAGGTGCAACTGTGCAAGTTCCTTTATTTGTAAACGAAGGAGAAACTATTCGCATTAATACCAAATCGGGCGAATATGTTGAAAGAGTAAAAGAATAATTTTAAAAATACTTACAATGCCCTTTTCTATAATTTGATTGGGGCATTGCTTTTATTAAACCTTTGCTGTATAAGGTTATTAAGAGAAAAATAAAGACTTAAACCAAAACTACTTTTCTTAAATTTTAAAAAAATCTTCATTTTTTGAATGATTTTGCCTTAAAAACTTGCAAATTCCACCTTTTTTTGACTAATTTGCTTCACTTTTTAAAAAGTATTTTTTTATTTTTCTAAACAAATTGCCATCATTTAAAAACCAGTTTATGGATTTAAAACAAATTCACGAATTAATTAAAGTTGTAAATAAAAGTAACATAGGAGAAATTAGTATAGAAGATAAAGATGGGAAGGTTACCATCAAACAAAAAGAAGCTCCGGTTGTTACAGTAACCCAACCGGTTGCAGCCCCACAAGTTTATAATGTTGCACCGCAAACTGTTCCTACTACTCAGGCTACTTCAACCCCACAACCATCAGCACCCGCAGCAGTTAAAACAGATAATTTAATTACTATTAAAAGTCCAATGATTGGTACTTTTTACCGAAAATCATCTCCCGATAAACCATCATTTGTAGAAGTAGGAGATGAAGTATCTGTTGGTAAAGTAGTTTGCATTATAGAAGCTATGAAATTGTTTAACGAAATAGAAAGTGAAGTTTCTGGTAAAATAGTAAAAGTGTTGGTTGAAAATGCAAGCCCTGTAGAGTACGACCAACCTTTATTTTTAGTAGAACCTGCATAATTATTAAATGTGCAAGCATGCAAATGTGTAAATAAATTAACTGCACATCTGCACATTTTTTAATCTTCAAAATAAATCAATGTTCAAAAAAATATTAATAGCTAATCGTGGAGAAATTGCTTTACGTGTTATACGTACATGCAGAGAAATGGGAATTAAAACAGTTGCCGTTTATTCCACCGCCGATAAAGATTCCTTACACGTTCGTTTTGCAGATGAAGCAGTTTGTATAGGAAAACCTGCCGGTACAGATTCATATTTAAATATTCCTCATATAATGGCTGCGGCAGAAATTACCAATGCCGATGCTATTCACCCTGGTTATGGGTTTTTGGCAGAGAATGCAAAATTCTCTCAAATATGTGCCGAACATGGTATTAAGTTTATTGGCCCAACACCCGAAATGATTAATAAAATGGGTGATAAAATTACTGCTAAAGATACCATGATTAAAGCAGGGGTACCTGTTGTACCCGGTAGTGGCGGTTTATTAGAAAGTGTAGCACAAGCAAAAGATTTAGCAAAAAATGTTGTAGGATACCCCGTTATTTTAAAAGCAACTGCCGGTGGTGGCGGTAAAGGAATGAGAGTTGTATGGAAAGAAGAAGATATTGAAAAAGCTTTTGAAACAGCCAAAGCAGAAGCTGCTGCATCGTTTAAAAACGATGGTATTTATATGGAAAAATTTGTAGAAGAACCACGCCATATTGAAATACAAATTGCAGGAGACCAATACGGCAATGTATGCCATATGAGTGAGCGTGATTGCTCTATTCAACGCCGCCATCAAAAATTAGTAGAAGAATCTCCTTCTCCTTTTATGACGCCAGAATTGCGTAAAGCCATGGGCGAAGCTGCTATTAAAGCTGCCGCCGCCATTAATTACGAAAGTGTTGGTACCATAGAGTTTTTAGTAGATAAGCATCGCAACTTTTACTTTATGGAAATGAATACACGTATTCAGGTAGAACATTGCGTAACAGAAGAGGTTATCAATTTTGATTTGATTAAAGAACAAATTAAAATTGCCATGGGCGAAAAGATATCTGGCAAAAATTATGAACCTGCCATGCATGCTATTGAGTGTAGAATTAATGCTGAAGACCCGTATAATGATTTTAGACCTTCTCCCGGAAAAATTACCATATTGCATACACCCGGTGGGCATGGTGTGCGTGTAGATAGCCATGTTTATGCAGGCTATGTAATTCCACCTTATTACGATAGTATGATTGGTAAACTAATTACCATTGCACGTACCCGCGAAGAAGCTATTGATACTATGTACAGAGCTTTAAGTGAATATGTAATTGAAGGTGTAAAAACAACTATTCCTTTTCATTTACAATTAATGAAAAATGAAGATTTTAGAAATGGAAATTTTACTACTAAGTTCTTAGAAACTTTTAAAATGCAA
>JAFDXY010000026.1 GCA_018267725.1 Bacteroidota bacterium
ACGATGAAAAATAAATTATATAAAAACCAAAGATGCCCCTCTTCATCATTTTGTATGTACATTTTATAAATAAAGCTCCTGCCAAATAAATAAAATACCGCAAGGAGTAACAAAATTGCTATAGCAATAATTTTTATTTTTTTAGTTTTAAAAACAATACCCATAAGGCAAAAATTACGGCGTACATAATTAATTTAAACACGTAATGGTGTGCTACTTCAATTAAATTAAACCTGTCAATATTCATTAAAGCTATAAAATAGCAACGCAATACATTAGCAACATATATAATAACCGAACCTGCTAAAACATAAATAAGTGTTTTTATTATTCCCGCAGGAAAGCAAAACAAAAACGATATATATAATATATACAATTCAAGTCCATTGCAAGGATCTGCAATACCAATAATTTTTCGGTTATCTTTTAAAATAATATCAGAAGTAGTTTCTTCTCTGGTTAATTTATCTGTACCTGCTCTATGTTCTACCAAAAAAGTATTTTGAGGAAACTTCCATTTTAGTAATTGCACCGTTCCCCAACTGGTGGCGTTTCTTAGTTGTGTATCGGGTGTATTGAGCGGAAATAAAATAAAAGTGTACAATAATTTCCAAACAATAAAAATCACTAATGCTCTTTTAAGAAAAGTTTGTACTTCAGTTGGTATTTCTACCCATGTTTTTTTTATAGATGCCACAGGGTTAAACACGTTAATTATTCTTTTCTATTAAAACAGTTGCGTAAGCTATTAAACCTTCTTCTCTGCCAACAAAACCCATTTTTTCTGTTGTGGTTGCTTTAATGGAAACATCATTTATTTTAACCTCACAAATGTTGGCAATAGTTTGTTGCATTTGTTCTATATAAGGTTTTATTTTAGGTGTTTCTAAGCAAAGTGATGAATCAATATTTACAATACTGTAACCTTCTTGCTTTATTAATTCTACCGTTTTTTTTAATAAAATTTTACTATCAATATTTTTAAACTCATTGGAAGTATCGGGAAAATGTTTACCAATATCTCCTAAACAAGCTGCACCTAGTAAAGCATCGCATATAGCATGTAATAAAACATCTGCATCGCTATGACCTAAAGCTCCTTTGGTGTGAGGAATTTTCACTCCGCCAATCCATAAATCTCTCCCTTCTGTTAGTTGATGAAAATCTATACCGTAACCAATTCTTAGCTTCGTCATTCTTTAATAAGTAGCTTTATTTCCATCTAAATCAAAACTAATTCCTAATCTTAATGTATTTGAAAGTGGGTTGCGTGTTATACCATTACCCGATGGAACCAAGTAAGATAAATTCACTCCTAAAAAATCGTATTTTAAACCTGCACCTACTGCAAGAAAAGGATTACGACCACTACTTTTATCTTGATAAAAATATCCTGCTCTTAATGCAAATTTATTATCGTACCAAAACTCTAATCCAAGAGATGCTTGCATACTTGCGGTAAGGCTTGTACCATCTCCAAAAGATTTAAACCAACTACTCATTACACTTTGGTTTCTGTAATCTGCCAATAAAGTAGAATCTGTTGTGGTATTGCCTGTTGCCTGCGGTGCTGCGGGTACTAATAATTTATTAATATCTAATGCAAAAGTTATTTTGCTGCTTTCATTAATTACAGCTGTATAAGCTGCACCAATACCAAAATTTGCCGGAATAAAATCTTTGTTTTTTGCATCGCTGGTGTAACCAATTTTGGTTCCTAAATTAGAAAGTGCAATTCCCCATGAAAAACCATGACCATCATTTTGAATACCGTTATAATACAAACCTAAATCTGCAGCAATTGATGTTCCTGCTTTATACACCACACCGCTATTATTTACATCTCCACTTGCTAAAGATGAATTAATATATCTGGCAGCAATACCTAAAGCAATATTATCAGATAATTTAATGGAATATCCTGCATCAAAAGCAAATTCTCTTGGCCTGTATGAACTTAATGTATTACCGGAATAATCTGTAAATTGAATATTTCCTAAACTAAAATAACGCAGTGATGCAGAGATAGCTTGGTTATCATCTAACTTATAAAAACCTGAAAGGCTTGCTAAATAAACATCATTCAAACCTAAATCTTTTAACCAAGGTGTATAATTCAAACCAATACCCGAATTATTTTTATTGAAAGGAGTTTTAGCAATATTCCAATAAGAAGCGTTTACATCGGGCAGAGTTGCAATACCTGCATCGCCCATGGCACCGCCTCTTGCATCTGGATTAATACGCAAAAAAGGAACAGCAGTTGTTACAATATTGACGCTTTGCTGTGCTTGTGTATAAACAGCACTACACAGCATACCTACAAATACAAAAGTTAATTTAGAAAATTTATTTACCATAGCAGAAAGTTGAATGATTGAATTTTAAGTAACAATAAAATTTTAGAGTAGAAATTATATCATTCAAACTTTTTAGTGTAAGTATAATTGCTGCGTTAAAGTAGCAGTTTGGTTTTTTGTTTGTACAATAATACGATAAATATAATTACCCTGCAAGGCTTTCCTTCCACCGGTAGTTGTTCCATCCCACACAAAATCTATACTTCTATCTCCGGCATTATTTATTTGTTTGCTAAAGCTTTGCACCAATGCACCATTAAAATTATAAATATTTAATTGCACACTTAAATTAGAGCCGGGTTGATTGTGTTCAAAAGAAAAAGTTGTTTTATTAGTGAAAGGGTTAGGATAATTATATAAATTTTTAATAACCAATTTTTCTTGTTTAGAAACTTTGAAATGAATGGTTGCTTCGTTGGAATTGTTTACAACATCCCAAGCTTTAATTTTTATAGAATGAATACCTTCGGAAAAAACAGGTAATTGATACGTTACTGTGCCTTGCTGATAACTATTTAAAGCTGCTTCGTAATAATTATTCAATACAATTAAATTTCTTTCATCTCCATCTATTACGGCAGTTATATCGTGTCCAATTCCTAAGCCTGTTGTGTTTATGCCCGAAGTATCTGCCAACTTTACCAACAATAATGGTGTTTCGTTGGTTAAACCGCCATCTTTAAAATTATAATCATTCAAATAAATTTTAATATCGGGACCAACATTATCGGTATTAATATTTGATGATGTATTTCCTATTTTAAAATTTGTTGAAACGCCTGCTGCATCTGTATTTCCGTTATCGGCATATAAACTTAGCTTTCCGTTTCCTACATTATAATTAATATCTTTAGGCACTACAAAAGAAAAATTAAATTTTCCGTTTGTTACCGTTGCTTTTCCTTTATAAATAATATTGGTTTGCTGGCTAAATGTTGTTACAGGGCTTGCCGGAGTGTTTCCTAATGTTGAAACAATTTGTGGTTTATCAAACAATGTTGGATAAACAGTTCCATTAAAATTATTCAATATATTTCCAGAAACATCTGTAACACTTCCTGCCAATGTATATTTTTCTAATGCTTTTAAAGTATCGCTTCCTAAAACAAAGTGGTTATTAATACTATCTAACTGTATTTTATATTTTGGGAAAGCAAGCTTCATGGCAGGATCTCCCAAAAGTGTAAATTTTCTGTTATTCAATACATCACTTGAAGTTTGATAAGTATAGTTTTTTGCTTGTTTTACGGCATCTCCTAAGGTTAAATAATTACCGTTTGTATTGGCAGTAAAAGCAATTTTTATGTAATTATCATTCATTATTCTGTTGCTATTGGCAAAAACGGGTCGGGTAGTTGTCATTAATGCAATAGCACCGGTACTATCATTATACAATAAACTTCCGCCTAAAGAATTTTTAGAAGGGTCATCATAAGGTGCAAAATCGCAGGTGGCTGTAATAAATAAAGGCAGCTTAGTGCTGTTGTGAAACTGCTTGGTTTCATCTGCACCCAAAACTGCCTCATCTGCTAACTGCCTGTAACCTCCGTGGCCATTATAGTTAAATAAGAAAATACCGTTTGAAATTTTGCTCACAATAGCCAAATTGACGCTTGGATAACGTGCTCCGCCGCTCCCACTCACAAGTGGGAAAGCGTCTAAATACAATTTGGTGATATTAAAGTTAGGATAAGACAACGCTGCATCTGAAGAGTTTAATTCTGCATCATGCAAGTGTATATTATTGTCTTTATCGTCCGCTACAAATATGCACTCGTTTTTCCAATTACCCAAATAATTATTAATATGATAATTGACAATCTTTTGTACCATTATCGCTGCTTCGGTTTTATTTCTTGCAGGTAATCTTCCAATACCCACATTTAATATATTATTGGTTGATGATGTTGTTGCGGTGTTTATATTATCACTATCATTTATCAATCCAAAAAAATCGTCTGAAACATAGGTAGATAAAGGATCTAAAGCATTGGCACTTTCATAAGCAGGAACATAATTGGTATTATATGATAACCTGTTTTTATAATCGTAAGATGCTGCTCCTAACAATAAAACATATTTTGGTTTTTTGGTTGAATCAGTTCCTGCTTTATCGTAATACATTTTTATAAAATCTCTTATTGCGGTGGGGTCTTTAATACCTGAAGAAAATTCATTATATATTTGGTTGGTTAAAGCCACAGTAACTCTGTATCCATATTGTTGTGTATGAAAAGCAGCTAATTTTTGAGCTTCGGTTTCAAAATCAGGAGGCGTAATAATTAAATAATCTGCCACAGTGCTATTATGCAAGTTTTGATTATTAATTTTTCCTATTGCTACAGGAATTAAAAAGTTAGCATTATTAAAACAAACGTATTCTTTTAAACTTTCTGCAGTATTAATAAATGTTGTTTGGTTTGTGTTGAATGAAGTGTTCATTCTTACAGGTTCTAAAGCATTAGAAATATTCCAAACTGTTGTTGTATTGTTTGTGCCCCAAATAACAAACTGAGGTACAGAAGAAGCAGCTACGGAATTCCAATCTCTAAAAAATAATTGATTGGTATTATTCATTGAAAGATTTTTTCTTCCTAAAACTTCAAACCAATTTAACCAACCTTGTGCACCCGCAACAGTTTGATTATAATTAATAGAAATATTTAATGAAGATTGATTGGGAATATACGTTGCCGATTGATTTGACTGAACTGCATAAGCATCTAAAAAATACCCTGAAACACTTGCTATATTTATGTTTTGTAAAAATTGGCTATTAATATTTATTAAAAAATTACTATTGCCACCAATACTTCTACTTGCCAAACTTGTATTTAATTGTATAGGATTATTAATAACAAAACCTGAAAAATCTACAGGAAAATTTCTTGTAAGTGTATTACCATTTACGGTACTAAATTCCTCTCCATACCATTCTTTACCACTGTTTAAAAAATTTACTTTATCGTTTTCATAAAAGTATCTTTCGTTGTAGGTATTTACGGTTGTAGTTGAAGTTAAAGAAGTGGCAGAAGTTTTTATGCGTTTACCATTCCCTCCAATATTTATAAAATAATAAGCCGAATCTGCATACAAATTTTTTTGATGGCTGAAGCTTTTATTCAAACTATCTTTCAACCATTTATCTGGGCCTTCTGCATAAAATAAAAAATAATCATTCCCGTTAAAAATACCATCGCCACCATCATACATATCAATGGCATTTTCATATACATCATCAATTCGTGGCACAGCATTATCTTCTGCCAACATACTTCCTCCGTTTCCAAATAGTCTTATACTTACCGAACTTAAATTATTAGTATTTATTCCTAAAGTGTTTAAAAAAGCTACATCAATTTTATAAATGCCTTGTTTTGTTATGGTAATTTTATACCAATTGCCCGTTGCCAATACAGAATTTGTTGCATAGTTTCTTTGGGCAAAACAGGTGTAAACACCCAATATTAACAATATTATAAAAAAAGATTTTCTAAAAAATGCAGCCATTATATGCAAATATTATATCTTTAACTACAAGTTAAAATTAAACTTGTTGCCTGCAATTTAAAGAAGGCAGTATTTCTATTAGTTAAAATCTCCTATATTCGCAAAGCACAGAAATTTTACACTCAAATTTTTATTGAAGAAAAACTAAATTAGAATCTATGCAAGTGCTTACCAGCGTAAGAAACTGTGTTTTATTGGCAGCAACAGTTATATCAGTATCCTCATGTAACCTTATCAAAAAAAAGCAAGAAAAATCGGCTGTTACCGGTTGGAATTATAACGATAAAACACAAGGTGGTTTTAGTGTTCCTAAACCTAAAGATATTAAAACTGCTCCCGGATTGGTATTTGTGCAAGGCGGTACTTTTACCATGGGTGCTTCGCAAGAAGATGTAATGGGCGATTGGAACAATGTACCTCGCCGTGTTACCGTAAACTCTTTTTTTATTGATAGAACCGAAGTAGCCAATGTTCACTATCGTGAATATTTGAATTGGATGGAAAATGTATTTAGCGACCCTCAATACGCATCTGTTATTGAAGCAGCTAAACCCGATACTTTAGTTTGGCGTAGCGAATTAGCTTACAACGAACCTTATGTTGAAGATTATTTTCGTCACCCTGCCTACAACTATTACCCCGTAGTTGGTGTTTCATGGAAACAAGCCAGCGATTTTTGTATTTGGAGAACAGACCGTGTAAATCAATTAGAATTAGTAAAAAAAGGATACGTAAATAAAAATAATATTAAAACCGAATTAAACGGAGGCGGTCAAGAAAACTTTAATAGCAAAGCCTATTTAATGGGCGAGTATCAAGTACAACCCGGCAGAACAGCTACTTCTAGAAGTAATCCGTTAAAAGATGCTCAAGGCAGACCAAGAACACAAGTAAAGTTTGAAGATGGAATTATGTTTGGAGATTACCGCTTACCAACAGAAGCTGAATGGGAATATGCTGCCAACGGTTTAATATTAGAAAATCCGCAACGAAAAATAGGTTACGGCAAAAAACGTGGTGAAGAAGTTATAGCCAACAAACAAATTTATGCTTGGAAAAATAGTGGATTTGATAACCTACGTTCAACAAAACAAGGTGCATACCAAGGTGCTTTTTTAGCTAATTTTAAACGCGGAAACGGAGATAATATGGGCGTGGCCGGCGGTTTAAACGATAATGCTGCTATTCCTGCCGAAGTTTCTTCTTACGCTCCCAACGGATTTGGATTATACAATATGAGTGGCAACGTTAGCGAATGGGTTTTTGATGTTTATAGACCTCAAACCAATAGCGATGCAAGTGACTTTAACCCTGTGCGTGGTAACGTTTTTAAGAAAGTTGATATGAGCAAAGGGCAAGGAAATTTACGTGATAATATGGGTAGAATTATTATGGTTCCCGAATCAGATTCTGCTTTACGCAACCGCAGAAATTATCAACGTTCTTATGCTGTAAACTATTTAGATGGAGATTCTTTAAGCGGAGCAAGTTACGGTTACGGTTTAACTACTTTAATTTCAGATAGTTCAAGAGTTGTAAAAGGTGGTAGTTGGAATGATATGCCTTATTGGCTTAGCCCTGGTACTCGCCGTTTTTTAGAACAAGACCAAGCAAGCAGTACCATTGGTTTTAGATGTGCCATGAGCCATTATGGTGCAGCAGAAGGTACATCTAACAAAGCAAAAACAGGTATCTTCTTACCAGGAAGAAGAGCTAAAAAATAAAAGGAAAGGTAAATTGCAAACTCCGTGAAAGCCGGATAATTTTGAAAGCCATTCATAACAGAATGGCTTTCTTCTTTTCAATATTCTATTAAACAATATCTTCAATCATTTACTTTTGAAATAAATAATTTTTACATGACTATTGAAAATTTATATAAACTATTTTTACAATATCCATCAATACAAACAGATACAAGAAAATTAAAAACGGGAGATATTTTTTTTGCATTAAAAGGTCCCAACTTTAACGCAAACAATTTTGCTTTACAAGCTTTACAACAAGGTGCCGTTTATGCAGTAATAGATGAACCAATTGATGACAACAATAACCAATTAATTAAGGTTGATGATGTTTTAATTACACTTCAACAATTAGCAAAACATCATAGACAACAATTTAAAATTCCATTTATAGCCATAACAGGCAGTAATGGAAAAACCACTACCAAAGAATTAGTAAGTACTGTTTTAGCAACACATTACAAAACATATACTACGCAAGGCAACTTAAACAATCATATAGGTGTTCCTTTAACATTGTTAAGCATTAAACAAGATGCTGAAATTGCTGTAATTGAAATGGGTGCCAACCATCAAAAAGAAATTGAAAGTTATTGCAGTTACACTTTGCCCACACACGGTATTATTACCAATGCAGGAAAAGCACATTTAGAAGGTTTTGGCGGAATTGAAGGTGTAAAAAAAGGTAAAGGAGAATTATTTGATTTTTTAAAGAATAATAATGGTACTGCATTTATTAATTGGGATTACGATTATTTACAAGAAATGAGTAAGGGTATTAATAATATTATAAAATATGGTACACACCATGCAGATTATGTTGGAACAATTAAAACAAGCGAACCTTTTTTACAAGTTAGTTTTTCAAAAGGCGTTAGCATCAATTCCATTCAAACAAATCTTGTAGGAGATTATAATTTACCCAATGTATTGTGTGCAGTTGCCGTAGCTATATATTTTAATGTTCCCGAAGAAAAAATAAAACAAGCTTTAGAAAATTATACTCCATCAAACAGCCGATCTCAAATGATAGAAAAAGGCAGTAACAAAATTATTTTAGATGCCTACAATGCCAACCCCAGTAGTGTAAAAGCAGCTATTGAAAATTTTGCAAAAATTAATGCTGCCAACAAAATAATTATGTTAGGCGGAATGATGGAATTGGGCGAAACAAGTATTGCAGAGCATGGTGCTATTGTTAATTTAATAGAACAATATAAATGGAAAGAAGTTGTTTTAGTTGGTGGAAATTTTAAAACAACGCATAACAATTTTTTATACTTTAATAATGCTACCGAAGCCAAACAATGGTTACAGCAACAACTTTTACAAAATACTTATTTGCTTGTAAAAGGAAGCCGCAGTATGCAAATGGAAAAAGTTTTAGAAGATTAATTTTGGTGCAAGCTAATTTTTCTTAAATGTTATCTTTGCAGCTTATGAAAGCATTAAACTATTTAGCTGCAGTTTTTACCAATAAATGCCCACGTTGCAGAAAAGGTTATTTATATAAAAACACCAACCCTTACAATTTTAAAAACAATATAAAAATGAATGAGCATTGCCCTGTTTGCGGGCAGCCTACAGATTTAGAAGTTGGTTTTTATTACGGCACTGGTTACGTTAGTTATGGCTTAAGCCTTGCTTTTGTTGCTATTAGTTTTGTTATATGGAAAATATTTATTGGCGTAAGTTTTGATATTGATGATAACAGAATTTTTTATTGGCTTACTATTTCTATTAGCTTATTAGTTTTATGCCAACCACTTATTATGCGTTTATCAAGAACACTATGGTTAAGTTGGTTTGTAAAATACGATGCCAATTGGAAAAACAATAAACCCGAACAAAGAGAAAGAGTTGTAGAAGAACACATGCATAATTGGTAAAGTATAAACCATTATTTTCGCCAACTATTTTTATTAAGGAGAGTTGTCCGAGTGGTTGAAGGAGCACGCCTGGAAAGTGTGTATCCCGCTAAAGCGGGATCAAGAGTTCGAATCTCTTACTCTCCGCTAAATTTTTTCAAATATTTTTTCGGCATTTACAGTTGTTATGTTTGCTACTTCTTCTACAGAAATATTTTTTATTTCGGCAATTTTTTCGGCAATAAATTTTAAATAACTGCTTTCATTTCTTTTGCCTCTAAAAGGCACAGGCGTTAAATACGGAGCATCGGTTTCTAATACAATATGTTTTAACGAAATATTTTTTACTGTTTCTGCTAAACCCGATTTTTTATAAGTAACCACTCCGCCAATGCCTAATAAAAAACCAAGGTCAATAATTTGTTTAGCCGTTTCGTAATTTTCGCCAAAGCAATGAAATATGCCTTTCAATCCTTTTTTTGCAAAAGGTGTTACGGCTGCAATGGTTTCTTGCATAGCATTACGAGTATGAATTACAATGGGTAATTGCAAGTGTAATGCCCATTGCATTTGTGTTTCAAATGCTTTGTGTTGTTGTTGGGTAAAGGTTTTATCCCAATAAAAATCTAATCCTATTTCGCCAACAGCAACAAATTTTCTTTTATCTAACCATTGTTTTACAATCGTTAATTCTTCTTCAACATTTTCTTTTACAGAACAAGGGTGCAAGCCCATCATAGCAAAACATTCATTTGAAAATTTTTTTTCTACATCAATCATTACATTGTGTGTGGTGCTATCAATTGCAGGAAGGAAAAATTTTTTCACGTTATTTTCTTTAGCACGAAATATTATTGCTTCAATATCGTTATTAAATTCTTCGGCGTATAAATGACAATGTGTATCAATTAAATTCATTTTAAAAAAAGTTGCTATTAAAAGAAATAAAAAAACACAGAATACGTTTAAATAAATGTAAAATCCGTCAAACAAAATTATACATCTAAAGCACGGAAATATTTAAAGATTGTTTTCATAGGGTACGGATTAAAAACGGGCTGAGGTTTTTACCTCGGCCTTTATTATTTACATTGTAATGCTTTTAAATACATATCCTTTTTCCGAAAAATATTCTAATGTTTTAGGCAAAGCAAATGCTAATCTTTCCATTGCTTTGGCACTATCGTGAAATACTACTATTGAGCCTTTTGCAGTATTTTTAATTACATTGTTTAAACATTTTTGTGGTGAAAGATTTACATCAAAATCTCCACTTAACACACTCCACATAATTATATTATAATTAGGTTGTAAAATTTTTACTTGCGATTTTTTTATTCTACCATAAGGCGGGCGAAATAATTTTGATTGAATAACAGCTGATGCATTTTTAATATCACTTAAATAATTTTCGTCATTTACTTTCCATCCGTTTAAATGATTAAAAGTGTGATTGCCTACAGAATGTCCTTCATTAATTATTCTTTCATAAATTTCAGGATGTAACTGCACATTTTTTCCTATACAAAAAAAAGTTGCTTTAGCATTATGTTTTTTTAATATGTTTAAAACAAATGAAGTTGCTGTTTCATGCGGGCCATCATCAAACGTTAAATAAATAACTTTTTCATCTGTTTTTATTTGCCATGTAAGTAAAGGATAAAACATTTTTAACCACCATGGCATTGTTATTAAATACATTGTATAAAAATGTTGTTGTGATGCATGAATATTTTATTTACTTACTTCAAGTACAATTACTCTGTCTTCATCTTTATTATTCTTATCGTTTAATTGTACTGTAACATTGTTGTTGTTTAGCGTATACTCAACTACAGCATTGTTTTTAAACCAATATGCTTTTGTAATTTTATTGTATGGAAATTGAGGGAGTATTATTTCCTTTGTATTTTCTTTTAAAACATGTATAAATAATTTATTTTCTTTTTGTGTAATGCATCCCCAATCTTGTGGTTTAATATAACCTCCTGTTGTATTGTAAATTGTGCTGCCATAAATTTTTAACCAATTACCCATATAATGCAGCCTATCAATAAATTCTTGTTGAATAGCTCCATTAGGCATTGGCCCAATATTTAATAATAAATTAGCACCATAACCGTTTGCTTTTACCAAATAATCTATTAACTGTTTGGGTGTTTTATAAGTGGTATCTGTAATATTATAACCCCATGAGTTATTAATGGTTTCACAAGTTTCTAAAGGCATCATTTCAGATGGTTTTTGAAAACTTAATCCACCTTTATTTTCTCCTGGTAAATCTTTTTCAAACATTTGAAAATCTTCTCCTGCAATAGGTGCTAAGTGATGATTGTTTCCTATTAAACATGCCGGTTGAAGTTTATGTATTAATGAATAAATTTCATCATATTTCCAATTAATTCTCGGCGTCATATCTTTATCTCCTTCCGGGTTTGTTTGATCCCAATTTCCATCAAACCAAATACCGGCAACACTTCCGTAATTGGTTAATAATTCTGTTAATTGATTTTTCATAAATTGCAAATAGTTTGCATAATTTCCTTTACCTGTTCTGCCAGATTTTTGTCCGGTTCTTCCTGTTTCAAAAGGGTAATCATCTCTTCTCCAATCTAACAAAGAATAATAAAGAAATAATTTTACACCTTGTTTATGACATTCATCTGCAATTTCTTTCACTATATCTTTTTTATACGGCGTATTCATTATATTAAAGTCAGAATATTTTGTATTCCACATACTAAATCCATCATGATGCCTTGTAATTAAAGTAATGTATTGCATGCCTGCATCTTTAGCAAGCTTAACCCAATTATGAGCATTAAACTCTATAGGATTGAAAAAATCTTTCAACCTTGTATAATTTTTTACGGTAATGCCTCTATTATTCATTACCCACTCACCTGCACAAGGAATACTAAATACGCCCCAATGTATAAATAAGCCAAACTTAGCATTGGCAAACCATTGGCGTGCTTTAATATTTTCAGGCGTTGGATGATAGTTGGTTTGTGCATAAGAAATATTTGCAAAAAACAATAAAGCAAAAAGAATTTTTTTCATACAATAATTTAATTTCTAAAGTTAGGGCGATTGTTTATGAACAAACAAAATTGCAAACATTATTTTTGCTGCATGAACAATAAAAAAGTAAGGGTACGTTTTGCCCCATCGCCAACAGGTGGTTTGCACTTAGGAGGTGTAAGAACCGTGTTGTTTAATTATTTATTTGCCAAACATTTTAACGGAGATTTTATTCTTAGAATTGAAGATACAGACCAAACAAGATTTGTTGCAGGTGCAGAAGAATACATTTATGAATGTCTTAACTGGTGCGGGTTACAGCCCGATGAAAGCCCTAAGCACGGCGGAGCATTTGCACCTTATAAACAAAGTGAAAGAAAAACTATTTATAAAAAATATGCTGAACAATTAATTACGCAAGGCAATGCTTATTATGCTTTTGATACACCTGAGGAATTAGATGTTAAAAGAAAAACAGAAGCAAACTTTCAGTACAACCTTCATACAAGAATGGGTATGAAAAATTCTTTAAGTTTAAGTGAAGAAGAAACAAAAAAATTATTAGCTGAAAAAACACCTTTTGTTGTTAGAATTAAAATACCTGAAAATGAAGAAATAAAATTTACTGATATGATTAGAGGAGAAGTAAAATTTAATTCTAATCAGGTTGATGATAAGGTTTTACTAAAGGCCGATGGTATGCCCACTTACCATTTAGCAGTTGTAGTAGATGATTACTTGATGAAAATTTCTCATGCGTTTAGAGGAGAAGAATGGTTGCCCAGTGCCCCCGTACATATTTTATTATGGCAATATTTATTTGGTATTGAAAACATGCCTCAATGGGCTCATTTACCATTAATATTAAAACCAGATGGTAATGGAAAATTAAGTAAGAGAGATGGCGACAGGCTTGGGTTTCCTGTGTTTGCAATGGATTGGACAGACCCTAAAACAAATGAAAAAACTATTGGTTTTAAAGAGCGTGGTTTTTTACCAGAAGCATTTATAAATATGTTGGCAATGATGGGTTGGAACGATGGAACAGATAAAGAAATTTTTTCGTTACAGGAATTGATTGATGCTTTTTCAATGGAACGTGTACATAAAGCGGGTGCAAAATTTGATTATGAAAAAGCAAAATGGTTCAATCATGAATGGATAAAGAAAACTACGAATTACGAATTACGATTTACAATTGAAAGTTTATTAAAAGAAAATAATATTACTGTTACAGATTTAAACAAATTAGAACAGGTTATTGAATTAGTGAAAGACCGTTGTACATTTTTAACCGATTTTGTTCAGCAATCATCTTTCTTTTTTAAACAGCCTGAAACTATTGATATTGCTGCCATACAGCCCAAATGGAACGAACAGAAAAATTTATTTTTTGCAGAATTAATTAGAACTTATGAATTAACACAGCAATGGCAACATGAAGTATTAGAAAATGAATTTAAAGAAATAGCAGCCGTTAATGAAATAAAACCTGGCGAATTAATGTTACCATTTCGCATAATGTTAGTAGGCGGAAAATTTGGACCACATGTATTTAATATTGCAGAAATTTTAGGCAAACAAGAAACAATTACAAGAATAAAACATTGTTTACATTTATTAAAATAAAACATAAATATTTATTTTATTTAACTACCCAAAATGAAACCTTACAACTGGCTTATTGCAATATTGGCAATTATAAAATTGCTTTTGCCGTTTATTCTTCAAGATAGTTTTTATCAATTACATAGAGATGAGTTTTTATATTTAGCAGAAGGGCAGCATTTAGCTTGGGGTTTTATGGAAGTGCCGCCATTATTAGGTCTGCTGGCATGGGTAGCACATTTATTAGGCAATGGTTTTGTTATGGTTAAATTTTTTCCGGCTTTATTTGGAGCATTAACTTTTGTATTAACCGCAAGGATAATTCTATCAATTGGCGGAGGATTGTATGCAATATTTTTAAGTTTTTTGGCTTTTATATTCGGAGCCTATTTAAGAGTTAATTATTTATTTCAGCCTAATTTTTTAGAAATATTTTTTTATACATTGGTTGCTTTTTCAGTTATAAAATATATTCAAACAAAAAATAATATTTACATATATGTTTTTGGTGTTGCTTGTGGTTTAGGAATGCTTAGTAAATATTCCATTGCATTTTTTATTATAGGTATTATAGTTGGATTGCTATTAAGTAAACAACGAAGCATATTTGCTAATAAGCATTTTTATTTTGCATCTCTTATTGGCATAATTATTTTTTTACCAAATATTTTATGGCAATACAATCACAATTTTCCTGTTCAGCAACACATGCAAGAGTTACAAGAAACACAATTGCAATATGTTAGTTCTATTGGTTTTATTAAAGATCAGTTTTTAATGAATTTACCTTGCGTTTATATTTGGATAGCCGGGTTACTTTTTCTAACGCTTTCAAAAAAAGGAAGACAATACATTTTTATATTTTGGGCATACACTATTTTAATAATGCTACTTATTATTTTTCATGGAAAAAATTATTATGCTTTAGGTGCTTATCCCGTATTATTTGCATTTGGTGCTTATTTATTAGAAAGGCTAACACGCAAACGTGTTCCGTTTATGCGTTGGGTATTTATAACTATTACATTTTATTTTGGAATAATATTTACTTTCTTGGCGTTGCCTATGTTTCCGCCACAAAAACTTGCAGAAATATATAAAGATAAAAATGTTGAAAAAATCGGTGCATTAAAATGGGAAGATTTGCAAAATCATGCACTACCACAAGATTTTGCAGATATGATTGGTTGGAAAGAAATAACAGAAAAAACTGCCAATGTATATAATAATTTAAGTGATGAAGAAAAAAGTAAAACCATTATTAAATGCGATAATTATGGTTTATGCGGTGCATTAAATTATTATGGTAAACAATATGGTTTGCCCGAAGCATATAGTACTAATGCTTCTTTTTTATTATGGATGCCCGATACTTATAAGGTTGCTAACGTAATTACTGTTGGAGAAAACTACCCTGATACAACAAGAAGTATTGTAAAACAATTTGCACATATTACTGTTAAAGATGAATTGGTAGACTCTTTTGCAAGAGAAAATGGCTGCAAAATAATTTTATGGCAGCATGCTAATGAAAATATATTAAGTAATTTTATTGAAAAAGAAGTTGCAGAAAAGAAAGCAAGGTATATAAGAAAATGATTTAGTTATTTTTATTGTTTAATTTTAATTGAATGAAAAGACCTATTAGAGTTTTAGTTGCCAAAGTTGGTTTAGATGGCCACGACCGCGGAGCCAAAGTAATTGCTACTGCATTAAGAGATGCAGGTATGGAAGTTATTTACACAGGTTTACGCCAAACCCCTGAAATGGTTGTAAATGCTGCATTACAAGAAGATGTTGATGCTATTGGCATTAGCATTTTAAGTGGTGCACACATGACGGTTTTTCCTAAAATATTAAACCTAATGAAAGAAAAACAAATGAATGACGTTTTGCTTACAGGCGGCGGCATTATACCCGATGATGATGTGCAACAATTAAACCAATTAGGTGTAGGAAAATTATTTATACCCGGTACTGCCACAACAGATATTGCCGGTTACATTACCGAATGGGTAAAATTAAATCGTAATTTTTAATATTTATTTTTTCTTCACACTACTTTTTGCATACTTTAAAATAGCATCAATACTTTTTTGTGAAGGAGATAAAGGTTTTCCTTTCAATTCTTCTAACTGTTTTTTAGAGCGTTTTAGCATTGTTACTTCTTTCTTCAATTCAATATCTTCTTTCAAAGCCTTATCAATAGCTAACTTTAATATAGGCGAAGCTTCTCCGTACAGGTAAAGCATAATTTGCTCCTGAGTAAATTTTTGCATAATAATTTTTTAGAAACTGCAATAGTAAATATACTGCTTTCGGAGGGTAAATCGGAGGACATTATTAGAAACGCTGTGCGTTGTAAATTATTGCGGTAAAGATTATTTTTTTGTTTCGTTTTCATTTGAAGAGATAAGGTAAATATCTTCTCCATCTTTCTTTAATAAATATTTTTCGCGTGCAAATTTTTCTAAAGCTGCGGGGCTGTTTTGTAAATCGGCTAAATCTTGTTTGGTTTTTTCTGCTTCTTATAATTTTTGATAGCTTGTTTGCGAAATACACAATTGTTTGTTATTTTTTACAAAAAGCTAAGCAATCTTTCATAGTAATGATAATATTGTTTCACTTGCAAGAATGTAATATAGCATAAGCAATCAATGCAACTCTGAAATTTTTAAGTTACTCAAGGAGCCTGCCAACAAGCTAATGTAATCTGGAAAATTTTATCTAATATTTATATTACTTTTTTTTATTTTGTTTATAATCAAACTTTATACAAGTAAAAAAAGTCACAGCATTTAAGTAGCAGAATGGATTGAAAAGATAGTATTGTAGAAATTAAACTAAAATAATTATGAAAAAGAAATATCCAATTTTTCTTCTCTGGCTACTTCCTATATTCAGTTTTTCGCAAATTAAAAAGCATCCTATCGATCTTTCATTTATTACAAATTATCAGGTAAAAGTGGGTTATTATTTTACAATTGACAGTATTGATTTTGAAAAGAATCAGTACATTTTAGTTTTAAGTCAAACAAAACAAAAAGCTATAATACAGTTTAAAAATGATAAAAACTCTACTATTTTGAAACTATATAAAAGCAAACAAAACTTAGATAAATATTTGGCTACATATAAAGATAACAGCTATATATTATATATAGATGTTGATGAGGAGAAAAAAGGTATAAGTACTTTTTATAAAGGAACAATTGAAATTATCTACAAAAACACACATAAAAAATACCATATACATGGTTTCTTCTAACTATTTTCTCTTACCACCATCTTTGACATATTTTAAAATGGCATCAATACTTTTTTGAGAGGAAGAAGAATATTTCCCTTTTAATGCTTCAATTGCTTCTTGGTGCGTTGTAAATTATTGCGAGAAGAATTATTTTTTTGTTTCGCTTTCATTTGAAGAGATAAGGTAAATATCTTCTCCATCTTTCTTTAATAAATATTTTTCGCGTGCAAATTTTTCTAAAGCTGCGGGGCTGTTTTGTAAATCGGCTAAATCTTGTTTGGCTTTTTCTATTTCTTGTTCGTAATAATGTTTTTTATTTTCTGCTTCTTTTAATTTTTGCTTTTGTTCCCACACATAAAAAAAATCTCGTTGGTCAAAAAATAACATCCACACTGCAAAAAATGCAATTACAAGTAAGTATTTGTTGGTGAATATTTTTACAATGTATTTCATGCAAAAAATAAAAATGGTGATTGATGCTATTCAAAATTAAGTGAACTTTAGTATAGCAACAACCACCAATTAATTAACACATGTTTATTTCGTGAACTTTAATTTTTTCCCGAGATAAATTCCTGTTAAACCTAATTGTTCTTCAATACGAATTAGTTGATTATATTTTGCAATACGGTCTGTACGGCTTGCAGATCCTGTTTTAATTTGTCCGCAATTTAATGCTACGGCTAAATCTGCAATGGTTACATCTTCTGTTTCTCCGCTTCTATGGCTCATAATAGTATTATAACCATTGTGTTGTGCTAATGTAACTGCATTAATAGTTTCGGTAACGGTACCAATTTGGTTTACTTTAACTAATAGTGCATTACCAATTCCTTTATCAATACCTTGTTGTAAACGGTTTACATTGGTTACAAATAAATCATCTCCTACTAACTGAACTTTTTTACCAATGGTATTGGTTAAGTTTTTCCAACCTTCCCAATCGTCTTCTGCCATTCCATCTTCAATAGAAACAATAGGATATTTTTTACTCCATGCTTCCCAATATTTTACTAATTGGTCGCTGCTCATTTCTTTTCCGTTGCTTTTATGAAAAACATATTTCTTTTTTTTGTTATCCCACAACTCGCTGTTAGCTGCATCCATTGCAATTACAATTTGAGAGCCTGCTTTATAACCCGCAGCAGTAATGGCTTCTAACACAGTTTCAATAGCTTCTTCATTGCTTTGAATGTTGGGTGCAAAACCACCTTCATCTCCTACGTTGGTGCTGTAACCACGTTTTTTTAAAACAGATTTTAGTGTATGAAAAATTTCAACACCCCAACGCAATCCATCACTAAAGGTTGATGCACCAACAGGCATAATCATAAATTCTTGAAAATCTATTTTATTATCGGCATGTGCACCACCGTTTAAAATATTCATCATTGGCACAGGTAATGTTTTTGCATTAGTGCCGCCAATATATCTGTATAAAGGCAATGCAGCTTCTTCGGCAGCGGCTTTTGCAACAGCCATACTTACTGCTAAAATTGCATTGGCACCTAATTTAGCTTTGTTGGGTGTTCCGTCTAACTCAATCATTACTTGATCTATAGCTGCTTGCTCTGCAACATCAAAACCTACAATTGCATCTGCAATAATTTCATTTACATTTTTTACTGCTTTTAAAACGCCTTTGCCTGCATATTTCTTTTTATCGTTATCTCTTAATTCTACTGCTTCGTGAATGCCGGTGCTTGCACCACTTGGTACGGCTGCACGCCCTGCTGCACCATCGTCAGTTAAAACATCTACTTCAATTGTTGGATTGCCGCGACTATCTAATATTTGGCGGGCATGTACTTCAATAATGTAACTCATTGTTTAGTGATTAGTTAATTGGAATAATTAGTTAATTGGGATGCAATTTAGTGATTTGCTTCTTTTTGATGCTTTAAAAAAGAAACATAGCCATTTATTAATTTAAGAAGATATTGATATTTTGTTTTGAAGTTTTCAAAATTTTGTATCGAAATGTAGTTACAATCAGCAGCAACTATTAAATGATTTATTACCTTAATTAACTGTTGTTAATTGACGGAATACGTTTTCCAAATTACCTCTTTGCCTTAAATTTTGCAAACTATCATCTGCAACTATTGTTCCTTTGTTTATAATAATTACTCTATCGCAAACAGCTTCTACTTCTTGTAAAATATGTGAAGAAAATAAAACGGTTTTATTTTTACCTTGTTCTTTTATTACATTTCTTATTTCTATAATTTGATTGGGATCTAAACCACTGGTAGGTTCATCTAATATTAAAACTTCCGGATTATGAATTAATGCCGCAGCTAAACCAACACGTTGTTTATAGCCTTTTGAAAGTTGTCCTATTTTTTTATTTTGTTCAACCTGTAAACCAACTAATTCAATTGTATTGACGATTGACGATTGACGATTAACGATTGAATGAATGCCCGCAACAAATGCTAAATATTCTTTCACATACATATCATAATACAATGCATTGCTTTCGGGTAAATAACCTATTTTTCTTTTTGCTTCAATAGCATTGGTTTTTACATTAACGTCGCAAACGGTTGCTGTGCCTGCATCTTGTGCTAAATAACCTGTTATTATTTTCATGGTAGTGCTTTTCCCTGCACCATTGGGGCCAAGAAAACCAACTATTTCTCCTTTATTAATTGAGAATGAAATATTGTTTACAGCTTTTTGTGTTCCGTATTGTTTTAATAATTGTTGTACCTGAATAGACATGCACCAAAGATAAGTGAAGTGCTAAAGTATAAAATGTAAAAAGTTTTATGTTTGTTAAACGTTTCACTCAACATTATCATACTCTCCTTTTAAAGCATAATAACCAAAAATCATTAATCCAATGGCAATAGGAATAAATATAATTACAAAAACATACCATTGAATTTTTGTATCAATATGAGGTTTCTTAGCAATTTCAGATGCTGCTGTTTTTATTAAATAAAAAATTGATATAGGGCCTAACAATATCCAAACAATGCCTGCAATTTTTTTTAGTTTATTCATACAAAATACTTTTAATTTTTATTAGCAATATTCATTTTAGAACTTATATACAATGCACCAATTACCAAACAAAGTATGCTTACAATTATTGGATAATACAAACCAACCAATTTATCTGATGTGTAAATAGTGGTTAATAAGGTTGCTATAAACGGAGTTAAGCCACCAAACACACCATTGCCAATATGGTAAGGCAACGACATAGAAGTGTAACGAATTTTTGTTGGAAACAACTCAACCAAAAACGCAGCAATTGGGCCATACACCATTGTTACATACAAAATCAAAATAAAAACTATGAATACCATTTGCCAGTAAATGCTACTATTAAGTGTTTTTGAAATAGTTACTGCAGGTTTAATTGTTTTCTTTGCAACATCATTATACAACGTATCTATTTTTGTTTCTGCAAGTATATCTTTATCTTCAAAAAAATGTTTTATAGTTGTTTTCCTTAATGTATCTATATTGTTGGGAAGTATAGTATAGTTTGATTTTATTTGACGCAATGCTTCTATTTCAATTTTATTATTCATATCACTTAACTGTAATAATTGATTGAACAATGGTCTGTAAGAAATAATTGCCAAAAACATTCCTGCAAGCATTATCCATTTTCTTCCAATCTTATCACTCCATCCTCCAAACACAACAAAAAATGGTGTGGCAAAAAGTATTGCCCAAATAAGTATGGTTCTAGATTGCTCAAAATCTACTTTACAAACATTTTCAATAAATGATTGAGCATAAAATTGCCCCGTGTACCAAACCACGCCTTGCCCCATGGTTGCACCAAACAATGCCAGTAAAACCATTTTTAAATTGGCTTTATGTGCAAAGCTTTCTTTTAACGGATTTGTAGAAGTTTTACCTTCTATTTTTAGTTTTGAAAACAAAGGGCTTTCCTTCATTTTCATTCTTATATATACAGAAATAATTACCAAAACAATGGATAGTAAAAATGGAATACGCCAACCCCAATCGTTAAACTTTGCAATAGATTTTGCAGCATCATTATCTAACCAATGTCTTGTTAATAAAATAACACCGAGTGATATAAACAAACCCAATGTGGCTGTTGTTTGTATCCAACTGGTAAAATAACCACGCCTGTTATCGGGTGCATGTTCTGCAACATAAGTAGCGGCTCCGCCGTATTCTCCACCTAAGGCAAGTCCTTGAATTAATCGCAACAATAAAACTAAAATAGGTGCAATAAAACCAATACTATCATACGATGGAATGCAACCAATAGCAAACGTACTTCCACCCATTAAAATTAATGTTAATAAGAAAGTATATTTTCTTCCTATTAAATCTCCCAATCTTCCAAACACCAACGCTCCAAAAGGCCTTACAATAAAACCTGCTGCAAATGTTGCCAATGTACTAAGTAATGCAGCCGTTGGATTTGTTTTAGGAAAAAATTGACTAGCAATAACAGTAGCTAAACTTCCAAAAATGTAAAAATCGTACCACTCAATTAATGTACCTATTGAAGAAGCTGTAATAACTTTCCAAATACCTTTTGTTGATGTTGAAGATGACATGCAATTTGTTTTGGTTGCTGTTGGAAAATTAATTGTTTTTATACAATTATTATTTCTCAATTAATTATATAGTTGAATTTATTGTAGACTTTAGTAAATTCACGCTCCAAAATTTTATTATGTCATATCCTTATCAAATTAAATCTTTCGAAGAATACAAAGAACAATATCAAAAAAGTATAGAACAACCCGAACAGTTTTGGGGCAATATTGCCGAAAATTTTTTATGGAGAAAAAAATGGGACAAAGTTTTAAACTGGAATTTTAAAGAACCAAAAGTAGAATGGTTTAAAGGTGCTAAATTAAATATTACAGAAAATTGTATTGATAGGCATTTAGCTACGTTGGGAGAAAAACCCGCCATTATTTGGGAGCCTAACAACCCCGAAGAAAGAACAAGAATTGTAACCTACAACCGTTTACACAAACGTGTTTGCCAAGTTGCACAAATGCTAAAAAACAATGGTGTAAAACGTGGCGATAGAGTTTGCATTTATATGGGAATGGTGCCCGAATTAGCTTATGCAGTTTTAGGCTGTGCAAGAATTGGTGCCATACACTCTGTAATATTTGGCGGCTTTAGTGCACAAAGCATTGCCGACAGGTTAGAAGATGCCAAAGCAGAATTTATTATTACTTGTGATGGTGCTTACCGAGGAGAAAAAATTATTCCATTAAAAAATGTAATTGACGATGCTTTAATAGGAAACAAAACTATAAAAAAAGTAATTGTTTATACCCGAACAAGAACTCCCGTATCAATGATTAAAGGAAGAGATATTTGGTGGGAAGATGAAATGTTATATGCAGAAGAACAAGTAGAAAAAGATGGTAAAGTTTTTTTTGAAGCTGAAGAAATGGATGCTGAAGACCCACTATTTATTTTATATACATCAGGCTCTACCGGCAAACCTAAAGGCGTAGTACACAGCAGTGGCGGTTATTTGGTTTGGATGAATTATACTTTTGTAAACGTATTTCAATACAAACCAGGGCAGGTTCATTTTTGCACGGCAGATATTGGTTGGATAACAGGACACAGTTATATTGTTTACGGTCCGTTAAGTGCAGGTGGCACAAGTTTAATGTTTGAAGGAATTCCTACATGGCCTGATGCTGGACGTTTTTGGGATATAGTTGATAAATACAAAGTAGATATTTTATACACAGCACCAACCGCCATAAGAAGCTTAATGGGTTTTGGTTTAAAACCTTTAGAAGGAAAAGATTTATCATCATTAAAAATTTTAGGAACAGTTGGCGAGCCTATTAATGAAGAAGCATGGCATTGGTATAATGAACATATTGGAAAGAAAAAATGCCCCATTGTAGATACTTGGTGGCAAACAGAAACTGGTGGCGTTTTAATATCAAACCTTGCAGGCATTACACCATCAAAACCAAGCTGGGCAACGCTTCCATTACCGGGTGTGCAACCTGTTTTAGTTGATGAAAACGGGAAAGAAGTTACCGAAAAAGATGAACACGGTTTATTAAAAGGAAATCTTTGCATGAAAACTCCATGGCCAAGTATTTTAAGAACCACTTACGGAGATCATGAAAGATGCAGAACCAATTATTTTGCTACTTACGAAAATTTATATTTTACAGGAGACGGTGCATTAAAAGATGAACAAACTGGTTTTTACAGAATTACCGGAAGAGTAGATGATGTATTAAATGTAAGCGGTCATAGAATTGGTACTGCCGAAGTAGAAAACGCCATTAACATGCACGCAGGTGTGGTAGAAAGTGCAGTAGTAGGTTACCCGCATGATATTAAAGGGCAAGGTATTTATGCATTTGTAATTGATAATAAAATGCATGGCGATGAAGAATCTACAAGAAAAGATATTTTACAAACCGTATCAAGAATTATTGGCCCAATTGCAAAACCCGATAAAATTCAATTTGTAAAAGGATTACCCAAAACACGCAGCGGAAAAATTATGCGAAGAATTTTAAGAAAAATTGCAGAAGGCGAAACACAAAATTTAGGAGATACAACCACTTTGCTTGACCCTAATATTGTAGATGAAATTAAAAATGGAAGAGTGTAATTTATAGCTATGCCTAAAATTTTTCAATACCTCTCTTACATTATTCGCTTTTACACCAATGAACATTTACCTATTCATGTTCATGTGCAAATACAAGATAGGGAAATAAAAGTTGAATTTATTTTTAGTGAAGATGAATTGATTTTAATATTTAAAAAAGTAAAAAACAAAACACCACTTACAGAAGCTGAAGCAAAAGAAGTTTCTGTATTTTTGAAACAATATCATAAACAAATAATTGATAAATGGAACAAAATGTTCGTATATCATCAACAAGTAAATTGCGAAGTAATAAACGTAAAATTAAAAAAGAAGAATCGTTAAATATTACTAAAGCATTTTATCTTGGCAATTATGTTGTGTTATTGTTTTTTAATAACGGCAACCAAAAAACAATAAACTTTCTTCCCATTTTTTCAAAATATGTTAAAGGGGCATTTATTAAATATGCTGAATTAAAAGCATTTAAAAAATTTATTATTGCCAGCGGAAATATTTTTTGGGGAAAGAATGAAGATGTAATTTTTCCTGTTTCATTTTTATACAACCATACTTCTGCAAAAAAAATAAAAGAAGAAATTTTATACGTACTGTAATCAAAAATATTTTAATTATTTCAACCGAGTTTCCGCCTGCAGTTGGCGGAATTGGTAACCATGCTTTTCATTTAGCCAATTCTTTTCAGCATAAAAAATACACTACAACGGTTGTTGCAGATATAAATGAAACTGATACAGACAAAATAAATTCATTCAAACAAAATATTTCTTTTACACTTTCTTCCATACAACGAAAAAAAAATATACTACTTGTTTATTTAAAAAGAATTAAACAAACATTACATTTTTCAAAACAAGCCGATATAATTTTTTGTTCAGGAAAGTTTTCTGTTTGGCAAATTCATATTATAAAATTATTTTTTTCTTCTAAAACAATTATTGCCATTGTGCACGGAACCGAATTAGATTTAAAAAATAATATTGGTAAACATCTATTGTTTAGTGCATTAAAAAAAGCAAATACAATTATTGCAGTTTCAAACTATACTAAAAGTTTTGTTCCTAAAAATTTACAATCAAAATGTTTTGTAATTCCCAACGGAATTAATAACGAAGAATTTAAAAATTATATTTCAACTACATATCAAACAAATCCGTTACAACTTATAACTATTGGTAGTGTTACCAATCGAAAAGGTCAAGAAAATGTAATTAAAGCTTTGCCAATTATTCTATCCTCTTTTCCTTTAACCACTTATCATATAGTTGGTAAACCTGTTGAAAAAGAAAAGTTGTTAGCAATAGCCAATCAGTTAAATGTTGCAGATAAAATTATTTTTCATGGTGCTGTTGAAAGAACAGAATTATTAAAAATTTTGCAAGCATCTACCATAAAAATTATGCTGAGCAATCATACAACCGATGGAGATTTTGAAGGATTTGGTATTGCCATTCTTGAAGCCAATGCAGTTGGGAAACCCGCTGTGGGAGCTAATTTTGGAGGAATTACAGATGCTGTTAAAAATAATTTCAACGGAATATTGGTTGATGTAAATAATGCAAATGCAATTACAAATGCTATTAAAGAAATTTTGAACGATTATAAAAATTATTCCAATCATGCATTGCAATGGGCTCAACAACACGATTGGAATAATATTATAGAAAAATACATTGAAATAATAAATGCAAATAATTGCTAACCTGCATTCATCATTTTTTTAAGTTTAGAAGAAAGTATAAATAAAACTATTGAAGCAATACCTGCCATATAAAAAAACAGCATAAAAAAGTCGTGTAAATTGTGCATTTGGTAACCTAAGAGTGAAGTTGTTCTACCACCATCAGGATATAATGAACTTAATACGCCTGCTAATTTATTTCCAAAAGCATTTGCTGTAAACCATATTGCCATTAATAATGAAGAATATTTTAAAGGAGATAATTGATTAACTAACGATAAACCAATTGGCGATAAACACAATTCTCCGGCAGTATGCAAGGCATACATTCCTACTAACCAAATCATGCTTACTTTAATTCCGGTTTGCACATCTTTCACACCAAAAGCAATCCACAAATAACCTAAAGACATAAACAATAAACCTAATGCCATTTTAAAAGGAGATTTTGGTTCTTTCTTTCCCAACTTCAACCAAAACCATGCAAAAAACGGTGCAAACAAAACAACAAATATTGAGTTTAAAGATTGAAACCAACTTGTAGGCACTGTAAAAAAACCTAAATTTCTTTGTGTTTGTTCAGATGCAAAAAATGTTAGTGATGCACCTGCCTGCTCAAAAGCTCCCCAAAAGAAAATTACAAAAAAACATATTAAAAAAATAACACCTACTTTTTCTTTTTCAATTTTGGTTAATTTTTTATCTGAAAAAATAATTAACGGAATACCAATAAAACAAGCACTTAATAAATAAAATAAATAATTGTACTTAGCATCTAAATAAAACAATGCAATAAATAATAAAACCATAGCTGTCATTCCTAAAATAACAATTACCGGAGAAAATAATTTTTTAGGTGCATTATCAGGCACTACACCTAATTGTTTACCTTCTGCATTTACAACATATTTTTTTTGAAATAATTTTTGAATAATTACACTTATAATCATTCCAATACCACCCACTAAAAATGCCCATCTAAAATCTGCAGGATTACCTGTATCGCCAACCAAACCGCAAAGAAAAGGTCCAATAGCACCACCTACATTAATTCCCATATAAAAAATAGTATAAGCAGCATCTTTTCTGGTATCTCCATGCGGATATAAATGCCCAACTAAAGATGAAATATTTGGTTTAAAAAATCCGTTACCCGTAATCATTAAACCTAACCCTGAAAAAAATAATACAGATGATATATCGGGAGAAGAATGATACAAAGAACCACAAAAAAATAAAACCAACTCTCCTATTGCCATTACAATTCCACCAGTTATAATAGAACGATTATTACCCCAATATTTATCGGCAATAAAACCACCAATTAACGGAGATAAATACACTAAACTTAAATAACTGCCATATAAATTAGATGCAAAAACTTTATCAAACAACAAAGCTTTCGTCATAAATAAAATTAATATGGAACGCATTCCATAAAAATTAAAACGTTCCCACATTTCGGTTGTAAATAAAACGTATAGGCCTTTGGGATGCCCTTTTTTCATTTGAGTTTCGGTCATAAAAGTTATTTTAAAACAAATCGTTAGTGGCTCAAAATAAGCATTAATTACAAATAAGTAATTCAAAATTGAAGATTACTTTCGCAGCCATGAATATTTTACTACTTGGCAGCGGCGGACGAGAACATGCTTTAGCATGGAAAATAAAACAAAGTTATCATTGCAATCAACTATTTATTGCTCCCGGAAATCCCGGAACTGCACAATGCGGAATCAATGTAATGCTTGATGTGCTTGAGTTTGAACATATTAAAAAGTTTTGTATTGATAATAAAATAAACATTGTTGTAGTAGGTGCAGAAGAACCATTGGTTAAAGGTATTTATGATTATTTAATGAATAGTGAATGGAATGGTTTTGTAATTGGTCCAAGCCAAAACGCTGCACAATTAGAAGGCAGTAAAGCATTTTCTAAAAAATTTATGCAAAGGCATCATATTCCAACAGCAGCTTACGTAGAATTTACTATAAATAATTTTGAAGAAGGAAAACAATACATTCAACAACATACCTTACCCATTGTTTTAAAAGCCGATGGATTGGCTGCCGGCAAAGGCGTTGTTATTGCACAAACACATAAAGAAGCTTTACAAGTTTTTGAAGAAATGATTATCAATAAACAATTTGGCAACGCAAGTGCTAAAGTTGTAATTGAACAATTTTTGTTGGGTATTGAAGTAAGTGTTTTTGTTTTAACCAACGGAAAAGATTATCAAATTATTGGTCATGCAAAAGATTATAAACGTATTGGAGAAGGCGATACAGGCTTAAACACAGGCGGTATGGGTTGTGTAACACCTGTTCCATTTATGAATGATGTTTTTATGAATGAAGTAGAAGAAACAATTATTAAACCAACCATAAATGGGTTATACCAAGAAGAATTAATTTATAATGGTTTTATATTTTTTGGATTAATTAATGTTGAAGGGAAACCTTTTGTTATTGAATACAATTGCCGTATGGGAGATCCCGAAACCGAAGTTGTAATGCCAAGATTATATACAGATTTGGTTGCATTATTTGCAGCAATGGATAATGGAACATTGGCAGATACAAATATTTCTTATAATGAAAATTGTTATGCAACTGTTGTTGCAGTAAGCGGCGGCTACCCGGGAGATTATAAAAAGAATTTGCAAATTGACGGATTAGAGAATATTTTGAGTGATAAAAACGCCATTGTTTTTCATGCAGGAACTAAACAAGATAAAACAGGTAATATTCTTACCAATGGTGGAAGGGTATTGACTGTAACATCACAAGGCAATACAATAACAGAAGCAGTAAATGAATCTAAAAAAATATTAGAGCAAATTAATTTTGAAGGAATGTATTATAGAAAAGATATTGGTTATGAGTTTGAATAGAGTTTTGAATAATAATACCTATAAGGTTTTAAAAACCTTATAGGTATTATGTGTTACTGGTTTTTTAATAATATTCTTTTAAACAACTAAAGATATACTTTTATACTATGCCTAATCTGTATATCATAGCTGGACCAAATGGTGCAGGAAAAACTACTGCGGCATTTAGCTTATTACCCGAAGTTTTTTTAACAACTGAATTTATTAATGCCGATGAAATTGCAAGAGGTTTGTCTCCTTTAAATCCCGAAGGAGTTGCACTTCAAGCAGGGAAAATAATGTTAAACAGAATTCGTACATTAATTAATGATAAAAAAGATTTTGCATTTGAAACAACATTATCGGGTTTAGGATATATTCAATTATTAAAAGAAGCTACAAATAAAAACTATACCGTTATTCTGTTTTTTGTTTGGCTAAACAGTTTTGAATTAGCTAAAGAACGAGTTGCTATTAGGGGGTTAGTAAAGGTGGACATAATATACCTGAATTAACAATTAAAAGAAGGTTTACAAAAGGAATAATGAACCTAAAAAAATACGTTGAACTTGTAACAGATTGGTATATTTATGACAACTCTGGTACAGAGTATTTAATTGTAGCCAAATCTATAAACAATAATACAGAAATATTTAATTTTGAAACCTACAAACAAATCATTGGTAATGAAACCGCATCCTAAAGCAAATGATTTAAGCAGCAAAATAAAAGTTGCTTTAGACAAAGCCATTGAGAAAGTTATTGCAGAAACAAAAGCAAAAAACAGTTATATGGTGGTATCAGATAAAAAAGGAAACATTAAAAAAATTCCTGCCAGCGAATTATAATTTCGTTTCATAACTTCTTACTACAACAAATTTGTATCCTTTATCTCCTTTAACCATTTTATATTGAATGGTTCTTTTGGTATCGGTTGATGGTGCATTTAAGTTGCTAACATTGTGTATTGGAAATTTTCTAAATATGTTTCCTTCTATAACTGTAAACTCATCATTTCCGTTATACCCTGCACTTAGTTTTGCATCATCTTTTATATCGGGGAAATAAATAGATGAGCAACTTTTATTTTCTTCAGATGCAATACCAATTACAGTAGCTTTTAAAAAATCGGGTGCTTTATAAACAAACAATAATAAATCCGGAAAGCCATCATTATTAAAATCATCTACTGCAACAAATTTTATTTTCCCTTCAATGGTAAAATCTAAATCTCTCGCATCACTATCAAACCCAATTACCTTAATGCTTATACTATTTTTTTCTTTGCCTTTATTATTTGTATAAACTCTGTAACCGCTTTTGCCAACTTGTACTAATGTATCTATTTTTTTAAACTGAGCATTAACTTTTACGCAACAAAAAATAACTATTAAAAAAAGAATTTTTTTCATCACTAAATTTTATGTGTTGCGAAACTACATACTTCTTCTATACTGCCCACCAACTTGGTATAATGCATGTGTAATTTGCCCTAAAGAACAATACTTAACGGTTTCCATTAATTCTTCAAATAAATTTCCGTTGTTAATGGCAACTTGTTTTAGTTGATTTAATTTTTGATCGGCGATATTTTTATTGCGTTTATGAAAGGCTTGAAGGTTTTGTATTTGTTGTTCTTTTTCTTCTTTGGTTGAACGAATAACTTCATTAGGAATAACAGTTGGAGAGCCGTTTTTATTTAAGAAAGTATTTACGCCAACAATTGGTAAATCTCCATTTGCTTTTTGCATTTCATAATGCATACTTTCTTCTTGAATTTTATTGCGTTGATACATTCTTTCCATTGCACCTAAAACACCACCGCGTTCGTTAATTCTCTCAAACTCAAGCAGCACGGCTTCTTCAACCAAATTGGTTAATTCTTCAATAGCAAAACTTCCTTGTATAAAATTTTCTGTTTTGGCACTTCCTAATTCTCTATTAATAATTAATTGAATAGCCATTGCACGCCTTACACTTTCTTCGGTTGGTGTGGTAATAGCTTCATCGTAAGCATTGGTATGTAAAGAATTGCAGTTATCATAAATGGCGTACAATGCTTGTAAAGTTGTTCTTATATCATTAAAATCTATTTCTTGTGCATGCAAACTTCTTCCGCTTGTTTGAATATGATATTTTAATTTTTGAGAACGCTCGTTGGCTTTGTATTTATACTTCATTGCTTTTGCCCAAATTCTTCTGGCCACTCTTCCTATTACACTATATTCTGCATCCATTCCATTACTAAAAAAGAAAGAAAGGTTTGCAGCAAAATCATCAATATTCATTCCTCTACTTAAATAATATTCTACATAAGTAAAACCGTTTGATAAAGTAAAAGCCAATTGTGTTATAGGGTTTGCTCCTGCTTCTGCAATATGATAACCACTTATAGAAACGCTATAAAAGTTTCTTACTTTATTATTAATGAAAAATTCTTGTACATCGCCCATTAATTTTAATGCAAACTCTGTTGAGAAGATGCAAGTGTTTTGTGCCTGATCTTCTTTTAAAATATCTGCTTGCACTGTACCACGCACTTGCGATAGTGCTTCTGCTTTTATTTTTTCATACACATCTTTTGGTAAAACTTCATCTCCACTTAATCCTAATAATTGCAAGCCTAAACCATTGTTTCCTTCGGGTAATCTTTCGGGAGAAGAAGGATTATAATAAGATGGTTGATTTTGACGAGCATATTTTTTTGTGAGTGTTTCTTTTACCATTGCCCATTGTTCATTATCCATTATCCATTTCTCACATAATTGATCAATAGCTGCATTCATAAACATAGCCAAAATAATAGGTGCAGGTCCATTAATTGTCATGCTTACAGAAGTTTTAGAATTGCATAAATCAAAACCGCTGTATAATTTTTTTGCATCATCAACTGTTGCAATGCTTACGCCGCTATTACCAACTTTGCCATAAATATCTGGGCGAAAATCTGGGTCTTCTCCATATAACGTAACGCTATCAAACGCAGTGCTGAGGCGTATTGCAGGCTGCCCAAGCGATACATAATGAAAACGTTTATTGGTTCTTTCTGGGCCGCCCTCTCCTGCAAACATTCTGGTAGGATCTTCACCTTCACGTTTTAATTCAAACACACCACTTGTATAAGGAAATTCTCCAGGAATATTTTCTTCTAATTGCCATTTTAAAATATCGCCCCAATCTTTATACTTAGGTAATACAACTTTTTTAATTTTTGTTCCGCTTAATGAAGTATTGATTAATGATTGTTTAATTGTTTTATCTCTAACAGTATATTCAAAATAATCGTTATTATATTTTTTTACAACATTATTCCAATTGTCAATTAATTTTTTACATTCTGCATGAAGTTGTTGTTCTAAATTATTTTTAGCCTCTCTCCAACCCTCTCCAAAGGAGAGTGCTTTTGATAAATTTTTAATTTCTTCAACACCATTTATTTGATATAGTTTACTTGCAATAACACATTGTTCATTTACCCAAGTATCATAATTTTTATTGGCATCAACAATTTCGCTTAAATATCTTACACGTTTTGGCGGAATAATTTGAGATTTTGTTGTTGTATCTTTTATATGTTTATGGTGTTCTATTTTACCAAAAGAAATATTTGTTTTGGTTTGTACTGCGTTTATAATTTTTTCAAACAATTCATTTACACCTGCATCGTTAAACTGTGCTGCAATAGTGCCAACAATAGGCAATTCTTCATCTTTTGCAGTAAATAATTTATGGTTTCTTTTGTATTGTTTTCTTACATCATGCAAAGCATCTAAAGCTCCGGCTTTATCAAATTTGTTTATGCAAATAACATCTGCATAATCTAACATATTAATTTTTTCTAATTGAGAAGCAGCACCGTATTCGGGTGTCATTACATACATACTTACATTACAATAATCTAAAATGCTTGCATCACTTTGCCCAACGCCTGCACTTTCTAAAATAATAAAATCATAAGCAGCTTGTTTACAAATATCAATGGCTTCTTGCACATATTCGCTTAATGCTTTATCACTTTCGCGTGTTGCCAAACTACGCATATATGCACGAGGGTGTGAAATAGAATTCATTCTTATTCTATCTCCCAACAAAGCACCGCCTGTTTTTTTCTTGCTTGGGTCAACACTAATAACAGCAATAGTTTTATCTGTAAACGTATTTAAATATCTTCTTACAATTTCATCGGTAACCGAACTTTTTCCTGCACCACCGGTACCTGTAATTCCAAGTACGGGAATGTTTTCTTTAACAGTATATGCAGATTGTTGTAAACCGTTTTCTGCATTGGTAATTTTTCTTGCAATGCTTCTTATATCTTTTACTTCGCCTAAAGTCATTGCTTTTTTATACGTTCCATTTCCATTCAAATTAAAATCGCATTGTTTTATTACATCTTCAATCATTCCTTCTAATCCTAATTTTCTTCCATCATCTGGCGAATAAATTTTTGTAATTCCATAGTTATGCAATTCTCTAATTTCATCGGGCAAAATAGTTCCGCCACCGCCGCCAAAAATTTTTATATGGCTACAACTATTTTCTTCTAACAAATCTTTCATGTATTTAAAAAACTCAACATGCCCGCCTTGATAAGAAGTAATGGCAATGCCTTGCACATCTTCTTCAATAGCACATTCTACAATTTCATGTACACTACGGTTATGGCCTAAATGAATAATTTCTGCACCTTTTGCCTGCATTATTCTACGCATAATATTTATGGCAGCATCGTGCCCGTCAAACAAACTGGCAGCAGTAACAATTCTAATTTTATTTGAAGAAGTATAGCTCATATAAAATAATAAAAACGCAAATGTAATTACAAAAACAAACAATTGTTAGTTTTTGGATGATTGGATTTATTTTACTTACATTGTTAAAAAAATAAACTATGCGTTTTAGTGTTTCAGTTACAGATAATTCAATAATTAATTTAGTTGATACAACCAATAATTGCAAAGCAGTTATTTATAAGTTTGGTGCTTTGTTAAATGAATTTTCGATTGAAAAAAATAATGAACGTATAAATATTATTGATGGTTTTACTTCTGTTGAAAATGCTAAAACCAATATTACACAAGGGTTTCAGAGCAGCAAACTTTCTCCATTTGTATGCAGAATGAAAAACGGAGAATATTATTTTAATAACCAATTATATAAAATTGAAAAATTTTATTTGGGTACAGATGCTATTCATGGTTTGCTTTACAATGCCGAGTTTTCAATAATTGCTTCACATGCAGATAACAATTGTGCATCGGTTGGATTAAAATATATTTATACTGCAACAGATAAAGGCTATCCTTTTTCTTTTGAAATATTTGTTAATTGGAAATTAGAAGCCAATAATAATTTATCGGTTACTACAACTTTATTACATCATAACAAACAAAATATACCTATTGCAGATGGATGGCATCCGTATTTTTCTTTATCAGAAAGTGTTGATGATTGTGTGTTGCAGTTTGATAGTACAGAACAAATTGAATTTGACAACACATTAATACCTACCGGAAAAAAAATTAAAGATGAACGCTTTATGCAAGGTTCATCTTTAAAAAGTATTGAGTTAGATAATTGTTTTGAATTAAAAAATCCCGGAAAATCGAATTGCATTTTAAAAACAAAAGATTTACAACTAACTATTCAACCATCTGCCAATTATCCTTTCTTACAAATTTATATACCACCGCACAGAAAAAGTATTGCTATAGAAAATCTTAGTGCATTACCCGATTGTTTTAATAATAAAATTGGTTTGCTATTATTAGAGCCTGAAAAACAAATTAGTTTTAAAACAACTTACAACATAAAATTACTATAAATCAATAATGGCAGTTATACTTATTTCAACATTTACATTCTTTGGTAAGCCTTTAACAGCAACAGTTTCACGTGCAGGATAATCTCCTGAAAAATAACTTCCATAAACTTCATTCACTTCTGCAAACAAACTCATATCACTTAAAAAGATAGTTGTTTTAATAGCATGATCAAATGTAATTTTTGCTTCCTCTAAAATAGCTTTCACATTTTTCATTACCTGATGAGCTTCATCTTTTACGCTGCCTTTAATTAATTCATTAGTTGCAGGATCAATAGCAACTTGCCCACTAATAAATAAAAAACCATTTGCTTTTACAGCTTGGTTATAAGGGCCAATAGGTGCCGGAGCTTTATCTGTTTTAATAATTTGCTTAGCCATACATTATATATTTTAAAGCAATTAACTGCATTTTCATTAATCAGCCAACTTACATTTGCAATTGGTAAAAATTTTTAAATGAAAATAGCGGTACTTGCAAATAAAGAACAACAAGAAGAATGGTTGGCAAAAGGCTATAACCCAAACGTAGAAATAATTTGGAACGATGTTAATGCACAAGCCGATGCATATTTTGATTTATTGTTTGAAAGCAATGGAACAGCATTTAAAACCGTTTTAGATAAACCAATTTTTGTAAATGCAGTAATTACAACCTGCCAACAACTTCCTGATAATTATATAAGATTAAATGCATGGAATGGTTTTTTAAAAAGAAATATTATTGAAATTGCTTTAATCAAAAACGAAACCATTGTAAAACAAATAATGAATACTTTAGGATGGGAATATCAATTAACTGCAGATGAACCCGGATTTATTACAGCAAGAATAATTGCTATGATAATTAATGAAGCCTATTTTGCTTTACAAGATAATGTAAGCACAAAAGAAGAAATTGATATTGCTATGAAGTTGGGAACTAATTATCCGTACGGCCCTTTTGAATGGTGCAACAAAATTGGGTTGCCCAATATTTATTTATTATTGAAAACATTAAACCAAACAGATAGTCGTTATCAGCCTTCAGATAAGTTAATAGAAGAACTAAAATCTATTGTATAAATAAAACATGCCTTTAATTTTAAATATAGATACAGCAACCGAATTTGCTTCTGTTTGTTTATCAAACAACAATAATGTATTAATGCTTGTAAGCAATTCAGAGCAAAAAAATCATGCATCATTTTTACAACCTGCCATCAAACAAATATTCAATACAACTAATATATCCTTCAATCAATTAGATGCAATAGCCGTATCAAATGGTCCTGGAAGCTATACAGGTTTACGGGTTGGTTTATCTTCTGCCAAAGGTTTATGTTTTGCTTTAAACAAGCCTTTAGTTTTACTAAATACATTAGAAATAATGGCAAACGGGGCTATTGAAGAGTATAAAAATCAAAATAAAAACATATCAAATACTTTTTTTTGCCCAATGATAGATGCCCGAAGAATGGACGTGTTTACTGCATTATATAATTCATCTTTACAAACAATTATACCGCCAAATGCAGTTACACTAAATCATTCATTTGCTCAAGCTCATATACAATCTAACACAATTGCGTTCTTTGGAAGTGGCAGCAGCAAAGGGGTTTCCGTAGTTTGTCATGCAAACGCAATATTTTCTACATATCAACATACTGCTACAGCAATGGTTACATTAGCAAATAATAAATACAATAAAAAGTTGTTTGCAAATCTTGCTTATTGCGAGCCTTTTTATTTAAAAGAATTTTATACACCTGCAAAAACTTGAATTTGACAGAAAAAATATTTAAGTATTGACAGATTGTTCTTACCTTAGCCGCATACCTTTTTGTTAACCTCTCAATTAGTAAAAATGTCAAAAGAAAAAGAAACGGTTTTTGCTTTAACAAACGGCAGACCTTCTGTAAAGTTCGATTTACACAAAAGTAAAAAAGCTGCCTTAGCATTAAGAGCATTAAATCACAAACTTCGTCAGCAAATTTTAAAGTTCATTGACGAAAACAAAGAAACGATGGTAACACCCGTTTACAAAAAATTACGTATCGAGCAATCGGTAGCTTCTCAGCACTTAGCAATTTTAAGACGTGCAGGTTTAGTTACTGCAACTCGTGATGGAAAATTTATTAAGTATAAAGTGAATTACGAAAATTGCTCAGACTTAATAAAGTTTGTTGATAATTTAATTAAATAATTTCATACAAACAAAAAAGTATAATAGCCCCACAAATTTGTGGGGTTATTTGTTACAATTAACTACAAAACATAAATTTATTTAAACATATAATTACTGTTTATGAATTTTATTGAAACACTTATTATTGCAATTGTTGAAGGCTTAACAGAATTTTTGCCCGTAAGCTCTACTGGCCACATGATTATCACCAGCTCAATTATGGGAATAGAAAAAGATGCTTTTGTAAAACTGTTTGAAATAGCAATACAACTTGGAGCCATTCTTTCTGTTGTTGTTTTATATTGGAAAAAGTTTTTTGATTTTGCAAAATGGCAATTTTATTTAAAACTAATAGTTGCTGTTATTCCTGCATTGGTATTAGGAAAATTATTAGCAGATAAAATAGATGCTTTATTAGAAAGCCCAATAACTGTTGCTATTAGTTTAATTGCAGGCGGTATTGTTTTATTATTTATTGATAAACTTTTTACAAAATCAACAATTAAAGAAGAAAAAGATATTACGTATGTAAAAGGTTTTATAATTGGTATATGGCAATGTTTAGCAATGGTGCCCGGCATAAGCAGAAGTGCTGCAAGTATTATTGGAGGCATGCAACAAAAATTAAATAGAAAAGTTGCAGCAGAATTTTCTTTCTTTTTAGCCGTGCCAACTATGGCGGCAGCTACTGGTTATAAACTTTTAAAAACTTATAAAGAAACACCCGAAATAATTAAAGATAAACACAACTTAATGTTATTAGGTGTTGGTAATCTTGTAGCATTTATTGTTGCAATGTTAGCTGTTAAATTTTTTATTGGTTATTTACAAAAACATGGTTTCAAAATTTTTGGTTGGTACAGAATTGTTGTTGGTGTAATTGTGTTAGTGCTTATTTATAAAGGCGTTATTATAAAATAATCGTAAGGGAGTATTGAAAATAAAAATGTAATAAGTTATTTTTATTTTTCACTAAACCTAAAACTATATGAAAAAATTACAACTAATTGTTGCTTCTATTTTAATATTATTTATTACGGCATGTACTTCCTCTTACGGTAAAAAAATTAAAATAAATGATACACTTGAAATATATGCAAAAGGAGATAGTGTTACAGATGCCGATGCAAAAAAATTAGGAGAGTATTTAGCCAATCTTTGGAAAGATTCTAAAAATCAAAAATCACTTCAACTTTTAAAAACAAACGGAGTTTATGAAGTTAAAATGGTTATTGATGTTACAAAATTAAAAGCAGATTCTTCTCTTGAATTTGGTTTTATGGTAATACAAAGCATGCTTGAACACGATGTTTTTCCGGGCAGTAAAGTAAAATTTACCATAACAGATGATGTGTTTAAACCTATAAAAAGTTTTCAAGGAGATTCGGGAGATACTTCATCATCCAGTAAAAGCTAATTTTTATCAAAAAAAGCACCACATTTGTTGGTGCTTTTTTTATAACAAAAAATTTCCCAATGCAAACTGCTTCAAAAAAAGTAATTAACGGGTGGGCAATGTACGATTGGGCAAACAGTGCCTACAATCTTGTTATTACTTCTACCATATTTCCTGCGTATTACGATGCTATTACAACTACTAAAACTGCAAGTAATGTACTTAGTCATAAAGTATTTTTTTTAGGAACTGAATTTGAAAGTGCTGCATTGTATAATTATGCTATTGCATTTGCTTACTTAATCATTGCATTAATATCTCCTATTTTATCTTCTATTGCAGATTATAAAGGAAATAAAAAAATGTTTATGCAATTTTTTTGTTATTTGGGTGGAATAGCTTGTTGCACACTTTTTAAATTTGATAGCAGTACACTTTCTTTAGGAATTATTTGTTGCATTTTAGCAGCCATAGGTTATTGCGGAAGTTTGGTTTTTTATAACTCTTACCTTCCTGAAATTGCAGCCGAAGCAGATCAAGATAAAGTGAGTGCCAAAGGTTTTGCTTATGGTTATATTGGCAGTGTATTGTTACAAATAATTTGTTTTGTATTTGTATTAAAACCTAATTGGTTTGGAATAAAAAGTGAAAGTTTTGCACCGCGTTTATCTTTCTTATTAGTAGGTTTATGGTGGATTGGTTTTTCGCAAATAACATTTGCAACCTTGCCTAAAAGCACCATCAACACACAAAAAAATCCTAACAATATTCTTACCAACGGGTTTCTTGAATTAAAAAAAGTTTGGAACCAAGCAACACAACTTCCTGTTTTAAAAAGATTTTTATTAGCTTTTTTTTGTTACAGTATGGGTGTGCAAACCGTAATGTTAGCAGCTACTTTATTTGGCAGCCAAGTATTGCAATTAGAAACAAGTAGTTTAATAATGTGTATTTTAATTATACAATTAGTAGCTATTGCAGGTGCTTATATTATGGCAAAACTTTCAGAAAAATTTGGGAACATAAAAGTTCTAATGTTTGTAGTATTAATATGGATATTGGTTTGTATGGCAGCCTATTTTGTAACTACAGCCATTCAATTTTATATTGTTGCTGCAATTGTAGGTTTGGTAATGGGTGGCATTCAATCTTTAAGCCGTTCTACTTACGCTAAAATAATGCCTCCAACAAAAGATACTGCTTCGTTTTTTAGTTTTTATGATGTTACCGAAAAAATAGCCATTGTAATTGGCATGTTTAGTTTTGGTTTTATTCATCAGCTAACAGGTAACATGCGTAATGCCATTATTGTATTAATTATATTTTTTGTAATTGGCTTAATTTGCCTTTTACTTACATTAAAGAAACAAACGAAATTAAAAATTGTATGAAACTTTATTCAATAGAAACAGGTTATTTTAAATTAGATGGTGGAGCTATGTATGGTGTTGTTCCTAAAAGTATTTGGAATAAACTAAACCCTGCCGATGAAAATAATATGTGCAATTGGGCAATGCGTAGTATGCTTGTTGAAGATGGCAATAAATTAATTTTAATTGATACAGGAATTGGCAATAAACAAAGCGATAAATTTTTTAGTCATTATTATTTGCATGGAGAAAACAATTTAGAATCATCTTTAAAAAAATATGGATTTTGTAAAGATGATATAACCGATGTAATACACACCCACCTTCATTTTGATCATTGTGGCGGAGCAATAGAAAAAATAAATGAGCAATTAGTTCCAGCATTTAAAAATGCAAATTTTTGGAGTAATGAATTGCATTGGCAAACAGCAACAAAACCTAATGCCAGAGAAAAAGCATCTTTTTTAAAAGAAAATATTTTGCCCATGCAAGAAAGTGGGCAATTAAAAATGATTGATAGTAGCAAAGTTTCAGTAAATCTTAATTTAATAAATTCATTACACACAGAGCAAACTTCTATACTTCCCGAAATATCAGTGTTATTTGTAAATGGTCATACATTAGGTATGATGTTGCCCGTAATACAATATAAAAATAAAACTGTTGTGTATGCAGCAGATTTATTGCCAAGTGTTGGGCACTTACCTATACCTTATGTAATGGCTTACGATATGTTTCCGTTTACAAGTTTGCAAGAAAAAGAAATTTTTATAAAAGAAGCTTTAGCAAAAGATTACATTTTATTTTTTGAACATGACCCAATAAATGAATGTTGCACTTTACAAGAAACAGAAAGAGGAATAAGGCAAAAAGATTGTTTTAAATTAAGTGAAATATAATAGCCTGTTACATTCTAAAACTTTGCATAGAAGTTAAAGGATGACGTAAATTTTTGTATTGCATCATATCAACTTTTATGCTGCCAACGCTAATAGGGCTTTCTATTCTTAACGGAATATGGTTAGCATCATCACTAACCCAAACAGTCATTTTCTCGCCGCCTTCAAAAATGGTTCCTTTAATTAAAAGCGGTTTAAACTTTATAGCTTTAAATTTTCCGTATTTTGTTTTTACAGTTTCTTTTCCTAAATACTTTACATATAAATGATATATTTCATTATCTAAAAACATATCAAACGGAATTTTATCATCTACTTTATACTTATTAAAATCTATATTTCTTGCATAGTAAATAGCACTTAATACATCTTGCACACAAGTAGGAACAGTATATACACCTTTGGTTGTAATTGCTGTACTGTTTTGTTTATTAAACGTAACGTTTTCATAAGTTTTATAACCACCTTCATCTACATTTCGTATAAACTTATAAGGTTGTAAAGTAGCTGTATCAATGTAGGTTTCGTATTTGTCGCGTACTTTAAAAATCCAGTCGTAGCTTGGGTTTGAGAAGCCTGTGCCTGTTACATGATAAACATGTTTGCCATTATAATTTTCTAAACTTGTATTAAAAGTTGCGGTGCCTGCATTAATGTATACACCAATTACCGAATAAAATACTACATAGGTAAGGTTCTCTCCTTCATGAAAAGCAAAATTTTTTACTCCGCAAAAATCATCTCCTGCTTTTAAAGGAAAAGAAATAATAGCCAACAATAAACCGGTTATAATTTTTTTCATTACCTATTCTTAAAAATTCTTACACTTAAAATTAATAAAGCACCAATAACGGCTGGTAACATTCTATTAATTATCCATATACCAACTGTTGTAAAAATAATGCCAATTAAATTATTACTAAGTAATCCAAATAATTGTACACCAATTTCTCCACGTAAACCTAACTCTGCCATTGCAATACTTGGTATTACTGCTAACACCAAAAATTTTACACAAACCAACCATAAAAAACTAATAGCACTTCCATTAACACTAAATATGTTTAACAATAATAAATATTGTATTACAAATACAACGTATCTAATAAAAGAAAGCAACAAAATTTTTGTTAATTGTTTGCTGTGTAATTCTTCTATTTTTTGAATAAGATAAATGTACTTAGAAACAAATGGAATTTTTTCTACCACTTTTATACACCATGCTAATGCATAATATAAAAGCAGTAATACTATGGTTACTGCAATTAAAATTACCGTTAAACCTTGTAACCAAAACAAAGAAAGTCCGTGCAGTTTTATTGAAGCAGCATCAAGCATAAACCACCGCATATAAAACAAACCTACAATGCCCATTACAAAAGTTACAATTAACTGGCTTAGGCTTCCTACCATTGTTAATGATATGGAACGAAGGCGATTGCCTTCATCTAAAAAAAACATTCTACCAAAATATTCGCCTACATTATTTACGGTATTAAAAGCAAATGCCTGCCCCGCAAAAATGGCTTTAAATGCTTTACCAAAACTTACCATTTGTATATTACGCATTAAATACTGCCATTTAACAGCTTCTAAACCCCAATTAATAAACATTAATAATACAACCAACAATAACAACATCCATTGTTTTAATTGAAATGAATGTATTATTGTTTGCCAAGTATGATGTAAATTTTGTTGTTGTTGAATTTGGTGATAAATAGAAAAAGAAAGCCAAATAAATAAAACAGGGCCTAAAAAATAATTAATAAATATTTTTAAACGTTTATTCAGGAAAAAGATATTTGTTATTGCAAAGAACGGCTTAAACAATCATATAAAAAACTACCATAATAATTCCTTATTTTGAATATTGAATGAAACCAAAAATTATTTTAGGAATAGATCCGGGCACTCAATTAATGGGTTACGCTTTGCTAAAAATACAAGGCAACACATTACAAGTTTTATTAATGGATGTTTTAAAACTTACTGCACATAAAGATGTGTATGAAAGGCTCGAAAAAATTCATACAAAAGTTTGTGAATTAATTAAATTATATCAGCCCAACACCTTTGCTATTGAAGCTCCTTTTTTTGGAAAGAATGTTCAAAGCATGTTAAAGTTAGGCAGAGCACAAGGTGTGGCCATTGCCGCTGCCATGCAGGCTGGTATTGATGTTACAGAATATTCACCCAAAAAAATAAAACAATCTATTACTGGAAATGGAAATGCAGATAAAGAACAAGTTTGGAAAATGTTACAACAAATTTTATTAATTGAAGAAAAGCCACAATATTTTGATGCTACCGATGCGTTGGCTGTTGCATTATGCCATCATTATCAATCATCTTCTCCGTTAGCAAAATTGGGAAAAGGTTTTAAAGGTTGGGATGATTTTATAAAGAAAAACCCTAATAGAATAAAGTAAAACTACAAAAGACTTACAATTTTTTCTTGCACTGTTTTTAATGCTTCATCACTTGCTTTTTTCTTTCCCGGAAATAAATTCATATCATGCATATTGTTCATTGGAAGTAAATGAATATGTGCATGCGGAACTTCAAAACCAACAGTTATAATATTTACTCTATCTGTATTAAAAGCGTTTTGAATGGCTCTGGCAACAGGTTTGGCAAAAACCAAAATATCTTTTAAATAAGTTTCGGGTAAATCAAACAAACGGTCTGTTTCAACTTTTGGTATAACCAAAGTATGCCCGGGCATAGCAGGGAAAATATCTAAGAATGCCAAAAATTTTTCATTCTCTGCAATTTTATAACAAGGTATTTCGCCCACAATAATTTTTGAAAACAGCGTCATACTTTACAATTTTTGTTCTTGCAAAATAATTATAATAATTATACGTTTTATAATAAACTTTGCTATGAGTACAAGTTTAAAATCATTTAAAATTGTTTTGTATTGCATTGGCGTTGTTTATTTATTAATGATGCTTACTTCTTGTAATAGAATTTTTTATCCTAACGGAAGAGTTGGGTTGAAAGAAATGCGTCAAATACAATGCCCCGGGCGTATATAGTAGTTTATAAAATAAAAAAGCCCCGCAATATTGCGAGGCTGATATGATTACATTTTTTTATTCTATTTCATTGAATAAAAAAAGTTTATGAGGCTCTGTATTTAATGCTTTTGCAATAGCAAAAATTTGTGAAACGCTCGTATTTATTATCCCACGCTCAATTCTTGATATTTGGCTATATTCAATTTCCGCTTTATATGATAATTCTTCTTGAGATAAGTTTTGGTTAAGCCTGATTTGTTTTATTCTTTTTCCCAATGCTTTAATACCTTCTATGTCTCTTAAATATTTCACATAAGCAACTACAGGAAATATTTAAAAAAATATTAGAGCAAATTTGCCTTATTTTAATTTTTTTACTTATATTCACTTTCTAAAATTAACTATATGAAAAAGAAAAAACTATTTCGCCTACTTATAGTAGGCTCATTATTGTGTGCAACAACACTTGGGGCTTACGCATCAGTTGATAATAATGACGACGATGATGGAGGAAGTGGAGGTTCATGTTCACCAGGTTGGGCTGTATTTGGTAAAACAAGTTGTAATTATCTTGACGATAACGGGGTTGTTCGTACAATTACCTGTAAACATTTCTTAGGAATTACAACCAAATGTTTTCAATCTAATGCTGTACAATCTTAAATTGTTAATATGGGGTCGCATAATTTGTGACCCCATATTGTTAGCTTTATGAAAAAAATATTTTTTTATAGTTTATTATTCTTACTGAAGCAATCAAGCTTAATCGCACAGCAGAGATATAATTTCGTAATTAGTTCAATAACAGGAGAACGGCTGCCTTATGCGAGTATTTTATGGGGTAAGGCAAATGGACTATCTTGTAATGAACAAGGCATTTGTTCTTTTACTTCAATTACTAAAATTGACAGTTTTGTTTTTTCGAATGTAGGTTATAAAGACTCTTTGCAATTATCAGCAAACTTTAAACCTATAAATGATACTATTTATATTCAACTACAAGCCCTATCAAAGAAACTCCCTGATGCAATTGTTATTGCAAATGGAAAATTGATTGAAGCTGGCACAATAGCTACAAAAGCAAATTCATATATTCTCAATAACACCCCAAAACATTTAATAACAGCTTTGCGAGTTGAGTCACAAAAAGAAATATCAAAAATTATATCATTGTCTGTTTTTATTGCAAGGGGGTCTACTATAGAATTGCCATTAAGGATAAGAATTTATAACAGCAATAATAATTTACCATTCGAAGATATACTTATTGATAATGTTGTTTTAAAAGATTATAAAGTCAATGCTTGGAATGAAATTTTTTTAGAGGATAGTAATTTATTTTTAAGAAAAGGCATTTATTTCATAGGCATTGAATGGCTCTGCACTGAGCAAACCAAACAAAATGGATTGCGAGTTGGCATTTTGATGAGTAAGCAACAAATCCAGCAAACATTTTATCAACACTCAAATAGAAAATGGGTTAAAGATACTGTAACTGTTGATGGTGAATCTGAGAATATTATGCTTAAAATTAAACTACTTCAATGAAACTTTTGTACTTAATCCCTGTAGTTGCACTTCTTTTGAGTTGTAAGCACAACAATAAAACCAACAAACTATCCGCAAGCCTGCTTGACAGTGTGATTAGAGATTTAAAACAACTCAACGATACAAATCTTACAAGAATAAAAATATCACAAACGGAAAAGGATTTCTTAAAAGTAAAAAAAGGCGAGATTCTGAGTGATTCATTCATCATGATAAATATAGGTAATAAACCCTTACAATTAAAAGGAATCAATGCCCAATGTGATTGTACAACATTAAACTATGTAAAGAACAAAATCATTAACCCTTATGATTCTTTAACAGTAAAATATCAAATTGAAACCTCAGATATGGATAAGGGGTATAACAAAAGAAATATTAATGTTATCGGCAATTTTTTTCCTTA
>JAFDXY010000027.1 GCA_018267725.1 Bacteroidota bacterium
AAAACATTTAATTGAAGCAAATTTTATTTTAAAAATTAAATACTTCAATTAAAATTAGCTTAATTAAACATTTTCTAAACATTTTATTATTTGTAAAGTGTTTTAGAAGAATGTTTTTTAAGAAATAAAACCATTTCAACATCAATGGCTTTTCTTCTTTATAACTTCATCTTGCAGGCTTGTGTTGCTTCCTTAACTTCGCAGCGTTATGGAAATTACTGTCAAAACAGCCCAAGAACTTCGCCTTACGGCAGATGAATTTGAACTCATCAAACAAAAATTAGGTCGTACACCCAACTTTACTGAATTATGTACTTTCAGTGCTATGTGGAGTGAACATTGCAGTTATAAAAATTCAATTAAATGGTTAAAAACATTACCTCGCAGTGGTGGCAGAATGTTGGTTGCTGCAGGTGAAGAAAACGCAGGCTTAATGGATATGGGCAATGGTTGGGGCGTTGTGTTTAAAATAGAAAGTCATAATCATCCTTCGACAATAGAACCCTTTCAAGGTGCAGCTACTGGTGTTGGAGGTATTCAAAGAGATATTTTTACCATGGGTGCAAGGCCAATAGCATCTTTAAACAGCCTTCGTTTCGGAAATTTAAAAGACAAAAAAACACAACGTTTATTAAGTGGTGTAGTAAAAGGCATTGGTCATTACGGAAATTGTTTTGGTGTGCCAACGGTTGGCGGAGAAGTTTATTTTGAAGAATGTTATCATACCAACCCTTTGGTAAATGCAATGAGTGTTGGTATAATGAAAGCCGATAAAATGGTTAGTGCCACTGCAAAAGGGAAAGGTAATCCTGTTATTTATGTAGGAAGTGCAACAGGTAAAGACGGAATTGGCGGAGCCAGTTTTGCAAGTGCTAACATAACAGAAGAAAGTACAGAAGAATTGCCGGCAGTGCAAGTGGGTGATCCGTTTCAAGAGAAAAAATTATTGGAAGCTTGTTTAGAAGTAATTGAAACAGGTGCTGTGGTTGGTATGCAAGATATGGGTGCTGCAGGAATTATTTGCAGTACAGCAGAAATGAGTGCTAAAGGCGAAGTAGGTATGAGGATTGATTTAGATAAAGTTCCTACAAGGCAAAAAAATATGAAAGCATGGGAATTATTATTGAGTGAAAGCCAAGAAAGAATGTTGATGGTTGTTGAAAAAGGAAGAGAACAAGAAGTAATTGATGTGTTTGAAAAATGGGATTTAAGTTGCAGTACAATTGGAGAAGTTACAGATGATGGTTTATTAAAATTTTATATGAACGAAAATTTAGAAGCAACAATTCCTGCTTATGAATTAGTTTTAGGTGGTGGTGCTCCGCAATACACAAGAGAATATGCTGAACCAAAATATTTTGAGAAAATAAATGAATTTAAAATAGATGATGTAAAAGATATTCATTCAAATAACGAATTAAAATTGGTTGCAGAAAAATTAATTCAACTCCCAAACATAGCAAGTAAACGTTGGGTTTATACGCAATACGATAGTATGGTAGGAGCTGCCAATACAAGCACTAACGCACCAAGTGATGCTGCGGTTGTTTTGGCAAAAGGAACAGGTAAAGCATTAGCTATAACAACAGATTGTAACAGCAAATATGTTTTTGCTAATCCGTATGTTGGTGGCATGATTGCAGTTGCCGAAGCTGCAAGAAATATTGTTTGCAGTGGCGGAGAACCTATTGGCGTTACCAACTGTTTAAATTTTGGTAATCCTTATAATCCTGAAGTATATTATCAGTTTGTAAAAGCGGTAACAGGTATGGGAGATGCATGTAAAAAATTTAATACACCTGTAACTGGTGGCAATGTTAGTTTTTATAATCAAAACCCAGAAGGGCCGGTTTATCCAACACCAACAATAGGGATGGTGGGTGTGTTAGATAATATAGAAAATAAAATGACATTAGATTTTAAAAAGGAAGGAGATATCATTTTATTATTAGGTAAACAACAAAATGATATTGCATCATCAGAATACTTGCATAAAATATTAAATATAGAATATTCACCTGCTCCACATTTTGATATTAATGAAGAGTTTCAACTACAACAATTTGTTTCAAACATTATTAAAGAAAAATTAATTGAAAGTGCACATGATATTAGTGAAGGAGGATTGTTAATTACGTTATTAGAAAAAGGCTTTAATAAAAATCTTGGTTTCAACGTCATTTCGAATGAAGTGAGAAATCTCTCAGATATTCGTAATGATGCATTCTGGTTTGGCGAAGCACAAAGTAGAATAGTAATAACAGTGAAAGAAGGCAGAATGAAGGAGATAGAAGATAAATGTAAAGCATCAAATATTTCAATCACCAAATTAGGAACTGTTACTTCAAATGCAATAATTATTGATGAAAACAATTGGGGAAGCATTATTGATTGGAAAGAAAAATACGATACTGCTATTGAAAAAATTTTAAATTAAATTAATGAATCAGAAATATATAATACTAACAGGTGCAGCAGGCTTTATTGGCAGTTGTATGTTACAATTATTAAATGATAATGGTTTTGAAAACATTATTATTGTTGATGATTTTGGTGTAGAAGAAAAAAGAAAAAATTGGGAATCGAAAAAATATTCTAATGTAATTGAAAGACAAAGTTTATTTGAATGGTTGCAAAAAGAAAACCCATTAATCAATTGCTTTATACATATTGGTGCAAGAACAGATACTACAGAATTTAATTACGCCGTGCATGAGGAATTGAATGTACAATATTCAAAAGATGCTTGGCATTATTGTGTTGAAAAAAACATTCCTTTTATTTATGCTTCATCGGCTGCAACCTATGGTGCAGGCGAGTTTGGATATGATGACAACCATGAACTTCCTTTTAAATTACATCCGTTAAATCCTTATGGTGTAAGTAAAAATGAGTTTGATAAATGGGCTATTCAAACCTCATCCCAACCTTCTTCTAAAGGAGAAGGAGTAAATGCCCCCCCGTTTTGGGCTGGTTTAAAATTCTTTAATGTATATGGCCCTAACGAATATCATAAAGCAAGAATGGCCAGTGTTATTTGGCACTCATTCAACCAAATAAAAAAAGATGGTGTGGTAAAATTATTCAAATCGCATCGCCCCGATTTTAAAGACGGACAACAATTGAGAGATTTTATTTATGTAAAAGATTTAATTGCTGTTATTTATTGGATGTTTCAATCAATGGAAAACGAACAATGGAAAATTGAAAACAACGGATTGTATAATTTAGGAACAGGTAAAGCAAGAAGTTTTGATGATTTGGTAAAAGCAACTTTTGCAGGGTTAGACTTACAACCAAATATTGTTTATATTGATATGCCCGAAGATATTAGAGATAAATACCAATATTTTACCGAAGCCAATATGAGCAAACTAAAAGCAGCAGGTTATACAAAACCATTTTATTCTTTAGAAAAAGGTGTTGATGATTATGTAAGAAATTATTTGAATAAAGGTTTGAAAATTTATTAACTTACAATAAATTTTTATATGACAACAGACGAGAAGAAAAAAGAATTACAAAATATTATTGCATCTGCTGATGATGAACTTACTAATATTTTAATGGAAGCTGCAACAGATTATCAAGTTGCTGCAAAGGAAAATTTTGTTATACCACAAGAATGGATTGATGAAGCAAATGAACGTTTAGCAGATATGGAAAGCGGAAAAGATAAAGGTGTTTCTGCAGAGGAAAGTATGGAACAGGTAAAGAAAATTCTTAAAGAAAAATGCAATGTTGTTTACCATCCACCTGTCTTTTAAAGCAGAAAAACAATTAGAGAATTTACTTAATTGGTACACCGACATTGATACTCAACTTGCAATCCGGTTTTCTGATGAGTATGCTTTAGCCCTTCACCAACTCTCACATCATCCTACAAACTACTTATTTATTTCTGTGGGTTTAAGAAGATTACCTTTTAAAACGCTAAAAGTAATGCTGATATATTCTGTAAAAAATAATGTTGTAAAAATTACTTCTGTAAAAGATATGCATAGCAAACCCGATAAAAACTTCTATTAATTATGAACAACAAAATAACTATTATTGGCGGCGGCAATTTAGGTACTGCCATTGCAGAAGGTTTAATTAACAGCGGTTTTATTCTTCCTACAAATATTACTATTACTAAAAGAAATATTGAAACACTTTTACCCTTGGCAGATAAAGGCGTAAATATTAGTAATGATAATATTAAAGCAGTTCAATTTGCCGATTATATTATTTTAGCTATCAAACCTTTTCAGGCAAAAGAGGTCTTACAACAAATTCAACCTGTATTAAATAATAAAATTTTAATTAGTGTTGTTACCGGATTATGGATAAAAGATATAATGGAAATAGTAGGAAATAAGTTTACCGTATTTCGTACCATGCCCAATACTGCTATTGCCATTCAAGAAAGTATTACATGTATTTCATCTTGCAATGCAACCGAGCAGCAAACAAATTTTGTTGAGAACTTGTTTAATCAATTAGGTAAAACAGTTTTTATAGAAGAAAAGTTAATGGATGCAGCAACAGTGTTAGGTGCTTGCGGAACAGCTTATGCCATGCGATATATAAGAGCAAACATTCAGGGCGGAATTGAAATTGGTTTTAGTGCAAAAGTAGCATCGTTAATTGCGGCACAAACAGTTAAAGGTGCAGCAGAATTGTTATTACAAAAAAATACGCACCCCGAACAAGAAATAGATAAAGTAACTACACCAAAAGGTTGTACAATTGCAGGGCTTAATGAAATGGAGCATCAAGGGTTTAGCTCATCTTTAATTAAAGGGTTGGTTACAAGTTATAAGAAAATAGTAAATGATATGTAATATAAATACATTAGATTAATTTTAAAATTATAAACTTGAACAAAAATTTTACTCAAAAAATAATTACTTTTTTTTTCTTTATTGTAATTTTTACTACAAATAGTTTAGCACAAACTGTTCAGCCAGAAAAAAAAGATTCTGTAATTCAGAAAGATATGGGCGATGTTTATCGTTCTATTTTTAAACCTAAAAAAAGTAGTAAACAAGATTCAATAAATGCTAAACGTAAATATCAATTTGCGTTTATTCCTGCAATTGGTTACACTTTGCAAACAGGTTTTGCAGCAGTACTTAGTGCAAACATGGCGTATCTTTCAGATACAGGGTATAATACAAAACTATCAAGCGTTAATACAAGTTTTACTTACTCTCAATACAAACAAACTATTATTCCCTTTGTTGCAGATATTTGGACAAAAGGGAATAAGTGGAATTTTATTTCAGATTTTCGTTATATAAATTACCCATCAAGTGTTTTTGGATTAGGAGGAAAAACAGACCCTAATAAAGGTGTTACTATTAATTTTCAGGCATTAAAAATTCATCAAGCAGCTTTAAAATCTTTATCAAACGATTTTTATGCAGGAGTAGGTTTTTATTTAGATAAATTTTGGGATATAAAAGCTATTGACCCTTTAACAAGAACCGAAAACAAACAACTACAAAAAGAATTAGGCTCAACAGAATCTGCAGTAGGATTGGCTTTTAGAGTTTTACACGATACTAGAAAAAATCAAATTAATCCTGATGGTGGTTCTTATTATAATATTGTATTCAGAAAAAATATAAAATCTTTTGGTAGCGATAGTGCATCTCAAACTTTATTAATAGATGCTAGAACTTATTTTCATTTCCCAGATAAATCTAAAAACGTATTAGCCCTTTGGACTTTAGATTGGTTAAGCCCCGCACAAGCACCACCTTATTTATTATTGCCAAGTACCGGATGGGATGATCAATATAATACAGGGCGTGGTTATATACAAGGAAGATTTAGAGGCAGAACTATGATTTATTTTGAAAGCGAATATCGTTTTGGAATTACACAAAATGGATTACTTGGCGGCGTTGCATTTGCAAATCTTCAAAGTTTTTCGAGCGATATTTCAAATCAATTTAGTGCAGTATTTATTGGCTATGGAGTTGGACTAAGAATTAAACTAAACAAACATTCAGGTGCCAATTTATGTTTAGACTATGGTTGGGGGCAAAATGGATCGGGCGGTTTTTTTGTGAATTTGGGTGAAGTGTTTTAATTGTGAAGAAGATGCAAAATTTATTTCTGAAATTTATTTTTAATGTAAGTTGAATTTGAATTATTCAACTCATTAGAATGAAAAAATATTTTGCACTTAGTTTTTTCTTTTTTGCTTCACTACAATTATATTCTCAAAATTTTAAAATTTATAAATCCGATTCTGAGTTTATACAAACGGTATTAGCAGAGCATAATTTTTATAGGCAACAAATACAAGTTCCATCTTTACAATGGAGCGAAGCACTAACTAAAGAAGCTGAACAATATGCACTTCAATTAGCTAAAACAAACACATTTAAACATAGTAGTAATAGAATTAATGAAGGAGAAAATTTATGGATGGGTACTGCTAATGCATACACTGTAAAAGATATGCTGCATTCGTGGACAGAAGAAGCAAAAGATTTTGTGTATAATGTTTTTCCTAATTGTTCTAAAAACGGAAATGTTGTTGGGCACTTTACACAAATAATTTGGAAAACTACTACTCAAGTTGGCTGTGCTATTGCTACTAATGGTAATAATGATTATTTAGTTTGCAGATATTTTCCGGCGGGAAATTGGATAGGTGAGAAGCCTTATTAATAAAAAATCCTCACAAATTATTCATGAGGATTTAATGTTATATTGTTTAATATTATGTTTTAATTGCTTGCCACTTGTTTGCGGATAATGTTTAATGCACCACCTGCTTTAAACCAATCTATTTGTTGTTGGTTATAAGTGTGGTTGGTAACAATTTCTTCTTTATTTCCGTTTGAATGATTTAAAACTAATGTTACTGATTTGCCTGGTGCAAAACTGGTTAAACCAATTGCATCAATTGTATCATCTTCTTGAATTTTATCGTAATCATTCTTATCTGCAAAAGTTAATGCCAACATTCCTTGCTTCTTTAAATTGGTTTCGTGAATACGTGCAAATGATTTTGTTAGCACAACACGAACACCTAAATGGCGTGGCTCCATAGCAGCATGTTCACGTGAACTTCCTTCTCCGTAATTTTCATCTCCCACAACAATACTTCCAATACCTGCGGCTTTGTAAGCACGTTGTGTTGTAGGCACAGTGCCATATTCGCCTGTTAATTGATTTTTAATATTATCAGTTTTATCATTAAAAAAATTAACTGCACCAATTAACATGTTGTTTGAAATGTTATCTAAATGTCCTCTAAATTTTAACCAAGGCCCTGCCATAGAAATATGATCGGTTGTACATTTTCCTTTGGCTTTAATTAATAATTTTAATCCTTTTAAATCTGTTCCTTCCCAAGCAGCAAACGGATCTAATAATTGTAAACGTTTACTTGTTGGAGAAACTTCTACCACAATATTACTACCATCAGCAGCAGGTGCTTGGTATCCTGCATCATCTACTGCAAAACCTTTTGTTGGTAATTCATATCCTGTTGGTGGATCTAATTTTACTTGCTCGCCTTTTTCATTGGTTAAAGTATCTGTTAATGGATTGAAAGTTAAATCTCCTGCAATGGCTAATGCTGTTACTAATTCGGGGCTTGCAACAAATGCAAATGTGTTAGGATTACCATCGGCACGTTTTGCAAAATTTCTGTTGAAAGAATGAACGATGGTATTTTTTTCTTTTTTCTCTGCACCAACTCTATCCCACATACCAATACAAGGTCCGCAAGCATTAGCAAAAACTTTTGCTCCAATTTTATCAAACGTATTTAAAAAACCATCTCTTTCAATGGTATAACGAACTTGTTCAGAACCCGGAGTAATAGTAAATTCTGCTTTTGTTTTTAAACCTTTTTCGCTTACTTGTTTTGCTAAACTAACTGCACGAGAAATATCTTCGTATGATGAGTTAGTGCAAGAACCAATTAAGCCAACTTCTATTTTTGTTGGCCATCCGTTAGCAGCAGCAACTTCTTTCATTTTAGAAATTGGTGTTGCTAAATCCGGAGTGAATGGGCCGTTTAAATGTGGTTCTAATTCACTTAAATTAATTTCAATTACTTGATCAAAATATTTTTCAGGGTTTGCATATACTTCAGCATCGGCAGTTAAATATTCTTTTATTTTATCGGCAGCAGCAGCAATTTCTTCTCGCCCTGTTGCTTTTAAATAACGGCTCATACTATCATCATAACCAAACGTAGAAGTAGTTGCACCAATTTCGGCACCCATATTACAAATGGTGCCTTTACCTGTGCAACTCATATTGGTTGCACCTTCTCCAAAATATTCAACAATAGCTCCGGTACCACCTTTTACAGTTAATATACCGGCAACTTTTAAAATAACATCTTTAGGTGCAACCCAACCACTTAGTTTTCCGGTAAGTTTTACACCAATTAATTTTGGCCATTTTAATTCCCAAGGTAAGCCTGCCATAACATCACAAGCATCGGCACCACCAACGCCAATAGCAATCATTCCTAAACCACCTGCATTTACTGTGTGAGAATCTGTACCAATCATCATTCCGCCCGGAAATGCATAATTTTCTAAAACTACTTGGTGAATAATTCCTGCACCGGGTTTCCAAAAACCAATTCCATATTTATTTGAAACAGAAGCTAAAAAATCGTACACTTCTTTGCTTTCTGTTGTGGCAATTTGTAAATCTTGTTTGGCTTCAACTTTTGCAGTAATTAAATGATCGCAATGCACGGTTGATGGAACGGCAACTTTAGGCCTTCCTGCTTGCATAAATTGTAGTAGAGCCATTTGTGCAGTAGCATCTTGCATAGCAACACGGTCTGGTGCAAAATCTACATAGCTTTTACCACGTTCAAAATTTTGCAATTGCATATCACTGTGTAAGTGGGCAAATAAAATTTTTTCTGAAAGTGTAAGTGGGCGGTTTAATACTTTTTTTGCTGCATCTACTTTTGCAGGCATTGCTGCATAAACCTTTTTTATCATTTCAATATCAAAAGCCATAATTACTATTTTTTAATTTATGATGTTAAAATAAAATTTGAAAAAAGATAATTTTTGCGGTGCGAATGTACATTAAAACCAAAGGCAATGAAAATGTGTTTTATATAAAAAATGTTTTTAATTTTGTTTTACCCCTACGCCATAAAACAGCTAATAAATTGAACATTATGCAAAAACTACGCGAGTTTGTTGAGTTAAACGCATTTGGGGTTTGTAATGCAATTGGAGAAAAATTAGGTATTGCTACATCAAGAATTAGAATGTGGTTTATTTATATTTCGTTTTTAACTTTTGGCTCTCCTATTATTATTTATATGATATTGGCTTTTTGGATGAATGTAAAAAAATATATTCTTGCTGCTAAAAGAAATCCTTTTGTTAATTAATTTTTTTGTTGGAATGTTTGATGAATGAATTTGTTATTCATAACCACTCTCATTTATTTTTGCAAAAAAATAATGTATGAGCATTGCAGATAAATTAGCACAAATTAAAAATGAAAAAGCTGCCAACAATTTAAAGGCAGGAGAAGTTTTTTTAGAAAAAAATAAAACCGAAGAAGGTGTTGTTGTATTACCAAGTGGCTTACAATATAAAATTTTAACAGAAGGTAACGGAGCTAAACCTACTGTAACAAATAATGTTACTTGCCACTATCACGGAACAACAATTGATGGAACTGTGTTTGATAGCAGTGTGCAACGTGGTAAACCTGCAACTTTCCCTTTAAATATGGTAATTAAAGGTTGGACAGAAGGTTTGCAATTAATGCCGGTTGGAAGTAAATTTCGTTTTTTTATTCCGCCACATTTAGCTTATGGAGATAGGCAAGTAAGTGCAGCAATTGGCCCTAACAGCACATTAATTTTTGATGTAGAGTTAATTAGCTTTTAATTGTTTTAAGGTTATGCATTCATAATCAGAAATATACTCTCACTATTTTATCCCTTACATTTGCAACCCTTCTTTTTAAAACTAAAATTAATTGTATGGCAGCAAAAATTAAAGTAGCCAATCCGGTAGTAGAATTAGATGGCGATGAAATGACCAGAATAATTTGGAAGTTTATTAAAGACAAATTAATTCTTCCATATTTAGATGTTGAAATTAAATATTTTGATTTAGGTATGGAGCATAGAGATGCTACCAACGATCAAGTAACTATAGATGCAGCCAATGCTATTAAACAATGTGGCGTTGGAATAAAATGTGCAACCATTACTCCCGATGAAGCACGTGTAGAAGAATTTAAACTAAAACAAATGTGGAAATCGCCAAACGGCACCATCCGCAATATTTTAGACGGAACTGTTTTTAGAGAACCTATTGTTTGCAAAAATGTTCCGCGTTTAGTACCTAATTGGACGGCACCTATTTGCATTGGTCGTCATGCATTTGGAGATCAATACCGTGCAACAGATTTTGTTACAAAAGGGAAAGGGAAACTTACTATTAAGTTTGAAGGTGAAGATGGCAATGTAATTGAACACGAAGTGTTTAATTTTAAAGGAGATGGTGTTGCATTGGCAATGTATAATACCGATGAAAGTATTAAAGGTTTTGCAAGAAGTTGTTTTAACACCGCATTGCAAAAAAAGTGGCCTTTATACTTATCTACAAAAAACACTATATTAAAAAAATACGATGGAAGATTTAAAGATATTTTTCAAGAAATTTTTGAACAAGAGTTTAAAGCAAAGTTTGATGCTGCAGGTATTGTTTATGAACATCGTTTAATTGACGATATGGTTGCAAGTGCATTAAAATGGAACGGTAATTTTGTTTGGGCTTGTAAAAATTATGATGGAGATGTACAAAGCGATACCGTTGCACAAGGCTTTGGCAGCTTAGGTTTAATGACATCTACCTTAGTTACACCCGATGGTAAAACAATGGAAGCAGAAGCTGCACACGGTACTGTTACACGCCATTATAGAGAACATCAAAAAGGCAAACCAACTTCTACAAACCCTATTGCATCTATTTTTGCATGGACAAGAGGTTTAGAATTTAGAGGAAAATTAGATGGCAATGATGCGTTAATAAAATTTTGCCATGCTTTAGAACAAGTTTGTATTGAAACTGTTGAAAGCGGTAAAATGACGAAAGACTTAGCTGTTTGTATTTATGGAAATAAAGTAAACCACGGCGAACATTATTTATATACCGAAGAATTTTTAGATGCATTAGATAACGCATTAAAAATAAAATTAGCATAACAACTAAAAAGCCTCACAAAATTTGTGAGGCTTTTTTAATAAATTATTGTTTTGTTTTTTGTCTTCACAAAACATTTATTTTTGGTATGTGCGGACACATGCCAAGGCGATGAATAATTATTTGAAGTGAGGGCGCTTCAAATAGTGAGGTAAATTATTTTTGATTAAGAAATGCTTCATAAAGCGTAATCACGTCTTTAATTGCCTTCTTCTCTCTAGTTGAAACTTCAAAATCTAAAAATCTTCCTTCACCTAAAAACCTTACTTTACAAACATTACTATTCATGATATCTAAAGCCCATTTATAAGGACTCTGCTCTTTAATAAATCCTGCTTTATAAAAAGAATGTTGAGTGCCGTTTCCAAAAATATATTGAGGCTTGCAATCTAAAACGTAAGTGCTATTATCTGTTTTTATAAATATTTGTTCAATATTCATATATAATCCTGATGAGGTAGTCAAAGCATTATGCAGTACCCAAAAATTACAAACGAGCCGCCCATTTGTATGCTTGTTTAAGGAAATAAATAATCTATCAACATCGCTCGGATCTTTTGGTGTTCTATCGGAATAATAAGAAGTAAAGCCACTAAACTCATCAACTTTTGATCGAATATTTTTCATGGCTTCCTCTACTGGAACAATTTGATTGTTTTGGGGTTCAGTATTGTTAGATGTGCTATTTTCCTTATCGGGTTTATTAGAGTTGTTAGGAGCAGGAGGTCGAGGTGATGCTGCATTTTGTTTAACAGGGCAACCACTTTTTTCAGATAAATCTTTTGCATTAACAAACATAACCTCTTTTGATAATTCTTCTGCTGCTGCACGAATATTTCTATTGGGGTTATGTGCAGATGCTTCTATTATAGAGTTTATTCCAAATTGCAAAATACTGCAATCATTTTTTTGTTTAGTTATTTCAGTTGCATTATTAAGAGCATAAATTAGTCTACTTTTTTGAAAACTAAAAGTATCCTGATTCGAAGGGTTTTCTTTTACAAAATGAATAGCACCAACTGAAATAAATAAGCCCCAAGCATAACTAATATCATAACGTGCTTCTTTATTTAAAATAAAAGATTTATCAAATAATATAACCCCTTTAGTTGCATAAGTTCGATTTAATGTTTTAAAATAATAATCTCCAAAATAAATTTTATGTATGTATTTATCATTTGCTTTAACTCTTAACAACATCTCAGCAAACTTTGGAAACTCATTTTTAATTTGAATAGGAATATTTTCCGTACCCATAGCAACCAAAGAATCAAAATTAGTTTGAGCTTGTAATGCTATACTACAAAAAAATACAGATGCAATAGTGATTATTGTTTTCATTTTAGTTTAATAGTTTTAGTCATAATGTTGCATTATTAAATAATAAGGTAAGGCAAAAAAATGGTATTAAATTTAAATACTATACCAAATTTGATTACTATACTATTCAAATATACAAAGTCATAAAATAAAATTCAAGTGTTTTGTAATCTTTATTAGCAATACTCTCCCATGCAAAAACTGGTTGCTTTGGCAACAAAAAATAAAAATTTATTCACCATTAATAACTTGAAAAACTTCTGCTGCGGTTAATTCTTAAATCTCTAAGCACAGCCGAAAATAAAATTGCATAAACTTAAAAAGCCTTACAAATTTGTGAGGCTTTTTTAATAAACTAATGCTTTGTTTTTTGTCTTCACAAAACATTTATTTTTTCTGTATGTACAAACATATTCAAAGGAAACAGAAGCTAAATTTTAATTCTTCTATAACTTAAACCCAACTGTTAAAGCAATTTGTTGCCTGTTACCGGTTTGTGTAGCATAAGTATTAGGTTTATCATTTAATCTATACGGAAAGTTTACATCGTTTACTATAGCAAACACATAAGTAACATCTATAAACATTCCGTGATTTCTATAACCTATACCTGCACTTGGTATTATACGATTGGCTTTTAAAGTGCCATCTTTATAAGGGCTTCCGTAGTATGCAATACCTGCACGAAACATCCACGGATCAAATTTTAACTCTCCGCCCAAACGAAAATTAAAATTACTTTTCAAATAATTTTTAACTGCATCATTAGCAGTGTTATAATAATTTTTTGCAATGGCATCATCGGCATTTTGCGGTCTAAACCTTGCACCATCATAATTTACAAACTCAACATCTGCACTAATAAATGCACGTTGTTTTTTTGTATTGGCAACTTCTCTAAAAACGTAACTGGCACTTGCAATTAAACGCATAGGTGTTTGTATGGTGTAATTTCTTGTACCGGCATTTCCGCTATTCAAATTATCACTACTTTCTGTTACAGTGTGTGCATAGTTTTCGGTATTGGTTTCCATCCAACTTCTTATTTCATCTTTAAACGCTATAAACTGTGGAGTGTGTATGGCAAAACCTAATCGCCAATATTCTTTGGGTTTATAAATAAAACCCAACTTAGCACCAATACCAATTCCGTTAGATGTATTTACTTCGTGATATTTAAAATAAGCAAAATCGTTATTAGGGTTGTTGGTAGCATCTGTTTCACTATAATAAAAATCTCTTTTGTAAGAAACAATAGGTATAGTTAAACTTCCACCTATATATAATTTATCTTGCATATTTCCTGCATAGCCAATAGCAATTTCATGATAGCCGCCTTTAGTGTCTGAATTGTATGTTTGATTAATGCCTGTTGAAATAGGTACCAAACTTTGATAACCTGCAACAGCTCCACCAGGGCCGCTAATAGTATCTATTAAATAAGTTCTAAATGCTAACGATGAACCAAAAATATAATTACTTAAAGCTGCATTGGTATCAGCTCTATCTCTTACTAATTCTTCTAAATATTGTTCTGAAAAAGAACTGAAATTATTAAAACCAGAATATTGAATATGATTGTTAAAACTTGCCAATTGGTTTACCGAAATAGCAAATGCACCACCACGCCAACCGTTAGCATTATTTTTATTTGCCCAACCTAAAACAATTCCGCTTGCACCGTATTGAAATGCGTTTTTTTTATTAGCAGTATCTGTACCTCTGTAATTCAATTTATTATTATTGAAATTAAATCCCGGCGATAAAACCAATTCTTTTGTTTTGTATAATCCAATGCCGGCGGGGTTTACGTGGTTGGCAGTAATATCTCCTCCCAAAGAACCCATTACTCCGCCAACGGCAATATTTCTTGCAGTTCCGTTTTGTGTAAACCATGCTGTTCTTAATGCATCATCGGGTGTTTGTGCAAATAAAGAAAGCGTTGTTATGGTGAAAAAAAATAGAAGTAATTTTTTTTGCATACATAAATATTTTAAATGAATGCGGTACATTCATACTAATTAAATTTAAACTGATAAAGTTTTATTGTCTTGTAGTTCTTGGTGCACTGCTGCTGCTTCCTTTACTTCCGTATCCGCCACTGTTTCCGCCTGCATTGCTACTTGGTGCTGGTGTTGAATTGTTTGATGGTGTAAATGTTCTGGCTGGTCTATCCCAACTTGTATTAGATGCAGATGAATTGTTGTTGTTTGAAGAACTAAAAACTTGTTTTATTAAAGAACCAAAACTTCCTCTATCATAAGGGTTTGTTTTAAGATTGTAGTTTGAATTGTTATAAGTATTGTTTTTATAAGTTGATAAATAACTTCCGCTACCACCACTTGTTGCTACAGTTGTTTTAGGGTTTTTATAACCAATAACATAAATAATAGGGCTTGGCATATAATACCCATTCCAACCACCAGGGTAATAAGGGTAAAGAACATAACCGTTAAAATAACCTGGATTCCATAAGTTATAATAACCGCGGTTGTAATAACCAAAATCATATCGGCTATCGTACCAGTAAGCATAATCATCAATACCACTCCATAAATTATAATTACGCACTTTCATTCTTAAATAATTATCATCATTACTACTTAAATAATTTTCGTAGCGGTTGTTTTGTTTATTGGTTTTTGCAACTTCTTTATCATCTGCACCGGTAGTGGGAGAATAATAAACATCGTCGGGTGTTTGCGTAGATTTATAAGCAGTAGAACAACTACTTAAAATAACAACGGTAAAAATGATAAGTATAATTTTGTTTTTCATGTTACACAGGTTTAAGAAGTTATATAATGTGAAGTTACATACATTTGTCGCAATCGTATTTGTAAATAAATGCAAAAATTTTACCATAAAACGAACAAATAATCATTTGGTTGTTAAATAAAGGTAAAAGCTTAAAAAATATCGATTATAAAAAGCATATAAAACACAGTTCACTTTAAATTATTTTTAAATAATGGGCAAAGAAATTACATCTCGTTCACAAGACTACTCTCAGTGGTATAATGATTTAATATTGAAATCGCAGTTGGCCGATTATAGTGCCGTTAGAGGTTGCATGGTTATTAAACCTTATGGTTTTGCATTGTGGGAAAATATGCGTGATGTATTAGATAAAATGTTTAAAGATACAGGGCATGTAAACGCTTATTTCCCATTATTTGTACCGAAAAGTTTATTTGAAGCCGAAGAAAAAAATGCAGAAGGTTTTGCAAAAGAATGTGCCGTTGTTACACACTATCGTTTAAAAACAGACCCCGATAAAAAAGGAAAATTAATTGTAGATCCTGAAGCTAAATTAGAAGAAGAATTAGTTGTTCGCCCAACAAGCGAAGCAATTATTTGGAATACTTATAAAACATGGATTCAATCGTACAGAGATTTACCGTTATTAATTAATCAATGGGCAAACGTAGTGCGTTGGGAAATGCGTACCCGTTTGTTTTTACGCACTGCAGAATTTTTATGGCAAGAAGGGCACACAGCTCATGCAACAAAAGAAGAAGCAATTGATGAAACAAAAAAAATGTTAGAAGTATATGCAGATTTTGTAGAAAATTATATGGCTGTTCCGGTAATTAAAGGAGTTAAAACACCTAACGAACGTTTTGCAGGTGCAGAAGATACTTATTGCATAGAAGCTTTAATGCAAGATGGTAAAGCATTACAAGCAGGCACCTCTCATTTCTTAGGACAAAATTTTGCCAAAGCATTTGACGTTAAGTTTAGCGATAAAACAAATAAGCTTGATTATGTTTGGGCAACAAGTTGGGGTGTAAGCACCAGATTAATTGGCGGTTTAGTAATGGCACATAGCGATGATGATGGTTTAATATTACCTCCGCGTATTGCTCCTTTGCAAGTGGTTATTGTACCCATTTATAAAGGTGATGAAGAAAAAGGAATTATTAATAATAAAGTACAAGAGTTATTAAAACAATTTAAAAATTTAGGTATTCGTGTAAAATATGATGATAACGATAATGCAAGGCCCGGTTGGAAATTTGCCGAATACGAAATGAAAGGTGTACCTGTTAGAATTGCTATTGGCACAAGAGATTTAAGCAACAATGTAGTAGAAGTTGCAAGAAGAGATACTAAACAAAAAACTTCTGTAGATATTAATGGTATTGTATTTTATGTGAAAGAATTATTAGAAGAAATTCAATTGCACATGTTTAACACTGCTAAAAAATATCGTGATGAACATATTACAAAAGTTGATGATTGGAGTGAATTTATAAATGTGTTAGATACCAAAACGGGTTTTGTTGCTGCACATTGGGATGGCACTGCCGAAACAGAAGAAAAAATTAAAGAATTAACTAAAGCAACCATACGCTGCATTCCTTTAAACAACCAACAAGAAAACGGTAAATGTATTTTAACAGGCAACCCAAGTAAAGAAAGAGTTTTATTTGCAAGAGCTTATTAAAATATTAATACATATAAAACAAACACTCAACCATAACCTTATCTAAAAAACACTTCGCATACACTTTTATGCAACAGCCAGTTAATGAATTTGCTTTAGGAAAAGTTTTATTAATTAATAAACCTTTGCATTGGACGTCTTTTGATGCGGTAAGAAAAATTCGTAACCTTATTAAAATACCAAAAGTTGGTCATGCAGGTACATTAGACCCCTTAGCCACCGGCTTATTAATTATTTGTACCGGAAAATTTACAAAAAAAATTAATGAGTATATGGGTATGGAAAAAGAATATACAGGTACTATTACTTTGGGTGCAACAACTGCTTCATTTGATTTAGAAACACAACCCGAAAATTTTAAAGATGTTTCTTTTTTAACTGAAGAAAAATTGCAAACTGCAACACAACAATTTATAGGAAACATTTTGCAAGTACCACCACAATTTTCTGCCATAAAAAAAGATGGAAAAAGATTATATGAAAGTGCAAGGCAAGGTATTGAAGTAAAAGTAGAGCCAAGGCCTGTAACTATTTCGGTATTTGAATTAACAAAAATTGAAATGCCTGTTGTTTATTTTAGAGTAGTATGCTCAACCGGAACATATATAAGAAGTTTAGCAAATGATTTTGGTACAGCTTTAGGCGTAGGCGGTTATTTAAGCAGTTTATGCCGTACAAGAATTGGAAATTTTGCTTTGCAAAATGCACTAAGCATAGAAAGTTTTGAGAAAGAAATAAAAGAAAAACACAGCCTGTAAATTAAGGGCCACTTGTTTTTCCGTCTCTTATATCTACTTTTTTCTTGCGAGCATTTTTCTTTTCAAACTCTAATACTTCTTTCGGTTTTATTTTTTTTGCAGATGGATCTACAACTGCAGAATCTTTAACCACCGGAATTGTTGATGTTTGTTTAACAACTTTTTCGGGCTTTGGTGTGTATAAAGAATCAAATACATAAGTTTCTGTTCGTATTAAATTCATAGAGCCGGGTTGGTAATATTTCCAAACACCGTTTCGCATTGAGTAACCTTCTACTTTAATAATTTTTGTAATATTTTTATCGGGGTCGTACAAATCGGGCATATTAATGGTATCATATTTTTTTTTAGGGTCCATTGCCAACCAACGTTCTTCATGCTCTAAAGCATTCATGTAAAAATATTGTTGTAAGCCATCTTTAAAACCCCAACGGTAATTTTCAATTGCAATTAAATCGCCCATTAAATTAAATCTACGCCATTTGCCTTCGCGTTTATCATCTTTAAAAATACCTTCTTCTTCATATCCGGGTTCTCCTCTAATTTCATCAATATGTATAGTCCATTTGCCTTGCTTAAAATTATTTTTGTCTTTACAATTTAGCGTATCACCATTTTCTGTAATACGGTATGTTACGCATTGCGACTGTATTTTATAAGCAGTGAAGAATAAAATTAAAAATAAAACAGAACGCATTTAAAATATTTGTACAGTAAAACTAAAGAAAATTAGTTGTTACAAATTGTTATAAATTAATCAATTAAGTAAATTTTATAATTAATAACAGTTAGCAAGTTTGCTTTACTTATATTGCAAACCTTATGGCAACAATAAAGAAAAAAGAACAACCTATTATATTAGTAACTAATGACGATAGTATTAATGCACCCGGTATAAAAGCTTTGGTTGATGCAGTAAAACATTTAGGCAGGGTAGTAGTAGTTGCACCCGATAAACCACAAAGCGGTATGGGGCATGCCATAACTATTGGCCACCCTTTGCGTTTACAAAAAGCACTTTTTGATTATGGCGTTGAAGCATATAGTTGCAACGGCACTCCGGTTGATTGTGTTAAATTGGCGGTAGATAAAATACTGCACCGCAAACCAGATATTTGTTTAAGCGGCGTAAACCATGGAGCCAATCATTCTATTAATGTTATATACAGCGGAACTATGAGTGCCGCTATGGAAGCAGCCATAGAAAACATACCCAGTGCAGGTTTTAGCTTATTAGATTTTAGTATTGAAGCTAATTTTGAACATGCTAAAAAATATATTGAGCAAATTGCCAAATATATGTTGAAACAAAAAAAACAAAAATGCTTTTTATTAAATGTAAATATTCCTGCAATTGATGCTACTTTAATTAAAGGCATAAAAGTATGCAGACAAGCTAATGCTAAATATGAAGAAGATTTTATTGAACGTACCGACCCACACGGTAAAAAATATTATTGGCTTACCGGCGAATTTGTAAATTTTGATAAAGGAAAAGATACTGATGTGTGGGCTTTGCAAAATAATTATATAAGCGTAGTGCCTGTGCAGTTTGATTTTACCGATTATAAATTAAAAACACAATTAGAAAAAAATTGGAAATAGTATTATTGTTATTGCTCGTCATTTCGAGGTTCTTGCCGAGAAACCTCGCGAGTTTACAAGAGATTTCTCACTCCACTTCATTTCGTTTGAAATGACAAGGCATTTAAATAAAAATAGCTATGCTAAAAAAAGATGATATAAAAACAGGATTGCTAATTGGCTTGTTAGCTCCTTTTATTGGAATGTTTGGTTTTTATTTTTTAAAATTTAGAAGATTAACCATTATAGAATTTATGCAATGGTTGGGCATACAAAGGTCTTTGCTAACAGCTATGATTAGTTTTTCGCTATTAGCAAATGCCATTGTATTTACCATATATATAAATAAACATATTGATAAAACCGCAAGAGGTATTTTTATTACTACTATTGTTTGGGTTATTGCTGCATTAATTTTAAAATGGATGTATTAATTTTATTCTTCACTTATCTGAAACGTAATACTTTTTTTTACTATTGAATTTACTTTATGCCCGTTTTGCACAGCAGGTAACCAGTTGGGCGAGTTTTGCATTACACGTATAGCTTCTTCTTTTGTGCCATAACCTGGATTGTTTAACGCTTTTACATTACTTACTTCTCCTTTTTCATTTACAGTAAAAGTTAAATTTACTATGTATTTTCCCGGAGGTCCGCCTTTATCAACAGGTATATTGGCATTTAAATTCTTTTGCAAAAATTTTTGCCAAGCTTCTTTCCCTCCCGGAAACTCAGCAGCTATTAGTACTGTTGTAAAAACTATATTGGGTTGCTCATTTTTTGCAACATTATAATTGTTACTGTCAATCTTTTCTAATGTAACATTAGTTAAATATGGCTCTTTATTATTAGGCTTAGTTGTAATTTCTATTACACCATTTTTTGCCTTTGCTCCGTATTTCTTTACTGCACTATAACTGTCTTTTAATATAGAAATAGTTTGAATAGAATTGGGAGGCATAGTGTTAAGAAAATCTTGTAAAACTTCTTTTCCATCAACAATTATTAAAGCATTGTTTAAGTTTAAATTCCCCTTAGTATTAATATAAAATGAATCTGCAACAAATTTTATAACTCCGTTATTATCTTTTGCTTTTGTGTATTTATCACGCACAATTTTTGGTGGCGTAAATCTATAGCCAATAATAATTAAAGAATCTTTTCTATATTTTTCATTATAATATTTTGTAGTAGCTAAGTTTACTTGTACACTATATTTTCTACCAGTTTTTGCTGCACCGTATAATTTGCTTGCATCGTAATGTAAAAAATCGGTTGGTTTATAATTAGTAAGAACAGTATTATCTACATGCTTTTCATCAATCCATAAACCATATAAATTTTCATTTTTCCAATTATTTAATTGTTCTTGTGTTGGTATTTCTTTTTTTATTGGTGGATATTTCATTATAGCAACAGCAAATCTATCTCTTTGTGTTTGGCTCATTTTTTTATACAACGCATACAACTTTTTGTATTCATCATTATTTCTTTCGTAGGTAGTTATTGTTTTTCCGTTAGGTAAAGTTTTTGTTTTGGCAAGAGCATTTAATTTACTTGAAAACAAATTCAAATCTTCTGTTGAGAGGCTGTCTGTTGAATTTGGAATATCACTTAAATAAACGTCTTGAACAATAATATCGGTTTTGTTATTTGCCTTTGCTGTAACTTGTGTATTTCTAAAAGAAAATAATAATACGGTTATAAACAAAACGGGTAATGCAATTATTCTTCTTGCATAAGAAAACTTAGTGTTTTTTGTATTGGTTATCATGGCTAATCTTCTTTTTATAGGTGAAAAGAAAAACGGTGTGGTTAATAAAAATTTTTGTTGCGGAAATGCAGCCGCTAAAAGCATTGCAGCTAATGATGAGGCATCTCCATTCTTTACTACTTTAGTATCGGCAATAAATTCATGAATTATATTCATTTCTTTTTTTGCTAACCAAAAAAACGGGTTACACCATCCTACAATTAAAATAATTTGTATTAGAATATTATCTAAACTGTGTTTTTGCTTTACATGTATTAATTCGTGTGCTAATATTTGTTTCCCTTCAGCACTTTGCATAGCTATTTCATTATTCCAAAAAATATATTTAAAGAAAGAAAAAGGAGTACCCTTTGCATTGGTAAATACTAAATAAATATTTTCCCAATGCTTACAACTGTTTTGTTTTAGCAAACGATAAATATTTAGCAACGCTTTAATTAAACCAATTAATATAAACACGCAAACCAATATATAAGTTAGTATTACTGCTGTGTTCCAGTTAAATATTAAACCTTTTACTTTACTTTCTATAACAGCGTTGTTGTTTGCAATGGCTTGTATAAAATAAATTATGGTTGTTGTATTTTCTTTGGGCGGCAACAAATTAATTTTTAATAAGGGCACAAACCATGGCAATACAAACAATGCCAATAAATAAAACCTATTGTATTGATGAAATTTTTTGTTGCGTAATAACAGCCAATAATACAGTAACATAATACCGCTACTTATAATTACTTGTATAAAAAAATAGGCAAGGGTTAGCATAACAAATTATTTTTTGGTTTTTAATTGTTGTAACAGCAATTCAATATCTTTTACTTTCAGTTTCTTTTTATCAACCATAAAAGAAACAACATCTGCAAACGATCCTTCAAAATAATTTTCAACCAAATTGCTTATGCTGCTGGCAGAATATTCTTCTTTACTTATATGCGGATAATATTCGTGTATTCTGCCATGTGCTATTATGCCTACAAAACCTTTTTCAACTAAAATTTTTAAAACAGTTGCAACAGTGTTAGTGTGTGGTTTTGGTTCGGGTTGGTCTTCAACAATTTCTTTTAAATATGCTTTTTCTAGTTTCCAAAGTGTTTGCATTATTTGCTCTTCGGCACGGGTAAGTGGTTTCATAATTTGATGTTTGTAATTGCAATATAAAACTAATATTTTAGTTAAACAACTATTTTTTTAGTTTTTTTTGAAAAATGAAAATTGCCTTAAAATTTTTTAACTAAAGGCTTAACTGTATTTTGCAGCATCATTCATCCTACTTTTAAATAATGAAGTATTATATTATTTCGGGAGAGGCAAGCGGAGATTTGCATGGCAGCAATTTAATAAAACAATTGTTGTTGTTAGATGCTAATGCAAATGTGCATTGTTGGGGTGGAGATTTAATGCAAGCTGCCGGAGCCAAATTAATAAAGCATTATAAAGAATTAGCTTTTATGGGCTTTGCCGAAGTAGTAAAAAATTTACCTACTATTTTTAGAAACATAAAATTTTGTAAACAAGATATTACAAATTTTAAACCCGATGTTTTGGTGTTAATTGATTATCCGGGTTTTAACTTACGCATTGCAGAATGGGCAAAACAACAAGGTTATAAAGTAGTGTATTATATTTCGCCACAAGTTTGGGCATGGAAAGAAAACAGAGTTAAAAAAATGAAATTATGTATTGATAAAATGCTTTGTATTCTTCCTTTTGAAAAAAATTATTATCAAACAAAATGGAATTGGAATGTTGAATATGTTGGACATCCGTTGGTGGAAGTAATTGAAGAGCATAAAAAAACAGAAGGTAGAATAAAGGAGATAGGAGATAGGAGTTTGTTATCAGCTTACAATAAAAAAATAATTGCTTTACTTCCGGGCAGCCGCAAACAAGAAATTACAAAAAAATTGCCCATAATGTTGGAAGTATCTAAAACATTTCCTAATTATCAATTTGTTGTAGCACAAGCTCCAGGGCAAGATGATGATTTTTATAAACCCTTCCTTCAACCTTACAATAATGTTTCTACCATAAAAAATAACACCTATCAATTGTTAATGCAAAGTACGGCAGCATTGGTAACCAGCGGAACCGCTACTTTAGAAACTGCTTTGTTTGCAGTACCCGAAGTGGTTTGTTATAAAGGCAGCAATATTAGTTATCAAATTGCAAAACGGTTAATTAAAATAAAATATATATCGTTAGTTAATTTAATTATGGATAAGTTGGTGGTGAAAGAATTAATTCAAAACGAATTAACGGTTGCTAATATTACAAAAGAGTTAAGTGCGTTGTTGAACAACACCATAAAACAGCAACAATTACAAAATGATTATACAGATTTAAAAAATTTACTTTCTTCCGGCGGAAATGCTTCAGCAAAAGCAGCAGCTATTATTTACAATTTTACAAAATGCAATTAATGTTTTCTAATCATTGGTAAAATAACCAATCTAAAAAGCATAACCAGTAACGCAATTATAAACATGAATAAAGAAATTCTATTCATACCATGCATATACTTAACCCATTTGGTATAAGGTTTATTGGGGTCTGGTTTTTTAATGTATAAATATTCTGCAATTTGTCTCCAAATTCCCATAAAATAAATTTGTGTAAAACTACGGTACAAATTTGCTGTGTACAGAAAAAAATTCTGTAAACTTTGCCACTTCAAAAACAAACCTATATTTGCAAATAGTTGTTTATGCAACTAATTTAAAAAGATTGATTAAAAATTTATACAGATGAAAATTTTAGTTTGTATTAGCAAAACACCCGATACTACTTCAAAAATTGCTTTTAAAGATGGCAATACAAAGTTTGAAGATGCAGGTGTACAATGGATTATTAATCCATACGATGAATGGTACTCGTTAGTAAGAGCCATTGAATTAAAAGAAAAAGATGCTTCAACCATTATTCACTTAGTAACCGTTGGTGGTGCAGATTGCGATCCTGTAATTCGTAAAGCATTGGCTTTGGGTGGAGACGAAGCCATTCGTGTAAATACAGATAGTAGCGATAGTTTTTACATCGCTGCACAAATAGCAGAGATTGCTAAACAAGGTAATTATGATTTAGTTTTTACAGGAAAAGAAACCATAGACTATAACGGTTCTTCAGTTGGTGCAATGGTAGCCGAATTAATTGATGCTCCTTACATTTCATTAGCAACCAAATTTGAATTAAACGGAACAACAGCTATTGTAAATCGTGAAATAGAAGGCGGAGAAGAAGTGAACGAAGTTGCATTACCGGTTGTAGTAAGTTGCCAAAAAGGTGTAGCAGAGCAACGCATACCAAACATGCGTGGTATAATGGCTGCACGCACCAAACCTTTAAAAGTGGTAGAACCTACCGTGGTTGATACACTTACAAACATTGTTAGTTTTGAATTGCCACCAGCAAAAGCAGGCGTAAAATTAGTGCCGGCAGATAATGTGGCAGAGTTGGTACGTTTATTACACGAAGAAGCAAAAGCTATATAACAGTTAAGTGTGCAAATAAATATGCAAACAATAAATTTTATTAATCAAACTTTATTTCACTATTTAGCTTCGTTGCGTCGCACACTTGTATGTTCAGTTCTTTATTCAACAAAATATTTGCAGAAAGCATTTACAAATCTGCACATTCAAAAATTTTCAAATTAATATTATGTCAGTTTTAATATTTATAGATCAATCAGAAGGCCATATAAAAAAATCTTCATTAGAAGTTATTACTTACGGTGTTGCTGTAGCAAAGCAATTAAATGTTTCGGCAGAAGGTATTGTGTTAGGAACAGTTGCTAATGATGCTTTAATACAATTAGGAAAATATGGTGTTCAAAAAATTTACCATATAGCTAACGAAAAATTAAATCATGTTGATGCACAATTGTATGCAAAACAAATTGCCGATACTGCAACCGCAAATAATTCTTCCGTAATTATTATTTCTCAAAACCAAACAGGTAAAGCAATTGCAGGAAGAGTAGCTGCAAAATTAAAAGCCGGTTTAGTAGCAGGTGCTATTGCATTGCCCGATACTACTAATGGTTTTGTTGTAAAAAAATCTGTATTTAGTGGTAAAGCATTTGCTAATGTAAATATTACATCTGCCATAAAAGTAATTTCATTAAACCCTAATAGTTTTCATATAAAACAAACAGAAGGAACTGCAGAAATTGTTACCGTTAATGCAAATGTTGCAGAGCCTAAAGTAAAAGTTACGGCTGTTAATAAAGTAAGCGGAGAAGTACCTTTAACCGAAGCAGAAATTGTAGTAAGCGGGGGGCGTGGTTTAAAAGGCCCAGAAAATTGGGGAATGTTAGAAGAGCTTGCAAAAACATTACATGCAGCTACTGCTTGCAGTAGGCCGGTTGCAGATGCACATTGGAGGCCACATCACGAGCATGTTGGCCAAACAGGAATACAAGTTGCTCCTAATTTATATATTGCCATTGGCATTAGTGGTGCTATACAACATTTAGCAGGTGTAAACAGAAGTAAAGTAATTGTAGTTATTAATAAAGATCCTGAAGCACCATTTTTTAAAGCAGCCGATTACGGTATTGTAGGAGATGCTTTTGAAGTTGTACCAAAGCTTACCGAAGAAATTAAGAAATTGAAAACTGCTTAATTCAATAAAATATAATCCCATTCTAATTGAGTGGGATTTTTTTATTTTATATAACATCCTGTTATAAAACAATTCATCCTTATAAAAATTATCGGTAAACACATTCTTTTAAAACAATATTTTGTGTAAGAATTTAATTTACTTTCGTAACAAGTATGAAGAAGATTGAATTGGAAATTGTAGCCCTTTCGCATAGTATTACACAAACACATTCGTATGCCGTAGTATTGGGCGAAGTAAATGGGTTACGCCGCTTACCAATTGTTATTGGCGGCTTTGAAGCACAGGCCATTGCTGTTGCTTTAGAAAGAATGCAACCCAGCAGGCCACTTACACACGATTTAATGAAAAATTTTATGAACGCCTTTGGCGTTGAATTGCAAGAAATAATTATTAACGATTTACAAGAAGGAATTTTTTATTCGAAATTGGTTTGCTATAATGAACATGATACAATTGAAATTGACAGCAGAACCAGCGATGCTATAGCATTAGCAGTACGTTTTGGTTGCCCCATTTATACTTTTGAAAACATTTTAGAAAATGCGGGAATTTTAATGGATGAAAATGAAAACGCTAAAAAGAAAAAATCGCAAACGGTTGCTGTGGCTAACAATGCAGATAGTGATGAGTTACACAAACTCAGTTTAGAAGAACTGCAAAATTTGCTTAATGAAGTTTTAGAAAATGAAGATTATATAAAAGCCATTGCCATTAGAGATGAAATTAATAAACGCAAATAATTGAATTTTGATTTATAGGATTATTTAATTTTTTAATGATTTTATTTTTAACACATCATCTTCTTAATCCTTAAATCTTTTTAATCATGATTGTTTTTCCCAACTGCAAAATTAATCTCGGACTAAATATTATTCGCAAACGTGAAGATGGGTATCATGATTTAGAAACTTTTTTTTATCCACTTAATCTTTGTGATGCTGTTGAAATTATACAAACTAACGATAGTAATAATATTAGCTACACATCAACCGGTTTAGCAATTGCAGGAAATGAGCAAAACAATCTTTGCATAAAAGCATATCAACTTCTTAAAAAAGATTTTCCGTTATTACCTTCAATTAAAATGCACTTGCATAAAAATATTCCTATGGGTGCAGGTTTAGGCGGCGGAAGTGCAGACGGGGCTTTTGTTTTAAAGCTGTTGAATCAAAAATTTAATCTTCAATTATCACAACAACAATTAGTAAATTATGCTTTACAGTTAGGAAGCGATTGCCCTTTTTTTATTATTAATAAACCTTGTTTCGCTACTTCAAGAGGAGAAAAAATGAATGAGATAAATATTAATTTATCTGCATATAAACTTTTATTGGTAAACCCTCAGATACATATTTCAACAAGTTGGGCATTTGCAAATATTCAACCTACTATTCCTTCTAAATCTATTCAACAAATAATTACACAACCTATTCACACATGGAAAAATGAATTGGTTAATGATTTCGAAAAACCTGTTTTTCAACAACACACTTCTATTTATTCTATAAAAAATGAAATGTATAAAATGGGTGCTTTGTATGCAGCAATGAGTGGCAGCGGAAGTACAATTTTCGGTATTTTTGAAAAAGAAAAAAAGTTATCTTATTCGTTTCCGGAAAATTATTTTGTTCAAGAAATTGCAGTTTAACTATAAACAATGAAACCTGTTAGAAAAGCAATTCAAATTATTTATAGTGTATATGCTTTTTGCGTATTTGTAATTTTAATGTTCTTGGCATTCCCTGTAATTGTTGTTGCATCTGCATTTGGTATTAAAGGCGGAAATTTTATTTACAACGTTTGTAAAATATGGGCAAAACTTTGGTACGTTTTTGTTTTTGTAAAACACAAAGAAGTATATAAAGTAAAACATGATAAAAAACAACAATATATTTTTGTTGCAAATCATATTTCTTATATGGATATTCCAACAATGGTATTAAGTATTCATCAACCTTTTAGAGCTTTAGGAAAATATGAAATGATTAAAGTGCCTGTATTTGGTTGGATATATAGGGCTGCTGTTATTTTAGTTGATAGAAAAAATGCAGATACAAGAGCCAGAAGTGTACGTGCTTTAAAAGCTGCTGTTGCAAGAGGCATTTCTATTTTTATTTTTCCGGAAGGCACATTTAATGAAACAGAAAATACTTTGAAACCTTTTTACGACGGAGCTTTTCGTATTGCAATTGAAACACAAACTCCTATAAAACCATTACTTTTTCCTGATACAATTAAACGTTTACATTATAAAAGTATTTTTAGTTTATTGCCCGGCACATGCAGAGTTATTTATTTAAAAGAAGTTAGCGTTAAAGGTTGTTTAACAATGAATAATTTGCCCGAACTAAAACAAAAAGTATTTTCCATAATGGAAGAAGAATTAAAAAGATACATGTAAGCCTAAAACAGATTAGGTTATTTTAGCACTTTATAATGCAAAACAAAAAATCATCAACAAATTTATTTGCTAATACTTCTACAAATGAAGAAGGTTTACTGTTTGCTGAAGTAATTATTCCTTTAGCATTACCTATTAATTATACTTGGTCTGTTCCAACACATTTGCAGGAAGGTATAAAAATTGGTAAACGTGTTGAGGTTCAATTACGCAATAAAAAATATGCAGGCATTGTAAAAAAAATACATAATAAAAAGCCTTTATTGTTTGAACCGAAAGACTTATTGAATGTTTTAGATGATGAACCATTGGTGTATGAAAAGCAATTGCAATTATGGAGTTGGATGAGTAATTATTATATGTGTAGTGAGGGAGAAGTAATGCAGGCGGCGATTCCGGCTAATTTAAAATTATCGAGTGAAAGTGTTTTAATATGGAATGATGATGCCGATATTGATTTGAATGATGGTAGTTTATTTACCGATGAAGAATATTTAGTTGCACAAGCATTAGAAATAAAAAAAGAATTGAAGCTGAGTGAAGTACAACAAATATTAGATGTTAATCATGTTTATTCTGTTATAAAAAAATTGATAGAAAAAAAAGTTTGTTATGTATGGGAAGAGTTGAAAGAAAAATATAAAGAAAAAACAGAAACCTATATTGTACTTAACTCTGTTTATAATAACGATGATAAACTTTCTGAATTATTAAATAATTGGAGCAGAGCACCCAAACAAATGGAATTGTTGTTGGCATATTTGCATTTAATAAAAACAGAAGGAGAAGTAACACAATCTGCATTACTAAAAAAATCAAATGCTTCGGCTGCACAGTTAAAGGGGTTAATAGACAAACAAATTGTATTTGCAGAAAAACGATCAATTGATAGATTAAAATTGCTTCCTAAAAATATTTCAATTGATTTTGTTTTATCAACTGCACAGCAAAATGCTCTTATTAAAATTGAAGAATCTTTCAAACAAAAAAATGTTTGTTTGCTGCATGGTGTTACTGCAAGCGGAAAAACTTTATTATACATAAAACTAATTGAAAGTTATATTCAGCAAGGGTTTCAGGTATTGTATATGCTTCCTGAAATTGCTTTAACTTCTCAAATTATTCGCAGGTTACAAAAACATTTCGGCGGGCATATTGCTATTTATCATTCAAAATTTAATGCAAACGAAAGAGTAGAAATTTGGAATAAAATAAAAAGTGGCGAAACAAAAATTGTGTTAGGTGCAAGAAGTGCTTTATTTCTTCCTTTTAATAATTTAGGATTAACAATTGTTGATGAAGAACATGATGCAAGTTATAAGCAACAAGATCCTGCACCGCGTTATCATGCAAGAGATGCAGCAATTTATTATGCATCATTATTCAACGCAAAAATTTTATTAGGAAGTGCAACGCCGGCAGTTGAAACCTATTTTAATTGCACACAAAATAAATATGCTTTGATTGAATTAAATGAACGCTATGCAAATGTTGAAATGCCTGCAATTGAATTAATTGATATTAAAAAAATAATTGCACAGCATAAAGAAAAAATTGCATTAACTCCACAATTAATTGAAGCAATAGAAAATTCTATAAAAGAAAAAAAGCAAATTATTTTATTTCAAAATAGGCGTGGCTATGCACCTTATATGCAATGCCAAACCTGCGGCTGGATACCGCATTGCCAACATTGCGATGTTACCTTAACTTATCATAAAGCAAAAAATAAATTAACCTGCCATTATTGTGCAACAACTTATCCTGTAATAAATACATGTGTTGCTTGCGGCAGCAATAATTTTATTCAGAAAAATTTTGGTACAGAAAAATTAGAAGAATTAATTGCAGAACAATTTCCTGAAGCCAAAGTTGCAAGAATGGATTATGATACAGTTAAAGGAAAAAACGAACACGATAATTTAATTAAATTGTTTGAACAACAACGAATTGATATTTTAGTTGGAACACAAATGGTAGTGAAAGGTTTAGATTTTGAACATGTAAATCTTGTAGGAATTATTGATGCAGATGGTATTTTAAACTTTACAGATTTTAGAGTAAATGAAAGAGCTTATCAGTTAATGGAACAAGTAAGTGGAAGAGCAGGAAGAAAAGATGGTAAAGGAAAAGTAATAATACAAGTAAGTAATTTACAACACCCTGTTTTACATTTTGTACAAATACATAATTATAAAAAATTATTTGAATATGAAATAGAAAGTAGAAAAGCATATCACTATCCACCGTTTTACAGAATGATTGTGCTTACGTTTAAGTACAAAGAAAAACATATTGCAGAAGAAGCAGCCAATATTATGCTGCAAGGCTTAAAACCCAATTACAGTGCGTATTTAAATGGACCTGCACAACCAATTGTTGATAGAATTCGTAATCAATATTTATGGGAAATAATGTTGAAGTTGCCCAAAGATGCTAACTTAATTAACCAATGCAAAACAGAAATTTTGCAACAAGTAAATATTATTCATTCCATTAAAACATACAGTGGAGTTTCAATAATTCCCGATGTAGATCCGTTATAATTATTTTTAATATTGAATTGTAAATTATAAATGAATGAAAATTGAAAACAATGTTTCTCTTAAAAAACACAACAGTTTTGGTATTGATATTGTTGCAAAACAATTTGCAATATTTCAATCAATAAACGAATTAGAAGAAATAATTTCTTATTCAACATGTAATATTCAACATGCAACATTAATTCTTGGTGGCGGCAGTAATATTTTATTTACTAAAAATTTTGATGGTATTGTTTTTAAAAATGAATTAAAAGGTATTGAAGTTGTAAAAGAAGATGCTGAACATATTTATGTAAAAGCAGCGGCAGGAGAGTTGTGGCACAATGTAGTTTTATATTGTATTAAAAATAATTATGCAGGAATTGAAAATTTAAGTTTAATTCCGGGTTGTGTAGGTGCTGCACCTATACAAAATATTGGTGCTTATGGTGTTGAGTTAAAAGATATTTTTTATGAATTGCAAGCATATCATTTGCATGATAAAACTATTCAAACATTTAAATTAACCGATTGCAATTTTGGTTATAGAGAAAGTATTTTTAAAAACAAATTCAAAAATCAATTTGTTATTGTTAATGTTATACTTAAACTAAATAAGCAACCAATATTTCATACACAATACGGTGCTATTGAAAAAGAATTAGAAACGATGAAAGTAAAAGAACTTTCAATTCAAAATATTTCGCAAGCAGTTATTAATATTCGTTCTGCTAAATTGCCTAATCCAAAAATTATTGGCAATGCAGGAAGTTTTTTTAAAAACCCTATTGTATCAAAATTTAGAAGATATACAATTTGGGAATATCATAAAGATGTGGTGAGTTATGCAATTGATGAAATGAATTTTAAATTGGCAGCAGCATGGTTAATTGAAAAATGCGGTTGGAAAGGTTATCGTAAAGGAGATGCAGGTTGTAACCCTTTGCAGCCTTTGGTTTTAGTAAATTATGGAAATGCAACAGGACAAGAAATTTATGATTTAAGTGAACAAATAATTCAATCTGTAAAAAAAGAATTTAGTGTTGTGTTAGAGCGTGAAGTAAATATTATTTAATTAAAAAAGTAACACCATCAATTGCTAATTGTGTATTAGCAAAAACTTCTTTAGCTTCTTGTTCAAAAATATCTAACTGTTCATACTTGCTGCTAAAATGCCCGATTAATAATTTATTTACATTAGCTTTTTTTGCAATACTTGCTGCTTGCACGGTTGTAGAATGAAATCTATCAGTAGCTCTATCTTCTAAATCTTTTAAATAAGTTGTTTCGTGGTATAATAAAGATACATTGGTTACTTTATCAACTAAGCTTTCATCATAAATAGTATCTGCACAAAAGGCATAACTTTTAGCAAGTGTGTTGGCAATAGTTAATATTTCATTTTTAATAATATCACCGTCTTTTGTTTGGTAGTCATCACCATTTTTTAAACGTTCATAATACGTTGTTGGAATAGTATATTCTTTAATTTTTTCTTTATTAATTTTTCTTGGTTGTTTTTTTTCTCTAATTATAAAACCCCAACATTCAATTCTGTGTTGTGTTTTAAAACATTCAACCATAAATTTTTTATCATCAACAACTAAACCTTCATTTTCTAATGCATGAAAGTGAAGTGTAAAAGGTAACCTTGTATCTGCAACGGTAAATTGAATATCTAATATTTGTTTAAGTGGAGCAGGTGCATATAAATGCAAATCATTTTCTCTTCCTAATAAACCCATACTTGTAATTAAACCAACCAAGCCAAAATAATGATCGCCGTGTAAATGTGAAATAAAAATATGATTGATTTTGCTGCGGCGTACTTTATACTTACTCATTTGTATTTGTGTGCCTTCGCCACAATCTATTAAAAAAGCTTGTTCGTTTAAGGTAACTACTTGTGCCGTAGGAAATCTTCCATAAGCAGGTAAAGCTGAGTTGTTTCCTAAAATAGTTACTGCAAACATTGTAAGTTTATAATTCGTTAATTGTTAATTTATACATTGTAACTTGCACTTCTAACTTCGTACTTAGTTTTATTCTTCTACATCAAATTCAATATCATCACTATCTAATAATTCTCTTTCAATTTCTTCCATTTGCACAATATCCCAAGCTTCACTTTCGGTTGGTGTTATGTTTAAAATATCCAACAATTCCCATTGTTCTAATTTATCTTCTATTGGTTGGTTTATTTCGCAAATAACAAATGATGCATTGGCTTCGTAAAATGCTTGTTGTGTTTTTGCAATTGCAATGGCTGCTTGCTCTTCAATATCAGTTACTTCCTGCAAATTAAGAATTACATTTTTTACAGGGTTAGCTAAAATGTTAGTACAGGTTGCAACTAATTCCGCAGTCATGTTGTCATAAATATAAGACACATGCGGAGTTAAAGCGGTAAATTTTTCCTTGGTATTAATTTTGATTTCCATAGTTTAATTGTTCATCACATTTGTGTATAAATGGGTAGCAATTATCATCAAAAATATTCGTTATCATTGTATAAATCCAAAAACAGTATGGACAATAATTTTTCAGCACAAGTAAAAGAGATCATTTCCTTTAGCAGAGAAGAAGCTTTAAGGTTAGGAAACGATTTTATAGGAACAGAGCATTTGCTTTTAGGTTTAATACGCGATGGAGAAAATTTAGCAATAAAAATTTTAAAACAATTAAATGTTGATTTGTATGAATTACGGAGAGAAATTGAATTAGCCGTAAAAGATAAATCGGGCAAAAATATTGCTAACATTAATAGTTTGCCTTTAACCAAACAAGCCGAAAAAGTAATACGCGTTACCGTTTTAGAAGCTAAATCTTTAAAAAGCCCGTTGGTTGAAACAGAACATTTATTGCTAAGTATTTTAAAAAATAAAGAAAATATTGCAACACAAATATTAAGTCAGTTTAATGTTGATTATGATATTTTTAGAAACGAATTAGGAATGGTTAGCACCAATAATCCATCAATACCAAAATCTGAATTTACCGAAAATGATGATGATGATTTTGATGATGAAAAACAACGTAGCGGATTTCAGCAACCCAAACCCGGAGCCAAACAACAAGGCAATGTAAAAAGTAAAACACCTGTTTTAGATAATTTCGGAAGAGATATTACCAAACTGGCAGAAACAGGAAGCTTAGACCCCATAGTTGGCAGAGAAAACGAAATTGAAAGAGTATCGCAAATACTTTCTCGTCGTAAAAAAAATAATCCCATTTTAATAGGAGAACCCGGTGTTGGTAAAACTGCTATTGTAGAAGGTTTGGCATTAAGAATTGTACAAAGAAAAGTAAGCCGAGTTTTGTTTGATAAACGTGTAATAAGTTTAGACCTTGCAGCATTAGTTGCCGGCACAAAATATCGCGGGCAGTTTGAAGAAAGAATGAAAGCAATAATGAACGAGTTAGAAAAAAACCGTGATGTTATTCTTTTTATAGATGAAATACATACCATTGTAGGTGCAGGTGGAGCAAGCGGTTCATTAGATGCTTCCAATATTTTTAAACCTGCTTTAGCAAGAGGAGAATTGCAATGCATTGGTGCCTCAACATTAGATGAGTATAGAATGTATATTGAAAAAGATGGTGCATTAGATCGCCGTTTTCAAAAAGTATTAGTAGAGCCGCCAAGTGTTGATGAAACCATTCAAATATTAACTAATATAAAAAGTAAATATGAAGATTATCATAATGTTGAGTATGATGCAGAAGCTATAGAAGCTTGCGTAAAATTGAGTGATAGATACATGACAGATAGACTATTGCCCGATAAAGCAATTGATGTGTTAGATGAAGTTGGTGCAAGAGTACACTTAAAAAATATTAATGTACCTACAGAAATTGTTGAGTTAGAAAAACAAATTGAAGAAATTAAAAACGAAAAAAATAAAGTTGTAAAAAGTCAGCGTTTTGAAGAAGCAGCAAGCCTACGCGATAAAGAAAAACGTTTAGGTGAAGAATTAGAAAATGCAAAAGCACTTTGGGAAGAAGAAAGCAAACACAAACGTTATCCAATAACAGAAGAACATATTGCCGAAGTAGTTAGTATGATGACGGGCATTCCTGTAAAACGCATGGTACAAGCCGAAACAGATAAGTTGCGTAAAATGAGTGATGACATGCGTGGAATGGTAATTGGGCAAGATGAAGCCATACAAAAAGTGGTAAAAGCAATTCAAAGAAATCGGGTAGGATTAAAAGATCCAAAAAAACCAATTGGCACATTTATATTTTTAGGCCCAACAGGTGTAGGTAAAACAGAATTAGCCAGAAGCCTTGCCAGATATATGTTTGATAGTGAAGATGCTTTAATAAGAATTGATATGAGTGAGTACATGGAAAAATTTACGGTAAGCCGTTTAATTGGTGCTCCTCCGGGCTATGTTGGTTATGAAGAAGGTGGGCAATTAACAGAACGTGTTCGCCGCAAACCATACAGCGTTATTTTATTAGATGAAATAGAAAAAGCACATCCCGATATTTATAATATTTTATTACAAGTGTTAGATGATGGGCAATTAACAGATGGCTTAGGAAGAAAAATAGATTTTAAAAACACTTTAATTATTATGACCTCTAACATTGGTGTACGTCAATTAAAAGAGTTTGGAGATGGTGTTGGTTTTGCAACAGCGGCACGTGTACAAAACCAAGAAGAAAATAATAAAGCAGTTATAGAAAAAGCTTTAAAGAAAACGTTCTCTCCCGAATTTTTAAACAGAATTGATGATGTTGTAATTTTCAATTCATTAAGCAAAGAAAATATTTTCAGTATTATAGATATTCTTATGAAAAACGTAATGAAACGTTTAAACAACTTGGGCTTTTCACTTGAATTATCTGAAGAAGCAAAAGATTTTATTGCAGAAAAAGGTTATGATGTTCAGTTTGGAGCAAGACCATTACACAGAGCCATTCAAAAATATTTAGAAGATCCTTTAGCCGAAGAAATTTTAAATATGCATGTTAAAAATGGAGATGTTTTAATTGCTTCTTTAGATAAAGAAAATAATAAAATAACTTTTGCTTTAAAACATACTGAAACAGAAAGTAGTGCAAGTGTGTAAAATATCTTAATTAATTAAGTTGAAGCCGTTACACAATGTAGCGGTTTTTTTATTCTTCAAATAAATTGCTAATGAACGTTAGTTAAATATTAGTTTCAAAAAAATATTTGCTTGTTACAAATTAGGTTTTTATTTTTGGTTCAGAATGAGACAAACTATTACAAATACTTTCTTTTATTTTTTCTTTTACTACTTTAACCAAAGTAGTCGGGTAGTATTTGTAAAAGCTTAATTAAAATAAATAAGAAAATAAAAAATACAGTCCCGGCAAAAAGCCGGGATTTTTAGTTTATGGCAACAAAAATATCAATACAAGGTTACGAGGGTAGCTTTCATCAAATGGCGGCCAGGCAATACTTTGGCAATAATGTAGAAGTTATACCCTGTGCTACTTTTAGAGAAGTAGTAAAAATTGCATCAAACAAAAAAGAAAGTAATGGCGGAATAATGGCTATAGAAAATTCTATTGCCGGCAGCATTCTTCCTAATTATACTTTATTGCAAAAAGGAAATTTAAAAATTGCAGGAGAAGTTTATTTACCTATTAAACAACATCTATTAGTAAATCCGGGTGTAAAGTTTGAAGATATAAAAGAAGTACACTCGCATCCAATGGCTATACAACAGTGCATGGATTATTTAGATAAATTTAATTGGAAGTTAGTTGATACAGAAGATACTGCATTAAGTGCCAAACATATTCATCAACACAAAAGCAAACATATTGCAGCTATTGCGGGTAAATTGGCGGCAGAATTATTTAATCTTGAAATTGCTGCTGCAAATATTCATACACAAAAAAGCAACTATACACGCTTTTTAATTTTACAACGTAAAGAAGAAAATATTGTAGAAGAAAATGCAAACAAAGCATCAATTAATTTTCAAACAAATCATACCAAAGGTAGTTTAGCAAAAGTACTTAGTAAAATTGCCGAAGAAAATATTAACCTAAGTAAACTGCAAAGCATGCCAATTGCAGGAACAAATTTTAAATATAGTTTTCATGCCGATTTAGAGTTTACAAATATTCAGCATTATAATAAAGCAATTAGTAAAATTCAATCATTAACAGAAGCATTAACGGTATTTGGTATTTATAAAAATGGTAATGTATAGACACCCTAAATTTCCCCAAAGGCGGAACTAAAAATTTAAATCAAAAAAAATGAGTAATGATAAAATAGATAATGAAATTAAAGCCTCCCCTTTGGGGAGGTTTGGCGGGGCTAAACGCTTAGAAGGTATTGGCGAATATTATTTTTCTCAAAAACTAAGAGAAATTGATGAGCTCAATAAACAAGGGAAAAATATTATTAATCTCGGAATTGGCAGCCCCGATTTACCACCGCACCCAGATGTTATAAAAGTATTGCAAGAAGAAAGTGTAAAACCAAATGTTCATGCATATCAATCGTACAAAGGCTCTCCGGTTTTAAGAAATGCAATAAAAGATTGGTACAGCAAATGGTATAACGTTGCATTAAATGCCGATACAGAAATATTGCCACTCATAGGAAGCAAAGAAGGCATTATGCATATTTGCATGACTTATTTAAATGATGGCGATGAAGTATTGGTGCCTAATCCCGGTTATCCAACATATAGAAGTGCTGTAAAACTTGCAGGTGGAGTTTGTGTTGATTATAATTTGAATGAAACAAATAATTATGCTCCCGATTTTGAAACATTGCAACAAACCAATTTAACCAAAGTAAAGTTGATGTTTGTAAATTATCCGCAAATGCCAACAGGGCAAAATGCAAGCAATGAATTGTTTGAAAAAATTATTTTATTCGGAAAGAAAAATAATATTCTCATCATTCACGATAACCCTTACAGTTTTATTTTAAACGATGAACCTAAAAGCTTACTATGTATTAATGGAGCAAAAGATATTGTGTTAGAATTAAATTCATTAAGTAAATCGTCTAACATGGCAGGTTGGCGAGTTGGTATGTTGTGTGGAGCAAAAGAAAGAATTGATGAAGTATTAAAGTTTAAAAGTAATATGGATAGCGGAATGTTTCTTCCTCTACAATTGGCTGCTGCAAAGGCTTTAAGCTTAGATAAAAGTTGGTACAATGATGTAAATAAAATTTATAAAGAAAGAAGAAACAAAGTTTTTGAATTATTGAATTTGTTGAATTGTGAATATTCTAAACAACAAGTTGGCATGTTTGTGTGGGCAAAAATTCCTTCAAAATATAAAAACGGATATGAATTAAGCGATGAAATTCTATACAACTCAAACGTATTTATTACACCCGGAGGAATTTTTGGAACAGAAGGAAATAATTATATAAGAATTAGTTTATGCGGAAGTATAGAAAGGTTTGAAGAAGCAATAAAGAGAATTAAAAATTGATAATTGATAATGAAGAATTATGTTCAATAATATTACTATAGTTGGTGTTGGCTTAATTGGAGGATCATTTGCATTAGCAGTAAAAAATAAAAAAATTGCTAAAAATGTAATTGGTGTTTGCAATAGCGAATCTACCAAACAAAAAATTTTAGAATTAAAATTGGTTGATGAAGTTTTGCCTTTAGAAGAAGCAATTAAAAAAGCCGATTTAATTTATGTTGCTATTCCGGTTGATGCTACCATTATTGTTATGCAACAAATAATGAATTTGATTAACGATAAACAAATTGTTGTAGATGCAGGTTCTACCAAATTTGCTTTGTGTAGTGTATTAAATAATTATGTTAATAGAGAAAGATTTGTTGCAACACATCCTATGTGGGGAACAGAATATAGTGGCCCCGAAGCCGCAGTGCATAACGCTTTTAGCGGAAGAGCTTGTGTAATATGCGAGAAAGAAAAAAGTAATAAAGAAGCAATTGAATTGGTTGAAAATATTTACAAACAATTAGGAATGCATTTAGTGTATATGAATGCAGAAGCACATGATATTCATGCAGCGTATGTAAGTCATATTTCACATATTACATCTTTCGCGTTGGCAAATACAGTATTGGAAAAAGAAAAAGAAGAAGACGCCATTTTTGAATTAGCAGGTGGTGGTTTTGAAAGTACAGTGCGTTTGGCAAAAAGTAACCCTGCCATGTGGGCACCCATTTTTATGCAGAATAAAGAAAATGTGTTAGATGTTTTAAATGAACATATTTCTCAATTAAGAAAATTTAAAAGTGCATTAGAAAAAGAGAACCTAGAATATTTAAATGAGTTGATGGAGAAGGCAAATAAAATTAAAAAAATAATTAAATAAAGTTATAACGTCATTTCGAACGAAGTGAGAAATCTGTTTAATCATTTATTAAACAAATGTTTCACTTTGTTCAACATGGCAAATGTAAATTGATGAACAGCATTCAGAACGTACAAGTGTGCGACGCAACAGAAGTTAAATAGCTGTACTAAAGTTGGTTATCAAAATAGTTAAAACAAATAAAATGCAGGCAGGGAGCGTATTTAAGTTACCTTTGCCGCAAATTTTAAAAAATAAGATATGACATTTAGTGAGTTAGGCTTGGATGCGAATTTGATTAAAGCTACCGATGCGTTGGGGTTTGTGAACCCAACACCTATTCAAGAAAAAGCTATTCCTGTATTGCTTAGCGGTACAAAAGATTTAATTGGGTTGGCACAAACAGGCACAGGAAAAACAGCAGCATTTGGCTTGCCTTTATTGCAATTGGTTGAAGCTGCACAAAAATATCCGCAAGCATTAGTGGTTTGCCCCACACGCGAATTGTGTTTGCAAATTGTTACCGAAATAGAACTATTTAAAAAGTTCTTACCAGGCATGCATGTGGTGGCTGTGTACGGCGGCACATCTATTGGTATGCAAATACGCGAGTTAAAACGCGGCGTTCAAATTGTTGTGGCTACACCAGGAAGATTGATTGATTTAATTGAAAGAAAAGCAATTAATCTTGAACAAATAAAATATGTAGTGTTAGATGAAGCAGATGAAATGCTGAATATGGGCTTTAAAGACGATATTGAATTTATTTTAGAAAACACTCCAAAACGCGAGGCAACATGGTTGTTTAGTGCTACCATGCCTCCCGAAATTCGCCGTGTTAGCAAACGCTACATGAAAGAACCTTTTGAAGTTACAGTTGGCAAAATGAATACTGCCAACAAAAGTATCGATCATCAGTTTTATGTAGTAAATACTCACCACCGTTACGAAGCATTAAAAAGATTAATTGATTTTAATCCTGGTATTTACGGTATCATTTTTACAAGAACAAAAATAGATGCACAAACTATTGCAGAAAAACTAACGCGTGATGGTTATGATATTGATGCGTTGCATGGAGATTTAACGCAACAACAACGCGATAAAGTGATGGGTGAATTTCGTGAAAAAACATTACAACTATTGGTAGCAACCGATGTGGCTGCCCGTGGTATTGATGTAAAAGAAATTACACACGTTATTAATTACGAATTGCCTGATGATACTGAAGTATATACACACCGAAGCGGCAGAACAGGTAGAGCAGGAAGTACAGGTGTATGTATGAGTATTGTTCACACAAAAGAAATATATAAATTAAGAAGCATAGAAAGAATTGTACAAAGCAAATTCAGTAAATTAGAAATTCCAAGTGGTAAAGATGTTTGCAGAAAACAATTTCATGCTTTTATGGATAAACTGTTGCAAACAGATATTTCTCATGGCGATTATGAAACATACTTGCCCATGCTGCAAGAAAAATTTGCCAACGTAACAAAAGAAGAAGTACTTACAAGGCTTGCTGCAATGGAGTTTGATAGATTCTTAAAATATTATGAAAATGCAGGAGACTTAAATGTTAGAGAGCAACGTAAAGAAAGAAATTTTGCCGGAGATGGAAGAGACCAAGGCAGAACTCGTTCAAGAAGTAATCAACCTGTTAGATATAGTGATGGAGATACCGTACGATTATTTGTAAACCTTGGTACTAAAGATGGTTTTTATAAAGCAAGCTTTTTGCAATTCATTTTAGATATGAGTGATTTAAGAAAAGAAGTATTAGGAAGAATTGATATGAAAGAAATGAATAGCTGGATTGAAATTGATAAAAAAGCTGCAAAGCAAATGATTAGTGCAGTTGATGGAAAAAATTATCGTGGCAGAAGAATTAGAATGAATGATGCTAATAGCAGATAATGTATAAACAATAATTATGCAATCGGACAATATTATAACTAAAAATTTATTGCAAATACAACAATTGATGCGTGACTATGGTGTTGAGAAAGCTTACGCTTTTGGCAGTGCTGTAAAAGGAACCATGCATGAAAAAAGTGATGTTGATTTTGTTATAAAATTTCCTGATGATATGCACTATGAAACATATGCCGATAATTATTTTGCATTAGCTCACGCATTAGAAAATTTATTGCATAAAAATGTTGATTTGGTTGCAGAAAAAACTTTGCAAAACCCATATTTAATTCAAAGCATTAATAATCATAAAATGAAAGTATTATGATTTTAGAAGAAAAAAAATTATTGCTTGATATTAAAAACAGTATTCTTTCAATTGATGAACACCTAGAAAATAGAAGAATTTTTTCTGAATACAGCAATAATAAAACAAAGAGAAGGGCTATAGAAAGAGAATTGGAGATTATTGGCGAAGCAATGAATAGATTATTAAAATTGAATGATAAAATATCTTTGAGTTATACAAGAATGATTGTTGATTTACGAAATAGAATTATACATACTTATGATGCAATAGATGAAACAATTATTTGGAAAATAATAATGAAAGATATTCCCATACTGCAAAATGAAATTGAATTATTGTTGAACGAAAAATGAATAGGCATTAGAATGAATGATGCTAATAGCAGATAACTGTTAGCATTGTATTATAAACCAAAATCGTGTAATGCTCTAGACCGTTTGGAGTCGTCTTTGCATGATAAAATTTAAAACAATGGAAGCAACAATTGCTAAACCCTCAATTAAAGAGGTAACACAAAAAGCATGGAACAAACGCCCCTTAATTATTTCAGGCCCATGTAGTGCCGAAACAGAAGAACAAGTTTTAACTACAGCCAAACAATTAGCCGAAACAGGAAAAGTTGATGTAATGCGTGCAGGCATTTGGAAACCACGCACACGTCCCGGAAGTTTTGAAGGTATTGGTACAAAAGGTTTAGCATGGCTGCAAAAAGCAAGAGAAATTACCAGCATTCCCTGGGCTGTTGAAGTAGCAACCGCCAAACAAGTAGAAGACGCTTTGCATTTTGATGTTGATGTTTTATGGATTGGTGCAAGAACAACTGTAAACCCTTTTAGTGTGCAAGAAGTAGCAGATGCATTGCGTGGTGTTGATGTTCCTGTGTTAATTAAAAACCCAATCAACCCCGATTTAGAATTATGGATTGGTGCCGTTGAGCGTGTTGCAAAAGCAGGAGTAAAAAATATAGGTTTAATACATAGAGGTTTTTCTTCATACGGAAATACAGATTACCGCAATGCACCTATGTGGCATTTGGCAATTGAAATGAAACGCAGACATCCGGAGTTAATGATGATTAACGATCCTTCACATATTGCAGGAAGAAGAGATGTTTTATTAGATGTTGCACAAAAAGCTATCGACTTAGATTTTGACGGATTAATTATTGAAAGTCATATTGATCCTGATAATGCATGGAGTGATGCAAAACAACAAATTACACCACAACGTTTAGCCGAAATGCTTAACACAATTGTTTGGCGTAAAGAAGATATTAATAATGAAGAGTTACACAATAACATGGAAAAATTGCGTCAGCAAATCAATCATTTAGATGATGAGTTGTTGCAATTACTTGGACAAAGAATGAAAATAGCAGACAAGATAGGAACATATAAAAAAGAAAATAATATTACTATTTTACAAACCAACCGTTGGAATGCTATTTTAGAAAGAGCTTATGTAAAAGGAGAGAAGCTTGGTTTAAGCAAAGAATTTATTACAAAATATTTTGATGCTGTACACATGGAAAGTATCAATCATCAAAATAAAATTATGAATTCGTAACTCAGTTAATAGTCAGCGGTTGAAAGTCCACAATCGTTGATTATTTTCTATTGACTGTGGACTATTGACTACGGACAATGACCAAACAAACGTTTAAATTTTCTTCTGCTTCAACAGATATTTATTTTGCTAATGGCATCAGTCATTTAAAAGAAATTATTGATGTTAAACATGCTGTATTTATTACAGATGAAAATGTTTTTACAGCCCATGCAAAACGGTTTAAAAATTATAATACAATTGTTTTAAAAGCTGGAGAAGAGTATAAAGTTCAACAAACTGTTGATAGTATTATTGAACAATTAATAGCATTTGAAGCTGATAGAAAAACAATTTTAGTAGGCGTTGGCGGTGGCGTAATTACAGACCTTACAGGTTTTGTTGCTTCTATTTATATGCGTGGAATAAAATTTGGCTTTATTCCTACAACATTACTTGCTTTAGTAGATGCAAGCATTGGCGGAAAAAACGGAATTGATATTGGCGTTTATAAAAATATTGTTGGTGTAACTAAGCAACCATTATTTATTCTGCACGATTTAATTTTCTTAAATTCATTGCCTGAAACTGAATGGCAGAACGGCTTTGCAGAAATTATAAAACATGCTTGTATTAAAGATGCTGCTATGTTTAACAATTTGCAAAAGCATTCATTAAAATATTATAAAAGCAAGAAAAAAGAAATTTGCTCACTCATTCAACGCAATGCAATAATTAAATTAAAAATTGTTCAGCAAGATGAATTTGAACAAGCAGATAGAAAACTTTTAAACTTTGGTCATACATTAGGTCATGCGTTAGAAAATCAGTATGAGTTATCCCATGGTCAGGCAATATCAATCGGTATGACTTATGCTTCTGAAATTTCAAAACAACTTTTAAACTTCAAACAAAAAAATAATGTTGTAAACGTATTAGAACAATATGGTTTACCAACTTATGCTTCGTTTAATAAACAAAAAGTTTTTGATGTTTTAAAAATGGATAAGAAGCGTGAAAGAAAAGAAATGAATTTTATTTTATTAGAAAAAATAGGTAAAGGAACAATTAAACAAATTCCTTTAAATCAATTAGAACAAATTATACAACTGTTGTGATAGTTACCATACAACCTTCAACACTACACGGAAAAATTATTGCACCCGCATCTAAAAGTTCTATGCAACGTGCATGTGCTGCGGCTTTGCTAAGAAAAGGAAAATCAATTATTCATAATTACGGTATTAGTAATGATGATAAAGCTGCATTAAGCATTATTGAAAATCTTGGAGCAAGAATTATAATTGATAATGAACAATTGATAATTGAAAGTGAAGGAATAAAACCTATTTCAAATGAAATTAATTGTGGTGAAAGTGGTTTAAGCATTAGAATGTTTGCTCCTATTGTTGCGTTAAATAAAAATGAAATTACTATTAATGGTAGTGGAAGTTTAACTACCAGGCCAATGAATTTTTTTGATGAAATATTTCCGCAACTAAATATTCAAATAAAATCTAATAATGGAAAATTACCTTTAATTGTTAAAGGCCCATTGCAACCAAAAAATATTGAAATAGATGGAAGTTTAAGCTCTCAGTTTTTAACAGGATTATTAATGGCTTATGCAGCCTCAAACGCAAATAATGTTTCTATTAAAGTAAATAATTTAAAAAGCAAACCATATGTTGATTTAACTTTAAAAGTGATGAACGATTTTGGTTTAAATGTTCCTGAAAACAGAAATTATGAGGAGTTTGTTTTTTTGCCATCGACTATGAACTATCAACTATCGACTATTTCTTACACAGTTGAAAGCGATTGGAGTGGTGGTGCATTTTTATTAGTTGCCGGAGCTATTACAGGAAATATTGTAGTAAAAGGATTAGATATTAATTCAACACAAGCCGATAAAAAAATTATTGAAGCATTAAAAAATTGCGGTTGCAATATTTCAATTAATGGAAATGAAATTCATATTTCAACTGCTGAATTAAAAGCTTTTAAATTTGATGCTACAGATTGCCCTGATTTATTTCCTCCTTTAGTTACGTTGGCAGCTTATTGCAAAGGAACATCTTTTATTAAAGGTGTTAGTAGATTGGCACATAAAGAAAGCAATCGCGGATTAACTTTACAACAAGAATTTGCAAAGTTTGGTGTTGAAATTATTTTAGAAGATGATATAATGAAAGTGAATGGTGGCAATGGTTTGAAAGGGAATGTTGTACATTCTCATCACGATCATCGCATTGCAATGGCTTGTGCAGTTGCTGCATTAAAAGCAAACGATGAAACAATTATTGAAGATGCAGACGCCGTTAATAAATCGTATCCTAATTTTTATGAGCATTTGAAAAAGTTGGGAGCAAGTATATTAATACAACTGTAATTCGTAAATTGAAAACATAATGTAATATAATGAACTCATTCGGTAACATATTCCGTATTTCTATTTTTGGTGAAAGTCATGGTGAATGTGTAGGCATTACTATTGATGGCTGCCCGGCAGGGTTATCATTATCAGCAGAAGATTTGTTGCCAGATTTGGAAAGAAGAAAAGGCGGCATTCAAAAAGGAACTACACCCAGAAAAGAAGATGATTATCCTATTTTTAAAAGCGGAATTTTTAACGGAAAAACTACAGGATTTCCAATAACAATTTTATTTGAAAATAATAATACTCGTAGTGAAGATTATCAAAAACAAAGAGATATTCCACGCCCCGGGCATGCAGATTGGGTAGCACATCAAAAATTTGGTGGTAATGAAGATTATAGAGGCGGCGGGCATTTCAGTGCAAGGCTAACAACTGGTTTGGTGGCAGCAGGTGTAATTGCAAAAAAGTTAATGCCTCAAATAAACATTACTGCAACTATTATTGAAGTAGGCGGAGAACCTGATATTGAGAAAGGATTACAAAAAGCAATTGATGCAAAAGATTCTGTTGGCGGAATTATTGAATGTACGGTAACAGGCGTACCTGCGGGAATAGGAGAGCCTTATTTTAATTCGTTAGAATCTGCGTTAGCACATATTATGTTTAGTATTCCTGCAGTAAAAGGTATTGAATTTGGTGCTGGTTTTAAAGCTGCAAAAATGTTTGGAAGTGAACATAATGATGCAATAGAAAATATGCAAGGACAAACAAAAACCAATTATGCCGGCGGTATTGTTGGCGGAATAAGTAATGGTAATAATTTAGTTTTTAGAATTGCTGTTAAGCCAACTTCATCAACACCAAAAGAACAAACAAGTTTAAACTGGAATACCGAGCAAATGGAAAAATTTTCTGTAAAAGGTCGCCATGATTTATGTGTTGCATTAAGAGCACCTGTTATTGTAGAAGCAGCTACTGCATTGGTTTTGGTAGATATGATGTTGATTGAACAAAAAATTAAAAGAGTGATTGAAATTTAAAATTGAAAGATAAAAAATTATGAATGTTATTTACCATATAACAACAAAAACCGAATGGAACGAAGCTTTAAACAAAGGTTATTATACAGCACCATCTTTACAAACAGAAGGCTTTATACATTGCAGTAAAGCAGAGCAAATTAAAGGTGTATTAGAAAGATATTTTAAAGAAAAAAATAATTTAGTAAAATTAGTAATCAATGTTTCTGCATTAGAACATAAATTACAATACGATTTTTCTCCTTCAGTAAATGAAACCTTTCCGCATATATACGGTATCATTAATTTAAATGCAGTGGTTACTGTTGTAGATTTATAAGTTTAAGGCTTTATCTTAAATAATTTTGCCGTTAGAATAGTATATTAAACAGGCATCTTTATAATAAATTCAATAAAAAATAGCATTATTCAGTTTTTCAACCTATATTTCGCCTTTTAAAAACTAACTGTGAATTATATAATTTTCGTAAAATCAAATTCACCCATTATTTTTGTTATCTAAACAATCGCTTATGAAGAAAATTCTTCTATCATTTTCTGCATTATTTATGCTTGCCCTTAGTTTTGGACAATCTTCTTCCAATTGGAAAAAATCTCCATCTCTTGGGCTTAACTTCTTTCTTAAAGATTTTGTAACGCCAGATTTAATTGGTCGCCAAAGTTTACCAATTGTTTTGCGTGATGGTACATGGAATAAATTTAGCAACATGTCTCCCGGCGTAAGTTTAACATACTTAAACGGGTTATCTAACTATGTAGATTTTGCTGCTAATTTACATGCATCATTTACCGATTATCAATATTTTGATGGAACAAAACAAGGTCAAAGTAAATTTTTATTAGAGGCCGATGCTAATGTTCGTTTAAAATTGTTAACCGATAAATACTTCTTAGTTCCTTATGTTAGCGGAGGTTTAGGAGTAGGAATGTATGCCGGTACTTATTTTTCTACCTATATACCTGTTGGTGTAGGTTTTCAATTTAAATTAGGTGATGGCAATTTTATTGATTTAGGATGGTCTTATCATTTAAGAATTTCAGATAAATCAAATTACAACTTCCAGTATTCAATTGGCTTTATTTCTCCATTAACAGAAAAGAAAGCTGCACCTGTAGTGGTAACACCGCCACCACCACCACCTCCTAAGCAAGAAGTAAAAGATACAGATAAAGACGGTATTCCGGATGATGTTGATAAATGTCCAACCGTTCCGGGTGTTGCTAAATACAATGGCTGCCCAGTTCCAGATACAGACGGAGATGGAATTAATGATGAAAACGATAAATGCCCAACCGTTCCGGGCGTTGCTAAATACAATGGTTGCCCTGTACCAGATACAGATGGTGATGGTATTAATGATGAACAAGATAAATGCCCAACCGTTCCGGGTGTTGCACGTTATCAAGGTTGCCCTGTACCAGATACAGATGGCGATGGTGTAAATGATGAAGAAGATAAATGCCCAACTGAAAAAGGAACTGTAGCTAATCACGGTTGTCCAGAATTAAAAGATTTTGGTTTTGATTTCAAGAAAATTCAATTTGCAACCGGTACATCTGTATTAACAAAAGATGCTACTACAGAATTAAACAAAGCTGCCGGAGCTTTAAATGAACACAAAACTCTTAATGTTTTAATTGAAGGTTATACAGATAATGTTGGAAAAGCTACAAGCAATGTAGCCTTATCTCAAAAACGTGCAGATGCCGTTAAAGCATACCTTGTTAAAAAAGGGGTAAGTGCAGATAGATTAACTGCTACAGGCTATGGAGCCGAAAGCCCTGTTGCCGATAATAAAACTGCAAAAGGCAGAGCTGAAAACAGAAGAGTAGAATTTAAAGTGAAAAAATAAAAATACTCTATGCAATAAAAAAATCCCAATCAAATTATGGTTGGGATTTTTTTATTATTGAAAGCACCTGCATTAATTATATGGTAATTGTTTTTGTACAAAACATATTTGAAAGTATTATGTAGAACACTATCAATAAAAGAACTTATACATTTACTTGTTGAAGATTTAAAATAATACACACAACTTGCAATCAAATAAAATATTAGAAATAGACAGCGTGTTAATATTATTATCTTCTCTGGAAATAATTAATAGATAAAACGTATGGTTATAAAGAAATGTGGGCTTACAATATATTAGTATTTATTAATAAACAATTTATGGAAAATAATACAACTATATGGGCTAAAGAATTAGATGCTTTAATTGCTGCACCTCAACATCATAAACTTTTATTTGAAAACGAATGGGTGCGTGTATTAGATACAAATATTCCCGCAGGTGAAATACTAATGTACATACCCATCAACACCCTGCTTCATTGTATATTATAAGTTGGAGTGATTTTATAAGATACGATGCAGAAGGAAATATACTGTTAGATTCACGTACACTTGCAACAAAACCTTTATCAGGTTCTGCTATTTGGGGCAATGCATTAACTGCTCATACATTAAAAAATATTGGGAACACAAATTTGCATGTAATATGTGTTGAAATAAAAAATACTAATTAGCTTTTTTAAGTTTTCTTCTATAAGCAATTTTAGAAATTACTACAAACAAAACCGGTACAACAAAAATAGCAAGCATTGTTGCAGCTAACATTCCACCTAATACGGTAAACCCAATGGTACTGCGGGCTACAGCACCTGCACCGCTTGCAAATGCTAAAGGCAATACGCCTAATATAAATGCCAACGACGTCATAATAATGGGCCTTAACCGAAGCTTAACAGCTTCTAATGTTGCAACAATAATATCCATACCATTATCTACACGTTCTTTTGCAAATTCAACAATTAAAATAGCATTCTTTGCTGCTAAACCAATTAAAGTAACCAATCCAATTTGTGCATATACACTATTACTTAATTTAGGAAGAAGTGTTAAAGCTAATATGGCTCCAAATGCTCCAATAGGTACAGAAAGTAATACCGAAAATGGAACCGACCAACTTTCGTACAATGCTGCTAAAAATAAAAACACAAATAAAATAGATAAAGAAAAAATGTAAACTGTGCTTGAGCCTGCATTAATTTCTTCTCGGCTTAAACCAGAAAATTCGTAACCATAACCTGCGGGTAAAACTTTTGCTGCTACTTCTTTTAAAGCCTGAATAGCTTGTCCGCTACTATAACCTTCTTTAGGTGTACCATTAATTTCGGCAGTACGAAAAAGATTATAATGTGTTATTAACGGGGCACTCTCTATTATTTTATAACTTATTAAAGTACTTAACGGCAACAAAGTACCTGCTTGATTTTTTACATAGTATTGTTCAAGATTTTTTATATCACCTCTGAATAAAGTATCTGCTTGTGCAACCACACGAAAATTTCTTCCGTAAGCTGTAAAATCATTTACATATCTGCTGCCCAAAAATGTTTGCATAGTGTTGTAAACATCTGATAAAGACACACCTAATTTTTTACATTTTTCTCTATCAACATCTACTTGATAGCCTGGTGTTTTTGCTGTAAAATAAGAGAACGCTGATGCAATTTCGGGGCGTTTATTTACTTCTGCAATAAAGGTGTTTACTGTTTTTTCAAAAGTTTTAATATCATCATTACTTTCTCTTTGTTCTAACTCAAAAGTAAATCCTGCTGTTTGCCCTAAACCCGGTATGGCAGGTGGTTGTATTACGCGTATGCTTGCTTCTTTAAATGCAGCAAAACGTTTTTGCATTTCGGCAATAATGGCTTGCAATTGTTGAGATTTATCTTTCCTATCTTTCCATGGTTTTAATTGGCAGAAAATTGTTCCGCTGTTTGATTTGGTGGCAAAAGTTACTACGTTTAATCCGCCTAATGCAGCAAAATGCCCAACTCCTGGAACATCTTTAATAGTAGCCATTATTTTGTATAATAAATCGAGACTTCTTGTTGTTGATGCTGCTTCGGGCAATTCAAAAGTTATATAAACTCTTCCTTCATCTTCCGTAGGAATAAAACTGGTTGGTTTGTTTTTGAAGAGTAAGCCTGTTCCTATAAACAAACACGCTAAAAGTACCAGTATATAGGGAGATGCTTTAATGGCTTTACCAACACCGTTTTTATATTTGGTTGATGTTTTTTCAAACCATAAATTAAACTTATAAAAGAATTTATTAATACCTTTTGATTGCTTGCCTAAATGCATAGGCTTTAATAAAAGTGTACATAATGCAGGTGTTAATGATAAAGCAACAAATGCCGATATTAAAACAGAAATAGCAATGGTTATGGCAAATTGTTGATATAACCTACCTACAATACCTGGAATAAAACCAACAGGTACAAATACGGCAGCTAATATTAAAGCAATAGCAACAACAGGACCCGAAATATCTTTCATGGCTTTGGCTGTAGCTTCTTTAGGAGATAGTTTTTCATTATCAATATAATGCTGAACGGCTTCTACCACCACAATTGCATCATCTACCACAATTCCAATTGCTAATACAAAACCAAACATGGTTAATGTATTTACAGTAAAACCAAGTGGTACAAAAAACGCAAATGTTCCAATAATAGAAACAGGAATTGCTAAAATTGGAATTAGTGTTGCACGCCAACTTTGTAGAAATAAAAAAACTACCAACACCACTAATGCTAATGCTTCTAATAAAGTAGTGATAACTTCATCAATAGAAACTCTTACAACAGAAACCGATTCAAAAGGAACCATATAATCAACATCTTTTGGGAAAGATTTTTTTAATTGATCCATTGCTTTGTAAATACCTTGTGCAGTTTCTAATGCATTACTTCCGGGTGCTTGGTATATTAATAAATAAGATGCTCTTTTACCATCAACAAATGAATTACTTGTATAACTAAATTTCCCTAATTGAAGCCTGGCAACATCTTTTAAATAAACAATAGCTCCATTTTGTGGGCGTGTACGAACAATAATATTTCCGAATTGTTCGGCAGTGTTTAATCTGCTATTTGTAAAAACATTGTATTCAAATGCTTGCGTAGAATTTTGTGGAGGTGCACCTACAGAGCCGGCGGCAATTTGCAAATTTTGTTCTTGCAACGCAGCCAACACATCATTAGCCGTTAAACCTAATTGTGCTAATTTATCTGCCTGCAACCAAACACGCATACTAAAATCATCGGCTCTGGTAAAAATATCTCCTACACCTTTTACACGTAACAATGCATCTTTCACAAATATATTAGTATAATTATCTATAAAAGTTACATCATGTGTTCCATTAGGAGAATACATGGCTACTAATAATAAAATACTTGGATTACGTTTGCGAGTTGTTAAACCTAAACGTTTCACATCATCGGGTAATTGAGGTGTGGCAATACCTACACGGTTTTGAACATCTAATGCTCCTATGTTTACATCTGCTCCTATATTGTAAATAACGTTTATGGTTGTTCTTCCATCACTTGTGCTATTGCTTTGCATATATGCCATGCCGGGCGTTCCATTTACTTGTGTTTCAATGGGTGTGGTTACAGTTTGTTCAACTGTTTGTGCATCGGCTCCGCTAAAACTACCTGTAATTTGTACTGTTGGCGGAGTAATATCTGGGTATTGACTTATAGGTAAATTTATTAAGGATAATACTCCTAATAAAACAATAACTATTGATATAACTATTGCTGTTATTGGTCTTTTTATAAAAAGGTTGGCAATCATAATTTATTATAAAAATTTATTTTGTTTTAGGAGGAGCTACTGCAACTTTAATACTGTCTCGTAATTTTTGTACACCATCAATTATAATTTTATCTCCTTCATTTAATCCTTCTTTTACTATTATTTTATCGTTTACTCTTGCACCTAATATTAATTTATGTTGCATGGCACGGCTGCTATCGTTTACTACGTAAGCAAAAAATTCTCCCATTTGTTCTACCAATGCTTTATTAGGAATCAGGATAAATTTATCAGTTGATTGATTATTTTTTATGCGTACTTCACAACTCATTCCTGTTTTTAATAAATTATTTTCATTTGCAAAAACAAAACGCACTTTAATAGTTCCTGTTTGGGGGTCAATGGCTCTATCTATTAAACTAATATTACCTGTTTTGGGATAGATAGAATTATCGGGCATTTTTAATGTGAAAATAGAATCGGAAGTTGGTGGAGGTTTTTGTTGCCATATTGTAAAATGAGGAATTTGTTTTTGATCAATAGCAACATCAACAGCCATTGGATTATCTGAAGAAATAGTATTTAATAATGTTTGATTTGCAGTAACCAATGCACCAATTTTTACTTGCGATATTCCTATTGTTCCATCAAACGGAGCATATATTACAGCATATTTTAAATCTGTTTCAATTCGTGCAGCATTTGCTTTTGCTGCTGCAAACTGCATTTTAGCAGATTGTAAATCGGCCATTGCATGGTCTACTATTTGTTTGGCAATAGCATCTTGTTTTAATAAATCGTTATAACGGTCTGCATCTTTTTGAGCTTTGTCTAAGTTTGCTTTAGCAACATTCATGTTTGCAACAGCTTGCTCATAATTAGCTTGATATTGTTGTCTATCAATATCATATAATTTTTGCCCTTTATTTATGTGTTGCCCATCATTAAAATAAATATTGGTTATATAACCTGTTACTTGTGCTTTTAAATCAACACTGTTTACTGCAGTTACTGTTGCGGGGTATTGATTGTAATATATTGCTGTTTCTTTTTTTACGGTATATGTAGTAACTGTTGGTGGCAGAGCTGTTTTTTGGTCGGTTGTTTTATTTCCGTTGCAGGATAGTATTAAGTAAAAAGTACTAATGAAAAAAAAATTTGCTAAGTATGTTTTTATCATATAATAAAATATTTTATTTTAATTAATTTTAATTTTCCCTAATGCTTTTTCAACATCAACTTTACTTTCTAATAATTGGTATAATGCGTTATAAAAATTTATTTGTGCAGTATTTAAATCTGCTTCTGCAATAATTACATCTAAATAAGTTTTTATGCCCGAAGTATATTGCAACCTGATTGTTTTATATACTTCATCTGCCAACAATATATTTTCTTTTAATGATTGATAATTAGCAAGGTTACCTTTATATATTGCCAATGCTTGTGCATATTGCGTATTAATTTTGCTTCTTAATAAAATCTCATCCCAATCTAAACGTTTTACTTGTAGTTCTGCTTGTTTAATTTGATTTACTCTTTTGTTTCCCTGAAAAATTGGAAGTGATAATTGAATACCAATATTTGAATTGGCAAAACTTTGGCTGTATGTTTTTATAAAATCATTCTCTAAAAATCCAAGATTATAATTACCAAATGCAGCTACGGTTGGCAAATAACTCCATTTATAATATTTTAAATTAGCTTGTTGTAATTTTTTTTGTGTTTGTATTTGTTGAAATTCAATTCTGTTACCGTAATCAATAATTTGAAGCGTATCAACAAACGCTTCTTTGTCCATTTGTGCCGAATCGTACTGCAATATTAATGCTGCACTATCAGGATACCCCATTATTTGTTTTAAATATACATATTTTGCATTAATTAAATCGTTGGTTTGTTTGCGTTGTGCTTTAGCATTGTTTAAAGAAATAGTGGCACGTTTATAATCTGTTTTATCAACTATACCTGCTTGGTATTGACTAAAAGCATCTTTTAAACTTCTTTGTAATCGAATAATAGATTCATCTAAAACAGCAACTTGTTTTTGTGTAAGTAAAACATCATAAAAAGCTTTGCTAACGTTTGCTGCAACATCAATAGAATTTGAAGTTGTGTTTTGTTTGCTTTGTGCACGAACGGCAGTAGCAGTTTTACTTGCTAATAAAATATCTTTATTAAAAACATTTTGTGTTACACCTAAACCTATGTTTGAAGTATTAAATGTTCCGGTTGCAACATAATTACCGTTAAAATAAGCAACAGGTAGCTGAAAGTTGTGTTGAAGATTGTAGTTAAAATTTAATTGCGGATACCAATCTGCTAATTTAGTTTGAATAGTTTTTTCAACAATAGCTTCATCTAATAAAGATTGTTGTATAACAGGTTGATGTTTTAGGGCATATTGAATACAAGCAGATAAACTTGCTTGCTGTAACAACACAGAATCTTTGCTTTGTTGCGATTTAGCTTGAATAGAAAAAAAACAACTGATAATAACACTAAACTTCAGTATAATCTGCTTCATCAATAAAATAAATTTCTTTTGTAAAGAGGAATAATATATCAAGGTTTATACTTGATATTTCTGCAGGAGTTATTTGTAATGCAAATTAAGTGTTTATACATGAAGTTGCAATAAGAATTTCTTTTTTCAATAATAGTATTTGCAATACAACAACATTTATTTCTTTAATAATTGGGTAAATCTGTAAGTTGTATTTTATTTTTTGTATCTAAACCAAAAGTTTCTTTTCCGTTTGTAATAATTAAATAATGCACTTGTAAATATTGGTTATAGTTTAAAACCTGTTCAATTACTTTATCGTTTAAAACAACATCCATTTCTTTACATTCAATAATCATCCATGGTAAATTATTGTTATATACAACAATATCGCATCTTCTTTTTAATTCGCCGGCATGTATTTCTTTTTCAACTGCCAATAAACTTGCAGGATATTTTTTTGTTTGAATTAAATATTGAATAAAGTTTTGTCTAACCCATTCTTCAGGCGTTAGCCTAACCCATTGTTTGCGTACTTCATCAAAAATAAATTCTTTATTATTTTCTTTTTTAAAACGAAAATTTTGGGAAGGAAATAAAATAGTAATCATGCAATAAAATAAAAACATTATTTTTACTGATTAACCATTTTTTTATAATCAATAAAATAAAAGAAGATTTTATGAAAACAAAAGAAGAAATAGTAAACAATTGGTTACCCCGTTATACCGGAGAAGAATTGAAGAATTTTGGTAAGTATATACTGCTTACCAATTTTGCTAATTATGTAGAATTGTTTGCTAAATGGAATAAAGTACAAGTTGTAGGAAAAGATAAACCTTTTCAATGTGCTACTGCAAAAGGCATAACCATAATTAATTTTGGAATGGGTAGCCCAGGTGCTGCTACTATAATGGATTTATTAAGTGCTATACAACCCAAAGCTGCGTTGTTTTTGGGCAAATGCGGAGGTTTAAAAAAACGCCATAAACTTGGCGATTTAATTTTGCCCATTGCAGCCATAAGAGGCGAAGGTACCAGTAACGATTATTTTCCTGCAGAAGTACCTGCATTACCTGCGTTTGCTTTGCAAAAAGCTATATCAACAACTATTAGAGATTATAAAACTGATTATTGGACAGGTACAGTTTATACAACCAACCGCCGTGTTTGGGAACACGATGATGATTTTAAGAAGAAACTGCAAATAGTTAGAGCTTATGCAATAGATATGGAAACAGCAACCATTTTTACAGTTGGTTTTCATAATCATATACCAACAGGTGCATTGTTGTTGGTAAGTGATAACCCCATGATACCAGATGGAGTTAAAACTGCTGCAAGCGATAAAAAAATTACTTCACAGTATGTAGATAGACATTTAAAAATTGGTATAGATTCTTTAAAACAACTTATTAATAAAGGAATGACGGTAAGGCATTTGAAATTTTAATAATTTAAGTTGAATATACTTTGTATGTGGAAGGCAGTAAAAACAAAAGCAGTTTAATCCTTCCACAAAAAAGGAAATAATATTATTGCAAGAGCTACAATTAAAACATCTAATCCAAGCATTAAAAAAATCATTTGCCATAAGCCTTCTTGCACTACTTGTGCAAAGGCTATGGTTGATATTTTATTTAACAATAACAATTGAGGTACAATTATAGGGAAGCCCATTATAGCCATTAATGCAGCTTGCTGTTGAGCTTTTGCTGCAATAGCAGCTAAAAAAGTAAAAACCAAACTTAAACTGCCGCCACCTAATAAAGCAATGCCAATAAATATAAAAATATTATTTAATGGGTTACCCAATAATAACGTAAATAAAATAATGCTAAGAAAACTCATTAAAAGCATTAATAATAAATTGAAAACAAGTTTTGCTATAACAAAATCTACAGCTCCGGCAATAGAATAGTAATACAACATTCTGCCTTTGTTTTCTGCTAAAAAACTTTTGGCTACTGCATTAACACAAACAAACAATTGAATAATCCAAAACAGTGCATTCCATATTTTTTCTTCGGGTTGCCCTATAGATAAATACACAATAAAAATGGTAGAACATAAATAAAGTAATATGCCATACAATGTGTACTGTTGGCGGGTTTCCAACAAAACATCTTTTTTAATTAAAGCAATAATATGTTTGGTGTTGGGCATTAGTAGGTAATAGCCTGCAAAGCAGTTACTTTACTATAGGCTTTATCGTTAGTTATTAATAAACAATTATAGGTAATTGCAGATGCAGCAATAATTGCATCAGGAATTTTTAGTTTGTTATTTTTTCTTATCGAAATAATATGTTCAGTCAATAAAACATCATTGTTATTAAGATTAACTACCTCAACCCTTTCTATAAAGGTGTAAAATAATTGTTTATCTTTTTCTGAAAGTTTTGTGTAGCTTAAAAATTCTAATTGACTTATTATTGAAACACCAACCCAGTCGGACTCATTTAATTTTTTATTTAAATGATTGTTGCCACTTAGTAAACTAATAATAGCATTAGTATCTAATAAATATTTAATTCCACTCATCTCTAAGTTTTCTTTGTTCAGCAACAGCATCGCCTTTCCATATAAGTTTTCCTGTTAAATCAGAAAAATCATATTTCTTTTTTTTACTTTTTTCAGTTTCTAAGGGCAATACAATTATTTCAATTTTTTTATCATTGTATTCTCGGGGCAGTTCAACTGTTATTGACCCCGAATGATGTTCAATTATTTTACGTACTGCATTCATAGTTTAAAAGTAATTATTTTTCTTGACAACATTTTCTGCAACGTGGTTCATAAATATCTTTTTCACCCAATAAAACTTGCCCTCCTTGTGTTGTTTTTCTGTAAGAAATATTAGCAATATTTCCGCATTTAACACATATTGCATGAAGCTTTGTAATATAATCTGCCTTTGCTAATAATGCAGGCATTTGCCCAAATGGGTTGCCTAAATAATCCATATCTAAACCTGCTACAATAACACGAATGCCACGCAGGGCAAGCGTTTCACAAACATTAGCAATTTGGTCATCAAAAAATTGTGCTTCATCTATTCCAACTACATCAACATCTTGTGCCAATAATAAAATGGTTTGAGAGTTATCAATTGGTGTAGATTGTATAGCATTAGCATCGTGACTTACTACATTGTTTTCATCGTATCTTACATCAATTGCAGGTTTAAAAATTTCTACTTTTAAGTTGGCAATTTTTACACGTTTTAAACGGCGAATGAGTTCTTCGGTTTTTCCGCTAAACATGCTTCCGCAAATAACTTCAATCCAACCAATCTTTTCGGCTTTTAAATGTGGCTCTATAAACATAACCTTGTTGCTTTAATATTGAAAACCGTAACTTTAACGGCAATTATTATAAACCTCAAATGTATTATATGTTATGGAAAGAGTGGAAACTCTTATTAACAAATTAAAAGAACAGTTTGAACAACAAGCCGGAAACGATAAATTAATTATCACCGCACAAATGTTGCTTACCGAATTGCAAGCCAACTACGCAGAGCAAATTAGCGGAAAAGTATCTGTAATTATGCCTCATGTAAGTTTTGCAACAGTTGCAAACGTTGAACAAAAAATAGAAAAACATATAGCAAAAAAAGAAACAGTAAAAGAACAACCTTCTCTGTGGAATTTTGATGCTGTGCAAGCCATACCAACTTTAGTTCATCATATAACTAAAGAAGATGCAAAGGAAGTGTATGAATTGAATGAAACAATAGGCGGAGATACTGAACAAAGTTTGAATGATAAATTGAAAGAAAATAAAACTGAAATTGCTAATGTTTTACATGATATACCTGTGCGTGATTTGAAAAAAGCAGTTGGTATAAATGATAAATATTTAATAATTAATGAATTGTTTAGAGGAGATGAAATTATGTATGAAAGAAGCATTAAAACTATTAATGGTTTTTCAATATACCCTGAAGCAGAATTTTGGATTAAACGAGAACTGAAAACTAAATTAGGTTGGAGCGATACTGATGAAACCGTTCAATTATTTGATACTATTGTTAAAAGGCGGTTTTCATAAATAAATTTAATAATTTTTTCGGCTGCCCCGCTTTTGCTTTTTACATAATTACCGGCATTTGCTTTGGTTTCATTATATAATTTTTCATCATTTAATAAATCATTAAATATTTTTTCCAACTCTAATGCACTATCAATTGTAAATGCTCCTTCTGTATCAATTAACTCAGCAGCTTCAATATATTTTTCATATTCAGGCCCAAACACAACAGGTTTATTATAAACAGCAGCTTCTAAAACATTGTGTACACCATCTCCACCAAATGCACCGCCAACATAACAAATGGTTGCATATTTATACAACTTACTTAGCATACCAACATTATCAATAATTAAGCAATTGTAATTCGTGAGTGGTGAGTTCTTGTAACTTGAAAAAAGCACAGCATTTTTATACAATTGTAAACATTCATTTATTCTTTCTTGTTGCACATCATGTGGAGCAACAATAAATTTAATTTCAGAATTTGTGTTTATGTAATGTTCTAATTCTTCATCATCTTCTGTCCATGTACTTCCGGCAATAATTACTTTGTTGTTACCAATAAATTGTTCAATAATTTCTATTGGTTTAAAGTTGTTGGCAATTTCAATTACTCTATCAAATCTTGTATCTCCTGCAACAGTTACATTCTTTGTAAAACCAATGCTGGCAAGCAGTTTAGCAGATTCTTCTGTTTGAACAAATAAATGCGTAAAGCAATGCAACATGTTTTTATAAAAATTGCCATACCATTTAAAAAATAGTTGACTTTTTCTAAAAATTCCTGAAACAAGTATTAAAGGAATATTCTGTTTTTTTATTTCAGTTAAATAATAAAACCAAAACTCATACTTTACAAAAATTACTAATGATGGTTTTACAATTGATATAAACTTTCTTGCATTATTAACACCATCCATTGGTAAATAAAAAACCCAATCTGCACCTTCATAATTTTTTCTTACTTCATAACCCGAAGGAGAAAAAAATGTTAGCAATACTTTTTGATTTTTATTTTCAGTTTTTATTTTTTCAATTATAGGTCTTCCTTGTTCAAATTCTCCTAATGATGAGCAATGCAGCCATATAACAGAGGCTGTATTAGCTTGCATAGCTTGTTCAATTTTTTCTAAAATATTTTTTCTGCCTTGCACCCATAATGCTGCTTTAGCATTGTTGCCACTTATAAGTTTGGCAATATTGGGATATAGAAAAATAAAAAACCTGTAAAACAGTTTCAATAGAAATATTTTTAATACAAATTAAGCATACAAAACTAAATATTAAGGTTTATGTGTATAAAGGTTTTACACAAACCGTTGCATTGGTTTTTAATGTAGTTTTGCCCGCACTAAATTATAATATGAGGCCAATACAAATGGTAGATACTAAAAATCAGTATCTTAAAATTAAAACTGAAATTGATACAGCCATAGAGCAGGTTATTAGTAGTGCTGCATATATTGGCGGGAACGCAGTGCAAGATTTTACAACAGCATTAAACACATACAATGGTTCTAAACACACTATTACTTGTGCCAATGGTACCGATGCTTTGCAAATTGCAATGATGGCTTTAAACTTACAACCTGGTGATGAAGTTATTACACCCTCTTTCACATATATAGCAACAACCGAAGTAGTTGCACTTTTAAAATTAAAACCTGTTTTTGTTGAAGTAGATGCTAAAACTTTTTGTATAGATGCAAATGCTATTCGCAATGCTATTACGCCAAAAACAAAAGCAATAGTTCCAGTGCATTTATATGGGCAAGCAGCACCAATGGAAGCCATTATGCAAATTGCTAAAGAATATAATTTATTTGTTATTGAAGATAATGCTCAAGCTATTGGTAGCACATACACTTTTAGTAATGGCACAAAAAAGAAAACAGGCTCTATTGGCCATATTGGTTGCACATCATTTTATCCCAGTAAAAATTTAGGTGCTTTTGGAGATGGCGGAGCAATTTTTACAGATGATGATACATTAGCCGAAAAAATAAAAATGATTGCTAATCATGGTCAAAGTAAAAGATATTATCATGATGTAGTGGGCTGCAACAGTAGGTTAGATGGAATACAAGCTGCCATATTAAATGAAAAATTAAAACATTTAGATGCTTATAATACTGCACGGCAAACCGCTGCAACATTCTACAATAAAGCATTTGCCAATCATCCTAAAATAACAACACCTTTTGTTGCAAATTATTCAACGCATGTATATCATCAATACACATTACAATTACAAAATGTAAATAGAGATGGATTGAATACTTATTTAGCAGAAAAGAAAATTCCATCTATGATATATTATCCTGTTCCGGGACACAAACAAAAAATGTTTGAAAGTTTTGGATTAGATAATTATAAATTAGAAACAACAGATTGGCTAACAGAAAGAGTAATTTCTTTACCCATTCATACAGAATTAGATATAGAACAATTAACTTATATTACAACCGAAGTTTTAAATTACATAAACAATAATTAATTATGAAAATTGCTGTTGTAGGCACAGGCTATGTTGGCTTAGTATCAGGAACATGTTTTGCAGAAACAGGAAACCATGTAACATGTATTGATATTGATAAAAACAAAGTTGAAAAATTAGCAAACGGACAAATTACAATTTATGAGCCGGGTTTAGAAAAAATCTTTTTAAGAAATTTAAAAGAACATCGTTTAAACTTTACCACTAATCTCGCCGAAGGTGTTAAAGATGCACAAATTATTTTCTTGGCATTACCTACTCCACCCGGAGAAGATGGAAGTGCAGATTTAAAATATGTATTAGGTGTTGCAAAAGATTTAGGTAAAATTTTACAACCCACCGAATTTAAAGTTATAGTTGATAAAAGTACCGTACCTGTTGGCACTGCAGAAAAAGTAAGAAATGCAGTATTGCAAAGTAGTAAAGAAATTAATGTTGATTTAAGTAAAGCATTTAGCGTAGTTAGCAATCCAGAATTTTTGCGTGAAGGTGTTGCTGTAGATGATTTTATGAAACCAGACCGTGTGGTTATTGGTACAGATTCTGATGAAGCAAAAAAAATAATGGGAGATTTATATGCACCTTTTGTAAGGCAAGGCAACCCCGTTATTTATATGGATGAAAAAAGTGCAGAGCTTACCAAATATGCAGCCAATTCATTTCTTGCAACAAAAATTTCTTTTATGAATGAAATTGCACAGTTGTGTGAAAAATTAGGAGCAGATGTTGATTTAGTAAGAAAAGGCGTTGGTAGTGATGAACGTATTGGTAAAAGATTTTTATTTCCGGGAATTGGTTACGGCGGAAGTTGTTTTCCTAAAGATGTGCAAGCATTAGTAAAATCTGCCGAAGAAGTAAATTATGATTTTAAAATATTAAAAGCGGTTGAAGATGTAAATGAAAAACAGAAATTACATTTAATGCCAAAAATTAAAAAATATTTTAATAACAATTTGCAAGGAAAACATTTTGCATTGTGGGGTTTGGCATTTAAACCCAATACCGATGATATTCGCGAAGCACCTGCTTTATATATGATAGATGCTTTAACTGCAGCTGGTGCAACCGTTACCGCATACGATCCCGAAGCAATGCCCAACGTTAAAAACATAGTAGGCAATAAAATAAATTTTTCCGCAAATCAATACGATGCGTTAGACAAGGCTGATGCTTTAATTATTGCAACAGAATGGAGTGAATTTAGAACACCTGATTTTGAAGTAATCAATAATAAATTAAAAAATAAAATAATATTTGATGGAAGAAATGTTTTTGAAGTAAAACAAATGAAAGATTTGGATTACCATTACGAAAGCATTGGAAGGGCATAAGATTTTTAATTTCAAATTTTTAATTTCAAATGCGTAAAAAAATATTAATTACAGGTGCTGCGGGTTTTCTTGGCTCGCATTTATGTGATAGATTTATTAAAGAAAATTATCATGTTATTGCAATGGATAACTTGATAACTGGAGATTTAAAAAACATTGAACATTTATTTCCTTTAGAAAATTTCGAATATCATCATCACGATGTTACCAAGTTTATACATATACCCGGCAACTTAGATTATATTTTGCATTTTGCATCTCCCGCAAGCCCTATCGATTATTTAAAAATTCCTATTCAAACATTAAAAGTAGGTGCACATGGCACACATAATTGTTTAGGTTTGGCAAAAGAAAAAAATGCAAGAATTTTAGTTGCAAGCACCAGCGAAGTATATGGAGATCCTTTAGTGCATCCGCAAACAGAAGAGTATTGGGGCAACGTAAACCCTGTTGGGCCACGTGGCGTGTATGATGAAGCAAAACGTTTTATGGAAAGCATTACAATGGCTTATCATACTTTTCATGGTGTTGAAACACGCATTATAAGAATTTTTAATACTTACGGTCCGAGAATGCGTTTAAATGATGGAAGAGCTTTGCCTGCATTTATTGGTCAGGCTTTGCGTGGAGAAGATTTAACGGTGTTTGGAGATGGTTCTCAAACAAGAAGTTTTTGTTATGTTGATGATTTAATTGAAGGCATTTACAGATTGTTATTGAGCGATTATGAAAAGCCTGTAAATATTGGTAACCCTAACGAAATTTCTTTAAAAGATTTTGCAGAAGAAGTATTAAAACTTACTGGCTCATCGGTAAAAATAATTTATAAACCTTTACCGGTTGATGATCCTAAACAACGCAAACCAGATATAACAAAAGCAAAAGAAATTTTAGGATGGCAACCAAAAGTTGATAGAGCAGAAGGTTTGAAAAAAACGTACGAATATTTTAAATCCCTTCCAAAAGAAGAATTAATAAAACAACCTAAAGAATTTCAAAGTAGAAAATAATTATGCTAACTCAATCATTATTAAATAAACAAGAAAAACTTGCAGTAATTGGTTTAGGCTATGTTGGTTTACCCATTGCATTAGCTTTTGCAAGAAAAATATCGGTAATTGGTTTTGATATTAATGCACAACGCATTGAGTTAATGAAACAAGGAATAGACCCAAGTGATGAATTAGAAAAAAAAGATTTTGAAGGTTGCGATATTGTTTTTACAAACAATTTAGAAATTTTAAAACAAGCAAAATTTTTTATTGTAGCAGTTCCTACACCTGTAAACGAATACAATGTACCCGATTTAACTGCCGTTTTAAAAGCATCTGAAACAGTAGGAAAAGTAATTAAGAAAGGAGATTATGTTGTGTTTGAATCTACTGTTTATCCGGGTTGTACAGAAGAAGACTGTTTGCCTGTTATAGAAAAATTAAGTGGCTTAAAAAATATTATTGATTTTAAAAGTGGCTATTCTCCTGAAAGAATTAATCCGGGAGATAAACAACATACATTAGAAAAAATTATAAAAGTTGTTTCCGGTTGCGATGCTGAATCTTTAAATGTTGTTGCAGAAGTTTATTCAATTGTTGTTGCTGCTGGTGTTCACAAAGCATCATCAATAAAAGTAGCAGAAGCTGCAAAAATTATTGAGAACACACAACGCGATTTGAATATTGGATTAATGAATGAACTTTCTATCATATTCAATAAAATGAATATTAATACTTATGAAGTATTAGAAGCTGCAGGAACAAAATGGAATTTCTTAAAATTCTTTCCCGGCTTAGTTGGCGGGCATTGTATTGGTGTAGATCCTTATTACTTAACATACAAAGCTGCACATTTAGGATACGATTCAAAAATTATAACTGCAGGCAGAGCTATTAATGATGGTATGGCAAAATATGTTGCTGAAATAGTTTTAAAACATTTGTTAGAATTTTCTGAAAACATTCGCAATGCAAAAGTTTTAATAATGGGTGCAACGTTTAAAGAAAATGTAACCGATATAAGAAACTCAAAAGTTGCCGATGTTGTAAACGCTTTAAAAAATTATTATTTGCAAGTAGAAATTACAGATTCATTTGCAGATAGTAATGAATTACAACATGAATACAGATTTAGTTTAACAAAAGAAATTAGCAATAATTATGATGCAGTTATTGTTACGGTTCCGCATAAACCCTATTTAGAATTGAATGATGCTTATTTTGCATCAATAACAAAAAATAATGCTTTAATAGTTGATTTAAAAGGCATTTACAGAAATAAAATTTCATCAAGAAAATATTGGAGTTTGTAATTGTTTAATACATGAATAAACCATTAATAATTGTTACCGGAAAAAATGGCCAATTAGGTTGGGAATTACAAAGGCTTCACTATCAATATACGCATCAATTTAATTTTTTATTTGTTGGAAGAGAGGAATTAGATTTAAGCAACATTCAATCTATAACAACTTTTTTTCAACAGCACAAACCTTTTTACTTTATTAATTGTGCTGCTTATACAGCTGTTGATAAAGCAGAAATAGAAAAAGATATATCATTTAATATTAATGCATTGGCAGTTGCAGAATTAGCAAAACAATGTGCAATAATTAATTGTAAATTCATAACTGTTTCTACAGATTATGTTTTTGATGGAACAAAAAATACACCGTATGAAATAACAGATACAACCAATCCGCTAAACCAATATGGGTATTCAAAAAGAGAAGGAGAATTATTGGCAATAAAAAATAATGCCGATTCAATTATTATTCGCACATCTTGGGTTTACAGTAGTTACGGAAATAATTTTGTAAAAACCATGTTGCGTTTAATGAAGGAAAGAGAAAGTATAAATGTTGTTAGTGATCAAATTGGTTCGCCTACTTATGCAAAAGATTTAGCAAATGCAATTATACAAATTGTAGAAACTCTTGCAATTCATGGTTCACAATTCACGAATAATATTTACCATTACAGTAATGACGGAATTATTTCTTGGTACGATTTTGCTAAAGAGATACAAAGCTTATCTGGCTTGCATTGTAAAGTAAATCCTATTCCATCTTCACAATATCCAACTCCTGCAAAAAGGCCATTTTATACAGCCATGAGTAAAGAGGTTATTTCAAATAATTTTCAATTAAAAATTAAAAATTGGAAAGAAAGTTTGAAAGAATGTTTAGCAGAATTAGGATATTTATAGCATGAAATTTTTCGGCATATTTATTTTTATTCTTTCAATTACTTGTCAAACTTTTGCTACTTCAGATTCTGTGTTTTCTTTTCGTTTTAGAAATGATGTAACAGTTACTATTGATTTTCCTTCTTCATTCAATAAAAATAAAACAACACAATTAATTGTTTATGCTTTGCCAAATGGTAATACTACTGCACAAACAATGGGAAAAATTTTAAAAGAAGGAGATGATTGGCATTTTAATATTCAACATATTGCAGCACAAACAAAATTTATTCGTAATAAAATAATGAATGAAAATATTGTAGTTGTATATCTTGAAAATGATTTAAAAGCGTGGCCTGCTTGGAAAAAACAACATACTAATTACACAACAATTATTCCTTTAATTATTGATACAGTTATTGAAACATTGCATCTTAAAAAATATTACTTGCATTTGAATGGGCATAGTGGCGGCGGATCTTTTATATTTGGCTACCTGCAAGCATTTCAGCAAATTCCTTCTATTGTAAAAAGAATAAGTTTTTTAGATAGCGACTACGGATATGATTCAACATACACAACAAAATTTACAAGTTGGTTATCTTCAAACAAACAACATTATCTTTCTGTTTTTGCATACAATGATAGTGTTGTACTATATAATGGTAAACCGCTTGTTTCACCAACAGGGGGCACTTGGTATAGAAGTAAATTAATGATGAAAGATTTATCTAAAACTTTTCAATTTGCACAAACCAAAAATGATAGCGTTATGCAATTTTCTGCATTGAATAAGCGAATTAATTTTTTATTAATTGATAATCCTGAAAAGAAAATTTTTCATACAACGCAAGTTGAAAGAAATGGATTTATTCATTCTGTTTTAATAGGTACTAAGTTTGAAAATAGTAATTATAATTATTGGAGTGAAAGAGCTTACACACAGTTTATAAAATAAAAAACCAAAAGATTTACAAAATCTTTTGGTGTAAAAAATAAAGAAAAATTTAATTATTCATCTGGCTTTAAAAAATTATATAATAAACCTGCAACAGCACCGCCTACAATATTTCCAACCAAATAAACCCATAAAAAACTTGCACCAAAAATACCAAATACAGTGCCACCAACGGCTACACCGCCATTAAAACTTCCGCCGGTAATTGGCCCAAGTGCATAAGCCATAGCTACAACAGTAAAACCAATTGCTAAACCATAAAAACTATTGCCTGCAGTTTTAGCAGAAGTAGCAACATTTAAAACCACAAATGCAATAGCAAAAGAACCTATTGCCTCTGCACCTAATGCTATTTTACGACTGGTTAAATAAATGGCAGTTGTGTGTTCTCCATAATGAAAAAAATGTGAAGCTAAATAAGCAGCAACAACGCCACCTGCAATTTGTGCAATCCAATACATTATTAAATCTTTTAATGAAAGTTTGCCTCGTATCATAACAGCTATTGATACACCAGGGTTGTAATGTGCCCCAGAAATATAACCTCCGGCATAAATCATAATCATTAATGTAGAGCCAATGGCTATGGGTGCAAAATTTCCGGCAGTAGTACCTGCCATGCAAACAGCAAATACCAGAAAAAAAGTTCCAACAAATTCAACAATGTACTTTTTCATAATTAAATTTTTTTGTGATGGGTAATTAATAGAAACCAAAATAGTAGTTTAATTTTAAATTTACAATAGCTAAAACTAAACCTGCAAATATTCTTTATAAAATATTTACTTTGTAAATAAATTAGTAAATATGAAAATTAAAATTGGAGACACCGCACCTTTATTTACATTACATGATACTGAAAAAAAAGAAATTTCATTAAACAATTATAAAGGTAAAAATGTGTTGTTACTTTTCTTTCCTATGGCATTTACAGGTGTTTGCACAAAAGAGTTATGTGGTGTAAGAGATAACTTATTTGTTTACAATAATACCAACGCCGTTGTATTAGGTATATCGGTAGATTCTCCTTTTACTTTAGCAAAGTTTAAAGAAGAACAAAATTTTAATTTTACTTTATTGAGTGATTTTAATAAAGAAGCAAGTGAAGCTTATGGTACATCTTACGAAGCATTTATTGGTTGGATGAAAGGTGTAAGTAAACGTAGTGCTTTTGTGGTTGATAAAAACGGAATTATACAATATGCCGAAGTATTAGAAAATGCAGGAGAACTTCCAAATTTTCAGGCAATAGAAGCCACTTTAGCTAAATTAAAGTAAGTGTAAAGTTGTTCTGCACAATTAAATTTCTATTTTTTACGTTACAACAATAGGCATTGTAAAAGCATTGCTGTGATTGTATTAATTTAAAAGCTAACTTAGCTGTGTAATTTTGTAATGAAAAAACTGTACACATTATTTTTATTAAGCATTTTTATTTTCACAACAAATTTTAAAGTTGCTGAAAATATTGATATTGATGATGCACAACCTCGTACGGTTCAATATTACCCAAACCCTGCTACTTCATTTATAAATTTTGAATTTGCAGCTAATACCGAAAAGCAAAATTATACTTTAGCTATATATAGTTTTATTGGGAATAAAATGTCTGAAACATTTGTTACTACTTCAAAAATGCTTGTAACGTTAGAAGCATATCAACGTGGTTTGTATGTGTTTCAATTAAAAAATAAAGCAGGTCAAATAATTGAAAGTGGTAAATTTCAGGTAATAAAATAAGAGGTTATTAATATTATTTTTTTCTTCAACATTAATCTTCAAAAATAATTTGTACTGTTTGGTAAAACCATTTATTCTGCATGGCGGCGGCATGTTGGTTCATATTTTCGTTATAACTATTTAAACCAAATAAACCTGCAATGTTGCCTTTATTAATTGCTATTTCTAAATAACCGGCACTATTAAAAAATGCAACTTTTTCTGTTTCATGCACCGAGGCGTAATTGTGTTGAATAGTATTTATAGTTTCATTTCTTTTAAAATGAATTTTAAATTTTCTGTCTCTACATTCATTATCAAACACTTCTTTTGTTATATTAATAATTACATTCTCAAAATTATCAACAAATAAAATTTGCCCTTCAATCCAATTATTGCCAATGGTTGGTTTTAGTGCACTTCTTTCAACAATATTATTTTCTGTAATACCAATTTCATTTAAAGGTTTTTTTATAATAATGTTGCCAACAGCTTTTGCAATGGTTTGTGTAATTTGTAAAAACGTATTTTCTTTTTTTGTTGAAAGAGAAAAAATTAATTCTGGTTTTGTTTGCGTTATTAAAGTTAGAATGCCATTATCGGGGCAAATGATGATTTGGTTGTTAAAAACTGCAACCAATATTTTTAAATCTTTTGCAGAATATATATCTAATAAAACAATATGAATAGTTTGTTCAGGAAAATATTTAAACGCACTACTGCAACTATAAGCTGCATGCGGGTAATTGGTTTGTATTAAATGATGTGTAATGTCAATTAATTGTACGCTTTTGTTTTCACTTAGCAATTGCCCTTTTATAGCCCCAACAAGATAATCTTGTACGCCTAAATCTGTTGAAAGAGTAATAATTGCCATAACTATAAAAATAACCTGTAAAATTTATTTTATTAATTCGCCGTTTTTAAAGAAAAATTTTTGCACTAATTTATCAGCAATAGATGGAAAAAATCTGTTTAAGAAAACAGTTTCTTTTCCTTGAAAAGTTAATACTAAAGTGCGTTTTCTTTTAGCAATAGCTTTTGTAATATGTATGGCACATGTAGCAGCAGACATCATTTTACTTTCATTCATTGGTGTTTCGCCATGTGCTTTTCCTTCTTTGTTTAAGGCAACATTTCTTATGTTAGATGCTGTAAACCCCGGGCAAACCCACATTACATTTACACCTGTTTGTAAAAGTTCTGTTCTTAATGCTTCCATCCAACCATTCATTGCAAATTTTGATGCAGAGTAACCACTTCTTCCGGGCAAACCTCTATAACCTGCAATAGAAGAAACACCAACAATAGTTCCTTTATTTTCTAAAATATAGGGTAATGAAAATTTTGTGCAATAAACTGTTCCCCAAAAATTAATATCCATTATTTTTTTTAAGGTAGAAAGTTCTACATCTTTAAACAAAGAACGCATACTCATGCCGGCATTATTAATTAAAATATCAATAGTGCCGTATAGTTTAATAACAGCATCAATAAAACTTTTACATTCACTTTCTACACTTACATCGGCCGTATGAATTAATAAAGGCTTACCTGCATTTTGTTGTTGAAGATTATAAAGTTTATCGTAATTGCGACCACACGTTGCAACCTTTGCACCTTTAGTAAGAAACAATTCTACCAATGCTTTACCAATACCTTCTGAGCCACCGGTTACAACAATTATTTTATTTTGAAATCTGCTCATTTATTTTGTTTGCAAACAAAAATAAGTTGCTTGTGTTTTAATAGAACAATCAATTTAGAAATTAATTAGGAAAAAAGTTTTTAAAAATTTGGTGAGGAATTGAATTCCCCTATTTTTGCACTCCCAAAAACAAAACGGGTGAGATCTCGTAGCTCAGTTGGTAGAGCACAACACTTTTAATGTTGGGGCCCTGGGTTCGAGTCCCAGCGGGATCACAAATTAAAAAAGCCACTTAATTTAAGTGGCTTTTTTAATTGCAATAATTTTAATTGTGTTATAAATATAATAAACTGCTTTAATTGCAATTATCCCTTAGTCTTTGGTTAATGATAATAACTAAAATTGATTATTAATTCTTTGTCTGCAAAAGAAAAGCGTATCTTTACAACTGCTTCGTACTTTAATCTGTTGCATAAAAAATAGTTCTTCACATAAAATTGTTTCCTGCAATTAATGTTAAATATTAAAATTAAAGTATATGAAATCAGATTCACTTTCATTCAAATACCCTCTTCTTACAAGAGGTATTCTTGGCGGTTTATTTGTAGGAATTATAACTGTAATACTTAACTTGTTATTC
>JAFDXY010000028.1 GCA_018267725.1 Bacteroidota bacterium
AGAAATTTATTGGACACCCTAACTTTAAGAAAAACTAATTACTTATTATTTTTTTTAAATATACTATTATAAATACAGCTATTAGTTATACAACAATATGCTTTTTAACCTTCAGTCAAATTATCAACCAAGCGGAGATCAACCATCTTCTATTAAACAATTAGTAGAAGGAATTAATTACGGCGAGCAATTTCAAACTTTATTAGGCGTTACCGGAAGCGGCAAAACATTTACAATGGCAAATGTTATTGCACAAACACAAAAGCCAACACTTGTTTTAACACATAACAAAACATTGGTGGCACAATTGTATGGAGAGTTTAAACAATTTTTTCCAGATAATGCAGTTGGTTATTTTGTTAGCTATTACGATTATTATCAACCCGAAGCTTACTTGCCTGTAAGCAATGTGTATATTGAAAAAGATTTAAGTATTAATGAAGAGTTAGATAAACTTCGTTTACAAGCAACCAGCGAATTATTAAGTGGCAGAAGAGATATAATTGTTGTTGCAAGTGTTAGTTGTATTTATGGTATGGGCAACCCAACAGAATTTGAAAATGGAATTATTCGTATTCAAAAAAATCAAACTATATCAAGGCAAGCTTTTTTGCACAACTTAGTTAATTCATTATATAACAGATCTCAAGGAGATTTTTCAAGAGGAACATTTAGAGTAAAAGGAGATACCATTGATATTAATTTACCTTACGTTGATTATGGTTATCGTATAACTTTTTTTGGAGATGAAATTGAAGAAATAGAAACTATTGAAAAAGCAACAGCCAAAAGAATTTCATCGTTAGATAATGCAGCTATTTTTCCTGCTAATTTATATCTGGCTCCAAAAGATATAATGCAACAAGTAATTAATGAAATTCAAGATGAAATGATGGCACAGGTTGATTATTTTAAATTATCAAGAAAATTTATGGAAGCTCAACGCATTAAAGAACGTGTTGAGTATGATTTAGAAATGATTCGCGAATTGGGTTATTGCAACGGCATAGAAAATTATTCAAGATTTTTTGATAGAAGAAAACCGGGAACAAGACCATTTTGTTTATTAGATTATTTTCCAAAAGATTTTTTGTGTTTGATTGATGAAAGCCATCAAACTATTCCGCAAGTTGGAGGCATGTATGGTGGAGATAGAAGTAGAAAATTAGTTTTGGTTGATTATGGTTTTCGTCTTCCTTCAGCATTAGATAATCGTCCTTTAAATTTTCATGAGTTTGAAAACTTAATTGGTCAAACTGTTTTTGTAAGTGCCACTCCCGGAAATTATGAATTAGAAAAAACAGGCGGAGTTGTTGTAGAACAAGTTGTACGCCCAACGGGTTTATTAGAACCACCCATTGAAATAAGGCCAAGTGTAAACCAAATTGATGATTTATTAGAAGAAATTGATGCTCGTGTAAAAAAAGGAGATAGAGTTTTGGTTACAACTTTAACCAAACGAATGGCCGAAGAAATGGATAAATATTTACAACGCATTAATATTAAATCAAAATATATACATAGCGATGTTGATGCATTAGAACGTGTTGAAATTCTTAGGCAGCTTAGGTTAGGTGAGATTGATGTTTTAGTGGGAGTAAATTTATTACGCGAAGGGTTAGATTTACCCGAAGTAAGTTTAGTTGCAATTTTAGATGCAGATAAAGAAGGTTTTTTAAGAAACGAAAGAAGTTTAACACAAACGGCTGGCAGAGCAGCACGTAACGAAAACGGTTTAGTAATTTTTTATGCAGATAAAATTACAGACAGCATGCAACGCACTATTGATGAAACCAATAGAAGAAGAGAAAAACAAATAGCGTATAATGTAGAACACAACATAATACCTAAAACAGTTAAGAAAAGCATTGAGCAAATACTAAAACAAACAGCTGTTTTAGATATTAAAGGTTTTGATGATACAAAACCTTATGCCATTCAAAACGATAGTGATATTATAGCACAAGCTGCAGAAGAACAAACAACATATAAAACCATTCCACAACTTGAAAAAGCAATTAAGCAAATAAAAAAGGAAATGGAAAAAGCTGCAAAAAATTTAGATTTTATTGAAGCCGCAAAACTGCGTGATGAAATGTTTAGATTGCAAAAAGAGTTAGAAACAATGAAGTAAAACGTAAAACAATTATTTATTTTTCTTCATGGTTAGCTCAATTAATTTTTGACCTTTTATTAATATTTTTAAACTCTTTCTTTTTAATGAAATATGAGATTGCTTTTTTTCATGTTCTTCAACACCATATTTATATGCAGAAAGAATATCTCTATAAGAAACAAGCCCTACAATATTTTTATTTTCTTCTCCTATAACCGGCAATACATCTACATTTTCTTTTGCCATTATTTCGGCAGTTATTTTTAAAGTGTCTGTAAGTTTAACACAAGCAGAGTTTCTTCTTATTAACGCTCCTAACTTGGTATCTTTTGCATGATGATCACTATATAAATTTGATGAGCTTATTATGCCTTTATATTCCCCTTCATTATTTGAAACAATAAAATAATTCGATTTATAATTTGTTTCTTTATTCAACCACTCACATGCTTCTTTTATGCTGTTATCTTCACTTATAATAATTCCGTTATCTGTTATAACTTGCTCTACGGTTAATCTTTCTAAAATATCAGGTTCATAAGAGTTTGGAGTTTTAATTCCTCTTCTTGCAATTTTTTCAGTCATAATTGTATTCTCCATAAATAAAAAAGAAATTAAATAAGATGGAACACAAGTTATAAGTAAAGGAAGTAAGGCATTATATTGCCCAGTTGTTTCTAATGCAAAAATGATAGAAGTTAATAGTGCTCTTGATGCACCTGCAAACATTGCAGCCATGCCCACTAATGCAGCCAAAGGAATGGTAATACCAGATGAAGGAAAATAATGCAGAATGGCTATTCCCAATAATGCTCCGGTTGCTCCACCAATAGTTAGTAATGGTGCTAATGTTCCGCCAGAAGTGCCGCTACCTAAGGCTATTGCCCAAGATATAAATTTAAAAACACAAAGAGCAAAAATTATTCTCATTGGCAAATTTCCAGATAACACATCTGTAATATTTTCATAACCAACACCCAATGTGCGAGGATAAAAATATCCAACAAAACCAACTAATAATCCACCAATAGCCGGCCACCACATCCAATGAATAGGAAGTTTTTCAAAAGCTTCTTCAATATAATAAACAGCTTTACTTACAAAAACAGAAAGCAAACCAATAATAATACCCAAACCACCATATATTAAAAGTGCAGAATTATTGGGTGATGCAATAGCAACGGCTTCAAATACAGGTTTCTCTCCAAACAAAACAAGATGCATTGAAGCACCAACCATACAAGCAATAGCAACAGGAACAAGTGAACGTGGAGAAAATTCAAACAACAATAATTCTATTGCTAAAAAAATAGCAGCAATAGGGCTGTTGAAAATGGCAGACATGCCTGCAGTTGCACCTGCTGCTAATAATATTTTTCTTTCGTTGTGAGATATTTTAAGTATTTGCCCAATGGTAGAACCCAATGCACCACCCGTTGCAATAATTGGCCCTTCTGCACCAAAGGGTCCGCCCGTTCCTATTGATATGGCAGAAGAAAGTGGTTTTAAATAAGTAATGGTTGGTTTTATTTTACTTTGATTGGTAAGTATTTGTTCCATTGCTTCAGGAATACCATGCCCGCGAATAGCTTTAGAACCAAACAAAGCCATTAAACCAACTACTACACCACCTAAAGCTGGAACAATTATAACCCACAGCCCTAAAGAGTTTGAAGCAGGTGTTGTATGTATAAAAGAAAAGTTTTTGTAAAAAGAAATATTAGTAATTAAATCTATAAGATGAATTAAAAACTTTGCTATACCACTTACTGCAATTGCTACTAAAAATGCAGCAAAAGAAATTTTGAGTAGTCTAAATTTTGTGTCTTCTTTTTTAGATTCAATTTCTTCTTCTTCTATTGCAGCATTTAATGATGGTGATATTGGAATTCCGTTGTTTTTTGAAACAGCTTTGTTCATTTTAAATAAAATACGGTATGGTTATAAATAAAACTTACAACAAAAAATTGTTGATAATCTAAGTAGAATTTTAAAGGAAAATATTTTAAGGGTTGAGCACCAAAAGTAATAAAAAGTTATATACCGCAGGAAATATGTTTAATGCGTAACGAATAATTATAAAACAAAAACTGCACTATTTATATAAAATAATGCAGCTCCTTTATTTAATACGACAGTTATATTTTTAGTTATTCTAATTTTTTTAATACATCTTCTTTACTTATATAACCTAAGTTTTTCCAGGCAAGTGAATTGTTTTTATACAAGTGTAAAACAGGCAATGCATCTATATTTAATTCTTTACACAATTCTTGATTATCATCGGCATTAATACGAACCAATACAACTTTATCTGCCATTGTTGTTGCAATTTCTTTTAAATATGGTTCCATTTTTTTGCAAGGCCCACACCAATCTGCATAAAAATCTACCAATACCATTTTATTTTTATTATTAGTAAGAGCATTAAACTGAGCTTTGGTTAATGCCGCTGTTTGTGTTGCTGTATTTGTTGTTTCAGGAAGATTGGCAGCTCTCCATTTCATAATGCCTCCATCCATTTCATATATTTCTTTAAAACCTTTTTTATGCATTAATTCTGCTGCTGCGGTACTTCTTCCGCCACTAAGGCAATAAACAAAAACCGGCTTTGATTTATCTAATTTTTCTATTTCAGTTTCAAAATTATTTTCATTCCAATCTATATTTTTTGAATTTATTAAATGGTCTTTAGAAAATTCTTGAGGAGTGCGAACATCAATAATAACAGCATTTGGTAACTGTTTTACTTTTTCTGCAAACGCTTTTGCGGAAAGACTTATAAAGGTTTTTTGCGATTGTAAATTATTGCAACTACTAAAAAGAATTATGAATACTACGATAAGTGATTGAAAATATTTTATCATTTATTATTATTGATGTTGTTGAATAATTTGTTGTAAATAATTTATAGAAACTACGCCTGATTGCCTCCATTTAATTTCATTGTTTTTAAAAAGAATTAATGTAGGCACACCTTGAATATTATAAGTTGCCGCAACTTGTGGATTACGATCTACATCAATTTTTAAAATAGTTGCATTGTTTCCTACTTTGGTTTTTAATTCTTCTAAAATAGGTTTCATCATTTTACAGGGGCCACACCATTCTGCGAAAAAATCTACCAATACGGGTTTTTCTTGTGCAATAATTTCTGAAAATGTTTTTGCTTTATTTATTGTTTCCATTACTATTTTATTTCTTCATATTCAATTTTATTTTCTTTTGTTGAATTAGAGTTGGTGTTAGTATAACAGTTTCCGTTAAAGCAATTTCCGCCTGCACAACCAAAAGAAAATATTCCCATAGAAGCAAAATAACTTCCTAATAAAATCCCAATCCATTCATGTTGTAAAACAGATTGTATTATAATAGCTCCTCCAATTAATGTATATAAAATTCGTCTTAAATTCCAACCGGTTAAAATTCTTTGTTTCATATTAAGAAATTTTATTTTGTAAACTTACCCATCCACCACCATTATGTACTTCTGTAAAACCTTTTGATTTTAATATACTTTTTGCAGATGCACTACGCATACCGCTTGCACAACAAGTTATAACAGGTTTGTCTTTTTTTATTTTTGAAAGTTGAGTAGAAAGATTTTGTAAAGGAATGTTTATAGAACCTTTTATGTGTCCGCTTTGGAACTCTCCCGGTGTTCTTACATCAATTATTTGAGCCCCACTTTTCATTAATTCAGTAAAATTAATTTTAGTTCCTAATCCAAAAATATTTTTAAGTATTTGTAACATTAGTTAAAGTTAATTATTGTTTATTGTATAATTCACATCAATCCAACTGCCGCCATTTTCACAATCAACGCCAATATTTTTAAGGTAAGCAGTTGCTTGCCCGCTACGCATACCACTTGCACAACATAAAACAATAGGTTGTTGCATTTGCTTTATTTCGGCGGCATGTATTTCTATTTCATTTAATGGAATATTTATGCTGCCAACAACATTTCCTCCTGCAAATTCTGCAGGCGTTCTTACATCAATAACGGTTTTATTGTTTTTCATTTTTTGTATTAATTTTTTGATTTCTCTTTTTTAAAGCTTGTAAAAGCCAATGCTCCCATTAAGGCTCCGTAAGCGGTGCTGTTTAATGGTTTTGATGTTATAGCACAAGTACCGCTTGCACAACCAATAAAATAGTAATAAGCAAAGCCAGCTAATCCACCAATAAAAATGCCTATTAGTGTTAGCTTATATTTTAAAATAAAATTCATTAGTTTAATTGTGCAACTGGATTTAACTGATTATTAAATATTTCTTTTCCGTTATATATTATTTGCCAAGTAACAGGCATAATTTTTTTTAGCATATGGCTAACACCGCAAATTTTTTCTTGCGATGTCATTACTGCATCATAAGAAGCTTGTTCGTCTTTGGCATTACCTTTCATTTCATAAACAATATTTGCAGACACATATTCAATAGGTTGTTGTTTGCTAATTTCTCCACTTACTTTTAAATTTAATTCTGTTAATTCTTTTCCCTGCTTGCGAAGCAATGCAATTACATCCATACCCGTACAACCCGAAAGTGCTGTTAATACAAATGGTTTAGGAATAGGCCCATTATCTTCTCCTCCCACACGCTCGGGAGCATCCATTATAATAGTGTGTCCGTTTACCAATGCATTAAATTGCATTTTCCCCATCCACTGAGATTCTATTTCGTGTTTCATTTTAAATATATTTATTTCTTTTTATTGTTGAAATACCAAAAAGGCGATATAGCGGACAAAAACTAACCAAACTTGTTAGCACAAAAATGGCAGCAACTATTCCTAAAATAATTGCCAATGTTCCTGAAATTTGATCGGTAAAATAAAGAACTGCAATTACTATTACTGCAGCAATTCTTATTACTCTATCTGCTAAACTCATATTAGCTTTCATAATCTGAATTTTTTAGTACTTTAATATTGTACTGCAAAAGTCAGTTTAAATAAATTCTTTAATAGTGACTTTAATCACAAATCCCGAAGAAGTTTAATTTGATTTCGGTAGAGCAAAACCTTTTTGTCATTTTCCAGTTTTTTTAAAAGGCGTGAAATTACTTCTCTGGATGATGCCATTTCGTTGGCTATTTCTTCGTGCGAAAGATTAATTAACGTAGAGCCTGTGGCTTTTGATTTTTCTTTTAAATAATGAATTAAACGCTCGTCTAATTTTTGAAATGCAAGCTGATCTATTGCATTTAATAATTCATTAAATCTGCTACGAATGGTACGCATTACAAAACTTTTCCAAGTTGGATATTTTGCTAACCATTCGTCCATAATACCAATTGGAATAGCTAAAAATTCAACATCACTTTCTGCAGTTGCTTTTATTTCACTGGGAAATTGTTGCATGCAACAAGTAAAGGACATAGCACAACTTTCATTGGCATGTACATAATAAAGCAACAACTCTCTTCCTGCATTATCTATTCTTGTAATTTTTAAAATTCCTTCTAATAAAATAGGAATTTGTTTTACAGTTTGTCCAATATTCAAAATCACCTCGCCTTCTTTAACAGAAACTGTTTTTGATTTATTTTCAATTTCTTTTAATAGTTCTGGCTCAAAAATATTTTTAAATCTTCCTTGAATATTCATTACACAAAAGTAATTTTAAATAAAGAATAAACTTTGTTTGATAAACTTTTAAATTATAGTTTTATTAAAACGCATGAATGATATTTGTAAAAAATAAGCTATGGCAATTAGAATTTTTATTACCGGTGGAACTTTTGATAAAGAATATAACGAATTGAATGGCCAACTGTTTTTTAAAGACACTCATTTACACGAAATGCTTGAACTTGGTAGAAGTAGAGTTGAAGTTGATATTAGAACTTTAATGATGATTGATAGTTTAGAAATGACTATTGATGACCGAGAATTAATTGCACGCCAATGCCAACATGCAGATGAAAACAAAATTATTATTACTCACGGAACAGATACAATGAGCGAAACTGCAAAGTTTTTAGCAGAAAAAAATATTAATAAAACCGTTGTTATTACCGGAGCTATGATTCCTTATAAATTTGGAAGTAGCGATGGTTTATTTAATTTAGGAAGTGCTTTAGCTTTTGTGCAAACGTTGCCTGTTGGTGTATATGTTGCTATGAACGGAAGGTTTTTTAATTGGGATAATGTTAGAAAAAACAAACAGACCGGTGAGTTTGAAGAAATAAAATAAAAAAAGAATATTTGTTATTTGTAATATCCACCTTTTTCAATTTCTTCTTTTACAATATCTGGTACTAAATAATTAATATTCTTGCCCAAGCGAATATTCTCTCTAATTAGTGTGGCAGAAATATTTAATAAAGGAGCGTTTTTTAAAATAGTTAAATCTGCTTCAAGGTGGTTTTGGCTTATTTCAAAGCCGGGTCTTTCATAAACAATTAATTTATAATTCGCAAGCAACTCTTTATAATTTTTCCATTGCTTTATATTCTGAAAACTATCACTTCCTATAATAATTAAAAACTCATGCCCCGGATATTTTTCGGTTAAATAAGTTAAAGTATCAATAGAATAAGATGGTTTGGGAAGTTTAAATTCTACATCGCAAGTTTTAAATCTGTTATCTTTTTCAATTGCTTTTTGAACCAAAAACAATCGTTGGTGCTCGTTTAATAAAGAAGTAGAAGATTTTAACGGATTTTGTGGACTAACCACAAACCAAACTTGTTGAACGTTTGTATAATTAGCCACATGGCTTGCTATAACCAAATGTCCAATATGAATAGGATTAAATGAACCAAAGTATAAACCAATTTTCATGAAAGTGTTATTTATCTATTTCTTCCACAAAAATACTTCCGGCTTCATCTAATCTAAGACTCAATAAATAACCAGCTATTGAAATTGAAATAGGATCTCCTAATGGAGCAATTTGCTCAATGGTAACAACTTCCCCGGGTACGCAACCCATTTCCATTAGCTTAATATAAATATCATCATTATTAAATGAAGTAATTATTGCCTGTCTTCCTAATGCCAACTCGCTAAGTTTTTTCATATTTTAAACTGAAAAGCAAAAGTAATTGCTGTAAAAGGCAAGTTCTTACGAATTTTGGAGTAAGAATTATGAATAAAGTATCATTTCATTCGGCTGATATTCCGTTTTATTACAAAGGAAAAAAGAAATTAAAAAAATGGATTATTAATTGTTTTCTAAAAGAAGGAAAGCAACTTGGCTCGATTTCTTATATTTTTTGTTCAGATGATTATTTGCTGAATATTAATAAGCAATTCCTTCAACACGATTATTATACAGATATTATCACATTCGATTTATCAAAAACCAAAAACAGCCCTATTGAAGCAGAAGTTTATATAAGTATTGATAGGGTGAAGGATAATGCCGAAAATTTAAATACATCTTATTGGGAAGAGTTGCACAGAGTTATTATACACGGCGTTCTGCATTTATGTGGTTATAAAGACAAATCAAAATCCGACAAAAGCTTAATGCGACAAAAAGAAACAGAGCAAATTTCTCTCTTCAATATCTAATGTTCCACGTGTAACGCCTCCTAATACGTTTCACGTGAAACAAACATTTCTGAAAAGGAATAGCATTTCAAAAATATCTTTGTTGCATGTTTTCAAAATATGATGTAATTGTAGTGGGTGCGGGGCACGCAGGTTGTGAGGCAGCAGCGGCAGCAGCAAACATGCGAAGTAGCGTTTTGCTTATTACCATGAACATGCAAACCATTGCCCAAATGAGTTGTAACCCAGCAATGGGTGGTATAGCAAAGGGTCAAATTGTACGAGAAATAGATGCAATGGGTGGTTATAGCGGAATTGTATCTGATAAAAGTATGATTCAGTTTAGGATGTTAAACCTTAGTAAGGGTCCTGCAATGTGGAGCCCAAGGTCTCAAAACGACCGAATGTTATTTGCTACCACATGGCGAGATATGTTAGAAGCAACCCCGAATGTTGATTTTTATCAAGATATGGTTCGCTCTATAATCATTAAAAATGGAAAAGCAGCGGGAGTTATTACCGGGTTGGGGCATGAAATTGAATCAAAAACTGTGGTTGTAACCAGTGGAACATTTCTAAACGGTATTATTCATATTGGAGAAAAACAGTTGGGAGGGGGGAGAATTTCAGAAAAAGCAGCAACAGGAATAACAGAACAACTAGTAAGCCTTGGTTTTGAAAGCGATAGATTAAAAACAGGTACACCACCAAGAGTAGATGGTAGAAGTTTAGATTATTCTAAAATGGAAGAACAAAAGGGCGATGAAGAAGTTACCGGGTTCTCTTATTTGGAAACAGAAAAACCAAAAGCCTCACAACAAAGAAGTTGTTTTATAACCTACACAACACCCGAAGTTCATGAAATTTTAAAAACGGGTTTTGACAGAAGCCCAATGTTTCAGGGAAGAATAGAAGGAAGAGGCCCAAGATACTGTCCAAGCATTGAAGACAAAATCAATCGATTTGCGGATAAAGACAGGCATCAACTTTTTGTAGAACCCGAAGGTTGGAATACGGTTGAAATTTATGTAAACGGGTTTTCTACTTCGCTGCCCGAAGATGTTCAGGTAAAAGCATTAAGAACTGTTGCAGGATTTGAAAACTGTAAAATTTTTAGACCGGGGTATGCAATTGAATACGATTATTTTCCACCTACACAATTACAAAGCAGCTTAGAAACAAAACTTATTAAAAATTTATTTTTTGCTGGGCAAATAAATGGAACAACGGGTTATGAAGAAGCTGCTTGCCAAGGTTTAATGGCAGGAATTAATGCACATTTATCTGTAAGAAACGAAGAACCGTTGGTATTAAAAAGAAGCGAAGCCTATATTGGTGTTTTAATAGATGATTTAATAAACAAAGGAACCGATGAGCCTTACAGAATGTTTACCAGCAGAGCCGAGTTTAGAACACTGTTAAGACAAGATAATGCAGATTTAAGATTAACAGAAATGAGTTATAGGCTTGGGCTTGCATCGCAAGAAAGAATGGATAAAGTAATTCAGAAAAAAGAAGAAGTAAATAAAATAAAAAATATATTAAATAAAACAACTATAGAACCAGAAGAAATTAACAACTATTTTTCAGAAATACAATCTTCTCCTTTAACAGAAAAACAAAAAGCAACGAAAGTTGTTTTACGTCCAAATGTATCATTAATTTCATTAATAAATAATATTTATAATTTAAAAATTGCATTACAATCTTTTTCAAAAGAAAGTATAGAACAAGCCGAAATACAAATAAAGTACGAACGGTATATTGAAAAAGAATTAGATATTGTGCAGAAGATGAAACAGTTAGAAGAACTAACCATTCCTGATACATTTAATTATGATGGTGTTTCTGCTCTTTCTGCCGAAGCATTACAAAAATTCAAAAAAATAAAACCAAGAACACTTGGTCAGGCATCACGCATTTCTGGTGTAAACCCCAGCGATGTACAAATACTAATGGTTTACATGGGAAGATAGCTTGCATTTATAAAGAAAAGATTTTATATTCATGCAAACTTTTGCTATGAGAAAAATTATTTTCTTCTTTATTGTACTATCTCTATTTTTTATTTCATGTAATCAAAATAAAACATCTCTTTCTTTAACAGAATATCATGCTATAACAGATAGCGGAGTGCAAACGGGTGGTGTAAAAATGATTCCAATAAAAACAGAAAAAGGAACATTTAATGTTTGGACAAAAACAATTGGCAACAATCCTAAAATAAAATTATTGCTGTTACATGGTGGTCCTGGGGGAACACATGAAGCATTTGAATGTTTTGAAAGCTTTATGCCTAAAGAAGGAATTGAAATTATTGAGTACGATCAATTAGAATCTTATTATAGCGATAAACCCAACGACAGCAGCCTTTGGACAATTGACCATTTTGTAGAAGAAGTTGAGCAAGTACGCAAAGCATTAAATTTAAATAAAGATAATTTTTATTTGTTAGGGCATAGTTGGGGCGGAATTTTAGCAATGGAATACGCATTAAAATATCAAGATAATATTAAGGGATTAATTATTTCGAATATGGTGGCAAGCATTCCTGAATATGAAAAATATAATACAACTCTCAGAAACAAAATGCGTAAAACGCTGGTAGATTCTTTAATGAATTATGAAGCAAGAGGAATGTTTAAAGATACAACTTACCAACGGTTAGTACTTACTGAATATTATGCTCAACATATATGCAGATTAAAAGATTGGCCCGAACCCATTAACAGAATGTTTAGCCATTTAAGTGAAGGAATATATGTTGCTATGCAAGGCCCCAGCGAGTTTAAAACAGGTGGAAGGTTATTGCATTGGGATAGAAGTAAAGATTTAAATAAAATAAATGTTCCTACATTAACAATTGGTGGAGAGTTTGATACTATGGACCCTAATTATATGAAATGGATGGCAACACAAATAAAAAACGGAAACTATTTATATTGCCCAACAGGTAGCCATTGTTCTATGTGGGACGACCAAGCACATTATTTTCCGGGACTAATAAGTTTTATTAAATCTGTTAATGAAAATAAATTTGAACCAATAAAAAATTAAAGAAGTTGCTCGGCTTTTATTAAATCTTCGGGCGTATCAATTTCAACACCCATATAATTGGTTACAACCATTTTTAGAGGAATACCATTTTCTAAATAACGCAAACATTCAATTTTTTCGGCAGCTTCTAACGGAGTTATTTCCCAATTAGCGAAATTGATTAATGCTTGTTTTCTAAAAGCATAAACACCAATATGTTCGTAATAAATAGATTTTATATTTTTATCTCTTGGATAAGGAATAACAGACCGACTGAAAAATAAAGAATTAAAATTTTTATCAACTACAACTTTTACATAATTAGAATCAGCAATTAATTTTTCGTCTTTTAATTCTTGCATTAAACTTGCTACTTGCACATTTTTTCCTTCGTTATTCTTAAATACATTCAATAATTTTTGTAATGGTTCTTTTTTAACAAATGGTTCATCTCCCTGAACATTTACAATAATATCTACATCTAATTGTTCGGCAGCTTCTGCAATTCTATCACTACCGCTTTCATGATTTTTTTTACTCATAATTGCTTTTCCGCCATTGCCAATAATTTCGTTGAAAATAATATTGCTATCGGTAACTACAAAAACATCATCAAATAATTCTGTAGCTTTTGCATTATCGTAAGTGTGCCTTATTACTGTTTTATTTCCCAGTTGTTGCATTAGTTTTGCAGGAAAACGCGTAGCTGCATAACGTGCCGGTATCATTGCAATAATTTTCATATTATATTTATTTAACAATTAATTTTTCAAATTTTTGTTTATTAAACTGGTGTTTCCAACGTTTATGACTCCATAAATAATTATCTGGTCTTTGTTTAATACAGTTTTCAATATAACTAACGTACATTTTTGTTAATTCTCCATCTGCATATTCTCTGGCATTTGTAGTAATCAATTCAAAATCTATTTTATAATGCCCGCGTTTTATTCTATAAAAATTTGCAAACACAACTGTTGTGTTTTTTAGTTTAGCTCCTTTTTCAGGACCTCTTGCAAACGGAGCCATTTTACCAAAAAACGGAAGCCAATATGCATTATTAATATTTCCTGGATTTTGATCTGCAGCCAAACCAAGTGCATACATATCTCCCGCATACTCATGAAATTTTGTTTTAAAATGTGTTGCCGGAATTAATATGGTACCAAAACGAGAACGCATATTATAAATTAATCTGTCAAAAGATTTATTGCTTAAAGGGCTGTACACACCAACCCATTTGTGTTTTAAATGAATAGCAAGGCTTGCATTTAAATATTCCCAATTAAAAAAATGACCGGTATGAAACTGAACAGGCTTGCCTATATTATATAACTCTTGTAAAAAATTAGTATCAATTTTAAAACGTTTATTTAATTGTTTTTTTGAAATGGAAATACATTTTATGGTTTCAATAAAAGTATCTACAAAATTTTTATAAAACTGTTTACAAATTTTTTCTCTTTCTTGAATTGATTTTTCTGGAAATACAATTGCCAAATTATTTAAAATAACATTTTTTCTATATTTAATTATATGGTATAGAACAAACGAAATAAAATTACTTATTGCATACATTACAAACCATGGCAATAATGAAAGCAAATAAAAAAAGGCGTAAATAATATAATACATTGTTGCTGTTTAAAGAATGGTGTTTTGTAATAATTTATTTTTTTCTAAGTGGTTAATATTGTAATGCAAACCTCTGCTTTCTTTTCTAAACTCTGCTCCTTTTACAATTAAATAGCCAACGGTAATTAAATTTCTTAATTCACATAATTGCGGAGATACTTTTGTGTTTTCATATAATTGCTCTGTTTCTTCATGTAATAAATCTATTCTTCTCATAGCCCTTTGTAAACGCACATCTGTTCTAACAATACCAACATAATCGCTCATTATTTGTTGTAGCTCTTTTAAGCTTTGTGTTATTAAAATCATTTCTTTAGGTTCTGTTGTTCCTTTCGTATTCCAATCGGGAATAGTGGTAACATTACTATTTTCAATTTTATTATTACATACATCTATAAAAGCTCTGTGTGCAAAAACCATTGCTTCTAACAAACTGTTGCTTGCCAATCTGTTTGCTCCGTGTAATCCGGTGCTGGCACATTCTCCACAAGCATATAAATTTTTAATAGATGTTCGAGCATAATCATCGGTTTTAATACCGCCACAACTGTAATGTGCAGCTGGTGCAACGGGAATCATTTGTTGCATAACATCAATACCAATACTTAAACATTTTTTATATATGTTTGGAAAATGATGAATAAATTTTTGTTTATTAAAATGCCTGCAATCTAAATAAACATATTCTGTTCCACTTTTTTTCATTTCATTATCTATTGCCCTTGCAACAATATCTCGCGGAGCTAAATCTTTTCTTTCATCATACTGTTGCATAAACGCTTCTCCGTTTTTGTTTCGAAGAATTCCTCCATCTCCACGAACGGCTTCAGTTATTAAAAATGATGGTGATTGTCCCGGCTCGAATAATGCCGTTGGATGAAATTGAATAAACTCCATGTTTTCTATTCTTCCTTTTGCTCTATACACCATTGCAATACCATCGCCCGTTGCAATTTTAGGATTGGTTGTTGTTCTGTATGCTTGCCCACAACCGCCGCTTGCCAACAAAGTTGTGTTGGCTGTAACTTTTTCAATTTTATTATTGTGTAAGTTTAAAACATACACACCATAACAAGTAATATCGGTGGTTGATTTGGTAACTAAATATCCTAAATGATGTTGCGTAATAATATCTAAAACAAAACAATGATTAATAATTTCAATATTTTTTATTTTACTAACTTCTTCTAATAAAGCCCTTTCCATTTCTTTGCCTGTAACATCTTTATGATGTAAAATTCTAAACTCGCTATGACCACCTTCTCTTCCTAAAGCATATTTTCCATTTTCATTTTTATCAAATCTTGCTCCATATTCAATAATTTCTCTTATTCTTTTGGGCCCTTCTTTCACAACAATTTCAACAATTTTTTTATTACACAATCCATCTCCTGCAATTAATGTATCCTCAATATGTTTTTCAAAACTGTCTTTTTCTTCATCCCAAACACCGGCAACACCACCTTGTGCATATTTGGTATTGGTTTCATCGGTATTTGATTTGGTAATTATTGTTACTTTTTTTTCGGGAAAATAATTGGCAACTTTTAATGCATACGTTAATCCGGCAATACCACTTCCAATAACTAAAAAATCTGTGTTCATACTTGCAAAGTAAATTAAACAAACCGAGATACTTGTATTTTCTGAACCCGAAAACAGAAACTAAATGCCGTTTTATACATTTGCACAGAAATAATTTTTTATGAATGATGTGATTGTAAATAAAGTTGCAGAAAGCAGTTTAATTACTATTGATTTAGAAGAATACTATCCGAAAGAAGAAATTAAAATATTTGATTTAAAAGATTTTCTTTTTATGGGTTTGATATTAAAAGAAAAAGAATATCGCACAGCGTTACAACAAACCGATTGGAGTATTTATGAAAATAAATATGTTGCCATAACCTGTACTGCCGATGCAATTATACCTATGTGGGCAAACATGTTGGCTGCAAGTTATTTACAACCTGTTGCGAAAAATGTTGTTTTTGGAGATGAGAAAAAATTAATAGAAACAGTTTTACAAAAAACAATTGATGCAATTGATGTAACTGATTATACCGATAAACGTATTGTTGTAAAAGGTTGCGGAGAAGTTTCTATTCCGGAAGTTGCGTATGTTGCTATTACCAATAAATTAAGGCCCGTTGTAAAAAGTATTATGTACGGAGAACCTTGCAGCACCGTTCCTATTTATAAAAAGAAATAAATTTTATTTTGAAATTTTAATTAAACTATCAAATGCATTTTTGTTGAGCGAATTATTTACTGCATGTTCAATACTTATTTTTTCGGAAGAAGTTAAATGAAAACTTAAACCTGCATCTGCATCTTTACTTAATGGAATATATTGAAAGCATAAACTATAAAAATTATTACCATAACTATTTGCAAAATAACTTAACTCATCATGCTGATAGTAACCTTGCAACCTATACCAATTATTTTGTAAAATAAACATAGGTTTTGTAAAAGTTCCTATAAAACTATTGGTTTGATAAGGGCTTTCCCAATCGTTAATACTTCTATCGCGTATTTGTATTAAAACAACTTTGCTGGTATTATTTTTAAGCCAATCTTGAAAAACAGTTAAAAACCTTAGCGTTGTTTCTATTCCAAAATTATCTCTTAACCCTGCATCCATTACATCAATAATAGGTTTAGTTGGTAACCATACATTTGGTAATGCATAAGGAAAAGTTGCATTCATTCTTAATGCAGAAAGTAAACGCAAGCTGGTTGCATTTTGTTTTTTAAAAAAAGAAACAAAGTCAATAGCATCTGCATCAATAGGAGTAATATGAGAAGAATCTAATTGCGGTTGCATTAAAAATCTTGCAGGGTTTGCACTTATTATCATTTTTCTTCCATCTCTGGTAATAATGGGATTGAAAAACATAAATGGAATATTTGCTTTTTGTTCATCAATAACAATATCACTTAATTTTTTATTTAATAAACCGTGCGTGTTTTCATTTAGTTTTTCTTCAAAAGCGTAACCTCTATCTTTTGCATACTTATATCCGTTGAAAGAAAATTTTTGAATAGGCCCAACAATATCTCTTGTAACAAAAGAAGAAAATAACGGGTTTAATAAATCGGTTGAAATATCGCTTACATACTGCTTGTTAAATAAATTAATATTTTTATTTGTTTGTTTTTCTAAATACAATGCTCTGTAATAAGCAGCACCCAACATACCACCCGATGAGCCATTAATAAATAAAGTTTTGTGCATTAATTGACCGTGCATTAAACTATCAATTTTTTGTAAAGCATTCATTGTAAAAGCTGCACTGCGTAAGCCTCCGCCGCTTGTGTTAATAATATATAAAATAGGCTTGTCTTCTTTTTGTTTGGCTTTCCAGTTGTTTAAAATATTAATAAAATGTTCTTTATCTGCATTAATATCTTTAGTGTTTGCTAATTGTGTAACAGACTCCATTGTGTATTCGGGTCTTTCATCTTTGTTTTGATAATTTAACCCGTATGCTTTATTTCTTGGATCAATAATTTCTTTTTCATAACAATAATTAATAAAAAAATATAATATAAAAACCAACGGAATACTCCATGTTCTAAATAAAGCAGACACAGCTCCGGATACGCCAATCATTACAGAAAAGAAAATAGCAATACTTGCAGCAGCGGGTAATTGAAATAATTTTGAATCTGATGAATACCCGGCTACTAATAAAAAAATAAATGCTAATAATATAGCTAATAAAGCAGCTATATGATGGCGTTTAAAAATATTATCTAAAAAACTCTGACTATAATGTCTTACATCTCTCGGCTTACGCAAATGCAACTTGGCACTTAAAAACCAATCAACACGCATTTCGGTTTTTTCTATTGGCAAAATTTTTTCTACAACAGCTTTGTTGTATTCTGAATTTGCATAAATTATATTATTTGATAATGTATAAAAAATAGTTTTATCTGCACTAAAAAAATAAACAAAAGCAATAAATATAGAAATAAACAAACCCGCTGAAAACCCTGCTACACGCCAAAAAAATTGAGAGAGCGTAAGTAATTCATTGTAATAAGAATAGTCAAACGCTTTGTATGCATAAAACAATAAAAACAAAATTGGAAGAATAGCATTATTAATACAATATTTTAAAAAGGGTTGTGCTGTTGTGGCTAAAAATTTTATTTGTTTGGTATGAAGAATGAAGGTGGTAATATTCCAACTCATAATAAAAATTCCAATGGCAATACCAACAATTAATGTACTTAGTGCATTGGTTTCATTAAAATATTCGGGAGCAAGAAATAAAGAATAAGCTGCATAAGTTTTCATGAAATACCCCGCAATAGTTGAAAATAAAATATACCAAAACAGAAGTAACACTTGGTATCTTCTAAAATGTAAAAGCGTTAATTGAATGGGTAATGAAAACCAAAAACCGATTAAATACTTTTTCATGTAGCTGCTATTGGTTGTATTATTCTTTATATCAAAACAAGTTGTTTGTTATAATGTTTATAAAAATTTCACATCTAATATTTACAAAAGATACCAAAAATTTATTATAACCAAAACATGAAAAATAAATTAACAACAAAATAATTGCTAATTATTTTTTAAACCAACCATATACAAATTAGTAATTAAAGCTAATAACAATAACATACCTGTTAATTGATGCAGTTGTGCCATCCATTCAAAAATTCCAAAATGACCAATAATAATTTGAGGGCTTGTTAATAAAGAAAATATTCCTAATAAAACTTGTACAATAACTAATACAACAGGAAAAACTTTTAATGTATTAAAAACAGAAGATGTAATTATTTTTTTTGATTGCCACCACCAAACTAAAATTAAAATAAATAAAATGTAAGCAATGCCCCTATGTATAAAATGAATAATAAGCGGGTTAAAAAATAAATTATTAACCAAACTATAATCATGAGTATTGGTAGGAAAAAAGTTGCCATTGATAGAAGGCCATGTAGGTGCAATTTTTGCAGCTTTAAGCCCCGCCATAAATGCTCCGTAAAATAATTGTATAACCAATAAAACAATAATAGCAATAGTAAATTTTTTAAAAGAATTGTTTACTATTCTTTGCTCGGCAGGTACAATTATTTTTAACCCAAAAATTAAAGCATAGCCTATTAAAACCATTGCTGCCACAAAATGTATAGCTAATTTAATATGACTTACGTAAACATCTTCATCATTCAATCCGCTTTTTACCATAATCCAACCAATAGCACCTTGCAATGCACCCATTATAAATAAAACAATAAGTGGCATTATCATCCATTGCTGAAAATATTTTTTTATAATGAAATAAATAAACGGAATTAAGAAAACTACACCAATAAATCTTGCCCATAAACGGTGAAACCATTCCCAAAAAAAAATAAATTTAAAATCTGCTAAATTAAAATGACTGTTAATGTATTTAAATTGTGCTATGTGTTGGTATTGCTCAAAAGCCTTCTGCCACTCGGTTTCATTTAACGGAGGCAACGCACCCATAATGGGTTTCCACTCTGTAATAGATAATCCAGAGCCCGTTAATCTGGTAATGCCACCTAATAAAACTTGTATAATTAACATGGCAACGCCAATAAAAATCCAATAAGCAACAATACGGTTAGAACTTTTTGTTTTCATATCTAATTAATCGTTGCAAATGTATAACAACAGTTTTCAGTAAATGATATTTTAAATTATAAATTGAAACAAAGAACTTGCATAGTATGCTGCAAAATTTTTATCAAACAAAACTTATAGAAGCAGGTTGCGATGAAGCTGGGCGTGGCTGTTACGCAGGTCCTGTGTTTGCGGCAGCAGTTATTCTTCCTGATAATTTTTTTCATCCGTTATTAAATGATAGTAAACAAGTAAAAGAAAAAGATAGAAATGAATTAAGAAAATTTATAGAAGCTAATGCCATTAGTTATGCCGTAGCACTAATTGATAATAATGAAATAGACAGCATTAATATTTTAAAAGCATCTTTTAAAGCAATGCATTTGGCAATTAATAAATTAAAAACAAAACCTCAGTTATTATTAATTGATGGAAACCGATTTACACCATATAAAAAAATAAAACATTATTGTATTGTAAAAGGAGATGCAAAATACGCCAGCATTGCGGCAGCAAGTATTTTAGCAAAAACCTATAGAGATGATTTTATGAAACAACTGCACAATAAATTTCCGCAATACAACTGGCAAAAAAATAAAGGATACGGAACATTAGAACACAGAAACGCTATTCAACAATTTGGCTTAAGCCCTTATCACAGAAAAAGTTTTAACATTATTCCTACACAAATAAAATTATTTTAAAAATATTTTTAAAGCAATTCCAACCTTTTAATAAAACGGTACTCTTATAATTGGCTACTGACTTTTGGAAAAGGAAAACAATATAACAACAGATTTAGTGCATAATGCCCGCAAAGGTAATACGCAGGCTTTTGCACAACTGTACCACCAGTACAGTAAAGCCATGTATAATATTTGTATTAGAATGGCAGGAAACATAACCGATGCAGAAGATTTGTTGCAAGAAAGTTTTATTACGGCGTTTAACAATATTCACCAATTAAAAGAAGATAATTTTTTTGGTGGATGGTTAAAAACAATAGTAGTAAACAACTGTATAAAACATTGTAAAAAAATTTTTTATTGGGATGATTGGAGCGAAGAAAAAACAGAACACTTAACAGATGATGAAACTGAATGGTGGGTTAGCATTGAAATGAATCATATAAACAGTGCCATAAAACAATTGCCCGATGGTTGCAGAGAAATTTTTACATTATATGCTGTAGAAAATTACAGCCATAAAGAAGTGGCAAATAATTTAGGAATATCAGAAAGTACCAGTAAAAGCCAATATCACCGAGCAAAAAAATTATTAAAAGAAAAGCTGATTAATCAACTATAATATAATGGATAAGTTTAAACAATATATTCAGCAACACAAAACAGAACTCAATACCAAAGAGCCTTCTGCCAATTTGTGGTTAAACATTCAGCAACAATTACCTACTAAAAAATCTGCAACTGTACTAACTATTTTTAAATGGGCTGCAGCAGCTTGTATTATTGTGTTGTGTGGTTTTGGAGTGTTGTATTTATTAAATATTAATAAGCAAAATAATAACGTTGCGGTAAACAAAAATCAACAAACTAATCAGCCGATAGAAATACAAAAAGAAACTACACCGCAAGAAAATTCAGAAAATAATAATCCGCAAATAGCACAAGCAAATGCTGCAACAAACAATACTTCAACAGAAAAAAATAAACAACCTGCTTCTACTCAAACACAAAAAAAGAATAATAACAATAATGAAGTAGAAACCACTTTACAATCTTTAGACAGCAGGTTTATAAACATTATTAATTTACAAAAAGAAAAAATAAGCTCAACACCTTTATATACCGAAAGCCCAAGTTATTACAGCGATTTTATTGTGCGGTTTAAAGAAATGGATAGCGATGAAAAAGCAATTAAAAACGCAATTACCAAACAAGGCTTAACAGACGATTTGCTTAGCCGTTTAATAAACGTATATCAACAAAAGCTAAATGTGCTGAAAGATTTACAAAAAGAAATTAATAAAACCAATAATCGGTATATGCAAAACCATCAACCTGCAAACAACACCAACAAACCTACATTTATTCACTTCAATAATATATAAACTAAAAAAACATGGTTAATAAATTTACCCTTGCCGTAGGCATTGTAAGCCTTTGTATTGCTACAAATGCAATGGCACAAACAAATAGTGCATCAGCTTATTCGGTAGATACTACCGTAAAAATTGTTAATGGTCGTGCATTAAAAAATAAAATGAAAACGCAAATCAATTCAAATATTAATAAAATAATTGATGAACAAAATTTTGCAAACGATCTTAAAGAAAAAATTGAAAGAGAAATTGTTGTTATGGGCCAACCTGCATACAATATTGCAGATACCAACTTAAATAAAAAAGAAGTTTCGCAAGAAATAAGTGTAAGCAAAGGAACAGATGTTTTTATTGAAAACACAAATAGAAATATTGAAATAAAAACTTGGGATCAATCTAAAATTAAAATAGTAACAACCGTTTATTTTGCAGGAGATGGTGGAAAAATTTCAGATGATGAATGGTTTGAAAAATTAAATGTTTCTATAAAATCTTCTCCTAATTCTGTTCGCATAAAATCGGGCACAGTAAGTGGTGGCGGCAGTTATACTATTTTTAATGGAAATGTAAACAGTCCTTCTGTTTATAGTTGGAGCAGCGGCGGAAACATTGCCGTGTTTAACGATAAAGGACAAAACATTGGCAACAAAACAGGCAGAAGAGTTTTAACTATTTATCTTCCTAAAGAAAACAAATTAGATATTGAAAGCAAATATGCCGATGTAACAATAAACGGTAACTCAAACAAATTAAATATTGATATAACAAACGGAAATCTTGAAATGGGTGATGTAAAAAATTTAGTGCTTCGTTCAAAATACGGAAACGTAACCACCGGAAATTTAGGTAGTGCAGAAATTGATTTTATAAATGGAAGATTAACTACAAAAAATGTTGATGATTTAGATATTGATACCAAATACTCAAGCGTAGAAGCAGATGCGGTAAAAAAAGCAACTATTCGCAGTGTGAACGATGATTATGAAATAGATGAAGCAGGAACTTTACAAGGAAGAAAAAATTATGGCAATCTTCGTATAACTAAACTAACAGGTTCAATTGAGTTAGATGGAACAAATGCAGATATAAGACTTAGAAAAATTGAGCCATCGGTATCTCTTATAAAACTTGATAATAAATATGCCGATATACGTGTTCCGTTTAATGCCATAAAAAATTATAATATTACATACAATGGCTCGTACAGCAGCGTTTACAGCAATTTTGATAAAAAACCAATTGTTGTAAAAGAAAAAGAAGAAACCAAAAAAGATGATAAAGGAAAAGATGAAATGGGCGGAAAAATTAGATTTAGAACTTCAGGATTTGATATGGGAGATAACAACAATATAGAAACACATTTTACAGCAACCGGCGGAGATGGCAAAGGCACTAAGGTTGATATTAAATGCCAAAATTGCACGGTAGATTTTAAATAAAATAATTGTGTGTTGTTTTTAAACTACTGTAACAAATAGATTTTGTATTCGTATAACAATTACAAAAAACATACTCAAAAAATATAACTAACCAACCGATAGATAGTTATTTTTCTCATGTTACTTTATTGGTACGAACCTCGTTTTTACGAGGTTCTTGTTTTATTACCGAATTTTAAGTATTTGAAACAAATGGTACAATCAAAAATTTGGGCATGAATTTTATATTTAATTTTTTATATCTTTAATAAGTACTAATTTTTAGTACATGATTTTAAAATTCTGACACAAAATAAAATCTTATATAGCTCAAACAACCCAATAATAACCATTTTAGAAAAACCTAAATAAGTATAACTATGAAAAAACATTTTCTTTATTTTATTTCACTTATTACTCTTTTAATATTTGTAGAAAGTTGCAGTACAACTGCACAATTATATGATGATAAAAACAGAGCCTACACAGGATTATTAAGAGATTCAACATTTACAGTTTTAAAACAATATTTAACTAATACCACTAATTTAAAATTGAAAGACACAATAATTATTAAGTACAATTATAACAATGAAACTTGTTGGAACATTTTAGACCAAAAAGAAGATTCTTATATAATGAGTTTTGTAACAGGATATAAAGCAAGAGTTCAAAGAGTATTAGCTGCAAGACAAAATGTTTCAGTATTTAATTTTAGAGAACCAGGAAATAAACTAAACAAAAATATAAAATGGGACAATTCAATAATAATAGATAGTTCAAAGCAATTATTTAATTTACTTTTTAAAGAACGTTGTATTTGCGGAAGTTCAATCATTGCATTGCCAGACAAAAGATTTATTTTTTTGCGTTCAGACTCACACACTGATGTTTTAAACTTAACACAAAAACAAATTGAAGAAATATTAAATAAAAAATCAAAACGAAGCCGTACACTTTAAATAAATTAATAATGTAACTGCTAATAATTTTTATTTTGAAATAAAAGTATATTATATAAAAAGCAGCATCACTTTTATAGAGTAATACTGCTGTAACAAACTTGTTATATTATTATTAAGACTTGAAAATCTATAATATTTTTTCTACTGCAGCAATGGCTTTAATGGTTTTTATTACCGAATCCGGAGTTACAGAAATGCTGTCAATACCTTTCTCTACCAGAAACTGGGCAAACTCTGGAAAATCAGAAGGACCTTGACCACAAATACCTACTTTTACTTTATTGCGTTTTGCAGTTTCAATTAAACTTCCAATCATTCTTTTTACTGCCGGATTACGTTCGTCATATAAATGTGCCACTAGTGATGAATCTCTGTCGAGACCAAGTGTGAGTTGTGTAAGATCATTAGAGCCGATAGAGAAACCATCAATATGTTGTGCAAACTCTTCTGCCATTAAAATATTAGAAGGTATTTCTGCCATTAAATAAATTTCTAAACCATTACTGCCGCGTTTTAATCCGTATTCTTCCATTACTTCTTGCACTTTCAATAATTCTTCTACTGTACGGCAAAACGGCACCATTACCACTACGTTGGTTAATCCCATTTCTTCCCGTACTTTTTTAATGGCTTTACATTCCATGCCAAAAGCTTTTTTGTATGCTTCAGAATAATACCTGGAAGCTCCTCGCCAGCCTATCATTGGGTTTTCTTCTTCAGGCTCAAAATATTTTCCACCTAAAAGATTATAATATTCATTGCTCTTAAAATCAGAAAACCGTACAATTACTTTATGTGGAAAAAATGATGCTGCAATTTTTGCAATACCATACGATAGTTTGCTAATAAAAAAATCTGCTTCATCTTCAAAACCAATAATTTTCTGCTGTATTTCTTTTGTTAAACTTTCATCATTCAATGTGTTATGTTGCAGCAATGCCAAAGGATGAATTTGTATATAATTGTTGATGATAAACTCTTCTCTTGCCAACCCAACGCCTTTGTTGGGTAAATGTGAAAATTGAAAACTCATAGAAGGCGATGCTACATTTAGCATTAAAGGAGTTTTAATGGCTGGTAAATCGTTTAAATTGTATTCTAATTTTTCAAATTCAATTTTACCTTTGTACACATAACCGGTTTCACCTTCTGCACAACTCACTGTAATTATATCTCCTTGTGCCAACACATCGGTAGCATTACCGCAGCCTACAATAGCAGGTACACCTAACTCGCGTGCAACAATAGCTGCATGGCAAGTACGGCCTCCTTTATTTGTAATAATAGCAGATGATTTTTTCATAATTGGTTCCCAGTCGGGGTCGGTCATATCTGTTACTAATACATCACCATCTTTAAATTCATGACCTTCAATTACACGTTTATCTAACGAGAAGAATATATTTACTTTTCCCGATGCTATTTTATCGCCTACGGAAATACCTTTTATGATAACTTTATTGTTGCGGTTATTATCATTAATTCGGTATTCGGTTATGGTATTAAAATTTTTTCTTGAATGAATGGTTTCGGGTCTTGCTTGCACAATAAAAAGTTCTTTGCTTAATCCATCAATTGCCCATTCTACATCCATTGGTGTCCATTTGTTTTTTAAGGTTGAATAGTATTCTTCAATTTTTATTACCCAGTCTGCCAATTTCAAGGCGGTTTCATCTTTTAAACAAAATCTGTTTTGAAAACCTTTTTCGGTAGGAATTATTTTTACTCTTTCATCGGCATCATCACCATATACCATCATCTTATCTTTAACACCCATTTTCTTTTCTATCAGCGAAGCAAATCCATTTTTTAAAGTGGGTTTAAAAACAATAAATTCATCGGGCGATACTGAACCTTGTACAACCATTTCACCCAAACCATACGAACCATTAATAACAACTGCATCTTTAAAACCACTTTCGGTATCAATGCTGAAAGCTACACCTGAAGCTCCAAGATCGCTACGCACCATTTTTTGCACACATACACTTAACCCAATACTGAAATGATCATAACCGAAACTTTGGCGGTAGCTTATGGCACGGTCGGTAAATAAAGAAGCAAAACAATTACGAACGGCATTAATAAGAGAAGCAGGGCCGCGAACATTTAGATAAGTTTCTTGTTGGCCCGCAAATGAAGCATCTGGTAAATCTTCTGCTGTGGCAGATGAACGCACGGCTACATCTGTTACATCTTGGTCATAATTTTTAGAGAGCTGAGTGTAAGCATCAATAATAAGTTGGCTAAGGTCTTTAGGAAACCTGCTGTTTTTAATTAGTTGTCGTACTTGCAGACCACCACGTCTTAAAGATTCAATTTCGTTGTAATCAATTTCATTGATGATTTTTTTTACTATGTTTTCAAGATTATTGAAAGCAATAAATTTTTTATATGCTGCAACGGTAATAACAAATCCGTTGGGAATATTAATGCCGAGGCTTGTTAGATTTTGTAGCATTTCACCTAAGGAGGCGTTTTTTCCGCCCACTCTTTCAATATCATTAATACCTACTTTGTTAAGGGGAAGAATAAGCTCATTTTGCAGTTGTTTTGACATAATTTTTTTTAATTATATGCAAACTTACAGTTGTTAGTTATTCAAAATTTTACTGGTGTAAAATGCACACATTTAAAATGATATATTTTTTATCGTTAACGCAATTGTTTATCATGTATTTGCTATTACTTTTTTATATATCTTCAACGGTATAATTTTAAATATTATAGCAACATAAATTCGCAAACCGTTGCTAATATTATTTTAAGCGATAAGAAGTTTATATAAAACAGATAGCATTAAATTTTTATGACTACAGCAATAATAATAACATTTTGTATTCTTTTACTTATTGCTTATGTGTTTGATTTAACATCTTCCAAAACAAAAATTCCTTCTGTAATTCTTTTGTTGTTGTTAGGCTGGGCAGTTAAACAAATTACAATTTGGTTTAATATTAATTTACCTAACTTCTCAACAGCACTTCCTGTTTTAGGAACCGTAGGGCTTATTTTAATAGTTCTTGAAGGCTCGTTAGAGCTTGAGCTTAATAAATCTAAATTTGGATTAATCAGAAAATCTTTTTTAGGTGCTTTAATTCCAATGCTTGGTTTAGTTTTTGTACTTGGTTTTGCATTTAAATATTTCGGACACTATGAACTTAAAGATGGTTTAATTAATGCCATTCCGTTTTGTGTAATTAGTAGTGCTATTGCAATTCCCAGTGTTAGAAATCTTTCCTCACAAAACAGAGAATTTGTTATTTATGAAAGCAGCCTGTCAGACATTTTAGGAGTTCTTATTTTTAATTTTCTTTTATTGAATGAAGTTATTAATACACAATCGTTCGTACATTTTGGTATAGAGTTGTTGGTAATGATAGTTATTTCTTTTATTGCAACAATAGGCCTTTCGTTTCTGTTAAATAAAATAGATCATCATATTAAGTTTGTTCCAATTATTTTATTGGTGATTTTAATTTATGCAATTTCAAAAATTTATCATTTACCCGGATTAATTTTTATTATGCTTTTTGGTTTATCAATAGGAAATCTTGATGAGTTGAAAAAAATAAAATGGATTGAAAAATTTAAACCCGCTGAGCTAAGCAGCGAAGTAAATAAATTTAAAGAACTAATTACCGAAGGGGCTTTTTTGGTAAGAGCATTGTTTTTTTTATTATTTGGTTATTTAATTGAAACAAAAGAAGTTTTAAATACCGATACTTTACTTTGGGCAATAGCAATTGTGTGTTGCATTTTTATACTTCGTGCAATACAAATTAAATTTTCTAAACTGCCATTACAACCGTTATTGTTTGTTGCACCAAGAGGATTGATTACTATACTTCTTTTTCTTTCAATTACTGCTACACATACCATTGCAATTGTAAACAAATCGCTGGTTATTCAAGTTATTATTTTAACAGCATTGGTTATGATGTTTGGATTAATGACAAATAAGTCACAAAAGAAATGATTGTAGAATTTATTATATAGAAAAGAATGAGAAAGTTTATTGGGAAAATTTAAAACTTTGTTCTTTCTAATTTTGATAACAACATTATATTATTGGTTCTGATTTTTGGGAAATGGAGAGCTACGAAAAAAATTTTAGATACAGTAAAATATCTAATATGCTTCAAAACGGAGCAGACCAAAGCGATAGGATAATTTTAAAACTAAAACACAAGGCGAACATTGAAGAGGTTATTAAGAGAGCTATAGGCTCTATTAATAAAAGCACAAAACATTTAATTAATGTAAAACAAGTGTTGCTGTTAGATAAATATAATAACGTGTATGTTATAAAATAAAATGCCCCCACATTGCTGTGAGGGGGGTGCAGGCTCGCAAGCCCGACAACACAAATATACAACTTTATGGAAAATTACAACATAAATTCTTTAACAGACCTTGAAGCAAGGTTTAAAAGCGTAGCAGTACGCATACCTGCAATGGCAGGTAATATAGTTGTAAATTTTACTTTAGATAATTTTAAAAGGCAAGGTTTTTTAGGAGATTATTTGCAGCCCTGGCGGCCACGCAAAAACCCTACAAAATGGGGCAAAGTGCCACGCAACAACCGTTCTGTTTTAGTGGACACAGGTAAATTACGCCGTGCCACTTTTGTGCAATCTGCCAATTGGGATGTGGTTACTATAACTAATAATATGCCCTATGCCAAAGCCCATAACGAAGGGTTTAGAGGCACTGTAAAACAATATGTAAAACCTTTTACACGCAAAACAAGCACCATAGCAAAAGTTAGTAGTGTTAAAAGCCGCCGCACCACCAGCAAAAGAGTTAGCACCGGCAACACACAGGTTAAGGGATTTGAGCGAACTATTAACCAAAACATTCCGCAACGAAAATTTTTAGGCGATAGCCCTTATTTAAGAAAAATGTTGGAAAGAACTATTGCCGCAGAAATTTTAAAAGAATTGAAACAACAAACATTTTAAATTTTAAAATATATAAATTATGACCTCTTTATTTGCACAACTTTTTTTGGGTTGTGATTTGCTTTCAAACTTTGTTCTTTCTAATTTTGATAACAACAAAATAAAATTATGAAAACTGAATTAATCAGTTGTGATTTGCTTTCAAACTTTGTTCTTTCTAATTTTGATAACAACTATATACTATGACGGAACTGTAACATTTTAGTTGTGATTTGCTTTCAAACTTTGTTCTTTCTAATTTTGATAACAACGTGGTTACTTTTTGTTGGCCAGAGTATATAGTTGTGATTTGCTTTCAAACTTTGTTCTTTCTAATTTTGATAACAAC
>JAFDXY010000029.1 GCA_018267725.1 Bacteroidota bacterium
ATAAGCTTAACAGCAGCCTAAGCAAAAAAATTGAAGAAAATATTAGTAAGAATAAAAAAGATAAAATTTGTTTGTGTTTTAGTGATGAGGGCTTATGGGCAGAATATTTGAAGAAATACCAAGTAAAATCGAAATATAATATAGAACTCATAAATATACAACATGGCTCTTTTTTAATGAATAAAGTACCATTTGTTCAATTGCGAAAATTCATCAATTCACTTATTTGGCCACTATTGAGATTTCCATTATTTGGTTTCGATTTTGGGGGATCGAAATTGGATACTTATTTTGTATATAGTCAAATCGAAAAAGATTTTCTAGCAAGTAAGTCCCTGGATTCCAGAGTCTTTATTTCACCTGTTATATGCAAATTTCATTTAATTAACGAGTATTTGAAATTTGTAAAAATAGGTGATGCTGGAATAGAAAAGGTAGCTTTTTTTGCTATGCAACCTCCGAAAATTTCTCAAGGCTGTAAATATTCTGAAGCTGAAATATATACAATTTTGCTTCCTTTTTTTGAACATTTCAGCCGATTAGGCTATACAATGTATTTCAGATTGCATCCTGGTACTCTAAACCCTGCACATTCAATTAAGCTATTAAGACAATATGGGATTGCCAATCATATCATTATAGCAAATGATAAAAATATTGAATATTATTTGGCTAAAAGCTCAATAGTAATTTCTTTTCATTCAACAGTTATTTTTGATGCTAATATATTAGGGAAATTACCGATTGTTATAAAAGGGTTTATGGAAGGATTCAACTTTCCAATAAAACATGAAATAGTGAATATTCTAAATAACTGGCAAAATGATTTGGAAAATGCCTTATCAAAAAAAATGCTCTATAAAAGAAATATCGATATAGAATTTGAAAATGAAATAATTGATTTTTTTAAGTAAACTATATATATGGAAAATATAAGAAAACTGGATGTCGGATGTGGCAGTAGGAAACGAATAGATTTTACTGGTATGGATATAGTTAGTTTAGAAGGTGTAGATATTGTTCACAATATGAATGTAGCACCTTGGCCTGTAGAGGATGATACAATTGAGCAGATGATTTTTGACGATGTATTAGAACATTCAAAAGATTTTTTAACGATTCTGCAGGAAGTATACCGGGTAGCAAAAAACGGTTGTATTGTTAAAATATCTGTACCACACTTTTCATCAGATAATATGTATACAGATCCTACACATACCACATTCTTTTCAACTAGATCTTTCAATTATTTCGATAAATCTTTAAACCATAAACACGGGTTTTATTTACAAGATGTAAACTTTAAAATTAAGAGAGCCGAAATTCATTTTATTGAATATTTTATACATGACTCTGCTCAACCTAAATTCAATCCATTTAAGTTTATAGGTATTCAATATTTAGTAAACAAGTTTCCTAGAATTTATGAGCGTTTCTTTACATGGATATTTCCAGCTGCTGAATTGTATTTTGAATTAGAAGTTGTAAAATATTAATACTGTATATGCTAACAGCTATCATAACTGGTGTTACAGGTCAAGACGGTACTTATTTGTCGCAACTTCTAATAGAAAAAGGCTATACTGTAATTGGGTTAACAAGAGGATACTCTAATAAAAATTTATTCGGGTTACAATATTTAGGTTTATTAGATAAAGTGTTAATTGAAGAGTGTGATTTGCTAGACTTTTCTAGTATTCTTAAAGTCTTATCTAAGTATCAACCTAATGAAATTTACAATCTTGGAGCTCAAAGTTCTGTTGGATTATCTTTTGAACAACCTATTGGTACAATTCAATATAACACAATCTCTGTATTGAATATTTTAGAAAGCATCAGAATTTTAAAGTTGGGTACTCGGTTTTATCAAGCATCAAGCAGCGAAATGTATGGTGCGGTTACCAATTTACCTATCAATTCCAAAACACCAATGCATCCACTTAGTCCATATGCAATTTCAAAAGCTTCTGCATATTGGACAGTTGTGAACTATAGAGAATCTTATGGCATTTATGCAGTAAATGGAATATTATTTAACCATGAATCTTTTTTGAGACAAGACATTTTTTTATCAAAAAAGTTATAAAAACTGCTATTAATATAAAATATGGTAATGCAACAGTTTTAGAGGTAGGAAATATTGATATTAAGAGAGATTTTGGCTACTCTCCAGATTATGTAAAAGCCATGTATTTGAGTCTTCATGCAGATGAACCGGATGACTATTTTATTTGCAGTGGAAAATCTATTTATTTGAGAGACATTATTTATCATGTGTTTGATAAACTAGAAGTAGAAAAGTCTAATTTATTTGTTAATCCTAAACTATTCAGACCCTCAGAAATTGAAGATTTATATGGTGATAATTCTGCAGCAAAAGAAAAATTAGGTTGGAAGTATGAAAAGTCTTTTTTTGATATTTTAGATTTAATGTTAGAAGAAGAATTGAAAAATTATAACTTATGAGAGTAGCAATAATTCATGAATGGTTAGTAACAATGGGCGGATCAGAGAAAGTTTTACAATCTATAGTAGAACTATTCCCTATGGCAGATATTTATTGTTTGGTTGCAGATAAAAATATAGTTAAAAAACTCGGCTTTAAGAATCAAAAAATTTATACATCTTTTATCCAAAAATTACCATTTTCTATAAAAAAATACAAGTCATATTTACCTCTTTTCCCATTAGCTGTTGAACAATTTGATGTAAGTAACTATGATTTGGTTATTTCATCAAGTCATGCTGTTGCTAAAGGTGTTTTAACTGATTGTTCTCAGCTTCATATAACCTATTGCCATACCCCTATTAGATACGCTTGGGATTTATATCATCAATATTTAAAGGAAACAAAAATCAAATTCGGATTTAAAGGGTGGATAGTTCGGTACTTTTTGCATAAAGTAAGAATTTGGGATTTTATAGCATCTCAACGTCCTGATATTTACATTAGTAACTCAAATTTTATAGGTGAAAGAATAAAAAAGGTTTATAATAGAGATTCAATTACTATTTATCCACCCATTGAAATGGATAAATTTGAATTGGAAATATATAAAGAAAATTTTTTTGTTACATCTTCTCGGATGGTTCCTTATAAAAAGATTGATTTAATTGTAGAAGCTTTTTCTAAAATGCCAGATAAAAAATTAATTGTAATAGGGGATGGTCCTGATTTTAATAAAATTAAACGAATTGCAACTTCAAATGTTTTGCTAAAAGGATATTTACCTCATGCGGAAATGGTTTATTATTTAAAAAAAGCGAAAGGATTTGTTTTTGCAGCAATAGAGGATTTTGGAATGTTACCCGTTGAAGCCCAAGCCTGTGGAACTCCCGTTTTAGCTTTAGGTAAGGGCGGTGTGTTAGAAAGTGTAATACCTAATGTAACGGGAGTGCTTTTTGAAGAACAAACAGTTAGCTCTTTAATGGTCGGTATTATTGAATTTGAAAAGAAATACCCGTTATTTGATTTTAAGCAAATACGTTTACATGCTGAAAAGTTTTCCAAAGAAAGGTTTAACATAGAACTGAAGTCTTTTATCGAGAAAATGCTAAAAGATAAAGTAAAGAAAGGTTGGTAGTATAAAGTGATTTAAACTTAAACCTGCTTTAATTGGGATACACCAAGTATGAGTGCAAAGAGTTGGAACGCCTATATGCCTAATTCTGAAAAAATTAATTAAAGAAGAGGGTTTGTATTCAAGCATGATTTCAAAAATTATATTAAAAACTGATTAGATAAAATCTATTAGATTTTTATCGTTAACTTTCGTATATTGCAATAAACAAGAAGAATTATATTGCAAAGTAGTAAGAAATACATTTGTGAATGAAACAACCATTATTTATAAGACGGTCTAAATTAAACTCTTTTTTCGCAGATAATATTTTATTTGATGAAATATTAGTAGATCTGAAGTATAAAGCTTTTGGAATTAATCATAGCTTTTTCAAAAGAATTTTCGATATTGCTTTTTCTTTAGCCATAATTGTGTGTGTTTTTAGTTGGTTATTCCCAATTATTGCATTATTAATAAAATTAAATTCTAGAGGGTCTGTTCTTTTTATTCAAGATAGAGTAGGTTTAAATGAGCAACTGTTTAAATGCTACAAATTCAGAACGATGAGAATAGCTGATGTGAAATATATGTACACACCAACTACTTCAGGAGATAACAGAATAACTACAATAGGTAAATTTTTGAGGAAAACTAATTTAGATGAGTTGCCACAATTTTTGAATGTTTTGAAAGGCGATATGAGTATTGTTGGGCCAAGACCTCATGCAATAGCATTTCATAAAACTTATGCGAGTTTTATAGAAAATATTGATGTACGGCTTTTGGTAAAGCCTGGTATTACTGGTATGGCACAAATACGTGGCTATAGAGGAGATGTAGAAGATTTTGAGGAAAATAAATTTAGAACAAGAAAAAGAATTGCTTTTGATATTCTGTATATAAAACTGTGGTCATTTAAAACAGACTTGTGGATAGTTTATATTACTGTTGTTCAAATGCTTGGAATGAGAACCAAAGGCCATTAAAAAATATTCGAATTGTTAACTATTATAAAGATTCAGGATTCTTTTTAAATTTGTAAAATAAGAAAGTTAATACTAAAAATGGAATTGGAGAAATAATAAAGTAAAATATACCATCTGCCATATTTCTAATGTTAAATGAAATACCAGCTAAGAGCCAATCAAGCACTCCAATCAAAACGATTACTCCTATTAACAAAATATGTACAATAGTCCATATTTTAATTGGCCATAATACCCTAAAATATTTAAAAGGTATGTAGCCTAGAATACTTATCGTGCATACCAATATGCCTTTGAGAAGATGCCTTATTTTCCTTGGAGTTTCCAAAAAAAAGCTGCTATCTTCATAACTATACCAAATCACAGAAAGAAAAGAAATTAAAATAAAATAGAAAATCAATTTTCTTCTTAACTCTTTTCCCCCTTCTTTGCGTAAAGTATCCATAACAATATAATTTGTGTATATACAATTATTTTAAAAGCATATCCATGTAAAAATTCAAACCATTTTTTTGCATATAAGCTTACCCAGCCTAAACCAGCTATCCTGAGTGTATTTATAATAAATATCGATATAACGCCTATTATTGAAAATAAAATAAAATCTTTCCAATTTTTCCAAAAAGCGATCAAAAAGCACATATATATTACATATAATTCTAGTGCATTGCATCCATCACCAACACGAACAGCTTTCTTCTTATTCAACCATAATTCTGTTTTAATGATTTCCCTGTTATTATAAGGGTCTATTGATCTTTGCTCAATAACTTCCATCGAAACATGTGCATTGATAAGGCTTAAAAAATAACCGCTTGCATCTGTTGTTGTTGTACTAAGCCACTTATCAGGTTGCCTAATAGGATATAATACTAAGTGATACAACAATTTCCAAACAACAAATAATATTAGAGCTTTTTTAAGAAATAACCAGACATTTTCAGGAATTTCTTGTTTTAATCTTCTGTAATAATTTAAGATCATTCATGTATTTTCTGTAAAAATATGCTAAAAAAGAATTGTATTTGTAGTGAAAATTTTATTATTGTAAACCATGGAAATTAAAATTCTCAATACTTCACCGCATCCGCTTCCTGCTTATGCTACGCTTGGTTCTTCAGGCATGGATATTCGTGCGTTTATAGAAAATAATGTTACGTTACAACCTTTGCAAAGAGCATTAATTCCTACGGGTTTATTTATAGAATTGCCTGTTGGTTATGAAGCTCAAATACGCCCCAGAAGCGGTTTGGCAATAAAACAGGGTATTACTTGTTTAAACAGTCCGGGTACTATTGATGCCGATTACAGAGGTGAAATAAAAGTTATTTTAATTAATTTGAGCAATGAATCTGTAACAATAAATAATGGCGACCGTATTGCTCAAATGGTTATTCAAAAAGTAGAACAAGTTGAATTGATAGAAGTAAAAGTGTTAAGCATAACTGAACGTGGTGTGGGTGGGTTTGGTCATACGGGAAAGGAATAAATTGTTATTCTTGTTTTCTTGTCATTCTGAACGAAGTGAAGAATCTACTGAAATAATCGAGAGATGTTTCACTTTGCTCAACATGACAAAATAATAAACAGATTGCCACGTTGCTTATATAACTCGCAATGACGAGAGCATAATAAACAGATTTCTCGTTCACTTTGTTCACTCGAAAAGACGAGTTTTTATTTTTCCCGTCATTTCAAACGAAGAGAGAAATCTCTTGAGAAATAAGTAGATGTTTCGATTTGCTCAACATGACAAAATAATGAACAGATTTCTCGTTCACTTTGTTTACTCGAAAAGACGAGTTTTTATTTTTTCCGTCATTTCGAACGAAGAGAGAAATCTCTTGAGAAATAAAATTTAGAATCATTACAATGCGTTATTTTTTTTCAATATTTATTTTAATTATATTTTTTTCTTGCCAACCTGCTAAAAAAATACAAACTATACAAACAGCTGTTGAAAAAAAAGATACTGCTACAACTGTTATTGTTAAAGAAGTTCCTAAAGTAGATTCTGAACGTATTGTAAAAGATATAATGAGCAAGGTTTTAATGCAAAAAATTAACTTTGAAACCTTTAATGCTAAAGCAACCGTAACTTATGAAACTGCCGAAGAAAGTCAAAGAGTTACTGCTTATATCAGCTTAAAAAAAGACAGTATTTTATATGCTAAAATTGCATTGCCTCCTGTGGGTATTGTGGCTTTGCTTATTGTAACTAAAGATAGTGTAATACTTGCCCAAGTAAAAGGAAGCAACAGTAAAACAGTACAATACAGATCTATTGCTTATTTAAATGATCTTACACAAATACCTTTCGATTTTTCAACTTTGCAAGATATTATAATTGGTAACCCTGTTTTTATAGATAGCAATGTTGTTTCGTTTAAAAATACGCAAAACCAATTGCGTGTGTTAATGGTAGGAAATATTTTTAAACATTTGGTTACATTAGATAATAGTTTTAAAGTACTGCACAGTAAATTAGATGATGTTGATTTACTAAGAAATAGAACCTGCGATATTTCTTTCGGCGAATATGTCCCCCTCAATAATTACCAGTTTGCTACTTATCGTCAAATCTCCGTAGCAGAAAAATCTAAACTGGATATTTACCTCGATTTTAAAGATTATTCCATTAACGAACCGTTAAAGTACACATTCACTATCCCCAAAAATTACAAGCACAAATAATTTAATAGCAATTTTAACGTTTTTGTTTAGGTAAAATATTCACTTTCGTTATCTCACAAGTATTATGAATAAAATACTCAACCTATTTTTTATCGGATTATTATTTCCATTTGTTATGTTGGCACAACAACAGCCATCTAAAGATGATTTACAAAAACAAAAAAAACAATTAGAACAAGAAATTAAAGAGTTGAATGATTTGCAAGCATCTATCAGCAAAAACAAAAAACTATCTTTAAAACAATTGGCAATTGTTCAAACAAAAATTAGAAAAAGAGAACAACTTATTAGTAGTATTAATAAAGATATACGCAGGGTAGAAGATCAACTATATTCCAACGAAGTAGAAATTAATCATTTAAAAAAAGAATTAGATACTTTAAAACAGAATTATGCCAAAAGCATTGTATTTGCGTATAAAAACAGAGGTAGTTACGAGTATTTGAATTTTTTATTTTCTGCACAAAATTTTAATGATGCGTTTAAAAGATTAACGTATTTAAAAAGTTATCGTCAATACCGAGAAACGCAAGCAGAAACTATTGTAAAAACACAAAATTTATTACAGCAAGCTGCTACTACTTTAAGTAATACTAAAATAGAAAAAACGCAGGTTCTAAAAAATCAGAACGACCAATTAACAGCATTAGAAAGTGATAAAAAAGAAAATGCAAGAGTGTTACAAGATTTAAAAACTCAGGAAAAAGAAGTACAGGCACAATTACGCAAAAGAGAAAAACAAAGGCAAGATTTAAATAAAGCCCTTGCTGCTGTTCTTAGAAGAGAAATAGAAGAAGCTAACCGTAAAGAAAAAGAACGCTTAGCCAAACTAAAAGCCGATGCAGATAAAAATAAAAATGCAACAACCACAACAACAAAACCTGCAACCACACCTAATAAACCACCAACCAATAAAAGCCCGTTAGAAACAACCGGTGGCGTAGTAAAAGCAGACAAAGGAAGTGGAGATTATACCAATTTCGAATCAACTCCAGAAGGAGCTACTTTATCTTTAAATTTTGAAAACAGTAAAGGCAGATTACCTTGGCCTGTTAATGGCGGTGTAATTACATACGATTTTGGTATTAAGCAAATTAGTTCTCAATTAAGATTAAAGAATGATGGTGTATTTATTGCAGTACCAGTTGGCACAGGTGTAAAATGTGTTGCAGATGGAGAGGTTGCTTCTGTTATTAATTTAGAAGATGATCAGGCCGTAATGGTAAAACACGGAAAATATTTTACGGTTTACAATAAATTGGCATCTGTAAATGTTAGTGAAGGACAAAAAGTACATGCCGGTACTATTATAGGTAAAGCTGCGGTTAGTTTAGATGGCAATGGTGGCGAAATAGAATTTCGTATTATGAATTTAAATAATCAATATTTAAATCCGCATAGCTGGCTTAAACCATTATAAAATTTATTTATAACAATAACGCTGCTAAAGCATAATCGGCAAATAAAATAAGAATACAACTTACCACAACGGCACTGGTACTTGCTCTGCCAATTTCTAATGCTCCACCTTTTACATGATATCCGTAATAAGACGGAATACTGCTAACAATAAAAGCAAACGTATAAGCTTTGTATAAAGCAAAAGTTATATTATATAAATTAAGGTTTTGTCTTAACCCATTATCAAAAATATCCGGAGCTAAAATACCAGTCATATCTCCTGCCATTCTTCCGCCCCAAATTCCTAATACGGCCGAAATAACTATTAAACAAGGAATAACAATTAATGAGCCTATAATTTTTGGTAATATTAAATAGCTTTTAGTATTAATACCCATTATTTCTAAGGCATCAATTTGTTCGCTAATACGCATATTACCTAATTCGCTGGCTATTTTACTGCCAACTACACCTGCTAATACAATACTTACAACGGTAGGAGATAATTCTAATATCATACTATCTCTTACAATTTGTGCAATAGTACTTGCAGGCACTAACGGGCTTACTAATTGATAGGCAGTTTGCACAGTAGTTACCGCACCTAAAAACAACGAAATAATTAATACAATAGGTAATGCACCTACACCAATTTCAACGCATTGATGCATTAATTCTTTCCAATACATTTTAAAATTTTCGGGCTTGGTAAACATGCCTTTCAGCATAATTAAATAAGCTCCGAAATGTGTGAATAAAGACATGGATATATGTAATAATTAATTATTAGATTTTTTCTTCAACCTTTTCCACCACTTACTTTGCTGCACTTCATTTTCTGAGTGTTGCTTGCATTTTAATTGAGCATCTACCACTGCAATAATAGCTATGTTTACAATATTTCTAACAGTGCTGCCCAATTGCAATACGTGTACTGGTTTTTTAATTCCCAATAATATTGGGCCAATACCATCTTCTCCGCCTAATTCTTTTAATAAATTATAAGAAATATTTCCTGCTGTTAAGTTAGGAAAGATGAGTACGTTTACGTTTTCATCAACCAACTCACTAAAAGGATAATTATCTTTTAATATTTCTTTATTGAAAGCAAGGCTGCCTTGCATTTCTCCATCTACAATTAATGAAGGGTTTTTTTGCTTAAGAATTTTTACTGCTTTGGCTACCAACTTTGCTTCGGCAGAATTACTACTTCCAAAATTACTGTAGCTTAACATGGCAATGCGAGGTATAATATTAAAATTGCGAACTTCTTGTGCAACCATTAATGTAATGTCTGCTAACTCTTCTGCCGTTGGATTAAAATTTACGGTGGTATCTGCTAAAAATAAAGGGCCACGTTTGGTTAGCAGCAAATACATTCCTGCAATTTTTTTTACATTATCTTCTGTACCAATTATTTGCAATGCAGGTTTAATAGCATCGGTATAATTTCTTGTAAGTCCGCTAATCATTGCATCTGCATCACCCGTTTCAACCATCATGCAACCAAAGTGGTTGCGGTCTTTCATAATTTTTAAACTTTCGTATTTATTAAACCCTTTGCGTTGCCTTTTATTAAAAAATATTTCGCTGTAATGTTCTCGTTTTTCTTCGTGTTCATCTTGTCGTGGATCTATAATGGGTAACTCACTTATATCAATATTATTATCAACGGCAATTTTTTTAATTTTTGTTTCTTCTCCTAATAAAATAGGATATGCTAATCCTTCATCATACACAATACTTGCTGCTTTTAATATTTTTAAATTATCGGCTTCGGCAAATACTAAACGTTTAGGGTCTCTTTTTGCTTTGTTGCTTAAAATGCGAAGTAATTGATTGTCTAAACCCAAACGTTTGTTAAGTGCAACGGTATAAGTATCCCAGTTTTGTATGGTTTTTTGTGCAACGCCACTTTCAATAGCTGCTTTGGCAACAGCAGGTGCAACGGTTGCTAATAAACGAGGATCAACAGGTTTGGGAATAATATATTCTGGCCCGAATGTGATGGTTTTTTTGTTGTATGCCATGTTTACAATATCTGGTACAGGGCTTTTGGCTAATTCTGCCAAAGCCTTTACAGCAGCCAGTTTCATGGGTTCGTTTATTTGTGTGGCACGAACATCTAAAGCCCCACGAAATATATAAGGAAATCCTAATACATTGTTTACCATGTTGGGATAATCGCTTCTGCCGGTTGCCATAATAATATCTTTTCTGGCGGCGGTTGCTTCTTCATAACTTATTTCAGGATCGGGGTTTGCCATTGCAAAAACAATAGGATGTTTTGCCATGCTTTTAACCATATCTTGTGTTACAACATTTCCAACACTTAAACCTAAAAATACATCGGCATCTTTCATTGCTTTGCTAAGTGTAACATCAGATTTTTTAATGGCGAATTTTAATTTTACTTGATCTAAATCTGTTCTTCCTTCATGCAAAACACCATCTTTATCAAATAAAATAAAATTTTCATATTTAGCTCCGAGTGAAATGTATAATTGGCAACAAGCCATAGCAGCGGCTCCTGCACCGTTTACTACAAATTTTGATTTTTCAATTTTTTTCTTTTGAAGTTCTAATGCATTTAATAAAGCTGCTCCGCTAATAATGGCAGTACCGTGTTGGTCATCGTGCATTACAGGAATGTTCATTTGTTTTTTTAATTCCTGTTCTATATAAAAACATTCGGGTGCTTTAATATCTTCTAAATTAATGCCTCCAAAAGTTGGCTCTAATGCTTTAACTATTTGAACAAATTTTTCAGGGTCTGTTTCATTTATTTCAATATCAAAAACATCTATATCTGCAAAAATTTTAAATAATACACCTTTTCCTTCCATTACGGGTTTGCCGGCTTCGGGTCCAATATTTCCTAAACCCAATACGGCAGTGCCATTGCTTATAACGGCAACCAAATTTCCTTTGGCTGTGTATTTATAAACATCTTCGGGGTTTTTAGCAATTTCTTTGCAAGGCTCTGCAACGCCGGGGCTGTATGCTAATGATAAATCTCTTTGTGTTTTTGCTTCTTTGGTAGGTGTTACTTCTATTTTCCCGGGCCTACCCTGTGCATGATATTCTAAGGCTTGTTCTTTTCTTAGTTCTATTTTTTCCATGAATTGATTTTTGGTAATCAATGCACTATTAATGTTTGAGTTGTGTGTTAATTCTATATGTTTAACACTACAGCTTTTGCATTAAAAAGTGTTGCAAAATACAAGATAAAAAATAAGTAGGTATTTTATTGTAAATGTTTTATTGTTTGCGTTTATTTTTATGCTGATAAAAAGAGTTGATTAAGGTGCTAAAACGAAAAAATCCTGCAAATTATTTATTTGCAGGATTTAAGCTTTTTTGAGAATTTTTGCGGTGAGGGAGGGATTCGAACCCTCGGTACAGTTTAACCCGTACGGCAGTTTAGCAAACTACTGATTTCAGCCACTCATCCACCTCACCTACCTATTTTTCCTTTCTGCTATAACGAAAGGGCTGCAAATATAATAGCTTACCTTAAATCACAAAAAACAAATTTTGTTTAATAATTGTAAATGTTAGTGTGGTTTGCGGTTTATTTTAATTACATTAATTCACTTAATTCTAACCAACGCATTTCTTTTAATTCTAATTGGCTATTAACTTCTGCAATGCGTTTGCTTAATAAAGTAATTTGCTCGTAATTAATTTCTGTGTTAGAAAGTTGTTGTTCTATTTGTTGTTTTTCGGCTTCTAAGGTTGGTATTTCTTTTTCTAAAAGTTCAAACTCTCTTTTTTCTTTAAAACTAATTTTTTTTGCAGGAATAGTTGATGCTGTATTTGTTACAGTATTATTTACTTCGGTTTTATTGCTATCTGTAATTTTTTTTCTGTCATCTTCTTTTTCTTGTAATCTGTACTGTGTATAGTTTCCGGGAAAATCTGTAACTATTCCACTTCCTTCAAAAATAAATAAATGATCAACCAATCTATCCATAAAATATCTATCGTGACTTACAATTAAAACGCAGCCTTGGTATTCACTTAAAAAATTTTCTAATACGGTTAATGTTGGTAAATCTAAATCGTTGGTAGGCTCATCTAATATTAAAAAATTAGGGTTACGAAATAAAATGGTTAGTAATTGAAGTCGTTTTTTTTCTCCGCCACTTAATGCAGATAAATAAGTGTATTGTTTTTCGGGAGTGAATAAAAATAGTTCTAAAAACTGTGCTGCACTTAAGCTTCCGCCATTTGCCAGCGGGAAATTTTCTGCAAATGTTTTTACATATTCAATTACTCTAATATTTTCTTTTATAACTAAACCTTGCTGAGAAAAATTTCCAAAAATAACTGTATCTCCAATGTTTATTTTACCACTATCTGCAGGTTCAATATGTTGTAAAATATTTAGGAAAGTACTTTTACCAACACCGTTTTTACCAATAATGCCAATACGTTCTCCTTTACTAAATGTGTAATCAAAACCTTTAAGAATTATATGTTCTCCGTAACTTTTACATACTTTTTTCATTTCAATAATCTTACCACCCAACCTGCTCATTTTAACTTGTAACTGTATTTGTGCATCTTCAATTTTTTGTTTGGCTTTTGTTTCAATGGTATAAAAATTATCTTGTCTTGCTTTGCTTTTGGTAGTACGTGCTTTGGGTTGTTTACGCATCCATTCTAATTCTTTTCTATACTCATTTTTTGCTTTATCTATGCTTGCTTGTTCGCTTTCAATACGTGCAGCTTTTTTCTCTATATAATTTTCATAATCTCCTTTATATACATACATATTGCTGCGTTCAAGTTCCCATATTTCTTCAGTAACTGCATCTAAAAAATACCTGTCGTGTGTAACTAAAAGTAGTGTTATGTTTTCTTGGTTTAAATAATTTTCTAACCATTCAATCATTTCAACATCTAAATGGTTGGTTGGTTCATCCATCATTAATAAAGTGTGTTTATGTTCAAACCCAATATCTATTAATGTTTTAGCCAGTGCAACTCTTTTGCGTTGGCCGCCACTTAAACTGCTAACAGTATGTTGTAAATGATGTATGTTAAGTTTATTTAATATCTGTTTTACTTTTACCTCAAAATTCCAGGCATTTAATTCATCCATTTTTATAAATAGTTCGGCAAGTTTTTCTCCATCTTCATTATCGCTTGCCAATTCGTATTCTCTTATAACATTTAAAACAGGATGATTAATATGGAAGATATTTTCTAAAACCGTTTTACTTTCATCAAACATAGGTTCTTGCTCAAACAAAGCAACGGTAACATCTTTATTAATAAATAGTTTTCCCTCATCGGGTGTTTCGTTTCCATTTAAAATTTTTAATAGTGTTGATTTTCCAACGCCATTGCGGGCAATAAGTGCAATTTTATCTCCTTCATTTATATGAAATGAAATATTATTAAATAGCGGAACTACTCCGTAACTTTTTGATAAACCTTCGGCAGAAACATAATGCATAGGCGGCAAATGTAATTCAGGTTTTTGATGTAAGCATTACTGAATATTTTAATTAAAATTGCACGGCAAAATAAATAAACGGGTTGTACATTCATCAACGCAAAAACATATGCACCCTCATTTAATTAGTATAACAAAAGATTTTGAAAAAAATGCTAATGCATTAAAAGCGGCCGACTTTCATAAATACATGATGGGCAATTTTAATTTTTTTGGAATTAAAACTCCTTTACGCAGGCATTTGTGTAAAATACATTTCAGGCATCACATTGTATGCACCACAAAAGAAATGAATGATATTGTGAAAGAGGCGTGGGCGTTGGATTTGAGAGAATATCAATATTATGCTATTGAGTTAATTATTGCAAATAAAAAATTATGGAATGAAGAAACAATTGAGTTAATAGATTTTTGTATGTCAACCAAAAGTTGGTGGGATACAATTGACCCAATTGATGCAGGTATTTTAGCAGATTATTTTAAAAAATTTCCGCAACATATTAAACCATATTCTTTAAAATGGAATGATAGTGATAATATTTGGTTGCAAAGAAGCAGTATAATTTTTCAAAAACATTTTAAGAAAGATACTGATTGTGTAATGCTAACTCAATATATTGAAAAGCATTTAAGCTCAGAAGTATATCATGTGCAAAAAGCAATTGGTTGGGCATTAAGAGAATATTCTAAAATAAATGCAGAATGGGTGCAGCAGTTTATTGATACCCATGAGCTAAAAATTGTAAGCCTGCGAGAAGCAAAACGAAGATTATATATTGATGATGAAGTAGAAGAAGAAAATTTATAATGTGTTTACTTTTCTTATTCAACCAAAAACCTTCACTAAACATTAACTATTTAAAAAATCATGATGGTTTGTGTGTAATTATTTACATACCTGCATCATGCTTAAAAATTTATCTATGAAAATGAAATTTCTATTAAGCGTAACGTTTGCTTTTACCATTTTATTTACAAAAGCAACAGACGATAAAAACAATATTACTGCTTTACTAAAAGCAGTAACCGTTTATAAATCTGGTGCCGAAATGCAGCATCAATTTTCGGCAACATTAAAACAAGGCAACAACGAAATTTGGGTAAATGGTATTAGTAATAATATTGATATTAACAGCATTCAGTTAAAAACTCCATCGGGCGTAACAGTTATGGGCATTGAGTTTTCTAATAATTATCTTATTCCTGTAGAAAAATCTACAAGAATAAAAATGCTGGAAGATTCATTACAAATTATTGATAAAGAAAAAGAAAAAATAAATATTTCTATTACTAATACTACCGATTTAATGGAAGTATTAAAAGCCAACCGAGATATTAAAGGAACACAAACAGGTTTAAGTGTTACCGAATTAATGAAGCTAATGGAATATTATAAAACCAAACAATTAGAGCTACAAAATGATTTAAGTGCATTTACAGATAAAAAGAAAAAATTAGATGTTCAATACAATAGAATAAAAAGTCAAATTGCTGAAGATGATAAAAAAAATACAACTACATCGGGCAGATTAATTATTCAGTTTAATACTGCTATTGCCGGCAAATATGATTTTTCTTTTTCATATATTTCTCCCAATGCATATTGGGTTCCTTTTTATGATGTGAAAATGGAAAGCATAACTGCACCATTAAAAATTATTTACAGAGCAAAAGTTTTTCAAACAACCGGAATAGATTGGAAACAAATAAAACTTTCATTATCAAATTCAGTTCCATCGCAATGGGGCAATGCTCCACAAATACAATCATGGTATTTAGGTTATATTAATCCTGTTCATGCAATGAATAAAACTTTAGTTTCGGCCAGAGCGTATTCTGCTAATACATTAAGTGAAGCAGCTATTGCAAATTATGATATAAAAGAAAAAAAATTAGATGCATCTATTTCGCAACCTATTTATGTAGTAAACGGCTCAATTATGGATGAACAAGAATTTCAAAAAATAAGCCCTTCTGCAATAAAAAAAATGGAAGTATTAAAAGGTGCAACGGCAACAAATATTTATGGTGCAAGAGCAACAGCCGGTGCTATTGTTGTTACACTTAAAGATGGGTTAGAAGATTATGTTTCTGTTTCAGATAATACACTTAACCTTTCATTCGATATTGATTTGCCTTACGATGTGCCAACTAATGGTAAAGCACAAACAGCTACACTTCAAACTATTGATGCACCTGCGTTGTATAAGAATTACAGTATTCCTAAATTAGATCAAGATGCTTATTTGTTAGCCGTTATTCCTAATTGGGAAAAATTAAATTTATTACCCGGAGATGCTAATATAATTGTTGAAGGAACGTATGTAGGAAAATCGTTTATTGACCCTAATGCAACAACCGATAGTTTAAATTTAACACTCGGAAAAGATAAACGCATTATTGTTAAACGAGATAAAATAATTGATTACAGCAGTGTCAAATTTTTAGGTAATAACAAAGTTCAAAAATTTACATATGAAATAACTGTAAAGAATACTAAAAAAGAAACTATTAGCCTTTTATTAAAAGATCAATATCCACTTTCAACTAATAAAGAAATAGAAGTAGAATTGCTTGATGCAAACAATGCAGATGTTGATAAAGATTCGGGCATTTTAAATTGGCAATTAACATTGGCTGCAGGCGAAAGCAAAAAAATTAGATTTACATACACTGTAAAATATCCGAAAGATAAAACGCTAAACTTATAAATACACTTCGCTTTTATAAAAATAAATATTCAGGCACAAAGGCATATAAATTACATTTTTTTCATTTTCTGTGTTTGTTATGTGCCTGCGTGTTTGTTTAACTTTAGTAACTGTTTTCAAAGTATTCTTTCAATTTTTTAAGATTGAAAGAATACTTATTTTCGCATCTAACGTCCCTGTAGTTCAACGGATAGAATAGAAGTTTCCTAAACTTTTGATACAAGTTCGATTCTTGTCGGGGATACAAAAAAGCTACTTTAATAGTAGCTTTTTTAATTGGTAAAATTTAATAATTAATTACATGAAGTTTTATAAAAGATGAACTATGTGTATTTAATAAAAAAAGAGAGTATTTAAGTACTCTCTTTTTGTGGTGTGGGCCGGGATTGAACCGGCGACACAAGGATTTTCAGTGACAATGTCATGCTCATTATCAACTACTTACGCAAAAAAACCGTTCTGCGTCACCTTCTGCGTCAGTAACTACCTTTTTCATGTACACTGAACCAGAAATTATCGTCACCAAAAAATTAAACATCAGAGCTTACATTAAAACCTACATTAACGGTAAACGTTTTCGGTTATATAATGGTAGAACATTAGGAATAAAATGTAATCCTAATTATGCTCAGTCCTTACAAGACAGAAAAAAAATGTTGGATTACTTATGTTACCAACTGAAGAAAAAATTAGATACAGGATGGCATCCGTGGATGAAGAAAGAAAAACCGATTGAAGTAAAAATCGTAACAGTTAAGGATGCATTACGCATGTTACCGCAATTACTAAAAACAGAAAAGTTAAGTGAACACTATGAAGGTAATCTCGGAGACATATATCATAAGTTTTGGAATTACGCACGAACAACTCCTTTAGGAGAGATGAACATTCTTGAAGTTAAAGCATCACATCTTCTTGCTTTCTTACACAAGTATAAAACAAGCGGAACTAATTATATGAATAAACGTGCTGCATTAGGAGCACTGTTTAAACGTTTTATTGACTTACAAATAATAGAAGATAATCCTGTACATAAGGCACCACGCATGAAACGTGTTGTGGAGCGTAATGTTCCTTTTACGAAAGAACAACTAAAAAAAGTTTTAGAAGTAATTAAGAAGGAACATGAGGATGTTTATCTATGTTGTTTGTTTATGTATGGGTGTCTGTTGCGCCCCCACACAGAAATTCGTCAACTTAGGAAAAAGTCATTCGACGACTTCTTTACCAAAATAACATTAGGCGGCAAAGAAAATAAGAGTAGAAAAATTAGAACCGTACAAATACCCGAATATGTAAGAAGTATATTATTACAACTTCACTTAGACGAGTTAAACGTTGATGATAATATTTTCAGCAGAACCAACGAACCGTTCAATCAGTATTATTTTCATACAGCTTGGAGCAGAATTAAAACAAGATTGGTTAAAGACAAAGTCATCAGTAAGGAGCATACATTTTATTCCTTTCGTCATACTGCTGCAGTAAACATGTATTTGAAGACTAAAGACCCTTATAAAATTCAGCAGGCATTTGGTCATAGTTCATTAAACGTAACGCTTACATATTTACGAAACTTAGGTATGATGACTAATGCATCACTTGACGATTTACCTGATTTATAATTAAGGGGTAAAACCCTTTTATGTGTAGTAATTATTTGCTATATCTTTATTGTACTAAATTACGACTCTTCAGATATGGCAAAAGGAACGAAAATAACTGCACAGGAACAAAAACCATTTGAACAAATACTTTGGACTGCTGCTGATAAGCTTCGTAAGAATATTGATGCTGCTGAATACAAACACTATGTATTAGGATTACTATTCCTCAAATATGTAGCTGATGCATTCGAAGAACTGCATAACAAGATTCTTAATAAAGAAGGTGAATTTGCATATGATGATCCTGAAGATAAATTAGTGTATAGTTCTAAGTATGTTTTTTTTGTGCCACCTAATTCAAGATGGAGTTATTTAGTATCTCGTGCAAAGCTCCCTACTATAGGAGAAGATGTTGATACGGCGATGGATTTAATCGAAAAAGATAATCCTAAGTTACGTGGTGTGTTACCCAAACAGTTTGCCCGACCTCAATTAGATAAAATGGTGCTGGGTGAATTAATAGATGTTATCAATAACATAAATATCGGTAATGAAGCTGCACGCAAAAAAGATTTACTTGGTACAGTTTATGAATATTTTTTAGGACAGTTTGCATTAGCAGAAGGTCGTAAGGGCGGACAATTCTATACTCCACGTTCAGTAGTTCAGTTATTGGTGGAGATGCTGCAACCCAACAAGGGTAAAGTATTTGACCCATGTTGCGGTAGTGGTGGAATGTTTGTGATGAGTGAGAAATTTGTATTACAACATCAAGGGCGCATAGATGATATTACTATTTACGGTCAGGAAAGTAACCAGACTACTTGGAGATTAGCTGTGATGAACTTAGCTATCAGAGGCATAGATTCTGAACAGGTAAAATGGAATAACGAGGGAAGCTTTACCAATGATGCACACCCTGATCTCAAAGCTGATTACATCATCGCCAATCCGCCATTCAATGTATCTGATTGGAGTGGAGAGTTATTAAAAAATGATGGTAGGTGGAAGTATGGTGTACCACCTACAGGTAATGCAAACTATGCTTGGTTACAACACATGTTATATCATCTCTCTCCTTTGGGAAAAGCCGGTGTTGTGTTATCTAAAGGAGCATTAACAACTAAACAAAATGGAGAGTATGATATTAGAAAAAATATGTTGGAAGATGGTGTGATTGATTGTATTGTTAATCTACCAACAAAACTTTTTTTGAATACACAGATACCGGCATGTTTGTGGTTTTTAAATCGTGATAAAAATCGTCAGCGTAAAGGTGAAGTATTATTTATTGATGCTCGTAATCTTGGATTTTTAATTAACCGAAGAACGAGAGAGTTTACAAATGAAGACATTACAAAAATAGCAGACACATATCATCACTGGTTAAATAGTAGAGACGAGTATAATGATGTAGCAGGATTTTGTAAGTCATGTACCATTGAAGAAATCCGGAACATGGATTATGTACTAACACCGGGGCGTTATATTGGTTTACCTGATGATGAAGATGATTTTAATTTTACTGAACGTTTTAAAAAGTTACACGCCGAGTTGGAACAACAGATGAATGAAGAGATACAACTCAATGAACGTATTCGTTTGAATCTATCTAAACTAAAGGAGGTTGGTCATGAGTGAGTGGAAGGAATATAAAATTAAAGATTTGGGTACAGTGATAACAGGCACTACACCCTCTTCCAAATTTCCCGAAGATTTTGGAAATGAAGTAATGTTTGTTACCCCATCAGATTATAAGAACTACACAAAAAATATAAATCAAACAGAAAGGTATTTATCTCAAATAGGTGTTAAAAAATTGAGTAATCGTGTATTACCAATTAATTCAATAATGGTTACCTGCATTGGTTCAGATATGGGTAAAGTAGCACTTAACCTTCTGAAGGTTATTACTAATCAACAAATAAATAGCATAATACCCAATTCCATAGTTGATAATAATTTTCTTTATTATAAAATAAAAGACGAGTATGATACCTTAAAAATGTATGGTGGAGAAGGAACCGCAGTACCAATAGTTAATAAAACAACTTTTGAAAATATTACTTTAATTATTCCAGAGAATAAATCCGAACAAGAATCCATCGCAGAAGTATTAAGCAGCTTAGATGATAAAATAGATTTACTGCATCGTCAAAACAAAACATTAGAAGAGTTAGCAGAAACACTTTTTAGAAAGAATGTATTTAGTTCGGATGAAGATAGCACAACACTATCAGAATATATTTCTGTACAAGGAGGTTATGCATTTAAGAGTAAGGACTTTTTAGAAGAAGGTGGTGCTGGCGTTGTTAAAATTACCAACATCTCTTTTGAGTATATCGATACAATTTCTACGCAGTTTATTAGTAGTGATGTTGCTGCAACAATTCATAAAAAATTCAAGATTCTTCCTGGTTCATTCCTAATAGCTATGACAGGTGCTGAGATCGGTAAAATCGGGATTGTTGGTATGACGAGTAAGGACTTATATCTTAATCAACGAGTAGGAATGCTAATAGACAAATTTCCAAATAGTTCTATTATTGGTTATTTGTTTTTGAGGTCTCCCGAAGGGCAAGATCATGTTATTAATACAGCGTCAGGAAGTGCTCAGGAAAATATTAGTACAACAGGAATTGAGAGTATGATAGTACCTAAAATATCTATAGAAAAATTATCGGAATTGTGTTTTTTATTGAAGCCCTTCTTTGACAAAAAAATATCGAACCTGCACCAGATTCAACAACTTGAATCATTAAGAGATACCCTTTTACCAAAACTAATGAGCGGTGAGGTAAGAGTTAAAAATTAAAAAATATAATTTATGTCTTGTTATCACAAGTTCATTTATGATCTTCAACTTGAATATGTAGATTGGGAGGTTAGTACATTATTCGTTGGTACTTTTAACCCCGGTTGGGCATCTTGTACTAACAACAATTCTGAATGGTTTTATGGTAGAACTGCTCGTAATTCATTTTGGAATAGTCTTTCTTTATTACATGAAGGTTACAAAATAGAATCAGGGAAATCTGAATGGTTAGACTTTTGTAGGAGAAATGAATTAGCTGTAACAGATATACTGGCTTGTATTGATAATGCTGATGAAAACAACCCTATTCATCAAACAAAAATTTGTAAATTCAAGGATGATGATTTGGCACAATTTGATGTTACAATAAATAATATTCCACAGATTTTAAATGAACATCCAAAAATTCGACAAGTATGTATCACAAGACAGACATTAACTGAATTTTGGGAAGATATTTTTCAAGACTTGTTAACCTATATCGATGCACATAATAATATTAGTTTAATAAAACTAAGATCTCCATCAAGGGGAGCTATCAGTGGTGTAGAAGGAGATCATAGTTTGTTTGTTGCTAACAGATGGATTCAACAAGGGTATCAATTATTCTAAAATTTAATCAACTATAGAAAATTTTGGAAAAAATGATATTGAAGAAAAATATTTATACTATTAAGAGCTAAGTAAAAAAAGGGTCAAGTTTTTTTAGAAACCATAACCAATGACACGCATCATAGAAGACCATATCGAACAATGGGTATTACAAGAATTGCAAGCTAAGGAGTACAACTTTTTAGCACCGGAGTTTCTTGATCCGGATAACCCGAAAAGTCTTCGTGTGAATTATAATGATGTTCTTATTTTAAGCCATCTACAAGAAGCATTAGTAAGAATAAATCCTAAGTTATCTGCAACTTCTATACAACAAGCGATACGTGATGTTAAACAAGTTAATACTAACGGCGACTTAATAGCTTGTAACCAGCACTTCCAAAAATTATTGACTGAAGGTGTAGATGTAACTTATGTAGAAAATGGTGAAGAGCGTTCTATTAAAGCATGGTTGGTTGATAAAAATAATCATTCAAATAACTATTGGGTAGTTACACATCAACTCACCATTATAGAGAACGGTCAAAATAAAAGACCTGATGTAATCATCTATCTTAACGGTATTCCTGTTGTAGTGTTTGAGTTAAAAAACGCAGCAGATAGTAACGCTACAATAGATAAAGCATACCAACAATTACAAACTTATCATAATGCAATACCAACACTGTTTTGTTATAACTTATTAGAAGTAATTTCAGATGGATTAGAAGCTAAGGTTGGAACAATAACTTCAGATATATCTCGATTCATGAGTTGGAAGACAGCTGATGGTAAAACCATCGCATCAAGAACAACAAGTGAATTACAAGTAATGATTGATGGTTTGTTTGAACAGTCAACTTTATTAGACCTCTTTTTGAACTTTATCGTGTTCGAAAAGTTTACTACAGAAGATACTAAAACTAAAACATTAAAAATAGGTGTAGTTAAAAAGGTTGCTGCATATCATCAATATTATGCGGTTAAAAAAGCAGTCATCTCAACAACGGATGCGAGTAAAGAAGGAGGTAATAAAAAAGGTGGTGTGGTATGGCATACACAGGGAAGCGGTAAGAGTTTATCAATGGTCTTCTTTACGGGATTATTAGTACAACAGTTAAATAACCCAACAGTCATAGTTATTACTGACAGAAACGATTTAGATGATCAGTTGTTTGATACGTTCGCCAACTGTAACCAACTACTAAGACAAACACCGGTACAGATTGATAGCAGAGCAAGTTTGATTAAGGAATTAAAAAACCGACAATCTGGAGGCATCTTCTTTACAACCATTCAGAAGTTTTTACCCGAGGATGGTTCTTTACAATTTGATCTCCTCTCAGAGAGAAGAAACATTATTGTGATAGCAGATGAAGCCCACCGAACACAATATGGATTTGAAGCTAAAATAACTTACAAAAAAGATGCTGAAGGAAATGAATTAGATGCAGAGATTACATACGGTTTTGCTAAACACATGCATGATGCTTTACCTAACGCAACCTTTATCGGGTTTACGGGAACTCCTGTAGAAAGTACTGATAAGAATACCAAAGCGGTGTTTGGTGAATATGTAGATGTGTATGATATAGAACGTGCCGTAAGAGATGGTGCTACTGTACCAATCTATTACGAGAACAGATTCGCTAAACTAAAACTCGATAGGTTATTCTTAGACGAAATTGATAACAAGTTGAACAAAGCGGCAGAAGGGATGCCGGAGTATATCGTTAATCAGGCTATCGAAAGAGCCACAAGACAGGAGGCGATAGTAGGTAATCCTGAACGTTTAGAAATCATCGCTAATGATATTGTCACTCATTTTGAAGACCGAGCAAAAGTCTTTACGGGTAAAGCATTAATTGTAGCGATGAGCAGAACAGTAGCAGTTAAGTTATATAACGAGATCATCTCAATAAGACCTGATTGGCATGGTGCAGATGATGATAGCGGTAAGATAAAAGTGATTATGACGGGCAGTTCATCGGATGATGATTTTTTAAGATCACATATACGAAACAAAGAAGGAAGAGACAAGATTTCAGCGAGGTTAAAGAATGAGAAAGACCCTCTACAGATGGTGATTGTTATCGACATGTGGTTAACAGGATTTGATGCTCCGGTACTGCATACTTTATATCTCGATAAGGATATGAGTGGTCATAACTTAATGCAGGCTATCGCAAGAGTGAACCGTGTATTCAGAGATAAACCCGGTGGATTGATTGTAGATTATGTTCCGGTGACAGGGAATTTAAAAGCAGCACTAAAAACATATACGGAGAGTAACGGTAAAGGTGATATTGCGATTGATTTAGCTGAAGCTGCAGCACACATGTTGATGAAGTTGGAAGTGATACAACAGATGTATCATGGTTTTGATTACAAGGAATATTTTACTGCTCCTGTAGGAAGAAGAATGAACATCATATTAGAAGCAGAAGATCATATCATTGGATTAGAAAATGGTAAAGAAAGATACTTAAAAGAAGTATCATCATTAAGTAAAGCGTATGCATTAGCTAAATCAGAACCGGCGGCAAAAGAAATAACAGAAGAAGTTGCTTTCTTCCAAGCGGTAAGAGCGAGGTTAGCAAAGTATGATATTCAGGTAACAGGTCAACAGCGAAAAGAATTTGAAGACACCATAAAAGGTATGGTTGAATCTGCTGTATCATCAGATGGAATCATTAATCTTTTAGACCAAGCAGGATTAGATAAACCGGAAGTATCAATCTTCTCCGAAGACTTCATGAGCGATGTACGAAACATGAAGCAAAAAAATGTAGCGATAGAGTTGTTGAAGAAGTTACTATCTGATCAGATTAAAACAAGGTTCAAAAAGAATGCTGTAGTGACAAAGCACTTGTCCGAGAAATTACAGGATGCGATTAACAAATATAACCGTAAGTCCATTACTGCATTGGAGATGTTGGAACTACTACTGGAGATAACTAATGATGTGAATGAAGAAACAGAACGAGGAACAGAATTAGGATTAACTGATACAGAGAAAGCTTTTTATGATGCACTATCGGTAAATAAATCGGCGGTCGATTTAATGGGAGATGAAAAGCTTATGATCATTGCTAAAGAGTTGGTAGAGCGTGTAAAACGAAGTACCACTATTGATTGGACGATAAGACAATCAGCGAAAGATAGAGTGAAGTTAGAAGTGAAGCGTGTGTTACGTTTCTACAAATATCCACCTGATGATGAACCAAGAGCAACAGAAACAGTGTTGGAGCAGGCAGAGTTACATGCGAGTGAATTGATAAAATAAATAATGACTTATGGAATTAAAAGATTGGGCGTCAGTTGCTCAGATTTTAACAGCAATATCTCTTATTTATGGAGCTGTCCAAATTACTATTAATCGAAAGCAACTATTTAGTAATACTATTTCACGATGCTTGAATGAGTTCCAAAAAATAAATATCTCTGTTGATTGTATCGACACATTAACAATTAAAAAATACATTGATTTAGTCGGTGAGGAATTATTTTATTTTCAGAATCATTATATACCTAAAAATGTTGCAAAGGAATGGTTAGATGGTATGTTAGATTTTTTACCGATAACCGATTCCAAAGAAGTTGTACTCAATAAAGATCATTGTATTATTTATTTAGGGGAAAACAGAAGCCAGCTTCTAAAAAACTACCCAAGAATAAAGTCAGCTTTTACGTTAAGTAATGAATACGATATTGAACTCATGTACGACGATAGTTTGAAGAGTGCAGATTTAAGATTACAGATTAGAAAAAACATAGTAGAGGAGATATACGAGAATGTAAGAAGGTTTGAATTCTAAAACGTTTATTAACAGATATTAACTATAGCATGGATTTTATAAAAGAGCGGTCACTAATTGTATCGGATATTTTTAGTGCAGATAAAAATCAAAGAACAATAGTTATTAAAAAAAGGCAGGATGGAATAAACAGAGATACTTTTTTAGGTGATGTTTTTTCTGTGCTACCACAGGGTATTATTTACAAGGAAGAAACCGGTATGGGTGCTACCACTCTTGAACTTTTAGCACCACGTAACTCCATCATCGTAGAACCCATTAAAATTACAGCTTCGAGTAAAGCACATAAGCACCAAGCATTGTATGTTGGTGGGCCAACTCGTTATCATAAAAAAGGAGCTGTAGAAAAAGACATCAAAGAGTATCTACAAAACAATAGTATAGAACATAAAAAAATTGTTGTTGTTGCTGATAGTTTATATAAAGTTATCAGTGTCATCAAAAAATCTAAGCATGGTGAATTCTTCTTACTCATTGATGAAGTAGATTCATTTCAGCTCGATAGTTCTTTTAGGAAAAGCATGGAGCAGTGTGTTGATATTTATAAGTCGTTCAATAAAGAAAAAAGAGCAATGCTCTCTGCTACACTCATCGATTTTTCCGACCCCGTTCTCAGTCAGGAACCTCTTACAATTTTAAAGTATGATTCTCCTACTGTACGAAATATTGAATTGGTTGTTTGTAGTCCGTTAAAATTTTGGGGTTCTGTAGTGAATGAGATTATCAGAAAAAAACACGAATACCCTGATGAGAAAATTATGGTTGCCTATAACTCTGTTAACGGATGTATGAATATTATTAATGAGTTATTGAATCATAGTATTTATCAGGCAAAAGATATTAGTCTGTTATGTGGCATCAACAGTAAAGAAAAAGCGGGTACTTTTTATACTGAATTAGAGAAGCCGGAACTTCCTTCTAAAATCAATTTTTGTACTTCAGCTTATTTTACAGGATTTGACTTAGAAGAACAGTATCATTTAATTTCTGTTACGAGCATTCTTAATAAGATTCATGCATTATCCGATAAGCGATTAAAACAAGTCGCAGGTAGAGCAAGAAACGGTTTGTTATCAGAAACCATCATACAGAATTTTGAACAAAAGGTTATCGATATCATCTCTAAAGAAGAGTGTATTGAGGAAGCAGAAAGAGAGATAAGTATCCTGCGTTGTATAAAACGTCAGTTGGAGCAGAGTAAAATATTAAGCGATAACTATGACCGCATTAGTACGGTATTATTAAACACCTTAGAATATGAGGGTAAAAGATTTATCCGTAACTCCAATACCATCGACCCTAAAATTTCATACCTGAATATTGATGCTTATATCGAGATGAACTATGTTGTAAAAATCATTTATCAGGAGACCGACACCTTGTATCAAATATTAAAAGATGCAGGTCATAATATCGCTAAGCGAATAGGGTATCATAATAGAAAAGTAGAGAACCTTCAGGTAGATAATCAGTACCGGACTAAAAAGATTGACCAGATTTTAGAATTGATTCAGCGTTATCCGAATGAACCGGATAAAATATTCCTCGAGATTTTTCAGGATGACTTAGACCCTATTCAACGAAAAATATTCAGACATTATAAAAATCTATACCAGCATATTGAAGTTCAGAATCTTATCGAGGGGATTAAAAAACACGCTTATTATAAAGATAGCAGACCCCTTAACAGTTATATTTTTTCTGCAACTTTTATGATATATCCCGAAGGTGAATTATTTAAGAGTAGAGTGACTAAATATATCAAGGTTGGTGAATCCTATACCAAAGCTGAATTAACCAGATTATGGAATTTAATCTTTGTTGAAACTGGGTTAAGAAGGAATAATTTTTCCGATACGAAAGCGGTTAAGCTAACGAATTCAATTTTTAACACCAGAAAAAAGCGATCAGGTGTTTTTCTCATTCTTAGCCTTAATAAACACTCTATTGATGTACAACATCCAATTCTGGAAGTCGAACAAAGCATAACAGATGAAGATATATTTAAGGAGCATATACATAGTTAGCGCACTTAGATTTTAATTTATTATATTATTATTTCGACTAAGTGTGAAATCTCCCACTTTTCCAGCATCTTCACTCTTCTGTACGAGAGAAGTACCCTACACCCAACTTTCCTGCGTAAGCAGGTCACAGTTAAAGAAAAAGTGGCCAAAAAGAAACAATAAGTAACTGCCACAACCTTTTACTTATCGGGGAATCATCTTAGCTCAATTCCCAAAGATCATTAGATCAATATTCAACATTACCCACCGGTCTTCCAACTTTATTAGGTGACCCGGGCATGTATATTTTATTCTTTAGAAGATTACCAACTCCTATATAATAATATAACGAATTCGACGCGTTCCGTAAAATATTTTCTAATTTTTTTTAGAATTTTTTTTGAACAAAATCGTGTGTGAGATTACGTGTCACAGTATCACCCCCCCCTTATTTCTTTAAGCTAAAATCCCTATTAGAATATTGGTCATACTATATAGTATTATATAGCTATAAATGACTTGATTAGGAATATGTGTGTAATCGCTTATGGTAGGTACCCTTCTTATGAACTCCACTTTTAAACTGATGTTCGGGTACCCCCGGGGTATGACTTTAGCAGTCAACTGAACTACTAAAAATCAACATTATTAATAACCATTAAAAAATCAACTATGGTAAAAGTAACTGGTTACGTTATTAAAGAACGTAGAGAAGATGGAGAACCTTTTATACTCCTTGAATTAAGTGGAGGATTAGAGTTTGTTCAAAGTCAACAAACGGGCAAGTTTTATGCTACCTCTAAGAAGACAAAAATTCCTGCCACTTTTGGTGAGGACTTGGCTAAGGAGTTTGTAGGTCAAACAATGCCTGGTGAAATTGTTCGTGTTCCATGTGAAGCTTATGAGTATGAAGTTCCTAACAGTGATGAAATTATAACGTTACATCACACATACTCATATCTCCCTTCTAAAGGAGCAGAACTTATTCAAGCTAATCAAATGCAGTTAGCTTAAAAGCTTCGGGGGGTTAGTTAGTAAGGAATGGTTCTTCGGAACTGTTCCTTTTTTTATTTCTTAAACCACAAAAGTTTAAATTTTATGAAGTTAGAACGTGCTTCGAGAAAACAGTCGAAGATAAAGTTATCATTAGCCGGTCCTTCAGGATCAGGTAAAACATTCAGTGCACTTTTGTTATCCTACGGATTGTGTAATGACTGGAACAAAGTTGCATTAATTGATACAGAGAATCACTCTGCATCCTTATACAGTCATATTGGTGATTTTTCGGTTATCAACTTATCAGCACCATTTCATCCAGAGAAATATGTAGAGGCGATACAGTTGTGTGAGCAATCCGGTATCGAAGTAATCATTATCGATTCCATCACTCACGAGTGGACAGGTAAAGGTGGTTGTCTTGAGTTACATGAAAAAGAAGTTAGTAAGATGAAGATTCCTAACAGCTTTACTGCATGGGCTTCTATAACACCAAGACATCAGGCATTTGTTGATGCAGTAATAAACAGTAGTTGTCACATCATCTCAACTATAAGAAGTAAGACGGATTATATCATCAGTGAACGCAACGGAAAACAAGTGCCTCAAAAAGTTGGTTTAGCACCAATCACAAGAGAAGGTTTTGATTTTGAACAAACCATTGCTTTTGATATCGACCAACAGCATAAAGCATTTTGTACTAAAGACAGAACAACTTTGTTCCAAGATGGTGAACCATTTGTTATCACAGCAGATACAGGTAAGAAGATATTAAAGTGGTGTAACGAAGGTGACTTCGTGGACATCAATTTTGTATTGCGTCGTATTAATGATACCAAATCCATAAAGGAGCTTCTCGACATCTACAGAGAGTTTCCGCAATTCAAAGAAGCGTTGAAGCCAGAGTATGAACAACAGAAGAGAAACCTGCTCATTAATGGTAATGCTAAAACCGAATTAGTTAATCAACCAATCAGCTCCAATGGACAACACTAATTCGATAATACACCTTCCTGTACAGAAGGAGAACAAACCATCCATTGAATTAATCAGTAGTTCAAAATCTTTTATCGAAGCAAACTCAATAGAATGTGATTTATCAGAGATAAAGCAACAACACACTATTCCTGTTTGGTTGAAGGATAATGAACCGCTGATTAGTCATTCAGATTTTATTGAAGCAGCTTATACCATAACATCAGATATTTATTGTGATGAACATATACTTAAGCCAAACATTCGTGTATCACATCCTATAAAAGGAAGAGTACCATCGGCAAAAGACAAACCGGCACATTTACTAAGTGATCAGGAACGAACACTTTTTTATGAACGTATGATGTTTGTTATAGAAGTACCAAGTGTGCAAGCAGAAGTTGGCGGCAACTTGTTATCACTTACGATCGGTGGGGTAAAGAGTTATTCAGAGGACAACTTTTATCAACGTTCCGGAGGAAGTCAACACTTTAAATTCTTCATAGGATTTAAGAATACTGTATGCACAAACTTATGTGTTTGGTCAGATGGTTATAATGCTAACGTTGAGGTAAAAGATTTTGATGAACTCTATATCATTATGCATTCATTGGTTAAGCGTTACAATCAAGGTTATCATCTACATCATTTGAGGAGTTTGAATGATTACACATTAACAGAAAAACAGTTTGCCCAAATCATCGGACGAATTAGAATGTATAATCATTTACCCAACGTTATGAGAAATGGTATCAAAGAGATGTTGCTTACGGATACACAAGTGGGATTAGTGGTAAAAGATTATTATCGTGATAACTCCTTCTGTAGAGAAGGTGATGGTACTATTAATCTTTGGAAGCTATATAACTTGTTAACTGGAGCAAACAAATCATCATACATTGATAGTTTCTTGGACAGGTCAGTTAATGCTTTTGATTTTGTTACTGATATACGATGGGCGATAGAGAATAATAGTAAAGAAATAACTAATTGGTATTTATGTTAACTTGCCTTTCTAAACCAAAATCTTATGAAGTATTTAAACTTCAACGGATCTCAGATCCGATTAAGACGCATGGAAGACGGTAGTCTTCGTATTCATGAACTTAACCGTAACTTCTTTTTCTTCATCACTCCGTGGGAAGAAAAGGAAAAAGATGCTGAGGGCGTTTCAGTGGTTCTTACTCGTAATTCTGATTTACGTAAGGTTGATTTATTCAAGCTTGCTAAGAGATTGGAAAAAGACGACGTTCAAAAGAACCACGACTGGATTAAAAACTGGAACTATTTACATGAGGTAACTCGTTTGAATTAGTCAGGTTTTATCCAAATTATAGATTCTGGGTTATGGATGGGTTATTTTTAGATAGGGTTACCTATCAAGTTCTCCCCTTCAGCAATGAAGGGGATTTTTATTAACTAAACTAAGAGGATAAAAAAAATTATGGAAGATTTTAAAAAAGTCGCAGAAATACAGGTCACTTATAAACCTGCTATCGGTAACAAACCTGTAGTACTCTCGTGCTTGGATGCATATACTGAGTTAGTAGAATTCTTTCCGAAAAATACCATCGCTTTGCAAGAGTCCTTTTTGGTAATGTACTTAAACAGAGCCAGCAGAGTAATTGGTGTATATCCGCTTAGTACAGGTGGCATGACGGGAACTGTTGCAGACATCAGGTTAATTATTGCTACTGCTCTAAAAACTGCTGCATCAAGAATAATTCTGAGTCATAATCATCCATCAGGAAACCTAAGTCCTTCAAGACAAGATGAAGAATTAACCAAGCGTATAAAAGATGCTTGTAAACTCTTTGACATCGATGTTGTCGATCACATAATAATTTCACCGGATCGAACTTATATGAGTATGGCAGATGAAGGTCTGATATAACTAAATTATTTTTTATATTAGTACCGCCGTTTGTTTAACCCCTTTAGCTCCATCTTATTTAGGTGGGGCTTTTTAATTATTACAACATGCATCACATGAGTACATCCAATAAAATGGTTCAGTACTATGATAACTACAGCATACTAATTATTAATCAACAAAAAAAACTCCGAAGGATATATGTTCCTTTTAGGGTAATATGTATTCACCCAATAGAACAGATACAGATTAATGCGTGGTTATATGTTGATGAAGTTATAGAGGATGAAGATGATTTATTACTATACAAAATAGGCGGTAATTTATATCCTTATGCTCACTTCACAATCATAGTAAATTTTTAGACTCCTTTGAATAGTTCGCTTATGGTCATATTCAGTGCTTTTGCAACAGAAGTAATTGTACTTATAGTAGCGTTAGTTTTACCTGCTTCAAGTCGATGAACTTGTGAGAGTTCTATTTCAGCATCATAAGCAAGCTGTTCTTGGGTTAGTCCTTTTTGTAAGCGAACAGCTTTTAACCGTTCACCAAACTTTACCAATACTTCTTTATTTCTGATGTTGATACTCATGCACCAACAAAGTGAATGTATCGGTAAAAATATTCTTTAGGCGTGTACGCCCAATACTTAAAATAACTTATATATTCGTTAACTTAAAACTCACCGATCCATGAAGAAAACACTATTTCTTTTGTGCTCAATTTTGTTCATTAATCATGCATCTTCACAACCACAATTCACGGAATGCTTTAACGGTAAAAAAGATTCTACCGAAGATGGAATTGATTGTGGTATTCACAAACCTGGTTGTATTCCTTGTAATGGAGAAGCAAGAATTGTACTCAATGGTAAAAACTATGGTACAGGCGCAATTCAAACATATATGTCGGAGCTGGAATCACCAACCATTTTCTTAGATAAATCAAAAGCAAACACAACACTCATCTGTCACTTCTATACAGAGGGTACAAGACAAAGTGGAGTAACTCTTTATTTTTATTTCAGAGGTAAGCTAAATAAACCGGTCACCTACAAAATTAACTCTCTGACCAGCGGTCCGTTCGGGTTAAACATAATGAACAACCGTTCCAGTTCGATGATGCCGCTGCATCATGTGAAAGAAGGGACGATAAACATCACAAGCATCGACCCGATTGAACGAAAGATGACCGCCGATTTTACTATCCAAGCAAAACTTGCTGATGGAACACCTGTTGATCTTAAGGGGTCATTTATTAATGTTGGTTTCTAAATTAATCACAATGATTATATTTTCAATTATAGGAATAGTAGTTGTTGTTTGGTTAGTCTTTGATTGGATTAACAAGAGTTCCAAACAACAGAATACATTTAAGCAGGAGCAAACAAAAATCATTCGTGAAGCTCCTAACAATAGTTTGGATTCAAAGCCTGTACTCTTAGAAGATGGGTATTATTTGATGCATTACTCAGGATTTAACAGAGAAGGTAATCCTGTTAAGTCAACAATGGTTCTGATCTTTATACCACAAGATAAAGCTGTTTTTGTACAAGCATCTGATGGTATTGTGGAACCAGATATTCGCAAACTTTTTGAATTTGTAACACGTCTAAAATTTGGTGATCAAAATTTATCATTAGATGAGTATTCTTTAGATGGTGGGAAGTATGAATTATTTGGGAACATACTAAGCTTTGAAGTAGGAGATTATTTTAGCAGGATTAAAGTAACAGGTCACATCTATTCAGAATTCTTAACACTAACAGTTTTTCTAAAAAAACATTACGTTACAGATATGTTTGATTCGCTGCCATTAATAGAGTCGGCTAATTTTGTTTACAAACCATTTTTAGTATAGAGAATTATCAAAAAGTTTATGATTGATTCAGTTTACTACACGATAGCTGATGTTCTCGAATACATAGAAGAAACAGAGCCAGCACTTGGGTTTGATGATGATATTCTAAACCCTAATCCGGAGCGAATCAAACTACTTCATCTAAAAGAGTTGTATCAATACTACTCATTTGTTACACCTTGTCGTAAAGCAGTAGATGAACTGAATAAAATAATTGCAGCAACCGATACATTAGATTGTGAGCAGGTTCGTGTATGGGTAGAAGAAAACATTTTATTCTTTAAGAGTAACATACTCTCATTTGGCATAAACTTCACAGATACCAATAATGAACATGACGAAAACTTTTTTCTTACTCAACATAATTTATATATCGAGCGAAAACCTTTTGTTCCGATTATTCAATACTGGTATCTGATGAAGAATTTATACTTTAACCAATATCATTTGGTAAAAGAGGAGCGTAAGTTTGAAGAACCTAATCCGAATGATTACTATTACGTAGAAGATGATAAAACCTATGCATCTAATTTAGATGTAGTAAAAAAAATTCTAAGCACGACGTAAACAGTTACATTTTTCGGGATGCCTTAACAACACTCTTAGTTCATGAAGTTTTAAACCGCTTTTAGCGGCGGCTTCACTCATCGTACTATAAGTAACATCATTACAAACATCTTTAACCGGTGACCTGTTTTTGTAAGGAAGCTTAGCTAAATTTTTTTGTATTGCGTGCTGATGATTTTCTGCATAAGTCACCCATTCTAAGTTATCAACTGAAGCGTTTAGCTTATCTCCGTCAAGATGATTCACCAATGGTTTGTTTTGTGGATTTGGGATAAACGTTTTTGCTACCAATCGGTGAACATACTGCGTTGTTGTTTTTTTAACTGATCTGTGTAATGACACTACTAAGTAACCGGAACGATGGTCTTCTTTTGTTTTGATAATTACTTGTTTAATTTTTAGCACTTTTTTGTTTTTGCATACTGTGATACGAGCTATCGATCTGATTTCTCCGATGCGATTAATTTCGTAGTGATTTTCGAAGCCCGGGATGGGCCTAAACTCTGAGGTCATAGGTTGGATTTTAGTGGTTAGGAATTGGAACTATCTTACTAAAAATATAAGCAAAATGTGTTAGACTGCAAAATAAACTGAACACTTTTTGTTGCGTCACATAATATTTACTCTATTGATACAAGAAGCTACAACATTGTGTTTTAGAATAGATACAATAAAATTTGCGACTTAAAATAAATCCCCCTACTTTAGCTAAAGAATTTAGTATTATGGAAAACGAGGTTGAGGTGCTATTACCGTATTTTGATACTACTGTACAAGCAGGATTTCCTTCGCCTGCTGCTGATTATGTAGAAGAGCGTATCGACTTGAATAAAGAGTTTATACAGCATCCGTTAAGCACATTCATTGTTAAGTCCGAAGGATATTCTATGGTTGATGCATTTATCGCACCCAAAGCAAAACTCATTGTTGACCGCAGCATAAAACCTAAGAATGGTGATGTAATACTTGCTGTCTTAAATGGTGAGTTTACTGTTAAGTATTTACGCAAGAACGAACTTAAGTGTTGGCTCGTTCCCGCTAACAAAAAGTTTAAGGAGATAGAAGTAACTCCGGAAATGAATATGCAGGTATGGGGTGTTGTTACTAAAATTATTATAGACCCAAATGATGTAAGATGTATGCGTTAGTTGACTGCAATAATTTTTATGCAAGTTGTGAGCGATTGTTTCAACCACGACTTGAAGGTAAACCTGTTGTAGTATTAAGTAACAATGATGGATGCGTGATTGCACGTAGTGATGAAGCTAAAGCTATCGGCATCGAAATGGGTACACCTGCATTTAAGATTGAAGAAGTATTTGAGCAATATAAAGTTTCTGTATTCAGCAGTAACTATACTTTATATGGAGACTTATCTGATAGAGTAATGAAGACATTAACTGACTTTGTTCCTAAGATGGAAGTGTATTCTATTGATGAATCATTTTTAGATATGTCAGAACTTATATATACAGACTTAACTAAGTTAGGTATAGAGATACGACAGACTATAAAACAAAATATAGGTATACCTGTAAGTGTTGGTATTGCATCAACAAAAACATTAGCTAAGATGGCTAATCGTTATGCTAAGAAGAAGTATAAAAAGATTGGTGTCTTTTATGCTGCAAATAAAGAACTCGTACAAGAGATGCTTGCTTTTACTCAGGTAGAAGATATATGGGGTGTAGGAAGACAATATGCATCCTTATTAAAACGTAACGGTATTCATACCGCATTAGATGTAACAAATATTCCTGAAGAATGGATGCGTAAGAATATGACAGTAGTCGGTCAACGATTATGGAATGAACTGCATGGTAAAGCATCTGTTGAATGGGAATATGAAGCACCGGCTAAAAAAAATATTTGTACTTCACGTTCCTTCGGTAAACTGACTGGTGATAAAACAATCATCGCAGAAGCAGCGAGTAATTATGCTGCTGCATGTGCGGCTAAGATGCGTAAACAAAATTCATGTGCATCATCCATGTGTGTGTTTATTAATACGAACCAACATAAAATAGAACAGCCGCAATATTCACGCTCTATCGTAATGGAGTTTCAGACACCAACAAACTTAACCGGAGAAATTATTGCTTATGCTTTACGTGGATTAGATATCATCTACAAAGAAGGTTACCTATTTAAAAAAGTTGGTATTATTATGTTGGGTTTAGTACCGGAATCACAAAGACAAACGAGTTTATTTGATACGATAGATAGAGAAAAAAACAGAATGGTACTTGGTACAGTTGATAAACTAAATAAGTTGATGGGTAAAGATGTTGTACGAATGGCATCACAGGGTTATAAGAGAAGATATAAACTAAGAGCAGAACATTTAAGCAATCGTTATACGACTAACATCAACGAAATACTAAACGTAAAAATATGATGCAACCTTTTGAACTATTGAAGCCACTGCATGTGGAGCGGTTAATTAAAATGGATAAGAAGTATTTAGTTACTCAATCCTATACAAGAGGTAGAAACAACTATCCCGAAGCGTTAATTATTGATATACTTGTTTCAGATTACGATGATCTAAACTATGCACAGGTTCATTATAACGCAGTTAAAAAAGATAAGTATGCTTCTATCATACATCTCGATAAAATCGAACATAAAAATAAGTTAGATGAAATGCTGCATGGTAATAAATACTGTGTGTATTGGTCTGTAGTAAAAAGTATTGAAGCGTTACAGAAGAAAATGAATGACCTCTTTGCAGAAAATATCAGACGATATATTACTCGTTATACAACATGGCGGATAAAATCAGACAACACGATTCGTCCAAAGCTTGAAGTTATCTTCGGTGAATTATTTATCATCATAAAATATAATGCTGAAACAATACGTATTAAATTTGATGAGATAGAACGTTGCTAAATAATAATTACCTACATGAAGCTCGACAGTATCATATTAATTGTTCTTGGTTTAGTATCATTAGTCTTTGGTATCTTAAATATCGACCGCACACTATGGGGCGGAGCAAAATATGATGGACTAAAAGATAATAAAACATACAGAAGAATTATTAATATAGTACTTGGACTGATAATTTTATTAGTTGGAATTGGTATAAGAAAGAAGTAGAGAAAATGTAGTTAACCTAAGTAATAAATTAAAGCATGTGTTACGATGTCTCCTTTACGATAAACATTAATCAGTTATCGGATTATTTCCCAGAGCTTATTTATGATGAGCAGATAGAGATAAATTTTGAGCAGGCTATTCACATAGTTGGTCATGCATACGGTAATCATCCAATCATCTATCGTAACAGAGAAGACTTAAAACTACATTGTCGGTTAATGGAATGGGGTGTTATACCATTTTATGTAAAAGAGGAATCATCATTCGTAAGACAAAGAGCTTCGATGCTGAATGCACGCAGCGAAAGAATATTGGATGATAAAACAAGTTATTGGAATAAGATCAGAAACAGAAGATGTTTAATTCCTGTATCAGGTATATATGAGCATAGAGCGATTAAAGGATGGAAGAAAAAAGTGCCTTACTTTATAAGCATAAAAGATGAACAGTTGTTCTTCTTACCCGGTCTTTATTCTGTAGTAGAATTTACGGATAAAGAGACAGGAGAAATTATTAAAAAATATACTTATACCTTAATAACGAGGAAGGCTAACGAAGTAATGGCGCAGATACATAATGATGGTGATAATGCTAATCGTATGCCTTTATTCTTATCGTTATCATTAGCGAAGCAATGGTTAGTAGAAGAATTAACGGAAGACGAATATCGTGAGATATTGGCGTATCAAATTCCTGATGAACAATTAGAATATCATCCTGTTTATACTATACGAAGCAGCAAAGAGCGTCCTGATGGTAAAATGAAGAATGAGTTTTACGAGTGGGACAAGTTACCAGCATTAGGTCAAATGAATCCTTAACTTTAATTATGGATGTAAAAAAGTACACCGTAACAATAGAATATAAAGGAGTCGCAACAAATGTAATTTGCGAAGAGTTCCAAGTAGGTAAAGTACCGCAGGTTTGGACCTGCATTCCTGCTAAAAGACCAGCACATTCTAAGTGTTTTACTTTCTACAGGCAACCACAGAAAAATGTTTGGTGGTGGGAGTTACCGCAGCCTAAAGAATCAATAGCGCAAAAAATAGCGGTAGAATTGAATAAAATTTAGCATTAATACCTTCCTAAAATCTACGTCGTTTTGTATCATAATCTTGCTACAATAAGGTCATTTTTTGGTCTGGACTTATCATTAAAAACAAACTGTTTCAGATATAGATAGATTCAGCATGTAATTTTTTTAGTCATTTTTTACACGATTTTGGCAGGGTGAATCACAGCAAACCCTGTACAGGAGAGAGTTTCAGCCGAAAAAAACTGCGTCAGTAGATGCGTCAGTTGATGCTATTTTTTACTAATTTTGGAGTAGAAACAATATTAATTAACCTGTAGAAGGGGACGTTGAGTTTTTTGTGTAAGTCGTTGATATTCAATAAAAAAGACCATCATTTCTGATGATCTTCTCGTGGTGTGGGCCGGGATTGAACCGGCGACACAAGGATTTTCAGTCCTTTGCTCTACCAACTGAGCTACCGCACCAGCCGTAAAGGGCTGCAAATATAGGTTGCTGTATTTAATTTCAAAAACTTATTGTAAATAGTTTTTAAAACAATTAAAACTCGCAATTTTTTGGTGTTCTTGCAAATGGTATTACATCTCTAATATTAGTCATGCCTGTTACAAATTGTACCATTCTTTCAAAACCCAAACCAAAACCTGCATGTGGTACTGTTCCAAAACGGCGGGTATCTAAATACCAACTCATTTCTTTTACAGGTATATTAAATTGTTCCATTTTTTTAACTAATACATCATAGCGTTCTTCTCTTTGGCTGCCGCCTACAATTTCTCCAATGCCCGGAGCTAAAATATCCATGGCTGCAACGGTTTCTTTTCCTGCTTCGCAGTTATTATTTAAACGCATATAAAATGCTTTAATGGCTGCAGGATATCCGGTAACAATTACAGGTTTTTTAAAATGTTTTTCTACCAAATATCTTTCGTGTTCGCTTTGCATATCTATTCCCCAACTAACATCGTATTTAAATTTTTTCTTTTTGTAGTGAGGAGAATCTAATAAAATTTGAATGGCTTCTGTGTAAGTAATACGTTCAAATTTATTATCGGTAACAAATTTTAATTTTTCTATTAAACCTAATTCTTGTCTTTCATTTTGTGGTTTTTGTTTTTCTTCTTCTGCAAGACGAGCATCTAAAAATTCAAGGTCTTCTTTATTATTTTCTATAACATAACTTATTAGGTATTGAATAAATTCTTCAGCCAAATTCATATTATCTTCAATATCATAAAAAGCCATTTCGGGTTCAATCATCCAAAACTCTGCTAAATGCCTTGTGGTGTTTGAGTTTTCGGCTCTAAAGGTTGGACCAAAAGTATAAATATCACTAAAAGCCATGGCTCCTAACTCACCTTCTAACTGCCCGCTAACGGTAAGGTTGGTAGCTTTTCCAAAAAAATCTTCTGTAAAATTTATTGTTCCATCTTCATTTTTAGGTGCTGTGCCATCTATTGGTAAAGTGGTTACTTTAAACATTTCTCCTGCACCTTCGGCATCGCTGGCGGTAATAATAGGTGTGTGCAAATACACAAATCCTTTTTCATTAAAAAATTTATGAACTGCAAATGCCAAAGAATGTCTTATACGAAAAACGGCACCAAATGTATTGGTTCTAAAACGCATGTGTGCTATTTCTCTTAAAAATTCAAGGCTATGTTTTTTAGGTTGAAGCGGGTATTTTTCTGCATCACTATCTCCTAAAATTTCTATTGTTATAGCTTTTAATTCAATGCTTTGCCCTTTACCTAACGATGCTACAATTTCTCCTTTTACTTTTAATGATGCTCCGGTGGTAATGCGTTTTAAAGTTTCATCGTTTAATAAACCTAATGCAATTACAACTTGCAAATTATTATTAGTGCTGCCATCATTTAATGCAATAAATTGGTTGTTACGAAAGGTACGCACCCAACCCATAACTGTTACTTCTTTACCAACAAAATTGCCTTGCAATAATGTTTTAATTTTTGTTCTGTTGTTAAACATGATTTTTATAAATGAATAATAAACAATGAAAAACTTTTTCGGATATCAATTTTATTTTTTTGAAAAAAACAAAATTGGGCTGCAAATATAAGCCCAACAAATGTTTTTGAAGTAGGCAGTAAAAGCTTTGCAGCAACTTTATACAATAAAAACAAGGTATAGTAAATTTGTAATGTGAATATTTTTTTGTTTCATTAATAAAAAACTACCTAACATTGCAGTAGAAATAGGTTGATGAGTGTAGTTTTATATACCCACTTATTCTTCAACCAAGCCTTTTCCGGTTAGCACAACCGAAATAAGTTTCAAATAAATTTCAATTATTATTTAGTATTCAACAAAATCTTACAAGTATTAACAAGCTTATTAAAAGCTATCTGTTCATTCAAACATATATATGTACGACATTCTTCAACTAAACGACATGCTGGTGCCTGAACTGCTTGATATTGCAGAGCAACTTAAAATTACTGATGTAAAAAAATTAGATAAGCAGGCTTTGGTGTATAAAATTTTAGACAGTCAAGCAGTGCAGCAATCTGCTGAAACCAAAGAAGTTAAAAAAGCAAGAACGCGTAAACCCATTACGGTAAAAACTTCTACCACCAACGGAACCGAAGAAGCCGAAGTTGTTACGGAAGCTCCTAAAAAAGAGAAAGAAAAAATAAAACCTAAACCTAAAAAAACTAAAGCAGAAGAAGCAGAGCCAATTGCTTTAGCAGAAGAAGATAGTAATATATCTAACCTTGCACACCAAATGTTGCAAGCTACAGAACCAACCAATGAACCTGCTACAACAGAAGAAAACGTAACAGCAGAAGAAACAAATACCAACAATAATCAACCACAAAAAAATTATCGCAGAGAACCTGTTTTTAATATTGAGTTTGATGGTGTAATTAATGGTGAAGGTGTGTTGGAAATGATGCCCGATGGTTATGGTTTTTTACGCTCATCAGATTATAATTATTTATCATCTCCAGATGATGTGTATGTTTCTCCTTCTCAAATAAAATTATTTGGTTTAAAAACCGGCGATACTGTTAATGGTTCTGTTCGCCCACCAAAAGAAGGAGAAAAATATTTTGCTTTACTAAAAGTTGATAGCATTAACGGAAAAAAACCTGAAGAAGTTAGAGACCGTGTTCCGTTTGATTATTTAACACCTTTATTTCCATTCGAAAAATTAAATTTATATACTTCGCCTTCTAACTACAGCACACGTGTAATGGATTTGTTTACACCAATTGGTAAAGGCCAACGTGGTTTAATTGTAGCTCAGCCAAAAGTTGGTAAAACAATGTTATTAAAAGAAGTTGCCAATGCTATTGCAGCCAACCATCCTGAATGTTATTTAATGGTGGTTTTAATTGATGAAAGACCAGAAGAAGTTACCGATATGGAACGCAGCGTTAAAGCAGAAGTATTAGCAAGCACTTTTGATGAACCTGCCGAAAAACATGTTAAGGTTTCAAACATTGCATTACAAAAAGCAAAACGCTTGGTTGAGTGCGGACACGATGTAATTATTTTATTAGATAGCATTACACGTTTGGCAAGAGCCCATAATACTGTTGCACCAAGCAGCGGCAAAGTATTAAGTGGTGGAGTAGAAGCCAATGCCATGCAAAAACCAAAACAATTTTTTGGTGCTGCACGTAAAATTGAACATGGTGGCAGCTTAACCATTTTAGCAACTGCTTTAATAGAAACAGGAAGCAAAATGGATGAAGTAATTTTTGAAGAATTTAAAGGAACGGGTAATATGGAATTGCAGTTAGATAGAAGATTAGCTAACAAACGCATTTACCCTGCTATAGATTTAGTTTCTTCTTCTACCAGAAGAGATGATTTATTGTTAGATAAAGATGTATTGCAACGCATGAATATTCTTCGTTTATATATTAATGATATGAATACTGAAGAAGCCATGAATGAATTATTAAAACGTATGCGTGGCACTAAAAACAATGAAGAGTTTTTAGCAAGCATGAACCGATAATATTTTTTACAATTTAAAAATTGTGAAGTTTAATAACTTGAGAATGATCTGCTTCGGTTAATTCTTAAATCTCGCAACACACCTGATTTTGGGCTGATAGTAAAACTAAATGATCTAAACATTCCAATAGGTGTAACGTTTATAGACAATTGCCAGCAATGCATATCTCTTGTAATAAACATACTAAATTGTTGCAGTTGCCCACTATTAAAATCAAAATAACCAGTACTGCCAACTTTCCATTTTGGAGTTAAACTAAAATCTCCATTAAAGTTGGCACTTGAATAAATTACATTACTGTATGAATATAGTCCGTTTGTAATTTTTGGTTGTTTGGTAAAAGTTAATGAGTAAGATAAACTTAACGTCCACGGAATATCAAAATCTGTAAACTCTGCGGGGTTGGCTCTTGCAAATTGCAATTGCCTTTGTTGTTCATCTGGTGTTAAAAAAGGATCTACCGGAATGTTCTTGTCTTTATTTTCTTTTCCATCTTTTGCTTTGCTTTTAAATGAAGTAGAAATGGCAATGTTTCCACTTGTTATACTTCCTAAATTATGTTTAGGTCCGTTCCATGCATAAATATTTTTTCTATATCCTAAACTATCTACCACGTAAGGGTCTAATGTGGCACTTGCAGTAATATTAACCTTTTCAAATAAAGTACTTCTTGCATATAAATTAAAAGTAGATAATGCAAAACTATCTGCAACTAAATTATAAGAACCATTTATTCCAAACCCATCTAACAATTTTATTTTTTTGGTAGTTTTTCCTGAAGTGTCTTTTTTATCTTTCACTTTCATCTCTAATAAGTTATCAATGGCAAAACTTATTCCTCCAAAAGTTCCTTCTCCAAAACCTCCGGGTAGTACACCATCAAAAACAGAAAATCTTGCCGTATGGCCAAAACTATCAACTCTTGAATTGTAAAAATATTTGCTAACAAAATCTGGCTTATAACTAAAACCAATACTTGGTCTTATTTCGTGCCTAATTTTTGTTTCTCCGTGTTTTAAATTAAACGTACCAAATATTCTGGTGCTTGCTGTAACGCCAAAACTCATTTGCCTTTGTGTATAAAAGCCTTTTTGTATGGTGGTATCTAATTTATTTTTTGTTGTATCCCATGTTCTATATATTTTTTGCCCAAACCATCTTTCTTCGTAAGATATAGACGGGCTAAGGGTTACAGGGCCTAAAGCAGGAAGCGATATGCTAATGGGAATACTATGTGTGGCTCCGTATTGAAAGGTATCTAACAATCTTTTAAAACTAACACCGGCAGTATCGTAAAAAGAAATTTGGTTAGAAAAATTTCCACTATAACCAACGCCAATGTTTTCATACCATTTTGGTGTACCTATTTTATCTTTCTTTTGAAAAGGATAAAAAGTAACTACACTAAGTGTTGCCGTAGGAAAATTTAAGTTTACTAAATGTGTATTATTGTTTTGATTGTGATTAAGGTTTAATGAAAGATTGACTTTATTATTAAAATTTTTTGAATAACTGATAGATGAACTTAATTGATTTTGATAATTCTGATACGGATTGTTTAATAATGTTTGATTAAACTTTGTACTTCCAAATTGAACACTGGCACCAAATGTAGTACCTGGTCTTGAACGTGTATCTTGTGTATGGTTCCAGTTAATCATAAATGATTTGCTGGTTGTAAACTGATCTTTTGTAACAAGTGAAGTGTTTAAAATTTTAGGATTTTGCAAGGTTATACTTAAACTTCCTGTATAATGATATCTTTTAATATATTTTGGTGCAACGTTTAATGTCCATCCACCATAAGAATATAAATTAGCACGTGTAGTAATATCCCAATTATCATTAACTACTTTATAATACCCTAATCCTTCTAACCCAAAACCAAAATCTTGGCTTACGGTAAATGCAGGAACTAAAATGCCCGAATGTCTTCCTTGCACTAAAGGATAAATTCCAAACGGAATACCAATTGGCACCGGAACACCTTCAAACTCAGGAGAAGCGGGCCCGCTAACTGCCAATTTATTGGTAATCATTTTTAATTTTCTGGAACGAATGGCAAAATGTGGCGTATCTAAATTACAAGTGGTAAACCTTGCTCTGTATGCATAAAAACTATTTGAATCAACTTTTTTTACAACCGAAGCATTAACAAAAATTTCATCTTCTTTCATATAGGTATTTTTTGTAATACCTTTCATGGTTTTCATGTTAAAAATAATAGAATCGCTTATAGATGTTGTGGGACCTTGGTTTAATTTTGGTTTACTTAAAGGGTTATTGGTTGTATCTAAAGCTCCGTAAGCTTTTACCAATTGTGTTTCAGAGTTGTATTCTACGGTAGCTGCTTGTAATTCAAGATCTTTATATTTTACATTGGCTTTTCCATATAAAAGAAATTCTTTCGTTTTTAATTTTAAAACACCCGAATCTGCAGCTTCATATTTTACAGGAGCATCTAAAGAATCTTTAGATAAGATTAGCGTATCAATCGTATTAACTTTTACAGAATCGTTAGTGTGGTTTACTGTATCAGAAATTTCTTTTTTCTCAGAAGAATTAACTTTTACTTTTTTTGGAGGAATGGTATCTTGTACCCCGTTCAGTAAACTATAATCGGGTTTACCCGCAAAGTTCACTGCAACTAAGCGTAAAGAAATAAACAGCAATACAATAGCTGTAGGTATTTTAGCGTTATTAGTAAAATTTGTATGCATGCTTGCTGTGGCAAAAATAAGCGTTAGCAATTAATACAATCAGTAAACAAAATGCTTTAACGAATTGATATGAAGTTGAAAAAAAATATTGCATTGGTTTTGTTAAGTTTTGGAATGGTTAGTTTGTTGGCTTTTTCAAATAAAGATGATGTGGGCAACGGAAAAACTCAAAAAACATTAAAAAGAATTGTAATAGACCCCGGGCATGGAGGCTATCCTAAACCAAGCCAAGGAAATTATGGAGCATCAAGCGAGTGGATTGAAGAAAAAGATGCTGCCTTAGCTATTGCATTTAAACTAAAAAAAATTATAGAAGAATCTATTCCGGATGTAGAAGTTTATTTAACCAGAACTACTGATGTTTTTGATAATGCACGTGTTAAAGCCAGTAAAGCCAATGATTTTAAAGGAGATTTATTTATATCTCTGCATTGCAATGGTCAAGACCCCATACCGCACAGAGAAATTGTAGATTATAAAACTACCACTGTAAAACGGAAAGGAAAAAAAATAACTAAAAAAATTCCTATTTATCATACATACTATACACCCAACCCTGCACATGGTACAGAAACTTATATTTGGGGTATTGGGAAAAATGATGAAAAAGAAGAGGCAATAGGTGAACAAAATTTTTCTGATAGTTCAATTGTAAATTTCGATCCAAAAGATCCTGCACAAAGAGTAGCTATTTCTTTACGAACAGAAAAATATGCCGAAAGAAGTCGTTTATTAGCAGCAACAGTTGAAGAGGAATTTACTAAACAAGGCAGGGTAAGCCGTGGTGTAAAACAAAGAGACTATAAAGGAATTTGGGTTTTACAAGCCGTTGCTATGCCCGCTATTTTAGTTGAAATGGGGTTTTTAAGTTATCCTGAAGAAGGGAAATATATTGCAAGTGAACAAGGGCAGCAAGAAATTGCCGAAGCAGTAGGCAGAGCCGTTAAACGCTATAAATTTTCTTTAGATAATAAAATGAATAACGGAAAAACATCTAAATAGTTTTTATTATTCAATAGCAGGTGTATTGGCAGTTGCAGTAAGTGTATCTAACCTATATCTTCTTATAGCATTACCTATTTGTTTTTTCCAAACCAATGGCGTTGTACTATAACCTGCTTTTGCCATAGCATTTATCCATAAATTATAATCTTGATTATCTTTTAATTTTTCATAATAACTTTTTCTGGTTATCATTTTAGAAAATGCAATAAAAGAATCTTCATCGGTAGCATAGGCTTTAAACTTAGTTTTAATACCTTTTGTTTTCAGCAAATTATTCTTCCCAACTATTCCAAAATAGTTATTTAATAATTTAGCATTTCTATCTTTTCCCGCACCCGATTCTATAACCGATACTCCTAATATAATACTCATTGGAATTCCATACTCTGTAGATAGCCGAGCAGCTAAAGGTTTATACTTATTGAAATAATTATGTACACTTTTTTGTGCAACACTAAATTGGATAGTTGTAAAAATAAATAGTACCGCAATAGCAATTTTTTTATAAAATAAAGGGTTACATAATTGCAGCATATTAATAATTGTTTTATGCAAATTACTAAAATTTAATGAGGTATTCTCTTTCTAAGTTTTGCTATTTTAACAAAAACTGCACCAATATTATCCCTTAGTTTTGCAAGTACTATCTTAGCGTAAACAAGTACATTTATAAATAGGCAAGTAACAATGAAAATTACCAACGAAACAAAAGTAGGTGCATTAACGGCTATTGCAATTACGCTGTTAATATTAGGATTTAATTTTTTGAAAGGAAAGAGTTTGCTTAAAACAGGAAATTTTTTATATGCAAAATACACCGATGCAAAAGGCTTAATGGTTTCTAATCCGGTTTACGCAAACGGGTTTCAAATAGGTAGTATATATGATATTGAAAATGAAGATGAGAACTTAAAAAATATTATCATAACTATTAAACTAAAAAGTAGTTATAATATTCCAACTTCATCTGTTGCAAGTATTAGCAGCAACCCTTTAGGAACATCGAGCATTGAAATTAATTTAGGTAAAGACGGTGCATTTTTGCATACTGGTGATACTTTAAAAACTATTAACAGCGAAGGTTTAATGGGAGAAATAAAAGCAGCATTGCTTCCGGTAACAAATCAATTAAAACATACTATGCACAGTTTAGATACAGTGTTGCTAAATATTAATACCATTTTTGATCCTAATACAAAAAATAATTTGCAACAAGTTATTGCCAATTTAAATAAAACAACGGCAAGTTTAACAGAATCAAGCATTTCTATTCAAACGATGTTGGATAAGCAAAGTGGTGCTATTGCACAATCAATGAATAACTTAAATAGTTTTACAAAAAACTTAGCAAACAATAATGATAAGATTACAGGCACCTTAGATAATTTGCAAACCACAACCAATAACCTTTCAAAGGCAGATATTCAGGGCTCTGTAACAGAACTTAAAAAATCGGTACAAACATTAAATAATGTTTTAGATAAAATTAATTCAGGAAAAGGTTCTTTAGGTTTATTACTTAATGATAAAACATTATATAATAATTTAACCAATACAGTAAGAAGTGCCAATATTTTGGTTGATGATTTAAAAACACATCCTAAACGCTATGTAAATATTTCTGTTTTTGGAAGAAAAGATAAATCAACACCATTAACTGCACCATTAAACGATTCGGCTAACAAAAAATAAATTATGGGCAGGCTTCTATTCACAATTATTTTAAGCATTCTATCTCTATGTTCTTTTGCACAACGTGCTGCAACCGATACACTTAAACCGGGCAAAATTATTAATATAGTTAGTGCAGATAAATATATGTTGTTAGATAAAGATACTTCGGGCAAGTTTATAGCTTTAGTTGGCCATGCAGTTGTACAACAAGAAAAAACAATTTTTAGTGCCGATAGTATTGTACTAAACCAAAAAGATAATTTAATGGAAGCCTTTGGCAATATTCATATTAACGATGCCGATAGCATACATACATATGCACAATATGTAAAATATTTAGGAAAAGAAAAAAAAGCATTCCTAAATAAAAAAGTAAAATTAACCGATGGTAAAGGCGTATTAACTACCGATAATTTAGAATATGATACACAAGTAAAAATTGGAAAATATTATAATGGCGGAAAAGTAGTTAGCGGTAAAACAATTATAACCAGTAAAGAAGGCTATTATTATGGAGAAACAAAAGATGTTTATTTTAAACAAAAAGTTGTTTTAACAGATCCGGAAACAAAATTATATACAGATACTTTATTATATAATATTAATACAGAAATTTCAACATTTGTTTCACCAACAAAAATTTATAATGGTAAAAGAACTATTATAACAAAAGAAGGAAATTATGATTTGAAAAGAAAGAAAGGAAATTTTGGTTCACGCCCAATAATAGATGACAGCACTTATACGTTTACTGCCAACAAAATGGCTTTTGATGATAGCACAGGTTTGGGCGAATTTGAAGGCAATGCTGTTTATAGAAGTAAAGACAGCGTTGGTGGTTACGATATTATTGCAGGCAATATAAAAACCAATAGAAAAACCAATGCACTTTTAGCAACCCAAAAACCTATTCTTTTTATTAAACAAACTAATGATACTATTTATGTAGCTGCCGATACTTTGTACTCTGCAAGATTATCAGATTTGCTGAAATACAGACCTGTAGCTAATATTAGAGATTCATCAAAAACAGAAACAACATTTATTACAGATACTGTTGCTATTAAAAAAGACAGTAGCACTAATCGCTTTTTTGAAGCTTATTATCATGTAAAAATATTTTCAGATTCATTGCAAGCTGTTGGAGATAGTTTGTTTTATTCATTGCAAGATTCTGCTTTTCGTTTATTTAAAAATCCGGTTGCATGGGCACAACAAAATCAAATAACAGGTGATACAATTTATTTATATGTTCAAAATAAAAAGCCAGATAGATTAAAAGTTTTTGAAAATGCAATGGCAATAAGTAAAGAACAAGAAGGTTATTTTAATCAGGTTCGCGGCAGTAGTATTAATGGCTTTTTTAAAGATGGAAAGATAAACTTCTTAAAAACAAAAGGCTCACCTGCCGATAATGTTTATTACGCAACTGATAACGATAAAAAATTAATTGGTGTAAATAAATCATCAAGCGATATTATTGATGTTTATTTTGATAACGATGGCAAACCTGAAAAAGTTGTATTCATAAATAATTTAAAAGGTGTGATGACGCCTATGCGACAGGCAGACCACGATGCTTTAAAAGTTAAAAAATTTGTTTGGTTAGATGCTATTCGCCCTAAAAGTAAATTTGAAATATTGGCAGATTAATTTTTTGCTAACAATAAAGAGTATTAAGTTTTACAAAACATTTTTCTATTTATTATATTTAAAACGAAATGAAATTTTTTCGAAATATAATTATTAACCCGTTATTAGAATTTATACAAGATAGCCGTGCCATTGGTATTACACTATTGTGTTGCACTGTGCTTTCGTTAATTGTAAGTAATATTTCTGGGTGGGGAGAAAGCTATCAACAAATTTGGCTACATCATTTTGATGGAACAAATAACCATCATACAAATTTATTTTTTCTTTCACTTCCTAATTCAATACTATTAATCATCAACGATTTTTTAATGGCAATATTTTTCTTTTTAGCAGGAATGGAAATAAAAAGAGAATTATTGGAAGGTGAATTATCTTCTTTTAAAAAATCAATATTACCAATTACTGCAGCTATTGGTGGAATGATAATGCCTGCTTTATTTTATTTATTTTTTAATCACAATAATATTTTTAAAAATGGATGGGCAATACCAACTGCAACGGATATTGCATTTACGTTGGGCATTGCTTCATTACTTGGTAAACGTGTACCTATATCTTTAAAAATATTTTTAACAGCATTAGCTATAATAGATGATTTAGGAGCCATTGTTGTAATTGCTATATTTTATGGAGGAGCTATTAAATTATTTTTTTTAATTGCATGTGTTGTTATTGCAATAATTCTTTTGCTGCTTAATAAATTTAAAGTGAAAAATATTTTATTGCAGGTAATATTAGCATTGGCATTGTGGTATTGTATGTTTAACAGCGGCATTCATGCAACTGTTGCCGGCGTTGTGTTTGCACTGTTTATTCCTGCACAGCAGCTAAAGCAATTAGAGCATAAATTTTATTTTCCTGTTTACTTTTTAATTGTTCCTTTATTTGCATTGGCCAATAGTTCAATTCAGTTTGCTGATAATTCATTTGATAACATTATTCACTCGTCATTAAGTTGGGGTATTACAGCAGGTCTTTGTTTAGGCAAACCATTAGGCATTTTTTTAATAAGTTTTTTAATGATAAAATTAAAATGGGCAGCTATACCTAACGAAACAAATATTTTGCAATTATTAGGTGCGGGTATGTTAGCAGGTATTGGTTTTACGATGAGTATTTTTATAGCAACGCTTGCTTTTAAAACGCAGGCAGAGCAAGATGTTGCGAAAACAGCAGTATTAATTGCCTCGCTTATTTCAATGATTATTGGGTTTGTTTGGTTGAGAGCTTTCTCACCGCAAAGCCGCAGAGAACGCCAAGTTTTGCAAAACAATTATTAATTATTCATTCTTAATTATTAATTGCTTTCTTCTTTTTCCATCATTAAATACGCTTTAATAAAACCATCTAATTCGCCATCTAAAACAGGTTGCACATTGCCAACTTCAAAATCTGTTCGATGGTCTTTAATTAATTTATAAGGATGCAATACATAGCTTCTTATTTGGCTGCCCCATTCAATTTTTTTCTTACTACTGTTGGCTGCATTTTTAGCGGCTTCTCTCTTTTTTAATTCTTCTTCATACAAACGACTTTTTAGCATTTGCATGGCTTTTTCTTTATTGCCTAATTGGGTTCTTTCGGTTTGGCAAACCACTACAATACCTGTAGGAATATGAGTTAAAAAAACTTTTGTTTCTACTTTATTTACATTTTGCCCGCCTGCACCACCACTACGTGCTGTTTCCATTTTTATATCAGCATCTTTCAATTCAATATCAATAGAATCATCAACCAACGGATAAACAAATACACTTGCAAAACTTGTATGTCTTCTTGCATTACTATCAAAAGGAGAAATTCTAACCAATCTGTGCACACCGCTTTCTGCTTTTAAAAAACCGTAAGCAAATGCACCATCAAATTGTAAAGTTGCCGTTTTAATACCTGCACCATCACCTTCTTGATAATCTAATTCTGTTATTTTCCAACCTTGTTTATTGCCATACATTGTGTACATTCTAAGCAACATTTCTGCCCAATCTTGGCTTTCGGTTCCACCTGCACCAGAGTTTATTTGTAGCACGGCAGGCAATTCATCTTCAGGTTGGTTAAGTGTACTTTTAAATTCTGCATCTTCAATTAACGTTACTGCATTGTTATAAGCTTCTTGTGTTTCTTCTTCGGTTGCATTGTTAGTTTTAAAAAAATCAAACAGTACTGCAAAATCTTCAACAGCCGCATTTATTTGTGTGTATAGTTTAAGCCAATACTCATTTACTTTAATTTCTTTCATAATATGAGTGGCACGAAGATTATCGCCCCAAAAGCCGGGCGATAGCGAAAGTTGTTTGTCTTGTTCTACTTTTTGTAAACGATTATCGTAGTCAAAGAAACCTCCTTAAAACAGAAACTCTGTCTCGGAGTGATTTAATTTGTTCAATTGTCATGCTGCAAAGTAATAAGTAAAATGTATGTGAAACAAATTAAAATAAATGATAATGTTTGTGCTGCTTTAAAAATAAATTATACCAAATGGTATTTTTTTTATATCTTTACATTCTAATGAAAGATAGTATTTCAAAATCAGAACGAACTCGAGGCTTTATAATTGAATGTACCGCACCTGTTTTTAATAAGAAAGGGTTTGCTGGTACTTCTCTTACTGATTTGACGAATGCTACTGGCTTGTCTAAAGGAAGTATCTACGGGAATTTTGAGAATAAAGATGAAGTAGCTCTTGCTGCATTTGATTTTAATTTTAATCGTGTTACACAATATTTAAAAGCTAAAATTTTAGCTAAGGATAATGCAATTGATAGGTTACTGGTTTATCCCACTGTTTATCGAGATTTTTTAAAAATTCCTTTTTTAAAACCAGGTTGCCCAATACTTAATACATCAACAGAAGCTGATGATACACATCCTAAACTAAGAGAACGTGCATTGAATGCACTTAACTTTTGGAAAAGCTCTATTGAAAATCAAATTAAACGAGGAATAGAAAGAGGTGAAATAAAACGAAATATTAAGGTAACAGAGTTTGCAGTTGTTTTAATATCAATAATAGAAGGTGCTATTATGCAAGCAAAAGTTACAGGACAAAGTAATGAACTAAAAATTGCAATGGGTTTTTTAGAAAAACAAATTAATGAATTAAAGGGATAATTTTTTTTGAAATAAAATATACCAATCGGTATATTTTTATAAATATTAGTATGACAATGTTTAAAAAAATATTAGAAAGCAAAGTGAGGGTTCAATATCAAGATTGTGACCCTTTTAATCATTTAAATAATTCAAAATACATTGATTATATTATTGCTGCCAGAACTGAACAATTACTAGAGAATTATAATTTTAATACAGCTGAAATTGCCCAAGAGCAAGGTATAAGTTGGGTTGTAGCACAAACTCAAATTTCATACCTCTGCCCAGCCATATGGCTTGAAAAGGTAACGATAGAAACAAAACTTATTACTTTTTCCGAATCAAGTTTATTAATAGAAGCATATATGTGGAACGAAAAAAAGACACATATCAAAGCCATAATGTGGGCAAAATTGGTGCATTTTAATATTAAAACTCAACGCAGTTTAAAACACTCAGAACAGCTATTAAATTTTTTCACACAAATACACTCTCCTTTAGAGAACAACTCATCTTTTGAGGAGCGAATAAAAGCATTAAAACAACTAAATCAATAACTATGAAACGAATAATTTTAATTCTAATATTGTTTGTAAGCATTAAAACAATTGCACAAACATTCACATTAAAAAGTAATGAACTTGGTGGGCAAGCCACCAACAAACAAGCACTTAACGGCTTTGGTTGCAATGGCGAAAACAAATCATCACAATTGTTTTGGGAAAATGCACCAAGTAATACTAAAAGCTTTGCTATTACCATTTTTGATGAAGATGCACCAACAGGAAGTGGTTGGTGGCATTGGTTAATTTTTGATATTCCTACTTCAGTAAAGGAATTAAAATCGGGTACAGGAAACATAGCTGCGAAGATTGCACCTGAAGATGCAATTCAAAGCATTACAGATTTTAAAACCTATGGTTATGGAGGACCCTGCCCTCCATAACCATAGTAAACCTCATAAATATATAATTTCTATTTATGCATTACGAAAGGATAAAATTGGTTTAGACAAAAATGCAAACCCTGCAATGGTAAGTTTCATGTTAGAGCAAAATGCTATAGAAAAAGCATCGCTCATTTTTTATTTCAAACGATAAGCTATAAAATAAACTATTCAAAATAAAGTACTATGAAGTATACATTATCAAAGTCATTGGAAATTATTGAAAGAACACCAAAGATACTTTTTACAATGCTTTTGGGCTTATCAGAAGAGTGGATAACGTGTAATGAGGGAGAAAGTACTTGGAATACAAAAGAAGTTATAGCACACTTGATTGTTTGCGAAAACACAAATTGGGTACCGAGAATAAGAATTATGTTATCAAACAGCACGAACAAAACCTTAGATCTTGTTGATATGTCTGCTCATTTTAAAATTGCAAAAGAAAACTCTTTAGAAGCATTACTTAATGAATTTAAAATGCTTAGAGATAAAAGTGTTACAGAAGTTAAAAAGTTTAATCTTCAAAATGCTGATTATGCAAATTTGGCATTCCATCCAAAAATCTTTGAAGTGAATCTACAGCAACTTATTGCTACTTGGGTTACGCACGACCTAAGTCACCTTACACAAATCTCAAGAGTAATGGCAAAGCGATATAAAAATGAAGTGGGGGCATTTAAAGAATATTTAAAAATACTTAAATAATACTGCAAGTAGAATCTACAAAAATAATAATTATATAATTAAAAATTATGAATATAAATAAATTACTAAGAAAAAAGCCTCTGGAAGCATATAATGAAGATATTAAAACAAGCCAACTAAAAAGAACATTGGGTAAGTGGGAATTAACCGCCGTGGGAGTTGGTGCAGTTATTGGCGGTGGAATATTTGTATTAACAGGAGTTGCAGCAAATCAATACGCAGGACCCGCTTTATCCTTGTCATTTGTATTAGCGGGAATTGGCTGCTTGTTTGCAGCATTCTGTTATGCTGAGTTTGCTAGCATATTGCCAGTTTCAGGATCTGCATACGCGTACTCATATGGAACAATTGGAGAATTTTTTGCATGGTTTATTGGATGGAACCTTATATTAGAATATATGATGGGGGCTACAACCGTAGCCGTTAGTTGGTCAAAATATTTTGTAAAGTTATTGCATCTTTCGGGTATTCACAATATACCTACTTGGCTAATCAACGATCCTATAACAGCAAAAGAAGAAGCATTGCGGTTAGGAATAAGTCCACCCTACTTTTCCATTAATCTTCCTGCTGCATTAATTGTTTGGGTTGTTACTTATATTCTTGTTAAAGGCATAAAAGAATCTGCAAAAACAAACAATATTATTGTTTCAATAAAAGTAGCAGCAGTATTATTTGTTGTAGTTGCAGGTATTGCATACATAAATCCGGCAAATTGGCAACCATTTATTCCAACAAAGATTGTTGATAATGCAGGAATGAGTCATTATGGGTTTGAAGGAGTATTAACAGCTGCTGGCATTGTTTTCTTTGCTTTTATTGGTTTTGATGCTGTCTCTACTCAATCACAAGAATCAATTAATCCGATAAAAGATATTCCTTTTGCTATTATAACATCATTAATAATATGTACTATTTTATATATACTTGTTTCATTAACTTTAACAGGAATGACAAAATATAACGAATTAGATTTGGGAGCTCCGGTAGCTTCAGCATTTAGTTCTGTAGGTTTAAATTGGGCTTCGCTATTAATTACTATTGCTGCGGTAATTGGTTTAATTTCTGTAATGCTTGTAATGTTACTTTCTCAAACAAGAATATTTTTAAGTATGGCTAAAGATGGGTTATTGCCACCAAAAATTTTTGCAACCATTCATCCACAGTACAAAACACCTTGGAAAAGTACTATTTTATTAGGAGCTATTGCTTCTTTAATAGCAGCTATTACCCCAATTGAAAAGGCAACGAAAATGACAAGCATTGGAACTTTATTTGCATTTGCTATGATTTGTATTGCAGTTGTTATTTTAAGAAAAAAACAACCTACACTTTATAGGCCGTATAAAGTAAAACATCTTTTTCTTGTTGCAAGTTTAGGCTTTGGCTTTAATGTTCTATTAATGTTCAGCTTAGATAAATCAACATGGCTAAGATTATTGGTATGGAGTGTAGTAGGTATTGCTGTTTATTTTATTTATAGTGCGAAATATAGTAATCTAAATAAAAATTCAAAAAATAATTCTTTATGAGTTTTATAATTGCAAATGCTTCTTCTAATGATTTGCCTATTATTTATAACCTCTTTGAAGAAGCCATTAAGTTTCAGAAAATAAATAATTATATTGGTTGGAATGATTATGATAAAGAGTTTATAAAGTCGGATATTCAAAATAAACTTTTGTTCAAAGTAAGTGATGGTGATGATATTGCATGCATATTTAGCATTTGTTATAGCGATGCTTTAATCTGGCGTGAGAAAGAAATAGGCAATGCAATTTATTTACATCGTATTGTATTAAATAGAAACTTTGAAGGCAAAAAATTATTTAGTAAAATTCTTGAATGGGCAATACAGTTTGCTAAGAAAAGAAAATTAAAATATATTCGGATGGATACCTGGGCAAACAATGAAAAAATTATTACTTACTATAAAAGTTATGGCTTTTCGTTTATTGAAAATTACACAACGCCCAATATTGATAAACTTCCTATACAACACAGAAATTTAAAAGTAGCTTTACTTGAATTTAATTTGTATTAAAAATATAAACACATGAATTTTAAGTTTGAGGAAGATATTATTTTAGAGAACAATGCTTTAGTGTTACAACCTATTTCAATTAATGATATTGATAATTTACTTGCCATAGCAACGGCTGATAAAACATTGCTTCAGTTTTCTCCTAAACAAGTTTATACAAAAGAGTTATTGACAGAATATATTGAAACTGCCATTAAGTTAAGAAACAATAATTCAAGATATTCTTTTAGCATATTTAATAAATATGAAAACTGTTATATGGGTAGCACTTCATTCTTAAATATTTTTAATACAGATGATAGGCTTGAAATTGGTGCTACTTGGATTGGTAAACAATTTCAAGGAACGGGTTTGAATAGACAATGCAAATTTTTAATGCTGCAATATGCTTTTGATACGGCAAATGCTTACAGGGTAGAATTTAAAACCGATGAAAGAAATTTACAATCGAGAAAAGCAATTGAAAAAATAGGCGGAAAATTTGAAGGTGTTTTACGTAAGCACTCTATAATGTATGATGGTTTTAGAAGAAACACTTTTTGCTACAGTATTTTAAAACCAGAATGGGAAATAATGAAACCTTCATTTCTACATACAAAATAATATATCTGTAAAAAATTAATTTAATCCAAAACCTCTAAACCAAGGCACTCCATCAAATCTAAAAGGCCAAGGTATGCATGCCAAAATAATTACAAATGCAACAATATACATTATTGCTAATTTTTTGTTTTTAGGTCCGGGTTCTATATTATCATTCATAGAAATCCTTCTTGTTAAAGTAATAATTATAATAGCTATAATCATTCCGGTAATATGTTCAACAGCCCAAAAACGGTTTACTGCGTTTGCCATTACATCATGCCCAAAATTGGGATAAGCTACCTTATCGGTAAAATAGTTTAATCCTTTTCCACCAAAAATATATTGGTATAAACCGGTTAGTAAATTAAGATGTGCTACAATAAGTAAACGTAAATTCCAACTTTTATCTTTTTGGGTATAAGGTGTGTTGGCTTCTACTAAACTGTTGGCAATATTAATAATTAAGAATAATAAAATTAACCAACGCAATAAACTGTGTACAGCTAAAATTCCTTGATACATATAGAAAATTTTGTTTTGGTGTTATAATATTTTCAACAAAATACAATAAAAAACCAAAGGTATATCAGGTTTACCTTGTACAACGAAGATACTGTTTACGCCAATATGTAATTAATTAATTTATTCAACCCAATCGGCAATAAATATGTTAGTATCGTGAGTGCCGCCATTATTTCTGTTAGATGAAAAAATTATTTTCTTTCCATCTCTTGTAAACATTGGGAAGGCATCAAACACTTTATCGTGTGTAATTTTTTCAATATGTTTTCCGTTTTCGTCTGTTAAATACATATTAAACGGAAAGCCACGTTTATACTCGTAGTTGCTGCAAAAAACAATACGTTTGCTATCGGGCATAAAATTAGGAGCCCAATTTGCATTAGCTAAATTTGTAATTTGTTTTACATTAGTTCCATCTGCATTGGCAGTATATACTTCCATATGTGTAGGAGCTACTAAATTATCTTTTAATAAAGTTTTATATTCATCAATTTCTTCTTTTGTTTTTGGTCTGCTGGCACGCCAAATAATTTTTTTACCATCAGGGCTAAACCATGCACCGCCATCATAACCTAATTCGTGTGTAATGCGTGTAACTTTTTCTGTTTTTAAATCCATTACATATAAATCTAAATCGCCATCACGCATAGAAGTAAAAATCATTTTTTTACCGTCGGGAGATAAGGTTGCTTCTGCATCGTAACCTTTTGTTTTGGTAAGTTGTTTAATAATTTTTCCTGATGTATCTGCTAAAAAAATATCGTAACTATCATAAATAGGCCAAATATATTTGTTACCATATTTTGCTCTGTCTGGTACAGGTGGGCAAGCATCTCCACCTAAGTAGGTTGATGCATAAATAATATGTTTTCCATCGGGTAAAAAATAAGCACAGGTTGTTCTGCCTTTTCCGCTGCTTATCATTTTATAAGTAAATTTTTCTCCTGCTTTAGTAGGTACTTTTCCTATAAAAATTTGATCGCAGTTTAAACCTTCTTTCGGATTTGTTCTTTGAAAAACAATATACTTCCCGTCATAACTCCAATAAGCTTCTGCATTGTCTCCACCAAAAGTTAATTGCTGAATATTTTTAAAGTGTTTTTCATCGGTATATAAAACCGTATCGGCTGTTGTGGATTTTATTAATAAAGAACGTTTAGCAATAAAAGAACTGCCAACAACAATAATTACTAAAAATGAAAGTAGAGGTAAATATTTTTTCATGATATTTTGTTAATAATTCCGCAAATGTAATTGTATGCTAAAAGTCAATTGTCATAGAACTGCAAGGAAAGTTAAGTTTGCAGTATGAAAAATATATGGTTGGTTTTAATATTACTAAGTGCCTGTATTGCTTGCAACAATAAAAAAGAAAGCAAAAAAAATAATGCTGCACAAGAAACCATTGTAACAAATTTAAAACAAAAAATTGCTCAAAAGCCCGATAGTATTGGATTGCACTTGCAGTTGGTAGATGCTTTAGACAGTTTAAATGATTATGCAAATGCCATAACCGAAATGAGTAATTTAATAAAAAAAGATAGTTTAAACTATGCTTTTTGGTATAGGTTGGGGCAATTATACAGCAGTGCAAAAGATACAGTTAGTGCCATAAAATCTTACAACAAAGCCATAAAAGTTTATCCGGCACCCGATGCTGTTTTAAGTTTAGCCAATTTATATGCCGAAACAAAAAACAGTACAGCTTTACAATTAACCGATTTTATTTTATCTATGCGTTTAGGCAGAGAATACAATGCCCATTGCTATTTTATAAAAGGTGTTTTTTTTGCAAGAACAAATAACAAACAAAAAGCTATTAGTTTTTTTGATGAATGTATAAACAATAATTTTAATTACCCTGAAGCATATTTAGAAAAAGGGTTTATATTTTTTGATGCAGGTAAAAAAGAAGAAGCATTAAAAACATTTACCATGTGTGTTACCGTAAATAATACTTATGCCGATGGATATTATTGGGTTGCCAAATGCAACGAAGCATTAAACAATAAAGCAGAAGCCATAATCAATTATCAAACGGCTTTACAGCTTGATGGCAATATGCAAGAAACTAAAGATGCTTTGCAAAGGCTGAAATAATTGAAACGTTTATCTTTGAATTAATCATTCATAATTCATAACCCTTAACTTATAACTTTTATGGCACTTATTGCTCCATCATTATTAGCAAGTAATTTTTTAAAGCTGCAAGAAGAGTGTGAAATGCTTAACAACAGCAGTGCTGATTGGTATCATTTAGATGTAATGGACGGAAGATTTGTACCCAATATAAGCTTTGGATTACCGGTTGTTGAACAAATACGTACCGCAACTAAAAAACCTTTAGATGTGCATTTAATGATTGTTGAACCCGAAAAATATATTGTAGATTTTAAAAATGCAGGAGCAGATCATATAACTATTCATTACGAAACATGCAATCATTTACACAGAAATATACAACAAATAAAAAGTTTAGGATTAAAAGCAGGAGTTGCATTAAACCCGCACACACCAATTATTTTATTAGAAGATATTATTTGTGATGTTGATATTGTATTGCTAATGAGTGTAAACCCAGGTTTTGGTGGGCAGCAATTTATACCCAACACCGTAGCTAAAATAAGAAGTTTAAAAAAATTAATTCATCAAACCAATTCGAAAGCATTAATAGAAATTGATGGTGGTGTTACATTAGAAAATGCAAGTGCATTATTACATACCGGTGCAGATGTATTGGTGGCAGGCAATACTGTATTTAAAAGTGCAAATCCAATTGATACTATTGCAAAACTGAAAATTACCGGTTAAGTGAAACAAAAAATTAATTAAATAAAAAAGGCTCTGCAGTTTAATTGCAAAGCCTTTTTTGTTTTTTGGTCGGGAGGACAGGATTCGAACCTGCGACCCCCTGGTCCCAAACCAGGTATTCTACCGGGCTGAACTACCTCCCGAACACGCACTTACTAATCTGTAACGGGCGGCAAAAATAGGGGTTGAATGTTTTTGTACAAAATAAAAATATTGAAATTTTATTCTTGCAATTTTTTCTAAAACATTTTAAACCATCTATTCCTTTAAAACTTCAACACATAAAATTTTATTATTTGCTTTAATTACAAGAATTTAAAAAATAAAATGCTTGGTAATCTCTATCTTCGGGCAACTTTAAAAATTACCCTAATGCTACTTTTTGTAACAGGTTTAATGAATGATATGGATGAAGTTGATTTGAAAGAAATGTTTGAATTATATGGTGAAGTAAAATCTGCAAAAGTTATATACGATAAATTTACGCAAAAAAGCCGCGGCTTTGGTTTTGTTGAAATGCCTGTTGATGCTGAGGCAGAAGAAACAATTACTTTATTAAACGGTGTTACATTAGGAAGAAAAAAATTAACTGTTCAAAAAGCAGAACAACAATCTGGTGGCGGTGGTGGAAGAGATAACCGTAACAATAGCAACTATAACCGAAACAGCGGTGGTAGATTTAATAATGATAGAAGAGAAGGCAACAATAGAGGTGGTTATAACCACTAATAAACCTTTATTGCATTTATTATTATTTGGCTTGCACACCTAACCATGCCATAACACCCATTCCTATTTCAATGGCACGTTCATCAATATTAAACTTTGGTGTATGCACATTATGTATAATATCTTCTGCTTCATTTCTTACACCTAATCTATAAAAACATCCGGGTATTTGTTGTGTGTAATAACCAAAATCTTCGGCACCCATTCTCATTTCTGTTTCTTCTACATTTTCTTTTCCTATAAATTCATTGGCTAATTGCCAAGCATTATCTGTTAATGTTGCATCATTATCAATAGTAGGATATCCAACATCAATATGTAAATCAATTTCGGCACCCATACTTTCTACTAATTCAACCGATAATTTTTTTATTAATTCATGAGCTTTGTAACGCCATGTTTCATCCATTGCTCTAAAGGTTCCCATTAATTTTACTTCGCTGGGAATAACGTTGGTTGTATACCCACCTTGAACAGAACAAATACTTAATACAGAAGGTGCTTGCGGATTTTTATTTCTTGAAATAATTTGTTGTAGTGCTACAATTAAATGAGATGCAATTAAAACAGTATCGGCTGTTAAATGCGGAGCTGCTGCATGGCCGCCTTTGCCTTTTATGGTTATATAAATTTCATCGGCACTTGCCATTACTCTTCCTTTTCTAAAACTTAATTTACCAAAATCTAAACCGGGGTGAACATGCAAGCCAAATATGCCTTGCGGTTTGGGGTTTTCTAAAACTCCTTCTTTAATTAATAAGCTTGCTCCACCCGGATTTTTTTCTTCGCCGGGTTGAAAAATTAATTTCACTGTTCCTTCCCACTGGTCTTTTAATTCATTTAAAATTTTTGCTGCTCCTAATAAAATTGTTGTATGCACATCATGCCCGCAAGCATGCATTACACCAACGTTTTTAGATTTATAGCTAATGTTGTTTTCTTCTGTAATAGGCAGTGCATCCATATCTGCACGTAATGCAATAACACGGCTTTCAGCATTTTTACCTTTTATTAAACCAATAACTCCTGTGGTTGCTTTTATTTCAAAAGGAATATTAAGTTCGGTTAATTTTTGTTGAATGAATGCTGATGTTTCAAATTCTTTATAACTTAATTCAGGATGTGCATGTAAGTGGCGGCGTATATTAATAAACTCATTGGCATAATTGTTTGCCAGTAGTTTTATTTTATCTTTTAGCAATGTAGTACTCATTAATTTATTAAAATATTAATAAAAATTACTGATTGTTGTTTTCATCTCCATCTTTAAAAATATATTCAATGGCATCTGCAACTATGTACACGCCCGATGAATAATATTTATTAAGTAATGTTCTAAAATCTTCGGCATCTTCTTTCTTTAAAAAATTTCCAATACGCACTTTAAAGTTAGGAGATTGAAAAATGAGATATGTTTTTTGTTCGGGAAATTTGGTAAGTAAATCGGTTTTTATTTTTTGTGCTTCATCTCTGTTGCTTGTGCTTACTACTTGTACTCTAAAACCTTTATATAAACCATTGCTTGTTGTGAGTGCAGCACGTTTGTTTAGTATTGCTTGTTTTTCGGAAAGAATATTTAAACGCAAGTCTTTACGAATAATAACGGTATCATTTGCAAAAGAAATTTTTGCAAGAAAAAAAACACAGAGAATAAATGAAATGATTTTTACATTCATCATTTAAAATTTATCATTCATCACTTTTTAATATCCTGCTTTAGCACCACCAATATTTTCAATAGGATGCCATGTTGTTTTAATTTCTTGTGTATCTAAAATTAAGTAAGGAGATTCTGCTTCATTACTATTCCAATCAATACTATCATAAAGTAAAACACGTTTTACATTTAGTGAAGCTTTTTCTTGAATAAGTTTTTTGTTGGCTTCATCATGCTCGCAATAGATAGTTGCATTTACATCCATGTGGTCTGCAAAATATTTTACAAGCTCAGATGGTTTGCCGGTAAGAATATTTACAACACCACCGGGCACATCGCTTGAATTAATAACTTCTGCAAAAGTTATGGCACATAAAGGTTTTGTTTCGCTTGCTAAAACTACACAAGTATTACCGCCTGCAATTACCGGAGCAATAACAGAAACTAAACCTATTAAAGAATTGTGTTGCGGAGCTACAATGGCAACAACGCCTGTTGATTCTGGAACTGAAAAATTAAAGTGTGATGATGCAACAGGGTTTACTGTTCCGAAAAGTTGTTGGTATTTATCGCACCAACCGGCATAATAAATTAATCTGTCTATTGCTGTGTTTACTTCTGCTTCGGCTTGTGTAGGAGTAGCATCTTGTTTAATAAGTTCATCAACAAACTGAATTTTTCTTCCTTCTAACATTTCGGCAATGCGATATAATATTTGTGAACGATTAAATGCTGCTCTTGCACTCCATCCTCCAAAAGCATTTCTTGCTGCACTAACTGCATCTCTAAAATCTTTTCTGCTGCTTAAACATGCGTTGGCTAATGCTTGCCCTGCTTTGGTTTTAGCTACATAATACCTTCCGCTTTCGGTGCGTGGAAACTGACCGCCAATATATATTTTATAAGTTTTTAATACTTCAACACGTTTGTTAGTAACGCCATTTGAGTGGCCATTGCTGCTAAAAACTGTTGTTGCTTTTTTTGTTATAGTTTTTGTTGCCATAATATTTTAGTTAAGGAAAGAAGCGATAAATTTCTTTTCTGTTTAAAACTCTACTTAATTGTATTTTGTTTTCTTCAAGAATAAAACCAATTCTAAAATCATCCAATTTAATTCTATATGCCTTTTTGTATCCTTTTAATTTTTTAATGTTTGCAATTTCTTGTAAACTATTTGCTTTTTGTAATACTTCAATTATTTCTGCAAGTTGTAATTGTAAACTTTTGTTCAATTCTTTTTGAACGTCTTTTGAAAATTGTTTAGTAACAATAACAATCATTAACTACGAAGTTGTTTTAGAAATTCATTTGTATCAATAACTTCGCTATAATCTGTTTCTTCCATTAACTTCCCTAAAACAATATCTTCTTTATCATCGTCATTTAATAGTCTGCTTTTTAAATGATGTTCTTTTAGAAAAGTTTCTATTAATTGAAGCTGTTCGTCATTCTCTGTTTGAATTAATAAAGTTTCCATAAAAAGCTTTTATAAAATTATAAAATATTAATGCACGTTTAAATAAGCATGCAAACCATGTAATCCGCCTTCTCTTCCAAAACCACTTTCTTTATATCCGCCGAAAGGAGAGGTAGGATCGAACTTATTATAAGTATTTGCCCAAACCACACCTGCACGCATTTTGGTTGTTAGGTTAAAAATTTTAGAACCTTTATCTGTCCATACACCTGCACTTAAACCAAATGGGGTATTGTTTGCTTTTTCAATTACTTCATCGTCTGTTCTAAAAGTTTGCACAGTTAATACGGGCCCAAAAATTTCTTCTTGTACTATACGACTGCTTTGTGCTACATTGGTAAATAAAGTTGGACGAATAAAGTACCCTTTTTTAGGAAGCGGGCAACTGCTTTGATACATTTCTGCACCTTCTTTCTCGCCAATTTTTAAATACTTATGAATGGTTTCCATTTGTTGTTTAGAGTTAATAGCACCAATATCTGTATTCTTATCTAAAGGGTCTCCAACTATTAAAGTTTCTATTCTGTCTTTTAATTTTCTTATTACTTCATCAAACACACTTTCTTGTACAAACAAACGAGAGCCTGCACAACAAACATGACCTTGATTAAAATATATTCCATTAATAATACCTTCAACTGCTTGATCAATTGGGGCATCATCAAAAATTATATTGGCAGCTTTACCCCCCAATTCAAGTGTAATTTTTTTATTGGTTCCTGCTACGGCACGTTGAATAATTTTTCCAACATCTGTTGATCCTGTAAAAGCAATTTTATTAATGTCAGGATGGTTTACAATCGCAGCACCAGTTGCACCTGCACCGGTAATAATATTTACAACACCGGCGGGTAGCTCACTTTCTTGAATAATTTCTGCAAGCTTTAAAGCCGTTAGTGGTGTGGTTTCTGCGGGTTTTAATACAACAGTGTTTCCGGTAGCTAATGCCGGTGCAATTTTCCATGCAGCCATTAACAAAGGGAAATTCCATGGAATAATTTGCCCTGCAACACCTAATGGTTTTGGGTTGCGGTTAGGAAAAGCATATTGCAGTTTATCTGCCCAACCTGCATAATAAAAAAAATGATTGGCAGCAACAGGCACATCAATATCTCTACTTTCACGAATGGGTTTGCCACCATCTAAACTTTCAATTACTGCAAATTCTCTGGCACGTTCTTGAATCATTCTTGCAATACGATAAATATATTTTGCTCTTTCTTTTGCAGGCATTTTACCCCACACATTATTGTATGCATTTCTTGCTGCTTTTACGGCTTTATCTACATCGGCTGCATTGGCATCTGCAACTTCACTTAGTTTTTCTTCTGTTGCCGGATTAATAGTATCAAAATATTTTTTGCTTAATGGTTTTTCAAATTTTCCATTAATAAATAAATCATACTTAGCATCAACCTTAGCAATGCTTTTACTTTCAGGAGCAGGAGCGTAGCCCCATTTTGTATCGAAATTTAATTTTAATGTATTGTTTTTTGCTTTAGCCATTTTATATTTTATTTTATGTAACCAACTTTTGTAGTACTATTTAACTGTAGTTGCGTCGCACTCTTGTGCTTTCTATTTTCTATTTTTTTATTATTAATCTATACTAAAATAATTTGCACTTTGGTAAACACCTGTTTTTTGTGCCATTAATTGCATTAATATATCGTTTGCTAAACTACTTGCACCAAATCTAAACCATTCGTTATTCATCCATGCTTCACCTAAAGTTTCTTTTAGCATAACTAAATAATGTAATGAAAGTTTTGCTTTGCTAATACCGCCGGCAGGTTTCATAGCAATCATTTTTCCGGTTTTATAATAAAAATCTCTTATGGCTTCTAACATAACTAATGTAACGGGCATGGTAGCTGCAGGAGAAATTTTTCCAGTAGATGTTTTAATAAAATCTGCACCGGCATACATGGCAATATCACTGGCTCTTCTTACTTTATCGTAAGTAACTAATTCGCCTGTTTCTAAAATAACTTTTAAACGTGCAGTACCGCAGGCTTCTTTTATTTCGGCAATTTCATCAAAAATAAAATTGTAATCTCCTTCTAAAAATTTTCCTCTGCTAATTACCATATCTACTTCATCGGCACCTTCACTTACTGCAAATTTGGTATCTCTAATTTTTACATCTTTGGGTGCTTGCCCACTTGGAAAAGCAGTTGCCACAGAAGCTACTTTTACACCTGAATTGCCTAATGCTTTTTTTGCTATATTTACCATGCTTGGATAAACGCAAACGGCTGCAACGGTTGGTAAACCTTCGTAAGCATCGTGTAAATGTTGGGCTTTGTAACAAAGTTGTTTTACTTTTCCTTCGGTATCTTTTCCTTCAAGAGTGGTTAAATCAATCATGTTTAAAGCCAACTTTAAACCATTAATTTTAGATTCTGTTTTAATACTTCTTTTGGTAAAACGTGAGGCTCTTTCTTCTACACCAACTTGGTCTATACGCGGGCTTAGCCTAAAATCTGGAATAGCGAATGATACAGTTTCTGCAATCATATTTTATAAATTGAAAACACCAAATATAATAAAATAAAAATTGCCTGCAAGCATATTGATAAACTTACAGGCAATGCATTTATATTTTTTTGGTTTAAACTTCTTTACCGTGGCATTGTTTATATTTTTTGCCGCTTCCGCAAGGGCATGGATCGTTTCTACCAATTTTTGGTTCTACTCTTATAGGTTCTTGTTTTGTGGGAGTAGGATCGTAATAATCTTTTTCGTTGGCACCATATTCTTGTCCGGCTGCATCAATTTCATTTTTGTTGGCATTCATTTTACTTAGGTCGGTTTTTTGTTGCCTTCCTTCTTTTACTTCATCTCCTTCTGCCAAAGGAATAGATGCGTGTGATAAGAATTGAACAATATCTTTATTCACTTCGGTATCCATATTTTTAAATAAAGTAAATGCTTCAACTTTATAAATAACTAACGGATCTTTTTGTTCGTATGTGGCAGTTTGTACACTTTGTTTTAAATCATCCATTGCACGTAAATGTTCTTTCCATGCATCATCTATTAAACTTAATGTAACGCTGCGTTCTAAAGCATTAACTAATTCTACACCTTCGGTATCTAAAGTTTTTTTCATATTAGTTAAAACTTGCATACCTTTTCTTCCATCGGTAAAGGGTACAATTACATTTTCAATATGATTGCCTTGTTGAAGTTTAATATTTTTGAAAACAGGCAATGCTTGTTTTGCCAATTCGGCTTTTTTGCGTTGATAGTTTACAATTGTTTCGCTATATAATTTTTCTGCTAATTGTTGTGGCGGTAATTTTTGTAATTCTTCTGCAGTAATAGAACTATCTATTCCAAAATTTACAATGGTTGCTAAACGCAAACCTTCATAATCGTTTTGTTCTTTAAAAGAAGAAATTAAACTTTCGGCTACGCTATAAAAAGCATTATCAATATCTAATGCTAAGCGGTCTCCGTGCAATGCGTGGTTACGTTTGGTATAAATAACCGTACGTTGTTTGTTCATTACATCATCATATTCTAACAAACGTTTACGAATACCAAAGTTGTTTTCTTCTACTTTCTTTTGTGCACGTTCAATAGATTTTGTAATCATGCTGTGCTGAATTACTTCTCCTTCTTTATAGCCTGCAAAATCCATTACTTTGGCAATACGTTCACTACCAAACATACGCATCAGATCATCTTCCAATGAAACGAAGAATTGAGAAGAGCCCGGATCACCCTGGCGACCTGCACGGCCACGCAACTGGCGGTCTACACGGCGTGATTCATGGCGTTCTGTACCCAAAATAGCCAAACCTCCGGCCTCTTTTACATTGGGTCCTAATTTAATATCAGTACCTCGACCAGCCATGTTTGTTGCAATAGTTACGGCACCTGTAATACCTGCTTCTGCAACTACTTGAGATTCTCTTGCATGTTGCTTAGCATTTAATACGTTGTGAGGAATTTGTTTTTGGCGTAACATTCTGCTTAATAATTCACTTACTTCAACAGATGTTGTACCAACAAGCACTGGTCTTCCTTCGGCTCTTAGTTTTACAACTTCATCTATAACAGCACCAAATTTTTCGCGTTTGGTTTTATATACTAAATCTTCGTGATCTTTTCTTACACAAGGAATATTGGTTGGAATAGAAACTACATCTAACTTATAAATATCCCACAACTCTGCAGCTTCGGTTTCGGCAGTACCCGTCATACCACAAAGTTTGTGGTACATTCTAAAATAATTTTGTAATGTAACGGTGGCGTATGTTTGCGTAGTAGCTTCAATTTTTACATTTTCTTTTGCTTCTATTGCCTGATGTAAACCATCGCTATAACGGCGACCTTCCATAATACGACCTGTTTGTTCATCTACAATTTTTACTTGCCCTTCTATTACAACATATTCAACATCTTTTTCAAATAAAGTGTATGATTTTAATAATTGCTGAACGGTATGAATTCTATCTGCCTTAACTGCATACTCATTAATAATTTGTTCTTTTTTATGCAATTTTTCATCGGCAGATAAGTTATTATTTTTTTCTGTTTCTTCTAATGAAATGCTTATATCGGGTATAACAAAAAAGTTAGGGTCTTCTCCTGCTTTGGTAATTAAATGAATGCCTTTATCTGTTAATTCAACACTATTATTTTTTTCATCTATATAAAAATATAATTCTTCATCGGCTTTGGGCATTTCTCTCGATTGATCTGCGAGATAGTAGTTTTCTGCTTTTTGAAGTTTAACCCGCATACCCGGCTCACTTAAAAATTTAATTAAAGCACCGTTTTTGGGTAAACCTCTGTGTGCTCTAAATAAAGCTAAACCGCCATCTTTAGGGTCATCGTTTCCTTCGGCAATTTTCTTTTTTGCTTCGTTTAAAAATTGATTGGTTGCACGTTTTTGTGCTTCTACTAATTTTTCAATTCTTGGTTTTAATTCAAAAAATTGTTCAATATTATCTTGCTTGCCAATGGGGCCCGAGATAATTAATGGTGTTCTTGCATCGTCAATTAAAACGCTATCTACTTCATCTACCATTGCAAAATGATGTTTGCGTTGTACCATTTCGTCTGGGTTGTGTACCATGTTATCACGCAAATAATCAAACCCAAACTCATTGTTGGTTCCGTAGGTAATATCAGCCCAATAAGCTTTTCGGCGTTCTTCGGTATTAGGTTGGTGTTTATCAATACAATCAACAGTTAAACCTAACCATTCAAAAATAGTTCCGTTCCATTCACTATCACGTTTGGCCAAATAATCGTTTACGGTTACTATGTGTACACCTTCGCTTGCCAAAGCATTTAAGTAAGCAGGTAAGGTTGAAACAAGTGTTTTACCTTCACCTGTACTCATTTCTGAAATTTTTCCTTGGTGTAAAACGGCACCACCAACTAATTGTACATCGTAATGAACCATGTTCCAAGTAACTGTTCCGCCGCCGGCAATCCATGTATTTTTAAAAATAGAATTATCTCCTTCAATGGTTACATAATCTTTTTTTACGCTTAGGTCTCGGTCTAAATCGGTAGCGGTGGCAACTATTTCAGTGTTTTCTTTAAAACGGCGTGCAGTTTCTTTTACGGTTGCAAAGGCTTCGGGTAAAATATTGTTTAATGCTTCTTCAATATGTTTATCGCGTTGTTTTTTTAATTCATCTACATGGCTATAAATTTCATCTTTAGCAATAATTTCATTTTCGGGTAATGCTTCTGCCTCTGCTTTTTTTGCAGCTATTTGCGTATCAATTTCTTTTAAATGATCTTTAATACGTTGTTTAAACTCGGTGGTTTTATTACGCAACTCATTGTTGGTAAGGCTTTGGTATTGACTAAAAAATTGATTTATTTTTTGAACCGTGGGCGTAATTTTTGCAACATCTTTTTCGCTTTTATTACCACCTAATAATTTTCCGATTAAATTAAACATGACACTTTTTTTATATATCTAACTTTGTTTGCCGTTTGCAAATAAGTTTTTTAAAATGAGTAAATCTTCCTTCAAAAACCTTGCTTTATTTTTATTTAGTCAAAATGGCATTTTTTAAAGGTTGGCAAATGTAAAGATTTTGCTACTGCATTAAATAGGAGTTTTAAGAAGTTTTAGCTTTATGAATTGCTTAACTAAATTGAATTTTATTTATGGGCGTGAAATAGTTGGTAATAGTTGATTGGAATTGAGCATGTTTTTAATGCCTTGTTTTGTTTATTTGCAAAATATTTATTTGTTGGTATGTGTGGGTATATACCAAGAGAGAAATTTTATTCAATTATTCTTATTATATTTCTAATTGGCTTGGCAAACCTAAAATTGGTGAGTTGATTTTATTCTCAATTTGTATAGGTATTTCGTGATTATATCTTCCTTTCAAAAACATCCAACGAGGAGCAATATCGGCCCATGATTCTTTAGATGTGTAAGAATTTAACATTATTGCGGCTTCAATTCTTTCTCTTTTTCTTGTGTCTTCAACTGTTGCAATAAATATGCGATAACTTGAAAGTTGCCTCTCGATTGCCTTTGAATAGAACTCGTAATTGTTTTTAAACTCAATCTTGTTTTCTTCAATTTTAGATTCTGCCCAACCGTGCCAAATTTCAAGTCGTTCCAATCGAGATATTGCATCCATATCAAAAATGTTATAGCCACCATATTTGTATTCTCGAATGTGTGTTGCAATTCTTTGTTTGGTTGATTTAGTAACCCCTGCTGCTTCAAGTAAAAAGCCGTCTTTGTAAGGGAAACAAAATAAATATACCCCTGCAACATCAGGTATTTTTATTGGAATTTCATCTGTCTCATATTTTGGTAAACAAAATGGTCCGTCCCAAGTCAAAATTTCTATTGTTATTTTCTCTTTGTCTCTTTCTCTGTTAAAACTGAATCTTGTTGCCATTGTCGTATTCTATAATGAGTGCTATCCCCCAAATATATGCAACATACACACTTATCATAAGCTATTTTTAACCATTTCCTTTTGCTGTTTGCGTATCATTTTTTAAACATACTATACAATTTTTAATAGATTTAGAGATACAGTAAAAAATTAGGTAATTTTCTGTTACTTTTGCCGCCAATTTAAAAGGGTAATAGTTTAAAGTTTAAAACTAAATTTTCAAACTTTTATTTATTTAGAAACTTGAAATTTAAAACAAATGGCCGGTCAATTAAAAGAAGTTCGCAACAGAATTAAAAGTGTTCAAAGCACGCAACAAATTACCAAAGCAATGAAAATGGTAAGTGCTGCTAAACTTCGCAGAGCACAAGATGCTATTGTACAAATGCGACCTTATGCTCAAAAGTTACAAGAAATGCTAAGCAATATTGTAAGTAATATTGAAGGTGGAGCTTCTTTAAAATTGGCAGAAGAAAGAGCTATTGAAAAAGTTTTATTAATTGTTATTACAAGTGATAGAGGTTTGGCAGGTGCTTACAATGCCAACGTAATAAAAGCAGCTAAGCAAAGTATTGCAGATAAATACGAAGCACAATTTAAAAAAAGCAATGTAACTATTTGGAATATAGGAAAGAAAGGTTACGAAGCTTTAAGCAAAGCAGGTTATAAAACAGATGCTGCACATAAAGATATTTTTTTAAACTTAACTTTTGAAAACGTTCAAGCCGCTGCACAAGCTGCCATGAAAGCTTTTGAAAACAGTGAGTTTGATGCAGTTGAAATTGTATATAGCCAATTTAAAAACGCAGCAACACAAGCATTTGTGGTAGAACAATTTTTACCCATTCCTAAAGTAGAAAACAAAGCAGCAAAAAATATAAAAGCAGATTTTATATTTCAACCAAATAAAGAAGCATTAATTGCCGAGTTAATGCCTAAAATTTTAAATACACAATTATTTAAAGCAGTGTTAGATGCACATGCAAGTGAGCATGGTGCAAGAATGACAGCAATGGATAAAGCCAGCGAAAACGCCAACGAATTATTAAAAACATTAAAAATTTCTTACAACCGTGCAAGGCAAGCTGCCATTACCACAGAGCTTACCGAAATTGTAAGTGGTGCCGCTGCTTTACAAGGATAGTTTTTAATATGTAGATGTGCATATTAAATTATCTGCACATTTGCATATCTGTTAATTTGCACATCACAACAACATGGAACTTTCTCAAATAATACCACATATTGAAGCTTTAATTTTTGCAAGCGATAAACCATTAACCGCATTAGAAATTGTTGAGTTAATTAATAATGCTTTTGCTTTTATGGAAGAACGTGTAACACTCGATCAAATTGAAAGTTGCATTGCAGGTATTAAAGAAAAATATGCTTCAGAATTTTATCCGTTTGAAGTAAAAGAAAGTGGTGGCGGTTTACAATTTCTTACCAAAATAGATTATCATAAAACATTAGCACAATTAAACGGAGATAAATTTTTAAAAAGATTATCAACCGCTGCTTTAGAAACCTTAGCCATTATAGCTTACAAGCAACCTATTACCAAAGGCGAAATAGAAGCCATACGTGGTGTAAACAGCGATTACAGTGTACAAAAACTTTTAGAAAAAGAATTAATTGTAATTAGCGGAAGAAATGAAAACATGCCGGGGCATCCTTTAATTTATGCAACGTCTAAAAACTTTATGGATTATTTTGGAATTAATACAACCGATGATTTACCAAAAATTAGAGAAGTATTAGCCGAACAAATTGTAGAAGGTACTATTATTAATGCTGATGATTTTAGAAGTGAACAACCTTTACCTGAACAAGAAGAAAATTCTAATTTAACAGTAAATGAAGAAGGCAGTTTAATTGAAAAGAAAGTTGAAGACGAACAACTTCCTGAAAACCCATCTGAAAACGAAGAGGAAAATACTGAAGAATAATAGTTACGGTGCAGGCTTTATCATTTCAATATGATCAATTCCGTCTTCATCATACACTTGGCTTGATTGTGTAAAGCCCAATAATTCATAAAAATTTTTTAAATACAATTGAGCTCCAATTTTAATAGGCACTTCTCCAAAAAGTTCATAACATTTTTTTATAGATACTTGCATTAACGCTTTACCAATTCCTAATTTTCTGTATTTAGCTGAAGTAACTACTCTACCAATACTTGCATAATTGTAAACTTTTCCGGCGGCAATTAAACGTGTGTAAGCAACTAAATCGTTTTCTATAAAACCTAATAAGTGATAACTAAATTGGTCTTTGCTATCTGCATCTAAAAAAACACAGTTCTGCTCAACCACAAAAACTTTGCTTCTTAATTTTAAAATATCATATAACTCAAACGGAGTAAGTATTTCAAAGGTTTTTAAAGCCCAATTAATATGTTGTATTTTATTATTCATTATACATTGTTGTAAAGCAAATTAATATAAGATTGCCAATACCATTTTTATTTTGCATTTTTGCCCGCTGAATTATTAATAAAAAGTATAAGTGTGTCCCGAAGGGATTCTTTTGGAACAACGCTCCGAAGGAGCCCCTTCGGGACAACAAAAGCTTAATATTTATTGTTTTGCCAAGTACATAAAATAAAATTTAATGCAAAAAAAAGTAGCAATTATTGGTGCAGGCCCTGCGGGTTTAACGGCAGCTTATTTATTAGGCAAAGCCAATGTGCAAGTAACGGTGTTTGAAAAAGATTCGCAATATGTTGGCGGTATATCAAGAACAGAAACTTATAAAGGTTACAGTTTTGATATTGGCGGCCATAGATTTTTTAGCAAGAGTAAAGAAGTAGAAGATTTTTGGAGTGAAATTTTAAGCGATGAAATGTTAGAACGCCCACGCAGCAGCCGTATTTACTACAACAACAACTTTTTTTCTTATCCGTTGGTAGCAATGGATGCTTTGAAAAAATTAGGTATTATTGAAAGTACTTTGTGTGTATTAAGTTATTTAAAAGCAAAAGTTTTTCCTGTAAAAAATCCGAAAAATTTTGAAGATTGGGTAGTTAATCAATTTGGAAGAAGATTGTTTAATATTTTCTTTAAAACATATACAGAAAAAGTTTGGGGAATACCTTGTAATGAAATTAGTGCCGATTGGGCTGCACAACGTATTAAAGGTTTAAGTTTAAGCAGTGCAATTTGGAATGCATTGTTTAAGCCTAAAGCAAGCAACGATAAAGACAAAGTAATTAAAACGCTGATAGATAGTTTTCGTTATCCTAAAAAAGGTCCGGGAATGATGTGGGAAGTGTGCAGGGACAAATGTTTGGCAATGGGTGTTGAAGTTAAAATGAATTGTGGCGTAACTGGTATTGAGTACGAAGGAAATAATAAATGGAACGTAAAAGCTACTGATGGCAGTACTTACACAGATTTTGATCATGTATTATCATCCGCACCAATGCGAGAATTAATTGCAGCAGTATCTCCACGTTTACCCGAAGCTGCATACAATGCATCACAACAATTAAGCTACAGAGATTTTATAACTGTTGTATTAATTTGTAAAGATGAAGATGCATTTACCGATAACTGGATTTATATACATGACCCCAATGTAAAAGTTGGTCGTATTCAAAATTTTAAAAGTTGGAGTTCATACATGGTTCCCGATTCAAATATGGCTTGTTATGGGTTAGAATATTTTTGTTTTGAAGGAGATGGCATGTGGACAAGCAGCAACGAACAATTAATTGCATTAGGTAAAAAAGAAATTGAACAAATTGGTTTAACTAAACAAAGTGCAGTTGTTGATGGATATGTTGTTCGCCAACCAAAAGCTTATCCTGTATATGATCATTCTTATAAAGAAAATGTTGATACTGTTAAAGAAGCGTTGAAAGCCTATCCCGGATTGTATTTGGTAGGAAGAAACGGAATGCATAAATACAATAATCAAGATCATAGTATGATGACTGCAATGTTAGCTGCAAAAAATATTATTGCAGGAAATAATGTGTATGATGTATGGAATGTAAATGAAGATGCCGAATACCATGAAGGTGGTAACAGAGGTGAAGAAGAAAACGATCATGCTTATGATAAAGCAGGTATAATTGGCAGAATGGTACCGGAAAGAGTAGAGAAATAATTAAAACATTTTTTTATTTACTATATTTCTCTGCAATTATTCTTGCAATATTTTCTCCATCCATAGCTGCACTTACAATACCTCCTGCATAACCTGCACCTTCTGCACAAGGGTATAAATTTTTTATTTGCAAATGCTCTAATGTTTCTGCATTTCTTGGAATACGAACGGGAGAGGAGGTTCTACTTTCTGTAGCAACAACAACAGCTTCATTGGTATAATAACTTTTCATTTTATTACCAAATGCTTTAAAACCTTGTTGTAAATTTTTATAAATAAAATTGGGTAATACTTCACTTAAATCTGAAGAAGTAATTCCGGGTAAATAAGAACAATTAGGTAATGAAACAGATTTTTTCCCGATAGAAAAATCTACCATGCGTTGTGCGGGAGCAACAAATTTTCCGCCACCAATTTCAAACGCTTTTCTTTCTACTGCTTGCTGAAAATACATTAAGGTTAATGGAGAAAGTATTTGTTTGTTTTTATTTTCTATTTTTTTCAAATATTGCATTGCATCTTTTTCATCAACACTTACAACCATTCCGCTATTTGCAAAAGCGTTGTTTCGTTTACTTGGGCTCCAACCATTTACTACTAATTCATTAGCGTTGGTTGCAGCAGGTGCAATAATTCCGCCGGGGCACATACAAAAACTAAACACGCCTTTGCCATTTACTTGTTCTACTAACGAGTAGGACGAAGGTGGTAAGCAAATATCTCTTTCTGTGTTATGATATTGAATGCTATCTATTAAACTTTGTGGATGTTCTATTCTTACGCCTAATGCAAAAGGTTTGGCTTCTATTAAAATTTTTTTGTTGTGAAGTAATTCAAAAACATCTCTTGCACTGTGGCCTGTTGCTAATATCACTGCATCGGCATGTAAAGTATCTCCATCAGCAGTTTTAATAGTTTTTATTGTATCTTTTTCAACAACAAAATCAATTAATTTTTTTTCAAACAAAACATTCCCGCCATATTCTATAATTGCATTTCGCATGGCAGTAATTATATGCGGAAGTTTATTAGTACCAATATGTGGATGTGCTTCGTATAAAATTTTTTCATCGGCACCAAACTGTACAAACAAATTTAAAATTCTGTTTACATCTCCGCGTTTAGAACTTCTTGTATAAAGTTTACCATCACTATAAGTGCCTGCACCACCTTCGCCAAAACAATAATTACTTTCGGGGTTTACAATGCCTTCTTTATTCAATGCAGCTAAATCTCTTCTTCTGTTGCGTACATCTTTTCCTCTTTCTATTACAATAGGTTTTATGCCTAACTCAATTAATTTTAATGCAGCAAATAACCCTGCGGGACCAGCACCAACTATTATAATTTTTTTATTAGCTTGACCTACATTTTGCAATAAAATTTTTTGAATTTTTCTTTGTTGAAAAGGCTCGTTTATAAAAACATTAAAACTTGTATTCATCCACACTTGTTTTCTACTGCGTGCATCAATACTTTGTTTGGTTTTATAAAAACCTGTAATTTGTTGTGAAGAAATGGAAAGCGTTTGCGAAAGATATTCTTTTATTACTACATCATTAAAAGCCTCAGTGGGCTTTAGTTTTAGCGATATTTCTTTTTGCATGTGGTTAGGTTTTTATCCTAAAAAAATTGCAACTAAAAAAAAGTTTAAAGATTTAAAACTTCAAACAAATTATTAAATCTTTTTAATGTGTTTATTCATTCAATTTTTAAAAAGGTAAATCATCAACTGCATCTGTTGGGGCTGCATCAGGCACAAATGTTGGAGGCACATCACTATTTGCATCGGCTCCTAATTTTACGGTTTCCATTCTCCATGCATCTAAATTAGTTATGTAATTATCAACTCCGTTTTTATTCCATTTAGTTCCTTTAATGTTAAATTGCACTTTAACATCATCGCCAATATTAAACCTATCAGGCATAGCAGTTTTATCTTGCACACACTGAAATTTAATATAATTGGTAATGGTACGCCCATTAATATCTTCAGTTTTTTCAACAACAAATTCTCTTGTTTTAAAAGTTTCTGTACGTTGTACGGTATCAAACTTAGCTACTAATTTTCCTGTTGCTTCGTAACTCATAATAAAAATTTAAGTGTGGCAAATGTAGTGTTTTCTGCTACTGAAATTTTTTGTAAATAAAACTTTTAACCTACCAATTAAAAATGTATCTTTCCCTTTTAAGTAGTAAGTATGCAGCGGAAAATAAATATATTATTATTTTTTATAATTTTTTATACTTCCAACTTTGCACAAGAATTTAAAGTAAATTATACCGATTATAAAATTGATAAAGAAAAGAAAACAGATACTGCTGTTTACCAATTACTCTCTGCATATTCCGATAGTTTAAACAAACACATGAATGTAGTTATTGGTTTTGCAACTAAACCATTATACAACAAACAACCTGAAAGTCCGCTTGGAAATTTTATGACAGATTGCATGAAACAAATGGGCGAAAAAAAATTCGGCACACATATTCATGCAGCATTCATTAATTCATCCGGCATTCGTTCTTACATAGCTAAAGGAGATGTTACCGTTGGAAAAGTATATGAACTAATGCCTTTTGATAATTTAATTGTTATACAAGAAGTAACTGGTGCAGTATTAATGCAATTATTAAACAGAATTGCTGAAGCCGGCGGTTGGCCAATGAGTGGTATTACCATGAGTATTAACAAAGAAAAAAAAGCTACCAATATTTTAGTAGAAGGCAGACCCATTAACGAAAATGAATTTTATACTATTGCCAATTCAGATTATATAGCAAGCGGTGGCAGCGGCTGCGATTTTTTAAAACCCATTCCGCAAACAAATAAAGGTTATTTATATAGAGATGCTTTAATTGAATTTATTAAAAAATATACTGCAGAAGGAAAACCTGTTGATGCAAAAATTGAAAACAGAATTATTTATGCCAACAACTAACAGAAGATATTTTTTAAAACAAACTGCTTTAGCAAGTGCTGCATTTATGGTAGCACCTAAAACAAATTTTTTACTGGCAAATGCAGAAGAACAATTAACTATTTTACATACTAACGATGTACACAGCCATTTAGATCCTTTTGCAGATGATGGAAGTAAAAATGCAGGGCTTGGCGGTATTGCTGCCAGAAGTGCCCTAATAAAAAAAATAAGAAGTGAAGTAAGTAATGTTTTATTGTTAGATGCAGGAGATATTTTTCAAGGCACACCTTACTTTAATATGTATAAAGGCGAAGCCGAAATGAAAGCTATGAGTTTAATGCAATACGATGCAAGCACAATGGGCAATCATGATTTTGATGCAGGTATTGAAAACTTTAGCAATCAATTACACCACGCTAACTTTCCAATAATTATTTGCAATTATGAATTTGCAGGAACCTCAATGGAAAATAAATTTATACCGTATAAAATTTTTCAAAAAGGAAATATTAAAATTGGTGTATTAGGCGTTGGCATTGAATTAAAAGGATTAGTAGCAGATAATTTATACGAGAAAACAATTTATAGAGAACCCATTGAAAAAGCAAACCTAACAGCCGATTATTTAAGAAAACAAGGTTGTGATATGATTATTTGTTTATCGCACCTTGGGGATAAATATTATGACGATAAAGTAAGCGATGAAATTTTAGCAAAAGAATGTTACGATATAGATTTAATTATTGGTGGGCACACACACAGGTTATTTCCCGAACCAAGAATTTACAGAAATCGGCGTGGTGGTAATACTTTGGTAAATCAGGTGGGTTGGGCAGGCATGCACTTGGGCAGATTGGATTATAGCTTTGGCTCGGGCAAAAAGAAAAATTTGGCACAAGCCCATACTGTTGTTATAACGAAAAAAACAAGTGAATAAAAAATTTTTTTTTCAACATAAAGTATTCATATTCGCAGTCCGCCGAAACTTTTTCACAAAACGCAATTTTTGTGGAAAACTATTAGAAACAAATTAAAAAATAAATTAATTAAATATAAAATTTTTTAACCTTATATGACAAAAACCGCTGACACTATTTGGACTAACTGCTTAAAGATTATTAAAGACATAGTAGAATGGCAACATTTTAAAACATGGTTTGAACCCATTAAACCTGTTGAGGTAAAAGGTAGTGTTTTAATGATACAAGTACCCAGTCAATTTTTTTATGAGTATTTAGAAGAACATTATGTAAACTTATTAGCAAAAACTTTAAAGCGTGAGTTAGGTAAAGAAGCACGTTTAGAATATCGCATTATGGTAGATAGTGGTAACGGGCGTAGTGGCAGCATGGATATTCCTACAAACGGAATGAAAACTTTTAACAACAACGAAATGAATTTTCCGTTGGTAATAGATAATCCTGTTCGCAATCCGTTTGTAATTCCGGGTTTAAAGAAAATGCAAATAGACCCGCAATTAAATCATATTTACACTTTTGATTCTTATGTAGAAGGAGATAGCAACCGTGTTGCACGCCGTGCAGGTAAAACAGTTGCAGAAAAACCAGGAGCAAATTCTTTCAACCCATTAGTAGTGTATGGCGGTGTAGGTTTAGGTAAAACACATTTGGCACAAGCAATTGGTAACGAGGTAAAACGCTTGCATCCCAACAAAGTGGTATTATATGTAAGCAGCGAAAAATTTATTAATCAGTTTCAGGATCATAGCCGTAATAATGCTATTAACGATTTTATTCATTTCTATCAATTAATAGATGTATTAATAATTGATGATGTACAATTTTTTGCAAGAGCAGAAAAAAGTCAGGATGCTTTCTTTGCCATCTTCAATCATTTACACCAAAGCGGAAAACAATTGGTATTAACTTCCGATAAATCTCCTAAAGATTTAGAAGGTATGCAAGAAAGATTGTTAAGCCGTTTTCGTTGGGGTTTAAGTGCCGACCTTCAATTGCCCGATTATGAAACAAGAATAGAAATTCTTGAAAAGAAAATGAAGAATGATGGTTTGGATATGAGTAAAGAAGTAATAAAATATGTTGCTTATAATATTAATACCAATGTTAGAGAATTAGAAGGAGCATTAATTTCTTTATTGGCACAATCATCACTCAATAAAAAAGAAATTGATATTGAATTAGCTAAAAGAGTATTAAGAAATTTTGTAAAAACAAGTAGTAAAGAAATTACTATTGAAGCTATACAAAAAATGGTTTGTGAATACTTTGCCGTTGCATACGAAAAACTTTTACATAAAACACGCAAAAGAGAAATTGTGCAAGCAAGGCAAATAACTATGTACTTGGCAAAAGCCTTCACTAAAAATTCTTTAAAAACAATTGGAGAACATTTTGGTGGAAGAGACCACACCACAGTAATACACAGTTGCCAAACTGTAAAAGATTTAATGGATACCGATTCTATATTTCGTGAAAATGTAATGGAGCTTACACAAAAAGTACAGTTAGCAGCAATGTAAAAATTAAACAAAATTAACTATACAAACCTCAAGCATTTTAAAAGTGTTTGAGGTTTACTATTAATACAGGTATTGCTAATTCATGTCTAACATCTTCAATAGTTTCTCCAAACAAATAATCTTTTAAACCTTTGTGGCGGTGTGCTCCCATTATTAATAAATCTGCATTTGTATTTTTTACAATTCTAACAATTTCTTTAATGCGTTTGTTGTAGCCTAATTCATAGTTTGTAACAAAGCCTAATTGGTTTAGTTGTTGGGCATATTGTTGTAATCTTTGTAAATCTTTTCTGGTTTCATCATCATCACTTTCTTTTCCTAAATAATTAGCAGAAACACTTTCTACAACATGTAATAAAACATAAGTGGTATCTTTTTTTCCTTGTGCAATTGCGTAAGCAATAAGTGTTTCATCGTTTTCACTAAAATCTAAAGCTACTGCAATTGTATTAATTTCTTTAATAGATAAGTTGTTTAACTGTGCAGGCTCATTATGCATTTTTGAATTTCTAAAACTTTTGCGTTTGGTTATTATAGGATGAAAAACTGTAACAGCAAATAACCAAATAAAACCAAGAGCAGAAATTGCTATTATAATTTTCCATAATATATTTCCGTTGGTATTATATACCTCTATACATTGTTCGGCAACCATTTTTACGTTTAAAAAAATTAAAATAATGGCTACTAACCATGCTGTAATTTTTGTAATTGGTTTTATGGCAAAACTTCCCATTGTTTGTTTATCACTAACAAAATGAATTAATGGAATTACGGCAAAACCTAATTGTATGCTAAGTATTACCTGACTTAAAACTAATAACGCATCAATCTTATCATCTCCAAAAATTACTATGGTAAGTATAGCAGGAATAATAGCTAATAACCTTGTAAGCAATCTTCTTAATAACGGATTAATTCTTAGTTTTAAATATCCTTCCATTATAATTTGTCCTGCTAATGTTCCGGTTACTGTACTGCTTTGCCCTGCTGCAATTAATGCAATAGCAAATAATATAGGAGCTAATTTACTACCCAATAAAGGACTTAATAAAGTATGTGCATCTTCAATTTTTGCAACTTGTGTATTGCCTGTTTTAAAAAAAACTGTTGCAGCTAAAACCAATATGGCAGCGTTTACAAAAAATGCTGCGTTTAATGCAATAGTGCTATCGGCTATATTATATTTAATTGCTTTTTTAATACTTGCTTCATCATTTTTTATTTTTCTTGTTTGCACCAATGCACTATGCAAATACAAATTATGAGGCATAACAGTTGCACCAATTATTCCAACGGCAATATATAATGCATCGTTATTTAAAACAGAAGGAATAAAGCCTTTAGCTACTTCGGGTAATGAAGGGCTTGCCCAAAAAATTTCAATTAAAAAACTTATACCAATAATGGCAATTAATGCTATAATAAAAGCTTCTAATTTTCTTATACCAAAACGTTGCAACCATAATAAAAGAAAAGTATCTAATACGGTTAATGCAACTCCCCAAATTAATGGCAAACCTGTTAATAAATGAATACCCAATGCCATACCTAAAACTTCGGCAAGATCGCAAGCTGCAATAGCAATTTCTGCTAATACATATAAACAAAAATTAATAAACGGAGGGTAGGCTTCGCGGTTGGCTTGTGCTAAATCTTTTCTTCTTACAATTCCTAATCTTGCACTTAAACCTTGTAATAATAAAGCCATTAAATTACTCATTAATAAAACCCAAATTAATTGATAACCAAATTTTGCACCGCCTTGTAAATCGGTTGCCCAATTACCCGGATCCATATAACCAACACTAACCAAATATGCAGGCCCCATATAAGCTAAAATTCTTCTAAAGCCTTTACGTTTTATAGATGTATCAACACTTTCGTGCACATCGCTTAAAGATTGTTCGGTATGGTGAATAAAAGATTGGCTCATTATTAACTTTACAAATTTACTTATCTCATTAACGCAATTGTCAGTATATCTGTAAAGAAACGTTACTTTTATTGTTTAAATGTTGTGCATGAAAAAATTGTTTTGTTTTATTTTAGTTATTGCTGTTATAGGTTGCGGTAAAAAGAAAACTTCTTTGCACGGAGATGAAGTAGTTACAGGTAAAGAATTTATTGAAGCTTTTCCGGCACTGCAATTACCGTTTGCCATTGCAGATACTAATATTACCAAAACCATAACCGATACTTCTACAATTAGTTTAAGTGTATTTAATCAATTTGTGCCCGATACTGTTTTAACTAAAATTATTCCTTCTATAAAAAAAACTATTATAACACCTGTTGGTAAAATTGATAAACAAAAAACTATTTACTTGCTTGCCAATTTTATACATAATAAAAAAACAATATTAGCAGCTTTTGTTTTTAACGATAAAAATAAATTTCTTGCAGCAAAACAACTGTTAAGCAATAATAATGACGATGCTTATATTCATTCATTATCAATAAACAAAGAACCCACTTTTTTAATAAGTAAAGAAAAAACAGACGAGTACAAGCAATTGCGTTTTAGTAGAACAGGTTGGGTTTATAATAACAACGGCAATAATTTTATTGTTGTAATTAATGATGGGAATGAAGACCCCATAAAAACTCAAATTATAGACCCTATTGATACCTTACCTAAAAAGAATAAATGGAGTGGTAATTATGTAAAAGATAGCAAAAATTTTGTATCAATAAGAGATGGAAGAGATGCTAATAATTATAATTTTTTTATTCATTTTGAAAAGAAAAATGCTACTTGTGTTGGAGAATTAAAAGGCACATTAAAAATGAAAACTGCAACACATGCTATTTATCAAGCAGGAGGAGACCCTTGTGTTATTGATTTTAATTTTGAAGGCAATACAATAATTGTAAAAGAAAAAGGAAGCTGTGGAAATAGAAGAGGAATGGATTGTTTGTTTGATGACAGCTACACAAAGAAAAAAGAAACTACTAAAAAGAAAAAATAAAAACTTTTTTTTAATAAACCATTCTCTTACCTATATTGCTGCTCAATTATTTTCAACGCAAAAATAAAATTACAAGGCAAGCAATTTATTTATCAAATTATTATTATTTATGAATTTTAGAAACTTTGTTGTTCCCTACACTGTTAATGAGCAATATAAAAAAAAGGCAGCTTATTTTTCAATGGAATATGCCATACATCAACCATTAAAAATTTATAGCGGAGGATTAGGGTTTTTATCGGGCTCGCATTTACGTAGTGCTTACGAATTAAAACAAAACATGATTGGTGTTGGTATTTTATGGAAATACGGATATTATGATCAAACCCGCAACCAAGATGAAACCTTGCAACCTGCATGGATGGAAAAAAATTATTCTTTCTTAATAGATACCGATATAAAATTTCAAATTCAAATTCACGATTCACCGGTTTGGGTAAAAGCATATTTTTTAAGCCCGGAAACTTTTAAAACAGCACCCTTATTTTTATTAAGTACCGATTTGCCTGAGAACGATTATGTATCTCAAACCATTACACACCGTTTATACGATGCCAATGTTTCAACTAAAGTGGCACAGTTTATTTTATTAGGTGTTGGCGGAGCTAAATTAATTGATGAATTAAATTTTGAACCCGATGTGTATCATTTAAATGAAGCACATGGCATTTCTGCTGCATTTTATTTATTAAATAAATTAAAAAGTGTTGAAGCATTAAAAGAAAAATTAGTATTCACCACACATACACCCGAAGAAGCAGGTAATGAAAAACATGATATTTATTTATGCCAAAAAATGAGTTATTTCTGCGGATTAAGTTTAGATGAAGTAAGAAAATTAACAGGCATTACAGACGATCAATTCAATCACTCATTAGCAGCATTACGTTTTGCACGCAAAGCAAATGGTGTTTCAAAATTACACGGAACTGTTAGTCGAGAAATGTGGGGAAAGTATGAAGGCATTTGCCCAATCACTTCCATAACCAATGCACAAAATTATTCGTATTGGGCCGATGAACCATTGTATAGATATTTAGATACCGGAAACGATTGGGGAATAGATGATAGAAAACAATATTTAAAGAAAAGAGCATTTGAAATTGTTGCAGACCAAACAGGAAAACTTTTTGACCCTAAAATATTAACCATTATTTGGGCAAGGCGTTTTGCAGGATATAAAAGAGCCGATATGCTTACTTACGATATGGCTCGGTTTGAAAAATTATTAAGCAATAAAAAATATCCTGTACAAATTATTTGGGCAGGAAAACCTTACCCGGCCGATTATCCGGCTATTACTCAATTTAATCAGTTAGTACATTTAAGTAAAAATTATAAAAACGTTTCTGTATTAATTGGTTACGAATTATTTTTAAGTAGAAGATTAAAACAAGCTGCAGATGTTTGGTTAAATAACCCACGTGTACCACGTGAAGCAAGCGGAACAAGTGGTATGACTGCCGCTATGAACGGTGCCGTAAACGTTAGTACCGATGATGGTTGGATACCTGAATTTGCTAATCCAGGCATAAACAGTTTTGTGGTGCCAAAAGCAGATTATGCTAATATGACGGTACACGAACAAGATGATTATGATTTAAAGAAAATGTATGATATTTTAGAAAATGAAATTTTACCTGCTTATTACGAAAACCCCGATAGTTGGAGGCAAGTAGTAAAAAATGGTATGAGAGATGTACGCCACCAGTTTGATAGCAACCGTATGGCACATGAGTATTACGAGATTATGTATAAATAATATTATATAAAAAGCCTTTGTAAATTTCGCAAAGGCTTTTTCGTAAAAACCGACATCTCTGTTATTGTTAGTATTTCTTCATTACCTTATTTTGCCTATTCACAAAACGTTTGATTTTTGTTATTGGGGAAGTACACATATACGCATTACAGTAAAAAATTATATCTAAAACTCCATACAGCCCTTCTCTGAAATTTTTAAATAACCAAAACCTCTTTTTTTCTTTATAGCTTCCCAATCTGTATAGGGTAATCTATATCTCCAATCAAAAATATATTCTCCCCAACGCCAAAATTTTAAGGGATTAATGGCAAATAACCGGTAAACAATGGTATCGCTTTGTGGTATACGTGGTGCTTTACATCCCTCCAAAAAAGCTTTATCAAGAATAAAGTTTTTTGTTGGCGGTTCTTTATAAACTATTCCTTGTCTCGGAACTTCTATTACTGTAAAAGTTCCTGAAATATTGCTATACCTGTAATACCAGTCATTTAGCCCGCTAAGGTTTTTAAAACCCTGCCAATTGGATATTAACAACGTAACAGCTATTATCCAAACCCATTTTCTGTATTTTCTCTTTATCATGGGCATATTTTTACACATTGTGATGTTGGTGATAACACCAACATCGGCGAAATTTTTAAAAATCTTGATAATTGTTTGAGAAAACTAAATCGTACCCTCTATTATGTCTGATTATACTCCAACTCTTATATGGTAATAAAAACCTTTTATCTTCATAATAATCTTTCCACCGCCAAAAGCAGAAGTAATTTTTGGAAAAAACCCTATAAAGTGTAGTATCTTCTTTTGTTGAATTAGTTTTTTTAAATTCTGAATATACCCTTTTCATCATTTCATAATTATGACCCTTAAATTCGACAAAAGTAAAAGTGCCATTGTAATTACTATATTTATGATACTCGCTATCAATAGAAAGGTCAAATACATATTTTAAGGGTGGAAAGTTTGATAAGAAAAAAAGCAATCCAGAAAAAATAAAAATTATATGTTTTTTTTTCATGTAAGATAATTTTATTAATTACACGGTCCATGACTAATTGGAGCGGCAAACGTTCCAATCTGCACGCTTGAATTATTATTCATAGAATTAAGTAATTTATAAAGTCCATTAGGTGTTTGGTGATAGTTATCTCCATTAACCCATCTATTTGTAAAAGGGTCATAATACTGTGGTATCCAATCTGGAACATTTAATTTGTTTGTAGGTCTTATAAAATTAAAAATATCAAGTGCGTAATTAGTACAATTATAATTATCTAAATCGTAACTCATCGAATTGGCAAGGCTTAAAGACAGATTTTTAATTGATAAAAAATCTAATTGTGAAATATTGTCCATGGTTATACTTGCATTATATTCATGTCCTCTATCATCAACGATTTTGCTAGCAACTGCTGCCATTGAAATACTGAGCCAAGCAATTTTCGGGTAAAAGCCGAAAGATTGTGTTACAGATTGCGTGCCATTTGTTTTTGTTATCGTTAAAAAAACATGACCAGGTGTTGTGCCAACAAAAAGGTTATCGACATATGAATTGTCAGGTATATCAGCACATAATTTTACTGAGTAGGTTGCACCTGCATCTGGAATATTATCAAAACATTTAAAGTATTTATTCAAATCTATTGCTGGTCCACTAAAAAAGCTAAATTGGAAACCTACTCCTGGGTTTTGCGAATTAATGTATTGCCCACCACCATCAACTGGTTCCCATCCCGGGCTATTACCACCGCAAGGGGTTTTAAAAGTTACCATGGTTTCGGGGTTATTGTGTACACTATTAGTGCCGTTTGGCTGCTCTACGCCGCAAGGGCTGGGCGGTGCTGAGCCGCCGCCGCCACCTCCACCTCCACTTCCATCTCCTCCTATTCCTCCGTCTCCTCCTCCTCCTCCAACACCATCTCCCGTGCCGTCATCATCCCAATAACCGCCACATTTAGTACCAATTGAATAACAGGGAGGGTTGCCGGGACAATCTGAATAGTCACAGCCACCATGTTGTTGGCAGTATTCAGGCCAATTGCAAACATACCAATCAAGACATACTTCATAATAAACCATTTTATTAGGGCTGTAGCCATTGTTATTGTTAGTGCTTCGGTTTATAGAGCCAACTATTCTTTTTCCGGTTTTAGATGTTTTCCCTGAAAATAAAGTGGTATCTGTAATTTGAAATTGCTCATGTCCTAAGGTGTTTCTGTCTAAAAACATAAAAAATAAAGCAAAACTTTCAGCAGTTCCTTGTTCTGTTGCATTGCCGTGTGGTTTGCTTTTATACTGCCAATCGCATTTATAACTTAGAAGTGTATCTGTTGCACTGGTTTTTATAACCATTGCTGCGTTTACATAATTCTGAGAATCTCTTACAAAAGGAATATAATAAACATCATCTGCTGTTATGCCTCCGCCTGTACCCATTACAGCAGCATCTCCAACAACTAATGTTTTTTTGTTGGGTTTCTTCAGCATTTTGTCCCAACGCGGGTAGCCTATTTGGGCAACCGTTTTTGCTACAAAATGTTCTTTATTGTTTTTGCGTTGTAAAAAGTTTATTAAAGCATTTTCTTCGCTGTTACCGGTTCTGTTTTTATTAAAAAATTTAGCTTCAACCGAGGCTTGGTTTTCTGCAGGGTTTTTTAAATTAGAATCTGTTTTTTTACATCCTAAAATAATTACGGCAAAGAGTATTGCAATAATTACAGTTTTTAACACAAGGGTTTTAAAATTCATAATTATAGTTTTTGGTTGAGTCTGCAAACTATAACCCGAATCCCATTAAAAAATTGATTTATATCAATTTTTTAATGCCCTAATTCTACTAAGTGTTTCTTTGCTAATTTTTAAATAGGAGGCAATTATTTTATTTGTGCATCTATTTATAATATCAGGATGATTCTTGATAAGAAATTTATAACGAATTAATGCACTTTTTTGTCTTAAATTCAAAAGCCGGTCTTCACTTCTAATATAATATTGTTGGGTCAAAAATGCCCCGATAATACAAAAGGAGTGGTGTTTTAGGTATAAATTGTTAAGCTCCTCGTAAGAAATATAATAAAGAGAACAGTCTTCAAGGGCTTGAATATATTCTGTACTTTTTTCTTGTAGATAGAAGCTTTTTACAGAAATAACAAAATCATTCTCTTTCATAAACCATGTTGTTACTTCATTTTCTTCATCATAATAATAACTCCTGAGAAGCCCTTTTGCTACAAAAAATATGTATTTGCAAATTTGCCCTTCTTTTAATAATAATTCTTTTCGGTTAATTGTTTTATGCCTTACTACATAAGCAATTTCATTTAAAACTATTTCTTCAAGTGGGTAAATAGATAAGAAAAGCTGTTTAAGTATTTTAGGTAATTCAGTATTATGATGCATGTATTATTTTAAATTTGCGTGTTATAAAAGTAATTCATTTCTATAAAAAACTTGTATCTCTTATATTAAAATTATTTAATTTATAAAAATGCAAAATAAAATTGTAGTAGCTATTACAGGTGCAAGCGGTGCAGTATATGCAAGAGTGTTGTTAGATACTTTAGTAAAACTGCAAAACCAATGGCAAGAATTAAGTGTGGTAATGAGTAATAATGCCAAAGAAGTTTGGCAAACAGAATTAGATAATGATAGTTATAAAAATTATCCCGTAAAATATTTTGATAAACACAATTTTAATGCACCATTTGCTTCGGGTTCGGCACAATATAATATTATGATTGTAGCACCTTGCAGCATGGGCACTTTAGGCAGAATAGCTTCGGGTGTAAGTGATGATTTAATTACACGTGCAGCCGATGTTATATTAAAAGAAAAACGAAAATTAATTTTAATGGTAAGAGAAACACCGTACAATCTTATTCACTTAAAAAATATGGAAACGGTTACGTTGGCAGGTGGAATTATTTGCCCAGCAACACCATCATTTTATTCTAAACCACAAACTATTGAAGAAATTGCAGCAACAGTAGTAAACAGAGTAATTGATTTAGCAGGATTAGAAAATAATATCTACCGTTGGGGAAAATAAAAAAGCCCTTCCGTGGAAACGGAACGGCCTCTAACGATTGCTTGCCATATGAAAAACTCTTGTACTAATAGCCCCAAGCAATATAGGCTAACAGTATCTAATTATTTTTTTACAGCTGGAGAATCAACTTTAGCTTTAGGAGAATCTACAGTTGTTTTAGGAGAATCTACAGTTGCTTTAGGAGAATCTACAGTTGTTTTAGGAGAATCTGTTGCAGCAGGTTTTTGTTCGCCGCTGTTGCAAGCTACAAAACCAACGATAGCTAATAATGCTAATACTTTTTTCATTTTTTAATTTTTTTTGTGAGTGATTTACAGTTAATACCACCTTATAATAAAAAGTAACCCACTAAAATGAAAAAAATTTAAAAAAAATATTTTAGGTTTATTTTGGGTTACTTTTACCCTTCATTAAGTATTAAAAAATAGCTGTGAAATCTGAGTTAAACGAACAAGCACTGTTAAAAGGATTGGCAGAGAACGACTCTAAAGCTATTGAAACCATTTACAAAGAAAATTTCAATACCATTCAGTCATTCATCTTAAATAATAATGGAACTTACGATGATGCAAGAGATATTTTTCAAGAAGCCATTATTACACTTTACGAAAAAGCAATAAGCAGTTCCTTTGTTCTAACCTCAAAAATAAACACCTATGTATATTCTATTTGTAGGCGTTTATGGTTAAAACGCTTACATCAAATGGGGCGATATACCGGGAAAATTGAAAATATTGAAGATACCATTGCTGTAGAAGAAGACTTAGATTTTCACGAAAAAAGAAATGCAGAGTTTGCCATAATGGATAGGGCATTAAACAGTTTAGGAGAGCCGTGTAAAAGTTTGTTGGAAGGATATTATATAAAGAAAATGGATATGCAAGAATTATCAAAAGCATTTGGTTATACTAATGCAGATAATGCCAAAAACCAGAAATACAAATGTTTAATGCGATTAAAAAAATTATTCTTTACACAATATAATATTGGAGAATAGAAGTTATGGAAGATATTGTTTTAATACAGGCTATTGAGCGTTATTTAGACGGAACTATGCAGCCCGCCGAAAAAGCTTATTTTGAAGAGTTAAGAAAAAATACTCCCGAAATTGATCAAATGGTGGTAGAACATAATATGTTTTTACACCAAATAGATAGTTATGCAAACACACTTAACTTAAAACACAGTTTAAACGAAATTCATACTAAACTATTAAGCTTTGGAGAAATAAATGAAGGTGGCGAGGTTTCAACAAAAGGGAAAGTAGTTCGTATGTGGAACAAGTACCGCAAAGTAACTGCTATTGCAGCATGCGTGGGCGGTGCTATTGCATTAATGATAAGCGGTTTATTTGCCTATTTAAGTCCGGTTAATAATAATCAAATACAACAATTAAAACGCGATGTTGAATTTGTAAAACGCAAACAACAAGATCAGGGAAGTAAATTAAATGAAGTAGTTTCTAAAATACCTAAAGATGCTATTGTTACCGGTGGCGGTTCAGGGTTTTTAATAGATGGTAAAGGATATATTATTACCAATGCACACGTTTTAGAAGGATCTGCTTATGTTAATGTTATTAATGCTAATGGCAATGAATTTAAAGCTTCAATTGCATATAAAGATTTACGTAAAGATTTAGCTATTTTAAAAATTGAAGATGCAGATTTCAAAACCATAAAAACATTACCTTATTCTATAAAAAAATCTGGTGCAGATTTAGGAGAAGAAATATTTACTTTAGGGTATCCACGCAATGATTTAACTTTTAATCAAGGTTTTTTAAGTACGCAAACTGGTTTTAACGGAGATAGTTCTTCTTATCAATTACAGATTAGTGCAAACCCCGGAAATAGCGGTGGGCCTGTGTTTAACAGCAAAGGAGAAATAATTGGTATTTTAAGTACAAGAGAAAAACAAGCAGAAGGTGTAGCATTTGCTATTAAAAGTAAAAGTATTTATAAGTTGGTTGAACAATTAAAAGATACCGATAGAGATACTTTATTTCAACACATAAAATTACCAACTGCTTCTTTAGTAAAAGGCATGAACAGAAAAGACCAAATTAAAAAAATGAGCGATTATATTTTCTTAGTACAAGCATTTAATAAAAAATAAAAATAGCATCAACGCTTTAAACTTAGCCTTGTATTTTACAAGGCTTTTTAATTCAATTATTCCAAATAACTTTTCCCCATTTAATTGTTAGTTTTTTAACTCAAGCAAGTTTATACACATTACCTAAATATTTAAAAAGCTTCTACCATATTTGTTATTGATTTTTTTATAAAAATTTAATAT
>JAFDXY010000002.1 GCA_018267725.1 Bacteroidota bacterium
AGAACTTGCAGGGTCAAAACAATCACGAAGGGTAGGGTTCGCAATTTTAAGTTTTTCTAATTTTTCTGTGTATGTTGTCATATTGTAAATGGTCTGCGGGAAAATGGCAGCTAACGAGCAGGTATTGCCGATGGTTGGGAATTTGAAATCCGTCCGCCGGAACCGCTGCCTGGCTTTTTGATAAAGTTAAATATTAAGAACTAAAGCTGGGCTTTGCAGGTCAAGCCCCGAACCACAGCACAGCAGAATTACCCGCTGCTGATTGCTCCAATGTCCAGCCCAACTATTGGCAATACCAATGTTGTGCGTTCGTATTATTTTTTCTTGAGCCATGCTCTCCAATCTTCTGCAACTTTGTCCCAATTGAACTTTTCATAGTCAGGCTTGTCATTTTGCAACAAAGGAAAAAAATTATGGTCAACTCCAATATAATCTTTAAATGTAAAATTTTTCTTTTGATTCGCTATTGTTGCAATTCTTAAATAGTCATTCTGGGCAACCGCACCAAAGTCCTTTGTCCCGTAAGTAACTAAAACAGGGATATTTAATTTTAATAAAATTTCAATTGGTGGCGGGCATGAAAATTGATATTGTCCTTTAAAAGTATCGCCTGTCGAAATATCATTATTTTTGTTTTCGACCGTAGTACCCCAATATTCAAAAATCCCGTTTACGTTTCTTGCCGTGTCCTTTAGTTGTTCATTTCTTGCCCGTTCGATAATTGTCATTATTCTACCCAATGGACTTCCTCCTGCATAAATTAGTTCTGTCACTTTTTTGTATTTATAGGCTATGTTTGCTGCAATTGCTGAGCCCTCCGAATGTCCAGCTACCACCAATCGTGTAGAAGAAATGAAGTTTTGTTTTTGTAAAAACTTTATTACTCTAATGTCTCTGTCAACATAATAGTCCAGCAAATTTCTTTTTGTGTAGTCTGTTGAATAATTGCCTACGCTATCTGCAAAAGTTAAGTCATTTGATAATGAGTTTTTATCTGCAATTAATGGTACAAAGGGCTTGTTAATAATTGCTAAATGATATTCTTTGCTTAAACTGTCAGTATTAAAAACGAATACATTATAAATCCCTTTATTTCCATTTTCGTCATATTTAATGATTAAAGGTATTGGCAAGCTGCCTTGGCAAAACAAAAGCAATGGCTTCTTTATGTGCTCTTCTCCCTTTTTTGACTTTATTAGAATGTCGACAGTGTCACCTTTGTAAATTGTTTGCAAATGACGGAATCCAAACTCTTCCGTACTCTGTCCGTAAAGAAAGATTGAAAAAATTAAAAGTAGTATGGTTAATAGAGGTTTCACAATATGACGCACAACGTTCAAGGCTTTGTGCAGGTTGGGGATTTCGAGTTCCGTCTGCTTGTAAACGTCAGCCAAATTTATGGGTTTATGTTGATGTTTTGTTGTTTTGTCGAAAAGCGTTCTGTCGAGCTGGGACTAAAGCCAAATTGAAATACAAAAGTTGAATTGCGTTCCGTCTGCCCAACTTGCACAAAACCTCTTGTTAGCGGTAGTTTTTCTTTCGGTCAGTCGATTAGTTTTGTGTCAAGCAATGATAATGATTGTTGAATTCCTTCGTCAAACAGTCGTCCACTTAATTTTAATTTAGCCCTTGTCTTTATTTTGTGTTCGTCTAATTTGTCAGCAAAATAAATAACCAGTTTTCTTTGCTGTCCATTATGGTTAAATTCTGTTGTTAAGTAAATATGTCCACCGTTTGCACCAGTTGATAGAATTTGAAAGTCAGATACTTCAATTTCAAAGTTTGATATTTTGTCGAACAGTTCCCAGTTTTGCTCAAAGCTGTCCCTGCTAATTTCGGAAACAACAAAATGTTCTTTGAAGTCATTAAGCAATAAATTATTGTCTGTCCAATAGCCGTAATTGTCTTTGAATGGCATTTTTAATATTACTAGTCCTTCCTTGTCCAATCCAATTTCTCGTTCTGGTATTCCAGTATAATTGTCGCATTCTAAAAGCCAATATTGTACCGCGTCTATTTTGTCGTTAAAGTCTGGATTTGCTTTTGGAATAACCTTTGTCAGAAAACCTACCAATGCTTTTTTAAATACACTATTTATCAGGCCGTCTTTTGCAGTTTGGTTGTCACTTTTCGGTGCGTCAAATTGTATGTAAGTTGTCGCCATAAAATTACCGCTAACGTCCGTGGCTTGGCGATGTGGCGGTATTTGAAATTCGTCAGCTCGTAACCGGAGCTAAATTTATAACTAAAAGTTCATTGTTTATTCTATTGCCCGGTGTTATTCGTCGGCTGGAACTGAAGCCGATTAGCGAACAAAAAGTTGAGAATATATTCGTCGCCCCGCCATATTGCCAAACCGCCTGTTGGCTGCAGGTATATTGTCGTGAGAGCAATATTACTTTTCATAAAACAATTCCCCAACTTGTTCAATGTTTAAAGCTGTCCCGATTTGTGAATTGGCAAGAAACGAGATAACAATGTCATCGTCAGGATAAATTATCAAATATGAGCTACTACTAAAAGAGTCTCCTGAATGATACCAAATGCGGTGTCCATTTTTGTCTTTGCCTATATACCAACCTAAACCATAACCAGTTGCCTTATTATCTGATGTGTACTGTGATTGAAAAAGAATGCTTTTTTGATTTTTGTCAAAGTAAGAGCCAAAAAGAATTTCATTTCCAATTTTTACAAGGTCTTTACTTGTAGATAAAAGTCCACCTCCTGAATATTTATAACTTAAATCTCCTAATTCATTTTCTTCACCCGTTATGTCATAGAATTTGCTCCGGTTTGAAATTTTATCTTTAATGTTATCGCCACAAGTATTTTCCAATGCCAGCGGCTTCCAAATGTTTTCTGTCATATAGGTCAAATAATCTTTGCCACTCACTTTTTCAATTATCGCCCCTATTAAATTCCAGCCAAATGTTGAATAATGAAATTTTGTATCTGGTTTGAATAATAGCGTATCATTTTCAAATATATTTATAGCTTCAATTGAGTTTTCATAATGTCTAGTTTGAATGTAATCACTCAAATTATTTTCATCATAGTCCCTAAAACCTGCTAAATGTCCAGCAAGTTGTCGGGTTGTAAATGTGTAAGATTTTTGGGGGTATTCTGGAATGTACTTTTGTATTGGAGAATCTAAGTCTAATTTTCCTTCGGAAACGAGTTTTAGTAGAGCAAGAGAAGTGAGTGATTTAGAAATACTGTTAATTCTGAATTTTGTTAAATCTGTAACTGGTACTTTGTTGCTGATGTCAGCGTACCCCCAATTATCTGCCCAAACAATTTTTCCTTTTTTACTAACGCAGACTTGCATACCATTAACACCGTATTGCTCTAAAAAGGTTTTACATATTTTTTCCGCCTTACAAACTGAAGGAATATTCTTACAACCTGTATCTGTAGCTTTTGAAATGTTTGGAAAATTACTTAGCGTTACAGTAGCGGCAACAATACCTCTTACTTTTCTCCATTCTCCAAAACTTGTTTCTCTTACATAACTTGTAAACTGTTCGCTTGCAGATTTTGAAACGGCTATTCCAATAAAGGTTCCTGCTAAATCAATTCCTCCACCTTTTAAAATTTGCCTAACCTCTTTTCTTCCGTTTACCTCAACAGTATCAATTTGAACTTTTTTAGGATTATCCTTTAAAAACTTTTTGTAATTGTCTGCAATTAAGGTTCTGTCGGTTAGGTCAAGTATTTGTTCAAATGTTACAAAAAAGGGTTGGTCAATTTCAATGTTCAATTTTGAGAGGTCAAATTCCAGCCAACCATTTTTCATTGAAGACTGCATAACAATACTTTTGTTCAGCAAGTCTTTTCCTGGATGTCCAGTAAGTTGGTCAACTTCATTTATCCTTATCCTGTATTTAAAAGATTCTAAGTTATTTCTAAATATCCTAAGCGTAGCTTTTTCAATAAAAGCAGGAAGTGTAATTCCTTTTTTGATATTGGATTCAGTGTTCTCAATTAACAAGGAAACAGAACGTCCTGCATAAAGTGTGTCAGTTTGTATTACGCCTCCTTTATAATCAGGATTGCCTAATTCAAAAAAAATTGGCTTCTCCCTTTTTGAACTTACTACTACCTCATTTAGAGCAATTACTTTTTCGGTTAAATAAATTACAGAACCTTTATCCTTTTCAAAATATTTTAGTGGGATTATTCTACTACTAAAACCAATTGCTGAAAAAATTAATGTGTCCGAAACAAAGTTTGAAGGCACATTGAGAGAAAAACTTCCATCCTTATTTGAGATAGTACCAATGTTACGTTTTTGCAGTCCGATGTTTGCATATTCAATAGGTTCTTTAGTGGTACTGTTCAAAAGTTTGCCTTTAATAACTTGCTGACTTAATAAGTTTAAGCTTATTAGTAATAGGAAGATAAAACCGATTAGTTTGTTTTTTGTCATAAATAGTTGGGTATCCTAAAAATAGAAGTCAATTTCAAAATTATTTGTTAAGGGAATGATACTTAGGGTGTGTCGAAATACTTGCAGCCAACGGTATGGCATTGGCGCTGTGCGGGACTAAGGATTCCGTCTGCCGGTGCTGTCACCCGTTAGGATTTGTGAATATGAATTTATCGAAAATACCGTTTGCGAACGTGTCACCCGACAACTACTGCTGATCAATGATGTGAAGCTGAAGTAACCTTGTCTGCCCGCATAGCCGCCAATGCTTTTGTTGGCTGCTGGCTATTTTTCTCTTCAATTCTGGGGCTCAAATTCTCTTACAATTTCAAATCCGAAGAATCCCTTTTGAAGATGGAATTTCATTAAAGAGCCCTGTTGAGCATTCTCATAAACTTTATTTGCTACTTCAAATCTTTCTTCATTGTCATTGAATCCACAAAATATATATTTTGCTCTTCCCTTACTGTCTGTGCTTTTTCTGATAACTGTAACTTTCATTTCATAGATTGTTGAATCTGCAAATTGTCTGTTTACGAAGTTTAATGTTGCAGGAAATAACATTACAAATCCAAGAGGAAGACCTAATAATATTGTGTATCGTCTTGTACTGTCATTATTAATACTCTTACTAATTCTACCAATAAAAACTATAGCTAATAATGAGGCAAGAATTCCAATGCCACTACAAATTCCAAAAAATGTCAAACCATTAATTGTGTTGTCAATTTTCTTGGTTTCAAAAATCATAGCAACTGCTCCAGTGAAAAATAGAAGGTTGACTACAAAAATGATAGCCTTGTCAATTTTGGTTTTGGCTTTATCGTTAAACGTTTTTGTTGGAAACAAGTCATCAATAAAAAATTGCAAATTCACAAATATCAAAATCAGATTGAGTCCAGAACATAAAATGCCTGCAATTTGAACAATTTTAATTACCCAATTTTGAGAATCACCAAATAACAAGATTGGCAAAAGCCCCACGATTATTAAAGAAATATTTTTAAAAAAATCTTTTTTAGCGTCTGTCATAAGAGTGTGTCAGTTAGCTTGCAGCCAACGTTTTGCGGCTTGGCGAAGGTGGCGATTTTCACCACAAAATGTTGATGCGGAGAACCAAACTTTGATTAACCACAAATGTGTGTGCGGAGCACTGAACCGCCACTTTTGCCAAACCGCTGTTACAAGCTGCCCTTCTTTCTGCCGTGTAGATTATCACTTAAATTCTTCTACTGTCACTGTCCAGTTTCCAGTCGCATTTATGTTTAAGTAATAGCGTCCAGCACTTTTTTGTATTGAACTTTCACTTTCTTCGTTTTCTGCTGATGTCATAACTTCTGGAATACCGCCTTGTTTCATAATGTCTTTGCCCTCGTCCACTACATAAGCTGCAAACATTCCCATACCCATTCCGTTGTCGCTGCTGTAATTATATTTTAGTCGGGCTTCTCCACCTGTCAATTCAAATGTTGGCGATTTCTTCATTCCGTTTCCTTTGAAAGTATAAACTTCTGTCCACTTACTTTCTCGTTTTTCTTCCTGTGGTTCGGCTGTCGTTGTAGATTGTGAATTGTCGCTTGACGAAGAACTGTTTTTTGATTTGTCCTTGTCTGTTGTTATACCAAACAGAACAAAAGAAGCAACTAAAGCAATTCCGTAAATTGTCGCTGATTTAGTTCCTGTTCGTTCTTGCTTATACCAAAATAAACTTTTTTGAGGGCTGAAAAAGCCAATGATGAGTAATACAAAACTGGCTAAAATTAGAAGTGCGAATAAACTGTCCATTTTTTTAAAGATTAATTGTTTGTTTTTGAAATTGTTTGTTTGTAATTATTAATGCAGTAAATAAAATTACTGTCAAGAGTGAAATGATTTGAGATGGTGAAAATATGTCTTGATTTAAAACTGTTCCCCTTTCGTCTGCTCTAATGAATTCAATAATAAATCTAAAAACTGAATAGGTCAAAATGTAGATGTAGAATTGATTGCTTGTCTTGAATTTTGTAAAGAACACAAATAAGCAAAGCACAAAAGCACTTTCATATAATTGTGTTGGGTGTATTTTAATTAGTTCGTGGTAGTGATTATGAGGCAAACTGTCAATTGGAAAAGTTACGCCCAAAAAAGATTTTGTCGGACTACCAAAGCAACAACCCGCCATAAAACAACCAAGTCTGCCAAAGAAATGAGCAATGCAAAATGGCATTGCTAAAATATTAAGTGTTGGTAAGATGGGCAAAGAAGCAAGTTTAAGACAAATCACTAAAATCATTAATCCACTAAGTAAACCACCTAAAAAAGTCAGTCCGATTTGATTTAAGTTGTCAAATGTCAATGCAATGTTTTGAGAATATGCGTCAAAAATAAATGCACCAATGAAACCTACAAGAATTGAAACAATTAGGCTCAAATGAATTTTATGTTTTTCATTATCTGTCTTGGTTTTGAAGGGTTTTTGATACTGTAAAAAAAGCATAGCCATAGCAATGCCAAACCCAACAAATAAATTGTAAGATGGAATGAAATTGTTGTTGCCTATGTCTAAATATCGTAGCATAAAAAATGGTGGGGCGAAGCCCCACCGTTTTAATTACAAAGCTGGTTTCTTTTGTGTCAAAGAAATTACTCCGCCAATAAGGAATAGGATACAAACAATGAATGAAAGGAAATTGAAAGTAACCAAAGTTATTCCCGATAAAATACCTGCCAAAAGCATCATTGCTCCCCAGCCTTTTGGATTTTTCTTGTAAAGAAATGCACTTACAAGTCCAATTAAAGCTGCTATTAAACCAATCCATAAAAATGCACTTCCTGCATCGTCTGTTGATTGTTTTGTTGCTCCGTCAGCAAGTGTCGAAAGTCCTGCGGCACAAGCCCCAGAACAGATTGCGGCAGGAAGTCCTAAGATACCACCGATTATGCCCAATATCATTGGTGCGTTTGAAATTTGTTTTTCGTTACTCATATTTTGAAATTATTTGTTGTTAAAATTTTAATTGTCGTTCAGTTATAAAGGTTTTTAAAGTAGTCTTTGTAGGTCAACTTTTTATTTATGTGTCGTCAGGTGGTTCTCGTCCGTTACTATTTCGTTTCATTTGTCTGGTCGTGTTCGTTTGCACTGTCGGTCTGTTAGGGTTGCTTGTAACGGTACGGCTTGGCGATGTGGCGGAAGTCCGTGTTTCGTCTGACCGTAACCGATGCTAAATATATAACTAAATGTTCATTGTTTATTCTTTTGCCCGGCGTTATTCGTCAAGCTGGGACTGAAG
>JAFDXY010000030.1 GCA_018267725.1 Bacteroidota bacterium
CTGCCCCGCATAGCGGGGCAGTTCTTATTTAACTTTTTCTCTAAAAATTTGTAATTATATTTTTAATTCTCCTCTTTGAATAACGCCTCCACCAATTACATCATCTCCTTCATAAAATACGGCACTTTGCCCTGGTGCAATGCTTTTTACGTTTTCATAAAATCTTGCACGTATGCCTTTATCATCATTATATAAATTGCATAATGCACCTTTATCTTTATAACGAATTTTTGCTATGGCTTCCATTCCGTTGGTAATACCATCGTATTTAATCCAATTCATTTTAGTTACATACATATCGTTTTGCTGTAAATCATCTTCTTCACCTAAAACAACTGTATTATTTTCAGGGTGAATGGCTGTAACATAAACAGGTTTTCCTAAAGCAATTTCTAACCCTTTGCGTTGCCCAACTGTATAAAACGGATAACCTTTATGTTGCCCTAATTTTTTCCCTGCTTTATCTATAAACCATCCGCCATTAACTTTTTCTTCTAAACCATCAACACGTCTTTTTAAAAAACCTCTGTAATCATTATCGGGTACAAAACAAATTTCATAGCTCTCACTTTTCTTTGCTAATTCCGGATAGCCCATATCAACAGCCATTTGGCGTATATCTTTTTTATGATATTTTCCTAAAGGCAAAATGGTTCTGCTTAATAAATCTTGTTGCAAACCCCATAAAACATAACTCTGATCTTTTGTTTCGTCTAAACCTTTGCTTACAACAAATCTTCCGTTATTGTGTTGCCTTATACTTGCATAATGCCCTGTTGCAATAAAATCGCAATTCATAGCATCGGCACGTTTTAATAATGCACGCCATTTAATGTGTGTATTGCACATTACACAAGGGTTTGGTGTTCTTCCTGCTAAATATTCTTCAACAAAATTTTCAATAACAAAATCTCCAAACTCTTCTCGTATATCTAAAATAAAATGTGGGAAACCGTTTTGCACAGCAGCTTGCCGTGCATCGTTAAACGAATCTAAATTACAACAACCTGTTTCTTTATTACTACTTCCACTACTTGCATAATCCCAAGTTTTCATTGTAATGCCAATTACTTCATAACCTTGGTTGTGAAGCATTAATGCTGCAACAGTGCTATCAATACCACCACTCATTGCCACTAAAACTTTTCCTTTACTACTCATTATTCTTTTTAATTACAAAAAGCAAAAGTAAATTTTTAAAGGCAGATGATGTTTTTATGATTTTGCGTTATGAGGAATTTTTGTTTTATGGAGTTGTTACGAGAATTTTTACAAGTATTGTTGAAGTGGGTGGATAAACAGAGCCGGAACCTGTTGCGGTAAACAAATCAATATTAACAGTGCTATAACTGTAATAAGTGCCATAAGCAATTCCGTTTACAACTTCGGGCAATGCTTCGTATGTATTACCACCATCAAAAGATATACTTACAGCAACACCTCCTGCATTAAGAACGCTTTGTGTAATATCGGGAATATTTATTGAAACAGCGTATCCGCCTGTTCCGGTTGAAACCCAATCTGTTGGCATTATAGTACCAATTACGGCATAGGTTTGTGTGGGTGCTTGTACTGTTTTTGTGCAAGAAGAAAAAATAATTATAACAATTAAAGGGAGTAATATTTTCTTCATAATAAATATTTTTCATTTACTATAAAGCATAATTAATGCCAATTAATTTTTTTGAATTTGAAAGGAGAAGATTATAAAACTTAAATTAATTCTTTTAATTTTTCTATAACAATATCAACTTCTTGTTTAGTGTTTTGTTTGCTGAAAGAAAATCTTACAGCTACTTGATTAGGATGGTGATTAATGGCTCTTATAACATGGCTACCCGCATCTGCACCACTTGTGCAAGCACTACCGCCACTTGCACAAATATTATTAATATCTAAATTAAATAATAGCATTTCGCTTTTTTCTGTTTTTGGGAAACTTGCATTTAAAACCGTATATAAACTATTTCCTAAAACATCTCCATTAAAAGAAACATTGGGAATATTTTTTTCTAATGCTTCTTTCATATAAAGTTTAATATTTTTTATATGCGTACTTTCTTCTTCGTAATGTTCGGTTGCTATTTCTAAAGCTTTGGCAAAGCCAACAATACCGTATAAATTTTCGGTACCTGCTCGCATATTTCTTTCTTGTGAACCTCCGTTAATAAACGGTTTTATTTTTACATTTTCATTAATATATAACATGCCCACACCTTTTGGGCCATGAAATTTGTGTGCAGCACCTGTAATAAAATGAACGGGTGTATTTCTTAAATCAAACGGGAAATGACCAACTGTTTGTACTGTATCGCTATGAAAAATTGCATTATATTTTTTACAAATATTTCCTATTTTATGAATGTCGATAATATTTCCTATTTCGTTATTGGCATGCATTAATGTAACCAAACATTTTTCTTTACTTGAAGCAAGAATATTTTCTAAATCTTTTATATCTATATGCCCGTTTGGTAAAAGTTTTACATAACTAAGTTCAACATTATCATGCCTATGTAAATATTCAACAGTATGTAAAGTTGCATGATGTTCTATTGAAGAAGTTATAATGTGTTTGCAGCCTAAATCTCTTACCGCTGCTGTAATTGCGGTGTTACTGCTTTCTGTTCCTCCACTTGTAAAAAATATTTCTGCAGGATGAGCGTTTAAAATTTTTGCAACTTTTTTTCTTGCAGTTTCAATAGCTAATCTGCTTTCTCTGCCGTAGCTATATATAGAAGATGGGTTACCAAAACAATTGGTTAAATAAGGCATCATGGCATCTAAAACATCTTTATCTAAAGGAGTAGTAGCTGCATTATCAAAATAAATTCTGTTACTCATGCTTTATAAAATATACTAAAAGTAAAGATGCAAAAGTAAGTAACAATAGTCTATTGAATTCGTGTTCTAATAAACGAACTATAAAACGTGATAATACTTTTACTGAATTAATTTTATATCTTCTTTTTTAACCCATCCGTAAATAAAATCTCCGACGTATGCCAAATATTCTATGTAAACCAAATTTTTGGAAACTTGATTGTTAGTGGTGGGGCTTATTAATTTTACTCCTTTCATAAAATAAGAACTTCTTATATTGTTTTGTGTAGTATCGGAATATATATTTATTTTTTTGCTAATAACTCGGTATGTTTTATAATCAATATATTCATTGGTGAATGTTGATGCTTTTATTTTTTGCTTTTTCATAAACATATAAGTAGCAAAAATGTTTCTACCAAAACCAAAATTACAATTGGCATTTTGTTCGGGGTAAATGATGGCGTAAGTAGAAGTGAATTTAAAATGTATGGGACAAGTTTTATTTTCTTCATTGAAATTGTATTGAATAGAATCTCCAACAATTTCAAAAATGCCATCTATATTATTTGCATAGTTTTTGCCCGAAGCAATTGCCCAAAACTTATAATGTGTAGAATCAATTTTTAATATGGTTAAATATTTACTTTTTTCTTTTGTGCTGCTGCCATAAATACCCGAATAATCATGTTGTGCAAATACAGATAAAAAAGTAAAAAGAAAACTAATTAGCAAAATGTTTTTCATTGCAATAAATGTAAAGAGAATAACATAAATAAAAAAGCACCTCAAATAAGAGATGCTTTATAATTGTTGTTTAATTTTATTTTTTTATGAAATGAATGGTTTAGTTCCTAACAGGCCTTCCGGTTTTTAAAACACTTTGTATTCTTTCTAAAGTTTTCTTTTCACCACATAAACTTAAAAAAGCTTCTCTTTCTAAATCTAATAAATATTGTTCTGATACAAACTGAGGTTCACTTAAATCGCCACCACACATTACATAAGCTAATTTTCTTGCAACAAACGCATCATGCTCTGTAGCATAGTTGCCTCGCCACATTCCGTTAATACCTGCAAGCATAGCACCCAAACCTAATTTGCCTAACACTTTAATATCTTTTCTTTGTTGTGGCATTGTGTAACCTGCATCGTATAATTCAATAACGCTTTTCTTGGCTTCGCTAATTCTTCTTCCAATATTCATTACTACTTCATCGTGTCCTTTTCTTAAAATACCCATTTCAAAACCTTCATGTGCAGAGGTTGCAACTTTTGCAGTAGCAATAGCAAAAAAACGATCTTTTAATGTGTTGGTTTCAGGCTCATCTTTATGTAGTTCATCACTTGCTCTTAAAACAAATTCTTTAGTGCCGCCACCTCCGGGAATTAAGCCTACACCTAATTCTACCAAACCAATATAAGTTTCTGCTGCTGCACAAATTTTATCGGCATGTAAATTCATTTCACATCCACCGCCTAATGTTAAACCATGTGGTGCTGTAACAACAGGAATGTTTGAATAACGTAAACGCATCATTGTATTTTGAAACATACGAATAGCCATATCTAACTCATCATACTCTTGTTCAACAGCAAACATAAAAATCATTCCTACATTAGCACCTGCACTAAAATTTGCACCATCGTTAGCAATAACCAAACCTTTATATTTTTCTTCGGCAATTGCAATAGATTTATTTACGCCTTCTAATACTTCTGCACCAATACTGTTCATTTTGGTATTCCATTCTAAGCCTGCAACACCATCTCCAATATCGTATAATTTACATGCAGAATTTTTCCATATTAATTTATCTGCGTTGTTACTTAATATAATAAATGCATCTCCGCCCGGTAATGGTTGGTATTTTTTTGTAGCAAAATCATAAAATAATTTTTTGCCTGCTTCTACTTTATAAAACGTACTCATTCCGTTTGCCAACATTTCTTCAACCCAAGCCGCAACAGTGTATCCTGCTGTTTTCATGGCATCAACTGTTTTGGCAACACCTAAAACATCCCAAGTTTCAAATGCACCAATTTCCCAACCAAATCCTGCTTTCATTGCATCATCAACTCTATATACTTCATCGCTTATTTCAGGTATTCTATTGCTTATATATGAAAATAATGAATAGTGAAATTGGCGATAAAATTCTCCTGCTTTATCTGTTCCTGCACACAATGTTTTAATACGTGTTTTTAAATCTTCAATAGGTTTTGCTGTTTCAAGTGTTACAAATTTTGGTTTTACTCTTGCAGCATATTCCATTGTTTGCAAATTCAATGTTAGAATTTCTTTGCCTTTATCTGATTTTATTTTTTTGAAAAATCCTTGTCCTGTTTTGTCTCCCAACCAATTATTGGCAACAACTTTTTCTAACCATGTAGGAATATTGAAAATATTTTTTGCTTCATCTGTTGGACAATTATCTGCAACGCCTTTTGCAACTTTTACTAATGTATCAATACCAACAACATCGGCAGTTCTAAATGTTGCAGATTTAGGGCGACCAATTATGGGACCTGTTAAAGCATCAACTTCATCAATACTTAAATTTAATTTTTCCATAATATGAAAAATGCTCATAATGCTAAACACACCAATTCTATTTGCAATAAAAGCAGGAGTGTCTTTACACAAAACAGTAGTTTTTCCTAAATACAAATCTCCGTAGTGCATTAAAAAATCAACAACAGTTGGGTCGGTATCTGGTGTTGGAATTATTTCCAATAATCTTAAATAACGTGGTGGATTAAAAAAGTGTGTACCACAAAAATGTTTTTTAAAATCTTCACTTCTTCCTTGAGATAATAAATGAATAGGAATACCAGATGTATTAGATGTAATTAATGTTCCTTGTTTTCTATACTGTTCAACTTTTTCATACACTTGATGTTTTATGTCTAATCTTTCAATTACAACTTCTATAATCCAATCGCAAGAAGCAATATCTTTCATATTATCATCAAAATTGCCGGTTGCAATATTTTTTATTACATCTTTTGTAAACACAGGGCTTGGGTTGCTTTTAATTGCAGCAGCTAAAGCATCGTTTACTATTTTATTTTTCTGTGCAGGTTTTAATTCCCCTCCTTCGGAGGGGTTAGGGGAGGCTATATCTAACAACAAAACTTGTACACCAATTCCCGCAAAATGGCAAGCAATACGGCTGCCCATAACACCACTGCCTAAAACAGCAACTTTTTTAATGGTTCTTTTCATAAAAACAAAATGTTGAAATCAAAACTAAAGAAAAAATAGTTAGCTATGCAACTATTTTTATTTTAAAATAAATTGCTCTAATTTTTTATTCAATCAATTTAAACAACTTACATTCATGTTTCAAAATTCTTTCTTGCCATGGGCGAATTCAATATAAAAAAACAATCGAAAAAATACGATGCGGTAATTGTAGGTTCGGGTGCAGGCGGCGGAATGGCTGCTTACATTTTAGCCAATGCAGGGTTAAAGGTTTGCATTATAGAAGCAGGTGCAATGTACGACCCACAAAAAAATATTACGCAACTAAAAAATCCTTGGGAAAGCCCACGCCGTGGGGCTTCTACAAAGCATAGACCTTTCGGAGATTTTGATGCTTGCTATTGGGGTTGGCAAATTGATGGAGAACCTTATACAAAAGAAAAGGGAACTGAATGGGATTGGTGGCGTGCCAGAATGTTGGGAGGAAGAACCAACCATTGGGGTAGAATTTCTTTACGTTTTGGCCCCAAAGATTTTAAAAGAAAAAGTATTGATGGTTTAGGAGATGATTGGCCAATTGGTTACGAAGATATAAAACCTTTTTATGATAGAGTTGATAAACTAATTGGTGTTTTTGGAACGAATGAAGGTTTAGAAAATGACCCTGATGGTTTTTTTCTTCCACCACCCAAACCAAGATTACATGAACTATTTATAAAAAAAGCAGCAACAACCGCAGGTGTAAAAATTATTCCATCAAGACTTTCTATTCTTACCCAACCAATAAATAATGAAAGAGGTTCTTGCCAATTTTGCGGACAATGCAATAGAAATTGTAGTTATTGGAAAGCAGATTTTTCATCAACAAATGTTTTAATATATCCTGCATTAAAAACGGGTAATGTAGATATTATTCCCAATGCAATGGCAAGAGAAGTTTTAACTAACGATGAAGGTTTTGCAACCGGTGTTTCATATATTAATAAAGATGATATGACGGAGTACCAAGTAACAGGAAGAACAGTTATTGTTGCTGCCAGTGCTTGCGAAAGTGCTAGATTATTATTAAACTCAAAATCTAAACACCACCCCAACGGATTAGCCAACAGTAGCAATGTTGTTGGTAAATATTTGCACGATAGTACAGGAGCTTCGTTAGGCGGTATATTACCAGAACTGTTTGATAGAAAGCGTTATAATGAAGATGGTGTAGGAGGTATGCATATATACAGCCCATGGTGGTTAGACAATAAAAAATTAGATTTTCCTCGCGGTTATCATATAGAATATTGGGGCGGAATGAGCCAACCTGCTTATGGTTTTGGTTGGGATATTCAATATCAAAACGGTAAATATGCGGTGCATGGAAAACAAAAACAGCCCGGCGGTTACGGTGCTTCATTAAAAGAAGATTATCGGTTTTTTTATGGTGCAGGTGTTGGCATGGCGGGCCGTGGCGAAGCTTTGGCATTAGAAAGTAATTATTGTGCTATAGACCCTAATGTGGTTGATAAATACGGCATACCTGTTTTAAAATTTAATGTAAAATGGAGTGAATATGAAATTAAGCAGGCAAAACACATGAAAGAAACTTTTAAAGAGATAATGCATAATATGGGAGCTATTATTACTTGGGGCGGAGATGATGATGCAAGTAATAATTACGGATTGGAAAGTCCCGGAAAAATTATTCATGAAGCAGGAACAGTAAGAATGGGAAATGATGCAAAAAAATCTGCATTAAACAAACACAGTCAAGCACACGATTGTAAAAATTTATTTTGTGTTGATGGAGGACAATTTGTTAGCCAAGCAGATAAAAATATTACGTGGACAATACTTGCTTTATCAATGCGTGCAAGTGAATATATTATTGATGAAATGAAGAAACAAAATTTATAGTTGCGTTTATTGTTGTAGTACAAGTGTGCGACGCAACAGAAGCTTAATAGTAATTTGAAAGCTAAGTACAAAAATTAAAATATTATGGACAGAAGAAAATCTATTAAAGCCTTAGTATTAGGTACAGCAGCATCAAGCATTTTAATTGATGCTTGTAAAACTCCGGCAGATAAAAAAAATCCGGAAGCATTTGCAGATGCTTTTGCAGGATTAGATAGAATGAAAGAAGAAAAAGCAGCTTACGATAAAATTGTTTCGGAGCCAGATTTTTTTACCAATCATGAAATGAAAACCATAAAAGTTTTACAAGATATAATTATACCTAAAGATGCAGTTAGCGGCAGTGCAAGCGATGCTAAAGTGCATGAATTTATTGGCTACATAGTAAAAGAAAAAACAGAATTACAAACTCCGTTACGCGGTGGTTTGCGTTGGTTAGATTTACAATGTGTAAAGCGTTATGAAAAATCTTTTGTTGAATGTGATAATAAACAACAAATGGAAATGGTAGATGATATTGCTTGGCCAGAAGTTGAGTATAAAGATGAAAAAGGAAATAGTATAAAAAAAGGAAAAGTAAAACCTAACTTACAACAAGGCGTTAGCTTTTTTAATTTACTAAGAAACCTTGTAGCAACAGGTTTTTATACTTCTGAAATTGGTGTAAAAGATTTAGGCTATGCAGGTAATGTTGCCAACCGTTGGAATGGTGTGCCAGACGATGTTTTAAAACAATACGGTTTAGCTTATACCGAAAAAGAATTAAAAGAATGTGTAAGTTTTGAAAAAGTATAAAACAAAAAGCCTCGAAATTTTCGAGGCTTTTATTTTTTAGCTAACTGTACTTCCTTCATCAATTTTATTATTGGAATTTATAAAATGAAGCTTTCCGTTTTTATCTTCTGCCATTAAAATCATTCCATTACTTTCTATGCCACGCATTTTACGCGGTGCTAAATTGCAAACAACAGTTACTTGTTTGCCAACAATATCTTCGGGTTTAAAATGCAAAGCAATTCCGCTAACAATGGTTCTTGTTTCAAAACCTAAATTAACAGTTAGTTTTAAAAGTTTATCGGCTTTCTCTACTTTTTCTGCTGCGGTAATTGTTCCAACACGTAAATCAATTTTAGCAAAATCATCAAACACAATTTCAGATTTTAAGTTAGTAATTTCAGGTTGTTTTGCTTCTTCCATTTTCTTTTCTATTGGTTGCTGATTATTGGCTATTGATTTTTGTTTTAATTTTTCTAATTGTTTATTTATTTCTTCTGTTTCAATTTTTCTAAACAATAATTGTGGTTCTCGTAAACTATAGCCAACGCTTAAAAGCTTTACGCTACCTGCATTTTGCCAATCTAACATTTTATCTACCACCTTCATCATATACAACATTTTTTTTGCAGTAAATGGTAAAAAAGGATTAATAAGTATGGCTAAGTTGGCTGTAAGCTGTAAACACAAATGCAAACAATTATCAATTAGTTTTTGATTTTCAGGATTTTCTATTAATGATTTTGCAACAATCCAAGGTTCTTTTTTTTGCATGTATTGATTTGCTTTTCTTGCTAAATCAATTACTTCAAATTGTGCATCTCTAAACTTAAACTCTTCAAGGCAATTTTGAATTTTTATTTTTGAATTTTGAATTGATTCAATCAGTTCTTTATCAACCTCATCAATTAAATTGTTATGAAATGCAGGTACTTTTCCGCCACATAATTTATGCATTAACACAAACGTTCTGTTTACATAATTTCCAAAAATGCTTACCAATTCATTATTATTTGCATCTTGAAAACCTTTCCAAGTAAACTCACTATCTTTTGTTTCGGGGGCAATGGCAGTTAAATAATAACGTAATACATCTGCCATGCTTTCTCCGCCATTGGGTTGTTTAATCCAATCGTTAATATATTCATCCATTTCAATACTCCATCCTCTGCTGGTGCTCATTTTATCTCCTTCCAAATTCATAAACTCATTACTTGTTACAAATGAAGGGAGAATATTTCCATGAAGTTTTAACATTGCAGGAAATATAATTGCATGAAAAACTATATTATCTTTTCCTATAAAGTGTATTAATTGTGTATCGCTGCTTTGCCAATAAGGTTTCCAATCTTTATCATTATCTAAAGCCCATTGTTTGGTAGCAGAAATATAACCAATAGGTGCATCAAACCAAACATAAAGAACTTTTCCATTTGCTTCTTGCAAAGGAACTTTAACGCCCCAATCTAAATCTCTGGTTACGGCACGTGGCTGCAAACCGCCGTCAATCCAGCTTTTGCATTGGCCAACTACATTAGCACGCCAATCATCTTTATGTTCTTTTAAAATCCATTCACGCAAAAATTCTTCATGTTTATTTAAAGGCAAATACCAATGTTTGGTAGCTTTTTTTATAGGAGTTTTTCCACTTAAAGTTGAAACGGGATTAATTAATTCATCGGGGCTTAAACTTTTTCCGCATTTCTCACATTGGTCTCCGTAAGCACCATCGTTGCCACAATTGGGACAAGTACCTTTAATAAATCTATCGGCTAAAAATGTTTTTGTTTCTTCATCATAATATTGTTCACTTTCTTTTATTTCTAAATCTCCCTTATCATTTAATACGGTAAAAAATTCTTGTGCCGTTGTATGATGAATAGGTGCAGAAGTACGATGATAGATGTTGAAACTAATTCCTAAATCTTTAAAATTTTGTTCAATTATTGGATGATATTTATCAATAATTGCTTGTGGCGTTGTACCTTCCTTCATTGCTTGAATAGGAATGGCAGTACCGTGTTCATCGCTTCCGCAAACAAAAACAACATCTCTTTTTTGAGCACGTAAATAACGTACATAAATATCTGCCGGAATGTATGCACCTGCTAAATGCCCAATATGTTTTAACCCGTTGGCATAAGGCAAAGCACTGGTAACTAAATATCTTTTCGGTTGGTTCATTTTACTAATATCTTTTATTTCCTGTTTTTGCTGTAATAAATTTAAGATTGCAAAAATAAGTGTTGTGCAATGAAGCTTTTATTAATATTGCTGTATGATTAAAATTCCTCCTTATCTTAAAAAAGGTAATTGCATTGGTTTGGTTTGCCCAAGTGGTTTTATGGCTTACGAAAAAGCTAAAACTTGCATTGAAGTTTTACAACAATGGGGCTATAAAGTAAAAGTAGGTACAACTGTTGGAGGCAAACAGAAAAATTATTTTGCAGGAACTGATGCAGAACGTTTGCATGATTTGCAAACAATGTTAGATGATGATAGTGTACATGCCGTATTGTGTGCAAGAGGCGGATATGGTATGAGCAGAATAATTGATACAATTAATTTTAATAAATTTAAAACAAAACCTAAATGGATAATTGGTTTTAGCGATATTACAGTTTTACATGCACACATTAATACCAAACTAAAAATTGCAACATTACATGCACCAATGGCTGCAGCTTTTAACGATGATGAGTTTAAAAATGAATATGTACAATCGTTACAAAAAGCATTAAAAGGTATTCATCAAAAATATGTTTGTAACACTCACTTGTTTAACAAAACAGGAAAAGCAAGCGGAGAATTGGTTGGTGGTAACCTTAGTTTAATTGCACATTTAATTGGCAGCAAATCTTCTTTTCAAACAAAAAATAAAATTTTATTTATAGAAGATGTTGGAGAATATGTTTACAATGTAGATAGAATGTTTATTCAATTAAAAAGAGCAGGTATGCTTCAAAACCTTGCCGGGCTTATTATTGGAGGTTTTACAGAAATGAAAGATACTACTGCACCATTTGGTAAAAATGTGTATGATGTTTTACATGAACATATTAGTGAATACAAGTATCCGGTTTGTTTTAATTTTCCTGTAAGTCATGATAAAGAAAACTACGCTTTACAAATTGGTGCAGTGTATGAGTTATACGTAGCAACAAAAAATGTTCAATTAAAAGAAATTAAATAGTTCATTATATTTGTAGATTAAACAAAATTTTATGAAGAAGTTTTTATTATTAAGTGTTGTAAGTTTTTTTGTTGGCTTAAACGCAACAAATGCACAAGTTGATCAAGTGAATACTTCGGGAAGAAATGCTTCTGCCGGAGGAAGAACACAAAACGGAATGGCAGATGCAATGAATGAACGTGTTTATGGTTCTTACTTTGAAGCGAAGTATATGCCTAAGCCACCTATCTATCCTTATGGACAAGATTCTTTACACCGTTATTTTTATAGCCACTTTGAAGGGTTTGAACAAGTATTAACAAAAGCAATTGATAAAGGTGATACAGCCAAATACATTCGTGTATATTTTCAATATGTAATAGATAAAAACGGAACTCCGTTTGACGGAAAATTTTTACGTGTTGCAGGAACATCTTATGCAAAAGGCGATAATGCAAAAACTATTAAATATTTTAATGAAGACAAAGAAACTTTAAACAAACAAGTAAAAAGTTTAGTAAGTAAAATGGGATTTTGGAAACCGGGCTTACATAATAATGTACCTGTAGATGCAATTGTTGAAGATTATTTTCAGTTTTGGGTTGGCATTAATCCGCCGGCACATTAATTATATTTTATTATAATACAAAACAGCGAAGAAAAATGTTAAACATTACTTCGCTGTTTTTTTATGCATGTATTTAATGTGTTACGATAATCTTTTTAAATTAATATTACTAACCGGAGAAACAATTAACGGAAATTTTTCAACTGTTACAGTGCTGGGGTCTAAACCAAAACCACGTTCTTCTCCTAAACTCACTTCTTTTAACCAGAAATAAGATTTCATAATTAATTTTTCAATAAAAGGTAATTCATTATCAGAACTTAAATATTTTTCCATTACTACAAACTGAAAATCTCCTGCAACATTATTTTTTTCTAAACTTTCATAACGGCTTGTAATATCAACTTCTTTATTCATTACTAAATCTTGCACAACTTTTCTAAAAAGCATATTAATACGTTGCTCTACTCTAAACCCTAATCTAAATTCTACTCTAATAATATCATTTGCCATAATATGATCTACCGAGTATTCGCAAGTATAAGGTTCATCAATAACATCAACATGCACAAACCAATATATATCGGCTCTTTTGGGTTTTCTATTTAATATAGAATAAATAATTTTATGTTCAATTTCTTTAGGGTTGTTGGCACTGGTCATATACACTAAATGTGTAGCATATTTGGCAATGCTATTGTCTTCACTTAATTCTTTTAATAACGGAATGTATTGATGTAGCCGTACAAACTCTATGTATCTGTTTTTAATTTTTCTACTTCTGTACCATATATACATTACAATAAATAAACCACCACCAATTATTAAGGTTACAAAACCACCATGTGGAAATTTATCTAAGTTGGCAATTAAGAAACTGCTTTCAATAGTAATATAAACTAAAAGATATAAATAAATGAATATGGGTTTTACACGATGGCTAACTAAATAATTAGCAAATAAAACGGAAGTGCTAATCATTGCCATTGTTATGGCTAAACCGTATGCAGCACCCATGTTGGTTGATTTTTGAAAGAAAAGTGTAACGCCTACGCAACCTACATATAAAAGCCAATTAATACCGGGAATATATAGTTGCCCTTTTTCTTCGGTAGGATAAACAACTTTTAATTTAGGCCATAAATTTAATTTAATGGCTTCTCCAATTAAAGTAAATGCCCCACTAATTAAAGCTTGGCTGGCAATAATTGCAGCTACTGTAGCAATTATAACTCCAATTAGTTTAAACCATTGTGGCATTAATTCAAAAAAAGTATGAAAGCCTTGTGCAAATTGTTCATCTCCAATAACGGCACCGTTTTTATTGGCAAGCAACCAAGCACCTTGCCCTAAATAATTTAATATTAAACATACTTTTACAAACCCCCATGATATGCGAATATTATCTCTTCCACAATGTCCTAAATCACTGTATAAAGCTTCGGCTCCGGTGGTACATAAAAACACAGAACCTAATAACCAAAACCCTTTTGGATATTTTGTTAGAAGATCAATTGCATAATGTGGAGATAGTGCTTTGAAGATTGACATATCTTCATGCAAATGAAGAATACCCAACATTGCCAACATTATAAACCATATACTCATTATAGGTCCAAACAGCTTACCAATTGATGCCGTACCAAATTGTTGTGCAACAAATAGTAAGGTTATAATACTTATCACAATTAAAACAATGGTTGAGCTGCCTTCTTGAATTCCTAATTTGGGTAACTGTTTTAAACCTTCTACTGCCGATGAAACAGAAATAGGAGAAGTAATAATACCATCTGCCAACAAAGCAGCACCACCCATCATGGCAGGTATTACTAACCATTTTTTTCTTCTTCTTACCAAAGCATATAAACTAAATACACCGCCTTCACCTTTGTTATCGGCTTTAAGCGTTAGTATTACATATTTAACGGTAGTTTGTAAAGTAAGTGTCCAAATAATGCAAGATAAAGAACCCAAAATAAGTTGTTCATTAATTACTTTTCCTGCAATAATTTCATTTAACACGTAAAGCGGAGAAGTACCTATATCTCCATAAATAATACCTAATGTAATAATTAATCCGGCTGCTGTAACTTTGTTTGTATACTTACCCACTGCTAAGGTTATTAGTTGCTTATTCTATATTATGCAACAAAGGTACACTAATTTAAAAGGTACACTCCAAATTTAATTTACTTAATTTTTGCTTAAAGCAATTTATAAACAATAAATTTAATTGTGTTTTGCAGCGTACATTTGAGATATTTTAAATGTTATTGAAGATGAAAAAAACTTCACTGTTTATTATAGCTTTTTTCTTTGCATCTATTTCTGTAAGCGTTGCACAAAATATTATTTACTCTGAACCCGAGAGAGATGAAACAACCAATATGGCTTACGAAATAATCGGAAAAATTAACGGCAATATTCTTATATATAAAGGCTACCGAGATGTACACTTTATTGCTATTTACAATAATGAAATGAAACTGGTTAAAAAAGTAAGACAAGAATATATTAACGATGCTATTATTGATGCAGATTTTATACAATATCAAGATTTTTTTTACATGATATATCAATACTATAAAAGAGGGGTTGTATATAGCATAGGTGTTAAAATAGATGGCAATGGCAACAAAATTGATAATCCTATTGTATTAGATACAACCAGTGTTAGCACATCATCTAACAAAGTATATTCTTTATCTGTAAGTGAAGACAAACAAAAAATATTATTGTTTAAAATAAATACAAAAAGCGATAAAGAACATATTGTAACAACCTTGTTGTTTGATAAACAACTTAGCTTATTACACAAAAGCAAAATAGTTGTTGATATGCCTGAGAAAAATGATTTTTTAGCTGAGTTTGCTGTAGATAATGATGGTGATATTGCTTTTATGAGAGAGGCTGGCACCAAACAAAACGATAATATTAATAAACTTACATTACTTACCAAAGCAGCATTTTCAGATAATTTAAAATTGTACGATGTTAAATTAAACAATGTTTATTTAGATGATATAAAACTGAAAGTTGATAATGCCAACAAACATTATTTGGTAACCTCTTTTTATAGCAAGCAACATCGCGGTAATGTAGATGGATTATTTGTTTATTTATACGATAAAAAAACAGACAAAGAATTATTAACAACAAGTGTTTTGTTTAATGATGATTTACGCAATCAGGCAAGAAGCGAATCAAATGCAAAAATGGCTTTCAATAATTTCTTTCTAAGAAATATAATTATGAAGCAAGATGGAGGTTTTGTAATAATTGCAGAATCTGTTTATACTTCATCTCGCGGTAATGCTTTTAACAGATGGGATTATTTATATGGTTCTCCTTTCTGGAACCCCGGCAGTTATTATTATTATGGTTCTCCTTTTTCATATTATAATTACCCTTGGTATTACAACAACAACACTTTTGGCGGGGGCGTAAGATATTATGCAGATAATATTGCTATTCTTTCGTTTGATGATAAATCTAAAATGGAATGGAGTAATGTTATTGTTAAATCTCAGTTTGATGATAATACAGACAATTACATTGGTTATGGTTTATTAAACAGTGGCAGTGAAGTGCATATTTTATTTAATATATTGGAAAAAAGAAATTGGTTATTAACAGACCAAACTTTTTCAGACGAAGGCCAATTAGTTCGCAAACCAACTTTAAAAAATTTAGATAAAGGTTACGAGTTTATGCCAAGGCAAGCAAAACAAACCGGAAGCAAACAATTAATTGTTCCGTGTATGTACCGTAACTATGTTTGCTTTGCAAAAATTGACCTTTAAAACTAATTGTAAGTGGTTGCATTATTTAGAAATACATCTTTCTCTTCTGTTTTTTTATTAATTGCATTGTCATTATTAGTACATGCACATTTTTTTATTAGCCCTGCACAAATTGTTGTAGAAAATGATGGCTTATTATCATTCCTTTTAAGAAAATATATTCAGCCATTACCCTCAGTTTATTTATGGTTATTGTATATAGGAATTTTATTGTTGCAAGCAATAAGGTTAAACTTAGTGTTGAATGAAAACAAAATGTTTCATCAAAACAATTACACTGCAGCAATGGCGTATATAACCATTACCGGTTTTTTTGCTGAGTGGTGTGTTATAACACCGGCATTTATTGCAAACACTTTTATTATTTGGATACTTATTCAATTATTTAAATTATACAATAATTCTTCTCCTAAAACTTTATTATTTAATACAGGTTTAATTGTTGGGTTATCGGTTATATGTTATCATCCAACAGCAATTTTAATTATAGTTATTTTATTTGCATTAGCAGTAGTAAGGCCATTTAGAATAGCAGAATGGCTAATATTATTAATGGGTACAATTACGCCACTTTATCTTATAGTATCATTCTTGTTTTTATCAGATAATTTAAACCAAATAAATAATTTCTTACCTAATATTAAAGTAGGGTTGCCACATTTTATAAATGATATGTGGTTGCTATTTGCAGCATTGGTATTATTCATTTCTTTAATAGCAGGATTATTTTATTATGCCAATGCAGGTAAAAGAATGGTAATACAAATAAGAAAAAACTGGAGCATATTATTAGTAATGTTATTGCTTATGTTATTTATTCCTTTTGTATTTAAAAACACAGCCATGAATACGGCTGTAATGCTTATAACGCCATTGGCTGCATTTATTGCAAATGCTTATTTATATCCTAAACGTTTATTATTTCCTAACTTACTTTTTTTGTTGGCTTTAGCAGTTATTATTCACAATAATTGGAGCATGGGTTAGAAAATATAACAAGCTGTTAATAGCATAAACAGTAAATTTGCCTCTCAATATTTTTATAATGAAATTTGGTGTTGTTGTATTTCCGGGTTCTAATTGTGATAGAGACATGCAAGATGCTTTGCAGCACGATTTGAATAAAGAAGTAATTATGCTTTGGCATAAAAACAAAAGCTTAGAAGGCTTATCTACAAACGATTGTATTGTTTTGCCTGGAGGTTTTTCTTATGGAGATTATTTACGTTGCGGAGCTATTGCACGCTTTAGCCCCATGATGCAAAGTGTAATTGAATTTGCCAATAAAGGCGGAAAAGTATTAGGCGTTTGCAATGGTTTTCAAATTTTATGCGAAAGCGGTTTGTTGCCCGGCGTATTATTGCAAAATGCACATCAACAATTTGTTTGTAAAAATATTTTTATTAAAAATGAAGTTACAGGTGCATTAAAAATTCCTGTTGCACATGGCGATGGTAGATATTTTGCAAATGATAATTTATTAAATGAGTTGCAAAAAAATAATCAAATTATTTTTAATTATTGTGATGAGAATGGAAATATAAATACTGCATCTAACCCCAACGGGGCAGCAAGAAATATTGCAGGCATTCGCAATAAAACAGGAAATGTTTTTGGAATGATGCCTCATCCGGAAAGAGCAACTTCTAAAACATTAAATAATATTGATGGCATTAAAGTTTTTGAATATTTAGGATTAAATTAATTTAATATGAACACTAACAAATTTTTTATCTTTTCAGTTTTAAGTTTTGTTTTTTCATTAGTTGCGTTTCAAGCATCTGCACAAATGCAAAACCCCGTTAGTTGGAAATTTGAAACAAAGAAAAAAGCAGAAGGCGTATATGTATTTACCGCAACAGCTAATGTTGATAAATCTTGGCATATATATTCTCAAAATACAGGTAAGGGTGGCCCAATTGCAACCAATTTTGTTTTTAAAACTAACCCTTTAATAAAGGCTGATGGTAAAGTTGTTGAAACAGGTAAATTAGAAAAAGTATATGATAAAAACTTTAAAACCGATGTACTTTTTTATTCAAACAGCGTAACTTTTACGCAAACCGTTACAGTAAAAGGAAAAGCTAAAACTAATTTTGCAGGAACAGTAGAATATATGGTTTGCGATGATGAACAATGCCTTCCGCCGGTTAAAAAAGCTTTTGATTTAAAGTTGCAATAATTTTTGTATCTAATGAAAAAAATTCTTTCTCTTGTATGCTTTGTGTTTATTGCATTTTATGCAAACGCACAAACAGATAGTGTAGTACATTTTAAAATTTCAACAAAAAAAATAAACGATAGTACATACACACTGCAAACAGAAAGTATTATAACAAAAGGTTGGTATTTATATGGAAGTAATCCAAATGTAGATGGCTTGCAAACCATTCAATTACAATTTAATAATGAAAATATTGTAACAACTAAACCTCTTTCATTTTTAAGTACACCAAAAAATATAACAGATAAAATTTTTGAAAAGCAAGTAAATGTTTTTACTGATAGTGCTACTGCTGTTCAATTAATTAGCATTAAAAAAATAATTCCGGCTTCGTTAAAAATTATTATAACTGCATCATTAGCTAAAGGCACAGAATTTCATCAGGCAGAAGATACTTTAACTGTTGCGTTGCAAGGCGGTGTGCAAAGCAATAATAAAACTGCTATTAAACTTTCTTCAATTAATATTAATGAGCCTTTAAATAATTGTGGAGCAAAAACTTCAACACATAACGGAGATTTTATTACTGTTTTTTTATTAGGACTTTTAGGCGGATTTATTGCGTTGCTTACGCCATGCGTGTTTCCAATGATTCCGGTTACCGTTTCTTTTTTTACAAAACGTTCTTCTAACAAAAAACAAGCTATAAAAAATGGCTGGCTTTACGGATTATTTATTTTTCTAATTTATGTTTTGGCAAGTTTACCTTTTCATATTTTAGGAAATGTGCAACCCGAAATTTTTAACAACATATCAACCAGCCCTTGGTTGAATATTATATTTTTCATCATATTCATTGTTTTTTCAATATCTTTTTTTGGATTTTTCGAAATTACTCTGCCAAGTAATATTGCAACCAAAGCCGATACCAAAAGCGGTTTAGGAAGTATTGGCGGAATTTTCTTTATGGCACTAACATTGGCAATAGTTTCTTTTTCTTGTACAGGCCCTATTTTAGGTTCATTATTAGTAGGCTCTTTAAGTGGTGGTGCATGGCAATTAACTGCAGGTCTTGCAGGGTTTGGATTAGCATTGGCATTGCCTTTTGGCTTGTTTGCTGTTTTTCCAAATTGGTTGCACAGAATGCCAAAAAGCGGCGGCTGGTTAGATACGGTTAAAAAATTTTTAGCATTTGTAGAAGTTGGTTTAGCATTTAAATTTTTATCTAATGCAGATTTGGTTATGCATTGGGGCATATTAAAACGTGAAGTATTTTTTGCCGTTTGGATAATTACTTCAACATTACTTGCACTGTATTTGTTTGGCATTATTCGCCTTCCACATGATTATAAAGGAATGAAAATTAGTAAAGGAAGAAAGCTTATTGGTGTACTTGCAATAATTTTTACTTTGTATTTATTACCTGGAGTTACTCAATCAAAATATGCTAATCTTAAATTATTAAGCGGTTTTCCTCCACCATTAAGTTATAGTATTTACGGAAAAGAAAATGTGCATGGCAAAGGCTTAGAAGCTAATGTGGTAAACGATTACGAGAAAGCAGTACAGTTGGCAAAAGAACAACATAAACCTTTATTAATTGATTTTACAGGATGGGCTTGTGTGAATTGCAGAAAAATGGAAGAGAACGTATGGACACAACCTGAAGTGTATGAATATATTAAAAATAATTTTATTTTAGTTTCTTTGTATGTTGATGATAAAGCAAAATTACCTGTTGAAGAACATATAATTGATTATGTTACGAAAGATAAAACTGTAAAAGATATTCTTACCGTAGGAGATAAGTGGGCTACTTTTCAATCAGAAAATTTTAACCAGGTTACACAACCCTTATATGTTATTTTAAATAACAATCAACAATTAATAAATGCACCTGTTGGCTACACACCTAATGCAAAAGAATATTTGCAATGGTTAGAATGTGGTAAAAATACTTTTGATAAATAGGTTAAATTATTTTTTAAAAGCAAAATAAACTGCTCCAATAATTAAAGTAAAACTTACGGCATAGTTCCACCTAAGCGGTTCTTTTAAATATACTACTGCAAATACGCAAAAAATAATTAGTGTAATAACTTCTTGAACAATTTTTAATTGAAAACCACTCCAGCCTGTTGTATAGCCAATTCTATTTGCCGGTACGGTAAGGCAATATTCAAAAAATGCAATACACCAACTAATTATAATAGCTTTCCATAGCGGTAATCCTTTTTCTTTTAAATGCCAATACCAGGCAATCGTCATAAATATATTTGAACATAGTAGAAGTGCAATTGTTTTCATTAATAAAAATTATAATATATTTTATATGATTTTATTTTGCAATAATAATATTTCCTGCATCATTTAATTTATAATTAATACCTCTAATTGTAATTTCTTTTCCTACTTTTAAATCTTGCAAATTAGTAATATCAC
>JAFDXY010000031.1 GCA_018267725.1 Bacteroidota bacterium
ATAATATAAAAGCCTTGCAAATAATGCGAGGCTTTTGTGTTTTTAACTGCTTTAAGCTTTTGTAATTTCTTTATGGTTGTGTAAAGATTTGTATGCCAATATTGTACTTACAATAGTTAGTATGGCTGCCAAAAACATAGCTGACCCAGGCAAATAAAACGGAGTATTTTTTGCAGTAAAATAAGCAAAAACATTTGTCATTAATAAAGGGCCTATTAATGTACTTGCACTCATTAAACCGGTTAATGCTCCTTGTAATTCTCCTTGTTCGTTTTTAGGAACATTATTAGAAATTATTCCCTGCAAAGCAGGCATTGTAATTCCTCCAAAACTATATATTAAAGTAAATACAAACATCATCCAAGTTTGAGTAGCAATACCAAATAAAATAAATCCTGTTGCATAAAATGCTAAACCAACATATATGCTTTTTTCTTGTCCTAATTTAGGAATAACAATTCTTATTAAACCACCTTGAATGGCGGCAACACAAACACCTACAACAGCTAATGATATTCCAATCATTCTTTCATCCCAATGAAATTTTTCAATACCATAATAACTCCATGCAGATTGTACAGCATGCGATGCAACATATAAAAGTGCAATAGAAGCTACCAATCCGTATATAATAGGATGTTTTTTAAACATTAATAAAGAGCCAACAGGGTTTGCTTTTTTCCACTCAAATTTTCTTCTATGTTCTTTAGGTAAAGATTCTGGTAAAACTAATAACCCGTATAAACAGTTTAAAGCTGCCAAACCTGCAGCAGCAAAGAATGGTATGCGAATTCCCCATTTGCCTAAAAAGCCACCTAATGCAGGTCCAATAATAAAACCAACGCCAAATGCAACGCCAATCATTCCAAAATTTTGAGCCTTTTTTTCGGGTGTACTTACATCTGCAATATATGCTGCAGCAGTAGTTATGCTTGCTCCGGTAATTCCGGCAATTAATCTTCCTGCAAATAGCCACATTATGTTTGGTGCAAAACCTGTTAAAGTATAATCAATAGCAAAACCCGCTAATGCAAAAAGTAATATAGGTCTTCTTCCATATCTATCACTTAAATTTCCAATAATGGGTGCACAAATAAATTGCATAATGGCATAAGCGGTTAATAACCACCCGCCATATTGCGATGCAGTACTGGTATCGCAATTTTCTAACTTCATTATTAATTTGGGGATAACGGGAATTATAATTCCAAAACCGGTTATATCTATTAAAAGTGTAATGAATATAAAGCCGAGTGCTGCCTGTTTTTTATTTTGTATCATAAATGGGTGATGGCTGCAAAGTAAAAATAATAGTTCACTATGAAGTTTAATTTTTGATTAAAGGAACAAGAATTATTCTGAATAATTTTAAAACTCAAATGCAGTTTGTATTTTAAGGGTGTAAGTTTCAACTAAATTTTAATAGTAAAGAAGAAATTATAAATTGAAGAAAAACGGTAGAAAATGAAGAAGTAATCATTAAAAAATAGATAAATCTCATTTTTCAATTTCAATAACTAACCTTACCTTTGCCGCCTTAACAATTTTGAAGTATTGTATCCATTTTATTTTATTGTTTAGGTTAGACTGCTGCTTGTCTTGATACAAACATTATCAAGAATGTACAAGTGTTAGTAATCTTCAAACCCTTAAAGAAGATTCAAGGCAATGGAAACCAAATGAAATTTTAAAAGAAAGCTTCTTCAAAATCTAAAAATTCCATTTTAATCTATGGCAATTAAAAGAGAGTTCAACAAAGCAAAATCAACGTTTTCAAAAATTACAATCAGTTTAGCTTCTCCAGATTCTATTTTAGAAAGAAGCTTTGGCGAGGTTTTAAAACCCGAAACAATTAACTATCGTACTTATAAACCAGAAAGGGACGGTTTGTTTTGCGAAAGAATTTTTGGGCCTGTAAAAGATTACGAATGTGCCTGCGGAAAATACAAACGCATTCGTTATAAAGGTATTGTGTGCGACCGTTGCGGTGTAGAAGTTACTGAAAAGAAAGTACGCCGTGAACGTATGGGGCATATTAAATTAGTAGTGCCAGTTGTACATATTTGGTACTTTAAAAGTTTACCTAACAAAATTGGTTATTTATTAGGCGTAAGCTCTAAAAAATTAGAAAGCATTGTTTACTACGAGCGTTATGTGGTAATACAAGGCGGTGTAAAAGAAAATTTAAGTGCAGGAGATTTATTAACTGAAGAAGAGTATTTAGATATATTAGATAATTTACCAAAAGACAATCAAATTTTACCCGATGATGACCCACAAAAATTTGTGGCAAAAATGGGTGCAGAAGCAATTCATGCATTATTAGAAAGATTAGATTTAGATGAATTAAGCTATCAATTACGTAATGCTGCCGCAACAGAAACTTCACAACAACGTAAAGCAGATGCTTTAAAACGTTTAAGTGTGGTAGAAGCTTTTCGTGATTCTTCTGAAAGAATTTCTAACCGTCCGGAATGGATGGTTATGCAATATATTCCGGTTATTCCACCAGAACTTCGCCCATTAGTACCTTTAGATGGTGGACGTTTTGCTTCATCAGATTTAAATGATTTGTATCGTCGTGTAATTATTCGTAACAATCGTTTAAAAAGATTAATGGAGATTAAAGCTCCTGAAGTAATTCTTCGTAACGAAAAACGTATGTTACAAGAAGCTATCGATTCTTTATTCGATAACTCTCGTAAATCAAACGCCGTTAAAGCCGAAGGTGGAAGAGCTTTAAAATCACTTTCAGATGTTTTAAAAGGAAAACAAGGTCGTTTCCGTCAAAACTTATTAGGTAAACGTGTAGACTATTCTGGTCGTTCTGTAATTGTGGTAGGTCCTGAATTGAAAATGCACGAATGTGGTTTACCAAAAGACATGGCTGCCGAATTATTTAAGCCATTTATTATTCGTAAATTAATTGAAAGAGGAATAGTAAAAACGGTAAAATCTGCTAAGAAATTAGTTGATAGAAAAGAAAACGTTATTTGGGATATTCTTGAAAATATATTGAAAGGTCATCCTGTAATGCTTAACCGTGCCCCTACATTGCATAGGTTATCTATTCAGGCATTTCAACCAAGATTGGTAGAAGGTAAAGCCATTCAATTACATCCGTTAGTTACGGCTGCCTTTAACGCCGATTTTGATGGAGACCAAATGGCGGTTCACGTACCGTTAAGTAATGCTGCTGTGTTAGAAGCTCAACTATTAATGCTTTCTTCACACAACATTCTAAACCCGCAAAATGGTACACCAATTACACTTCCTTCTCAGGACATGGTATTGGGCTTGTACTACATTACAAAAGGCAAAAAATCAACTGCTACAGAAAAAATAAGAGGCGAAGGAAAAGCATTTTATAGCTTAGATGAAGTTGTAATTGCTTATAATGAAAACATAATTGATTTACATGCAGCTATTAAAGTAAAAGCTAATGTTCGCGAAAACGGAGAATTAGTTAAAAAATTAATAGATACAACTGTTGGTAGAGTATTATTCAATCAACATGTTCCGGTTGAGGTAGGTTATGTAAATGCACTATTAACTAAGAAAAGTTTAAGAGAAATTATTGGCGATATTATTAAAATTACTAATGTTCCTAAAACAGCTAAGTTCTTAGATGATATTAAACAATTAGGTTTCCGTATGGCATTTAAAGGTGGTTTAAGTTTTAGCGTAAACGATTTAATTGTGCCTGAAATTAGAAACGAATTATTAGAAAATGCTAAGAATGAAGTTGATGAAGTTTGGGAAAGCTACAACATGGGTTTAATTACCAATAATGAACGTTATAACCAAGTAATTGATATTTGGGGTAAAGTAGATATGCGTATTACCAACGAGCTTATTCATGAAATGGCAACAGATAAACAAGGTTTCAATTCTGTTTATATGATGTTAGATTCTGGTGCTCGTGGTTCTAAAACACAGGTTAAGCAGTTGGTAGGTATAAGAGGTTTAATGGCTAAGCCAAGAAAAAGCGGTAGCACAGGAAGTGAAGTTATTGAAAACCCAATCTTATCAAACTTTAAAGGTGGATTGAATGTATTAGATTACTTTATTTCTACACACGGTGCTCGTAAAGGTTTGGCCGATACTGCCTTAAAAACTGCCGATGCGGGTTACTTAACACGTAGGTTGGTAGATGTTGCACAAGATGTAGTTATTGGAGAAGAAGATTGCGGAACTTTACGTGGTATTGCCACCGGTGCATTAAAAGATAATGAAGATATTATTGAACCATTATCAGATAGAATTGAAGGTCGTACTTCATTGCATGATGTTATCAATCCGGTTACAGATAAATTAATTATTAAAGCCGGCGAAGAAATTACTTCAGATATTGCTAAAGAAATTGAAGAAAGTGGTATTGAAACTGTAGAAATTCGTTCAGTATTAACCTGCGAAGCTAAACGTGGTGTTTGCGTAAAATGTTACGGTAAAAACTTAGCAACAGGCTATATCACTCAACGTGGAGATGCAGTGGGTATTATTGCAGCACAATCAATTGGTGAGCCCGGTACACAGCTTACTTTGCGTACCTTCCACGTGGGTGGTGTTGCAGGTAGTGCAAGTATTGAAAACGGGTTAGCTGCAAGATTTGATGGCACCATTCAATTTGATGGTTTACGTTCTGTATCTGCATTAAATAACGAAGGGCAAAAAATGCAAATTGTTATTGGTCGTACGGGTGAAGTAAGAATTATGGATGTGAAAAATGATCGCTTATTAATTACCAATAACGTTCCTTATGGTTCTACTTTATTGGTAAAAGATGGTCAGCAAGTGAAGAAAGGAGATATGATTTGTACTTGGGATCCATTCAATAACGTAATTGTAGCCGAACAAAACGGTACTATTAAATTTGAAAGCGTACTTGAAGGCATAACCTTCCGTGAAGAAGCAGACGACCAAACAGGGCACCGCGAAAAAGTAGTTATTGAAACTAAAGATAAAACTAAAATTCCAACAGTAATTGTAGAAGGTAAAGACCTGAAACAGTACAACTTACCTGTAGGTTCTCATATTTCAATTGAAGAAGGAGATGAAGTAAAAGCAGGTCAAGTGTTGGTTAAAATTCCTCGTGTTTTAGGTAAATTAAGAGATATCACCGGAGGTCTTCCTCGTGTAACTGAATTATTTGAAGCTCGTAATCCGGGTAACCCCGCCGTTGTTTGCGAAATAGATGGTGTAGTTACATTTGGTAATGTAAAACGCGGTAACCGTGAAATTGCAGTAGAAAGTAAAGACGGAATGATTAAAAAATACCTTGTTCCATTATCTCGTCAAATTTTAGTACAAGATGGAGACTTTGTTAAAGCAGGTGCTCCTTTATCAGATGGGCAAATTGCTCCAGCAGATATTTTAACTATCAAAGGGCCATTTGCAGTACAAGAATATGTGGTTAATGAAATACAAGAAGTATATCGCTTACAAGGTGTGAAAATCAACGATAAACACATTGAAGTAATTGTTCGTCAAATGATGAAAAAAGTAGAAATTGTTGATGCCGGCGATACTAAATTCTTAGAAGAAGATTTAGAAGACAGAATGGACTTTATAGATGAAAATGATAGAATTTTTGACAAGAAAGTAGTAACCGAAGCAGGTGAAAGTACTAAAATGAGAGCCGGGCAAATTGTAACAGTTCGTGAATTAAGAGAAGAAAATTCAATTTTACGTCGTGCCGATAAAAAATTAGTTGAAGTTCGTGATGCAAAACCAGCAACTGCAACGCCGGTGTTATTGGGTATTACCAAAGCATCTTTGGGTGTACAAAGTTGGATAAGTGCTGCATCATTCCAAGAAACAACTAAAGTATTAAGTACAGCGGCAATTAATGGTAAATTAGATAACATGCATGGTTTAAAAGAAAATGTTATTACAGGCCATTTAATTCCTGCGGGTACAGGGCAGCGTGATTTTGAAAACATGATTGTAGGAAGTAAAGAAGAATACGAAGTACTTTCTGCAACACGCGAAGCCATGAGTTTTGATGAAGATGAATAAGTTTCATTACTTATCAATTTTCGAGCAATAAAAAACAACAGGAAGCTGAAATATGCTTCCTGTTTTATGTTCAAACTATTCTTAACACTTCTATTTTATATTGCAACATTACATTTGCACCAAAATATTTTTTAATGAAAAATTTTACATTCGGGTTAAATATTGCATTATTTGCAGCGGTAGCTGTTTTATTTTATTGGCATTTTTCTAATAAGCCTCAAAACAAAACTGTTATTGCTTCTTCGGCTAATGCAGGAAACTTTCGCGTAGCTTATTTTGAAATGGATACTGTACAAAACCAGTTTGAATACTTAAAAGAAGTTCGCAACGGATTGTTAGCAAAAGACCAAAGTTTAGGCAAGCAACTATCTATAATGCAAAATGAGTTTACTAAAAAATATCAAGAATTGCAAAGTCGCGGTGCAAGTATGAGTCAAGCAGAATTGGCAGCTAAACAACAAGAGTTGGTAGAAATGGATAAAAATTTAAAAACAAAAAAACAAGCCATGGAGCAAGAAATGGCCGATGAAAGCACACGCAAATTACAAGATGTAAAAAAGAAAATTGAAGATTATTTAAAAACTTATAATAAAGATAAAGGCTATGCTTATATTCTATCAAGCTCAAGTGATTTGTTTTATTATAAAGATTCTGTTTACAACATTACCAACGACTTAGTGAAAGGGTTAAACGATTTATACAAGAAAAAATAATTGCAAATAATTATTGTTCATTATCTTACCGTCCTGCTTTTTAAAAAGGCAGGATTTTTTTATTATTGTAAACAAAACTAACTTATGTCTCAAGCAAATACTTCTTCCTTTAAACCAACACTAAGCCTTACAGATGCCACCATGATTGTTGCCGGAAGTATGATAGGCTCTGGTATTTTTATTGTAAGTGCCGATATTACCAGAAATGTAGGCAGTGCAGGTTGGCTAATTGCAGTGTGGTTAATTACCGGATTTATGACATTAACTGCAGCATTAAGTTATGGAGAATTAAGTGCCATGTTTCCCAAAGCAGGTGGGCAATATGTTTATTTAAAAGAAGCTTACAACCCACTTGTTGGTTTTTTATATGGGTGGAGCTTTTTTGCCGTAATTCAAACAGGAACAATAGCAGCCGTTGGTGTTGCGTTCTCAAAATTTTTGGCTCACTTCTTACCAGAATTAGGTAATGATTATTTATTATATGATTTTGGATTATTGAAAATTTATTCAGGTCAAATTGTTGCCATTGTAATTATTATTCTGCTTACATACATTAATTCAAGAGGTGTTAAAGAAGGAAAATTTATTCAAACAATATTTACTTCTGCAAAACTATTGGCACTATTAGGCTTAATTGTTTTTGGTTTTGTATTAGTTAAACAAAGTTATTGGGCAGAAAACTGGAAAACAGGATTTACAGCTATGCAAGATTTTGGGCAAAAAAATGTAAGCGGTGCATTACAACCAACTATGTGGAAAGGTATTGCAGGCAGTGCTTTATTAGGTGCAATAGCTGCAAGTATGGTAGGTTCTATTTTTAGTAGCGATGCGTGGAATAATGTAACTTTTATTGCTGGAGAAATGAAAAACCCCAAACGCAATATTGGGTTAAGTTTATTTTTAGGAACATTAATTGTAACCGTAATTTATGTATCGGCCAACTTAATGTATTTAAATGTTTTGCCCTTAAACGAAATTGCTTTTCCTAAGGATGATAGGGTAGCAGTAGCAGCAGCCAATCAAATTTTTCCTTCAATTGGTACAAGTTTAATAGCCATATTAATTATGGTATCAACATTTGGTTGCAACAATGGTTTAATATTAGCAGGTGCAAGAGTTTATTATACCATGTCAAAAGACGGATTGTTTTTTAAAAAAGCAGGCACATTAAATAAAAACGGCGTACCACAATGGGCATTGTGGGCACAATGTGTGGTTGCTGCTATATTATGTTTAAGTGGTAAATACGGAGATTTACTTGATATGATTTCTTTTGTAGTAGTAATATTTTATGTATTAACAATTATTGGTATATTTATTTTACGCAAAAAAATGCCCGATGCTGAAAGACCTTACAAAGCATTTGGTTATCCTGTTTTACCTGCATTGTATATTGTTTTAGGATTAAGTTTTTGTGCATTATTGGTTGCCTTTAAACCACAATACACATGGCCGGGTTTAATTATTGTTTTAATAGGTATTCCGCTTTATTTTGCAGCTCGAAAAAAAGAAGCATAGTATGAATTTTGAGCAGTTATTCAATCAATTTAAAAATATTAAAGTAGTTGTTTTAGGAGATGTAATGTTAGACAGTTACATGTGGGGACATGTAGAAAGAATATCTCCCGAAGCTCCTGTTCCGGTGGTAAGCATTACTAAAAAAGAATATAGAATAGGAGGTGCAGGCAACGTAGCTTTAAACCTTGTTGCATTAGGTGCCAGCACTTCTGTTATTTCAATGATAGGAAATGATGAAGATGGAAAACAATTAAAACAAATGTTTGAAAATTTTAATGTTCAAACACAATTATTACTCACTTCTTCTGAAAGAATTACAACTAATAAAACACGTGTTATAAGTCGTAACCAACAAATGATGCGTTTAGATGCAGAAATAACAAAAGATATTTCTGTTACCGATGAACAACGATTAATTAATGGTATTGAAATACTTTTTAAAAACAATAAACCCAATGTTTTAATTTTTGAAGATTACAATAAAGGTGTATTAACTGCAAATATTATTAAAGCTGTAATTGCTTTATGTAAACAATATAATGTAATAACAACCGTAGATCCAAAGCATAAAAACTTTTTTGCATTTAAAGGTGTAGATATTTTTAAACCTAATTTAAAAGAAGTAAAAGAAGGGTTGAATATTTTGTTAGAAGAAGTAAACATTAACAACCTTCAACATATTCATGCAGGATTAAAAGAAAAATTACAACACGAAATATCTTTAATTACACTTTCAGAATATGGAGTGTTTTATCAATCTTCTTCCGAAAATAAAATCATTCCTACACATATTAGAAATATTGCAGATGTAAGCGGTGCCGGAGATACGGTTATTGCAGTAGCATCGTTAGTATATGCAGCAACCAAACAAATAAAATTAGCTGCCGAAATAGCTAATATAGCAGGTGGTTTGGTTTGCGAAGAAGTAGGTACTGCAGCTATTAACAGCAAAAAATTATTAGCAGAATGTGAACTTTTATTAAATCTATAACTTTCGCATTTCTTTATAACGTTCTCTTATAGCTTCGTTCAAATTTTAATTCTTATTATGAAGAAATTATTTGTTGTTATTTTATCATTTTTGTTTGTACAATTAAATGCACAAGGGTTAAAAAATGTTTTTTCAAAAACAATTGCAAACGCAACTAATAATAAAATATCAACAACAAGCGGAGATGAAATTGGCAATGCATTAAAAGAAGCATTACAAAAAGGTATTGAAAGAGGCACTGCAAAACTTTCTGCACCCGATGGCTTTTTTAAAGATGCTGCTGTAAAAATTTTATTACCACCCGAAGCACAAAAAGCAGGAGAAAAATTACGTGCATTAGGTTTTGAAAAACAAGTTGATGATGCAATATTAAGTATGAACCGTGCTGCCGAAGATGCAGCAAAAACGGCTACCCCTATTTTTGTAAATGCCATAAAACAAATGAGCATTACCGATGCTGTTGGTTTATTAAAAGGTGGCGATAGTGCAGCTACCAAATATTTACGAGAAAAAACTACAACACAATTAACCAATGCTTTTAAACCTGTTATAGAGCAATCAATGGCTAAAACAGATGCTACAAAATATTGGAACACCTTTACAACTTCTTACAATAAAATTCCTTTTGTAAAAAAAGTAAATACCGATTTAGCTACTTATGTAACAGAAAAAACATTAAGCGGAATTTTTTATCAGTTAGCATTAGAAGAACAAAAAATTCGGAAAGACCCTGTTGCCCGCACTACAGATTTATTAAAAAAAGTGTTTGGCAATTAATTAACCTTTCTTTACACAACAACGTGCATAGTGTTTGCTTACTTTGTTAAGTTTTCAACAATCAAACTTTTTAGTAAGCAATAAAATAAGTTTGTATGAATAATAATGTAGCTATGCAGGCTTCATTCGAAATACAAAAAAACATTAAGGCAAGTATTTATACTGTTGCTATTTGTATTGCTATAGCATTAATACTTTTTTTCTTGCAATGGACTTTACCACAAATTCCGCAACCAGTTTTAAATGAAGGTATTGAAGTAAATTTAGGAAATAGCGAAACTGGAAGTGGAGATATTCCTCCACAAATTCCCGGTGATCCTTCTAACACACAAGAAACCAATGCAACACCTCCACGAAGTACTGCTGCAAACAACAACACCAATATAACACCCGATGAAACCAATACCGATGCCGATGCACCGGCTGTAAATAATTCAAATAAATCAACACCACGCACCAATGCTTCAACCGAAGTAAAACATAATAAACCCACAAACACAACTGCTGTTACACCAAAACCTGCAAAACCAAAAGCAGTATATGGTGGCGGAACCAATAATAATAATGGCGGTAATAATGCCGATAGTTATAATGGTGTAAGAAATCAAGGTGTTGCAGGTGGTAAAGGAGATCAAGGCAAACCCAATGGAAATCCTAATAGCGATAGTTATAATGGCAATGCTGCAAGTGGCAACAGTGGGGTATCTATAAGAAGCGGATTAAACGGAAGAAGATTTACAAAACTGCCAAGCTTTCAAGATGATTTTAATGAAAACGCAAAAGTAGCTGTTGATATTACTGTTAGTAAAGATGGAAGCGTAACACAAGCTATTATAAACCCACGTGGCACTACTACTACCAATCCAAATATTCGCAATATTGCTTTGCGTAAAGCAAGACTTTTAAAATTAAACACCGGTACAGATGATGAACAAACCGGAACTATTGTTTTTAATTTTAAGGTTACCAATTAAATTTTTGTAACCTGCATTTGTGTTTCATGGCATCGCCTGTTGTGTCACTCACTTGTACATTTAGTTTTTAAATCATCTTTTCTTAAATTGCGTAAAACAAATTTGTTGCATGAATTATATACAGAAAAAAAAATATTATTCTGTAATAGCTGTTATTGTATTAATAACAAATTTATTTTCTTGTACACAACAAAATATTGAAAAAGAAAAAAAAGAATGGATTGATAAACGAGATGAACTTTATAATATTATAAAACCATCTTTAGAAAAACGAGAACTTAAGGAAACAATTACTAAACTTGATTCTATTTACTTTAGTAAAAAACATCAAGATAAATGGACTACCTTCTACTATCTATCAGTTAAAACATGGGTGTATAAAGATTTACAGCAGTACAAACTCTCTATTAGTTATGCAGATAGTTGTATTAATTTAATTGAAAAAAATAAGTTAGAATCAATTGTTACTACGCAAGAGTATGCTTCTTCTTTTATTCAAAAAGGAAATGCTTATTTTAATTTGAGCAATTATCAAAAATCTTATGAAAACTATTTTAAAGCATACAATATTATTGGGCAATATAAAGATAGTTGTAACAGCCATGATGTTACAGAAGCAATTGCTATGGTATTGTATAGGCAAAAATTATACAATCAGGCAATAAACTATTTTAAAACATCACTTAGTAGTATTAATAACTGCCCAGAATCTGAAACATATTTGCGTTCAGGAAAAACACAAGAACTGTTTGATGATATTGGTTTGTGTTATACAAATTTAAAAAAGTACGATAGTGCTATTTTGTTTTACAATAAAGCATTAACAAATATTAAAAATTCAGAATATCGTTATGTTACCGATTCGGCTTTAAGCAGACAAATAACTGTAACCTGCATGGGCGTTGTGTTTGGCAATCTTGCAAAAGTTTATGCTTTAAAAAACGAATTAGATTCTGCAGAAGTTTTATACAAACAAGCTATTTATAATAATACAACTTTAGGTACAGAGCATGCCGATGCTCAATTATGCCAACAACAATTGGCAAAAGTACAATGGCAAAAAAAATTGTACACAGCCATGTATCAAACATTAATTGCATTGCGTAAAAGTTTAGATACTTTACCAAATAACGATGCAGAATTAGGTTGGAAAGAAATGATGGCAGCATATTATCACGAAACAAAAAATACTACCGAAGAAATTAAATATTACAGAACTTTTATTGCCATGAGAGATTCTGTTGCCAATGCAAAAAAAGGTTCATTCGAATCAAGCATTACAAGAGAATTGAAAGATAAAGAACAACAACTGCAAATAAGCTTACTACAAAAAGATAATCATCTTAACAAAATTTATTTATGGATAACGGTTGCTTTAGCCATAATGGCTTTGGCTATTATTATTTTAGTGTATGTAAACTATAAACGCTCAAAGAAAAACGTTGCACAACTTACCAAACTTAATTTTGAAATTAACGAACAAAAAGAACAATTAAGTTATGCTATGCACGCTTTAGAAAAAAGTAATAAAGATAAAGATAGAATTTTGCGAGTTGTTGCACACGATTTACGAAACCCAATTAGCGGCATTGCAGCTATTGCACAAACTTTATCAACCAATGAACATGAAATAAACCAACAACAACAATTAATTAAATTAATAGAATCTACTTCTTCAAATTCTTTATTATTAATTAATGAATTGCTTCAATCAAATACAACAAATGAAACATTGAATTTGCAAAATGCAAACCTTAATACTATTTTAAAACAATGTGTTGAGTTACTTCAGTTTAAAGCCAAAGAAAAAAAACAAACTATTGAAATTAGTTTGCCTAATGAATTAATAACTGCAAATATTGATGTTGAAAAAACAGAACGTGTGTTCAGTAACTTAATTAATAATGCTATTAAATTCAGCCCGTTAAATTCTGTTATAAAAGTTGAATTTAAAAAGGAACAAAACCTTGCGGTGATAAGTGTGAAAGATAATGGAATTGGCATTCCTACAGAAAATTTAGAAAATATTTTTGATGCATTTACTACATTAAAACGAAAAGGAACAGAAGGCGAAAAAAGTTTTGGTTTGGGTTTATCTGTTTGCAAACAAATTATTGAACAACACAAAGGGGAAATTTGGGTAGAAAGCAAAGAAGGCAAAGGTTCAATATTTTATATTCAGTTACCGTTAAGTAATAATATGTAATGCTTTTTTTACTTCGGGCATAAAATTATCTGTTACTTCAAACACTTTATGGCAAGCCTTTATTGTTGTGCCAAATAACTCTTCTGCGTAATTAATATTTAATATTTCGCTTCTGTTAATTTGAATAAATTTATTTTGTATAGAAGAAGGAATTACAGACTGTAATACTTTTTGCAAAGAACTTCGCAAATAATAAATAACTGTTTCGTTGTGTAGTGCAACCGCAACATATTTATCTTCTACAAAAAGATGCAATACATCTTTCCATAATATTTTTTTATAATGGTTACCTGCTTTTATAAAAAAATAATCAGGTTCATAAGGCTCGTTTGATAAAGCAATTTTATTTACAGAAAAATTTTGCAATGCTTGTTGTATAGCAACAAACAAAGAAGTATCATTAACAGGTTTTGTTAAGTAAGCCGATGGTTGTGCAACCAAAGCTTCGGCGGCAGTATGCTTATCTAAGCTTCCTGTAATAAAAATAATAGGCTTGCTATAAACACTGCGTATAATTTTACCAAATTCTATACCCGCATTTTTCCCATTAATATTAATATCTAATAAAGCAATATCAAATTCGGTTTTAGGCAAATTTATTAAAGCATCATCAATAGCGGTGTAAGCGGCAACTACCGAAAAACCCAATCTCTCTAAACTTAGTTGCAGTTGCGTAAGCCAAATGGGTTCGTCTTCAATAATAATAACAGAAATAGTTGGTTGCATGTAATTGCAATTTATATATAAGCAATAATAAAGCAAAGTTTAATACCATAAAAACTGCCTTTTAAGTACATGATTTCCTGCTTTAAGGACAAATAAACATATGGGGCTGTTGTATAGAAGTAGCTTTAGTTGCGATTTATCAAAACCCTAATTCATTCATAACATCAGAAAAAAAATATACAGCATGAAACGAATATTTACTTTACTACTTTTATTCCCTTTATGTTACATAGTTAATGCCCAACCCACTTTTAACTATGCATTGGCTCTTGCACCAGGTGCAGATAATATCAATACAACTGGCTATAGCGTTGCAAGAGATGGGCAGGGCAATATTTATGTATGCGGTACTTTTAATAATACGGTAAATTTTAATCCATCTGGCTCGGCATCATTAACAGCTAACGGCACAAGCGATGCTTTTATTGCAAAATATAACAGTAGTGGTGTGTATCAATGGGCATTTAACTATGGCTTATCAGGCAAAATAACTTCGGCTTATAAAATTGTTGCAGATTTATTAGGAAATATTTACGTTACAGGGGCAACAAGCAGTACAACTGCATTTGATGTTGACCCAAGTACCAATACCAATAATATTACTTTAAACGGAACCAACTACACTTCTACATATATAATTAAATATGATGGTACACAAACCCCAAGCAGTACTTCATTTTATCAATGGAATTTCAGTTTAGGTAGAGGTATAAGTGCAGTAAGTACTCTCTATAGAAATTATGGTATAGCAGTTGATAATGCTGGTTATTTGTATGTAGCTGGTAATATATTAGATGAGAGCTTTGATTTTGACCCCAGCAGCAACACGCATACACTTGGTTCAGGCTATTATGGAATGTATGTTGCTAAATACAATGCTAATGTAGCACCAAGTAGCACTTCATTTTACCAATGGGCTAAAACTACTTCCAGTGATGCAGGAGGAAACGGGCAAATTTATTATGGTAGCAGAGGAATTGCAGTTGATAGTTCTGGTAATGTATATACAGTTGGTGGTTTTTTTGCAAATGACGGAAATAATATAACCCCACCTAGTTTAACAGGTAACACAGGTTACGTTGATTTTAGTAACGGAACAGCCGGATCGACCTATAAATTTGGAACCCCTTTAAATGCAACACAAAATTTATCCATGCCTGATGGGTATGTTGTAAAATATAATAGCAGCGGTACTTTTCAATGGGCATTTACTTTATCCTCGTGGGATTTTGATTGGGTAAATGATATAGCTGCCGATGCAAGTGGCAATATTTATATTACAGGTATGTTTGGTGATTATGATGGTCCCACACCAAACAGTTATACTTCTACTGTTGATTTTGACCCCAGTAGCAATACACATAATTTAACTACTAATGGTTATGGTGCAGTGTTTGTAGCTAAATACAACGCTAATTATGCACCCAGTAGTGCCTCTTTTTACCAATGGGCTTTAAAAGTTACCGGTTCAACTTCTACGCTTGCAACTCAGGGAAATAGCATAGCAGTAGATCCTTCTGGATATGTTTATGTAGCAGGCCAGTTTATGAATTCTAATGTAAACTTTGATCCTTCGGGAACACATAATTTAAGTTCGGCAGGAGGTACAGATGGTTTTGTAGCAAGATATACAGGTAGTGGAGCATATAGTTATGCTTATGCTTTAGGTGGAACAGGTACAGATGTTGGATATGGAATAAATGTTGATTTAAGTGGAAATGTTATAACAACTGGAGTGTTTGCAAGTAGCAATGTAAATTTTAATCCATCTGGTTCAAATACTATTAGTGCAGGTACGGGAAGGTCAATTTATGTTGCAGGTTATACACAATGTGATAATAATTTTTATAGATGGACGGGCGGAACAAGTATAGCGTGGGGTACAGCAAGTAATTGGTGCGGTGGTGTAGTGCCATCAAGTACAGGTGTTGCTGTAATACCAGCCGGTGTAAGCAGTTTTCCAACTTTATCTTCTTCTCAAACATTAGCCAATTTAGTTGTTCAATCTGGATCTTTTTTAAATGTTAGTGCTGCATTAACATTGAGCGGTAATTTGTATAATTCAGGAACTCTGTTTGCTTACAATCCTATACAAACTGCTTATGATGTTTATAATTCGGGAACTGTATCTGGAACAGGTGCAATACTTTTAAATGGTACTGTTGCTCAAAATATTGTTGGTACAGGCACCGTAAGCAACCTTACTATTAACAACAGTAACGGCGTAACCATTGGTGCAATTGGCACTGCTCAAACCGTAACTGGCACTATAACACCCAGCAGTGGCACATTAACAACAAATGGTAATTTAATATTAGCAAGTTCATCAAATGCCAATGCAAGTATAGCACAAGGCAGTAACACTGGTAATTATATTAGTGGCAATGTAACCGTTCAAAGATATATTGGCAGCAGTGCCCAATGGCGAATGATAGGTTTTCCATTTACAAGTGCAACAACTATTAGTCAATCAACCTTATCAGGTTTTTTCAGTAGTGGATACAATGCATATACCTACAACGAAGCCAATGACGATAAAACACATTATGGCAGTAGCGGAACTGCAAATGCAGGATGGACACAATTTACAAGCGGCACTACTTCCTCCAAAAACGGAATATTATTAAAAGGTGGTACACCCAGTTCAACCATTAGTTTTACTGGACCAATCAATGCAGGCAATAGCAGTGCCATTATTTCTTTAACCAAAACACAAAACGGCTGGAATTTTATAGCCAATCCTTTTCCAAGTAATATAAACTGGACAAGCATACTCACCAACAATTCAAGTGTATTAAACAATGCAATTTATAGATATGACCCTAATTCAACTGCTTATGCAAGTTATGTAGGCGGTTCATCAACAGGCAATCAAACCAATGTAATAGAAAACGGAGCAGGTTTTTTTGTGCAGGCAAAAGCTGCGGGTTTTATCGCCATACAAGAAAGTGATAAAACCACAAGTACGGCAGTAAGTTTAATGGGTAATGAACCTGCAATAGGCACACTAAACCCCAATGGCAGTACTACACCAACCAATACCAACAGTATTATAAAACTAAGTTTAGCCAAACAAGGCGATAAATATGCCGATGAAGTGGTGTTAAGATGGGGTGTTGCAGCCGATGCTACTGATAAGTTTGATGGTAAATATGATGCCTATGATATGGGAAGAAGAATAGGCCCAGATTTATCGGTAATAGGTAATGATTCTACTGTGTATTCTATTTTTCATGGAAGTGAATTAAAAAATAATATCGATGAAAACAGAACTGTACAACTTGGAATAAAAAATATGGAAGAAGGAAATTATACCATCGGCATACAACTACTTTCATTAATTGCGGGTAACAACAAAGCTTATTTGTATGATAGTTATACAGGAGTTTATACATTAATTGATGGTAATACAAACAGTTATGGTTTTATAACAACATCCGATATTCAATCACAAAAAAGTACAAGATTTTCTATTGTACTCAATGCAAAAGGAACGGAAGCAGACAACAACAATCTTCCTGTTATTTTATTAAACAATCCTTCAAACAATAATCAATTTAGCTTATTCAGTAAAAGCAATTATAGCCAATTACAATATCAGGTAATAGATAATGCAGGAAGGGTTTTAAATGCAGGAATGTTTAATAATGTATTGAAAGGAAGTGTTTACAATATTAATGCTGCTAATGCAGTGCAAGGTCATTATTTTATTAAGCTAATAGGCAATGGCTCTTTGCTGCCAACATTAAATGCGGTGAAGAATTAGTAGATGAGTAGATGTGCAAATGAGAAGATGTGTAGATGTGTAGATGAGGGAAAATAAAGAATACATTTTACATCAATTCGAATGAAGTGAGAAATCTACTCGTAAAACAAACAGATTGCCACGTCGCATTCGCTCCTCGCAATGACGATAATATCAATTCAAGTTTTTTACGTCATTTCGAACGAAGTGAGAAATCTGTATAAATAATAAAAAAATGGTTCACTCAACATAACAAACCAATAAACAATAAACACATGAAAACGAAATTAATTACATTGTCAATATTACTTATATGTTTTATATTTTCTGCATTGCCGTTAATGGCACAGCCACCAACTCCACCGGATTTGGGGTCTGATGCACCAGTAGATGGTGGCTTGAGTTTATTAATTGCAGCCGGAGCAGGTTATGGTATAAAAAAAGTTAGAGAAATGCGTAAGAAAAACAATGAAGTAGATAAATAGATTTCCACATTGAATTTGCTCTATGTTTAGCTAATGCAAATTTCATTTAAGCTATCAATTACATTTGCTGCATGAATTATGAGCAAACCATTCAATACTTATTTGAAAAATTACCCATGTTTAGTAGGTTGGGTGCTGCTGCTTTTAAAAAAGATTTAACCAACACTGTTGCATTATGTAACGCACTTAATAACCCACAACAAAAATTTAAAACCATACATATTGCAGGTACTAATGGTAAAGGCTCTGTAAGTAATATGTTGGCTGCTGTATTGCAAACTGCAGGATATAAAACAGGTTTATATACCTCTCCACACTTAAAAGATTTTAAAGAAAGAATAAAAATAAACGGAGTGTTATGTAGTGAAGAATTTATTATTCAATTCACAAAAAAAATACAACCATATATTGAAATTATTCAACCTTCTTTTTTTGAAATAACGGTTGCAATGGCATTTGAATATTTTGCACAACAACAAGTTGATATTGCAATTATTGAAACAGGTTTGGGTGGAAGGTTAGATAGTACCAATATTATTACGCCTGAGCTTAGTGTTATTACTAATATAGGCTACGACCACATGAATATATTGGGTGATACATTAGAAAAAATTGCATTTGAAAAAGCAGGTATTATTAAACAAAATGCTCCGGTGGTTATTGGAGAAACATATAAAGAAACGGCAAATGTTTTTGTAAAAAAAGCAAATGAGGTAAATGCTACAATTGTGTTTGCCGATAAACAAAGATGGATTGCAGATTGGCAATACGAGCATCATTTGCTAAATGTATCAGTTGCCAATCATTTGAATGATGAACATGAAAAATACAGTTTAGATTTGAATGGAATTTATCAAACAAAAAATTTACTTACTGTTTTAGAAGCCTTGCACCAACTGCGTTTTAAAGGATGGAGTATTAATAAAAAAGATATACAGTATGCACTACAGCACACAAAAAAAATAACAGGTTTACATGGCAGGTGGGAAGTAATACACCAACAACCAACAGTTGTATTAGATGTTGCACATAATGAAGATGGCATTAAACAAATTGTACAACAATTAGCATTAATAAACTATAACAGGCTACATATAATTTTTGGTATGGTAAAAGATAAAGCAATTGATAATGTGTTGAAATTATTACCCAAACAAGCAAACTATTATTTTACGCAAGCACAAATTGAAAGGGCATTAAATGCAGAAGCATTAAAAGATAAAGCAATTACCGAAGAATTAAACGGTAACTGTTTTTTAAATGTAAATATTGCATTAAAAGAAGCAATGCAAAACGCCGATAAAAATGATTTAATACTTATTTGCGGAAGTGTATTTTTAGTAGGAGAGGTGGAACTGTAATAATATAATAATAAATTTTAATTTATTATTATGTATTCTTCTTAATTAAATTAATAAACAATTCAGAACCTTCTCTTGGTTTAATGCTGTTATAGCAAGGTTGCATAGTATGAATATGAAAATAATGTTTGAAAAGAGTTTCATATTCTGATTGATTGCCTCCAAATGGAGGACCTTGTTTTTCAAAATTAATATTAAATAAAACGCCCACTAATTTTCCGTTATTGTTTAAAAGTGATGCAATTTTTTCTACATATTCTTTACGCCTTTCTAATACCTGAGCACAAAAAAATGTTTGTTCAATAATTAAATCGTATTTGCCTTGGTGTTGAAAAAAATCTTCACATAAAATTTTTACTTGAGGAAAGCTTTTAAATTTTTCTTTTAATTTTTCAACTGCTTTTTCTGCAATATCAATAAGTGTAATATTGGTAAAACCCTTTGCTGTTAAGTATTCTGCTTCATAAGCATTACCACATCCCGGTATTAATATAGCAGCCTGTTTATTAGAATATTGATTGATATATTCTTTTAACGGAGTAGAAGCATAACCTACATCCCAACCTGTTTGATTTGTTTGCCAACGTTCATTCCAAAATGCAGCGTTTAATTCGTTATCAAATTTTTTTTCATCATTATAGCATTTCATAATAACAATTTTAATTTATTTAAACCACGCATTTACTTCTGCATAAGTAGGCTCTTTTGTAAAAAGAGAAAACCAATTATTACTATTTTTTATTTCGTTTGAAATTTCTTTCAGTAAATTCATTGTAGCTAACATAGCTCTACCACCAATACTTATACGATTTATTTTTAGTTTTTTTAAATCTTCAATATTTAAAGTGTCTGCAAAAAGAATATTTAAAGGAAGGTTTATGTTTTGTTTAAGTTGTGCTACTGTTTCTATATCTTTTACAAACGGAATAAATGCACCATCGGCACCTGCTTCTTCAAAAAATTTTACACGTTCAATACAAGCTTCAATTTTATTTTTCAAATTAGTATTTAAAAGCATTGCATCTGTTCTTGCATTTACAAATAAATTAACGCCTTTTTCTTTTCCAATTTCTTTTGCCAATTTTATTAATGTAATGTGATGATTAACATCATTCAATATTTCGGTATGTGCGTGCCCGTCTTCAAGATTAATACCTACTGCACCTGCTTCAATTATGTTGTGTATAAACTGAGAAAATTTTTCAATATTGTTTCTATAATAACCGCCTTCAATATCTGCAGTTACCGGAACCGAAACTGTTTGTGTAATACGGTTTATTGTTTCAATTACTAAATGTGGCGGAATATGTTCTCCATCTTTATAACCGTAACACCAAGCAACTCCTGCACTTGTTGTTGCAATGGCAGGAAATTTATTTTCTTCAAATATTTTAGCCGATACACAATCCCACGCATTAGGTAGTATTAATGTTTCATTGGCATGATGTAATGAATGGAATTTTTCTGCTATTTTATTTTGTTTGTCAGCATTAAATTTTTGATTCATAAAATATTTTTAAAACATTGCATTAAGTAAATCATCTTCCGTAATATTTTTAAAATGTTGTTCAATTGAAAATTGAGATAAAACTTTTCTCAATTCATCTTCTTTATGTAAGGTATTAACTAATGCATCTTCTACAGATGATATTCCTTTTTCAGAAAAGAAATCGCCAAATATTTTTACTTTTTCAATTATTCCATTTTTAACTTCCAAATTCATTTCTAATAAACCACCATTGGTGCGAATTGCTTTTTTAAAATTGTATTCGGGAGATTTTCCGTAATTCCATTCGTGTGTAGCGTACTTCTCATCTCTTAATTTCTGAATATTTTTTTTATCTTCTTCTGTAAATTTATACAAACGGGCATTGGGATAATTTGCAAGAACATGATTCATTATTTTTTCTGTAAATGCCTCAAGTGTAATGGGTGCTTTTAAATGTTCGGAAATATTGGTAACTCTTTTAGGAACAGATTTTATGGCTTTATCAATATATTTTATAGGATTTATTTTTAATGCTTCACTTACATTTCGCATTTCTGAAGCAAACAATAAACAACCATGATGCAGAATTTTATTTTTATGAATATGTGCTGCATTACCTGCAATTTTTTTTCCATCAATCATTAAATCGTTCTTGCCCTCAAAACGTGCATTACCACCCAATTCTTGTATTACTTGAATAATAGGTTGTGTAAATTTTTCAAAATCTGATAGGCTTGAATTTTCACCCGATTGTGTAAAAGAAAAATTAAGATTACCTAAATCATGATACACTGCACCGCCGCCCGAAATTCTTCGTACAACCGCAATATTGTGTTCTTTAACGTAGTTGTAATTTATTTCGGCTAATGTGTTTTGATATTGCCCTACAATAATTGCATTATCGTTTCTCCAAAGCATAAAACAATCTTCTTCAATATGCTTCAAAATATATTCATCTGTAGCAACATTAAAATAGGGGTCGGTAGATTCGTGATAAATACAAAGCATAAAATAAATATTAAATAAAATGGTAACTTATTATTTTTCTTTTTTTGTTTTAATTACTCTCACTTTCCAATCATCAGGACCTTTTTGTAAATATTCCCATCTAAACGGTTCTTTACTTTCTGCTTCCATTTGGTAATACAATGGTTTGGGATCATGGTCATTAATAAATTCAAATGCCTCGCCGGGTTTTATATCTGCAAATGCTTTGTAAAACATTTCATGGCGTTCTGTAGGAGGATAAGGGCGAATATCAAATTCATTAACTACAGAAAAACCTGTATCTCCAAGTCCGCTGTTATCTTGCTTGGTTATATGAATAATATATTCTTCGGGTTCATTTTTTTTATAAATCCATTTATGTTTTCCTTCAAACTTCTGAATAAAAATGCCGTGAATTTCTTTCGGGTCTTCTTTGGCAATAAGTTCCATAGTTGTGTTTTGTTCCATCATTCCGTAGCGGTGAAATATTACTTGCTTCCAATCTTTTTGTTCTACTTTTCGTAAATCAATAAGTGTTGAAATATCTGTAAACTCACGCCCTAACGATTCTTCAATACGTGTAACTTTTACTTTCCATTCTCTGCCACCTCTGTTTAAATATTCCCAGCCAACTACATCTCCGTATATTGAACGAAATTCATAAAACAATGGCAATGGGTCGTGGTCGTTAATAAAAATAAAACTTTCACTTACCGGTAATTCTTTAAAAAGTTTTATTAATAATTCATGACGTTTAATGGGTATAAGAACTCTTACATCTAATTCTCCGTTTACTTCTAATGCTGCTTCCATATTTGTAAATTTTAAATATTTGTTTTTATAATAATTATTGTTGAATAGTTTTAAATTTAGTTTTTGTAATGCATTACCATGTTGCTTTTGCAGTTGGGCTTACATTTAATTCTGAAAAATCATTTGCTAAATATTTATAGTAGGCGGTAATGGCTATCATAGCTGCATTATCGGTACAATATTCAAATTTTGGAATAAAAGTTTTCCAACCGTATTTAATGCCATGCTCATTTAAAGTATTTCGTAAACTACTGTTAGCACTTACACCGCCTGCAATACAAACATTTTTAATGCCTGTTTGTTTTACTGCTAATTTTATTTTCTTCATTAAAATATTAATAATGGCGTGTTGAATGGAAGCACATAAATCGTTCAAATTATTTTCAATAAAGCTTGCTTCTTGTTTTTGTAAAAAATAAAGTACCGATGTTTTTAAACCGCTAAACGAAAAATTTAATTCAGGTATTTGAGGTTCTGCAAACTTGAATGCTAAAGGGTTTCCTTCTTTGGCATATTTATCTATTAAAGGCCCGCCGGGATAGGGTAGTCCTAATAGTTTTGCTGTTTTATCAAATGCTTCTCCTGCAGCATCATCAATAGTTTCACCAATAACTTCTAATTCAAGTGGAGATTTTACCAATACAATTTGTGTATGTCCGCCACTAACAGTTAAACATAAAAATGGGAATTCGGGTTTATTGTTTTCATCAATTAAATTGGCTAATACATGTGCTTGCATGTGGTGCACAGTAATTAATGGTTTATTTAATGATAGAGCTAATGATTTTGCAAATTGTGCACCCACTAATAAACTGCCAATTAAGCCCGGAGCTTGTGTAAAAGCAATGGCTGAAACAGAAGATAGGTTTTGGTTTGAAGAAGATAATGCTGCATTTACCACCGGAACAATATTTTGCATATGTGCCCTGCTTGCTAATTCTGGTACAACACCACCATATTTTTCGTGTATGGTTTGATTGGCAATAAAATTGGATAAAATTTTTCCATCGGCACAAATAGATGCAGATGTTTCATCGCAAGAAGATTCTATGGCTAAAATAATTATCGGCTTCAAGTATTAATATTAAATTGCAAAATTAACTGCTAAGTTTTTAATGCTTTAGGCTTCTTTCTTAAATCGAAAACTATATTTATTATTTACTTCTTATAGCAACAACAGGATCCATTCGGGCAGCTATAAACGCAGGAATTATTCCGGCTAAAACACCTAATACTACACAAACCGTCATGGCCATTATTATAATATTTCCTGCAATAAAAATAGGGAAGGGCATAACAGAACTTAAGAATAATGTAAGCAACCAAACAAAGAACAAACCTAATATTCCGCCAATTACACATAAGAATGCACTTTCTAATAAAAACTCGGTTAATATGGTTCTTCGTTTAGCACCAATAGCTTTTTTTAAGCCTATTTGGCTGGTTCTTTCTCTTACGGTTACAAACATTATATTGGCTACACCAAATGCACCAACCAATAAACTTAACCCTGCAATAAACCAACCGGCTAAATTTATAGAGCCTGCCATTTGATCTATTACTTGGCTGAATAATTGAATATCATTCAATGCAAAATTGTCTGCTTCTTGCGGGCTAAGTTTTCTTAACTGACGCATGTAACCTCTTATTTCATCTATTAAAGATTGTTTAGCAGCATTATCTTTTCCTTCAACAATAATTAAATTTTGTCCTGCATGCAACACATCAAACATTGAAGCAAAATATTGATAGGAAATAAGTAAACAATTATCAAATTGAAACCCAATTCCTTCTGTTCCTCTTTTTTCAATTAAACCAACAATGGTAACTTTTCTTCCATTCATTGAAATTTGTTTACCAATGCACGATGCATCTGCTACACCAAAAAGATTTTCTGCTTGCTTGGCTCCAACAATACAAACGGGGCTTCCTCTACTAAATTCAGCATCGCTAATAAATCTTCCTTCAGCAATTTTTAAATCTTGAATTTTATAAAAATCTTCTGTTACTCCGTATAATGGAACATTTTGTATAGAAGTGCTTTCATATTCTGCAGTAACACTGTTAGGAACAAAGTAAGCTACGTTTTTTGCCTGTGTTAAATTGGCTTTTAAAAACTGCATTTCATTATACTTGTTGGTAGGTCTTTTATAATATTTCCACCAAGGAAACCCACCATCTCCACCATCGCTATAATCAAATTTATCAATCCATATAGAGTTAGTACCTAAGGCTTTTATTTGAGATTGAACATTATCTTTTAAACTATCTACCGTTGCTAAAACACCTATAATACAAAAAATACCAATGGTAATTCCGAACAGCGAAAGAAAGGTACGCAGTTTATTAACACGCAACTCTTGCAATGCCATACGAAAGCTGTTCCATAAAATGTTTAGCAGTTTAAACATGTTTCAAAAGTAAGTACTGCAAAACAAAAAAGAACGGTAAATATTATTTGTTTGATGAAAGGTTTTTTATAAATGCCGAAGGCAATATTTTAAATAATGCCGAAAAAATAAAAATCATAATTGCATTACATTGATTTGATAATTACTTTTGCCGAGAATTATCCAAACCTCAACTTCGCTATATGACCTGGAAACAGATGTTTACCTCTTCAATTGGAAGAAAATTAGTAATGAGCTTTACTGGAATTTTTTTAGTACTCTTTTTAATTGTACATGTTAGTATTAATGCGTGCATTTTTGCTAACGATGGTGGAGAAATGTTTAATAAAGCTGCCCACTTTATGGGAGCCAATATTGTTCCCCGTATTTTAGAAATTGGTTTATTCTTAGGTTTCATTCTTCATATTGTACAAGGCTATATGCTTGAAGCTAAAAACCGAAAAGCAAGATCAGCCAAGTATGCCGTATCTTATGGTAATAAAGGCAGTAAATGGTATAGCCGTAGTATGGCTTTATTAGGTACATTAATATTAATTTTTTTAATACTTCATTTATCTAATTTTTGGTTACCTAACAGAGCCAGCCAAGGTTTAAGTTTAAGTGGTGAAATTGATTTATATGCAAAAATGAAAGATACTTTTTCAGGTCATAACCCTGTAACTGCAATTACCATTTTAGTATATGTGTTAGGTTGTGCTGCATTAGGCTATCATTTGGCACATGGTTTTCAAAGTGCTTTTAGAACTATTGGCGTGCATAATAAACGTTATAACAAAATGCTTACAAGTATTGGCTATGCTTTTGCAATTATAGTTCCATTAGCTTTTGTAATGATGCCTTTATGTTTTCACTTTGGTTGGATTAGTTAAGAAAAAACTTCGCTCAATTCATTTCATAATTAATAATTCATAATTATTAAAATGCTAAACTCAAAAATACCCGCAGGAAAATTAGAAGAAAAATGGATAGATTATAAAGGCCATTGTAAATTAGTAAACCCTGCCAACAAACGTAAATTAGAAGTTATAGTTATTGGCACAGGATTGGCAGGAGCCAGTGCTGCAGCCACTTTGGGAGAATTAGGGTATAAAGTAAAAGCATTTTGCTTTCAAGATTCTCCACGCCGTGCACACAGTATTGCTGCACAAGGTGGTATTAATGCAGCTAAAAATTATCAGAACGATGGTGATAGCACATTTCGTTTATTTTACGATACTGTAAAAGGCGGAGATTATCGCTCAAGAGAAGCTAACGTACATCGCCTTGCCGAAGTGAGTGCAAATATTATAGACCAATGTGTTGCACAAGGTGTACCATTTGCAAGAGAATATGGCGGTTTATTAAGTAACAGAAGCTTTGGTGGTGTGCAGGTACAACGTACATTTTATGCAGCCGGACAAACGGGTCAGCAATTATTAATAGGAGCTTACCAAGCATTAGAACGTCAAGTTGCTTTAGGAAACGTAAAAATGTATAGCAGACATGAAATGCTTGATGTTGTTATAGTTGATGATAAAGCAAGAGGAATTATTGCCAGAGATTTAATTACAGGAAAATTAGAACGCCATTTTGGTCATGCAGTTTTATTATGCAGTGGCGGTTACGGAAACGTATTTTATCTTTCAACAAACGCAATGGGCAGTAATGTAACTGCTGCATGGAAAGCACATAAAAAAGGAGCATTTTTCGGTAATCCTTGTTTCACACAAATTCATCCAACCTGTATTCCCGTTAGTGGAGACCATCAATCTAAATTAACCTTAATGAGTGAATCGTTAAGAAATGATGGAAGAATTTGGGTTCCTAAAAAACAAAACGATAACAGAAAGCCAAACGAAATTTCTGCAGAAGAAAGAGATTATTATTTAGAAAGAAGATATCCTGCATTTGGAAATTTAGTACCAAGGGATGTTGCAAGCCGTGCAGCTAAAGAAAGATGCGATGCAGGCTACGGCGTAGGTACAAGTAAACAAGCAGTATATTTAGATTTTGCTTCTGCAATAGAACGTTACGGAAGAATTGAAGCCAATAAAGAAGGAAAAGAAGATGCATCAATAGAACAAATTATTACATGGGGCAAAGAAGTTGTAAAAGAAAAATACGGCAACCTGTTTGATATGTACGAAAAAATAACAGGCGAAAATCCTTATGAAACTCCAATGAGAATTTATCCTGCCGTTCACTACACAATGGGTGGTTTGTGGGTAGATTATGAATTAATGACTACCGTAAAAGGTATGTATGCTTTGGGTGAAGCCAACTTTAGTGATCATGGTGCAAATCGTTTAGGTGCAAGTGCATTAATGCAAGGTTTGGCCGATGGTTATTTTGTAATTCCTTATACAATAGGAAATTATTTGGCCGATGAAATTTATAACAAACCTATTTCAACAGAGCATGAAGCATTTGCCGAAGCAGAAAAAAATGTGCGTGAAAGAATTGAAAAATTAATGAATATTAAAGGAAAAACTTCTGTTGAAAGTTTCCATAAAAAATTAGGAAAAATAATGTGGGATAAATGCGGAATGGCCCGCAATGAACAAGGTTTAAAAGAAGCCATTGTAGAAATTCAACAATTAAAAAAAGAATTTTGGAATGATGTAAGAGTGCCCGGAGAAATAAATGAATTTAATCCTGAATTAGATAAAGCAGGGCGTGTTGCCGATTTTATAGAATTAGGAGAACTAATGTGTAAAGATGCTTTAAACAGAAGCGAAAGTTGTGGTGGGCATTTTAGAGAAGAATCTCAAACAGCAGAAGGCGAAGCAATGCGTAATGATGATTTGTTTATGCATGTATCTGCATGGGAATATAAAGGAGAAAGCAATTGGGATATGCATAAAGAAAATTTAGAATACGAAGTAATTAAACCAACACAACGTAATTATAAATAATGGTAAAAATTGCAGTTATATTTTCAATAATTGTTTTTGTTTCATGCAACAATAATCATTCAACAATAAAAGAAAATACGGCAGCAAAACAACCATCTTTATTAGGTCTTTGGAAAATAAAATATATAACTGAAACAGATTTTGCTATTGAAGGAAACGATACATTAGTTGGCCCGTTTACCGATACGGCAAAAAATGAAACCTTAACATTTAAGCAAGACAGTATTATATATTTTAATGGAAGTGATGAATCACCTAAAACAACTAACTATGTTTATCATAAAATAAACGATTCTGTTTTGTATGTTTTAAATGTAGCAAGTAAAGATTCTATGAAATTTCATATTCACCAATTAGATTCATCTAAATTAAAATTTACGAATATTAGAATAGATAATAGGAGAGAAGAACGATACGAAGTAACAATTGAGTGTAGCAAAAATTAAAAATTAAAATCAAAAGCATTCGGGTTATGGAACACTACAACATGAATTTGAATTTAAAAGTTTGGCGTCAAAAAAACTCAAACACAAAGGGCGAGTTTAAAATGTATAGAGTAGAAAACATTTCTTCTGAAATGAGTTTTTTAGAAATGTTTGATGTATTGAATGAAAAATTAATTGCAGATGGTGAAGAACCTATTGCCTTTGACCATGATTGTCGTGAAGGTATTTGTGGTGCCTGCTCTATGTATATTGACGGTAAACCACATGGCCCTTGGCATGCAAACACTACTTGCCAATTACACATGCGTGCTTTTAAAGATGGAGATACAGTTGTGGTAGAACCTTGGCGTGCCAATACTTTTCCGGTAATAAAAGATTTAGTGGTTGATAGAACAGCTTTTGATAGAATTATTCAGGCAGGCGGTTATATTTCTGTAAACACAGGTAATGCGGTAGATGGAAATGCTTTACCAATTAATAAAGATAAAGCCGATGCATCTTTTGCTGCAGCAATGTGTATTGGTTGTGGTGCATGTGTAGCTGCTTGTAAAAATAGTAGTGCTATGTTATTTTTATCTGCAAAAGTTTCTCATTTAGCATTATTACCACAAGGTGAGCCTGAACGCCATAGCCGTGTGTTAAACATGATTGACCAAATGGATAAAGAAGGTTTTGGCTCATGCACTAATACCGGAGCATGCGAAGCAACTTGCCCTAAAGAAATTTCAATAAGTAATATTGCTAAATTAAATCAAGAATATTTGTGTGCAAGCTTAACAAGTGAGAAATAAATAGGTATAATGCAGCGTTTGCATAATTTATTCTTTCTTGTAATAAAAGCAATGAATATGAATTTTTCAAAAATAGTATTTGGGTTATTTATTTGCATTTCTACTTTGCTATTTGCGTGCAATAAACAATCTACAGAAACAAATAATTTGCCAGCTAATTCTTTAGCAATAAATGTTAGTAACAGTTCATCTATTACAATTAATAATCAAAACATTACGGTTTATTTGGATTCTATTGTGCAAGATAGCAGATGCCCCAAAGATGTTGTATGTGTTTGGGCTGGCATTGCTGAGTGCAAACTAAAACTGTTATTCAATAACCAATTTTACACTTTTAAATTAGGGACTTTAATTAATAGTATATATAAAAGAGATACAACTATAAATGGTTATAAATTTACGCTTGATAGTTTAACGCCATACCCATCTACTTTTTCACCTCATCTTTATTCAGAATATAAAGCGTATATAAAGATTAATTAATTTTTATATGTAAAACTGCTTTTTAAAACTTGCTATTTCTTTAGTGTATTTTTTTAATACTTCTTTTTGTTGTTGAATAAAATTATTTTCTTGTAAAGAGCCTAATACTGTATTCATTTCTTCTTCAGAGCTATACATCATTTTTCTAAAAGCATTAGTATAATCTTTTTTGCGTGAGTTGAAAATATTTGTTGTAATTAATTGTTGTGTATCTAATGCTGCATCTAACAAATTGTTTAAAGCAGATTTATCTATTTTCTTTAAATTAATTTTACTTATTTCAATTAAACTTGCCAATGCATGTTTTGTTTTTTGTTCTGCGTAATTTTTACCTTCTTTTAAATAATATTCATGCACCGCATCCCAAGTATTTATTTTGCCCAATTTTATTTGCTGATTTAGTTTATTAACTGATTGTGTTGTAATTAATTGTCCGCCAACATTTAACCATTCTTCTCTTAAAAGCTTTGCAGGAACAGCTTTTTGAAGTTGTTGAATAGATTTTATACTTTTTACTTTAATAAATTCTGTTAATTGCTGAATGCCATAAAATTGAATCATTCTAATAAAAAAATTATACGACTCTCTTACTTTTAATAACTGAACTTTTCTTTTACTGTTTTCAATTCCTTCTATAAAAATTTCTATTTCATCAATAGCTTTATCATTTTGTTGTAATAAATTTTTTCCTTTTTTTATTGCTAACTCTTTGCTTATGTTGGTTTGATTTTGTAATTGTAAAAATGCTTTACCAACTGCTTCTTCCATTAATGGTAACGATGCAAACATTTCATTAACCGTATCGGGTGCTAAATAGTTGTATTCAATTAATTGCGTTTTATTAGTTCTTTTATCTCTATCAATATATTTCCAACTGTTTCTTACCAATGCATACATATTATACATAAACCAATAGGCAGGCATAAGGGTTAAGTTATTATTAATTTCATTAATACTAACTAATGAAAATGGAATAGTAATATTTAATTCATTTTGATAATCGCCTTTGGCTAAAATAGTAAAGCTTGCAAACTTTGAATTGTGTTTAATGCTAACACATAAACCCGGCCAAAAGCCACGCCCCATAACGGCTTCTCCATCTGCACTGCGTGAATTATGGTTAGAACCTAATGTTGCACCAGCTGCTACATTGCTTTGCCCCATTAATAATGCTGCACATAAAAATGAGTTGTTGTGATGTTGCTCGTGTGCAGGAAATATTAATGAATTTAAAACTTCGCAACATGAAATGGTTGCATTGTTGCCGAGGTATGAATTAATTAATCTTGCACCATATTTTAATTGCGAGTGCGATGCCATAATAAAACGAACAGCTTTTACACCATAAAATATTTTGCAACCAAAATCTATAATACCATTTACTAATTCGCAACCTTCGCCAATTTGTGTTTTACCTTCTTCACCAGAGTTGATGGTAAGATTTTTCATTTTGCTTGCACCTTTTATGTAAGCATCTTTTCCTACCCAAACATCTTTTATAATTGAACAATTTTTTATAACTGTTCTATCTCCAACTTTTCCGTAATAACCTCTGTTATGATTAAATTTTTTTTCGGTTAGTTGTTTAAATTTTTCAAGTAGTGCATCATCATCTCTAAACTTGCTCCATAAAAAAGCATCGCCGGGTAACATGCCATTAAAAGGAATTACTTTCCTCCCTGCATTTTCATTACATATTTCTAACCAAATTCTTACTTCTTCATCTTCACCTTCTTTCACAATACCGTTACCAAATTTTGCATGGTTGGTAGTAACTAATTCATTTATATTAATTAAAATAACTTCATTGCCAACTATGTAATGACTCATATAGTTTACATTATCTACTACAACATTATCGCCAAAATCGCAACTAATAATGGTTGAATTGTATAAACCAACCGGAACTTTTAAATCGCTAAACATTAAACAATACGGCTCTAATTTCCCTATACGAACCAATCCGTAAAACTTACAATTTTTTACTAATTCAGGATTGAATGCATTGCTTACTAAAATTTTATTCCAATCGCCACAAGTATTTCTGTTTCTTACCAATGCTTCAATTTCATAAGCCGTTAAATTTCTATATTCAATGCCACTGCGGTTTTGAAGGTTTCGTAAATAATATTCATTTTTTCCTTTAGGAATATATTCTTCTTTTATAAAGCCATAACCTAAAGATGTAATGGTTGATTTGGTGATATTATTTTGCTGCATGTTTTTTTATATTGAATTTTGAATATTGTATTATAAATTAATTGAACATTCAAAATTTATCATTTAAAATAAACTATTCTACCGTAACACTTTTGGCTAAATTTCTGGGTTTATCTACATCATAACCTTTTGCAATACCTACATAATAGCTTAATAATTGTAATGGTATAACGCTTAACAATGGAGCAATAATTTCATCGGCATCGGGTACAAACATTACATCGTTTGCCATGTTGGGAATTACATTATCATCTGCTGTTGCTACTGCAATTACTTTTCCTTTCCTGGCTTTTATTTCTTGTACATTACTTACTATTTTTTGGTAATACGAATCTTTAGTGGCAACAAACAATACAGGTAATTTTTCTTCAACCAAAGCAATGGGACCGTGTTTCATTTCGGCGGCAGGATAACCTTCGGCATGTATGTAAGAAATTTCTTTTAGTTTTAATGCACCTTCTAATGCAATAGGAAAATTATATCCTCTTCCTAAAAATAAAAAATCACTTGCATCTTTATACTTATTGGCAATGTGCTGAATGTTGGTTGTATCTTTTAAAATTTCTTTTACTTTTTCGGGAACACTTTCTAAATCTTTCATTAACTGTATATAACGCTCATGAGTAATGGTTGCTTTAGCATAACCAATTTTTAAAGCCATCATTATTAAAACGGTTAATTGCCCTGTAAATGCTTTGGTACTTGCAACGCCAATTTCGGGGCCTGCATGTGTGTATGCACCGGCATGGCTTAACCTTGCAATGCTGCTGCCTACTGCATTTACCACACCAAAAATAAATGCACCTTTTTCTTTAGCACTTTCTAACGCAACTAAAGTATCGGCAGTTTCTCCGCTTTGCGATATGGCAATAATTACATCGCCTTTATGTATTACAGGATTTCTATATCTAAATTCACTTGCATATTCTACTTCAACCGGAGTACGGCATAATTCTTCAAACACATATTCGGCAATTAAACCTGCGTGCCAACTTGTACCGCAAGCAACAATAATTATACGCGGTGCATTTTTTAGTATTTCTATATTTTGTTCAATGCCACTCATTACAATTTTTCCATCGTGCAGTAATAATCTTCCTCTTAAACAATCGTAAATGCTATCGGGTTGTTCATTAATTTCTTTTAGCATGAAATGTTCATAACCACCTTTTTCAATTTCAGCCAAATCCATATCCAGCTTGGTTATATAAGGCGTTTGTTTTTCATTACCCAAATTTTTTAATATTAATTCATCGCTTTTTACAATAGCAATTTCATAATCGTTTACATAAACTACTTCTTTGGTATATTCAATAATTGGGCTGGCATCGCTTGCTAAAAAATGTTCATTCTTTCCAATACCAATTACTAAGGGGCTGCCTTTGCGTGCTGCAATAATAGTTGTAGGATCGTTTACATCAATCAATAAAATACAGTATGCACCTACCACACGTTTTAATGCTATGCGTAATGCTTCTTCTAATGTGCAATTATTATTTTTTTTAATATCTTCAATAAAATTCAGTAATACTTCTGAGTCGGTATCGCTTTTAAATGTGTAACCTTTTTTTACAAGTTCTTGTTTTATTAAAACATAGTTTTCAATAATACCATTGTGTATTAAAGCAAACGCTCCATTGTTTGAAATGTGTGGGTGTGCATTTCTATCACTTGGTTCTCCATGGGTTGCCCAACGTGTGTGGCCAATACCAATATTGGCGTGTACATCTTTTCCTACGGCATATTCTTCTAACTCTGCTACTTTGCCTTTTTTCTTGTAAACATTTAATTTATTGTTTCCAATTAATGCAACGCCTGCACTATCGTACCCACGATATTCTAAACGTTTTAAACCTTTTAAAATAATGGGGTAAGCTTCTCTTTGGCCAATGTATCCAACAATTCCGCACATATAAATTTGTTTAATTTAAAATGCAATATCAAATTTTTTAATCAATTATTATTGCTATTGTTTAATGAATTTGAAGAATGTAATTTGGTTGATGTTTATATGAATTATGTATTACAAATTAATTGCGTTTTGTTGCAATATTTTACTTTAAATGCTTGCAATAATTTGCTTGAGTTTAATTTGAGTGAAGTAAATAATGAGAAAATTTAATTAACTGCTTTTATTGTGTTACCAACTTTTTTAATAAAATAAAGTTTATTGTTTTCGTAATATTCAATATTGTTATTGGTGTTTTTGTTGGGAAGAATATTAAATTGATTGAATAGTTTGAATTTGTTTTCTGAGAAATGATTGAACATAAGTTCACTACCATATTCAAAATATAAATGAGAAAAATAATACATTGCTTCATAACCTTTTAGTAACATATCTGTTGCATGCTGGTTAAATGTTTGTTTGTATTTTGTTGAAATGGAATTGTATAACGTAGTGTTTTTTGCATAATAAAATGGCGTTGAATAAACTGTTTCAACAGTTGCATCGTCAGGTATTAATACATCCCAAGTTGGCATACCTATAAGTACTGAACGATAATTTTTTAGTGTATTAATTGTTTTAATTAATCTTATACCAAATGCTTCATCAAGCGAGCCACAAATAATAGTATTGTGTTTATTGCTATCTAAATAATCTGTAATTTGTTTGGTAGAAAAACTATCTGTTAGTTCAACTGTTTTTATTTTTAAAGGAATGGCAGCAGTGGTTCTACCCATTTCTGAAAATAAACTTTGTATATAATTTTCAATAGCACCTTTGCGTGTAAAATAAACTAAATTACCTATTGCGTAGTTCTGTTGAATATGTTTATACAATTCTTTGCAATGCATACGCAAAGTAGAATTGAGAAGAATGAAATAATGATTATTGGAAATACCACCATCATTAGGATAAGTAGCAGATATGAGTGGAATTTTGTTGACTGATGCATAGTTACTTAGCGTTTTAATTTCATTTCTATTATTAAATGAAGCTATCATTAAACCAAAACCTTTCATCTCTTCTTTTTGTAATACATTATTTATATTTTCTATGCTGCTTTTGGTATCGTAAATATTTACTTCGAACGAGTAGCCTTCTGCTTTTAAAGAATCAATAGCCATCATTATACCGTTATAAAATTCTAAACCGGGCAACATATTTTTAGGTAAATTATTGTTACCTAATTTATAATTGCTTCCATCAAATGCACTATCAATATACAAAGGTGCAAATACTGCAATTTTATTTATAACAGTTTGTGCTTTTGTTTTTAAACTAAATAATGAAAACAAAAAAACGAACAGTAATATAGATGCTAACTTTTGCATAAAGTTTAAAGCTAAGTTTGTTTTTTTATGAAAAAAAGAATAATGTAAAACAAGTTTATTCCCACTCAATAGTAGCCGGAGGTTTACTACTTATATCATAAACTACTCTGTTAATGCCACGTACATTATTTATAATCTCGTTTGAAACATGTGCTAAAAAATCGTAAGGTAAATGAGCCCAATCTGCCGTCATTCCATCAACACTTGTAACGGCTCTTAATGCAACGGTAAATTCATACGTTCTTTCATCGCCCATTACACCTACACTTTTTACAGGCAATAAAATAGTGCCTGCTTGCCAAACTTTCTCGTATAAATTAAATTGTTTTAAAGCATTGGTATAAACAGCATCGGCATTTTGTAGCAGTGTTACTTTTTCTTCTGTAATATCTCCTAAAATTCTAATAGCTAAACCAGGGCCTGGAAATGGATGACGAAATAATAATTCATGTGGAATGCCTAACTCTAAACCTACTTTTCTTACTTCATCTTTAAACAAAAAACGTAAAGGTTCTACCAATTCTAACTTCATTGTATCTGGCAAACCACCAACGTTGTGATGTGATTTAATTGTTTGCGAAGGTCCGTGCACACTAACGCTTTCAATAACATCAGGATAAATAGTTCCTTGCCCTAACATTTCAATACCTTCTAATTTGTGAGCTTCTTCATCAAAAATTTCAATGAAAGTATTTCCAATAATTTTTCTTTTTTCTTCGGGGTCTGTTTTCCCTGAAAGTTTTGTATAGAAAATATTTTTTGCATTAACACCTTTTACATTAAGGTCTAAACCTTTATAGGTTTCTATAACTTGTTCAAATTCATTTTTTCTTAAAACACCATTATCAACAAATATTCCGAATAAATTTTTACCTATGGCTTTGCTTATAAGCATTGCAGCAACAGTACTATCTACACCGCCGCTTAAAGCCATAATAACTTTTTTATTACCAATGGTTTGTTTTAATTGCGTTATAGTTTCTTGAACAAAATTTGCGGGTGTCCAATTTTGTTGGCAACCACATATACTTACTAAAAAATTTTTTATAATTTCTTTTCCTTGTGTTGAATGATATACTTCTGCATGAAATTGAATGCCATAAAGAGGATAGTCAGTAAAGTCTGGTTTTGGATTTTCTTCTATTGTCTTACTGTCTTTCAAACGCCCTGACTTTTTAAATGCTGCTACCGGAATACTTTCTGTAACAGCTAATAATTCAAAGCCTTGTGGTAAGGTTGTTATAGAATCGCTATGGCTCATCCAAACTTGCGAGCCGTTGTGTACATTATTAAATAAAACATCTTGTTGTTTAATTTCTAATTTGGCTCTGCCGTATTCTCGTTTATTACTTTTATCTACTTTTCCTCCAAAAACTTTTGCAGTTAATTGTGCACCGTAACAAACACCTAAAACGGGTACTTGTTTAATCATTGCTTCAATATTAACCAAAGGAGCTTTTTCTTCATTAACACTAAAAGGAGAACCGCTAAGAATAATTCCTTTTATGGTGTTATTTATTTCAAATTTTTTATGATAGGGAATTATCTCGCAATAAATATTGGCTTCTCTTACGGCACGGGCAATTAGTTGTGTGTATTGGCTGCCAAAATCGAGAATTAAAATTTTTTCTGTCATGCCGCAAAAGTAAGTTTTATACTGTGTAGATATTTTTAGTTTAATAATCTGTGAATAGTTTTATGCTAATTCAAATCAAGTAAAAATTGAATGGTATCAACTCCATCTGCATAATCGGTAAGCGTTGGTTCTTGTGCTTTTCCAAATGGAATAAATTCTTTTCCTACAATGCATTGAATATCGTTGTTTTGAGATAGTTGTTCAATTAATATTTCTTTATCAGAATAATAATCGTAATGCAAATGACTTATTGCCGAAAACACAGAAGCATTTTCTGAAAGCAAAATAGAACCATTGTTCATATACTGTTTATTATTCATAATAAGTAATGCCAATTGATAATCGAAATTGTGTTTGTATTTATGAAATTCAATTAAGTAATCGTAAGTTCTTAATGCTTCTAATAATTTCATAAAATCATACTGTTGCGGAACATATAGTTTAGTAATATTTCTGCAACCCAAACCAAAATATAATTGAATATCTGTTGAAAGATTTTGTAATTCTTCTTTTGTTTCATTTCCTTCTAAAATCGCTACAGATGTACGGTTTCGGCGAATGATATGTGGATACTTTGAAAAATAATATTCAAAATATCGGCTGCTATTGTTGCTGCCTGTAGCAATATAAGTATCGCAACTTTTTAAAGTATTTGCAAATGCAACAAGCTCTTTTACTTCACTATTCCACTCAGTTAATTTGCTTACAAAAAATGGTAATAAAATTTCATCTTGTGATGAGAGTTTAATTAATAATTTATTTCCTGTAATAAATCCGCATAAAAAATCGTGAAAACCAACCAACGGAATATTTCCAGCCATTACAATACCTATTGTTTTTGGGTTATTATTTTTTTCGGGAATAGAGTAAGAAGATACCCATTGTTGCAACTTATTTTCACTTAAAAAATTAGTAACAATTTGTTTAACGGCTATATTAATAAACTCGGGTGTAAACCATGGATTGGTAAGTGAGGCTTTGGTTTTAGCTGCTTTCCATTGTTCATTATTATCTTCTTCAATAAAAGTTTTCAACTTTATTAATAATTCAATTCTTTGTTGTAAATTCATGTTGTATATTGCTTTAAAACTTACATTTGATTATTCAATTAAAAAATCAAAATTAAACGTATGGCTATAAAAATTACCGACGAATGTATTAATTGTGGTGCTTGTGAACCTGAATGCCCTAATAATGCTATTTATGAAGGTGGCGTAGAATGGGCTCTTGCAGATGGAACAACTGTAAAAGGAAGTGTAACTTTAATGGATGGAAGTTCTATGGATGCAGACTTACGCAATGCACCAATTTCTACAGATACCTATTATATTGTGCCAAATAAATGTACCGAGTGTCAAGGTTTTCATGAAGAGCCACAATGTGCATCAGTATGCCCGGTAGATTGTTGTGTACCAGATGATATGTATAAAGAAACCGTAGAAGAATTGTTGGCTAAGAAAGATAAATTACACATATAAATGTGCTAAACTTTTTTAGTAATAATTGTTTGAAATACCAATTAATTAATGTAGGTTTATGTTCTAATAATTGTTGCCAACTAAGGCAACATCAGTAACGGCGGGTGATATTTCCCGTCAGCATTAGGTGAAGAAAAAACTTTCTTCACCTTTTTTGTTAAATAGAAAATAAATTAATAAAAAAAGAAATTTTTAATTGTAAGGCAAACATTATAAATCATCTATCATAATTATATTTGGCAAGATTTAATTTTTATTTCAATGAAGAAAAAAATTGCTTTAGTTACCGGCGGTTATAGTGGTGAAGCAGAAATTAGCTACAAAAGTGCTGTTACAGTTGGCAACAATATTGATAGAGAAAAATTTGATGTATATAAAATTGATATACACCCAAGTGGTTGGTGGTATGTAAATGATGCAGAAAATAAATTTGCGGTAAACAGAGAAGACTTTACAATTATTCATAGTGAAAACAAAATAAAGTTTGATGCTGTTTTACTTTGCATACACGGCACACCCGGTGAAGATGGAAAACTACAAGGTTATTTTGATATGTTGGGTTTGCCTTATACCAGTTGCGATGCTGCAACTTCTGCATTAACTTTTAATAAAAGATATACTGTTGCCATAGCTGCTTTTGGCGGAATAAACGTAGCAAAAAGTATGCACTTATTTAAACATACACCAATAAGTACCGAAACTATTTTACAACAATTACAACTACCTGTTTTTGTAAAACCCAATAACGGCGGAAGTAGTATTGGAATGAGTAAAGTAAATGAACCGAATGAATTACAAACTGCATTAAACAAAGCATTTAAAGAAGATAATCAAATTTTAATAGAAGAATTTATTAAAGGAAGAGAGTTTACTATTGGTGTTTTTAAAACAAAAGGCGAAATAATTGTATTGCCTATTACCGAAATAAAAACACAGAAAGAGTTTTTTGATTTTGAAGCAAAATACCAAGGTAAAAGTGAAGAAGTAACGCCTGCACAAATTTCTAATGAAATGCTTAAACAATTAGAAACAGCAGCTAAAAATGTTTACGAAATATTAAACTGCCGAGGCATTGTAAGAATTGATTTTATTTATAGCGAAAAACACAATGCACCATTTATGTTGGAAGTAAACACAGTACCCGGACAAAGTGCCGCAAGTGTAGTGCCACAACAGGTTGTAGCAAAAGGCTGGACTTTAAAAGATTTTTATACAGCAGTAATTGAAGAATGTTTGTAGAAGAAAGATTAAGAAGTTGAAAACCGCAAATCGCAAGTTGTAAATTTTAATATCAACTCACAATTAACGATTCTCAACTCACGAGTAAATAAATCATACATTGTAAATAAAAGAGCGTGTTTAAATTTATTACATCAAAACCATTGTGGGTTAATATTTTGGTAGGAATTGCATTTGCATTTTTACTTATATTAATATTTTTTGGTTTATTGAGTTCTATTACGGGGCACGATAAATACCAAAAAGTTCCATCTGTATTAGCACAAAATATAGATGCAGCTAAATTAACTTTAATGAATTCGGGCTTTAGTGTTGAGGTAACAGATTCGGTGTATGATATGTCTGTTGGTGCATTGTCTGTAGTACGCCAATCCCCCGAACCTGATGCATTGGTTAAAGCAGGCAGAAAAATATTTTTAACCATAAACCGTGCAGTAGCACCACAAGTTGAAATGCCTAATTTGGTTGGCTTTTCATACAGAAGTGCAGAAATGTATTTAGTTACTTTGGGCTTAAAAGTTGGCGATACTTCTTACCGTCCGGATATTGCACGTAATGCAGTTTTAGAGCAATTATATAATCATCAAGTTGTTAAAGCAGGCACTAAATTGCCGGTAGGTAGCAGTATTAGTTTTGTATTAGGAAGCGGAGAGGGTAGCGGTGAATTATTAGTGCCAGATTTAGTAGGCTTAACTTACGAGCAAGCAAAAGGCCAGTTGCAAACATTAAATATAAATATTGGTTCAATTGTTTTAACCGATGCTGTAAAAGATAGTGCTGCTGCATTTATTGTAAAACAAAATCCGCCTGTTTATATTGAAACTACACCTAATGTTAAAACACTAAATAAAATGAAACCGGGGCAATTAATGGATTTATATTTAAACACCATTGCACCAATAAAAGATACCACTAACCATTAAAAATAAAACAATGAAAACAATAACAGCAGAAGAAATAAAAGCAAGATTAGATGCAGGAGAAAAAATAAATTTATTAGATGTTAGAGAACCACACGAACACGCAGAATTCAATATTGGCGGTACTTTACTTCCTTTAGGAAATATTCAAACCATGCAAATTGATGATATTGAAAACTTACGTGGAGAAGAAATAATTGTGTATTGCCGTAGCGGTAACCGCAGCGGACAAGCCTGTATGTTTTTAGAACAAATGGGTTTTAGCAATGTTTCAAACCTTACAGGAGGAATGTTGTATTGGCAAGATAAAATTGCAAAATAATATAGCGTAAAAATTATTACTTTTTTAATTCTGCTGCTGCCACCAATTGCTCAGGATTTTTAAGAAAATTGGCTTTACATTCTTTAGAACAAAAACCATATCTCTTTCCTTTATAACTAACTGTATCGCTAATGCCGGCAGTTACGGGCATTCCGCAAGAAGGGTCTTTGGTGTTATCTACAAAACGAACGTCTATTGATTGAGGCACTTCGCTTTGCATTGCAGTAGAATCTTTTTTATCAACTTGTTTGGGTTGTTTATTATTAGCACATGCAATTAAAAATAATGTTGCACTAAATAATACAATAAGTTTTTTCATAACGGTAGTTTTTTCAAAGATAGAATAACAGTATTTTCTGTAATATAAAATGTGTTGTTATAAAGTTAATTTTATTTGAATAAATAAAGATTGAATAACAATATGACTACTAATCTTCAACAAATTTTTTGTAACTATCTTCGTTTAAAATGATGCACAAATTTAAAAAAATAGTAGTAATTGTTGCCGGCGGAAATGGTTTGAGAATGGAGAGTGATTTGCCAAAACAATTTTTGTTGTTAAAAGGTAAACCTTTATTGTGGCACAGCATTAAAGCATTTATAGATGCGTATAATACTATAAAAATTATTTTAGTATTGCCTAAAGCATATATTAAAAAAGGAGAAGAAATAATAAAAGAATTTAAAGCAGAAATAATTATTGTTGAAGGAGGAGAAACTCGTTTTCACTCTGTACAAAACGGATTACAACATGTGAATGATAAAGCTATTGTTTGGGTGCATGATGCTGTAAGATGTTTATTGACTGTTGATTTAATTAAAAAATGTTACGATAAAGCAATTGAAAAAGGAAATGCAGTGCCGGCGGTTGCTGCAACAGATAGTTTGAGAATAATTAAAGATGAAAAAAATAAAATTATTGATAGAAATAATGTTAGAATAATACAAACACCGCAAGCATTTAAAGCACATATTTTATTAACGGCTTTTAGGTTGCCATATAAAGAAAGTTTTACAGACGAAGCATCGGTTGTTGAAGCAAGTGGTAATGAAATTTTTTTAATTGAAGGAGAGTACAACAACATTAAAATTACTCGTCCTATTGATTTAATTATTGCAGAAAAAATAATGAATGATAGAGAAAAAACTATTGTTTAAATAATCTTAATAAATGTAAAAGATTATTAAAATGCCAATGATAATAAGGCTGATTAATTGCACCAAATTTCTCATAAAATTTTTTAACACCTTCTATATTGCTTCCTTCAAAATCAAATATTGGAATTCCTTCATTTTGTAATTCTTCAAACAAACAATTGTATAAAAAATAATTTGCATTAACTTCTCTTCCTTTTGGCGAAGTATAATTTAGAATATTGTAAAATCTGTTTTTATCTTTCAATAAAATTACACTGCTAAGTAGTTCTTTATTTTCAGTAATTACTTGTCGTGCAAATACATTTAAACGAGCTGTAAATGTTTTAATTAACTGAGTAAATTTTTCATAATCATTATTTGTTAAGTGTGCCAAATTTTTTTTATTGTATTGCTTGTATAGGCTAATAGTTTCTTCTATACTTTCTAATAAAACATAGGTACAGCCTAACTTTTTAGCTTTTTGTAAACTTTGTGCAACAGAAGCGTGATATTTATTTTTTACATTATTGTAACCTTTACTTAAATCAATAACATAATTATTTCTTAGTGTAACATTTGCCTCATGCTCTATAAAGTTATTTTGATGATTTAAAAAAACATCTCCATACTTAAAATGTTTTTTTATGTATTGTATAACTTGTAAACATAGTTCGTTATTTATATTTCCTATAATGCCCAACTGTTGTGTAAAAGGAGGAGTGTATATGTATTGTATACCCCATTTTTTTTTTACAGGTAATGCCATTACTGCTTCATAATTATTTACAATTAATGCGTAACAATTATTGCAAATTGTATTTAAATAAGTGTAAGTAGAATATATAAGACCATTATGTTTTGCAATAACTTCATTCCATTTTTGTTTGTCAACTTTTTTAAATGGAATTATTTGTATGGTAAAAGGTTGCATACTATTTTCCTTTTCCTGTAAAAACAATACTAATGGTTTGCAGTATTATTTTTAAATTTTTTGATAGAGATGGTTGCTCAATATATTCAACATCAAACTGCATTCTTTTAATTATTTGCTCAACGGTAGATGCGTAACCGTAATTAACCATTCCGGCAGAAGTTAAGCCCGGCTTTATTTGCAGCAGTTTGTGGTAATTAATGCCTTGTTGTGTTATTTGTTCAATAAAATATTTTCTTTCAGGCCTTGGGCCTACAAAATTCATATCTCCTTTAATAATATTCCATAACTGAGGTAGTTCATCTATTTTAAATCTTCGCATAAACTTCCCCCAAACAGTTACCCGTATATCTTTATTGTTTGAAAGCTCTGGCCCGTTTTTTTCTGCATTACTATACATGCTTCTAAATTTGTATATTGTAAATGGAATTTTGTTTAAGCCAATTCTCTCTTGCTTGTAAATAATATTTCCTTTTGAGCTAAGTTTTGTAATTATGGCAACTATTATTAATAATGGCATTAAAATAATTAATAATATAACTGCACAAAAAAAATTTACAGTTCTTTTTATAAAGAGCCTGCTGTTTGATAAATACATTTGTTTTTCTGTAATCAGCAAATCCATTTAGTTGGCAATATTGGTGTTATTTATTTTAGCAATAATTTGATGTGCAACTTGCATAGCCAATAAACCGTCAATTTCATTAACAACAGGTGTTGTATTGTTAAGTATTGAATTTACAAAACTTTCTAACTCTAATTTTATTGCATTGGTTTTAGGAATTTCGGGTGTTGCAACTGCTATTGTTTTTTTTCCGCTTGGTGTTTCTAAATCAAATTCAAAAATATCTTTATCTGTATCTTCTTTTAGTTTTATAATTTCTGTTTTCTTTTCTAAAAGGTCTAAACCAATGTATGCATCTTTTTGAAACAATCTTACTTTACGCATTTTCTTCATACTAATTCTGCTGCTGGTTAAATTAGCAACACAACCATTATTAAATTCAATTCTAACGTTGGCAATATCAGGTGTATCAGTCATTACAGCCACACCACTTGCATAAATATTTTTTACATCGCTTTTTACTAAACTTAAAATAATATCAATATCATGAATCATTAAATCTAATATTACACTTACTTCTGTACCACGCGGATTAAATTGTGCCAACCTATGAACCTCAATAAACATGGGGTTTAGCTGTATATTTTTTAATGCTAAATAAGCAGGATTAAATCTTTCAACATGCCCAACCTGAAATTTTATATTGGCTTCTCTAACCATGTTTACCAACTGTTTTGCTTCATCAATAGTATGTGTTAATGGTTTTTCTACAAACACATGTTTGCCTTTTCTTACAGCTTGCACACATATTTCAAAATGTTTATCTGTTGGCACAACTACATCAATAATATCACAAGCATCCATTAATTTTTCTTCGTCTGAAAAACGTTTTAACCCATATTCTGCAGTTACTTGTTTTGCGTTATCGTTATTAGGATCAAAAAAACCAACAAGTTTTACATTCTCAATTTCTTTCCAATTATTCAAATGAAATTTTCCTAAATGTCCAACTCCAAAAATTCCAACTTTAAGCATAACAAAATTTTAGCCCGTAAAGATAATTATTAGGCGAAGCGAATAAATTATTTAAAAACAATGTGGATAGTTTTGTGTAACCAACTTTTTGTTATTAATAAAACTTTTCTTGCGTCGCACACTTGTACTTTTAATTTGCTGTGCAACCATTAAGCGTTGTAGTTTGTAATATATCTTACCAAACTTCTTTTAGCAACAGGTAATAAAGTTTCTTCAATAGGAAAACTCATATTGGTTTCTACCGCATATACAGCAGGGTTGGGCATTTCACTTCTGTTTTTTAATAATTCGCTTTTTATATTTTGGTAACTATTTACATAATTGTGTTGCCATACATCTATAAACTCTGTTTTAATACTTCTGTATTTGGCATCGTGTTTTTCAAACATACTTAACCTGTATTGATACACCCAAGTGTTTTTAGCTTTGCCTTCGCATAAAAAGAAATAACCTTCCTTATTTTCTAAAGGAATAATGCCAACGGGCTCAATATTTATTTTGTTTTCTACAAACTCATAAATTTCACTTCCGCTACTAATAGTTTCTTTCATGATAGTTGCAGAATAATTTATAATATCTTCTAATTCACACATAAGATCGTCATCTTCAATCATACTTTCATATAAAATTTGTAATTGCTGTAACTGAATGCCTGTAAGCTTTTTAGGAAAATGTTCTTGCAAATATTTTTTGTTTTCTTTAAATGCAATAATGTTGTTGTAATGAAAAATTACATCTGCCAATTGCGGATATAATTTGTTTTCGGTAAAATATTTATTTACTTCTTGCAGGTAGGCGAGGAGCGTGTATTTCTTTAATTCAAAATCTATATAACCATCTGCAAACCATGTTTGTGAAAGTGTTTTCATATTCTGAATTTTAGTTGGATGAATTTACTTGATAGATTGGTTTTAACATAGAGTTGTTTATTCACACTATGTTAAAATAATTAATAATGCAATAAAAAACGATGAATGTTTAGTAAGCAACTAAACTATAACTAAACTAAATGTTTGCACTATAAGTATTGTAATAATTTTAAATCATATACCTTTAAACGCAACAGTTTATTTGATGTTTACTAATTTCTCAGTTTATTAAAACGAATACATAAAAAATAATACACGCTATGAAATATTTTTTTTTGTTATTAACTGGTATTTCTGTTTTTTCAGTATCAGCTCAAAGTGTAGATAAAAAATTGGAAGCATCTATTCAAAAAGAAATTTCAAATTTTCATGGAGATATTGGTATTTATGTTCATCATCTTAAAAAAAATAAAGTTGTTGCCATAAATGCAGATACTGTTTTTCCTACGGCAAGTTTAATTAAAGTGCCTATTCTTACAGGTGTTTTCAAAAAAATACACGATGGAGAATTAAAACTTTCTCAACCTTTTACTTATAATGCTAAAAGAGCTTACGGAGGCTCGGGTTTAATGCAATTTTATAAAGACAGTGCTATTACCGATTTATCTACAATGATTTCTTTAATGCTTACTTACAGCGATAATGTGGCTGCTATATGGTTGCAAGAATTAAGTGGCGGCGGAATAGTTATTAATAAGCTAATGGACTCTCTTGGTCTTGTTAATACAAAAGTTAATTCACGTACAGAAGGCCGACAAGAAATATGGAAAAAATATGGTTGGGGGCAAACTACACCAAAAGAATTAGCAACATTATTTACTTTAATTCGTGAAGGAAAAATTATTGATGAACGTTATTCCGATAAAATGTATCGTTATCTAAAAAATCAATTTTATAATGGTCGTTCTTTATCTCAATTACCACCCACTGTTAATACTATTTCAAAAACAGGTTCGGTAGATGAAGCTCGCGGAGAAGTGGTTTTAGTAAATGCCCCAAGTGGTGATTTTGTTTTTTGCATACTCACTAAAAATAATAAAGACAAAAGTTGGACTGATGCTAATGAAGCTGAAACACTTACACGAAAAATTGCTGCTTTAATTTGGAATTATTATGAACCCAAACATTCTTTTAAAAATTATATACCAATTAATTAAATGTATGTAGTGAAAACAGTGAGAAACCCTTCGACCTGCTGTGTTTTGCACACGATTTGCCTTTTGTTTTTGAAAATTTATTTTGGTTGAAAATCCTTATGCCCGGATTGCCACAATAAAAAGAATACCATTTTTAAAACCGTTCTCCATTTATCAATCATTGTTTCAGCATTGGCATCTGCATTATGACCGCCTTCAAAAAAAGTATAGAGCAAAACAGGTTTGCCTGATGTACTGCTTGCTTGCAATGTAGCTGCCATCTTACCTGACATCCAGATTGGTACCCTCGGGTCATTCATGCCAGCTTGATAATAAACAGCAGGATATTTTGTATCAGGTTTCACATGAATTGTTGCATCCGCTTCTATCAACCCTTTCATTTCAGATTCTATATCAGGGTTTCCAAATTCAGGATAATTATAAATTAAATTTGCCCAGGCTTTACTTCTTATCAGATTTACTGTACCTGATTGAATTGTAGCTGCTGCAAACAGATCGGGCCTTTCGGTAATTGCCCTGCCAATTAGAGTGCCACCGGCACTCCCTCCAAAGCAACTAAGTTTTGATGATTGTGTGTATTTGTTTTGTATAAGATATTCTGCACAAGCTATAAAGTCTTTCCAGCTATTAGGTTTGGTTTCCTTCATTCCCGCCCTATGCCATGCTTCTCCTTTTTCTCCACCACCACGCACATAGGCATGAACCAATACAACACCACGCTGAACCAGAAGGTTATTAGAAATATTGAATTCATTGAAGTAATTTTCCTTTCCAATAATTCCATAAGCTCCATAACCCCACAAAATGCAAACATTATTACCATCCAGCTTTGTATTTTTATTTCTCATAATACTCATTGGCACAAGTGTGCCATCGTATGATGGTACTTCTATTAGTTCAGTCACAATATCATCACTGCCTTCAATAAAAGTTTGCCCGTGAGAAGCCCAGAAATCATCATTGCTTAAAGTATTTTTCTCAACATTGAGTAATAACCCACTTTTAGGTTTGTTTACAGGCTCGTTATAAAATACACACTCATCGGTTTTCGTCCCCATTGTCCAAATGCTGTACCTGTCATAAGCTTTTATAGCAGATACATTAATTTTTTTTCCGGTTTTTTTGTCAATAAAAATTATTTTGTTGAGAAAACCATATTTGGAATAATTAACAAGAATGTATGATTTTGTTTCATCTATGTATTCCAATTGCCAAATACTGTCTTCAGGAAAAATAATTTTAGCATTAGCAAAGTCAGGATTATTGTATGATGTATAACGAAGACTTTTAAAACCATTACCTTTTGCTGAAATAAAATAATAGCCATCATTGCTTTCTTTAAAATCATACACCGAGTCTGTTTTCGAATATAGTTTTTTCCATTGTTTGGCCGGGTTTAATAATTCAGTATTGCTAATGTAAAAGGCACTTTTATCAAGCCCAAAACCAGCATTGGGAATACAGTACAATCTTTTTGAACTATTATTTGAATAAATATATGCACGATAAGTATTACTAACTTTCTTTTCAATTGTGTTTCTTATTTTGTCATCCATAATAATTTTATCGGCAGTAAAACTTGTAAAAAGGGGATGATATTTTGTTACTTCATATTCTGAAGCATTAGAGGCATTGCGGTCGCCTGTATTATATTTGTAAAAGAAACCTTTGCTATTACTTGTCCAATTAATACTACCAGCCAAACAGTTTGGTATGCTATCTTTCAGCCATTTTTTATTTACAATATCATATGTTTTTACAAAAGGGTATTCTTCGCCGTTTTTATCAAATGATGCAAAAATATATTTTTCATCCGGAGAAAGACCTATGTCGTACAATTCATATCGCATACCAGAATGAATGCTCCAGGTATCAAATATCAAATGCTCGGTTGTGTCATTTATTGCTTTGTAATATAGTTTTTGTGATAGTTGCCCACGCTTCGAAAGCATATAAAAGTATCCAGATGCTGTTTTAAAATATGGTTCTCTTTTCCATGTTTTTGCATCTAAAAAATGCTGTATCTGACCAAGAAAACTATCCACTCCACCAAGTTTTTCCATTTTTTTATCGGCAAATACTTTTTGTTCTTTTAGCCAGTTTAGTACTGTGCTGTCCTTTAAGTTTTCTAACCAACGGTATGGGTCTTTGTAAGTAACTCCAAAATAAGTGTCGCTGCTGTCAACTGTTTTGGTAGCTGGATAATTATTTTGAGCTTTAGAAGAAACACAAATCAATAGAAATAGAATGGTTTGTACAACGTTTCGTTTCATATTTTTTTAAATTTTAGAGAGTGTTCAAGAGCATGGCAGGTAACGGTTTTAGCAATACCTTGTTGGCTGTAGTGCTTCGCTTCTCTATCAATAAAATGACTTATTATTTCTTTTCAGTTGTAAAAGCTGGTGGCGGCGGCGAATTTTTTGACCATGTTCCTTGCCAATTTTTATACTTCCAAACTCCGCTTTGCTTTACAAAAACTGCTGTGTACAATATTTCAGCAGCGTATTTTTCATTTGAAAAAGCCTGAACTCGTCCATTTATAATAGCAACATTGTCAAATACTTTTATTTTTTGGTCGAAAAATTTAAACTTTAAAGATTCAAGCATTTTCAGCCGTGCGGTGTCAGCAAGCGTTTCTTCCATATTGGCAGTTACTCCGTCTGCGTCAATTGCAAAAAAATCGTCCGCAACATCGGTTTTCATGTAACTGGCAAGATTTGTCAAAGTAACGTTCTCCCACATTCTTTTAAAAGCACTATCAACTTGTTGCTTTGAAATTTCTGTGTTATCAATTGCTGTGTTGTTTTTTACCTTCTCTGATTGTGAACAACCCACAAATAATAAGAAAGAAGTCAAAAAAAATGTTGTCAGGCAAAAATTTTTTTTCATTTGTGTTTTGTATTTAGTGCCTACTCTATTCGGTTTTCGGCTTACCCCGTTTTAATTGTTAAGAGTTGATTGCAGTTTTGTCTGTCCGAATTACAGTCAACTCAAAACTATGCAAAATTGTTTATCAGTAAAATGAAAACTTTCACCATTTAATAAAGCTACCAAAATGAAAAAGCCACCCCTTCGCTTTGGAATGTGTCTTCACACACCAAGTATAAATTTTATAATTAATTTGATTGATATGTTTCGTGAGACACGAAACAGGGCAGAGTGGTGTTTTTGTAACACTAACAAATTATTTAATTATATAATGCCTCGTACGGACACAAGACAGGGCGGGGAAGATGCCATGTTGCTGATGTTGAGGTATAAAGCCCTACCCCAATAATGCCAAACTTAATGTTGGCTGCTGGGCTTACTTTTTCAATAACATAAAAATTGCTATTAAAAATGCTACTGTTGTCGAAATCCACGCTGTCCTTGTAGACTTTTTATAAATTCCAAAAATTATTGTAATCAACATAAATTGAATTAACGCTTTAATAATTATGATGTTTGGAATAATTGGAATAGTGATAAATTTTTCAATAGTCCAAACAAAAGAAGAAACTAATGAAAGAACAATGACAACTATGCTATTTTTTAAAATTCTATTTTGTCTGATTAGGTTTTTGTCAATAGGATTTACAACTTCCACTATTTCCTTTTCAACTTTTTGGGTAGCTAAATTCTTTTCTTCTTTTTTATCTGCTTGTTGCTTTTGAATAACTAATTCTAATTTGTCTAATACTTTTACCAATTTATCAGTCATTTCTTTCTCTTCTTGCCTACCTCGTTCTGCATATGATTTAACTTCAGAGATGAAATGACTCGAATTTGAAGTTGCAATTTTGTTTAAGACTTCTGGGTTTACAATACGTTTCTTTGCAATCATACTTGCAATCATTACTGTATCATCAGCTGAAATATTACTTTCACCGTAAGTATTGAAGTTTTCATCAAGCTCTCTTAATACTTTTGGATTAGGAAGTGAATAAGAAATTGTTGATGATACAAGTCTTGTCAAACCAAGAGAACTAATTTCTGAACTGTTTAAAAATTGTGTTACGTTAGGATTGCTTAACCATAAAAAGTTTAGCAATTCTTCTGCTCTAATTATTTCAGGAAGATTTTCAGCTGCATTTGGGGTTTTTATATTAAATGGTGTGTTAGTTACAAACCAGCAATTAGCTTTCATAATATCTCCACCTTTTTGTTGAGTGCCACCACGTTTTTCTCTTACATAAGCTATAGCAGTTGTGTCGTGTAATGCACTAAAATTATAATTGCCACGAATGTTTTGGTAAAACTCTAATACAGACGAATATTGATATTTGGCAAGGGTTCTAAATTTTGTATCATTTGCTACTTTGTAAATTTTATATTCTTTCTCTAAAACATCTTCCAAACTATTAGAGATTCGAAATAATTGGGTTTTAGATAGATTGCGTCTTTTAGAAGCATTATAAATACTTTCTGGGTCTAAATAACCTTGGAAAAATGCTGTTTCAATTTGATTAGCTTTTCTTTCGATTAGCATTTGTGTTTCTTCAATGGTGAAAGGTAAAACTGATTTTGAAAAACCAAGCTTGTCGCAAATCTCAATTATTTTCCTACAAGTATGAGTTGACTCTGATGAGTTTAAATCAAGAATTCCTAGTATGAAATTAGTATCAATAAGTATTTCAATTTTATTATTTGTTTCCCCAATTTCAACTTCTAAATATGCAGCAATTAGTGAACCTAAATAAATTCTTCTTAAAGTGTTATAAATTCTTTTATTAATCTTCACAGAGTTAATAAAGTTAGCTTGATGGACAAACTCAACTTCTAATTGCTTGTTCTCTTGGTATGCAAAAAAACGAGAGAGATTAATTCTATTTTGATCAATATACTCAAATATTGAAACTTCTTTATTGATTTCAACTCTGATTGAATTCAAATATGTATGGTAAAGTCTTTCAATTTCTTGTATTTCACTTTCTTTTTCTTCAAGTTCATTTTCGTAGTCGGCAAATAAAAAATCATTCATTAAAAAGGAATTGTCCTTGTGTAAAATGAATTGATTCTCTAAATTTTTTTCTACTTCATTTGAAATTTTAAAAAGTAATTTTTTAAGAATTGGAATTGGGATGTCTAATGCAAAAGTGTTATCAATTTGGTTCTTAATTTCAATGATAGTTTGTCCACTCTTTACCCCATTTTGATTAAGTCTGCAAAGTGAAGATTTTACAATTGGTATAAAAATGTCGTCAAAATTTTTAATGCCAATATTATTGTCATTAATATGAGCTAATAAACTAAATGCAGCTACTTTTTTATTATTCATTAATCTTTTTAAAAATTGTGGGTTCTCATAGCCTTGCAGCTAACTCAAAAATATGCGAAATTATTTATCAGTAAAATGAAAGCTTTCACCATTTAATAAAACTGCCAAAATTAAAAGCCACCCTTCCAGAGTGGCTTTAGCTATTTTTATATATTACAAAATATTAATCTACATATTGTTCTTGTACAACCAATTTTAATTCTCTGTTTACATTCCAGTTTTCAAATTCTTTGGCAACTTCTGTTAAAAAACTTGCACCAACACTGCCATCAATAATTCTATGGTCGTAGCTTAAAGATAAATACATCATGTGGCGTATGCCAATAAAATCTCCTTTCTCTGTTTCTAAAACAACAGGGCGTTTTTTTATGGCACCAACGGCTAATATGGCAACTTGTGGTTGATTAATGATTGGTGTGCCCATTAAACTTCCAAATGAGCCAACATTGGTTAATGTAAAGGTACCGCCTTGTGTGTCATCTGGTTTTAATTTTCCGTTGCGTGCATTGGCTGCCAAAGCATTTACAGATTTTGCCAAATTAACTAAACCCATTTGCTCTGCATTTTTAATTACAGGAACAATAAGATTATTATTAGGCAAAGCTGTTGCCATTCCTATATTAAAATAATTTTTTATAAGAATTTTATCTCCTTCAACAGAACTGTTAATAATAGGAAAACGTTTCATAACTTTTATTAAACACTCAATAAACATTGGTGTAAAAGTTATTTTAGTTCCCGTACGTTTTTCAAAATCTTCTTTCTTTTTTTCACGCCATAAAACCATATTGGTTACATCGGCTTCTGCAAAACTTGTTACATGGGCACTGGTTTGTTTGCTGTTTACCATGTGCTGTGCAATTAGTTTACGCATTCTATCCATCTCAATAATTTCAACACTTGGTTTAGGTGCTTCTATAATTGGTGGAGCAACATAAACAGGCTCTGGTTGTGGCTGCGGTTGAACTACAATGGGTTCAGGTACAGGAGCTATATAAACAGGTTGTGGTTGTTGAAACTCAACTTGTATTGGTTGTTGCTGTTGCTGAATAGGTTGCGGTTGTGGTGCAACTGTTTGTGTTTGAATTTGTGGAACAACATAAACAGGTTCAGGCTGCGGTTGAACAGCAATTGGTTCTGGTATTGAAACAATAACAGGCTCTTGCTGAACAGGTGCTGCTTGTGCAATAATTGTTGGCGGTGGAGGCTCAGGAGCAATAACTTGTTCTTGATGTGTAAAAGTTTCTATAACCGGAACTGCGGGTGGTATTGGTTGTGCTGCAACAGGTTGTTGATAAACAGGTTGCGGTGCAACAAATGCAGCTACTTTTCCTGCTTTTTTATCGGCTATATATTGTAGAATATCTCTTTTAGAAACTCTTCCATCTGCTCCGGTTCCCGGAATTCTTTCTAACTCACTTAAACTTAAACCTTCACTATTGGCAATATTTAAAACCAATGGAGAAAAGAATTTATTATTTCCTCCTACTGAAGTATTTGCTGAAGGAACATAAGTTGGTTGTGGTGTAAAAGGTACTTGTTCGGGTTGTGGTGCAACAACAGGTTGCTGTATAGGTTGTACGGGTGGCGGATTATAAACGGGCTGTTGTGGTGTAGCAGGTTGAACGGGTGGTGGCGGTGTTGTAGGAACAAAGGTTGCACTTACGGCTTCAATTTTTGCTATTACTGCACCAACGGGTACTACATCATTTTCTTTAAATAAAATTTCTGTAATAACACCATTAGCGGTAGAGGGTACTTCGCTATCAACCTTGTCTGTAGCAATGTCTAAAACAGTTTCATCAAGCTTAACGGTATCGCCAACTTTTTTATGCCAACGCAGTACTGTGGCTTCCATTATGCTTTCGCCCATTTTAGGCATCACCAAATCTACTATTGCCATACTTTAGTTTACTTAATTTATTAGGTAAATTTCCTTGCTAACCTTATCCAATTTATTTGCTATTTTTTGGTACACAATAAAAGCGAGTTAGTTTTAAAAAGTTATTTTCAATATTTAAAACTTGCTCAAAAAAATCTTTAAAAAATAATATTATTGCGTAGCAAGTATCAACAAACAATTACTCAAAAATAATTTTTAGATGTTAAAAGTTATTCAATGGTTATCCACAATTAACTGACGTAACAAATTCAATGTATTCACAGCAGTTAATTCAATATTTTTTTCTCTATCAAATCTAAAGTGAAATTTTCTGGTAATTATTTTGTTTTTGTTGGCTACAGCAACCCATGCAGTGCCAACAGGTTTATCGGGTGTTTCTCCACCCGGACCCATAATTCCACTTACTGCAATGCCGTAATCTGTATTCATTATTGTTATAACGTTTTGCACCATTGCTTTTACGGTTTCTTCACTTACGGCACCGTATTTTATAAGTGTTTCGTGCGGTACTTTTAAAACTTCTTCTTTTACATTATAAGAATAACTTATTACGCTTCCTTCATAATAATCTGATGAACCGGGAATAGTAGTTAATAAGTGTGAAATATAGCCACCGGTGCAACTTTCAGCAGTGGCAACGGTTTTATTTTTTTCTTTTAATAATTTTCCTACAATGGTTTGCATAGAAATATCTTCATCGGCAACCATTACATCTTTTACATAATTTTTTAAAGATGAAAAATGTTGATTAATATTTTTTTGAAGTTCTTCTTTATCATTTCCAATTGCAGATAATCTTAATCTTACCATTCCGTAATTGGGTAAGTAGGCTAATTTAAAATTTGCCGGTAATGCTTCTTCAAATGGTTTTATTTTTTCTGCTAAAAAAGATTCGCCAATACCTGCGGTTAATAATGTTCTATGTTCAATAAATGCTGTTTTAAATTTTTGTATAATGGTTGGTAAAACTTGATTTTGTATTAACCATTTCATTTCATGCGGAACGCCGGGCATAGCAATAAAAATTTTCTCATCTTTTTCAAACAACATTCCGGGTGCTGTTCCTTTTTCGTTTTTTAAAACGGTGCAAACATCGGGTACTTCTGCTTGCTTTTTGTTTCTATCAAGCAAAGGCATTGGGCGTTTAAAAACATATTCAAACAAATAATTTACATGTTCTAATGTTGGTTGGTGCATTATCATCTTTCCGTTAAAATACTTGCACAGTAAGGGTTTGGTAATATCATCGGCAGTTGGACCTAATCCGCCTGTTATTAAAATAATGTTTGCGTGTTTGCTTTCTTCATTTAAAGTATTCCAAATATCATCCCACACATCTCCAACGGCAACACGCCTTTTAACAGGCACTCCAATTTTATTTAATTCTTGTGCAATAAATGCACTATTGGTATCAATTACTTGACCAATTAATAATTCATCTCCAATGGTAATAATAGATGCACAAATTGTATTACTGCTCATAATTATTTTTGAAAACTTATCAATTACTTTTATGCAAAATAACAATGCTAAAATGAAAACGGTTAAACTTTTATTTTGTTTAATGTGTGTTACTTGTATAAAATCTCAAACTATTCAGAACAAGTTAGATGCAGAAATGAAAACATTTTTGAAAGATGCACAAATGAAACATGCTATTATTTCATTATATGTTGTAAATACAAAAACAAATGAAGTAGTATATGCATTGAATGAAGAAACGGGATTAGCATCTGCCAGTTGTCAGAAAATTTTTACAAGTATTGCTGCATTTGATTTATTAGGAAAAGATTACCGCTACAAAACTGAAATAGGATATAATGGAAATATTGTAAACGGAACATTAAACGGAAATATTTTTATAACAGGATATGGAGATCCAACTTTAGCAAGTTGGCGTTATACCGATACAAAAGATTCGGTTTTATTAAATAGATGGATGCGTGCAATAAAAAATAATAACATAAAAAAAATAAATGGAAACTGTTATTTAGATAATTCGAAATTTATTTTTAATGCTATGCCCGGTGGTTGGATTTGGGATGATATGGGAAATTATTACGGTGCAGGCACATGGGCATTAAACTGGCACGAAAATCAGTTTGATTTAATAATGCAACCCGGTAAACAAGAAGGTGATAGTGTTAAGATTATAAAAACAGAACCCAGTTTGATTAATTACAAATTAAAAAATTTTATAACAACAGGAAAAGCAGGCAGTGGAGATAATGCATACATTTATTCATCTCCGTATGCTACAACAGCTTTTGCAGAAGGTACAATTCCTGCACAAGAAAAACCTTTTACTATTTCGGGTTCAATACCTTTCCCTTCGGTACAAATAAAAGCAGCATTCGAAAAATATTTTAAATTATTTAATATTTCTGTACATCAAATTAAATTATCTGAAGAAGTTAATAATAATAAACAACTTACTGCAACACCAACTAAAATTATTTATACCAATTACTCTCCAACATTAGATAGTATTAATTATCATTTCTTGAAAAAAAGTATAAATTTTTATGGAGAAACTTTTGTAAGAACTATTGCTTTAGAAAAAACCAGCATAGGAAATTTTGATTCAGGAATTAATATTGTAAGAAGATATTGGAAGGAGAGAGGTATTGAAAAAGCTGCTTTACATATTATAGATGGTAGTGGCTTATCTCCGCAAAACAGAGTTACCACACATGCTTTAGTTACTGCTTTGCAATATGCTCAACAACAAACATGGTTTAACTTTTTTTATAATGCATTGCCCGAGTATAATGGGATGAAATTAAAAAGCGGAACCATTGGTGGAACAAAAAGTTTTGCAGGCTATCATACTTCAAAAAACAAAACAGCATATACTGTTGCAGTTATTGTAAATAATTTTGATGGCAGTGCTAACGAAATTGTAAAGAAAATATTTAAAGTATTAGATGAGTTGAAATAGTTTGTAAAGAAGAAGGTATGTTGTTGTTTTAACATACCTTCTTAATAATTTATTCATCATCATTTACCATTTTCATTTTCATAAGCAATGTGTATGCACCTTTGGTTACAATTAATTTTCCTGATAAGCTATTTGCATCTTCATTATTTATTTGAACAAGATTATTATTAGTGTTAAGTACAGAAACTTTTTTTAGTGTATAAGTGTATTTGTCTTTCACTACAAAAACATAATTATTCCCTTCATAACTTACAACACTTTCATCGGGTAAAGTATTTCCTACTGTATTGGTAATTTCAATTTCTGCATTCATATACATGCCCGGAAGCAAAGTTTTATCATAACTTTCAAAATGGCAATGCACATCAACAGTACCTTCTTTGCTTACATCTTTACTTATTAAAACAATTTCACATTCATATTTTTTTGTTGGGTTGGCATTGGTGTAAGCAATTACTTTTTTGCCAATTGCTAATGTTGCAACATCTTTTTCAAACACTTTTAAATTCAAATGAATATCAGACGGATTAACTGCATCAAACAAAATTTCAGTTGGCGAAACATATTTGCCAATGTTTACATTTACTTTGGTAATAAAGCCATCAATAGGGGCATATAAAAAAATACTTTTTGAAATATTTGCAGGTGTTATTTTGGTTGGGTTAATATTTATCAGCTTTAATTTTTCACTTAAAGATGCTAATAAAATAGTTGCATTTTTAAATTCTGTTTCTGCTTGCTGCATTACTTTATTGCTGCTTGACTGTGTTTCATTTAATTCTTTTTGCCTATTGTATTCTGTTTCTGCATAATGTAGTTTAGATTTAGCAAGCAAATAATCTTGTTGCAACTGAATAAATTGTTGGTCTTCAATAGTTGCAATTATTTCTCCTTTGCTAATATGCATGCCAGGCAACAGTTTGGTATCTTTTAAATACCCGCCCATTGGGCAACTTATTGAAACAAGATTTTGCGGAGGCACTTCAATTAAGCCATTTATTTTTAATGCAGTTGAAATATTTTTTTGTTGTAAACTTATAGTTTCTATACCTGCATTTTTTAGTTGAGCATCGGTAAGTGTTACAATGCTATCGTTAATTTCTGTTTTTGTGGTTTCTTGTGTTGAAGATGATTTACATGAAAATAAAAACACACTTGCAAAACTTATGGCACAGAAATAAGAGATATTTTTTTTGATGATTGAATACATATTAAAATTATTTTAAAATGAAATTAATTTCTACCACTATGTTGTTATGATTTTGAATGGCTTCAATATATCCGCTTTCAATAGCAATACTTTGGTTAAGCAGTATAACAAAATCTAAATAATTTATTTCGCCTGTTGTAAATTGTTTATCGGCTGTATTGCTTATGGTTGCTGCGTTTTTTAAACCCGTTGTTTCAAAATATTTAAGTGAAACATTATTGTTTGCATACGCAGTTAAAAGCTTTTTCATGTTTATTTGCAACTCTTGTTGTGTGTTTGCAGATTCGTTTGCGGCAATTAACTGAGCAGTTTTACTACTTTTAATTTTTGCTTTTTGGCTTTGTGTAAAAATGGGAATACCCACACCAATTTGAACAGATGCAAATCTGTTGGCTGTTGTGTATATGTTATTGTCTGCAGCACTTCCGCTAAAAGTGGTAGCATTAACACCAAAATTTATATCAGGATTTAGTTTAGCTTTTTCTAAATCTGTTTTACGTTGTTCTATAACAATTTGCTGATTTAATAACTGTAACAACGGATGATTTTTTAAATTGCTTGTATCTATAACAGCTTTTATTTTGTTTAAATTATTTTCATATTCTGGAATACAATTATTGTTATTAATTAAATATTGAAACAACAATAAATTACTTTCTATTTCTTGATGAATTTGATTTAGTTGTAATTGAATAGAAGCTTTTTGATTTTCGGCTGTTGCTTTTTCAAGTACGTTAGATTCTCCTTTTTGTAATCTTAATAATGCTTTGTTGTAAAACAACGTATATAAACTATCGGCTTTCAATAATAAACTTTCTTTTGCTTTTAGTGATTGATGAACGTAATAACATTGTGTTACCGCTTTTTTCAATTCAAAAATTTTTAACTGCTTATTTAATATTGCAGAACCGTATTCGGCAGTTAATACTTCTTTTTGTTTTTTATAAACCGTTGGAAATTGTATGGTTTGATTAATACTGAATTTATAATCGAACAGAGGACTATTTATTTGTCCCCACTCACTAAACAAATTTGTTTTTGGAATATCTGCCGATGTTTGAATTAAACTTTTTGCATAAGTTTCTTTCAACACTTCATTTTTTATTCTGTTATTGTTTATTACTGCACTATCAACAGCTTGATTTAAGTTTATAGAATTTTGTGCATGAATATTTTGCGTAAACAATAACAAAACTATTATTGCAGTAATTGATTTTGTTTTCATTTTTTTTATCTTAATTCCTTGTTCAAAAATTATATATAATAAAGGCAATACAAACAATGTAAGAAAAGTTGCTATTAATAATCCGCCAATTACAACAGTTGCTAAAGGTCTTTGTACTTCGGCACCTGCACCATTGCTTATGGCCATTGGTAAAAACCCGAGTGATGCTACAGAAGCAGTCATTAAAACCGGACGTAGCCTGAGTTTTGTGCCTTTAATTACAATTAATGGTAACGATTGAATGCCTAATAATTTAAGCCTATTAAACTCTGCTACTAATACAATTCCGTTTAATACAGATACACCAAATAATGCAATAAAACCAACGCCTGCACTTATACTAAATGGCATACCTCTTAACACAAGAAATAAAATTCCGCCAATAGCAGATAATGGAATGGCAGTATAAATTAATAAACCTTGTTTAATGTTTTTAAATGCAAAAAATAATAAAATAAAAATGAGTATGAGAGAAACAGGAACAGCTATCATTAATCTGTTTTTTGCTTGTACTAAATTTTCAAAAGCACCACCATAGGTAACATAATAGCCTGCCGGAAATTTAAGTTGTTTATTTGTTTTTTGTTGAAGTTCTTCTACAATACTTTGTATATCTCTTCCGCTAACATTAAACCCAACAATAATTCTGCGTTTAGCATCTTCTCTTTGAATTTGGTTTACATCATTCTTAATATTTATGTTGGCTAATTGGTATAATGGTATTTGCATTCCGTTAGAAACGGGTACTAATAAATTTTTTATATCATCAATATTTTTTTTATTATTTCCGTTTAAACGAACAACAACATCAAATCTTTTTTCATCTTCAAAAAATAATCCTGTGCTTTGCCCTGCAAAAGATGAATTAATTATTTTATTAATATCTGAAATAGATAAATGATATTGTGCAATAGTGGCTCTGTTGTATTCTATAACTACTTGAGGCATTCCTTTAATAGGCTCTATATATAAGTTTGAAGCACCTTTTACGGTTGAAATAATTTTTCCGAGTTGTGTTGCGTAATTAGCAAGTGTATCTAAATTTTCGCCAAATATTTTGCAAACAATATCTTGCCTTGCACCAGTCATTAATTCATTAAACCTCATTTGTACAGGAAATTGAAAACTTGTTGTTATTCCTGCAACATTGTGTAAAGCAGTACTCATTTTATTTTCTAACTCTGTAAATGTTTTGGCAGATTTCCATTCTTTTTTATCTTTTAAAATAACCATCATATCACTGGCTTCCATAGGCATGGGGTCTGTTGGTATTTCTCCACTGCCAATTTTAGTAACTACTTTTTCTACTTCAGGAAACTGTGTTTTTAATATATGTGCTGCCTTTTGTGTATAAGCTATGGTTGTAGTAAGATTGCTACCTGTTAATACTTTTGTATCTACTGCAAAATCTCCTTCTTCTAATGCAGGAATAAATTCTCCACCTAAACGTGTAAGCAATATTATACTTCCAACAAATAATATAAATACGCTTGTTAAAATAGTTTTAGGATATTTTAAAACAAATGCTAATTTTTTTGCAAACAAATATTCTAATTGCAACATTATTTTTTCTGAAAGATTAATCTTGTGTTTATGTTTTTTTGATAATACAAGGCTACTCATCATTGGAATATAGGTAAGCGATAATATGAATGCACCCAATAATGCAAACGAAACTGTTTGTGCCATGGGTTTAAACATTTTTCCTTCAATACCTTGTAAAGTAAAAATGGGTAGATACACCACAAGAATTATTATTTGACCAAACACGGCACTGTTCATCATTTTTTTAGCAGATGTTTCTACCAATACATTCATTTTTTGTTGAGAAATAATATTGTGTTTGTATATTTTTTGATTGTTGTGAAGTATATGCATTACGGCTTCTACAATAATTACGGCACCATCTACAATTAACCCGAAATCTAATGCACCAAGGCTCATTAAGTTACCGCTTACACCAAACAAATTCATCATGCAAATGGCAAACAACATTGATAAAGGAATAACTGATGCTACTAATAAGCCTGCTCTTAAATTTCCTAAAAAAACTACTAATACAAATACAACAATTAAAGCTCCTTCAACTAAATTTTTTTCAACAGTACCAATAGCATGGTTTACCATTTTTGTTCTGTCTAAAAAAGGTTCTATTACAACTCCTTCAGGTAATGTTTTTTGAATTTGTGCTACACGTTCTTTTACATTTTTTATTACTTCACTACTGTTAGCACCTTTTAACATCATTACTACGGCACCACTTACTTCGCCTTCATCGTTATAACACATTGCACCATAACGTGTAGCATAACTTATGTTTACATCTGCTACATCTCGTATAAAAAGTGGGAGCGTAGCATTGGGTTTGTTGATGGAAATATTTTTAATATCATCAATACTTTTTAATAACCCTTCAGTTCTTATAAATAATACGGTTGGGCCTTTTTCAATATATGCACCACCTGTGTTTTGATTATTGTTTTCAAGTGCATTAAAAATATCGGTTATGGTTATGCCATAAGCATTTAATTTATTAGGGTTTACAGAAATTTCATATTGCTTTAACTTGCCGCCAAAACTGCTAACATCTGCTACGCCTTTAACACCTAATAATTGTCTTCTTACAATCCAATCTTGAATAGTTCTTAAAGCAATAACATCATATTTTTTTTCAAATCCTTTTTTAGGTCTAACAACATATTGATAAATTTCTCCAAGTCCTGTTGTAATAGGTCCTAACTGCGGTGTACCAATGCCTGCAGGTATTTGAGATTGTATTTGTTGAAGTTTTTCTGTTACTTGTTGCCTTGCCCAATAAACATCAACATTATCGTTAAATACAATGGTTACAAGTGAAAGCCCGAATCTTGAAAAACTTCTTATTTCTTTTATTCCGGCAATATTACTATTGGCTTGCTCTACCGGGAATGTTACAAATCTTTCAATATCTGTTGCACTAAATGATGGAGCAACTGTTATAACTTGTACTTGATTGTTGGTAATATCTGGTACGGCATCTATAGGTAATTTACTTGTTTGATAAATACCTGTTGCAATAAGGGCAATTACCAAAAGCCCAATAATGAGTTTGTTTTTTATTGAAAACTCAATAATTCTGTTAAGCATATAATATTTTTGTTATATTTCTGTATGAAATAATTGCGTATTGTAATAAACCTTACTACGGCTTAGTACAATTCTTAAACAATAAAAATTAGGATAGCTTAACAAAACTTAGGAGGCTGCCAAATATTATTTAGATGTGCAGGAGAGAGATTGGATGCTTGATACTCAAAACTCTTTATTTTTTTTATAAAGAATTCTTGTTTTTTTATAATGAAATTAGTTTGCGGAAAAACATTTAACACCGTAAATGCAAAATTAAAATTTAATGTTTTAAAAGGAAGTTGCATGTCTTTATCATAATCTGCATATTGAGGGTCTCCATTAAAATAATGCATTTTTAAGTATGCAATAAAACTCATCCCTTCATTTTGAGATTTATGTTCTATGTAATGCGTAATAAGCAAAGGCAACTTGCCTAATTCTTTTAAAGGTGTATAGGCAAGAAGGAAAGAAATAAAAAGTATGGCTACTAATATTTTTTTCATGCTTGCAAAAATAACTAATTATTGGCTACATTTTTTTAAGTGAAGTTTTAAAAAGTACATTATTAATGAAAGAAGGTTGCAAATTTATCTTTTAAAGCCTGTGGCATAGTTGTTTTTTCTTTAGTGGTGGCATTTAAAAAGTATAAAACTACTTTTCCTACTGTTAATAATTTTTCGTTCTCATTATACACTTCGTGATGAAATTCAATTCTATAATTTGTAGGCAATTCTTTTAGTATTGTTTTCACGGTTAATAAATCATCGTAATGTGCAGGACGTAAATATTTGCAATGCAATTCTACAATTGGCATAATAGTACCAGATGCTTCCATTTCTTTATATGAAACTCCTAAACTTCTCATGCTTTCAACTCTGGCTACTTCAAAATACTGAGCATAATTTCCATGATACACTACATTCATTTGGTCTGTTTCGGCATATCTAACTCTTACTTGTGTTTTATATTCAAACATGTTATTCTATTTCTGTTGGTAAAGTTATGCAAGCTTATTCTTTATCCACAAAAAATATGGAATGGCATTTGCTTGTAAAGGGCTTATTATCTTTAAAAAGATTTTACTTTTTATTAAGAAGTAAAACACAATCTTTGTTTGTAATGCCCCATATCTACTCTATGAAATACAGAGCACCATTCATTTGTACTGTGGTAGGTTTTTTATTTACCATTAATGTTTTTGCACAATCAACAAAAATTATTAGCGATCCTGATGCTGCATTTAAGCAAGCTAAAGATTATTATCAGCAACAGTATTACAGTTTAGCCTACAATTTATTTAAAGATATTTATTACCATCCTGTAAAAGGAAATTTTCCTTCAACCATTCAGTCTGAAGTAAAATATTATTACATTGTTTGTGGTTTAAAGTTAGATGATAGTGCTGCAGCAACTTTGGCGGTTGATTATATTAATTTAGATAATAACATTCCCAAAATTCAATCGTTAAGTTTCTATTTAGCAGAATATTATTTTAGAAGTAAAAACTTAACCGATGCATTAACTTATTATAATAAAAGCAGTATTGAAAATTTAAGTAATGATGATGTAGCCGATTTAAAATTTCATAAAGGCTATATTTCATTTACAAAGCAACAGTTTAATGAAGCCAAGCCGTTGTTAGATGCAGTAAGACAATTAAAAAACAACAACAATTATTACGATGCTAATTATTATTACGGGTTTATTGTATTCTCTCAAAAAAATTATACTGAAGCATTAAACGCATTTAACGTAGTTGAAAATTATCCCGTATATAACAATATTGTTCCATTTTATATTGCAGAAATTTATTATTTTATTGGAGAAAAAGATAAAGCATTAACCTATGCCGAAACCAAAATAAAACAAGGCAATCAGTATTACGATTTACAGTTAAAGCAATTAGCAGGTCATTTATGGTTCGATAAAAAAGAATATGCCAATGCACTTCCGTATTTAAAAGAATATGCTGCAAAAACCGATAAAATTAGAAGAGAAGATTTATACGAATTAAGTTATTGTTATTATGCTGCAGGCAATTGGCAAGAAAGCATTACAGGCTTTAAACAATTAGGCGGCAAAGAAGATTCATTAGCACAAAACAGTATGTATTTATTGGCAGATGCATACTTAAAAATAAATGATAAACCGAGTGCCAGAAATGCATTTCAATTTTGTGCAACCAATAATAGCAACGTTGCACAAAAAGAAGTTTCGGCATTTAATTATGCAAAACTTAGTTATGAGTTAGGCTTTACAGATATTGCTTTAAAAGCATTACAAAATTTTATTGCAACTTATCCAACATCAATTAATTTATTAGAAGCTAAAGAATTAACCATTAGTGTTTTAGCAAATACAAGTAATTATAAAGAGGCTTTAAATTTATTCGAAAGTTTAAATGTAAAAACAGAAATAGCCAAACAAATTTATCCGAGAATTTTATATGGTCGTGCTGTTGAAATGATTAACGATCAACAATTAGAAAGTGCAGATGTGTTATTAACCAAACTTATTGCTGCTCCTTATAATGAAAAACAAATACAATTAGCTTATTTCTGGAAAGGAGAAATTGCATACCGAAATAATAATTTGCAAGAAGCAATTAATTATTTGGTAAACTACTTAAAAAATCCGCAAACAAACGGAGAAGTAAATGCAAGCAATGCCAAATATAATTTAGCTTATTGTTTATTAAAAAGAGAACAGTTTACAAATGCTCTTTCTTATTTTCAACAAGTTTCATCTTCTGTATCTACTGCTGCCACTGCATTAGAGCAAGATGCGTATGTACGTGCTGCCGATTGTTATTTTATGAACAAAAATTACAAAGAAGCAGTATTAATGTACAATAATATAATTGCTTTAAACACAAAAGGCTCCGATTATGCCTTATTTCAAAAAGCAATTATTGCTGGTGCGTACAATAAAACAAACGATAAAATTACTTTATTACAAAATCTTATTAAACAATTTCCTAATTCAACACTTATTGCCGATGCCAATATGGAATTGGCAAACACATATTTAGCCAACGAGAATTTTGCAAATGCAATTAATCCACTTCAACAAATATTAAACGATAAAGCAGCCTCTGTATTTTTTCCGAGAGCTTATTTAAAATTAGGCGTAGCTTATTTTAATTTAGATAAGAATGATGATGCATTAAAAAACTTTACGCAGTTAGTTTCTAAATATCCTAATTCAACAGAAAGTGATGAAGCTATTGAATACATTAGAAATATTTTTATTGAACAAGAAAAGCCGGGAGAGTTTATAACTTTTATGGCACAAAATGGTAAGCCGGTTAATTATAGTGAGCAAGACTCACTTACTTATCGCTCTGCCATGTTGCGTTACGATGCAAAAGATTTTGCTGCAGCACAAACAGGCTTTATATCTTATTTAAAATCTTTTACCGATGGTAAGTATGCAATTGAAGCCAATTATTTTGTAGCCGAAATATTTATTACTAAAAAAGATTATAACAATGCATTGCCTTATTACAATGCAGTTGCAGCAAAAGCTCCCAATAAATATGCTGAACGCAGCAGTTTGCAAAGTGCAAGAATTTATTATTTTAATTTGAAAGATTATGCCAATGCAAGTAAATATTTTGCTCAATTAAAATCAATTGCTTCATTGCAAGAAAATAAATTAGAAGCCATGCGTGGTTTATTGCGTTGCCAATACAAATTGCAACAATGGAAAGAAGCAATGGATAATGCACAAGATTTATTGAAAGAAAAAGCAATTGCAACCGATGATAAAATGATGGCCAATTTAATTTTAGGTAAAAGCTATCAATTAGATAGTGTGTTAGACAACGCAATACTTTCTTACAAACAAGTTACTTTATTAGGGAAATCTGAATTTAGTGCAGAAGCACAATACCACATTGCAGAAATATTATTACAACAAAACAAATTGCCCGAAGCAGAAAAAGCAGGCTTTGAAACCATTAAAAAATATGGCTCGTACGATTATTGGGTAACCAAAAGTTATATTTTATTGGGAGATGTTTATGTTAAAGAAAAAGATTGGTTTAATGCAGAAGCTACTTATAAAAGCGTAGCAGAAAATGCAACCGATGCAACTTTAAAGAAAGAAGCATCTGATAAATTAGCTATTGCAACAGCCGAAAAAGCAAAAACAGAAAAAGTAGAACAAAACTAAAGTATTATACAATGAATTTTGTACATAAAATATTATTAATTAGTTGTATTAGTTTATTTCCTTTTGTAATGCTTAACGCTCAAAAAACTACAAAAAAGAAAAAAGCTACAACAACCGCAACTAAAAAAATTGCTTCAAAAAAGAAAAGCAAAAAAACTACTGCAAGAAGAAAAACAAAAGCCAACACAAAAAACGAGCAAACCAATGCAGCTAACCCAATGGGCGAAACTATTAGAATGGCTGAAAAACAAAATACTGAAAATAAAGACACACTTACACCAAGAGTAGTTAATGTTACATCGGCATTTAAACCCGTTTTAAAAAACGCAGCCAAAATAAATTTTACGGCAGCAACACCAGTGTTTGACTCTTCTAAAATTGATGTTACTTATAATATTCCATCACACAATTTATTTTTTAATTATCAACCTGTAGCTATAAAAGCAATTGCATATCAGCCAGATTCTGCAAGCATTTGGAGCAACAATCAATACATAAAAATTGGTTATGGTAATTATGCTTCTCCACATATTGAAGCAGGTGCAACTTTCGGAAATCCTAAAACAACAACTGTTAATCTTCATGCAAAATATCTTGCATCAAATGGAAATCTTCCGTTTCAAGATTATAATAAAACTAATATAGATGCCAACATTAATTTTAATATTTCAGAAAAAAATGAATTAATTGTAAAAGGCTTGTATTACAACAACAATCAATACAAATACGGTTTTACAACCGGTAGTTTTACTAAAGATCAATTACAACAACAATTTAATTTAATAGGCGGTAGTGTTGCTTTACATAGCAAAGGCATAAGTGAATATGGTATAACTTATCATCCTGAAATAAACGTATCAAACTTTACAGATAATAGAAATGCCAATGAGTTTAGTGTATTAATTAAAGCACCAATTAATAAATCTTTCGGAAAATCTTTTGCTTTTGATTTATCTGCAACAGCAGATTTAAGTAAACTCTATCAACCAACCATTGCATTGCCTTATACTAATTTAAATAATAATTTATTTTACATTAATCCAACGCTTCAATTTAAAGCGGATAACTTTAAAATTAATGCAGGCATACAACCCAGTTGGGATAATAATAGTTTTTCTATGTTGCCTAATGTAAGTGCCGAAATAAAATTGAATGAAGAAAAAAAATTGGTAGGGGAAATAGGTTGGGTTGGTTCGTTTACAAAAAATACTTATCGTTCATTAACAGAGTATAATCCATTTATTGCACAACCCGGTAATTTATTAAACACTAAAAATATAGAACAATATATTGGCATAAAAGGCAGTACAGGTAATCATTTTACTTATAATGCCAGATTTAGTTTGCTTAAAGTAAATAACCTTGCTTTATTAACTAATGATACTGCAACTAATAACAGTCAAACATTTGTTGCTTTATTTGAACCCGAATTGCAAGGCATTAAATTGCATGGCGAAATTGGTTATACATGGCAAGAAAAAATATTTGCAACAGCATCAATTAATTATACAAACTATACGCAACAACAACAATATAACAAAGCTTGGGGTATTATTCCTATTGAAGTAAATGGCACACTGCGTTATAAAATAACAAAAGATTTTGTAGTAAAAGGCGATTTGTTTTTTTGGGATGGAGCCTATTACAGAAACCCGCAAACCCTTGCTACCAGTAAACTTCCCGTTGCTATAGACCTTAATGCAGGTGCAGAATATACCATTGCCAAAAGGTTAAATTTATGGTTACAAATGAATAATGTTTTCAACAATAAATATCAACGTTGGAATCAATATCAGGTTTTAGGGTTTAATTTTTTAACAGGAGTTGTATATTCGTTTCACTAAATTTGGATTAAAGCATTCATGTACAACATTTTTTACAAATATTTACTCTTAAACCATAAAGCAACTGTGCCGGGCATTGGCTATTTTGCTGTTGAAGAAACACCTGCAAAAATGGATTTTATAACACAAACTATTACGGCTCCTAATCAAGAGTTTAAGTTTGTTAATGAAGCCGGTGATTTATCAGATAAAACTTTTCTTTTATATTTATCAAAAGAATTAAACGTTAATGAAGTTGAGGCCACCAACCGTTTCAAACAGTTTGCACAAACAGTAAAAGAAGGTGCATTAAACGGCGGCGTAAATTTGCCAGGCTTAGGCACATTAAAACGCTCGTATGAAGATGTTATTTATTTTCTTCCCGAATATAATTACAACAAACAACCCATACTAACCAATATTCATATAGAACAAACCGTTGCCGCCAATGCTAATTTGGTTGATTTATATGATGCAGGAGATACAAGAATTTTAAAACAAGAAAACGCACCCGCAGAAGAAAAAATTGTTATTCGCGAAAAAGAAGATTATTGGTGGGTGTATGCAATTATTTTAGCAATATTAGGGTTGGGGGCTTTGTTGTATTATTATATGTAATACTAATAGGTAATCAGCTTTATATCTCTAATCAAATTCTGTTGCGTCGCACACTTGTACGTTCTTAACGCTATTCAACTTGCCTTTAAAATGTCATTAATCAATTACATAAAATGCCCTGCTTGTCAATCTTCCAGCATTAACAAAAATTTACAAGCAAAAGATTATACGGTAAGCAATCATATTTTTGAAATATGGCATTGCAATAATTGCACATTACGTTTTACGCAAAACATTCCAGATGCAAACAATATAGCACCTTACTATCAATCTACAGCTTATGTTTCTCATTCAGATACACAACAAGGATTAATTAATAAATTATATCATCTTGTTCGCAACAAAACTTTACAAACAAAAAAGAAATTAATTATTAACGAAAGTGGTTTACAAAAAGGAGTGTTGTTAGATGTTGGTGCAGGTACCGGAGCTTTTGTAAACACTATGCAACAAGCCGGTTGGATTGTTACAGGCTTAGAACCAGATGATTCTGCAAGAAGAATAGCAGCAAGTAAATATCAATTACAATTACAATCTTCTGAAAACTTATTCAATCAAAAAAATGAAAACTTTAATGTAATAACCATGTGGCATGTTTTAGAACATGTGCATGATTTACATAAATACATTGATACACTTTATAAAATATTAAAACCCAACGGCACATTAATTATTGCAGTACCCAATTATACAAGTTATGATGCCGAAGTATATAAAGAATATTGGGCAGCTTACGATGTGCCAAGACATTTATATCATTTCTCTCCTAAAAGTATGGAATTACTAATGGGCTTTAAAGGCTTTACTGTAAAGGCTTTTAAGCCAATGCTGTTTGATAGTTTTTATGTTAGCATGTTAAGTGAAAAATATAAAACCGGAAAAAATAATTTAGTGAAAGCAGTTTATAATGGTTTTATTTCAAATCTTAAAACATTAGGTAATAGTAAAAATTGCAGCTCGGTTATTTATGTAATAAAGAAAAAATAATTTACTACTCTGTATTTTTCTTTTTAATAAAATGAATAACTGCATTGTGTTGTAAATCGCTTGTAAGGTTTAGTGGAGTTCGTTTTCCGGTAGTATCGGTAATAATTACCAATGCAGAGTTTGGTGGTTGCTGTCCTAAATTTTCTGCAAATAAAATAAGTATGTTATTATTTGAATTACTATTTATTGATGCTGTAAAACTAACAGGTTTATCGGGTTGTAATAATTGTTTGTGTATTACTATTTGGTTATTGTAAACTACCGAAATACTATCGTAATCAAACAAACCATCATCATAAAAATCAATCTTTACAGAATCAGATAAAGTATAAATTTCAAAAGGTTGTTTGTTTAATCGGGTAAAAATATTTTTAACAACAGTATTTTGTTCTGTATTAGTGGTATCGGCATTTTCAGTATTGGTTACTTCGGTAGGTTTAGTTGTTGTTTCAGATGTTTTAATAACTTTATTTGTATGTATTTCATCTTCATTAATTGGTTGCCTTTTTGCATTGCCTGTTGTTAGTAAATTTATTTTAGCTGCTGTTTTTGTTTTTGCTTTAGCAGCTGTTTTAATTAATCTTGTGGGATATTTTGGTGCATTATCGGCTTGTGTTTTTTTAACTAACTCATCTAAAATTTCTATAATATCTATTTCTTTGCCAGATGGTATCCAATCGGCATTTTTTTCTTTAGTCAATAAAATATCTGCACGTCTGTTTTGCATTTGTTCTGCTTCGTTATAAGAGCTATCATCTGCACAATATTTTACATAATGTTTTGCTACAAAATAATAAGTGCGTATTTTATTTCTTTCAATTCCTTTCTTAATTAAAAAATCTCTTACAACTTTTGCTCTTCTTATAGCAACATTTTTATTGGCTTCTTCTTTCCCTTTACAATCGGTAAAACTTCCTATTACAATATTTAATTCGGGTGTTTGTTTTAGTTTAGTAAATGCACTGTCTAATGTTGGTATATCTTCACTAAGAATATTGCTGCTGTTAAGTTTAAAGTAAATAGAATAACGAGCTTCTAATTTACTGTTTAAAGAATCTACAACATGTTTCCAAAAAGGAGTGGTATTTGTTTTTGGTGAAGTATCAGTTTTATTGGTTGCTTTGGTTGTATCGGTTGGTTCTGTTTTTTTGTTTGAAGTTACAGTAACAGTATCGGTGTTAGTGCTAACTGTTTCTGTTGATTGTTTGGCAGCAACAATGCTATATATTTCTAAACTGTTATCGTTTTCTCTGTTAGAACTTAAATAAGCTGTGGTGTTGTATTGTTTGTAATAAAGTTCGTCTTTAGGTGTGTTAATAGGGTAGGACAATAATTCTGCTTTTTGCCATTTATTGGTTGATAAATTACCATTACTGCTATAAATATCAAATCCTCCAATACCATCTTTTCTGTGCGAACTGAAATATAAAATGTTTTGTTCATTATTATAGTATGGCGAAATTTCATCATCTGTTGTATTAATATTATATCCTAAGTTTTTAGCATCGCCAATAATTTTCCCATCTTTTATTTCTACAAACCAAATATCAAATCCTCCAATGCTACCTTGCCTATTTGATGTAAACAATAAATATTTTCCATCGCTTGTTATAAATGGATGTTTGGCACTACTGTGTTTTTCATTTACAGGATATTCCATTTCTGTTGGGTTGCTCCATTCTGCATTAATACTTGTTCTTTTTATATAATATATTGCGTTTAAATTTTTTCCTTTCCATGCAGTAAAATAAAGTGTAAGTCCATCAGGTGATAATGAAGATGCTGCCATTTCGGGGTTTTTCCCGTTTACAATTGTTTTTCTAATTTCTTTTAAATTATTAAAATTTCCCCAATAAACCGTAAGTGGGTAATTTACTTTTTTACCAATAGTATCGGGTATTACACTACTATATAAAAAAAGGCTATCGTTATATTGTTGTAAAGCAAAACTGTTATCAATGCCATTAATCGGTTGTGCTAATTTGGTGATAATTGGATTTTGTTTTGAATTAGTAATATCAACCATTACACGGCATTCTTCAATTTGTTGTTTGGCTGATTGTGTGTAATTATCATTTTCTTGATGATGAGCAATAAAGTCTTTGAATACTTCTATAGCCAATGCAGGATTATTACTATTTTTTAAACATTGTGCATACCAAAATTTTGATAAAGGATAACTACCTTCTTGTTTAAAACGAAAAAATTTTTCGTACATTCTGGATGCATTAATGTAATCGCCTAATTTTCTAAAACATTCTGCAACCTGATAAGTAAGATAAGCAGGATTATCATCAACTTTTTTAGGGCGGTATTTATGATTGTACGGAATGAAAGGATAAACAATGCTATCATTATTCTTATCAACCGATAAAGCTTTTAAATAAAGTATTCCTGCTTGCTCATATCGTTGTTTTTGAAATTTAGCATCGGCCGCTTTGTGGTAAGAATTAATTTTTTGTGCAGTAGCTTTTGTTATGGGGGCGGTTATTGCAACCAATAAAAAAAATATATTAGCTGTAAGCAGATAATTGTATTTGTGTTGATTTGTTTTCATCAACCAGTTTAAAGTTGTTAGGCTTTCATAAAATACGAATTATGTTTCTAAGTTAAGTATAAATAATTAGAATTGTTTTAATTTGTTTACTGCAAAGCGTATTGGCAAATACATGTATAAATTTTGATTGTATGTTCTAAGTACTTTAATTAAGCTTTACTTCAAACATTTTAGGCCAGTTTTTTCCTGTAATATAAAATATGTTTTTGGCACTATCATATGCAATACCGTTTAAAACATCTCTTTTTTCAGTTTCATTAGCAGGGGCATATTTATCTAAAACACCTGTAAAATCAAGTATTCCAACTACTTTGCCTGTTGCTGCTTCTATCTTTACTATTTTATCAAAATCTGATGTCCATGTATTGGCATATATAAAACCATTTACATATTCTAACTCATTTATAAATATAACGCCATTGCTTGTTGGCATACCAACAACAGGAACAGTTTTAGTTATAGCAAATGTTTCGGGATTGCGATAGAAAAGAATATTAGAACCGCTGTCCATAATAATTTCCTTGCCATTGTTCGTCATGCCCCAACCTTGCCCTTCATATGTAAATGTATTTAGCAGCTTAAATGTTTTGGCATCATAAACAAAACATTTATTTTCTTTATATGTAAGTTGATAAATTTTACCATTCAACATGGTTAAACCTTCACCAAAATATTGTTTAGCAAGATTTACTTTTTGCAAATCTTTTCCGGTTGTAATATCGGTTTTAACTAAAAGGCTATTCCCTTTATAATCAGGATCGCCAGTGCTTTCATACAAAAAACCGTTATGAAATTCTAAACCTTCTGTATAAGAATCTATATTGTGTGGATATACATTGGTTATGGTATATGCAATATTGGGAATGGTAGAAGTTGCTGTTATAGGCTCATCAGGACTTGGATTGGTTTGACAACCAACTAAAACAATTGCCAAATTTAATATCCAAAATATTTTTTTCATAAAGTTGTTTGTTATTGTAAATTATACATTAAATCTAAAGTGCATAATATCTCCATCTTTCACTATATATTCTTTTCCTTCAATTCTTAAACGGCCGTTATCTCTTGCTGCTGCTTCGCTTCCGTATTTTACATAATCTTCGTACGATATTACTTCTGCTTTAATAAAACCTTTTTCAAAATCGGTATGAATTACGCTTGCAGCTTGTGGTGCTTTCCATCCGTTATGTATTGTCCATGCTCTTACTTCTTGCACACCTGCTGTAAAATAAGTTTCTAATTGTAAAAGTTTGTATGTGCTTTTTATCATTCTGTTTAATGCAGGCTGCGTCATTTTATATTCATCCATAAACATTTGTTTATCATCTGCATTTTCTAATTCTGCAATTTGTGCTTCAATGTTATTACACATTACAATTACTTCTGCACCTTCATCTTTAACTCCATTAATTAAAGCTTCAGAATATTTATTGCCTGTATGCATATTGGCTTCATCTACATTGGCAACATATAAAACAGATTTATCGGTTAGTAAAAACAAATCGGCAACAGCAATTTTTTCTTCTTTACTTAAACCTAAACTTCTAATATTTTTACCTGCTTCTAAATGCAGTTTACAACGGTTTAAAACTTCTAATTCTACTTTTGCTTTAGGGTCTGTTTTTGCCATTTTTTCGGCACGTTGTAGTTTTTTTTCAACGCTTTCTAAATCTTTTAATTGCAATTCGGTATCAATAATATCTTTATCACCCATTGGGTTAATAGCACCTTCATCACGCAAAACATTTTCATCTTCAAAACAACGTATTACATGAATTATTGCATCTACTTCTCTAATATTTCCTAAAAATTTATTTCCTAAACCTTCGCCCTTACTTGCACCTTTTACTAAACCTGCAATATCAACTATTTCTAATTGTGTAGGCACAATTCTGTTGGGTTTAACTAATTCTGCTAATTTGTTTAAACGTTCATCAGGCACATCAACCAAACCTGTGTTAGGTTCAATAGTACAAAATCTATAATTACTTGCTTGTGCTTTGGCACTATTACTTACTGCATTAAATAAAGTTGATTTACCAACATTAGGTAGCCCTACAATTCCTGCTTTTAAACTCATAATAATTTTATTTTTTTAATATGTACTTAACAGTTAATCAATAATCATCTTCTGTTGCGTCGCACACTTGTACATTCTGTTCTTTATTAAAAAATTTATTTTGGCTGCAAATGTAATGTTGTAAAAGAAATTAGGTATTAGATTTTGAAATTTGTTAATTTGAAACCCTAAACACCTATTATTTATGGCTTTAAGCAGAATATGGAGTGCATTTATTTTAATAGCAATTATAGTTGCCACTTGTAAAATTGCTTTTTTTAACGGAGGTAAAGAAATATACAGCCGTATGGTTGTTGGCAAACAAGGCGATACTGCTTATACCAAAACAATAGATAGTGCTGCACTTTCTGCAACCATAATTAATAAAATTTCTCAACACAAAGAATATAAAGAAGGCGATATTATTTACACTAAAACAACACAAGGCAAGTATATAAGTTATTATGCTCAGTCTGCCGATGGTGTTATTGCAACTTGCAAAAGTGCAGTTGAGATTTGTTTAGGTTTAATTGGTATTATGGCTTTGTTTATGGGTTTTATGAGCATTGCCGAAAGAGCAGGGGGCATAAGGTTTTTATCAAGAATTGTTGGCCCGTTTTTTTCAAAACTTTTTCCCGAAATCCCTAAAGGCCACCCGGCAATGGGGCACATGATTATGAATTTTTCTGCCAACCTTTTAAACCTTGATAATGCTGCAACACCTTTTGGTATAAAAGCAATGGAAAGTATGCAAGAATTAAATACCGATAAAACCAAAGCATCTAATGCACAAATTATGTTTTTGTGTTTGCATGCATCGGGTTTAACATTAGTACCCGTAACAGTTATTGCAGCAAGAGCATCGGTAAAAGCAGCAAGCCCAACCGATATTTTTATTCCTTGCATGATAGCAACTTTTGCAGCAACAATGGCTGCCTTGTTTATTGTTTCTTTCAAACAAAAAATAAAAATTTTTCAACCTATTGTGTTGGCATGGATTGGCGGAGCAAGTGCATTAATTGCTTTGCTGGTGGTTTATCTTCATTCACTTTCATCAGATGCAATGAAAACTTTTTCGGGTTTGTTAAGTAATGGTTTGATATTATGGATTTTTGTAGCTATTATTATTGGTGCTGCTATTTATAAAAAAATTGATGTGTTTGATGCATTTGTTGATGGAGCAAAAGGAGGTTTTGAAACAAGTATTAAAATTATTCCTTATGTGGTGGGAATATTGGTTGCTATTAGTTTATTAAGAACCAGCGGCAGTTTTGAAGTATTGTTATCTGGTATGAGAAATTTATTTGGCATAATGGGTTTTGATACAAAGTTTGTTGATGGTTTGCCAACTGCTTTAATGAAACCTTTAAGCGGCAGCGGTGCCAGAGGTATGATGTTTGATACAATGAAAGCCTATGGCCCCGATTCTTTTGCGGGCAAATTAGCAAGCATATTACAAGGCTCATCTGATACAACTTTTTATGTAGTAGCTGTTTATTTTGGTGCTGTTGGTATTAAAAATACAAGATACTCAATTGGTACTATGTTGTTGGCAGATTTGGTTGGTATAATAACTGCCATTTTATTATGTTATTTATTTTTTGGAAATGCAGTTTAACCTAATAGATTAGTGAAAAGATTTTTACAATTTAAAATTTTCTACGTCATTTCGAACGTAGTGAGAAATCTCATGAATAATTCATAAACAAATTTCTCGTTTCGCTTTGCTCAACATGAAAAACCAATGAAGAGATTGTTTCAGGCAAAAGTTTTCGCTATGTAATATAGCAATTGAAACATTTGCATAGTATTAATATAAATACTGTTTTAATTTCTCTACACCTTCACTTGCAGTAGCTTCAATTTTGATAACACCATTAATATTAGTCGGCGGAATTTTTTTATCTATTATAATTTTTTGTGCAAACGGTGGTACATAATGAATTAAACCTGCCGCAGGATATACTAATAAAGATGTGCCTATTACAATAAAAATATCTGCGGTTGTTGTAATGGCTGCAGCATTTTCTATTAAGGGTACGGGTTCTTCAAACCAAACAATATGTGGTCTTAATTGTATGCCGTTTTCATCTGTATCTCCAACATTAATATCATTTCGTATATTATAAATTTTATTATTGTTATGAATGTTTCTCATTTTAAAAATTTCTCCGTGTAAATGAACAACGTTGGTGCTTCCTGCACGTTCATGTAAATCATCTATGTTTTGTGTAATGATGGTGATGTTAAAATCTTTTTCAAGTTCAGCTAAACCAAAATGTGCAGCATTGGGTTTTGCATTGGCAACATCTTTTCTTCGCATATTATAAAAATCCAACACCAATTGCGGATTAGCTGCAAAGCCTTGTGGAGTGGCTACTTCATGCACATTGTAACCTTCCCATAAACCATTGGTATCTCTAAAAGTTTTTAATCCACTTTCTGCACTAATGCCAGCACCTGTTAATGCAACTATATGTTTTTTGTTTTCGATTTTTTCTTTTTTCTCCATGCCCATAAAACTACAACAATACCAATAATTATAGGCCAAATATTAATGGCGGCAAGTATTAATTGCTCAAATAATTTAATGCTGTTAATGAATGCATTTTTTACTTTAAAAATAAAACCTCCGTTATAGTTGTTTGATAAGTTGGTGTTGTATTCGTAATAAGTTAAATTAATAGTGCTGTATGCTGCCGAGTGTGTAAGATAATTTACACGGCTTGCTGCTGCTTCAATATCTTCTTGAATATTGTTTATTTCTTTTTGTATTTCTAAAATATCTTTTATATTTTTTGCTTGCTTTAATAATTCTAAGTATTGCAATCTCACTTGTTTTTTAGCTTCCATTCTTGCTTTGGTATCTACAACTTCTGCGGTAACATCTTCACTGTTAATTCTTTTATCAATAATATTTATATCATCTCCATTTATTGAGTTTACTAAATCTTCAAACTTTTCTACCGGAACTTTTATTGTTATTGTGTTCTGAAAAACGCCATCAGTTTGTGTTTGTTCTTCTTTATCAATATATGCTCCAAAATTTTTTATGTTTGAACGAATACTATTGTTGTATTTACTATAATTTTTTACTTCTATTCTAATATCGGCAGTTCTAATAATTTTCTTTTCCCAATTGTATTTTTTAGTTGCTTCTTTTTTTTCGTCTGTTGTATTGCCATTGCCCGATGCGTAGCCTGATGTATCTGCTTTATACTTGTTTGTTTCTTCTTGCTTTGCTGGCTCGGGAGTTTGCATTGCAGCTTCTTTATTGCTGTTATTGCATGAGAATGATAGTATAGTAATGATTACTATAAGAAATAGTTGTTTCATGTTTTTTTGTTTGAATAAGAGATGCCTAACAAAATCTTATTACATAATAAAACTATATTTTTAATGCAATAGTTGTAGCGTAATAAAAGGAGTTAGGTTACAATATTTCAATACGAAAAAATACAAAATGTAACCTTAAATTTTGTTAATTAAAGCAACGCTAATAGTGGTTGTTACTTAATAAGTTTTTGGTAAAAGTGATAAATATAGCAGCCTGCACAAAACCCGATAAATGATTCTAAAGAAGAAAAAATAATTAATATAATTACCCCAATAAATGAACTGTAATTATAATTTATAACACTGCTTATACTTATAAATAATGTTAATGCAAAACCCATTTGTGCTGCAAATTTTTTAGGGGCTCTATCAACCGGTTTATTGCCTAATAAAGTTTTAGCAAGAATATAATTAGCTGCATAACTTAACACACTTAGTTTGCCATTAACAAAAGAACGCAGAAAAAAGTCGGCACACATAAATGCTGCAATTATCCAATAATCTGTAACGATAAAAATAATTGATAACGTAAAAACTAAAAAAGCAATTACTCTTATTTTATATTCATTAACTGTAACAAAATCTACAGGGCAAACTATATTATTATTTTTCATTATTTGTTTTTATTAATGTTCAAACTTTTTTTCTCCTGCGGTTATTGCAATTGGTAAAACATTTTGTTTAGGTGGAAGTGGACAAGTTGCGTAAGGCGTAAATGCACAAGGTGGATTAAATGCTTTATTAAAATCTAAAACAACGTTCCCATCTTTATCAGGCATATTTGCGTAAACAAATCTTCCGGCAGGATATGTTTCGTTACCACTTGTTGCATCTCCAAAAATAATAAATAATTGATTATCTTCTTCTAAAGCATCTAAACTGTATTGTTTATTATTTAAGGTGAAAATTAATTTACCCGGAGAGTTTTGTGCATTGGTTTGCCCAATAATATTTGTAATAAAAACAGAAGAATTTTTTTGTGAAGGTTTTTGCAGATATGCTTTTACTTTAAAAGTACTATCAGCAGCATAGTAAGGTATGCCTTTAAAATTTGTTACCAAGTTGCTGTTTAAATCTCTTAACCTTATTCCAATTTTATCATCACGTTTTATAATAGACCATCTCAAACTTTTGTAAGAGCAAACAATTGGTTTTTCAGAATCTGTGGTAAAAACTATTGTATTGTTTTTTTCAATTCCATTTATTAAAACTTTTGTTTTGCTATTTGTATGAAGTGTAACAGTTGTACCTTTTAACTCAAACCAACCTGCATTTTCTATAATACTATTTACTGGAAATTTTATTTGAACATTATTGCCAGAACCAAAAGTATTGGTGCCTTGTTGTAACCAATATAACCCCACTAAATTTAACCAGCCATTTTCTTTTTTTAAACTTTCTACACGTTTAATATGCCATGCATCTATTTCTTGTTGGTAAGTTACTTGTGCATTTGTGGTAAATGTAAATAGGAATAAAAAACTAATTAATAAAACTTTCAACATAAATATCTGTTATGCTGCAAATATAGTCTACTTAAATTATAGGGTAATAATTTTTCTAAATTTTAGTTTCGGCTAATGTTAAAATAATTTCTAACTCTTCTGACTTTACTGTTTGCACAGATAACCTTCCTAAACGTACTAAATCCATTTGCTGTAAACGTTTATCGGTTTTTATGGTTGCTAAACTAACGGGCTTTTTTAATTTTTTGTGAGGCTTTAAATCAACCACAACCCATGCATCTTCAGTTGTTGTAGGATCTTGATAAAATTCTTTTACAACTTTTGCTATGCCTACAATTTCTAAACCTTCGTTGCTGTGATACCATAAAACATAATCTCCTTTTTTCATGGCTTTTAAATTATTGCGAGCAGCGTAGTTGCGAACACCATCCCAAAATGTTTGACCATCTTTTTCAAATTGTTGCCAACTGTATTTAAAGGGTTCTGATTTTACTAACCAATGATTCATAAGGTATTATTTTAATATGTTGTATTTTAAATTTTGAATGAAAGACTAATAATCAATTTTAGGATGAAATTGTGCTTATAACTTATAATTCATAACTCTCAATTACTCACTTGCCAACACATCTGCTAAATGCAAAACTTTTATTTTATTGTTATGATTTTTTAAACAACCATCAATATGCATAAGGCAACTCATATCGGTACTTATAATATAATCTGCACCAGTTGCAGTGGCATTAGTAATTTTTTGTTCTCCCATTGCAATACTTATTGGTTCAAATTTTACGGCAAATGTTCCACCAAAACCACAACAAGTTTCGTTATCATTCATTTCAATTAATTCTAAGCCTTTTACTTTACTTAATAAGCGGCGAGGTTCTTCTTTTAATTTACATTCACGCAATGCAGCACAACTATCGTGGTAAGTTGCTTTGCCATTAAAGGTTGCACCCACATCATCAATATTCATTACTTTGGTTAAGAACTCGCTAAACTCAAATGTTCTTTCACCTAAACTTTTTACATCATTATGTACAGATGAATTATTAAACAAAGTAGGATAGTAGTTGCGTATAAAACCTATACAACTTGCACTGGGAGCAACTATATATTCTGCATTAGAAAAATCTTTTAAAAATTTTGAACAAATATCTTTTGCTTCTCCCCAAAAACCTGCGTTAAATGCAGGTTGCCCGCAACAGGTTTGGTTGGTATTGTAAGAAACCTTGCAACCAACTTTCTCTAATACTTTAACCATATTAAATGCTACTGTTGGATAAAGCTGATCTATAAAACAAGGTATAAATATTTGAACATTCATATTGCCTCCCTTAATCCCTTCAAAGAAGGGAAATAATTTATTTTTTAGTGATAAATTTTTTATTGAGAGCTATCATTTTTAAAGCAGTAACGGCTGCTTCTTCTCCTTTATGTCCGTGCTTTCCGCCAATTCTTTCTTTGGCTTGTTCTTCTGTGTTTACGGTTAGTACACCAAATATTACAGGTACTTCTAATGCCAAGTTTAATTGTGATACGCCATTGGTAATACTTTGGCAAACATAATCAAAGTGTGGTGTATCGCCTTTTATTACAGTGCCTAAAACAATATAGGCATCGGGCATTGGGTTACTATGTGTATAATGTTGTTTAACTGCAAATGGAATTTCAACGGCACCGGGAACAGTTATAGTTTTGTGTTGAATATTATTTGCTTTGAAAATTTTTTTGCAGCCTGCTTCTAATTTATTTACAATGGTTGCATTCCATTCTGTTTTTACAATAATTACAAAGGCATCCTTTAATGCAGGGATGCCTTTGTGTAATGATGTGTTTCCTTTTGTTGCCATTAGTTTATGCTCAAATCGTTTTTTTCAATACTTAATTGATAAATGTATTTATCGCTACGGCCATTATCTACTTTAGGGAATTTTTCTTTAATTGTTTTGTACAACTCTATAGCTTGTTGAGTTTTGCCGTTTACTTTGCTTAATGCTGCTGCACGAAATAAATATTCTGCGGCTGCATCATCTTCAAAGTTATTTCCTGCTTTTTTGTAATATTCAATTGCATCATCGTTTTTCTTTAATTCGCTGTAAGCATCGCCCAATGCACCATAAGCAGAAGTTTGAATTTGTTTAGCATCGGTTGAAAAATCTTTTAATTGATCAACTGCTTTTTGAAATTGCCCTGTTTGTAAATAACAAACGCCTGCATAATATTTTGAAAGGTTAGCAGCTTTTGTTCCGCTATAATTTTTTTCAATATATAAAAATCCTTTTGTAATACCATCGCCATTTAAAGCAAGGTTAAAAGAATCTTTTCTAAAATATTCTTCGGCTTTATAAATAACTTCTTGTGCTTTTTCTTCTTTAGGTTTAACTATTAAATTGTTGTAACCATACCAACCGCCCACAACAACTACTACAGCAATTAGAGCTATTATAATTGTTTTTTGATTTTTATGCCAAATACCTTGTGCTTGTAACAACACATCTTTTTCAACTACAGGTTCCTCTGTTTTATGTGCACTCATTTTTAAGAATTGTTTTTTTATTTTAAAGAATTAATCAACATCAAATTCAAAATTATCTCCTACATATACATCTTTCAATACTTCACTATCATCTGGCCAAGGGCTTTCTTCTGCAAATTTTACACTTTCTTCAACTACTGCATTTATTCTGCTATCAATAGCATTTAATTCTTCTTGTGTAGCAAAATTATTTTCAAGAATAGTGTGCATTACTTTCACAATAGGATCTTGTTGTTTATACTCATCTACTTCTTCTTTGGTACGATACTTTTGCGGATCGCTAATAGAATGCCCTTTGTAGCGATAAGTTTTCATTTCTAACAAAGTAGGGCCGCCGCCTTCTCTTGCACGTTTTACGGCACGGGCAACTGCTTCGTGTACTGCTTCGGCACTCATTCCATCTACTTTATCGGCAGGCATTTCGTAAGCATCTGCCAATTTATATATATCCTGTACGTTTGATGTACGCTCAACCGAAGTACCCATTGCATAATTATTATTTTCACAGATATATATTACTGGCAACTTCCACAACATTGCCAAATTAAAACTTTCGTGTAAAATACCTTGCCTTGCTGCACCATCGCCAAAATAGCAAAGTACAACATTGCCTGAGTTTTTATATTGCTCTGCAAATGCCAAACCTGTGCCTGTACCAATTTGTGCACCCACAATACCGTGGCCACCAAAGAAATAATTTTTAACATCAAAAAAGTGCATACTACCACCTTTGCCTTTTGCACAACCTGTTGCTTTGCCGTATAATTCTGCCATGCAAGCATTAGGTGTTGTTCCTTTTGCTAAAGCCAAACCATGATCACGATAGGCAGTAATAAACGGATCTTCGTGTTGTGTTGCAGTCATACAGCCTGCTGCAATAGCTTCCTGACCAATATAGGCATGAAAAAATCCACGAATTTTTCCCGCCATTTTATACATTTCTTCGGCCTTTAGTTCAAATTGGCAAATAAGTTGCATTAATTCGTACCAATACAAATAAGTTTCTTTAGAAAATTTAGTAGGCACTGTGCTGAAATTTTTGAGGGGCAAATATAGTGGAAAGTAGAAAAAGGTAAATAGGAAATTGTGAACAGGAGGTTGAAGCGGGAAAATTGGAAATTTAAGAGATGGAATTGTGATTGATTAATTTAAAATGAAGTAACCTTTATAAGTAATTATTTGGTAACTTTTTTTGCTGCAATAAAAACCAAATAAGTAAATGGAAATGCTGCCAACACATCAATACTATAATGTACATGTTGCATCAAAACCATTATTCCAATTGCCATTGATGCAATAAACGCTATTAGTTTTTCTATTTTTTTTTGAAGACATAAACCCATTAAAAACAAAGTAGAAGTGTGTCCGGAATAAAATAAATCTTTACTAATAAATTTTCCGCCATAAAAAATATTGGTGATAGGGTCTATTAACGGAATTAAACCTTGTGGCGGATTTAAAGGAACTAAACTTATGGTAATTATTCTGGAAATATTTAAAAAAACATAACACCATAAAAACAGCAAAAACATTTTTGGATTATTAATGCATCTTATAACTACTAAAACGGTTATAAACCAAATAGGTGTAAAAATAAAAAGAGATAAATCTGCCGGCGTTATTTTTTGTAACAACCAATCATTTAAAACGATACCTTGTCTGGTTTCTATATTTTTAAAAAAAAATGAATATTGTGAAAGAATAACAAGTAAAACAAATAAGCCCAACAACAACTTTTGTTTAAATAGTTTTTGTTGCCAGGCTTGCTTCCAAAGTATAGTTGCAGATTGCTTCATTCAAATGCAATGATAAATTGTAATTATGAGGTATTGAAGTTTTTGTTCTTATTTCCGAAGCTTATACCATTCGGGCTTTCTTTTAAAATGGCTAAATGCTATTACAGAAATTGTATAAGTACTGGGCTCTATAACATATACTATTTCATAAGGAAATATTGTTAGCGATGCTGCTCTTAACTCGTTAGTAATTTTTGTTGTGTAAAAAGGGTTGAGAATTATTTTATTGGCAGTGTTATCAAAATCTTCAATCAATTTAAATCCTAAACCAACGTTTTTTTCTTCATACCAAATAAATGCTTCGTCTAAATCAATCTGGGCAAAGTGTTGTATAATAAGTTTATACATTAAGGGAAGTTTATTAGGGAAGATATTTTTTTCTTAACTCTTCCCATTCAACTCCTTCAGTAGGGTTTGTTTTATAGTATGCTAACCTTTCTTTGTATAAATCTGCTTTCCATTTAGGAAGGTTGTTATTTTCAGGATGTAATGCAATACTTTCCATTAAGTCGGCTATAATTTCTTTTTTATCTTGCTCTGGTAATGCTATCAGTTCTTTTATATTATAACTCATACAAAAGGGTTTTGCTTAAAGATAAAATGATTTGTTGGTATTGTAAAACAATATTGAACAAATAACGTGGTGTATTTGATTTAAACTTGTGCTTGTTGTTATAATACAAGCACAAGTTGGAGTAATATTTTGGGGAATTAATAATGCCATCTTACAAAAGCTTCCATGGCTGCATATTTGGTTAAACCAAGGTTGGCGTAAAGATTAGCTGTGTTGGCATTTCTATCTTCGGCACGTTGCCAAAATTCTCGGTTATCTGTACCTTGAAACGGAACCATATCTTTTTGAGATTGATGTATAAAAATTCCAAATCGTTTTTTCATTACTTGGTCGGGGCTCATTGGTATTGCCATTTCAATATCTGCAATATCCCATTCTTGCCATGCACCTTTGTATAACCAAACCCAACAATCTTTCACCCATTTTTCTCCATTGGCTTTTAAGCGTTTCATACTTTCAAAAATAATATCTAAACAAACTTTATGTGTTCCGTGTGGGTCTGCCAAATCTCCGGCACAATAAATTTGATGAGGTTTTAATTTGTTCAAAAATTCCATGGTTATTTTAATATCTTCTTCGCCCATAGGTTTTTTTTGAATGGTTCCTGTTTCGTAAAAAGGAAGGTTTAAGAAATGTGCATTTTCATCTTTTAAACCAACATAACGGCAGGTTGCTTTTGCTTCGCATCTTCTTATTAAACCTTTTATATTTCTTATTTCAGATGTATCTACTTCATTTAATTTTTTTGTTGAAAGAAAGTTTCTTGCTTCGTTTAAAACATCTTCTGTTTTTTTATTATCAATTCCAAACATATTTTCAAAACCTACTGCAAAATCTAAAAAGCGGGTAACAAATTCGTCTGTAACGGCAATGTTTCCGCTGGTTTGATAACCTACGTGTACATCATGCCCTTGATCGTGTAAACGCATAAAAGTTCCGCCCATGCTAATAATATCATCATCAGGGTGCGGAGAAAATATTAAACATTTTTTTGGATGTGGTGCACTTCTTTCAGGATGGTTGGGAATAACTGCATTGGGTTTTCCGCCGGGCCAACCTGTAATGCTATCGCGAAGCATATAATATACTTGCAAGTTTATTTCATAGGCTTCTCCTTTTTCAACCAATAAATCTCCTAAACCGTTTTCGTTATAATCTAATGTAGTTAAACTTAAAACGGGTTTGTTCATTTTTAATGCCATATGTGTTACGGCACGTTTAATGGTTTTTGCATCCCACTCAACCTCGCCGGTAAGCCACGGAGATTTTATTCTGGTTAATTCTGTTGCTGCGTTTTTATCTATAATAAAAGTACAATCGTTATGTTGTTGTAAAATGCTGGCAGGTATTTGTTCTGTTACAAAACCTTCAACACTTTTGGCTATTATAGGTGCTTTCATTCCCCATGCCATTAATAAAATTCTTTTGGCTTTTAAAATGGTGTTTATGCCCATTGATATTGCCATACGTGGTACTTGCGAAATATTTTGAAACTCGAATGAGTTGGCAATGCGTGTACTGTTTTCTAAACTTACTAATCTTGTTTTTGAATAAATGCTGCTGCCGGGCTCATTAAAACCAATATGTCCATTATTACCAATACCTAATATTTGTAAATCAATACCGCCTACTGCTTCAATTAATTGATCGTATTTCTGGCAATATTTTTTTATTTCTTCTTTTGGCCATTGCCCGTTGGGAATATGAATGTTTGCGGGGTCAATATCTACATGGTTAAATAAATGCCTATGCATAAAACTCCAATAGCTTTGCAGAGCTTCTTTTTGTAACGGATAGTATTCATCTAAATTAAAAGTGATAACATTTTTAAAACTTAAACCTTCTTCTTTGTGCATGCGTACTAATTCGGCATAAAGCGTAATGGGCGTAGATCCTGTGGCTAAACCTAATATACAGTCTTGCCCTTTTTTTTGTTTTTCTTTTATTAATGCAGCAATTTCTTTAGCTGCATGAATTGAGCCTTGTTTAGGGGTATCAAAAATTTTTACGGGAATTTTTTCGAAACTGTCAGAAAGATCGACGGATAATTTAGATTGAATCATGATTGCTTGCTTTTGCGTTGCGAAGATAAATTATCGCAATTATTTGTGTATTATTTTTAAGTGATTATATGTTTTTTTTGATTTTTTTCTTTTGAAAATTTATTTCTTGCCAAAATAATTTACTCCCCACATATTGTATCGTATTTTTTGAGTTTCAATTCTTCTTTTAAAATCGGCTTCATTTTTTTGTTCAGAAGGAGTCCATAAAACTTCGCTTAATGCACTCATTCTTGGAAAAATCATGTATTCTAATTTTGAAATACTGCCAATATATTCTGTCCACACGTTTGCTTGTGCTCCTAAAACATATTTTTTATTTTCGTTATTTAATTCTTTAGGAACGGGGTCGTAACTATACACTTTTTCTAAACTTGTAAAACCGCCAATAGTTACACTATCTTCTTTTTGAGTTTGTGAATGATCAAAATAACACCAACCTCCGGGAGTCATTATTACATTGTGTTTTTGTTTAGCTGCTTCAATACCGCCTTGTTCTCCTCGCCAACTCATTACGGTTGCATTGGGTGCAAGACCTCCTTCTAAAATTTCATCCCAACCAATAATTTGCCTTCCTTTTGTATTTAAATATTTTTCTATACGTTGTATAAAATAACTTTGTAAACCATGTTCATCTTTTAAACCTTTTTCTTTTATTAGTTGTTGGCAAAATGCAGAACGTTTCCAACTTTCTTTAGGGCATTCATCTCCACCAACATGAATATATTTTGATGGGAACAATTGCATTACTTCATTTAAAACATTTTCTAAAAAATTAAAAGTATATTCTGTTGGTGCATATACATCTTCAAAAACACCCCATGTTTGTTGCACTTGTTTGGTAGTGCTGTCTCCATGCCATGCAGTTCTTGCATTGTGTTTGGTAGGCTCGTTAGGGAAACAACTTAATTCAGGATAAGCTGCAATAGCAGCAGAAGAGTGGCCGGGCATTTCAATTTCAGGAATAACGGTTATAAATCTGTTGGCAGCATATTGCACAACTTCTTTTATTTGTTCTTGTGTATAATATCCACCGTAATATTCTCCATCGTTTCCTTTGCCGGGGTAGCGGCCAATTATTGTTCCATTTCTAAAACCGCCAACTTGTGTTAATTTAGGATATTTTTTAATTTCTATTCTCCAACCTTGGTCGTCTGTTAAGTGCCAATGAAACGTATTCATTTTATGTAAGGCAATAAAATCTATATATTTTTTTATATAATCAACGGGGAAAAAATGTCGGCTAACATCTAAATGCATTCCTCTGTAAGCAAAGCGTGGAGCATCTTCTATAGAAATAAAAGGAATGGGTAATTTATTGTTTTTAGTTGTTGGAAGTAATTGCAATAAACTTTGTACTCCATAAAAAGTTCCGTTTAATGAACTGCCTTGAATATGAATAGATGATTTGTTTACGGTTAAAGTATAAGCTTCTTCATTATTGGGTTTACGCACAAAAACAGGCGTAGTTAAATTAATAAAATTTGAAGTTGCTTTGGTAACTTGTTTTAATTTAAAACCATAAAACTTTTGCAAATAATCGTTCAAAAAATTAATACTGTTTTGCTCTTTTTTATTAGCTACAATAACAGTAGAAGGCGATAATACAAATTCTCCTTTTTCAGGAAATGTAATTTTAGATGGTTGCGGAATAATACTTACTTCTTGTGCTGTTGCGTAAAATGCAAAAAACGTACAAAAAATTGTAATAATTTTTTTCATAAAGGTGATTGTTGAAAAACTAAAATAAGTATAAATAGTAAGAATGATTTTTTTATTTTCACGTTATGAAAAAAATAATTTTTGTTGCCGCCGTAATGTTATTTGTTGTAAAAATATTTGCAGCGGTTGATACTGTTTTAATATACAGTAATGCCATGCATAAAAACAGTAAAGCAGTTATTGTTACGCCTGCTAACTATTCTTCTTCTAACAAAAAATATCCGGTAATTTATTTGCTGCATGGGTACAGCGGAAGTTACAATAACTGGATAAAAAAAGCACCTTTACAAAAGTATTCCGATAATTTTCAAGTAATTTTTGTTTGCCCCGATGGTGGTTTTAGTAGTTGGTATTTTGATAGCCCTGTAGATTCTACTTATAAATACGAAACCTATGTTGGTATTGAAGTCCCTGCATTTATTGATGCACATTATAATACTATTGCCAACAGAAAAGGCAGAGCAATTACAGGCTTAAGTATGGGCGGGCATGGTGGTTTATTTTTAGGATTTAGACATGCTGATATTTTTGGTGCCTGCGGAAGCATGAGTGGCGGTGTTGATTTGCATTACAGCCATAATAAATTTGATATTAAGAAAAGAATTGGCGATACAATTAATTATGCTAACAATTGGGAAAAATATTCTGTAATAAATGTAATTGAACACCAACCTGTTGATACTTTAAAAATTATTTTTGATTGTGGTGTTAATGATATTTTTTACGAGAATAATAAAGCACTGCATGCAAAAATGTTGGCTTTAAAAATTAATCATGATTATATTGAAAGACCCGGTAAACATGAATGGGCTTATTGGATTAATGCGTTGCCTTATCAACTTTTATTTTTCAGTAATTATTTTGGTAATTTAAATTAATTTAAAACGGAAGGTTAATACCTAATTGTACTGCATAGTTTTTAACTTCAACACCATTTATTCTTTTTTCCGACCATGAAAAATTTTTCATCCAACCATCATTATATTGCCTTGCAGGATCTTTTACTTTATATGCAAAATCAACACGTATTAAAAAATAATTGAAATCAAATCTAAGCCCTGTTCCAACACCTAAAGCCAAATCTCTGCCAAACCTTGCCAAATTAATTTCTCCGTTAGGGTTACTTGTATTAGGTTTTAATGCCCACACATTTCCTGCATCGGCAAACAAGGCACTTGCAATTTGAAAAGATGAAGTTGTAAAAAGCGGAAAACGATATTCAAGATTTGCTTCTAAACTAAAATCTCCAAAACGGTCTGTGTATTGCGATTGACTTGTATCACTTAAAATAGAAGAACCTAAACCCAATTGCCTTAAACCCCATGCACGCATGCTGTTGGGGCCGCCCATATAAAACTCTTTATACACGGGAACATATTGTCCGCTACGCGGGAATACTGCTCCTGCAAATACTCTTCCTGCTAAGGATGTTTTTTTATATTTATGGAAATATTTATATTCTGTTTCAATTTTTTCGTAAGTAAATAATTTATCTGAAGCTTTGGTAAATGCTGAAATTATTAAACCAGATTCTTCAAAACCCAAACGAATAAAATGACTTATATTTTTATTGTGTTTACCGGGAAAAGTTTTACTAATACCCGCAATAATGCCAATAACAGTTCCATCTCTAAAAGAATTTTTTAGAAAAGGATTTTGATTGATTAAGCTATCAAAACCGTGCAAAGTATCTACTCCGTACAATTCAACATTTAATGGTTTAAAACTAAAACCCCATGTGCCGTTTTTTGAAGTAGCTTCATATCCAAAACTTGCTGTTGCAGAGCGTAATCTGTAAATATCTCTTCTATCAGTATAAGCGGCAGCACCCGAAAGCACTGTTCGTTTATTATCTAATTGTTTAAACTGTTTGTTTAAAAATGGCGGCATAATTAAACGCGGAAAAATATAACTATGCAGCAAACTTGCTTGCAAAGTTTGTAATACATCTGAATTTACATTATTAGCTCCGCCAATATTTAACTCTGTGCCCAAACGCAGACTGGTAGCAGATTGTATGGCTTGCCTCCAAATATTTTTATTTTTATATGTAAAATTTACGGCTAAACCTAAAGTGTTGCCGGCAGTAATATCGCCAGTGTTTCGGCTACCTTCTAAATTAGTTTCAAAACTTTGTTTTAATGCGGGTACTAAAAAAATGTGAAGGTCTAAAGAATCTTTTCCTATTTCTTTTATGCGTGCATCAACTTGTTGCCATGCACTAATACGGCTTAAATTATTGAGCGATTTATAAAATAATGTTTCTCTATACAAACTATCTTTTCTTAAAAAAGCATTATCTCTTAAAGGTCTTAATCTAAACTTATTGGCACTATCTCTAATTACTAAATCTTTTGAAAAGCCTTTGCTATATTTTTCGTTTAAATTGTTGTGGTGAATAATAATACTATCGGGAATATCGGATGGCTTTGTTTCAGGATAGAAATATGTTTTATTTATATAATATTTTGAAACTTTACTTGAATCGGAAAAAGGCTTTTGTTTGAATAATATTTTCCAACGTGGGTTTTGTGTTCTGTCTGTTGCTGCTTCTTTTAACAACTTTGTTTGCTCGGCAATATTGAAAGTAAGTTTTAACAACGCAGGATTAATGGTATCTACTTCAGCTAAAAAATCTTCTCTTGTTAATTTGTAATAACCGCTATCTCGGTAAATAGAAGCTAAGCGGTCTAACTCACTGCTAATGCCTTGTTTAGAGTAATTAGCATCTTTTTTAAAATCGCTTTTTGAAACAGAAGCTAATGCAATTTTTTGCAAATTACTATCCAGCATTACATAGCCAACAGAATCTACAATTGCATTTTTACCTGTATTAATAGCAATAGTTACAGTGGTGCGTATTTGTTTTTCTTTTATTCTTTTTTTCAAAAAAACTTCGGCTGTTTTAACAAAAACTGTATCAAACTTTATTGTGTAATTAGGAAAAGTTGCATAGTAATATCCTCTTGAGTTTAAGTAAGCGTTCATGTATTTTTCAGAACGAAAAATATTTACAGAATCAAACGTTGGAGGATTTTTTAATATAGTTGTAAATAATGGTTGCGTAAAAGAGAACTTAATTTCTTTAACATATCTTGCCATTAAACTATCATCAAAATAATTATTAAGTGCAGTAGAAAGATTTTTTTTTGTTTCTTTTGATATTGGTCCATTAACAATTACTTTGCTTTGAAAAACAAATGCTTTATTTGGAGCATAATTTTTTACACGTACGCCACAAGACGATAATAGAATAAGTATAAATAAAAAGTAATGTTTTTTTATTAATTGAATAAAACGCATATACAATGTTAAGCAAGAATGAGGTCAAATATATTCAATCTTTATGCCATAAAAAGCAAAGAAATGAAACAGGCTTATTTATTGCCGAGGGTCCCAAACTGGCAGAAGAAATTTTAGTAAGCAATTATATAGTTGAAAAAATTTATGCTTTGCCTGAATGGATAAAAAAAAATAATAATATTAATGCTGCTGAAATAACCGAGAAAGAATTAAACCAAATAAGCCAATTACAAACACCTAACGAAATTCTATTAATTGTAAAGCAATCCAGTGTTGATTTTGAGCCAATATTGAAAAATAATTTTACAGTAGTGTTAGATGATATACAAGACCCCGGAAATTTAGGAACAATTATTAGATTGTGTGATTGGTTTGGTGTGCAACAAATTATTTGCAGCAATAATACTGTTGAACTATATAATTCTAAAGTAATTCAAAGTACAATGGGCTCTTTTGTAAACGTAAAAATTTGCTATAAAAATTTGATTGATTTTTTTAATTCAAACAAAAATATTGTTGTATTAGGAGCTGTGTTAAACGGAATAAATGTGCACGAAGTAGCAAAACCGAAAGAAGCAATTTTATTAATTGGTAATGAAGGAAAAGGAATTAGTAATGATTTACTTCCTTTCATTAATAAAAAAATTACTATTCCTAAAAAAGGTAAAGCGGAATCGTTAAACGCTGCTATGGCAACGGGTATTTTACTTTCACATCTTACCTAAACTGAATAGCTTTTACAGGCTTTATAGTTGTAACTATTAACGCAGGTAATATTAATGCTGTTATACAAACAATTATAGTTGCCAAAACAATAGAACCAACTTGCCACCAAATTATTTGCACGGGTGCATACGAAATATAATAGTTGGCTTCGTTTAAAGTTATTATACCTGTTGTTTGTTGTAAAATACAAATACCTAAACCAATTAAAACGCCAATGCTTGTGCCTTTTAAAGCAATTAAACCTGCATAATATAAAAACAGTTTTTGCAAAGCATTATCAGTAATGCCAACAGATTTTAAAATGCCAATCATTCTTGTTCTTTCTAAAACCAATATTAATAAACATGTTATTAAATTAATAATGGCAACAATGCTCATTACTATAAAAATAATTGCTCGGTTATTGTTTAAAATTTCTAACCAATCAAAAATATTTGGATATACTTCTCTTATACTTCTACTGCCCCAAACCGTTGGTAGCATTGCGTTTAACTGTTTACTTACTGTTGTATCTTCTCCGTTATTGTTATGTTTTAACATTATTTCATAACCACCAATTTCATTGCTGGTAAGATTGCTTACTCTTTGTAATAATTTTAAATCTGTAATAGCAAAAAGTTTATCGTACTCTTCAATGCCTGTTTTATAAATTGCTGTAATTAATACTTTTCTGTAAGTACTTTGGTTGTTGGGAGATATAAAAAATAATGTAGCCGTATCATTTAAATTTAAATTCAATTCGTTGGCAATTGCTTCAGATAAAATAATTTCTTTACTATAATTGCTATCATTAAAATGCAGCCATCTTCCTTTAACAATAAATTTTTTTAGTTGAAGACTATCATAAGTTTTATCAATTCCTTTAAGCAATACACCTTCTATTTCTTGACCTTTTTTTAATACGGCACTTTTAGTAGCAAATGGTTGAAAATAGGCAATGGCAGAATTGTTTTTTAGAATATTTTCTACTGTATCATTTCTTTCAATAACAGATTCTTCGGCAATTAAAGATTTATCTAACGCCAAATGTTGCACACGAATATTTCCCCAAAAATTAAAAACTTTTTCAGATACTGCTTTTTGAAATCCGTTTACAAAACAAATAGTAATAATCATGGCAGCAACACTTATAGCCGTTGCAGCAACCGATAAACGAATAATAAACCTTGAAAAAGTTTTTTGTTTATTAAAAGCAATTCTTTTTGCTATGTACCAAGTTGTGTTCAAATTTATTTATTGTTATTGCCAAAACTAAATGTATGTATTGAATATGGCAAAAGCATTTATTCAATAATTAAGTTTTGTATGTTTATACCATGAAGCAATTGAAAAAAATAATGTTGTTAATGGTGTGTGCAATAAGTTGTTCGCAAACATTTACTCAGCAAAATGCAGATGCAGTATATGTTTCAAACATTAAAACGGTAAAATTATTTCAACAAAACAATCAAGAAAGTTTGCCCGTGCTTCAACTAAATTCTAATGATATTATTGAATTGCATTTTGATGATTTGGATGGATATGTGAAAAATTATTACTACACTTTTGTTTTGTGTAATGCAGATTGGCAGCCGGCAGATGTTAGCCCTTTTGATTATATAAAAGGTTATCAAATACAAAGAATTACACAATACAGAAACTCATCTATTGCTCAAACAAACTATATACATTATCAGGCTCAACTGCCCGAAAGTTCTTGTGTTCCAAGTAAAAACGGTAATTATTTATTAAAAGTTTTTTTAAATGGAGATATTAATCAGTTAGTATTTACTAAAAAATTTTATGTTGTAGAAAGAAGGGCAGGAGTGGCAGCAACGATGTCTCAAATTATTGATGCAGACAAATTTTCAACACACCAAAAATTAAAACTAAAAATTATTTTACCCGATAAAGAATTGTTTAACGTGCAGCAACAAGTTAAATTAATTGTAACGCAAAATAATAGAACAGATAATGCTTATATAAATATTCAACCAACATTTATAAGAGGCAATGAGTTGGAATATGATAGTGAAAACGAATTAATTTTTGAAGGTGGAAATGAATACAGATGGGCAGATTTAAGAAGTTTTCGTTTTTTAAGTGAACGTATTGATAAAATTATTCAACCTAATTCTGTTTATTTAAAACCTGATGTAAACCGCTTGCAGCAACGTTATTTATACATGAAAGATTTAAATGGTTATTATGATATAAGCACTACCGAAAGTGTAAACCCATGGTGGCAAACAGAATATGGCAAAGTGCATTTTACTTATGTGCCGCCCAACAATAAACCTTATACAAATACTAATGTGTATTTGTTGGGAGAATTAACAAACAATGAAATTGGCGATACAAGTAAAATGATTTTTAATGAAGAAAAAGGCGTGTATGAAAAAGAGTTGTATTTAAAACAAGGTTATTACAGCTACACTTATATTACAAAAAATAATAACGATAAACAAGCAAATGCAAGTTTTACTTTAACAGAAAAAAATTATTGGGAAACAGAAAACGATTATCAAATATTTGTTTACTTCCGCCCACTTAATGCAAGGCACGATGAGTTAATTGCACTTAGTGTTTTTAATTCAAGAAATGGAAGATTGTAATTTATCAGAGATACATAGGGATTATATTATAGTGTAGCTTGTATTTTGATTTCAACGTCATGCCACGCTTGCACAAAACCCAATGTTGGCTGTGGTTTTATCTCGCGACATTAAATTTTGCATTTGGAAGTTCAACTTGAAGTTTCACTTTTGCTTTCAATGCGGTAAATACTTTCATTAAAGTGTCAATAGTTACATTACTTGCATTGCTTTCAAGTCGTGAAATTTGTGCTTTTTGAACACCCACAAGCTCGCCAAGTTGTTCCTGTGTCAACTTACGTTCTTGTCTGCTTTCTTTAATGGCTTTACCAATCAAGTCCATTTGCAACTCATACTCAAACTTGTCACGGTTTGGAGTTCCTTTTTTACCGATTATTTTGTCTTGAACTTCGTCCAATGTGTAAGTTTTCATACTTTACTTTTTTAATTTGTCATTAAAATATTTTTTCCGCTGCTTTTCCGCTTTGTCAATTTCGTTATCCGGCACTTTGCTTTGTTTTTTAATAAATCCGTGTGTCGAGATAACCAAAGTGTTTGCATTGTCTGTCTTATCCCAAAATGCTAAAAGCCTATATTGTAAGCCCTGATAAAGTGTCCTGAATTCCCAAATGTCGTCATTAAGTTTTTTGAACAATTCAGGGTCGTGTTTTTGTTGAGCTTTTCTGATGTTGTAAAGTATCTTGTTTGAATGCTTGTCATCAAGTGATTTCAAAAAATCAAATGCTTCATTCAAAAAAATAATCTCAAAGTATTTGCTCATACTTGCATTTTGTCTAATAATACAAATGTAATAAAGTTTCATTATAATGAAACTTTATTTTTAGTAAGGTGGCACCAGAAATCAATGTTAGCTGCCGTGTTTTGTCGTCAAATCATTAAATACTTTCATTCTGTTTTTAACCATTGAATTACTGCTTTCCAATATTCTGACAATCCTTCCATATTTTTTTTGACAACTATATTTTCTTTTTGTGCTGTTGACCTCCATGCTTCATAAGTGGCGGTATCGGTTGGTGTCCAAAGTTTCCAACGACGTATCAGTTCAGGCTCAAATGTGTTGGTTACAATATTGCTAACGCCAGTTACATTCTCATGTTTGGGAGCTGATTTGTAAAATACATACCCAGTATATACATTCTTATACGTTACTGTACTGTCTGCCATAGGCAGGTTTTCAAATATTTGATTCTCTAAAGGTGAATTTTTAATATCAAACCCTTTGTCGTCCATACCTAACAACTCAAAGGCAGCATCCCATTTACCATTTAAAATAGGTACAGCAGGCGGGAGAGCAGATGGATTTTTAAGGAAAAGAAGATTTTGATAATTTGTTATAACATTGGCTGTAAGTGTCGGATATTTATCAAAAATGTAGGAGGTTGCCGATTTTATTTTGCTTCCCATAATTGCATATTCACCCTTTCCAGTATGTCCTGCATTCATAATTATGAAATATTTTTTCCTTTTCCCTTCTTGCTTATTTAGTGCCTCAATCTTACTAATAATGTTTTTCGCCATTACGCTATCTCTTCCAAGCTGCACTTTTCTATTTTGAATCTTGTTTTGTAAATCTTCTGTCGTTTTTATTGATTGCCAATCAATTGCTATATCAGTAGGGTGTAATTGTAATTTTTCAGATGGTGAAAGCGATTTGTTTATTTCGTAAAGTCCAGTTAGAAAATAATGATAGTTGTAACTGTCCCATAAAGGATACCAACTCATATTTCGTTGAATGGCTAAGGCTTTTTCTATACTTCTTTGCTTAGTTAAGTTTTCGGATAGCAGATATTCATTTATAGGAGTATCAAAATTACTGCCGCCAATTTCCATAAAAATATTACCCACTTTGTTACGAAATTCTTTACTTCCTATAACCGAAAGTAGTAAGTCATATTGGGTAAGTTCATCGTGTAGTCGTTCGCCGAAAATAACAATGTCGTATTGGTCAAATAAATGGATTATATAGTCTTTTGCTGATAAATGTTGCTTATTTAAAAAACTTGTATAAGGTTCAAGTTCTTTAATAGGTTGAGCAAAGGACTCCCCTACAAAAAAAGTGATAAGAAAACATAGAATGGTCAATAATTTTTTCATTTGTATATTTTTTATAGTTCTGATTAAATAAATTGTCAGTCAAAGCAAATTACGTATTGTTGAAGTCTGCGTTGATATAGCAGCCAACGGGTGGCAAATTGGCGAGGGAGCGGACTTTTAGCACAAATGCTGAATAGAATTACTACCGCTAAATTTTGTACTATCGTTCAATCGAAGCCGTTCACCCGCTCTCTTGCCAATTTGTTTGTTGTGCGTTCGGCATATTTTTTAGTACGCTAACTTTTTGTTATTTAGTTCAACATTAAAGTTCACTTTCGCACCCAAAGCTTCAAAAACTTTCATAATGGTTTCAAATCTTGCATTTTTCACACTGTTTTCAATTTTTGAAATTTGAGCTTTTTGCACGCCTACAAGTTCACCCAATTCTTCTTGTGTCAAATTGCGTTCTTGTCGAGCGAGTTTTATGGCTTGTCCTAACAAGTCAATTCTCAATTCATTTTCAAAAATTTCTCTTTTTTCTGTACCTCGCTTTCCAATATGTTTGTCAATCATTGTGTCAAGCGAAACGGTTTTAAATTTATTGGTTGCCATATTATTTATTTATTGTCTTGTATTCTAAATATTGTTTTCTAATTTCTTCTGCTTTTTTTATTTCTTTTGTCGGTGTTTTCTGAGTCTTTTTCAAAATTCCGTGTGTTGCCACTACCAATGTTTCTTTTCCGTCTGTTCTGTCCCAAAATGAAAAAAGTCGATATGCTTTACTGTTATACAAAGTCCTAAATTCCCAAATGAAGTCGTTTAGTTTTTTGAATAGTTCATTGTCGTTTACAAATTGAGCTTTCTTGATGTTGTAATAAATTTTCTCTCTTGATTTATCGTCAAGGTTCTCTAAAAACTCAATTGCTTCAGGCAATAATTCAATGTCAAAGTTTGGGTTCATTAATAATTTTTGTCAAAGTTATAAATTTCCCAATTAGGAAACAAATATTTTTCAATAAAGTTTGGTTTGTTAGTTCGTTTTATATCAAGGTCTGTTTTCAGTAGTGTCGTGAAATGCTGACGCACAACTCAAAAATAAGCGAAACTTTTATCATAAATCGTTTATTTATAGACATATTTTTATACTAA
>JAFDXY010000003.1 GCA_018267725.1 Bacteroidota bacterium
TATTTGAACATGATGTTTATTGTAAATTTTAACTCCTGCAATATCTACAATGCTTGATATTCCACTGTTTTGAATTTTAAAACCATCAATAACTACATTATCGGCTTTAACGGAAATAATTTCATATTTATGTTCTCCATCTAAAACAGGTAAATCAATTCCTTTTAAAACAATTTCTTTATCAATAATTAAATTTTGTTCTTTGTATAAACCTTTGCTTACAATAATTGTATCACCATTATTTGCAACAGTAACAGCTTGTGTAATTGTTTGAAATGGTTGGTTTGCCCCTACCCTAATTGTTTTTGCGTTGGCAAAAGTTGATAGTAGAATAAACAGAACAACATTAAATATTATTTTTATTTTACCAATTGACTCCATGAAACAACAGTAGCTTTATACTCTTCTTTTATTTTATTCATTTCGGGTTCGGTTTCAAATGCAGCAACATTTCCACCCATTGGGCTTTTTAATAAATTGCTTTGTAGTAATAAAGCTGTTTTTATATTTATTAATTGATGGTTGTTTGAAGAAAAATTAGCTACATATACATCTTGCACTTCATTTTCTTCTATCATTTTTGTTTTTAGAAAAGAAAGCATACAATGCATATCATCAAACTTATATTTTTTATTTTTTGTTGTAATTATTTCTCCGCCAAACTTAGCATCACTCACCATCATTTTACAAAAAGAACATTGATCTTTGCCTACAACAATTGGCTCGGGTTGAGAGTTGCAACCAAACAAAAAAAATGTTGTTACTATAATAAAAACCTTTTTTATTAATTGCATTACAATTTTTGTTTTGCTTTTTTAAATTCTGTAAACACACATAGCATTAGCAATGTACCTACGCCAATAAAAATCCATCCGCCAATATCAGGAATTGAATAAGCACCAAAATTAAGTAATTGCTTAAAGCCTATTAATGGTGGCTGGTATGCCATTCCGGGTACTTTTATAGGAGCATCTGAACTTAAGTTGTGACCATAATCGTATTCCCATTTCCAAAAATCTACCATAGCAATTATTCCAAACAAAACAAAAAGTATAAAACCTATATTTAAAAATTTTCTTTTGTTTACAATTGCAATAAGAATTAATAACGCTATAAAAAATCCAATTATATATGGTAGTATTGTAAATTCTATAAAGTTTTCGTTATGCAAAGTTTGCATTCCTATATAATGATTTAAGCCGTTTACAATATCTACATTTCCTTTTAAACCGTTTGCATGAATGCTTAAACTTAACCCTTCAGGATATTGTGGTGCATCTAATTCAATTCTCCATATTGGAGTAAATAAAACTGCTATTAACCCTAAACTACATATTAAAATTAATAAGCGATTAATAGGTTTTAGTTTATTTTTCATATAAAAAAATTAAAAAAAGTGAGGGAACGATTCTTTTTCAAAAACCGTTCACGCTCACTTTAGCATTAAAATTTATTTTTTTTGAGCAGAATCGGTTTTGGGCATGTTTTTACCTGTGCTAAATAATAGCGGCACATTGCTGCCTGCAGGTGAAACACGTACATAACCTTGCATTTCTTGGTGTAATGCACTACAGAAATCGGTACAATAAATAGGAATAATACCTACTTTATCAGCTGTCCATTTTAATGTTCTGGTTTCTCCGGGCATAATTAATAATTCTGCATTAGGAGCACCTTTTACACCAAAACCATGTGGTATATCCCAATCTTGTTCTAAGTTGGTAACATGAAAATAAACTTCGTCTCCTACTTTAATACCTTCAATATTATCAGGCACAAAGTGAGATCGTATTGCTGTCATGTAAACATGTACTTTATTTCCTTCTCGTACTACTTTACTTGCACCCTCTCCTTTGGTTACATACGGGTTTTTATTTTCATCTATTTTAAAGAATTTTACTGAATTATTCTTAATTAAATCTGCCGATACTGCTTGTGCATAGTGTGGCTCGCCAATTGTTGGAAAATCTAATATTAACTGCATTTTATCTCCACTAATATCATACAATTGTGCACTTTGGTTAAGCTCTGGGCCTGTAGGTAAGTAACGGTCTTTTGTAATTTTGTTATACGCAATTACATATTTTGCATTTGGTTTTTTAGTATCTCCACCCGGAATACATAAATGACCTACACTATAAAAAGTTGGTTGTCTATCAATTACTTTTAAATCTTTAATATTCCATTTTACAATTTCAGATGAAACAAAGAATGAAGTGATAGCGTTTCCTTTTCCATCAAACTCTGTGTGTAATGGTCCTAAACCTGGTTTTTGAACTTCGCCATATAAAGCAGATTCGTATTTAATAACAGGAATACCGTTATAATCTCCTATATAATCTTTTTTAGCAATAGCAGCTTGTATTTTATCGAAACTGAATACAGGAATTAATGCAGCTAATTTTCCGCTTCCTACAATGTATTCACCTGTAGGATCAACATCGCAACCATGCGGAGATTTAGGGCAAGGAATAAAGTAGCAGATATCTTTTAATTCTTTAACATCTAAAACTGTTACTTCATTTTTTGTTTCAGATTTTGCTGTTTGTGTAGCTTCATCATAAACATTGTGAACATATTTTGCAGGGATTTTTTTGCCTTTTCCTGCTTTTAAATATTCTTCAGCTTTTTTCCAATTTACAGCCATAATAAAATCTTTATCTCTTTGAGAAGCATTTACTTCTAACAAAGTATTGGCTTGTTCTGTGTTGTAGCATGAGAAGAAAAACCATCCGTGAGATTTTCCTTTACCTGCATGGCTTAAATCAAAATCAACCGGAGGGCAGTTTAGTTGAAAAGCAATATCCATTCCACCATGTTCTTTATCAACTTTAATAAAACTTATAGTGCCTTGAAAGTTTTGTTTGTAAGAATTAATAGGAACATCTCCGTTTGCATTATCTGGCGGAACACTAAAACGTGTGCCTGCAACTACATACTCTGTATTTTCTGTAATGAAAGGAGAACTATGGTTGCCTGCACTATTTGGTAATTCAAGAATTTCTGCAGTATTGAAAGTTTTTAAATCTATTCTTGCTACACGTGGTGTGTTGTTGGCATTTGCAAAAATCCATCTACCATCAATTTCTCCATTTGTTTGAGATAAAGCTAAATGGTGTTGATCATCCCAAGGAATAGAACCATGTGATGTGTTTAACATAGGTTTTGTTTCTTCGCTATAGCCATAGCCACTTTGAGGATCATTAGAAAAAACAGGGATAACTCTTAACAAACGGCCACTGGGCAATCCGTACACACTAACTTGCCCGCTAAAACCGCCAGATACAAAATTGTAAAACTCATCATAACGTCCGGGTGCAACATAAGCTTTTTCTGCAGCACCTGCATTAACAGCATTGCCGGCATTTTTAGGTTTACAACTATTCATTGCAAACAAAGCCGCTGCTGAAAGTGCAACTAAACTAAAATTTATTTTTTTCATATTGATTGTGTTGATTTTTTTATGCAGAGGGTTCTTAATTTTATTTTACGCCATCATTTTTACGCATAAACTCGTAAATATTTCTGGCATCATCATCAGTTAAATTTTGGTTAGGCATACGCACTAAACAAATTTCAAGCATGGCTTGTGCTTTAGGGTCTTTATCAATCATTTCATCTGTGTTAGTAGAAAAGTTCATAATCCATTCTGCAGAGTGGCGGCTTGTAACACCTTTCCAACCCGGACCCACTAATTTTTCATCAGTTAATTTGTGGCAACTGCTACATTTAACATTATAAACTTTTTCTCCGGCACTGGCTTTAGCAGCATCTAAAGTAGCAGGAATATCAACTTTTGTAAACTTACCTGAACCACGTTTAGGGTCGTAAGAAGGATTACCGTTATCGGTTTTTGTTTCAGCAGTTGAAGCTGTTGGTGCTGTAGTAGCAGAAGGTGCACTACTATTACCTCCTCCGCAAGATAATAGTGTAATAGTTAGAAACATAATTGCTGTTGAAAACATTGCAAATTTCAATTTCATATGTGTAGTGTTTGTTTGAATAATAATGCAAGATTATGAACGAAAAAAAAAGTGAATTATGCGTATAGTCATAAACCATATTATATTAAATATTGGACTCACATTTACTGTTTTAAAAATAAAGAATATAATTGAACTATTTGCATTTTTTAAATAACTTTTTATTAAAGTATTATTTTTGCATTACACATAGCTTTATGATGATAGATATTGATATATTATTAGCATGGGGAGCTACTTATAAAAAAATAAATGCTGAAGAAATTATTTTTAATGAAAATACAGTATGTAATTTTTATTTTCAGTTAGTTGAAGGAAGTGTAAGATGGATTAATATAAATGATGAAGGAAAAGAATTCATTCAAATGATTATTGAACCCAATGAGTGTTTTGGAGAATTGCCGTTGTTTGATGATCAGGTACATGTTGCCACAGCTATAGCCAATACAGAATCTACCATTATTCGTTTACACAAAGCAACTTTTCATCAACTAATTGTTGAACGACCCGATATACATTTTAAATTTTCGAAACTATTAGCAGAAAGAGTTCGTTATAAATTTCTTATTCTTAAAGAGTTGGCAAGCAATGCACCAGAACACAGAATTTTATTTTTATTAAATCATTTTAAAAAACATAATAAAAATATTTGCCCCGATTGTAACCAACTGCAACTTACACGCCAACAAATTGCAGATATGACGGGGCTTAGAGTTGAAACCGTTATTAGAGCTATGAGGCAAATGCACGATAAAGGCGAGCTAACAATTAAAAAAGGAAAAGTATATTGTTAATTTTTATTTTTTATGTATGACTAAAATCATACAACAAAAATTGAGTGATTTTTAATTTTGCAAAAAAAATATTCATGTCTATTACGCTTAATAAATGGTTAAAAATTGCATTTATAAATTTATTAATAGTTTCAGTACTTGGTACAATACTTCGTTACAAAATAGCATTCTCTCTTCCATTTATTGAACAAAAAAAAATACTGCATGCACACTCGCATTTTGCTTTTGCCGGCTGGATAACGCAAGCATTAATGTTTTTACTTATTAAACAATTAAAACACATTTCTTTTGAAAAAGTTTTAGCAAAATACAAACCGCTTTTATGGGCTAATTTATTAGCGGCTTATGGTATGTTATTTACTTTTCCTTGGGAGGGTTATGGTTTATACTCTATATTGTTTTCAACATTATCTGTATTTGTTTCTTATTGGTTTGCTATTGTTTTTTGGAAAGATTTAAACAAACAAGCACAACCCAAAATAGCACATAAATGGTTTAAAGTAGCCATTGTATTAAATGCTATTTCATCAATTGGTGCATTTAGTTTAGGTTATTTAATGGTAAGCAAAATAATGGTACCCAAATTTTATTTATTGGCTATTTATTTTTTCTTACACTTTCAATACAATGGCTGGTTCTTTTTTGCATGTATGGGTTTATTAATGCTAATGATGGAAGATTTAATATCAGACAAAAAGAAATTATTGCAAGTATTTTATTTTTTCTTAATTGCTGCCGTTCCTGCATATTTCTTATCGGTGTTATGGTTAAACATTCCTTTTATACTTTATTTAATTGTATTAATAACCGCCATACTGCAACTTGTGGGGTGGTTTTACATTATTAAAATAATTAAAAAAA
>JAFDXY010000004.1 GCA_018267725.1 Bacteroidota bacterium
TAAAGAGAATAAACAAAATCTATCTCCTATATTTTTAAAAGCTCATCAAGAATTAAAATATTTTTCTGTAATTAGTATTGAAAAATTGATTGAAGCTAATAAAGAGTATAAAATTGATTTTTTACACTCATCAGCAGATTTAGCATTATTATTTAAAAATATTAATATTAGCGATGACGCTATCACAAGATTTCCAAATAAAATTTTTGAATATGAACTTTATATTCCAAAACAAATTATTACAAACACCATTTATTTTTCAACTATAAGTATTCCTAAACAAGAAACTGTAAAGAGCATATTTTAATGAAAGCAAGTTTTTTGGTAACTATTAGCTTATCAGTAAGTTTACAAATTTCCCTATTAAATACTTAACTAACATGAGTGGGGCGATGATAAACTACTTATTCAATATCTTTAGCATAAATTGCATACTCCTAAATAAACAACCATGAAACAATTAGCGGCATTAATTGGTATTATTATTTTTATTTATGCATGTTCTCCTAAACCTTATGCAGAAGCTAATAAATCTTACAAACAACAAGCAAAATTTTTTGCTAAAGAGTTATTGCAAAAACCAGCTACCGATACAACAGATTCTATAAAACAACCTGCTTATTTTGTTGGAACTACTAATTTTAATTTGCGTAAACCAAGTTATGTTATTATACATCATACGGCACAAAACAGTTGCCAGCAAACGCTGAAAACCTTTACTACTGTGGCTTCTAAAGTAAGTGCCCATTATGTAATTTGTAAAGATGGAACTATACACCACATGTTAAATGATTATATGCGGGCATGGCATGCAGGCATTAGCCGTTGGGGCAATCAGTTAGATGTTAATTCTGCATCAATTGGTATTGAGTTAGATAATAACGGATTTGAACCTTTTGATAGTTTGCAAATAAACAGTTTAATTAGTTTGTTGGGAAGATTAAAAAAAGAATACGGAATACCTACTGCTAATTTTATTGGACATGGAGATATTGCACCAACAAGAAAGAACGATCCTAATTGGCGTTTCCCTTGGAAAACCTTGGCAGATAAAGGTTTTGGTTTATGGTACGATGAAGTAAGAGATACAGTTCCTGCAAACTTTAATGATATTGTTGCATTAAGAATTATTGGATATGATGTAAAAGATACTACTGCCGCTATAAGAAGTTTTAAACGTCATTTTATGCAAGACAGTACCAAACATTTAAATGATGCTGATAGAAGTGTATTGAATAATTTGTATAAAAAATATTTTTAAACTTATAACAACTCATTTATTTTTTTTAAACTATAACCTTTTTGTTTTAAGAAAGTAATCAACGCATCTAATTCATTATAAAATTTTTCTTCTCGTCTTGGGTCTGTTCCTGCATGCAATAATAAAATATTTCCATTTAAACCATTGGGCTTGACTGTTGCATTTTTAATGCTTTGCATAATTACATTATTGCTTGCATAAGCTTTTCCTAATTGTGGCCAAGTATAATCTGCATTGCATCTTGTGCCAGATGTAAATGAAAACAATTTAATATTCTTCCAACTGCACCAAATAGCTACACTATCATTCCACCACTCATAAGGCGGAATAAAATAATTTACTTTTCTTGCATCAATACCAACGGCTTCCATTGATAATAAACTATTGTTATAATCATTACTAAATTGTGTGAAGTTGATTAATAATGAATCTCTTTTATTCCAATCGCAATACAATAAATGTTTATCAGAATGTGGCCCAACATAATGTTGTTGTTTGTTTAATTCTTTAATATAAGGTTGAAATTTTGTGTTTCTATAAAAATTTCCTGTAAAGAAAAAAGAGGCTTTGATATTTTGTTTTTCCAATGTTTTTATAATGGTTGGTAAGCCTTCTCCAAACTCATCTGCAGTAAATACCAATGCTATTTCTTTTTTTAAAGAATCTCCTCTAACAATTGCTCCGTGTATTTTCTTTAAATTTTCATGTTCATTTTTTACAATATTATTTTTTTTATTTATATTTTCTTCATGCTCTTTTGCAGCCAACATATAAATAAGACTTGCAGTGCCATCCATTGTTGGTTCATTGGTACTATAATCGCCATAATCATCATGATACACTGCAAGATTGCTTTGAAAATCGGCATATTCATCTGCATCTTTTAATTGAATGCCAATTAAACTTTTATAGATAGAAGTATAAACAGGCCCATCAACCAAACCACCGTTAATAGGATAATTTTTTAAATGTGTAAATGCAGAATGTGGGTCTTCGGGCGTATCTCCCCAAAATGGCAAACCATACACCATGCTTGTGCCCCAAGGGTTACAGCCAAATAACCAATCAATATTTGCTTGTTCTAATTCATCAAAAATATTATTGTTGGTAAGCTGTTTATACCAATAACATTGCATGGCAAATGAAACGGTAAGGTTGTTACTGCACCATATAAAAGGAATGCCTCTGTAAAAAGCATTTTGTTTTGCTTTTGCAAAAACTTTTTCAATGCCTTGTTTATAGAAATTAATAATAGTATATCTTCTTTTATCTTTTAATTGTTGGGCAAGTTCGTAATGTCCTAAGTTTATAAACGGATACCATTGATAATGTTTAGCTGTATCTGTTCCCAACCAAGGCGTTATAGGTTCTTGCATTGCATACTTATACGCTTCATTAATATTTTTTGAAGTTGCATAAGCCAATTCCATATCATCAACCCAATTATCTTCGGCATATATGTAAGGAGAAAGTACAGATACTGTTTGCGTAACACCCGGTTTTATTAATGCATATTTTAAAGAAGAAGAAGATTTGTTTACTAAAGCATTACTGAAAGAAACATCAATATCATTAAACAACGCAGCTCCTAATGTAAAGGCACTTGCAAATTTTGCAGCAGTAGAACTGGTACCTGTTGTATTATTCATAAACTTACCACGTTGTTGTGGCTCGCCGGTAACTAAATACACAGGTCGTTCAAAACCTTTTCCGTAATAATTATCTTCTTTTGGTATTCGCATACCTCTATGGTCTCTATCATCTCCCAATTGATTAAATAAAATATTATTTTCAGGATGCATTTTTAATAACCAATCCAATCCCCATTTGGCTTCATCTAATACATCTGCAATGCCATTGCTACCTTGTAAACCGTTGGCTAATTTTTCATCTGTAAATACTTCTTTAAAATCTTTATAAGCTTTTAGTAAATGATAAGTTGCATTAGCAGTAGTTGTGCTATATTGTAAATAATCGCTTGCATCGTGCCAGCCGCCAACAACATTAATAGGTGTACTGTCTTTTATTCCTGCTTTACTTCCGTATAAAACATAACCATCGTGTGTATGGCAGCTATCATTTAAAAAAGGGTTAAAACCACTTCTTTGCTGACGCATATATTGCAAACAAAAATCTGCTGTTCCTTTATACACATCATCATCTATTTTAAATGTTGGAGATACAGCATTGCCTGCTTTAATATAATATTTACCCGGTTTTATAAATTGAGAAAATTGTAAACGATAGGTTTGGTTAAACGGGCCATAACCTCCAAAACCCTTTCCTGCATTATGTTTAAACACAACTGCATTGGTAGCAGCATCAATTAAACTAAAACTATTTATAACATTATTGTTCATGCTGCACCACACCGCAACTTTAACGCCTTTGGTTGTATAACCCAATTGGTTAATTCTAATAAACTCTTTTGTGTTTTGTGTAAAACCCAATTGCAACAAACAAATAAAAAACAAACTAAGGATACTTTTTTTCATGCTTGAAAATAATATTTTCTTATAAATAATTTTATTGAAAATTTTTATGCTAACAATCGTTAGCTTATTTTCGCCGCACAAATTTTTTTACAATGCATTTGCAGTTAAACGAAGAACAATTAGCAGTAAAACAAGCAGCTAAAGATTTTGCAGTAAACGAATGTTTACCCGGAGTTATTGAAAGAGATGAACAACAAAAATTTCCGAGAACACAAGTTGAAAAATTAGCCGACTTAGGTTTTTTGGGAATGATGGTAAAACCAGAATATGGCGGCAGTGGTTTAGATACTGTAAGCTATGTTTTAGCAATGGAAGAAATAAGTAAAATAGATGCAAGCACCAGCGTTTGTATGAGTGTAAACAATAGTTTGGTTTGCTATGGTTTACAAGAATTTGGAACAGAAGAACAAAAACAAAAATATTTAACACCAATAGCTCAGGGAAAGAAAGACGGAGAATTATATATTGGGGCTTTTTTATTAAGTGAACCCGAAGCCGGAAGTGATGCAACCTCACAAAGAACAACTGCAGAAGATAAAGGAGATTATTATTTATTGAACGGAACAAAAAACTGGATAACCAACGGTTCATCTGCATCGGTGTATTTGGTAATGGCACAAACAGATGCAAGCAAAGGCCCTAAAGGAATTAATACTTTAATTGTAGAAAAAAATTGGCCGGGTGTAACCGTTGCAGCCAAAGAAAATAAATTAGGAATTAGAGGAAGTGATACACATACCATAATGTTTACCGATGTTAAAGTACCTAAAGAAAACAGAATTGGTGCAGATGGTTTTGGTTTTACGTTTGCAATGAAAACATTAGCGGGAGGTCGTATTGGTATTGCATCTCAAGCCTTAGGTATTGCAAGCGGTGCGTATGAATTAGCATTGAAATATTCAAAACAACGCAAAGCATTTGGTAAAGAAATTGCACAACACCAAGCCATACAATTTAAGTTGGCAGATATGGCTACACGTATTGAAGCAGCAAGATTATTATGTTTAAAAGCAGCTTGGGAAAAAGATAATAATATAAATTACGATTTATCATCATCTATGGCAAAAGTATTTGCCAGCGAAACAGCCATGTGGGTTACAGTTGAAGCAGTGCAAATACACGGTGGATACGGTTTTGTAAAAGAATATCATGTAGAGCGTTTAATGCGTGATGCAAAAATTACACAGATTTATGAAGGCACCAGCGAAGTACAAAGAATTGTAATTAGCAGAAGTATTTTAAAATAGTGTAGGGTTTATAATTTACAGTTATAAAATTTAATTTTTTATGCAAAGCAATCCCTAAGTTGTTAGCAGCTTGGGGATTTTGTTATACTTTAATACAATCTTTTGTTTCATCAATCCATTTTTTCCAAATGCTTAAACGTTCTTCATCGGTAATATTTTCTTCTAAATAATAACCCTTTTGTTTTTCACGCATTTTTGTTTTAAACTCATTACAACCGGTAAACAAAAACAAAGTAGTTACAGCACTAATTTCTTTTAGCATTTTTGGATATGTATAACCTTCAATCCATAAACTATAAGTATTTGCTTCCGTTTTTGAGCCCCATGCATAAAGGCTCATTTTAGCATTATTACTTATTTCTCTTATACAACAGTTTTTGTAATACTTGCCATCTTCATATTCTATATTACGCACTTTATAAGTAATACTATCAATAACCAAACGGCTAATTACTGCCGCATTTAATTTTATTGAAGAAGTCATTTTCTTTTTTAATCCTTTCGACTTTTCTGTTACAGATTCCATTTTTATTTCTATTGTTTCATCATTTTCTTCGTTTAGTTTAATATAAATATCACCTTCATACTCACCTAAAATAGAATATACTTTTCCGTGATGTTTTTCTTTTGAAAGCTTTGATGTATTTGCGAAACTTAGATTTACACAAATAATTAAAATAATAAATGGTAATAAATATTTCATGCTGATTTTTGTCTAAAATTAAGTATTGTTAAACATTGTCATATACCCTATGTGTGGTATTTTCGTATAAAAAAGAATGCTTGTTAACGCAACAACTTATCATAGTATTATTCAAGAATTAAAACAATCTAACACAACATTGGTTGCCGTAAGCAAAACCAAGCCTGTTGCAGATATTTTAGAATTATATAATTTAAATCAAAGAGATTTTGGCGAAAATTATGTGCAAGAATTAATTGAAAAAGAAGCACAACTTCCTAAAGATATTCGCTGGCATTTTATTGGTCATTTACAAAGCAATAAAGTAAAATACATTGCAACTTTTGTGCATTTAATTCATGGTGTAGATAGTTTAAGTTTATTAAAAGAAATAAATAAACAAGCAGCAAAAAACAGCCGCATTATTAATTGCTTGTTGCAAATACATATTGCACAAGAAGAAACAAAATTTGGATTTAATGAAAGCGAATTGCTTCAACTTAATCAATTAGAACAATTTAAAAATGTAAACATTTGCGGCTTAATGGGCATGGCAAGTTTTACAAATGATATGCAAAAAGTAAAGAACGAATTCGCTTATTTAAAATCATTACAAAACAAATTCATCATTCAACATCCATCATTCAACATTCTAAGCATGGGCATGAGCAGCGATTATAAAATTGCCATTGAAGAAGGTAGTAACATGGTTAGAATTGGTAGTTTATTATTTGGTGCAAGAACTTACAATAAATAGTTACATTACAACATTAGCAAATAACTTCCTTTAAAACCGTTGTAACCCTTACTTTTGCCGCAAAATTTAAAAGTAGCAACACATGTTAAGTGCAAGAAATATTACCCTTGCTTACGGTAAAAGAGTTTTGTTTGATGAAGTAAATATCAATTTTACTAAAGGAAATTGTTATGGCGTTATTGGTGCAAACGGTGCAGGAAAAAGTACTTTCTTAAAAATATTAAGCGGAGAAATTGAACCCAATAAAGGAACTGTTGAAATTACGCCCGGAGAACGTATGGCCGTATTAAAACAAAATCAATTTGAGTTTGATGAAGAAACAGTTTTAAAAACTGTTTTAATGGGTCATAAAAAAATGATGGAAGTAATGGAAGCTAAGGATGCTATTTACATGAATCCTGATGCTACTGAAGATGATTATATGAAAGCCAGTGAGTTAGAGGCAGAGTTTGGCGAAATGGGCGGATACACCGCAGAAAGCGATGCAGCAAGCTTTTTAAGCAGTTTAGAAGTGAAAGAAGAATATCATAATAGTTTAATGAAAGATATTCCTTCTACTTTAAAACTACGTGTGTTGTTGGCACAGGCTTTATTTGGAAATCCGGATATTTTATTGTTAGATGAACCTACCAACGGTTTAGATATTGAAACAATTGGATGGTTAGAAAATTTTTTGGCAGATTATGAAAACATTGTTTTAGTTGTTAGCCACGACCGCCATTTTTTAGATACCATTTGCACACATGTTGCCGATGTTGATAGAAGTAAAATAAAAATATTTACGGGTAACTATACTTTTTGGTACGAGAGCTCTCAATTAATGAGCCGCCAAATAAATGATAAGAATAAAAAAGTAGAAGAAAAACGCCAAGCATTATTAGATTTTATTGCACGTTTCTCTGCCAATGCAAGTAAAAGCAAACAAGCTACATCACGTAAAAAAGCATTAGAAAAATTAACCATAGAAGAAATAGAACCATCAAACAGAAAATATCCTGGAATTATTTTTCAACCATTGCGTGAAGTTGGAAATCAAATTTTAAACATTGAAAATTTAAGCAAAAGTGTAGATGGAAGAAAACTGTTTGATAAAGTTTCTTTCAGTATAAACAAAGGAGAAAAAATTGCATTGTTAAGTAAAGACCCGTTAGCTATTAGTAATTTTTTTGATATAATAAATAATATAACTGCTGCCGATAGCGGAAAATATGAATGGGGTACAACTATTACCAAAGCCTATTTACCTATAGAAAACAGTGATTTTTTTACTGAAGGTTTAAGCTTGTTAGAATGGTTAAGGCAATTTGTACCACCACATGTTACAGATGCCGATGAACCCTTCTTACGTGGCTTTTTAGGGAAAATGTTGTTTAGCGGAGATGATATTATGAAGAAAACAAATGTACTAAGCGGTGGAGAAAAAGTACGTTGTATGATTAGCCGAATGATGTTGCAAAACCCTAATTTAGTAATGCTTGACCAACCTACTAACCATTTAGATTTAGAAAGTATTCAAGCATTTAATGAAGGCTGTATTAATTTTCCCGGAATAGTTTTAATTACCTCACACGACCATACTTTTATGCAAACTGTTGCCAACAGAATTATTGAATTAACACCTAAAGGCATTATAGATAGATTAATGACTTTTGATGAATATATGGAAGATAAACGCGTAAAAGAATTAAGAGAAGAAATGTATAATTAATTTAAGAAACACTACAAAAAGTTATTGCGTTTTTATTTAAGCAAGAAACAATAAATTAAAACCCAAACTCCTGTAAAAGCTAATCCAATATACATTGTGTTTAAATTTTGTTTTAAATCTTTTTTTATTAAAAGTCGGTATAAAATCCAACCAATAAAAACTGCAAAAAATAGTATTGGTAAATAAAGTCTAAACATGTTATTTCTAATTTGTTTTAATTATTTGTTTGTTGTAATTAAACTCAAATATAGTTATTGCTATTGATTCTTTTTTTAAGTAATAATTTAAAAGAAGAGAATAACGCAATACCTATTTTATGAGATATTTTGAGTAATACATCTGAAACGCTTGCATTATTCAAAACTAATTTCTATTTTACTAAGTTTTCATTTTTCAATTTAAAAAACAAACACATGAAAAAATGTATTTTACTACTTGCAGCACCATTGCTTATCATGAGCTGCAAAAATGAATCAACATCAACCGATGTAAAAAAAGATTCTACTGTTACCTATCCGTATCAGGCAACTTATTCTTCAGATTGGTCAATTTCAACAAACACAAAAAACACCCAAACAGTTTTACAATCTTATAAAGATTGGGAAACAGATAAGTTAAGCAATGGCAATTCTTATTTGGCAGATACAATGAGAATTGATTCATGGACAGGCGATCAAATGAAATTAACAAAAGACAGCACATTGCATTTGTGGCAGAAATATAGAGATAGTTTAAGCAGTTCTAAAATAACTGTGTTAGCTTGGATTAATTTGCATAGCAATGATAAGAACCAAGATTGGGTAAGTGTTTGGTACACGCAAACAGATACTTATAAATCAGGAAAAATTGATTCAGCTTTCTACCAAGATGATAACCGCATTAAAGATGGAAAAATAAACTATGTTAGCACAAAAAAACAAGGAATGAAATAATAGTTTCTATAGTTTACTTCAAAAGCCATCAAATTTTTGGTGGCTTTTTTATGTGATTCTGAACAAGGAGAGGAATCTCTTCAGCAAATAGATAATTATTCTCCATATAAAAAATGCCTCATGTTAAATGAGGCATTTTACAGTACAATATTTTATTGTGGTTTATTTTTTGGGTTTAACAACAGAATCTTTTTTAGGGTTAGGTGTATCTACTGTTGGAACTGTTGCTTTAGTTGCGTCTGTTTTGCTTGCATAAGCTGCTTCCATTTGTGTTAAACCTTTTATGCAATTTTCTGTATAGCTTCTATCAATTGCCATATCTGCTTGTTTGCCCGATGGTAATGATTCGTAATATTTTATCTGTTGTTCTAAATCTTTTTTAACGGCAGCAGAAACTTTTTTAACTAAAGTAGAATCTCCTGCTCTGTAACAGGCATCTAAAAATAATAATGAAACTCTGTTATGAAAATCTCCACGGCTAACCATTCCGTAAGGGTAGTTTGATTGAAGTATTTCTTTATCAGCTTTTTCTAATACTTTTTTAGCATCATCTTTTCTTCCTTTATCAGCCAAATAGCTTGCTAATTCTGCATAAGATTGGCGTATACCTTGTAAGTGTCTACGGTTTTCTTCATCAAAATAAACACCATCAATATTGGCATTACCAAAAGTAAATTTGTTCATTAATTTATCCATCATCCAATCGGCATTTATCGGATCATCTTCAACAGGCACTAAACGATAACTAAGACCGTCTTTACGTAAATATTTTCCAAAACCTAAATCGCCAAAATCTCCTGTAAAATAAATTGGGCGTTTCCAATTGTTGGCAGCTATAATGTTTAATACTGCTAAATCGTTTTTCTGTAAACCGTTGCCACGTTGAATTTCAAAACGCAATTCACTCACAACACTATCTTTCGCATTTACAGTTCCATTTTTTCTTACAAAATTTATATCAACCGGTACAGATACTTTTCTTACAGGAAAGGTGTTGTAAACATCATCTTCATTTGGGTTTGGTTTGTATGTTTTATCTGCATCATCACTTCCCACATAATTTTTCATCATATCATACAAATTATAATATCTATCATCGGGAATATTTGGCTTAGGCATAAATAAAACATAATCTCTTTTTCTTCCTTCAATTTGGTCGGCACTCCAAATAACATCAATAGGGGCACTTTCATTTATTTTATAACGTAACTGATTAATGTACCAATCTATTCCTAATAAACTATAATTAATTACGCGTACATCTCTTCTTATACCTTCTACTTCTTGTGCATACCACAATGGGTAAGTATCATTATCTCCGAAAGAAAATAAGATGGCATTTTTATCGCAGCTTTCTAAATAGTTTCTTGCTAAATCTCTTGCTAATACTTTTTTACTTCTGTCATGGTCGTTCCATTCTTGCTGAGCCATTAAAACAGGAACTGCCAATAAACAAATTACAGTTGCCAATGTTGCTGCAGTTGTTTGAGATATTTTTTTCTGTAACCATTCTACTACTTGCATTACGCCAATACCTATCCACACGGCAAATGCGTAGAACGAACCAACGTATGCGTAATCACGTTCACGTGGTTGATTGCCTGCTTGGTTTAAATATAAAATAATGGCAAAACCTGTAAAGAAGAATAATAAGAAGTTTGATAAAGTATCATCTCCTCTTCTTTTTAAATGATAGAAGAAACCAATAAAGCCAAGTAAAAACGGTAGTAAGAATAGTTTGTTATGAGCTTTATTATTTTTTACGCTATCGGGCAACATGCTTTGGTCGCCATACAACATATTATCAATAAATGATATGCCTGTTATCCAATTACCATCTCTTACATTGCCTGTGTAAACACCTTGCACATCGCTTTGTTTACCACTGAAATTCCACATAAAATAGCGAAAATACATCCAATAAGATTGGTATGAGAAGAAGAATTTAAAGTTATCAATTTGGTTAGGAGCATGGTCGTATTTTTCTCTTCCGTCTTTATCACGCAATTTTTCAATTCCTAAAAAACTTGCGTAATAATCTGCATGTTGTTGGTCGTTGCTTGCATCCCATACACGCGGAAAAAGCATTTTATCATCGGGTGCATAAACGGCATGCATATCATTACCAATTTGTACATATTTATTTTTTCCTTTTTGATATTTGGCTCCTCCTTTTTTATAATACACATAATCGGCAGTAAATTTTTGACCGTATAGTAAAGGAAAATCTCCGTATTGGTCTCTTCCTAAATAACCTACTAAACTCATTGGATTATCTACATTATACATATCTACTGCGGGGTCTGCATTACTTCTAATCATAGTGGTTAAATAGCTGCTATAACCAATTAGCATAAATGCAAAAGCCCAAATACCTAAGCGTAAATATGCCCATCCTTTCTTTTGTGCAAAACGCAAGCCAATAAATATTAAAAAAGAAATTAATATAAAGAAGAAGGTAAACCCGCTAAAAAACGGAAGTCCAAAACTATTTACAAAAACTCTGTCAAATGCACCGGCACCTGCTATTGAGTATTGAATAACTGCAACTTGTGTTACACCTGTAATTATACATCCAATAAGAAAGAAAATATAAATGCCACCGTAGTATTCTTTCTTTTCTTGTTTAATTTTTTCAATTAAATATAATAAACCAATTGCAATGGCTGTTCCTAAAAATACAACACCCGCTAATGTACCATCCATATCGCTTAAACCTCTTTCTTCATTTATTTCTCCTCGGGCAACTATTATGGCACCAATAAAAGCAATAACGCCACCAATAAGTGTTAATCTTATAAACCATTGGCGTATGCGGGCATAATTAAATTGGTTTCTTCTTTTAAAATAATAAACCATTACTACTGCCGGAATATTTAATAAACACAATAAGTGTACGCCAATTGATAAGCCAATTAAAAAGAAAATAAATACCAACCATTTATCTGCACCGGGTTCGTCTGCAATGTTTTCCCATTTTAAAATTGCCCAAAACACAATGGCTGTAAAAAATGAACTCATACCATATACTTCACCTTCAACTGCACTAAACCAAAAGCTATCGCTAAAAGTATATGCTAATGCACCAACAGCACCTGCACCCATTATGCTCCACATTTGGCTGCTTGTCATGTTTCCGTTTACATCAACTTTTGCAATTTTTCTTGCAAAGTGGGTAATGGTCCAAAATAAAAATAAAATGGTAAAACCACTTGCTAATGCACTCATTACGTTTACGGCTTTAGCAGCAGTTAAAGGATTATCTCCAAATAAAATAATAAATACTCTTCCCAGCATTACAAACAACGGAGCACCCGGCGGATGCGGTATTTGAAGTTTATAACAACTGCTTATAAATTCGCCGCAATCCCAAAAACTACCGCTTGCTTCGGCAGTTAAAACATAAGTAGTGCAGGCAATTATGCCAACAATCCAACCGATAATGTTATTCGTCTTTTTAAAATTCATGATTCTGGTTTAAAGAGTGGAGCAAACATAATGAATTAGATATGAAGAATAAAGAATTGCTTTATAACATGTACGGATAATTGTTTTTTAACAAAAATTTCAAAGAGGTTTATAAAAGAACCATGCTTGGTTTTTAGGCACGATTTTTTCTTTTTAATTGCCATAATTATATGTTATGAATATTAGCGAGCATAAAATGGATACAGCTTCAATTGTATTTATAGTATTTATTGTAATTGGCTTAGTGGCAATGGTAATTTCTTTATTTAAAACCATTGGCAATTTTTAAAACTTCAAGAAACGTATCTTTGCAGCCTCATGCAAACGGAACGTAGTATAGCTTTTCATACATTAGGATGTAAATTAAATTTTTCTGAAACTTCTACTTTATCAAGAATGATGGAAAAAGAAGGTTTTGCAAAAAAAAGCTTTGATGAAGTTGCAGATGTTTATGTAATTAATACTTGTTCGGTTACTGATAATGCAGACAAAGAATGTAGGCAAATTGTTCGCAGAATACAAAAAAAGTCTCCTGAAAGTTTAGTGGTTGTTACCGGTTGTTATGCACAATTAAAGCCAAAAGAAATTGCCGAAATTCCGGGAGTAGATTTAGTATTAGGTGCTGCTGAAAAATTTAATATTGCTAAACATATTAATGAGTTAGCTAAAGGAAACAGTAATAAAATTTGCAGTTGCGATATTGATGAAGTAACAGGCTTTACTTCTACCTATTCTCTTAACGATAGAACAAGAGTTTTTTTAAAAGTACAAGATGGTTGCGATTATAATTGTTCTTTCTGCACCATTCCAATGGCACGCGGAAAAAGCAGAAGCGATAGTATTAATAATGTTTTAAAAAACGTAAAAGAACTTGCTGCAAAAGGAACTAAAGAAATTGTTTTAACAGGAATTAATTTGGGAGATTTTGGTAAAGGGCCCAATGGGGCAGGAGCTACTATTGCTATTAACCAACGCGAAGAAAATTTTTACGAACTTATTCAAGTATTAGATAAAATTGAAGGAATTGAACGCTATCGTATTTCATCTATAGAACCTAATTTATTAACCAACAACATTATAAATTTTGTTGCCAATTCAAACAAATTCATGCCTCACTTTCATATTCCTTTACAAAGCGGAAGCAATGAAGTTTTAGGAATGATGAGAAGAAGATATAAAAGAGAATTGTATGCCGATAGAGTTAATTTAATAAAAACATTAATGCCACATTGTGCAATTGGTGTAGATGTTATTGTTGGTTTTCCGGGAGAAACAGAAGAACTATTTAAAGAAACTTTTGATTTTTTACATAGCCTTGATATTAGTTATCTACACGTATTTACTTATTCTGAAAGAGATAATACTTTAGCAGTAACCATGCCCAATACAGTGCCTATAAACATAAGGCACGAACGCAATAAAACTTTGCGTAATCTTAGCTATATGAAAATGCAATATTTTACCCAATTGCATGAAGGACAAATAAGAAAAGTATTGTTTGAAGATGCAGAAAAAAATGGTTTAATGGAAGGTTATACCGATAACTACATACGCATACAAACTCCTTACAGAAAAGAATGGGCTAATGCAATAATAGATTATAGATTATAATTTACGTTTTCAATTAATACCCTGCAACACTATCATCGCCTCTTTTATCGGCAGCTATTTCTTGTTGTTTGTTATTAAGCAATTTTATTACTTCTAACCTGCACCAGCCGCTTGTTTCTACAATAGTGTAGCCCATTGCAGCAAGTTCTTTTCTTACAACAGGATTAAAATCTTTTTCCACTCTTACAACATCGGGCAACCATTGATGATGAAATTTAGGGCTGTTAATGGCATCAGCAGGGCTCATATTAAATTCTAACATATTTACCAATGTTTGATAAACACTTGTTGGAATAGTTGTGCCTCCGGGTGTACCGCAAACTATATAAGGTTTGTTATTTTTTAATACCAATGTTGGTGTCATAGAACTTAACATTCTTTTTCCCGGTTGTATGGCATTTGCTTCTCCGCCAACAGCACCATACATATTAGGTACACCGGGCTTTACACTAAAATCATCCATTTCATTGTTTAATAAAAAACCTGCACCGCCTACAACTGTTCGGCATCCGTAACCGCCGTTTAAAGTAGTGGTTACGCTTACCATATTTCCATCTTTATCCATTACGCTTAAATGTGTTGTTTCATCGTGTTCTTTTACATTACCGGCAGCAATATTTTTACTGAGTGTTGCTTTGGTACTATCGTAATCAATCATTCTTTTTTTAATATATGTACTGCTTGTAATTTCTTTTAAAGGCACTTTGTAAAAATCAGGATCTCCCAAATGTTCTGCTCTATCGGCATAAGCTCTTCTTTCTGTTTCAACCATTAATTGTACTGCTTTGGTTGAATTACAGCCGTAAGAAGCAATAGGTTTATCTTCAATCATTTTCATCATTTGCCAAATAATAATACCGCCGCTGCTTGGTGGAGGCATTCCAATAATTTCATAATCTTTATACTTAAATTGTAATGGAGTTCTTGTTTTAGCTTTATAATTTTTTAAATCGTTTAATGAAATTATTCCGTTGCCACGTTGCATTTCATCTACAATTAGTTGTGCTGTTTTTCCTTCATAAAAACCTTTTTGTCCGTTATCTCTAATACGTTTTAATGTTTCAGCTAAATCTTTCTGAATTAATGTATCTCCTGCTTTCCATTTTTTTTCTTTTATATATGCAGATGTTTGTGTAGAATTTTTAATGAACGATTCTTTGGTTGCATTAAAACCATGAGCTTGACTTTCTGTAATAACAAAACCAAATTCGGCAATATCTATAGCAGGTTGAATTAATTGTTTAAAAGGAAGTTTGGCATATTTATATGTTTCAAATAAACCTGCAACAGTTCCGGGAACACCACTTGCTAAATGACCGTTAAGCGAAAGGTTGGTAATAGCATTTCCGTTTTTATCTAAATACATATCTCTGGTTGCTTTGCTTGGTGCTTCTTCTCTATAATCAATAGCAATAGTTTGTCCGTTAGTTTTTCTTGCTACCAAAAAACCACCGCCACCAATATTGCCTGCACCCGGATACACAACTGCTAAGGTTAGTTGCACAGCAATAGCTGCATCAAAAGCATTACCGCCTTGCTTCATAATCTCGGCACCAACCATACTTGCCAATGGATGAGCAGATGCAACAGATGCTTTACTAAATGTTTTTGTTTTTATTATTTCATAATGATAAGGATTAACTGCTTTGCCTGCACCAACAATAGATGTTTGATTATATGTTACTGTAACGCATATAAATATTGATACGAAAGAGAATAATATTTTTTTCATGCAATGAATGTAGAAAATAATTGTTATGCTTTTATAAAAATTGTTGTTTAATAATTTATAGTATAAGGTTTGTAAAATTTTTCTGTAACCCTTTATAAGGCTACTGCTTTTTTTATTATTTATATTTGCATCAACTTTTAATACATACCTATTAAATAAGTTGTGGTAATTTTTTGCTTGCACAATTGGTTTAATCATCATCATTTTAAAATAATAAAAATATAAAATTATGAACAACTCAAATGAAATGTACCCAGCTGTAACTGCCGAAAATATTAAACAAAAAGCAGATTTGGCTCCTAAACAAATTGAAGCATGGAGAACTTTTAGCAGAGCAGTTTTTAAAGAAGGTGTGTTAGATGAAAAAACAAAACAATTAATTGCTGTGGCTGTGGCTCATGTAACACAATGCCCGTATTGCATAAAATCGCATGTACCACAAGCTTTAAAAAAGGGAGCTACCAAACAAGAAATTATGGAAGCCATATGGGTAGCTGCAGAAATGAGAGCAGGAGCAGCTTATGCACATGCAACCATTGCATTAGAAGCTATGGAAAATGAAAATAAATAATTATCTGCTTTAAGTAATTGCAAACATGAATAAACCATTATACAATTTTTTTACAACTGACCACCGCCGCATAGAAGACTTGTTAGATAAAGCAACAGCAAACCCAAATGAAATTCAAATGAATTATTATCATGAGTTTCGTATCGGTTTATTAAAGCATATAAAAATGGAAGAAAAAATACTTTTTCCTGCTGCACAAAAAGCCAATGGTGGCGTAGCTTTACCACTTGCAGCCAAACTTAGGTTAGACCATGGTGCTTTAACTTCTTTAATGGTAGTACCACCAAACAGCAGTGTAATTAAAGTGTTGCGTTATATTTTAGAAAGGCACGATATTTTAGAAGAAGAACCCGGCGGTATGTATGATGTGTGCGAAAAACTAACCGAAAGTGAAACGCAAAATTTATTGATTGAATTGAAGAATGCAACTGAAGTTCCGGTGCATCCGCACAACACGGCTGAGTATGCACTTAAAGCAGCTAAAAACGCATTAGAAAGAGCAGGTTATAATTTTGATGCATTGACAGAATAATATTGTAACAGAATAATAAATGTTACAAGAAATAATCATATAAAAAATAAATTTAAAATATAATTGGATGTCTAAAATAAGAGTAACAAAAGTATTTACACTTGATGTAGCCCATGCTCTTGAAGGTTATGATGGTTTGTGTAAAAATATTCATGGGCATACTTATCATTTTAGGGTAACTGTTTGCGGAAAAATTCGTAATGAAGCAGGGCATCCCAAAAATGGAATGGTAGTAGATTTTGGAGATTTAAAAAGAATAGTGAAAAAAGAAATTTTGGAAAAGTTTGACCACTCGTTAGTGTTAATGGAAGGTTCAGCAATACTTCATTCAATCAATTCAAAAATTAATGAAAGATTAATACTTACCCCTTTTCAACCCAGTTGCGAAAACTTATTAGTACATTTTGTTTCTATATTAAAACCTTTACTTCCTAAAGAAATAGAATTAATTGCTGCACGTTTAGATGAAACACCAACTTCTTATTCAGAATGGTTTTTGGCAGACCAAGTATAACTAAAAATAATAACGCAACTTTTTAATATTGCAAATACAATTGTATTTATGATTACAGTAATAATTGTAATGGCATTGCTTGCATAGGTTTGCTAAATTTTATTTTTAATATTATGAAAGAAAGCGGAAAAATAGAACTGATGAGCCCTGCCGGAGATTTTGCTTCTTTACAAGCTGCTATTGATAATGGTGCAGATGCAGTTTATTTTGGTGTAGAGCAATTGAATATGAGAGCAAGAGCAACCATTAATTTTACTTTGTTAGACTTACCCGAAATTTCTAACAGATGTAAAGAAAAAAATATACGAACTTATCTTACATTAAATACAATTATATACGACCACGACCTTTCTGTTGTTAAAACTTTACTTAATAAAGCTAAAGAAGTAGGGCTTACAGCAGTAATTGCTATGGACCAAGCTGTTATTGCTTATGCAAAACAAATTGGCATGGAAACTCATATTTCAACACAAATAAATATTACCAATATAGAAACGGTTAAATTTTATGCCATGTTTGCCGATACTATGGTAATGAGCCGTGAGTTAAGTTTATCTCAAATAAAAAAAATAGTTAAGCAAATTGAAAAAGAACAAATTAAAGGCCCTTCGGGAAATTTAGTTGAAATAGAAATTTTTGCACACGGTGCTTTGTGTATGGCTGTTTCAGGAAAATGTTATTTAAGTCTTCATGCTCATAATTCATCTGCCAACCGCGGTGCTTGCAAACAAAATTGCAGAAGAAAATATACGGTAATTGATCAAGAGTCAGGGTTTGAAATTGAATTAGATAATGAATACATGATGTCTCCTAAAGATTTATGTACCATTAATTTTTTAGATAAAATAATAGATACCGGAGTAAAAGTATTAAAAATAGAAGGTAGGGGAAGAGCTCCTGAATATGTTGCAACTGTTACAAAATGTTATAGAGAAGCTATAGATGCAATTGCCAATAAAACATACACCAACGAAAAAATTAATGAATGGATGAAAAGACTTGAAACCGTTTACAATCGCGGATTTTGGTCGGGTTATTATTTAGGAAATAATGTAGGAGAATGGACTAATGCATCAGGCTCAAAAGCTACACAGAAAAAAATATATATAGGGAAAGGAAAACATTATTATGGCAAAACAAATATTGCAGTTTTTTTAATAGAAGCGTTTGATTTAAGTGTTGGTGATAAAATATTAATTCAAGGTCCTTCAACCGGCTCGCAAGAAATGATTATAGAAAAAATGAAAATTGATGGAAAGGTAGAAAATATAAAAGCTATAAAAACAGATATTGTTACTTTTAAAACAAATTTTAAAATTCGTTCATCTGATAAATTGTATAAAATAGTTGAAGTATAATGGTTATTGTTACACTGCAAAGAGATAAATGTATTGGTTGCAATTATTGTGAAGAATTTGCACCCGAATATTTTAGAATGTCTAAAAAAGATGGCAAATCTGTTTTGTTACAATCGGTAGAACAAAAAGGCTTTTATACGTTGAAAACCGCTATGCCTGATGCATTTGAAATTTGCAATAAAGCAGCAAAAGCCTGTCCTGTAAAAATTATTTCAGTAAAAGAAATTTAATCTCTAACAAAAACAAAAATTATTTTGTTATAACAGTTTAATATTATTTTTTATTTCTTCTAATAATATATCTGCTTGTTCTTTATCAAAATCTTCGTGTTGTTTTTTCTTTACACCAACTTTTGAAAGTTCAAAATGTAAATTGGGTTTTAAACCATGATTATCTAAACATGCTTTTGAACAAGTTAGCGGACAGCCATCTATTACAATTATTTTTCTACCTGATTGAGCTGTTTTTACTAATTTCTTTACATTACCTCCAACACCTACAATGCACGACATTTCTGCTGCTCCGTCTCTGTCTAATTTTACGGCTAAATAGTTTGCCATTTGTGCTGCACTTGAACAACCCGAGCAGGAATATACAAGTGGTAAATTTTTTGTATCTGTATTCATGTTTGCTTGCTTATAAATAATAAAAGACAAAATTATCTTTTTTATTAACCTGTTTCAAAAAAAACTATTGTGCAAATAAGAATATTACAATTTTGTTAATGCTGTGCCTTTGTGTGCAGCAATATGGTCTGTTTTATCGCTTTTAATTTCGTATTGTGGTTCTTGTTCGGTTGCGTGATGTGTGTAGCCTTTATAGTTGAAGTTTTGAGTATGTATTTTAATAATAGTTCCTGAAACTCTTCCTACTTCTGAATTCCAGCTTACATGGTCTCCAATTTTAAATTGTGTAGCCATAAATTTCTTTTTAAAATATTGTTACATAATTGTTGTTTTATTTAACGTAAGAATATATTTATCGATATACAACTGTTTATCTTTTAGTTTGTATTGCTGAATAAAACGAGGATGCTCAAGCACAGTAAGTTTATTAAAAAGTTGATATTCTTTATTAAGTAGTTGAATAAAACTTGCATTCTTTTTTCCTAAAATGAAAACTTCAGAAGTATCTAATCCTAAACTAATATGTTTTTTTAGTGATTGAACCATAAAACTTTTTACGTTTTCAAAAAGTTTAGTATCATCATAATAATTAGCATTTAACCAAATACCTTCTTTACTTTTTTTTACAATAGCCAAAGGAAAAGGAGAGTTGATGTAAAATTTTTTATAGAAATTATTTACGCCGCCAAAATAATTTATCATATCATACATAAACACAGAAGAAATTTCGTGTGTATGTGCAGTGTGCATTGTTATGCCACATGCGGTTTGCAAACGTTTGGTATCGGTAAACGGAATGCCTGTTACACCTGCACCATGCCTGCTTGGATTAATACCTATAATGAATTTTCTTTTATTATTATCGGTATAAAATTTATGATAAAATTGTTGCATTACTTGCATTGTTTCAGGATTATCGTGGTAAGGATTTAATACCTGAAAATCTTGTGGCAATTTTCCAGAATATTGTAAATTTTTATTAAACTCTATTACTTTTTCTGCAAAGCTTTGCTTTTTATTCATGTTGTGTAATACACAATTTTATGTAGAATAATATTTTTTAATATGAAAAATTAATTCTTTTTTAAATAATCTCTCAATACATATTGAAGTATTCCTCCATTTTTGTAATACTCAATTTCTATAGCAGAATCTAATCTTGCTTCTACTTTAAAATTTATTTCTTTACCAGAAGAAGAAACTGCTTTAACATCTAAAATTTTATGTGGTGTTAAATTATTTTCTAATCCACTAATTGTATAATTTTCTGTTCCATCTAATCCTAAAGATGTAGCATTTTGTCCATCAACAAAAACAAGAGGTGCAACACCCATTCCTACTAAATTACTTCTATGAATACGTTCATAACTTTCTGCAATAACAGCTTTAACGCCTAATAAAAATGTTCCTTTTGCAGCCCAATCTCTTGAAGAGCCTGAACCATATTCTTTACCTGCTAAAACAATTAATGGTGTGTTATCATTTTTATATTGCATTGCAACATCAAAAACAGTTTTTACTTCATCTGTTGGTATATGACGACTAAAGCCTCCTTCTTTATCAGCAATTTTATTTTTAATTCTTACATTGGCAAAAGTTCCTCTCATCATCACTTCATGATTACCTCTTCTTGAGCCATAAGAATTAAAATCTTCTTTAGCAATTCCATTATTAGTTAAATAAATTCCGGCAGCAGAATTTTCTTTAAATGAACCCGCAGGAGAAATATGATCTGTAGTTACCGAATCTCCTAAATACAACAAGACTCTTGCATTTTTAATATCTGTAACAGGCTCAGGATTTGCTTGTAAGTTTTCGAAGAATGGAGCTTCTTTGATATAAGTTGAATTTTTACTCCATTCAAAATTTTGGTCAAGATTAACTTCTAAATTTTGCCAATCTGTAGAGCCATCAAATATTACTTCATACACTTCATCAAAATCATCTTGCTTTAAACAATCATTAATTGTTTGTTGAATTTCTTCTCTGCTTGGCCAAATATCTTTTAAATAAACTGGCTCTCCATTAGGGTCAATATCAATTGGGTCATTAATCAAATCAATATCTACTCTACCTGTTAAAGCATAAGCAACTACCAACATTGGCGACATTAAGAAATTCATTTTTACTTGCGGATGTACTCTTGCTTCAAAATTTCTATTACCAGAAAGTACAGAAGCAACCACCAATTCTCCTTTATCTACAGCTTGTGCAATGGCTGGTGGCAAAGGACCTGAATTACCAATACATGAAGTACAACCATAACCAACAGTATGAAAACGTAATGCATCTAAATCTACATTCAAACCAGAACGTTCTAAATATTTTGTTACCACTTTAGAACCAGGTGCTAATGAAGTTTTTACCCAAGATTTTGTTCTTAAACCTCTTTCAACTGCATTTCTTGCAAGTAAACCTGCACCAACCATTACAGCAGGGTTTGATGTATTGGTACAACTTGTAATGGCAGCAATAACAATACTTCCATCACTTACAACAAATTCTTTATGTGGTTGTTTAATTCTTACAGAATGATGTTGTTTATCTATTTCAACCTCTGATTGAATTTTCCCACTTAATGGAACTTTACCAAAAGTAAATTCTGTGCCAGAGCCTCCTTCTTTTAACCAAGCAGAATCAAACCTGTCTTCTTTTGGTTGATAATCTCTATTAAATTCTCCTTTTAAAATTTCGCAAAATTTATTACCTAAATCTTTTACTAAAATTTTATCTTGAGGACGTTTAGGTCCTGAAACTGTTGGTTCTAATGTTGATAAATCTAATTCAACAACAGTTGAATAATTTATTTTTTCATCACCAGTTCTCCATAATAAATTTTCTTGACAATATGTTTTTACAATCTCAATTTGTTCTTCTGAACGATTGGTTAAACGCATATATTCCAATGTTCTATCATCAATAGGGAAATAAGTTACAGTACATCCAAACTCTGGCGACATATTACCAATTGTTGCACGGTCTGTAACAGATAAATTATTTAATCCATCTCCAAAAACTTCAACAAATTTTCCTACAACACCTGTTTTTCTTAAAAGATTTGCAATAGATAAAACCAGGTCTGTTGCAGTACATTGATTAGGTATTTTTCCTGTAAGTTTTAAACCTACTACTTCTGGACAAGTAAAGAAAATTGGCTGATCAAGCATGGCAGCTTCTGCTTCAATTCCTCCAACACCCCAAGCAATTACACCAATACCATTTACCATTGGTGTATGAGAATCAGTACCTACCAAAGTATCAGGAAATAACCAACCATCTCTTGCAATAATTCCTTTAGATAAATATTCTAAATTTACCTGATGACAAATTCCCATTCCAGGAGGCACAACAGTAAAATTTTTTAAACCTCTTTGAGCCCATTTTAAAAGTTCGTAACGTTCTTTATTTCTTTCAAATTCAAGTTCTACATTTTTATTGTAAGAATAATCAGTTCCATAATAATCTACTTGCACAGAATGGTCTATCACTAAATCAACAGGAATAGCTGGATTAATTTTTTGTCCATCTTTACCATGTCTTATAAATTCAGAACGTAAAGAAGCCATATCTACAACTGCTGGAACTCCTGTAAAATCTTGCATTAAAATACGTGCAGGTTTAAAAGGAATATCTTTATCAACTGCTTTAGGAGTCCAATGTAATAAAGTTTCTATATGTTCATTTGTAATACTAAATGCATCGTAATTTCTTAAAACATTTTCTAATAAAATACGAATACTAAAAGGCAAGTGAGAAATATCTGCACTTAAATTTTTTAATGAACTATACTGATATTTTTTTCCATTTACCGAAAGTTCTTTTACTGATTTTGCTTTACTGTAATTCATAAAATAATATCTATAATGGTTAATAAAATTTATTTTGAACCAAATGCTTTTGTTAGAATGAACAAACGCAAATTGTTTGTTTGCTGAGAAGTTTTATTAGTCAGCACAATTTACGAAAATCTATTTTGAATTGTTTGAATACCATTAGTAGAATGATGGTAATATTTTGTAACACAAACTTACATAATACAAAAAAGTGGTTGTTGTAACGCGTATTTTATTTTTATCTAATTCGGGAAAATTTAAGTTATAAATTAATTGTTTACCGATTTTAAATAGAGTTACTGTTGGGTTGTAAACAAGATAAATTGTTAATTGTTATTTTCGTAAAAAACAAATACTATGCTTCATCAGTTCTTAAAAAGAATTTTTACTTGTGTATTAGTTCTCGCTGTTTCTATAAACATTAATGCACAAGATACAACTCAGTATAAAATTGAAGGCCGCAAAAATGCTGTATCTCAGTATAATAAACCTTATGTTATTCTTATTTCTGCCGATGGTTTTAGGTATGATTTAGCAGAAAAATATAATGCAACTTTTTTAAAAAAGATGAGTAATGAAGGAGTAAAAGCAGCTTCTATGAAACCTTCATTTCCTTCGTTAACTTTTCCTAACCATTATGCTATTGCAACAGGATTGTATCCTGCACATCATGGCATTGTAGATAATACCTTTTTTAGTAAAGAAAAAAATAAAATTTATAGCATTGGTAATAGAAAAGCTGTAAAAGATTCTTCTTGGTATGGAGGAACACCATTATGGGTATTATCAGAAAATAATCAATTAATGAGTGCTTCATTTTATTGGGTTGGTTCAGAAACAAATATTAAAGGAGTACATCCTTCTTATTATTTTAATTATAACGAAGCAATTGCTATTGATAGAAGAATAGCTATAGTAAAAGAATGGTTACAACTACCAGATAGTAGCAGACCACATTTTATAACTTTTTATTTTCCGGAAGTAGATCATGCAGAACATAAATATGGTACAGAATCTAAAGAAACAGAGCAAGCAGTTAAGTTTGTTGATGAATCTATGAGTAAGTTGTATGATGCTTGTATGCAAACCGGTTTACCAATTAATTTTATCTTTTTATCTGATCATGGAATGGCAAATATGGATATACAAAATCCAATAAACTTTTCTGTAAAAATAGATACTGCACAATTTAAAATGACTTATGGAACAACAACGGTACACATATATGCAAAAGATGAAAAATCTATAGAACCTCTTTATAATGAATTGAAAAAAGATGCAAAAGAGTACCAAGTTTTTCTAAAAAAAGATATACCTAATGCTTGGCATTACGGCACAAAAGATGATTGGTACAATAGAATTGGAGATATAGTTTTAACACCAATAGCTCCACCCAAAGGTTTTGGTTTTAATAACAGAAAACCACCTATGGGAGCTCATGGTTTTGATAATGCACTACCCGAAATGCAAGCTACTTTTTATGCATGGGGCCCTTTATTTAAGAAAAACTATACTATTCCAAATTTTGAGAATGTAAATGTTTATCCTTTAATAGCACATATTTTAGGATTACCAATAGTAGATAAAATAGACGGACGTTTGGAAGTGTTACAAAAAATTCTAAAATGATTTTTTAAAAACTATTATTAACTTTTAATATTTTATGTATGAAAAAAAGAATTAATGTATATAAAGCCCTTCCCGAAGCATTTGATGCAATGATTAGTTTAGAAAAAGCACTTGAAAAAAGTGGGTTAGATAAAAAATTATATGAACTTGTTAAAACCAGAGCATCACAAATTAATGGCTGTGCTTATTGTATTAACATGCATGTACGCGATGCAATAAAAATAGGAGAAACTGCACAACGTTTGTTTTTATTAGATGCATGGAGAGAAACAGAATTATACACCCCTAAAGAAAGAGCAGTATTAGCACTTACCGAAGCAATGACGAAAATTGCAGGCTCTCAAGTATCTGATGAAGTTTATGATGAAGCAGCCAAACACTTAACAGAAAAAGAATTAGCTGCCGTAATAATGGCTGTTGTTGCAATTAATGGGTGGAATAGAATTGCCATTACCACACATGCAGAATTAGATTAATGAATTTTAAACATGTAAATAATTTAAACTATATTCTTCACTGCTTTAAAAACTAAATTTTGGAAACTGAAATTATTAGCAAATTAAAAGAACTCTCTAAAATTAGTAATGAGTTAGATTTGCCTGAAGAAATAAGAACCACACTTACACAAGAAGTAATTAACTACACCAATAATTTTATTAATAAACTAAGTACTGTACGTGCATTTACTGATAAATCTGCAAATAATCTTGCAATAGATAACAATAAAAAATCTATTTCTCATTTGCTCAATTTGTATCAAAAAGAAGTTGTAGAAACGGGTATTAATGCTGCATCCGGAACACATTTGGGATATATTCCCGGCGGCGGAATTTATACTGCGGCATTAGCCGATTTTATTGCAGCAATAACCAACCCGTTTGCAAGTGTTTATTATGCATCGCCGGGTGCTGCAACTATTGAAAATGAAGTTGTGAATTGGATTAAAGCAGTATTCTCTTTCCCTAAAAACTCTGTTGGTAGCCTTTTGTCAGGAGGTTCAAGTTCTACTTTGGTTGCCATTACTGCTGCACGCGATAAGCATAAAATAAAAAATGAAAAAATATTAAAAAGCGTAGTTTATTTAAGTGAACAAGTACATCATTCATCACAAAAAGCTTTGCGTATTCTTGGGTTAGAAGATATTATTATTCGCTATATACCACTCGATGAATTTCACAGAATAAAACCAAATGCATTAGAAACACAAATAAAAAAAGATATTGATGCAGGCTTGTATCCTTTTTTAATTATTGCTACTGCGGGCACAACAGATACGGGAGCAATAGATCCGTTGAATGATATAGCAAATATTGCTCAACAATATAAAATATGGTTTCATGTAGATGCTGCTTACGGAGGCTTTTTTATTCTTACTTCTAAGAAAGAAAAGTTTAATGGTATTGAACGTGCAGATTCTTTAATTGTTGATCCACATAAAGCATTGTTTTTACCTTACGGAATTGGAGCTGTGTTGATTAAAGATAAAGATGCCGTATTACATTCAAATCATTATACGGCTAATTATATGCAAGATGGTTTTAGTGAAGAGTTGGTGCAAAGCCCTTCTAATCTTTCTCCTGAATTAACCAAACATTTTAGAGGATTGCGTATGTGGTTGCCTTTGCAAATACACGGTATAGAACCATTTAAAGCATGTTTGGAAGAAAAATTATTATTACTAAATTATTTTAGAAATAAGTTGCTCAGTTTAGGTTTTAAAGTAGGTCCCGAACCCGATTTATCTGTCAGTTATTTTTGGTATCCTTTTAAAGAAAATCAAGAAGAAAAAAATAAACAATTAATGGATGCCATTCACGAAGATGGTTCTGTATTTCTTAGTTCATCAACTATCAATACTCAATTTGTTATACGCATTGCCATACTTGCATTTAGAACAAAAAAAGAAACAGTAGATAAAGCCATAACAATGATAGAAAGATGTTTGAAGAAAATTAACTAAAAGAATAAAATATTGTATTTATTAAGGAACAATTACAGTTCTTACACCGGCATCAAATCTTTCTAATGCTTCTAATGTATTATTAATTTCCTCTGCATTTAGTGAAATAATTTTAATTACAACTTTTGATGTATCTAACATTTTTTTAGAAGCAAATTCAATTAATAAAGGTAGTTCTTGTAAACGATGATCGTTTGAACCAATTAATTCTATTTCACTTCCAAGAATATCTTTATAGGTATCTACCTCCAATATTTTATTAGATAAACCAACTACTACAACTCGAGCCATAGGAGCTGCACATTGTAGTGCTTGCTTTTGGGTAGTTGGTATGCCTATCATTTCAATTGCAATATCTACTCCTCTGTTTTTTGTTAAGTTTTTAATTAAAGCAACTGAATTAGTAGTATTATTATTTATAGGAATTGCACCAAATGTTTTTGCCATGTTTAATTTTTTATCGTCAATATCAACAGCAAATACTTTTGTAGCACCAAAAGCTTTAGCCAACTGAATTGCAGATTGCCCTAACCCGCCAACTCCAAATATTGCAACAGTATTACCAGGTTTTATTCTTGCTTTTAATAATGCATGAAAAGAGGTAGCAGAAGCACACATTAGTGTAGCACCTTGTTCAAACGAAATTTCGTCAGGTAAATGAATTGCATTACGTGCAGGTATTGAAATGTATTCGGCATATCCTCCATTAATATGATGCCCAATCATTTTCCCATCTAAACAAAATTGTTCATTCCCTGTAGTACAATCAAAACAATTACCGCAAGTAACCATATAATGTAAGCATACACGGTCTCCTATTTTAATGTTATTCACTTTACTTCCTATTTTTTCTACTACACCAGCAACTTCATGTCCTAATGTTATCGGTAAAAAACTTACCGGTGATAACCCTTTTAAATAATGAACATCGGAGTGGCAAATGCCTGCTGCTTTTATTTTAACTAAAATATCTTGTTCTCCAATATCAGGAATAGGAATTTCTTGTAACTCTAAAGGTTTATTAATGCCAACCATTTGTACTGCTTTCATATTTATCATGTTTTTACTAAGTTATTTGTTTGAAATTAATAATACTTTCTAAATGAAAATATATTTTAAACAATTTTAAATATTGCTATACATTATGCATTAAATGAATGAGTATGACACTAAAATGCAGCAAACTATATATGTTATAATTTGTAATGTAATTACAACTAATTGTTATTAACTATAAAAGTGTTGCCTGCGTGTATGACTATAATCATATTCAATTAATTATAGGCATTCTACTTTTAATAAAAAATAATTATGGCATTACATAAACGTTCTTGGGCTGAACCATTTAAAATTAAAATGGTTGAATTGCTTAAAATGACAACACCCGCACAACGACAAAAAGCAATTAAAGATGCAGGTTACAATACTTTTTTATTAAAATCGGAAGATGTATATATTGATTTATTAACAGATAGTGGAACATCTGCAATGAGCGACCAACAATGGTCTGGGCTTATGTTAGGTGATGAAGCTTATGCAGGAAGTAAAAACTTTTACAATTTAGAACGAGCAGTAAAAAAATATTATGGTTACACATATTTAATACCAACACATCAGGGTAGGGGTGCAGAAAATATTTTATCGCAGGTTATGATAAAGAAAGGCGATATTGTTCCGGGCAATATGTATTTTACTACAACTCGCTTACATCAAGAACTTGCAGGAGGAACGTTTGTAGATGTTATTATAGATGAAGCTCATGATTCAGAAAATTTATTTCCATTTAAAGGAAATGTAGATTTAAATAAAGTAGAAGCATTAATTAAAAAATATGGTGCAAAAAAAATTCCATACATCTGCGTGGCTGTTACGGTAAATCTTGCAGGCGGGCAACCGGTTTCTATGGAAAATTTAAAACAACTTCGCCTACTTACCAATAAACATAATATTAAAATAATGCTTGATATGACTCGTATTGCAGAAAATGCATACTTCATTCAACAGCATGAAAAAGGATACGCCAAAAAAAGTATTGCAGCAATTGTAAAAGAAATATGTAGTTATACTGACGGAGCAACTTTTAGTGGTAAAAAAGATGCTTTAGTTAATATTGGAGGTTTTCTTGCAGTTAATGATAAACATATTTATGAAGAAGCAAGCAACTTGGTAGTTGTTTATGAAGGCTTACATACTTATGGCGGACTTGCAGGAAGAGATATGGAAGCAATGGCAATAGGAATTGCAGAGTCTGTACAAGATGAACACATGAAAGCAAGAATAGGGCAGGTGAAATATTTAGGAGATAAAATGCTTGAAACAGGCATTCCTATTGTATTACCTGTTGGAGGTCATGGAATTTTTATAGATGCAAAACGATTTCTTCCGCATATTAAACAAGAGCAATTTCCTGCACAAGTATTGGCTGCTGAACTTTATGTAGATTCAGGTGTTAGAACAATGGAAAGAGGAATTGTATCTGCAGGTAGAAATGCTAAAACAGGAGACCATTATTATCCGAAATTAGAATTGGTAAGATTAACAATTCCACGCCGTGTTTATACGCAAGCTCATATGGATGTAATTGCAGAATCTGTTGAACATGTATATGAAAACCGAAAAAAAATTAAAGGTTTGAAAATGATTTATGAACCCAAATATTTACGATTCTTTCAAGCAAGGTTTCAAAAATTATAGTTCATTGTTTTTGTTATAGGCAGTAAAAAATTTACTGCCTATTTTCCATATATAATTATTTAAGTAATTCTTTTAGCTTCTGTGCTAATTCTTCGCCACGTAAATTTCTGGCAATAATTTTTCCTTCAGGATTTATAAGCATATTTTGCGGAATACTTTCAATATGATATAGTTGTGCAACTTCGTTTTGCCAATATTTTAAATCGCTTACATGTGTCCATGTAAGTTTATCTTCATTAATAGCTTGTAACCAATTTGTTCTGTCTTTATCAAGTGATACGCCTAAAATTGTAAAATTTTTATCTTTATACATATTATAAGCATTTACAATATTAGGATTTTCTCTACGACATGGCCCGCACCAACTTGCCCAAAAATCTACCAACACATATTTACCTTTAAAAGAAGATAAACGCACTGCATTATATGCAGTATCTTGTTGCATAAAATCAATAGCATTAGTGCCTACGCTACCAATACGTGCTTCTGCTAAAATTTGTGCAATTAATTTTCCATAAACACTTTGTTGTGCAATAGGTGCAAGCATATTAAATCTCATTTCTAATTCATCTGCATTAGCAAATAATGGGTTTACTGCAAATAATACAAATGCACTAACCGGCGATGTAGGTTTTTGTTTTATGGTTACTTGCACTTGCTCAATTACTTTATTTCTTGTTGCTTCAAAAGCTTTTATTAAAGAATCTTTTTTAGCAGAAGACTTTGTTTCGGTTTGAATTTTTTGTGCAACTGTTTGCAGTTTATCTTTTAGCGGATTAAAGTGCGTTAAATAAGCATTGTATTCATTATTTAATACAGAACCTGTTACTGTTGCTTTTTTAATATTGAATGATTCTCCTGTTACTATAACATTTTCATTACCTGTAAAAAATTCAACTGTTTCTTTATATCCTATAAAACCTAATTGACAAAAATCTGCATCAGTTAATATTCCTGATAAAGAAAATTTTCCTTTACTGGCATAGGTTTGAGCAATAGTTTTTCCGGTAAATCCACTGTTTAAAAAAACAAGTGTACTGTCTTTTAAGCCTTTTATATTTCCCGATATATTGTAAGTGCCTTGAGAGAAGGCAATAATTGGAAAGAAAAAAACAAATAATAATTTTTTCATTTATGTTATTTTGAATGGCGTTGTTGTAAAATGTTAATTACGTCTTGCAATTTATAATCTTTGGCGTTAAGTAAAATTAAATAATGAAAAAGTAAATCGGCAGCTTCATTTAAAAACAATTCTTCATTATTATCTTTTGCTTCAATTACTAATTCTACCGCTTCTTCGCCAACTTTTTGTGCTACTTTATTTATACCTTTTGATAGTAGTTTTGCAACATAACTTTCTTCAATTGGTGCTTGTTTTCTTAAACGAATAATATCTTCTAAATAAAATAAAAAATCTTCGTTGTGATTTTTTTCGCTCCAACAAGTATCTGCACCTGTATGGCAAACGGGCCCAAGCGGATGTGCTTTAATTAATAAAGTATCATTATCACAATCAACCGCTATTGTTTTTAACATTAAAAAATTACCACTTTCTTCACCTTTTGTCCATAACCGATTTTTGCTTCTACTATAAAAAGTAATTTTCCCTGTTTGTTGTGTTGCTTGTAAAGCTTCATTATTCATAAAACCAAGCATTAATACTTTGTGTGTATCATAATCTTGAACAATTGCAGGAACTAAACCATCCGTATATTTTTTAAAATCAACTTTCATAAAACTATTTCATATTTGAAATTTTAAGTTTCTAATTCTGATTAATTTAGAATCAGAAATCTCAGATGAGGAATTTATATTCTAACCTCTATATTCTGTTCACACAAATATCGTTTTAAATCAGGAATAACAATTTCTTTAAAATGAAAAACGCTTGCAGCTAATGCAGCATCGGCTTTTGCTTGCTGAAATACATCAACAAAATGTTGCATTGTTCCGCCACCACCGCTTGCAATTATAGGTACAGAAAGGGTTTCAGCTAATTGTTTGGTTATGTCTAACGCAAAGCCTTGTTTGGTTCCATCATTATTCATGCTGGTTAATAAAATTTCGCCGGCACCTAAATCAACGGCTTGCTTTGCCCAATCAAAACATTTTATTTCAGTTTTTAATCTTCCTCCGTTTAAATAAACATACCATTCTCCATCATTTTCTTTTTTTGTATCAATTGCCAATACCACACATTGGCTTCCAAATTCTTTTGCTAAATTGTTTATTAATAATGGGTTTTTAAATGCAGAGGTATTCACAGAAATTTTATCGGCACCATTTTGTAACAGCATACTTACATCTTCAACACTACTAATTCCGCCGCCAACTGTAAACGGAATATTAATATGATGTGCAATTTTATTTACTAAGTTGTTTAATGTTTTTCTTTTTTCAACAGTTGCAGTAATATCTAAAAACACCAATTCATCTGCACCTTGTTGTGCATACATTGTAGCCAATTCAACTGGGTTGCCTGCATCTATCAAGTTTACAAAATTTGTTCCTTTAACTGTTCTTCCATCTTTAATATCTAAGCAAGGTATAATGCGTTTAGTAAGCATTGCTAATTTGAAATTTGAGATTTGATTTGTTTATTGCATATTAATTGTTTGCAATTCTTTTATTGAAATTTTATTTTCATAAATGGCTTTACCTACAATTGCGGCTTTGCAGCCAATTAGTTTTAATTCTTCTAAATCTTTTATAGAACTAACCCCGCCACTTGCAATAAAAAATATTTCAGAAAATTTTTTAATTACATTTTTATATAATTCAATTGAAGGGCCTTGCAACTTTCCATCTTTACTAATATCTGTGCAAAAAATTTGTTGAACGCCTTTCTGTACATAGCTTTCAATAAAATTATAAATATTTATATCTGTTGTCTCTAACCAACCGCCAACAGCAATTTTTTCATCTTTAACATCGGCTCCTAATAAAAATTTATGAGCACCAAATTGTAATAACCACTTTACAAATTCAGTTTCATTTTTAACAGCTATACTTCCTACTGTTGCTAAAGCAGCACCGTTTTCAAAAACAATTTCAACATCTTTAGTTGTTTTAATTCCGCCACCAAAATCAATTATTAATTTTGTTTTAGCAGCAATAGTTTCTAACACTTTCCAATTAATTATTTTACCTGCTTTTGCTCCGTCTAAATCTACCAAATGTAATCGTTGCAAACCTGCGTCTTCAAACTGTTTGGCAACTTCTAAAGGATGTTCGTTATAAATTTTTTTTTGCGAATAATTTCCTTCTGTTAAACGAACACATTTACCATCTATAATATCTATTGCAGGAATGATTTGCATTATTGATTTGAAATTTATGATTTAAGGTTTAAAAAATTGGTGATGATTTTTTCACCAACAACTGCACTTTTTTCAGGATGAAATTGCACTCCATAAAAATTATTTTTATGTAAAGCAGAACTATATGGTTGAATATAGTTGGTAGTTGCAATTGTGTGATTGCCTATTGATGCATAATAACTATGAACAAAATAGCAATAACTGTTTTGTTGAATATTATTAAACAAACTGTTTTTTAAATCATAAATATTATTCCAACCAATTTGTGGAACTTTATTTTTTATTTCTAAAGTAGGGCGAAACAATTTTACAGTTTCATCAAATATTCCTAAACACTCTGTATTATTTTCTTCTGAATATTTGCACATTAACTGCATACCCAAACATATTCCTAATACAGGTTGTGTAAGGTTTTTAATAACTTCATCTAATCTTCTTTCTTTTAAATAATTCATTGCAGTGCTTGCTTCACCAACGCCAGGAAAAATTATTTTATCGGCAGATTGTATTTGTTGAATATCATCTGTTACAACAGCTTTTACACCTATTCTTTCTAAGGCATACAATACACTTTGAATATTGCCTGCATTGTATTTTATAATTGTAAGTTGCACAATAAACTAATTTAAAATTGATTGAAGAAAATTTTTAGTTATTTCTTCAATGTTGTTTGAATTTTCTATTGCTTTAATATATGCCGTACCAATAATTGCTCCGTTAGCATGTTTGCAAGCCGTAGTAAAAGTTTGTTTATCTTTTATGCCAAAACCTACCAATACAGGGTTTTTTAATTGATACGATTGTAATTTTTGTAAATAAATTTCAACAGCATTAAAATCTTTTTCTTTTCCGGTTGTGGCAGATGAGCTTACTGCATATAAAAAACCTGAACTTAATTTATCTAATTTTCTAACTCTATGTTCTGATGTTTCGGGAGTAACCAAAAAAATAAAATCTAATCCATACTTTTTTATAATGGCACCATATTCGGTTTCAAATTCATGTTCGGGTAAATCAGGAAGTATTAAACCATCTATTCCAACATTGGCTGCATCTGCACAAAATTTTTCAAATCCGTATTGTAAAACAGGATTCATATAACCCATTAATACAACGCCTTTATTTTTCAAAAAAGAATTTTGAGAGCGAAATTTTTTTAACTGCTCAAATAATTTATGAATCGTCATTCCATTGCTTAAAGCCTTATTGCTACTGCTTTGTATTGTTTCACCATCTGCTAACGGATCGCTGTAGGGCATTCCTATTTCAATAATATCAGCACCATTTTCAGCTAATAAGCTTATTATATTTAATGTGCTATTAAGTGCTGGAAAACCTGCGGTACAATAAATATTAAGAATGTTTTTTTTCTTTTTTATAAATAATTGTTCAAGCCTGCTCATGCTAATCTTTTAGAGATATTTATTCATTAAAAAATATTTGTATAATAGTTTTATTTTTATATAACGCTTATACATTGTAAGCGAAAGTAAGGCAAAAGCATTTGTGTTACTCTGTAATACTTTTATGTTTATGAATAATAATTGTATGAATGTTACATTAAATTTTACTGTGTAATTCTTAAGAAATAGTTTTTAGTTTTTGTAATAAATTTTCATCAAATCCAACAACAACAATAGTTTTATTGTTTGTAATAATAGGGCGTTTTATAATGCTATTATGCTCTATCATTATTTTTATGGCTTCGGTTGCATTGGTTATTTTATTTTGTGTAGTAACAGTTAATGTTTTCCAAGTAGTACTTCGTTTGTTAAATAAAATTGTCCAATCTTTTTGTTGGCACCAATGTTCTAAAATTTCTTTATTAATTCCATCGGTTTTGTAGTTATGAAATTTGTAAACTATTTTATTTTTATCTAACCACTTTAAAGTTTTGGTTGTTGTATCGCAATTAGGAATGCCGTAAACGGTAAGCATACATTTCTTTTAGGTAAAAATAAACGTTTAAACTTTTTTTAAGTCTCTGCGTTGTCAATATTGCGTTATTTTGCAGGAATTGTATGAGAAAATTAGCAGTAATAGGTTTTTTGTTTATTCCTCTTTTTGTTTTTTCACAAAAAACAACTTTAAAAAATTCGGGAACAGTTGTTGGAAATGTGTTAGATGAAAAAGGTAAACCCGTTAGCGATGCTTCGGTTATTCTTTCAATAAAAAATGATTCTCTTTTAAAATTTACACGCATTACAAATAATTTGGGTTCGTTTGATTTTAATAAACTTCCTTACGGCTATTACACACTTACCGTAAAGGCAATTAATTATGCCCAATATAGTATTGATAGTATTTACTTGCGTGAAGAAAGAAATGATTTTGTGTTGGGAGATATTACACTTAAAAACGCAGCTAATAATTTAAATGAAGTAATTGTTTATGCCGAAAAACCATTAATTGAAAATAAAGACGATAAAATTATTTATAATGTTAACGAAAGCCCTTTAGCCAATGGTGCCAGTACTTTTGAGATGATGAAAAATATGCCGTTAATTAATATTGACCCCGATGGAACAATAAAATTAGCAGGCAAAGAACCTTTGATTTTAATGGATGAAAAACCAACCAATGTAAGTGGGCAAAACTTACAAGATTTATTAGAAAGTCTTCCTGCCAATGTGGTTGAGAAAGTAGAAATAATGCAAAACCCTCCGCCAGAATATGCAACCTACTCTGGTGGCGTAATAAATATTATAACTAAAAAAGGAAGAATAGGAACGTATAAAAAAGTTACTGTAAGTGCCGGTACCAGAGGCGAAGTAAGTGCCAATGCAAGTTATAGCTATCGCAGTAGTAAATTTAATATTAATGGTTATATTGGTTTTGGTGTTGCAAAAACTATTGGAAACTCTTATGCACACAGACAAAATTTTTATGTAGATACTACACATCATATAGATTCTACTAACTTTTTTTATTCAGATGCTGCTTCGCAAAGCATTAACCACCGACCCGGTGGCAGAGTGCAGGCAGATTATGAATTTAATAAACACAATAGTATAAGTTTAGTTTATCAGAGCTATTATAATTTTTTCTCAAACTCAGGAAATGTTTTATACCAAAATTTAGATAGTAATAAAAATATATATAAAGCAAGCACAAGGCAGAATGAAAATAATGGAACAGGCTACAGCCACAATGTTTCCGGTTCTTATTTATGGAAAGGAGAGAAGCCGGTAGATAGATTGCAATTAATAGCAAGTTATAATTTAGGAAAGAATGATAATTTGAGAGATTTTTATCAGCAATATTTATTATCCAACTTTCTTCCTTCAGGAATTGATTCTACTCAAAATCAATACACCGATAATTACTCTCATTCGTTTTATGCAAGAGCAGATTTTAATAAACATTTAAATGATACTTCCAGCCTAATTTTTACAGGAGGTTCAACTATTTCAGCCAATAGTTATCACAACGTATTAAACACTTCTTATTTAAGAAAATCTGATACAACTTTTATTACCAATAATTTATTAAGCAACGATTTTTATTTTCGTCAAACCATCTTTACCATTCGTGGTGGTTTAATTTGGATACTGCCAAAAGACATTAGATTAATTAGTAATGTGCAAGCAGAATATACACATACTGCTTTTCAATTTATAAAAGGAAACGTAAGTAATACCGCCAATGGCTATTGGAGAATATTGCCAAGTTTTACCATACGAAAACAATTTAATAAACAACTAAGCAGCACATTGGTTTTTAGAGAATCTATAAGAAGACCGGGTATTGTAGAATTGAATCCCAGCATAGATTACAGCGATCCTTACAATTTGCGTTTTGGTAACCCGTATATTGATCCTGCATTAACCGATAATTATGATGGAAGTATTTCGTACAATCAAAATAAATTTAATATAGGTTTCTCTTTAGGTTATGGAAAAATAAAAGAAGTATTTAGCTCTATTCGTACATTAATTGATAGTGGTAAAACACAAACTACTTATCAAAATATTTCTAATCAAGAAGAATACCATACCAATGCATGGATGGGCGTTTCTGTTAGCAAAAAAATACGCCTCAATATTAGTGGTGGTATGAATTATAATAGTTATAGCAGTAAAGTAAAACAACTATATAAATATATTAACGGAGGTTCTTATTATACAGCATTGAATTTTATTTATTCTCCCGATAATTTAACGGTTGTTCAATTAAACACTCGTTATAGCAGTTTTGCAAACCCACAAGGTAGAACAAGAAGTAATATAAATATGACGATGGGTGTGCAACGAAAATTTTTGAAGAAACAACTTATTGTTGGTATTACAGCTATTGATCCATTCGGATTATTGAAGTACACAGGCTATACTGTTGCTCCTAATTTTATTATTGATAGTTATAGCACTACCAATACACAAAATTTTAGATTAGCTATTAGTTACCAAATAAGCACTTCTAAAATGAAAAGTAATTTAAGCAGTAAGCAAAAGCAAGATGCAATTAATAAAGCTGCTAACTAATTTTTGTTTTTTAAGTTAGCTGAATTATGATGTATATCAGTTTTTTTTATGATTCTTATACAAGTTAATGCCTTTTTGCCCTAATTATTAAAGATAATTTTGTCCTTAATTTTTCTCCATTATACTTTTGCCTCCGAATTAATAAAACTACTTATGGAAGCTTTCCTGAAAACCAAAAAACTCTTATTTTTAGCAGTTGCATTTTTGTTGGTAAATAATGTTTTGGCACAAAAATCATCTGAAGAAGAAAATCAAATTTCAATATCGGCTCAAATAAGAACTCGTGCAGAATTTAGAGATGGAACTTTTCAACCATTACCTGCAAATGAAAATGCTGCGGCACTTGTAAGCCAACGAACCAGAGTTTCATTAAATTATCAATATAAAAAATTATTCTCTTTACAAGTTTCTCCGCAAAGCATTACTGTTTGGGGGCAAGATGGTTTAACACAAAATGCAGCAACAAAAAACGGAGTAGCTTTTTTTGAAGCATGGGCTAAATTAAATCTTAGTGCTTCAAGTGCTTTGCAAATTGGTCGTCAAATTATTTCTTTAGATGATGAAAGATTTTTTGGAGAATTAGATTGGGTGCAAGGTGCAAGAGCTCATGATGCTGTTTCTTTTCAATTACAAAAACAAAAAATTACTTTTAAATCATTCATTGCTTATAATCAAAATTACAGAGAATTATATAGTAGTAATTTAAATAATATATCAGGAACTTTATTTTCTTCAAAAGATGCTGCACCGTATAAATGGATGCAAACTGTTTGGGCAAAATATAATTTCAATAAACAAAATTCAATAAGTGTATTGGCAACTAATATTGGCTTTCAAAATGCTTTAAACGCTTTAGATTCTGCAAAAAATTATTTCTCACAAACAGTAGGTTTAAATTTCTTTCATGTAGGAGAGCAATGGAAATATAGTTTTTCAGGTTATTATCAATTAGGGCAAAATGCACAAGGCAAACAAACCAATGCTTATTTATTTGCTTTTGCTGCCGATAAAAAAATTAATGCTAATTGGAATGTAGGATTAGGAACAGATATTGTAAGCGGTAATGATGTTGGTATAACTCTTAGTGGAAACAATAAATCATTTGTTCCTTATTTTGGCACAAACCATAAATTTTATGGAAGTATGGATTATTTTTATGCTGGAAACGCTCATAAAAATTCGGGGTTGATGGATTTTTATTTTAAATCAGGGTATAAGCCAAATGCCAAATGGCTTTTAGGTTTTGCACTGCATCAATTTGTATCGCCTAATACATTGTTTGATGGAAGTAAAAATTTAAGCAGCAATTTAGGAGAGGAGTTTGATTTTGATTTTGCTTATTCATTACATAAATATGTTAAATTGATTGGCGGTTATTCAATGTATGCAACTACTTCTTCCCTAAATTTTTTAAAGAGTGTTAATCCTGCTCATACAATTCAAAACTGGCTTTGGGTAAGTATTAATATTACGCCAAACATATTTAATTCAAAATATTAATTATTTTTTTAACAAAACAACAGATCATGTCAAACAAACTAATCATCTCTGGCCTTATAATGGCACTTGTTTTTGGAGCTTGTAAAAACAATTCTGATTCTTCTCATCAATCAGGAATAGATATGGTTGCAGAAGGTAAACCTGAAGTAGCAGAAGTTACGGCTGCACCAAAAGTTCCTGCTCCGGTAGGCAATCGTGGGCCTAAAAAATGGATAGTGAATCTTGAAACTTCAGAAATGGAAGGAATTATTGCCGATAGTATATCTTATACTTTTTGGGCATTTAATAAAACAGTACCAGGCAGTTTTATTCGTGTTAGGGTAGGAGATGAAGTAACACTAAATCTTAAAAACGATGCAAATAGTGTGTTGCCTCATAATATAGATTTACATGCTGTAACAGGCCCAGGCGGTGGTGCGGTTGCATCAAGTGCAGCTCCGGGAAAAGAAACTTCATTTACTTTTAAAGCAATTAATCCAGGGTTATATGTTTATCATTGTGCTGCACCTCCGGTACCCATGCACATTGGTAATGGAATGTATGGTTTAATTTTAGTAGAACCTGCTGGTGGCTTGCCTAAAGTAGATAGAGAGTATTATATTATGCAAGGCGATTTTTATACAAAAGCATCTAAAATTAAAAAAGGTCTTTTTGAATTTGATAATGATAAAGCAGTTGCAGAAAACCCAGATTATGTTTTGTTCAACGGTAAAAAAGGTTCTTTGTTAGGAGCAAATATGTTAGAAGCAAAAGTTGGTGAAACTGTAAGACTTTTTGTTGGCAACGGTGGTCCTAATCTTACTTCTTCTTTTCATGTAATTGGTGAAATTTTTGATAACGTATATCTTGAAGGTGGCTCTACTGTAACTCATAATGTTCAAACTACTATGATTCCTGCAGGTGGTGCTACAATTGTAGAATTTAAATGTGAAGTTCCCGGCGAATATGTTTTAGTTGATCACTCTTTATCAAGAGCATTTAATAAAGGTGCAATAGGAAAATTAAAAGTAACAGGAGATGCTAATCCAAAAGTATTTAAAGCAGGAGGAGCTGTAACTAAAGAATAATAAAAATAGAAAGATGAAAGTATTGAATTGTTTTAAAATTGTATTTATTGTTTTGCTTTTTTCTTGCAATAAAAAAAATGATGAACTACAAGTAAATTCTACAGATGTAACTAAAGCTAATTCAAATACTATTCATCCAATTTCTGCAGATGTTAAAATGGTTTATATTCCTGGTGGGGAGTATAAACCATTTTATGGTTCAGACGCTGTACTTACTAAAGTAGAACCTTTTTTAATTGATGAAAGAGCTGTAACCAACAGCGAATTTTTAGCATTTGTAAAAGCTAATCCAAAATGGAAAAAATCTAATATAAAAAAAATATATGCAGATTCTACTTATCTAAGAGATTGGCAATCAGATACTGAATTACCTAAAAATGCAAAGCCAGATGCACCTGTATGTTTTGTATCTTGGTTTGCAGCAAAGGCTTTTGCACAAAGCGTTGGCAAAAGATTACCAACTTTAGACGAATGGGAATTTGTAGCAATGGCAGACGAAGTTTCTGCTAATGCAAGAACAAAATCAGATTATTCTGATAATATCATCAATTTATATCTTCAAAAAAATAGGCAATACAATCAAGTAAAACAAAGTAAACCAAATTATTGGGGCGTTTATAATGTGTTTGATTTAATTTGGGAATGGACAGATGATTTTAATTCTGTTCTTACCACCAATGATTCTCGTACAGGGCAATATGAAGATAAAAGTTTGTTTTGTGCAGGTAGTGCTACCAGTTCTACAGATATTTTAAATTATGCTGCATTTATGCGTTTTGCACTTCGTACTTCTTTAAAAGCAAATTACACTATTGCTAATTTAGGGTTTAGATGTGCAAAAGATACTATTATTATTAAAAATAAATAATATGAAATATATTAGCTATTTATTTTTTTCGGTTGTATTGTTTGCTTCTTGTAAAGAAAAAAAACAAAAAGCAGCAGAGCTTCCATCAGATTCTATTTTTAATCTTACATCAAACTGGAAAAATCAAAACAACGATTCTCTGCAACTAAAAAAATTACAAGGTAAAACTTTAGTAGTAGTAATGATTTATACATCTTGCAAATCTGCTTGTCCAATTTTAGTTTCAAAAATGAAAAACATTGAATCTAAAATAAGTAGAAATGATATTAATAATGTTTCTTTAGTATTAGTATCTATTGATCCTAAAACCGATACACCGCAACGATTAAAAGAGTTTGCAAAAGATAATAAAATGGATGCCCCACAATGGATGTTTTTAACTTCTAACGAAGGAGCAACACAAGAGTTTGCTAATGTTCTTTCAATGAAATATAAAAAAATATCTCCAATTGAATTTTCTCATTCAAACATTATTAGTGTGTTTAATGCAAACGGAGAATTAGTAAGCCAAGAAGAAGGAGCAATAGATGTAGATAAAGTGGCTAAAACAGTACACGAAACGGTACAAAATAGTTAATGATTATTTATTTCGTTTATGCAGTAAAATAAAATATCATGTTTTCAAAATCTACGGAATATGCTTTAAGAGCAACTATTTATATTGCACGCCAATCATCTATTCATAAAAAAGTAAGCATACAAGAAATTGCAGAAGGCATTGGTGCCCCTAAACATTTTACTGCAAAAATTTTGCAGCAACTTTCAAACAAAAATGCTCAAATAGTATCATCAATTTCCGGGCCTTCGGGAGGTTTTTATATTACAGAAGAAGCAAGTAAAAAACCAATTTATATTGTTGTTGAAGCAATGGGAGAAAATACGGTTATAGAAAGTTGTGTATTAGGCTTACCTAATTGTAATGATGCTACACCTTGCTCTATGCATAAATCTTACAAAGGCATTAAAAAAGAATTATTAGGTATGTTTAAAAACAGAACAATTAATGAAGTTGCAAATTCAAAAGATTGTTTAACGCCTGTGTATTTTAATCGTAATAAATAATTATTATTTAATATTGGTTTAAATTTGCAATTCTGTTAATGTATTTTCCAATCATATCAAACTCAATGTTTACAGTACTTTCAGGCTCAATAGTTTTAATATTTGTATGCTCAAAAGTGTAAGGTATAATAGCAACTGCAAAACTATTATTGCTAACGTTAAAACAAGTAAGGCTTATGCCGTTTACGGTTATAGAGCCTTTTTCAATAACTAAAGAGGCAAATTTTTTATCAAACTCAAAAACATATTCCCAACTCCCTTCAATTTGTTTTTTATAAATGCATTTTGCTGTTGTATCTACATGCCCTTGCACAATATGCCCGTCAAGTCTGCCATTCATTTGCATACATCTTTCAATATTCACCCAATCATTTTCTTTTAAACTTCCTAAATTGGTTTTTAATAAAGTTTCTTCAATGGCAGTAACGCAATGTAAATTATTGTCAATTTTTTCAACTGTTAAGCAAACACCATTGTGGGCAAGGCTTTGATCAACTTTTAATTCATTTACAATAGAAGAATCAATCCAAAAAGTTTTATTACTTCCGTTGGTTTCAATTTTTTTTATAACTGCTAAAGTTTCAATAATACCTGTAAACATGGCTGCAATTTAATTGAAACTAAGTTGCTGTAATTTGATATTTGGAAATTTGCTGCATACTATTATCTTTGCAGCCATTTATTCATCAAAGGAGGTATAATTATCATGCTAATCATCGATTCAAAAGATTGCGAAAACATTGACAAGGCTTTAAAGAAGTATAAAAAGAAGTTTGAAAAAAGCAAAACTTTATTGCAATTAAGAGAGCGTCAAACTTTTACAAAACCTTCGGTTAAACGTCGTGGAGAAGTTTTAAAAGCAGTTTACAAGCAACAATTGGCAAGTGGAAAAATTGAAGAATAGTTAATAATTATTCCCAATTAATATTTTAAGTAGCCCTTTATATAACTTAGGGCTACTTTTTTTATGAATATACTTGAAACATATCCGCAACTTCAGCAGTTTTTAAACTATCTTAAGTTCGAAAAAAAATATTCAAAACATACATTAATATCCTATCAAACAGATTTAGAACAATTTCTTACTTATTTAATTAGCCAGTACAATTCACCTTCCATTCAAGATATTAAACCAACATTAATAAGAAGTTGGTTGGGAGAGTTGAAAGAAGATGAGTTGGTTGCAAAATCTATTAAAAGAAAAATTTCGGCACTAAAATCATTCTTTAAATATCAATTAAAAATTGGTGTTGTATCTCAAACACCAATGGTAACAATTGTTTCGCCCAAATTAAACAAAAGGTTACCATCTTTTATTGAAGAAACACAAATAGAAAATTTATTAAATAATAATTTCTCTAATGATTGGAAAGGGAAAACAGAAAAGTTAGTACTTCAACTTTTTTATGCAACAGGTATGCGTTTAAGCGAATTAATTAATTTGAAAGAAAACCAAATAGATAAATCTAACCTGCACATTAAAGTAACCGGAAAAGGCAATAAAGAAAGAATAATACCAATTAATAAAGAATTAGTTTTTTTACTTGAAAATCATATTGCAGAAAAACGAAAAGATATTACTATTGATGTTGTAAATGTATTTGTAACAAGCACTGGAAAACCTTTGCAACCACGCAATATTTATGCTTTTGTAAATAAAAGATTAAAAAATATTTCGGTAGCACAAAAAAGCCCGCATGTACTAAGGCACAGTTTTGCCACACATTTAATGAATAACGGAGCAGATTTAAATGCTGTAAAAGAATTGCTAGGTCATAGCAGTTTGGCGGCCACTCAAATTTATACGCATAACTCTATAGAAAAACTAAAAGAAGTTTTTAAAAAAGCACACCCTAAAGCCTAAAAAAATTTAAGAAAAATTATTCTTTTTATTAACTAAAATGCTTTAAATTTATAGTGTCTTAAAACTAATAAAATTTAATACAAAGTTCTTTTACATATTCCTATTTTTTCACTTTTAAAAACGTGAGTTGTATGAACGTAAACATTCAGAGCGTACACTTTAACGCCGACCTTAAACTGGTAGATTATGTGCAAAAAAAATTAGAAAAACTTAACACCTTTCACGATCGTATTGTGAAAGTAGATGTGTACCTAAAGTTAGATAATGTAGTGCACACCATTAAAGATAAGGTTGCCGAAATAAGAGTACACATCCCTAAACATGAGTTTTTTGTGAAAGCATCTTCCAAGTCTTTCGAAGAATCTTTTGATAATGCTTTTGAATCTGCTGTAAATCAAATAAAACGTAAAAAAGAAAAATTAGCAGCTTAAAAAATAAAGCCTCGCCTAAAAAAAGCGAGGCTTTTCTTTTTTACTTTCACTTTAAATATTTTATAAAACCCTTGCTATTACTATATTCTAACACACTAATTCACACTGTTGAAAAACAACTGAAATTTTTCTTTTAAAGAATTTTGTTGGAAACAGTTTTCCATTACCTTTGCAATCCCAAAAAAAAAAGTTCTTATTTGGATATGCCGAGGTAGCTCAGTTGGTAGAGCAGCTGATTTGTAATCAGCAGGTCGTGGGTTCGACTCCCTTCCTCGGCTCGGTTTTAGGGTAGTTGGCCGAGTGGCTAAAGGCGACAGACTGTAAATCTGTTCTCTCACGAGTACGGAGGTTCGAATCCTTCACTGCCCACAGTTCTTTTAATGGTAAGCGGAAGTAGCTCATTTGGTAGAGCGATAGCCTTCCAAGCTATAGGTGGCGAGTTCGAGCCTCGTCTTCCGCTCAAATTAGTTGTCAGACGAGAGATGACGGATGGCAGATTTCTTCTCTGTCAACTTACAACGGTCAACTGTCAAATGACGAATGCCGTTGTGGCTCAGTGGTAGAGCACTTCCTTGGTAAGGAAGAGGTCGAGGGTTCAATTCCCTCCAACGGCTCTAAGTGTTCTTTGTTCGATTTTTTATTGAACGTTGAAGTGTGCGACGCAACAGAAGCTTAATAGTTTTACCGGCGTTTGGCACAAAAAGAAAAAGGAAACTATGGTCTATGGACAATGGTCTATGGACATAATTATAAACACAAACATTAAAAACAAGTAAAGATGTCTAAAGAGACCTTTAAGAGGGAAAAACCTCACGTAAACGTTGGTACCATTGGCCACGTTGACCATGGTAAAACAACATTAACAGCAGCTATTACCACCATTCTTTCACAGAAAGGGTTAGCTCAAGCAAAGAAATATGATGAAATTGATGGTGCTCCTGAAGAAAAAGAGCGTGGTATCACTATCAATACTGCACACGTAGAATACCAAACGGCTAACCGCCACTATGCACACGTTGATTGCCCTGGTCACGCTGACTATGTTAAAAACATGATTACTGGTGCTGCCCAAATGGACGGTGCTATATTAGTAGTTGCGGCTACTGATGGACCTATGCCTCAAACCCGTGAGCATATTTTGCTTGCTCGTCAGGTAGGTGTTCCTCGTATGGTAGTATTTATGAATAAAGTTGATTTGGTTGAAGATCCAGAATTATTGGAACTTGTTGAAATGGAAATCCGTGAGTTATTAACTGAAAAAGGATTTGATGGAGACAACACACCAATTATTCAAGGTTCTGCTTCTGGTGCTTTAGCTGGTGAAGCAAAATGGGTTGCTAAAGTTGAAGAATTAATGGAAGCTGTAGATAGCTATATTCCATTACCTCCTCGCCCAATTGATCAACCATTCTTAATGAGTGTTGAAGACGTATTCTCTATCACTGGTCGTGGTACAGTTGCTACTGGTCGTATTGAAAGAGGTAAAGTTAAAGTTGGTGAAGGTGTTGAAATAGTAGGTTTAATGGAAGCTCCATTAACATCTACAGTTACAGGCGTTGAAATGTTTAAAAAATTGTTGGATGAAGGTGAAGCTGGAGATAATGCAGGTTTATTATTACGCGGTATTGAAAAGAAAGATATCCGCCGTGGTATGGTAATTTGCAAACCAGGCACCATTACTCCTCACACAGAATTCAAAGGTGAAGTTTATGTGTTGAGTAAAGAAGAAGGTGGTCGTCATACTCCATTCTTCAACAAATATCGCCCTCAATTCTATTTCCGTACTACCGATGTAACTGGAGAAGTTACGTTACCAGAAGGTACAGAAATGGTTATGCCTGGTGATAATATTAACCTTACTGTTAAATTAATTCAACCAATTGCGATGGAGAAAGGTTTAAAATTCGCTATTCGTGAAGGTGGACGTACAGTAGGTGCTGGTCAGGTTACAGAAATTTTAAAATAAAGCCTAAGGCTTTTTAGCAAACAAACAAGTAATTGCTTATGTTTGCTTATAAACTAAAAGCTGTTCCTGTTAAACGGAATAGCTTTTAGCTTTCTACGGGCATGGTGCAACGGTAGCATACGGGTCTCCAAAACCTTTGATCTGGGTTCGAATCCTAGTGCCCGTGCAAAGAATTTAGAATTATAAATTTCAAATTCAGAAATTGATGAACAAAATTTCAAATTACTTTAAAGAAAGCTACCACGAGTTGGTAGAAAAAGTATCTTGGCCTACATGGTTACAATTACAACAAAGTACTGTAATTGTATTAATAGCTACTTTAATTATAACAGCATTAATTTGGTTGATGGATTTTGGAAGCAACCAGGTTTTAAAATTAATTTACTCATTATTTAAGTAGTAGTTATGAACATTGCCCCTGAAGTTGCCGATGTTGTAAATGCAGCCCCACAGCCAGATACAAAATGGTATGTGTTACGTGTGGTTAGCGGAAAAGAAAGAAGTGTAAAAGAATATTTAGATAAAGATATTGCCCGTAGCGGTTGGGTAAATATTATTAAGCAAGTTTTTTTACCAATGGAAAAAGTGTACAAAGTACAGAATGGTAAAAAAGTAATGCGTGAAAAAAACTATTTTCCGGGTTATGTAATGTTAGAAGTTGCTGATGGTAAATTAACTGATGATATTATTCAACATGTTAGCAACATTAGTAATATAATGCACTTTTTAACCGATGGGAAAGGCTCAAAAGGAAATATTATTTCATTGCGTAAAGCTGAAGTAAATAAGATGCTTGGTAAAGTTGATGAAATGAATGATCAAGGTATTACCATGAACGAACCTTTTATTGTTGGTGAAACAATTAAAATTATTGAAGGACCATTTAACGACTTTAACGGTGTTATTGAAGAAGTAAATGATGAGAAGAAAAAATTAAAAGTTACTGTAAGAATTTTTGGACGTTCAACACCTGTAGAATTAAATTATATGCAGGTAGAAAAATTAAGTTAATAATA
>JAFDXY010000005.1 GCA_018267725.1 Bacteroidota bacterium
ATCAATTCAATATGAATTCGTTTTTTTACTCTCTTTACACAATCATGAAAAAAAATTTTTTACTTTTTATTTTTTTATTCTTAACGCTTATTGTTAATGCTCAAAAAATTGATTCTGTTTTAAATATTTATGCCAGCCTTTATCAGCCCGAAAAAATGCATCTTCATTTTGATAAAGCTGCTTACAACAAAGGAGAAACTATTTGGTTTAAAGCTTATTTATTGGCAGGTAACGATTGGACAGAGTACAGCAAAAATTTTTATGCAGATTGGTATGATGATAAAGGAAAACTTTTAATGCACCAAGCTGCTCCTATTTTTGAATCTTCTGCTAAAGGGCAATTTCAAATTCCTGAAAAATATGCAGGCCATTTTGTACATGTAAAAGCCTACACACAATGGATGTTGAATTTTGATGAAGCATTTTTATTTGAAAAAGATATTCCCGTTAATCAACCTCAAACAAAAACTTCAATACCTAATTATATTACAACAGTTACTTTGTTTCCTGAAGGAGGAGATTTAATTATTGGCAATAGTTGCCGCATTGCATTTAAGGCAGAAAACCAATTTGGAAAACCTGTTTATATTAAAGCTGCTCTTAAAAATGGTAAAGGAGAATTAATAGATTCTGTTGCTGCCGAACACGATGGAATGGGTAGTTTTAATATTGAACCAAAAGAAAACGAAACCTATTCTTTTAACTGGATAGATGAAAACGGAAAACAAAATATTGCTGCGTTTCCTACAGCAAAAAAAGCAGGAGCTAATTTAGAAGTTGAAAATATTGACAACAAAGTTTTGGCTTTTATAAAACGAACAACTGTTGCCGATGATGTTTATAAAACTATGTATTTGGTAGCAAGTATGAACCAACAAATGGTATATCGTTCTCGTATAAATTTTTCTATTAAAACAGGTGCTACCGCAGAAATACCAACAACCGATTTACCAACAGGCATTCTTCAACTTACTTTATTTACGGCAGATTGGAAACCCGTTGCAGAAAGAATAGTTTTTATAAATAATCATGATTACGAATTTTTTCCTTCTATAAAAACAGCAATAAAAAATTTAGATAAACGCAAGAAGAATGTTTTAGAAATTGAAGTTGGCGATACTTTATTAAGCAACATGTCTATTGCTATTACCGATGGAGATTTGGTACAAGATAAATCTAACGACATTATTTCAAGCCTTTTATTAAGTTCTGAATTAAAAGGAAACATTAATAACCCTGCTTATTATTTTTCAAGCAATGCAGATAGTGTTGCACATTTTTTAGATTTAGTAATGCTAACCAACGGATGGAGAAAATATAAATGGGATGATATTGTTGCAGGAAAACTTCCTCAGTTTAAATATGCAAGAGATAGTGATTACTTACAAATAAGCGGAAAAGTTTTTGGTAGTTCTTTTGAAAGAAACGGATTAAGCAAAACCTTAAACATTGTTATGCAAAGTAAAGACAGCAGTAAACAATTTTTGTTTTTACCCGTTAATCCTGATGGAACATTTTTGCAACGCGGTGCTATTTTTTATGATACCGTTAAACTGTATTATATGTTTAATGCCGATAGAAAACTAACAGATAGAACAGATGTTAGATTTAATTCAGGATTGTTTTCTGCCTATCAATCTACATTTAAAATACATCCTAAAGATTTACAAAACACCAACGATTTAATGGGGCAAGCAAGATTAAAATATTTTTTAGATGAACAAGAACGTTTAAAAAAATTAGCTGCTTCTACAACATTAGAAACCGTTACCGTTAAAGCAAAAACAAAATCAAATACCGATTTATTAGATGAAAAATATACTACAGGAATGTTTAGCGGTGGCGATAGTTATTCTTTTGATGTAGGAAACGATCCTTTTAGTGTAAGCTCTTTAGATGTGTTTAGATATTTACAAGGAAGAGTTGCCGGTTTAAATATTAATTACGGAGGAGGAGAGCCCACATTAAGTTGGAGAGGCGGAAGCCCAAGTTTATTTTTAGATGAAATGACAACACAAACCGATGTTTTACAAAGCATTCCTATGAGTGATGTAGCATATATTAAAGTTTTTCGTCCACCCTTTTTTGGTGCTTTTGGCGGAGGCGGAAATGGTGCCATTGCTATTTATACCAAGCGTGGTAGCGATGGTAAACGTGTTTATTCAAACACACCGGGTTTAAATACTTCTGTTTTAGCAGGCTATACTACTTATAAAGTTTTCTATTCTCCTAATTACGATAATTTAAAATATGATAATGGCCCCGATACCAGAACAACTTTATATTGGAACCCTTATTTGCTTACCGATAAAAAGAATAAAACAATTCAGGTAGAATTTTATAATAACGATGTAAGCAATAAATTTCATGTTGTAATAGAAGGCATTAATGCAGAAGGAAAATTGGCAAGAGTAGAAAAAGATATTAAATAATTTTAATATTAAAAGTTATTTCTTTTTTTACACCCACTTATTTTTATACGCAATATTTATAACTTGTGTTCTGTTGTTTACATGCAACTTTTCATAAATATGTGATACATGTTTGCGTACCGTAAGTGGAGAGATAAATAATTTTTCTCCAATAGTTTTATAATTTTTTCCGCTTACTAATTCTTTTAAAATTTCCATTTCTCTTTCAGAAAGTGCTGTTTCTACACCTCCTTCTGTTGCAGGCAGTGCGGGTATTTTAGCCAACATATCTATTGCTTTTCTGGCAATAGAGGGGCTCATGGGCATTCCATTATATTCAATAACATTGGTAATGGCATCAATAATATTTACGGCACTATCTTCTTTCAATAAATATCCGCTTGCTCCGGCTTTAATGGCTTCAAAAATTTTATCGTTGTCTTCAAAAACAGTTAATACAATAAATTTAATATCGGGGTATGCCGCTGCTGCAATACGAATGGTTTCAATACCATTTAGCTCGGGCATTTCTAAATCCATCAATACAACTTGTGGCTTAAGTTCTGTTTGTTTTAATTTTTGTAAAAACTCTTTTCCGTTTTTTGCTTCTAACAATAATTGTACTTCGGTATAAGCATTTATTTTATCTTTTACCGTTTGTCTGTTAATTTGTTTATCATCTACTATTGCAAGCAATATAGGCATATAGCAAATATTGTTTTTGTTTTATTGAATTACAATACCCTAAACAGAGTATTTGTTAATTTTGTTTTATTGTTATGGTTGTTCCTTTTGTGTTTGATTGAATGTTTAAATTAAACGCCGCATTTGTTGCACGCCATTGCATGTTTTCAATTCCGTTTCCTTTATACATATTATCTGTTATAAAACCTTTACCATTATCTTCAATTGTAATAATTATTTTTTCGGTACAATTTATTGAATAATTAATACTTGTTGCTTGTGCATGTTTAATAATATTTTGTATGGCTTCTTGCATTATTTTGTTTAAGTGAATAGCTGTTTGTGCAGAAATGGTTTTGTTGTTGGTAATATTTTCTTCTACATTAAAATTTATGTAATCAAAATTTTGAAGCAGCTTAATGCAATAGTTTTTAAAACTATCGCTAAAATCATTTACAGTTATAGATTGATTGTTAAGTACCCAAATTGTTTCTCTTAAACTATTTAAAATTTGCTCGGCATTGTTTTGCATTTTGTTTAACTCTTGCTCATTTACATTATTTGCTTTTTTTAATTGTTGCACGTTTGATAATAATGCCGAAGTGTAAGCCCCCATTGTATCGTGCATATCTCTACTTATTCTTTTTCTTTCTTCTTCTAATTGTTGTTGCAATTTTAATTCTTGTAATTGTTTTCTGTATTTTATTTTATTAAAAAATTGAATTAAATAAATTAACGCCACCACAAGTAGTAACAAACAAACAACAATAAATAATTCTGTTTTCCAAAAAGGTGGTGTAATTATAATTTTTATTGTTTTTAATGGTTGTGCATTTTTATCAAAAAATTTTGATGCATCTAAATCAAGATAATATTCTCCGGGTTGTAGTGTTAATAGTATGCTGTTGTTTTGTTGTAGGTTTATCCAGCTTGTATAATTATTTCTTAATCTGTATTGATAGTTATATGCTGTGGGCTGTTGTTTTCCAATTGCATTAAATACAAATTGAATAATGTTGTTGTTAAAATTAAGTTTAAGTTCATTAATGTTCCAAAAAGATGTATCAATATTATTAAAATATTTTCCCGCTTTTAGTTCAACAACTTTTAATGAAAGTGTTTCATTTTCAGAAAGTAATAGTTGCGGATAAAAAGAATTAATGCCTTCTTCTCCTCCAAAAAATAATTCTCCATCGTTTGTTTTATATACGGCGTTGGTGTTAAATTCATTATTCTGTAATCCGTCTTCTTCCGAAAAATTAGTAATGCTTCCTCCGCTTGTTATTTTACTAATTCCTTTATAATGTCCACACCAAATATTATTGTTTGCATCAACCGCTATGCTAAAAATATTTTCGTTGGCAAGGCCTGCTTGTTTGGTAAATTTTGCTAAAAATTTTCCTTCTTCAGAAATTTTATAAACGCCTGCAGATGTTGCTACACAATACACTCCATCACTTGTTACAGCCATTGAATTAATGGTAATGTCTTTTGAAAAAACATCGTACACTTTTAAAATATTATTATTAAATACACCTAATTTTCCCGGCTCAATAGCACCTACAATAGTTGATTTGTGTTTTACAAACGGTATTAAATTTTTTGCATTTGTTCTTACAGCAATTGCTTTATCTTTTTCTATTTTTAAAAGAAACAAATTGCCATTTGTTAGCTGATAATAAAAACTATCTTTTCCTGCCCTTATTAATTTTTGATAATAACTTCCGTTTACAGAAAGTATTTGTTTTTGTGTTGCTGCATTAAAAATTTTTAACGGAGTAATAGTATAATTTTTTGTATTTAGTTTATATAAAGAATTTGCAGAGCCGTAACATATTAATACATATTCGTTATTTGCAATTTTTTCTATAGAAGTAACAATGGTAAGTTCCGGATGTTGTTTATCAATTATTGAAATTTGTTTTTTAAAATTTCCTGTGGTATCATAAATAAAAATACCTTGCCCATAGCTTCCACTAATTACTACATTGTCTTCTTTATTTACTTCTACTTCTATTGAAAAATCTGTTGCGTTGTTGGTGGGTGTATAATATTTAAATCTATTAGGTAAATAATTTATTTTATATACGCCTTGTGTATTGCTGCACAACCAAATATTTTTATGGCTATCTACATATATAACTTCTGTATATCCTGTTTGTAAAATGGCTTCTTTTTGTGTTGTAGTAATTTCATTAACAATAGTATTAGTTGCTGCATTGTACACTAATATTTGTTTTCCTACTGTAACAACAAAAATATTTTCTGATAGTTTTTCATTGTGTACAATACTTTTTATTTCGGGTTTTGGGTTTGATGAAAAATTAATAGAACTTATTACACCACCTGTTGTATTATTTCTTTTTATAATTCCTTTTTCAGAAAAAGAAATATATGTGTTTGCGTTATAAAAATTTGATGTAGGATAACTTAATTGCGAAGGTGTTAATGCAGAAAAGTTTTTTGCAATTTTGTTTTTTGTATCAATAATAATATCGTTTCCTAATTCATCTGTTAGTAATATTAAATCGTTTTTTTGTTCAACACTTACAATATAAAAACTACTTTTTACTTTGTTAGAAAGGTTAATGCTTGTTGTTATTTTTCTTTCATCAATATTATATTGTAAAAATTCTTTTCCGTTTAAAAAATAAAAAATATTGCCCGTATCTTTTAAAAAAATAGGATTGATTTTATTTTCTTTTAATAAATAATGATTAAAACTATGTGTTTGCGGTTGGTAAATTGAAAAGCCTTGAGAATAAACAAACAATACTTGTTTGTTAGATAAAGCATAAACATCAACTTTATTTATTGTAGGTAATTGATGTATTCCGTTGCCTTGTTGTATGGAATGAAAATTTACACCATCAAACCACTGAACCGCATTTAATGTTGAAAGCCATATAAAACCATTACTATCTTCTACTAAAGATTTTACATGGTTAGCGGCCAATCCGTTTTTTACTGTGTAACGTGTATAATTATACCCTTGCTTAGGTTGTGCATTTACCAATGCCAAAGGCAATATGCCCATTAAAAAAAATATACAGCGGTACAAGGTTAATTGTTTTACATACAAGTATAACAATTATTTTGGCTGCATTTATTAATACTCTCAAAAGAGTATTGTGAAGCCTTGCCTATAAAATATTTTTGTAAAAAATTTGTGTGAAACAGTTTAGTGTTTTATTTTTTATTTTCCTGTTTTTGTTAGCTTGTAATTTACAAACCAACAAACCTAATAAACACAGTGTGGTTAATACTAAAGTACATGTTTTAGCCGAATTAAACGGCAACTGGATACATACCGCAACTTACACAACTAAAAATAATGCTACTCGTGTTTTTGATACAGATAAAAATGTAAATAGTGGTTATTTAAATTTTGATACGAACGGATTTTTACATTTTTTAATTGCAGGAAAAGATACCGCAAGTGGTAGTTTATTTGGTTGGAATGCAGACAATATGTATTTATTACCTATTAAAGATGATAAAACAGGAACTACTAAAAAAATGATTGTTCAACAAATTAATAACGATTCTTTATTGGTATCAGATACTAACTCTACTTTTTATTATCAGTTTGTAAGAAAGAAAAAATAATTTTTGTTTTTAGCTTTCAAATTTTTCTGGTCTCATTTGCGGAAACAATAATACATCTTGAATGCTGGGTTGGTTTAACATCATCATACATAATCTATCAATACCAATTCCTATACCGCTTGTTGGTGGCATACCATATTCTAATGCACGTAAAAAATCATAATCAATATACATTGCTTCTGTATCGCCACGTTCCATTAGTTTAAGTTGTTCTTCAAAACGTTCGCGTTGGTCTATAGGATCATTTAATTCGCTATAAGCATTTGCTAATTCTTTTCCGTTTACCATTAATTCAAAACGTTCTACTAATCCGGCTTTGCTGCGATGTTTTTTAGTAAGCGGGCTCATTTCTACTGGATAATCTATAATAAAAGTTGGTTGTATATATTTATGTTCGCTGGTTGCTCCAAAAATTTCATCAATTAATTTTCCTTTACCAATATTGGGTGCAACATCAATATTTAATTGTTTACAAACTTCACGCAAGCCTGCTTCGTCTTTATCTGAAATATCAATTCCTGTATTTTCTTTTATTGCATCAATAATAGAAATGCGTTTAAAAGGTGCTTTAAAATTAATAATCTTATCTTCTAATAAAACATCTGTTGTTCCGTGTAGGGCAAGTGCAACTTTTTCAAATAATTGTTCTGTTATTTCCATCATCCAGAAATAATCTTTATACGCTGTGTACCATTCTAACACTGTAAATTCTGGATTGTGTGTTCTGTCCATTCCTTCATTTCTAAAATTTCTACTGAATTCATACACCCAATCAAAACCTCCAACTATTAATCTTTTTAAATATAATTCATTTGCAATGCGTAAATAAAAAGGAACATCTAATGCATTGTGATGGGTGATGAAAGGCCTTGCAGCCGCTCCACCGGGAATGGCTTGTAATACAGGTGTATCAACCTCTAAGGCACCTTGCTCGTTTAAAAAATTACGAATGGTATTAATTAATTTGGTTCTTTTTTCAAAAGTTTCTTTTACGGTTGTATTAATAATTAAATCTGCATAGCGTTGGCGATAACGAAACTCAGGGTCTGTTACTTCATCAAAAATATTTCCTTCTTCATCTCGTTTTACAACGGGTAATGGTTTTAAACTTTTGGTAAGTAAAGTAATTGTTTGTGTGTGAAGAGATGTTTCGCCGGTTTTGGTAATAAAAACATATCCGGTTGCTCCAATAATATCTCCTAAATCTAAACCATGCTTTACAACATTATCCCAAAAATCTTTATCTTCTGTTGGGCAAATATCATCTCTCTTTACATATAATTGAATAATGCCTTTTGAGTCTTGAATTTTTATAAAGAATACTTTTCCTTTATCGTTTATACTCATTATTCTTCCGGCAATACAAACATTAGAATATGTTTCTTTATTTTCTTCTGAAAAATTGGTTTTAATATCGGTTGAATAATGTGTTACAGGATATAATGCTGCGGGGTAAGCATCAACTCCTGCTTCTTGAATTTTTTTTAGTTTTTCTCTTCTTATAATTTCTTGTTCACTTAAATGCTGACTCATTCTATTTGTAATTTATATGTTCGGTATGCAATGTGTAAAGGCTGCAAAGATAATTGCTGAAACCTAAATGTTGTTTATAAAACAAAGCCCCACAATATTGTAGGGCTTTTAAAAAACTATTTTATTTATTAAAAGAATTTACTTCTGTAGTCTTTTATAGATGCTGCTTTTCTTAACGCATCTAATCCGCCACGATATACGGCCATGCGTTGCATTTGCAGTAAATTTTGTTTAACAGAATTTGCATCATCGGCAGCGGGTCTTGCATAAATATTTTCTACACGAATTGCATATACACCACTTGAACCCGCAATTGGTGTGGTAACTTTTCCTTTCATACCTGCGTTAAAAGATGCTCCGGTAAATTTACTATCGTTTCCAATTCCCGGAATAAAAGGATTAGCAAATGATAATGAATCTATTTTTTGAACAGCTGTTGCGGTGCTTGCTGTTAATGCTTCTAATGTGTTGCCTTTAAATTTAGCATCAATAATTTGTTTTGCTTTCTTTTCGTTTCTTACAATTGGTTCAATTAATGGTCTTAATAAACCAACATTTGGTAAGCCTGGTTTGCTAACTGCTAATAAAATTGCAACAACATATTTATCGGCTATTTTTTCGGGTTGTTCGGTTACATCTCCTGCATTATGCTCGTATGCCCAACGTACTAATTTTCTGCTATCTCCTAAACCAACAATATTAAAATCGTTTTCTTTTATTTCATTAGCAGGTAATATTGTTTTGTTTTGTTTTAAAGCATTATCATCAAATGTTTTTTTGTTTCGGCTTCCGGCAGCAAATTGTAATGCAGCATTTTGTGCATTGTTATCTGTTTCGTTACTTACTGTAATTGCTTTTGCTAAATATGCAATTTTATATGCGGGGCCAGATCCTTTTTGTCCTAATACTTCTACATAATGATAGCCAAATTCTGTTTTAATAACGCCTTTGCTACCAACCGGTTTTCCGAAAGAAAATTCTGTAAACTCTGGCACCATTTTGCTACTGGTAAAATAATCATACACACCACCTTTATCTTTATTTCCATCGTCTGAAAATTTAGCACAAACAGAATCAAAAGGTTTTCCACTTTTTAATTCCATTTCTACAGTGTCCATTGTTTTTCTTGCAGTACTATCTTCTCTAACTCTTACTAATTGTCCGCTTTGCTGATCCATTTGGTGTGTAGCAATTAATATATGACGAACTTTTGCAGAATCGGGCATTATTTTACTTGCTACTAATTTGGCTAACACATATTCGCTTCCATCAATATAAGGGCCATAAATACCGCCAACAGGTAAAGCTGCAATTGAATCTATAGATTTTTGTTTAATTTCTTTTTTGCTAATAAAGCCGTCGTTATAAGGCAAATCGCTTGCGTTTTTTGCAAGGAAAGATTTTACATCGGTTGTTTTTGCAAATTCGGGTTTTAATTCGTTTAAACTTTTTAATACTGCTGCACTATCTTCTGAACTTGCTGCTGCATCAAAAGTTACATAGCTTATGCTTCTTGTTTCTTCATCTCTTTCAAATTCTTTTTTATGTTTTCTGGCATAATTCATTATTTCATCGTCAGAAATTTTTACAGCACTGTCTGATACGGATGTGTATGGAACATATACATAAGAAACAGTTGATAATGCATTATTATCTGCTTGTGTTTTTTCTACCAACCATTTTGGTACATACATACTTTGTGTAAGTAATGCTTGATATTTTTGTTGTAATACTTTTTGTATAGTTGGAGAAATAAAACCTTCATACACTTGTCTTATCATTTCTTTATCCTTAGATTTTTTGAAGGTTTGGTTATACCATTGCTTTGCAGCATCTGCACTAAACTGACCTGTTTTAGGATCTGAAAATTGTGGTATTTGTTTAAAAGGAGAATCGTCTCCAAACAACGCTTCACTTAATTCTTTTGCAGAACATACTAAACCTAATTTTTCATATTGTTCTTTCATTAATAATTCATTCACTTGTGCAGTCCATAACTGACCAATTAGTTGTTCTCTTTGAGAACCGCTTCCACCATACATAGCCAATTTGGCTTCAAACTCATCTCTATTAATTACTTGTCCATCTACTTTACCTAAAACATTTGGATTACCACCAAAAAAACCACCTTTTCCTCCAAGTGATCTATCTTGTAATATAAATGCTATTAAAGCTAAAGCAATTAAACCAAACATTATCCATGCACCCTTTTCTCTTATTTTTTGAATTGCAGACATTATATTATGTATTAAATTTTAAGGATGGCAAAAATAGGGGAAACTATGTTTTTAACAAACTGTGGAAAAACTATTAAAAAGCCCAACACATAAAGGATTATAAAGCTTTGCGGTTTTAAAGAATAAAAATAGGTTTTAAAAAAATTAACACAACTATGTTAATTAACACTAAACACTGTGCAAAAACGGTATTTTTTTATTTCACTTCGTGGAAAACAAAAGAATAAAAATAGTTGATTTTATAGAATGCCATTTATCATTCTAATTTTACAACCAATTACTTTCTCTTAATTAACAGTTTAAAATGCGTTAATAATAATTTGGTAATAAGTATAGTTACAATTATCCCTACTTGTTAATAAACTAAAAATATCTAAGTTTTATAAGTAGTTCGTTATGTTAATTAATAGTTGATTGATGTTAAAAAACATAAGCTTATTAACTTTGCACACTGTTAGTAAAATAGTTTTTAAGAAATTAACAGCCGTAATAGTAATAAGGTTATTTAATAAAAGTATTAGTATTTAATTATTACAAGAGATATGAACATTATTGAAGCAAAAGAAAAAATTTTAGAAAACGGATTTTTAGATATTGAAACAGATGTGCAAATAGATTTATTTGCAGCAATAGAAAATTTAAAGAAACAAAAAAATGCAATTGTATTAGCACACTATTATCAAGAACCAGATATACAAGATGTAGCAGATTTTATTGGCGATAGTTTAGGCTTAGCTCAAAAAGCTGCTGAAACAAATGCAGATATAATTGTTTTTGCAGGTGTGCATTTTATGGCAGAAACAGCTAAAATATTAAACCCTTCTAAAAAAGTATTATTACCCGATTTAAAAGCTGGTTGTTCGTTAGCCGATAGTGCACCTACCCAACTATTTAAAAAGTTTAAAGAACAGCATCCTAATCACGTTGTTATATCATATATTAATTGCAGTGCAGAAATAAAAGCTTTAAGCGATATTATTTGTACTTCATCAAACGCAGAAAAAATAATTGAAAGCTTACCAATAAACCAACCTATAATTTTTGCACCCGATAGAAATTTAGGAGCTTATCTAAATAAAAAAACAGGCAGAAATATGGTTTTATGGAATGGTGCCTGCATGGTGCATGAAATTTTTAGTTTAGAAAAAATTATAAAACTTAAAATTCGCCATCCTAAAGCTAAATTAATTGCACATCCGGAATGTGAAGAAGCTGTTTTAAATAAAGCAGATTTTATTGGCAGCACATCTCAATTACTAAAGTATGTGCAAACAGATAATTCGCCCGAATATATTGTTGCAACAGAAACAGGTATTTTATATAAAATGCAACAAACCGCTCCGCATAAAACATTAATTCCTGCACCGCCAAATAATAGTTGTGCTTGTAACGATTGTCCACACATGAAACTAAACACATTAGAAAAATTATATTTATGTATGGAATATGAATTACCGGAATTAACTATGAATGAAACTTTAAGAATTGCAGCTAAAAAGCCAATTGATAGAATGTTAGAAATAAGTAGAGCTGCAGGATTAATTGGATAAAAGATTATTTTTTATTGAAGAATTTACTGTTAATTTTAGTTTCATAGTAAATAAAAAAAATGCTTGTTTGGACAGAAATATTAATTCGCCTTTCTTTAGCCTGTTTATTTGGTGCATTAATTGGTATAGAAAGAGAAAGAAAAAATTGGACAGCCGGATTAAGAACACACATGATGGTTTGTGTAGGATCTTGTTTAGTAATGATTGTTTCTGCTTTTGGTTTTTCAGATATTTTAGGAACAAAAAATGTAACATTAGATCCTTCAAGAATTGCAGCACAAGTAATTAGCGGAATTGGTTTTATTGGTGCAGGTACTATTTTACTTTTAAAACAAGGTACCGTACATGGTTTAACAACTGCATCTGGTTTATGGACGGTTGCTGCCATTGGCCTTGCAACCGGAGGAGGTTTATATTTTGCAGCAGCAGCCACAACATTTATTGCACTATTTATTTTATGGGCTTTAAAACCATTAGAACGAACTTTTGCAAAAAAATTCAAACAAAAAACATTAAGAATTATCGCCAGTCAAAATGTAAATAATTCCGATCTATTAAAAAATATTCTAAACAAAAACGAATTAAAGTTTCAAAGTTTTTCTCTTGAAAAAAATGATGAAGAATTTGTTTTTCAATTAATGTTTGAAAATATAGATTCTTCAAAAATAGAAACCACAATAAATGATTTAAAAAATATTGATGAAATAAAAGAAATTTATTGGACACCCTAACTTTAAGAAA
>JAFDXY010000006.1 GCA_018267725.1 Bacteroidota bacterium
TATTATAAGTATTGCCTTTTTCATGTATGAAGGCTGTATAATTTTAAAATGTAAAATTATTTAAATGCATCTAATGCAATTGTAGGTTTTCCCGAATTATCAAAAGCACCTAAAGTATATCCTTGCCAATTGTTATAACTTTCAGGCTCCCAATAAAAAACACCTAATCCTTTATTATTAGTAATCGAGTTTACTTTAGCAATTAAATCATTAATAAAATTTTTACATGCTAATGGTTGATCCCAACTCATACCTACTTCACAAATCATTATTTCTTTTCCGTATCTGCTAACCATATCATTCATATTAGCAAGACATTGATTATTTAAGTTCGTATAATTTGTTGTTGAAGGATATAATGACATACCAATCACATCCCATTTTGCACTATTCGTTTTTAATCCGTCAAACATCCATCTATATAAAGCATTATCGTAACCATTTGAAATATGTACAATTACTTTAATAGAAGAATCTATTGCTTTTACTGCATTATAACCACTATTAATTAAAGAAGCAAAATTTGCCATGTTGATAGATGCTCTTCCTTCAGGCCAAAGCATACCATCATTGGTTTCATTGCCAACCTGTACCCAATCTGGTTTTATACCATTTGTTTTTAAAGAATTTAAAACCGCATAAGTATGATTATAAACTGATGTTTGTAACTGTGTAATATTTTGCCCAACCCATACAGCAGGTTTATTTTGTTTGCCAGGGTCTGCCCACGAATCGCTGTAATGAAAATCTATCATTAATTTTAAGCCCAAAGCCTTAATACGATTGGCTTTTACAATAACATCGGCAGTATTACACCAACCATCTGTTGGGTTTACCCACACACGCAAACGCATAGCATTAATTCCTACATCTTTTAATATTTGAATACAGTCTTGTTGTGCTCCACTTGAATTATAAAATTTATTTCCTGCTGCTTCCATTTGTGTAAGCCAACTTATATCAGCTCCTTTTATAAATGTAGAAGTGGATGGAGTTGGAATAACTATTGGAGAATTGTTGCTGTCTGGTTTTGAGCAAGCTGACAATTGAGTAAACAAAAGAAGAAACAACGCATTAACAAATAATTTCATACATAAAAATATTAAACTATTTTATGAAAGTTGTTGTAGAATTCCTTTTACAAAATCGCTTACTAAATAACTTATTAATTTACCGGTTGATGCATCTTGCCTTTCATCATTCAATTTAGTAGCACCTTCACAAATATGTAAATAAGCAGGTTTGCAATCCATTGAAACATAATTTAAATATTGTCTTGCATGTAATGCAGTAATACCAACGGGTGTAGCAGCACTGCTTAAAGTATGTTCAATACAATCAAGGTCTAATTCAATACCTACTAAAGTATCATCTGTAAAAGCAGTTGCATGGCTAATACTTTGAATAAAATTTTTCTTTTCATGTATAAAAATATCTTCATAAGTAATGCAATCTGCAAAAGGATTGTTTACCATATCCATCCACACATTTTGTGAAATATAATTTTCATGTATGCCAACAACACAATATTTTTCTAAGTAACCATCTTCTTCTGCATATCTAAATGCATTGCCACTGTGTCTTCCTTCCATAGCTCTGTAATCTGCATGTGCATCTAAATTTATGGCATTAATTTGAGCAATTTCTATAATACCTGCTTTGTACCAACCCTTTGCTGCACCTTTAATACACGGATATGCATTGTTGTGCCCACCACCAATAACAATAGGTAATTTTCTGTTTTGTGTAATTAAATGAATTAGTTGTTCAACTTCATCATCAATAGTATTTACGGCATGGCGATAAGCTTCAATAGATTCTTCATATTTATGTGCATTCAATTCAATTACATCTTCAATTTCAGAAAAATTAAAATGTCCTAACAATAATATTTCATTACCATCTAAAAAATCGTTGCTTTGAATATTTACAAATGATTGAAGAAAAGGAAGCCATGCAGTTTCTGTTCCACCTGTTCCGTAATTAGCTTTCACACCAATATCTTCAGGAATACCTATTAAAACAAATTTTGCAGAAGATTGTTTTAAAGATTCTTCAATATTTAAAGGGTTGCTTAATACTTGCAAACGCTCTCCCAGCTTGGTTTCAAAGCGGCGAATTTTTGTTATGCTTTGTACATCTTGTCTATTATAAACTTTTAAATACTTCATGGCAACAATTAGGTTTTGTTTTAAAGCTAAATAAACTTTCCATTAATCATTACTTTATCAATAAGATTATTTCCAAAACTATAGGGAAGATAAGCTAATGAAGGAATTTGTTTAGTGAAAATAAGATTAGCATTTTTACCAACGGTTACAGAGCCAACTTGTTTTTCTAACTCCATTGCATAAGCTCCGTTAATGGTTGATGCATTAATAACTTCTTCGGGCAACATTTTCATTTGAATACAACTTATGGCATTTACAAAATTCATATTACCACTTGGAGATGAACCCGGATTATAATCGCTTGCCAATGCAACAGCAGCGTTTTTATTGATTAATTCTCTTGCCGGAGGATAATTCATTCTTAAGAAAAAAGCAGCTGTTGGCAACAAGGTTGCAATAGTGTTTGAAGTTGAAAGAGTGTTAATTGCTTTATCATCCATCATTTCTAAATGATCTACAGAAACCGCACCCAGCTTAACTCCTGCTTCTACTGCACCGCTTATGCTTAATTGATTGGCATGAATTTTTGGTTTAAGTCCCAACTCTTTCCCTGCATTGCAAATGCTTATGGTTTCATCAACACTAAAAAAATTTTCTTCACAAAAAACATCAATGAAATCTGCTAAATTTTCTTTAGCAATTATTGGTAACATTTCATTTTTAATAGCGTTAATATATGCTTGATGATTATTTTTAAATTGTGTAGGATAAGTATGTGCTCCTAAAAAAGTTGCTTTAATAGGAATGGGCGAATTGTTTTTTAATGCTTTAATAACACGCAACATTTTTAATTCTGCATCAACAGTTAAACCATAACCGCTTTTAATTTCAATAGCTCCGGTGCCAAATCCCATTACTTCATTTAACCTTTTTAATGCAGCAATGTATAAATCTTCTTCTGTTGCTGCATTTAGTTTGGCTGCAGAATTTAATATGCCACCGCCTTTTGCAGCAATATCTGCATAACTTAATCCTTTTATTTTATCAATAAATTCTTCTTCGCGTGTGGCTGCAAAAACTAAATGTGTGTGACTATCACACCAGCAAGGTAATACGGTTGTATGTTTTGCATCTATAATTTGTTGTTCATTAAAATTGTTGATGGATAAATTTTTCATTAACCCATATTCCTTAATCAATCCATCTTCAATTAATAAATAAGCGTTATTTAATACATGTAATTCTTGCAATGCTTTTCCACGCAATAAAATATTTTCTGTTCTAACATTTACTAACTGCCTAATATTAATAATGCACTGTACCATAAAGTAAGTTATACATCAAATGTAAACTTCTATTTTGTTTTACAAGTTCAAATTTTTAAAAAAAGTAATGAGTATGCTAAGTAATAAAACATATTAAAATAAAGTTGTAAATTGCAATATGTTTACCAAAAAACATACAACAAACAAATTGCTTTTAGCTATTTTTCTGAATCTTATTTCTGCTGCAGATTCAGGTTCTCCGGAATACTAATGTTTTGTATAATTATACTTAACAGTATTTGCGTTTATAAAATTTTCTTTTCATTCTAACAAAAAACTATGGCTACACATAATTATTATGTTGATTCGGAATTAGGTACTTTAAAAAAAATTCTCATACACAGTCCCGATGCAGGTATTGGCAAAATTATTCCCAGAACTTTTGCCGATAATTTGTATGATGATATTGTGCATTTAAAAAATATGCAGCAAGAGTATAACCATTACGTAAAATTGTTACTTTATTTTTTAGACCCTGAAAAAATAAAATATATAACCGAATATCAAACAAAAGCAAATAAAGAAAATGAATTGAATTGTTTTATTCCGGGTAAAAAAGAATATTTTAATTCAAGCAAAGTGTTAGAAGCACAAACATTATTAGAAAATATTTTGCAAGATGAAAAAGTAAAACTTCGTTTAATAGCAGCTATTTGCAGTTATGAAGAAAGTAGTTTATTAATTCAACAAAAATTAGAAAATATTCATGATGCAGCATTGCTTTCAAAAATTTTTATAACAGGTGTTTTGCCAAAAGAAGTAAGTGATATAAACGAAGACCAGTTTATATTTCCGCCCATACCAAATTTTATTTTTACCAGAGATATTGGTGTAATTATTAAAGATTGCATACTGCTTAGCCGTATGGCAACAACTGCAAGAAAACGAGAATCATTAATCACCAAATTTTTAGCTTTATATTTTTTCTTTAAAGAGCAACCCGAAAAAGTTATAGAAATAATTGAAGAAAGCGATTTCTTTTTGTATGAAGAAGAAGAACGCAAGCAAAGAATTATTTCAATTGAAGGTGGAGATATTATGATGGTTCATCCAAAACATTTAATTGTTGGTTGTAGTGAAAGAACTTCATCAAACGCTGTAAACGAAATTGTGCATACAATTTTTTGCAGAGAAGAATTAGAAATTGAAAAAATTTCTATTGTAAAAATTCCAAGAAAAAGAGCACAAATGCATATTGACACCATATTTACTCAAGTAAAGAAAAACATTTGGGTTTTATATGGAAGATATTCTGAAAGCATTTTATCAGAAGAAAACAACATAAAACAATCTTACTTAAACAAGCTTTCACATAAGCCACGCAAAGCCGAAATGGAGTTGGTTGAAATATTGCAATTTCATAAAAAAGCTGAAGAGCCTTATCAAAAAAATAAAGATTATAGTGTTGCAAAAAATCCTGAAGGATTAGAAAGTTTATTAAGGCAAATAAGTATTGAAGATTTTAATATTAAGCCAATTGATGTAAAAATTATTTATAGCGGAAACAATATTTTTCCTTACGATGAAAGAGAACAATGGACAGACTCTTGCAATGTAGTAGCTTTAAAAGAAGGCGTTGTAATTGGTTACGATAGAAACAACAAAACCGCTGAAGCATTTGAACAGCAAGGGTTTTGTGTAATTACAACAGAAGAATTATTTAAAAAATTTGATGAAGGTTTAAACCCACATTCTTTAGAAAACACATTAATTATTTTGCCTTCATCAGAACTATCAAGAGCAAGAGGTGGCTCTCATTGTATGAGCATGCCTTTATTAAGAGAAAGGCTAACACATTAAAAATAAATTTTATGCAACAAAATACATCGCATTTATTAATGATAGAACCTGCTGCATTTACTTTTAATAAGCAAACTGCTGTAAACAATAGTTTTCAATCAACTTCATTAATCAATCATTCACAACAAAATGCTTTACAAGAATTTAATGCTTTTGTTCAAGTATTACGTGAACACGATATTGACATTACTGTTGTAAAAGATACAGAGCAACCACACACACCCGATTCTGTTTTTCCTAATAACTGGATTTCTTTTCACAGCAATGGCACTATTATACTTTATCCAATGTTTGCACTTAATAGAAGATTAGAAAGAAAAGAACATGTGTTGAATTATATAGAAGAAAAATTTAATGTTTCTAAAATAGAAAATTTAACAGCTGCCGAAAATGAAAATATCTTTTTAGAAGGAACTGGCAGCATGGTGTTAGATAGAACAAATAAAATTGCTTATGCATGCCTCTCTCCAAGAACTAATAAAAATTTATTTGAAAATTGGTGTAAGCAACTTAATTATAAACCTATAAGTTTTACTGCAACCGATGCAAATGATAATTTAATATATCATACCAATGTAATGATGTGCGTAGCAGAACAGTTTGTAATTATTTGTTTAGAAAGCGTAACAGCTATTAAAGAAAAAGAAATGTTACTGCAACAATTTAAACAAACTAATAAAGAAGTTATAGAAATAAGTTTTAATCAAATGAATCATTTTGCAGGTAATATGTTGCAAGTGAAAAATAAAAAAAATAAGCAATTTTTGGTAATGAGTTCACAGGCATATAATAGTTTAACGCAACTGCAAATACAAACTATTGAAAAATATAATTCAATTATTCACAGCAATATAAAAACTATAGAAACCAATGGTGGCGGCAGTGCCAGATGTATGATAGCCGAAATATTTTTACAACCTAAATGGAATTTATAAATTAAAACTAAGTTTTACGCCTTCTGCAAAACTTATCGGATTATATTGTAAAACTGTTTTGGCTTTATCTATTTTTAAACCTGATTTTTTTGCACGTTTAACAGGCTCAGGAAAAGTTTCTGAAGTTACATTTTCAATAAAATTTTTATTTAACCCTAAAACATCTGCAACTGTAATTGCCATTGCGTAAGGAGAAACAATGTCTTTTCCTGCTAAATGAAAAACGCCTTTTTCTTTTTGTTGAATAATTGTTGTAATGCCTTTACAAATATCTGTTACAAAAGTTGGTGTGCGTTGTTGGTCGCTTACAACTTTAATTCGTTTTTCTTGTTCTAAATTATTTTTTACCCAATGCAAAAAACTTGGTCTCATGCCTTGCAATACTTGTCCGTAAATAAACACAGGCCTAACAATAGTATTCAATCCAATTCTTTTTTCAACTAATTGTTCTGCTTGCCATTTACTTTCTCCATAAAAATTTAAAGGTTCTTTTACATCATCTTCATTATGCGGGCCATTTTCTCCAAAAACAAAATCGGTTGATATATAAATAAAATGAGTTGAAGGCAAACAATGTTTTAATAAATAATTTGTAGCACTAACATTTTGTTGCAAACACACATCTTTATACTTATTACATTCATCGGGTTTACTCATTGCAGCATTATGAATAATTACATTAGGCTGATGTTTTTTCAACACAGCAGCAACAACTTCTTCATTAATTAAATCAAGTGTTTCATATACATAACTTGTATTTGCAGCAATCCTATTTTCGCCTCTGCTAATTGCAATTACATTATACTGTTTACTTAAATACAAGGTTAAATGTTGGCCTAAAAAACCATTACTTCCTGTTATTAAAACTTTCATACACCAATAATAAAACTTTATTAAATAAGAGGTGTGCATATTCCTTAACCTATCTTAAATTATACATTCAAGTAAATTTATTTTCAATTCCTTACTTTTGACACCAATTTTGAAACACTACGATTGTTTGCCCCATAAAAACGCTGTGAAAGTTGTTAGAATAATTTATGAGCACAAAAAAAGTAACTAAAATTGGGGTGCTTACCTCCGGTGGAGATTCGCCGGGTATGAACGCTGCAATAAGAGCTGTTGTTAGAACTGGCCTTTATAATGGCTTAGAAGTTTTTGGTATAGTACGTGGCTACTCAGGAATGATAGATGATGATATAATTCCCATGAATGGAAGAAGTGTTGCCAATATTATACAACGCGGCGGAACCATTTTAAAAACTGCCAGAAGCCAAGAATTTATGACTGCCGAAGGCCGAGCCATTGCTTACGAAAATTTACAAAAGCATGGCATTAACGGTTTAGTAGTAATAGGTGGAGATGGAAGTTTTAGAGGAGCACAAAAATTTAGCAGTGAATTTAATATTCCTTGTATTGGTATTCCCGGAACTATTGATAGAGATATGGCCGGAACAGATTCTACCATTGGTTTTGATACTGCCGTAAATACAGCCGTAGAAGCCATTGATAAAATTAGAGATACAATGGATGCACATGATCGTTTGTTTATTGTAGAAGTAATGGGGCGAGATGCAGGTTATATTGCCTTACACAGCGGTATTGCCACAGGTGCCGAAAATATTCTTATTCCCGAAACCAAAACAGATATTGAAGAACTTATTACCTCATTAACCGAAAAAGAAAAAAGAAAAAAATTAGTAAACCTTATTGTAGTTGCCGAAGGCGGCGAGTTTGGCGATGCTAACGGATTAGCAGCCATTGTAAAAAAACGTATTCCTACCGCAGATGTAAGAGTTTGTATTTTAGGTCATATACAACGTGGAGGCTCTCCTACTTGTCATGATCGTTTAGTTGCCAGCCACATGGGTTACTATGCAGTAGAAAGTTTATTAAACGGAAGATTTAATGTTATGATTGGTGTTATTAATAACAAAATAACTTACACACCTTTAGATAAAGCTGTAAAAGAAAGACAACGCATTGGGCAAGAATGGATGCGTATTGTAAAAATATTAGCAAGCTAAAATTATACTAACCGAAATAAAATATTATGAGCAAGAATTTAGATAAATATTTAATGAAAGATTTAAACAACCCCGAAGGAGTTGCACACACATCACACAAAACAAAAATTGTAGCAACTGTTGGCCCAGCTTGCGATACACCCGAAAAATTATTAGAATTAGTTAAAGCAGGTGTAAATGTTTTTCGTTTAAATTTCTCTCACGGCACCTTAGAAGACAAAGCCAGAATTATTCAAAACATAAGAGATATTAATGAATCTGAACCATACAATATTTCAATACTTGCAGACTTGCAAGGCCCTAAATTACGTGTGGGTGAAATTGAAAACAATGCGTTAGACTTACAAGCTGGAGATGTTTTAACTTTTACCAATACCAAATGTGTTGGCACAAAAGAAAAAATATATGTAAGCTATCCTAACCTTGCCAACGATGTTAGAGTTGGAAATATTATTTTAATTGATGATGGAAAAATTGAAGTAAAAGTTATTGGCATAACTAAAGATCAAGATGTAAAAGTACAAGTTAGTTTAGGTGGCATTCTCTCTTCAAAAAAAGGAATTAATTTACCCGATACAAAAATTTCTTTACCTGCATTAACAGAAAAAGACTTAGTAGATTTAGAATTTATTATAGAACAAAAATGCGATTGGGTTGCACTTAGTTTTGTAAGAAGTGTAAAAGATATTGTAATACTTCGTAATAAGTTAGAAGAGCGTAAAAGCAAAACAAAAATTATTGCCAAAATAGAAAAACCCGAAGCTCTTGTTAATATAAGAGATATTATTATTGAAAGCGATGCCATAATGGTTGCTCGCGGAGATTTAGGCGTTGAATTACCTCTTGAACAAATTCCACTTATACAAAGAGATTTAATTCGTAAATGTATTCATCGTGCAAAACCAGTAATTGTTGCAACACAAATGATGGAAAGCATGATTGATAGAATTAAACCCAACCGAAGCGAGATTACCGATGTTGCCAATGCCGTTTTAGAAGGTGCAGATGCCGTAATGCTTAGCGGAGAAACTGCTGCAGGCCAACATCCTGCATTGGTAGTAGAAACTATGCGTAAAATTATTCTTCAGGTTGAAGAGACAGAATACAGATATAACAGAGAAGAAGATTTAGTGCCACAAACACATTCACCATCTTTTTTAAGTGATGCTGTTTGTTATAATGCCTGCAAAATTTCTAAAGATGTAAATGCAGATGCATTAATTGGCATGACACAAAGTGGATACACTGCATTTGTTTTAAGCAGCTACAGACCAAAGTCTCCATTATTTATTTTTACTAAAGAAAAAAGTTTAATGAACCAATTAAGTTTAAGTTGGGGTGTAAGAGCTTTTTATTATAATGAAGAAGACAGTTTAGATGATATTGTTTTTGACCAAATAGATATTTTAAAAGAACGTGGTTTTATAAAATCGGGTGATGTTGTTATAAACACAGGAAGCACACCTGTACACATGCACTTACCAACCAACGTTTTAAAACTTACTAAAGTAGAGTAAAAATTAAATAGCATTATTCAACTCAACATAAAAAACAGTTCCTTTTTTGTGTTGAGTTGTAAACCATATTTTACCATTTACGTTTTCAACAATTCCTTTACAAATAGCAAGCCCTAAGCCTGTTCCAGATGATTTGGTAGTAAAATTTGGTGTAAATATTTTAGATTGAATAGAATCGTCAATACCTTCTCCATTATCTTTAATAGATATTAAAATTGTGTTAGCAGTATTTTGTTTTTGTTGAATAATTATTGTTGCTTTTTCATTTTTTTCGGTTGCTTCAATTGCGTTTTTAATTAAGTTAGTAAACAATCTGTTCATTTGTGTTTTATCTGCCAACACAAAATAATTTCCATTTTCTTTTTCACACTTAATAGTAATGTTTGTATTAGTTTGATGCATTTGAATAACTGCATTAATTGTATCACTTATATCATATCGTTCAGGTTTTGCATTATTAATATTTGCAAACTGAGAAAAATCTCCGGCAATATTTGCCAGTTGATTTATTTGTTCTATTAACGTTGTTATTACATTGTTTGATAATTCTTTAATATTCGCAGAGCCTGCTTCCATATTGTGTTGCAAGTATTGAATACTCAACTTCATTGGTGTAAGTGGGTTTTTAATTTCATGTGCAACTTGTTTTGCCATTTCCCTCCATGCACTTTCTCTTTCTGCTTTTGCTAATGCGTTTACACTTATTTCTAACTTATTTACCATTTTATTATACTCGTTTACCAGTTCGCCAATTTCATCATTTCTTTCCCAAATAATTTGTTCATTAGTTTTACCTAATGATAGCTCTTTCATTTTTGCACTAATTAAACTAAATGAATGTGTTATGCGGTTGGTAATTAAAAATGCAATAGCACCTGCTAATAAAAAAACAAATGCATTTAAATTTATAAGTGTTGCCAGAAACCCTGATATTTCTTCGTTTAATTCTGCCTGAGAATTTAAGTAAGGAATATTTAAGTATGCATATTCTTTCCCATTCTCATCAGTAAGCGGAACATATAAACTTAAATAATAAAGTTTAGCAATTTTCTCTGTTTGTGCAAAAGTGTATGCATGTTTATAATGTAATTGATAGAATGCCATAGGTTGCATTTTATCGCTTAACAAATATTTGTTATATATGTAAGGTTGGGTAGATATGGTTAATTTACCTGATGTGTTATAAAAATTAATATCAACATTATTGGTTTCGGCAATTTCTACTATTTTCTTTTCAAGGTTAGTTGTTATTCCAATATCATTAACGGTTAATACATCATCAAACACAAACTGTGCATTTACATTGGCTTGTATTTCATCTGCAATTAATCTTATAGATTTAAATAATCTTTCTTTATTGTTGTTATTAAATCTTACAATAAAAAAAGATACGGTTGCAACACCAATAACAATAAACGATACTAAACAAACACCTACAATAATTAAATTAATTTGCGACCGAATAGCAAGTGTTTGAAAAAATTGCTTAATAGCTTTAACACTAAACCTTGTTTTAATTAAAAACCCTGTTACATAAAACAAAATAACTATTACTAAAAAAGAAGTAAGTAAATAAGCAAATAAAGTTATAAACTGCAACAGCCAATTGTTTTGAGCTACAATAATTACTTGTTTATTATTATTTGCATAATACCACAACTCGGTAAAACCCGGTTTGTTTTTTAATTCGTAGCCAAAATTATTTTTTGTATTTGCAGAAATTTCTATAGGAAAAGCATATTCATTTTCATGATTAACTAATTTGCCGTTATTATACACAGCATACGCATAATGTGTTCCTGTTTCGTTTACCAAACTATTACCTTGTTTAAACAATACCGGAAAAATTGCTTCACTTATAAATTTTCTTGGTTTTATTAAAACAAATAAATATCCTTTAGCACCATCATTATTTATTATTGATTTTTCTAATAAATAACTTACCAAATTATTTTTGTTAGAAAAAGAATATAAGCCATTTGAATCTACTGCCGCAGCTTGATTTATTCTAATAGTTTTTATGAAAGCATACTTTGCAGAATCATCATTATACAAAGGTTTATACAAACTATCATAAGTATAAATGCGTGTTTCGTATTTGTTTAAAAGGCCAGAAAAATTTTTGCTTATTAAACTATCTTTTAAAAATTTATTAGAGTATTCATTATAAAACCGTTGAAAATTATTTTCTAAAAATATGTTTGAAAAATTAGAAGTAGCAATGCTTAATAAATTTTCTTCTTGCACTGTGCCTTGTAAGGATAATGTTTCGGCTAATCGTTTTCTTTTTAATAATTCTACTTCTTTGTTCTGATAAATTAACATGGCAGACATAGAAACTGCAAAGAACATCATCCAAAAAACTAATAATGAAGATTTGGTTATTGTTTCTTCTGATTTTTTAGACCGATAATTTAATATCCCTAAAAAAAACATTAACCATATTAATACCAAAAAGCCTGGTAAAATAAAAGCATTACCAATATTGAATGAGAAGAAAGCCAAACCCGTTATACAAACTATTAATAACTGAACACCAATATTAATACCTGCTCTAAATACGGGTTTTAACAGTAATTGCGTGAGGTAAAAAAAAGATAAAGCCAATAAACAAAGTATTACAAAACTTACATAACTGTATATACTTAAACTAAAAAAATCTGTAACATTAAATGAAATTTTAGAATCTATAACTAAGCTGCGTATAACATTTACGGTATTTAAACAAATTAATGTAATGTATGCGATGTAGATATAAGCAATATATTTTTTTGATGAAAAATAGATGTATCTACTATTTTCTTTATAGTAAGTTTTATAAAAATTAATAACCCAAAAAACAAATATGGTGTTTACTAATAAATCTCCCAACGATTTGTTTATTCTGTTTGATGCATACACCGAAGGATCAAATAAACTTAGTTCCGTAAAATCAAAAGGAAATGGTAATAGATAAGAAATAAATCTTAAAATAAATAAAGAACTTAATAAAAATAAAAAACCGTTTCTAAAACTTATTAAAAATACAAGCTCTACACTTACATAATTAAGAAAAAGTAATAATGCAATGATGGCTAATGTTCTTAAAATAATTGTAGCAATATCGTATTGACTATAATATTTATTTCCTTTTTGTGTAATGCCAAACAATACTTTATTGTTTGTATCTTTTACCTGCAAAGCGTTTGCAGCCATGCTTATTTCATAACTTTCTTCAATGCCTGAAGATTTATAAAACTCTGTAGATAGATATTCATTTTCTATAAAGTATTGCCAACGAATAGGCAATACACCCATACACAATGCTTTTTTATTGTTAAGCTTAATTGTTTTTTTACTTAAAACATAATCTCCGTTTTGATAATGCACAAAATAATTACCATCCTTTCTTTGTAAATCTTCGGGCTTTACATAAAAGCTATTGCTATTCCAAAAAGAAATAATAGGATTACCAACATCATTAAAAGCAAAAACAAAAAAACCAAATGGTTTATGTGTTAATTCAATTTGTGCGTTGGTATAAGTTTTATTATCTAAACATTGATTTATGAGAACGGTGTCTTTACAAATAGTGTCAATTCTTTCTAATCCGTTTGTTACAAGCGATTGCAGTTTGCTTTGCATTTTTTTTGGCGAAGCATTGTATGTAAAATAATTAGATACAATAAATGAAAGTGTGTACAGCCATGCAGCAGTAATTAATAAATAACCGTGTTTAAAAAAAGCTTTGCGTAATTGTTGCATTTATTTAATGGCTTGCTTTTTAACTTCGTTCCAAATAGCATCCATTTCATTTAAACTCATATCTGTTAAACTTTTCCCTTTGCTTAATGCTATTGTTTCCATTTGTGTAAAACGATGAATAAATTTTTTATTTGTTTTTTCTAAAACACCTTCTGCATCTATTTTCAAAAACCGTGCATAGTTTATAAGGCTAAATAATACATCTCCAAATTCTTCTTCTGTTTTTTCTGTGCTTTGTAAGTTAATAGCTTCTTTTAGTTCGGCAATTTCTTCTTCTACTTTATTCCAAACTTGTTCTTTATTATCCCATTCAAAGCCAACTTTTTTTGCTTTTTCTTGTATGCGTGCAGCTTTAACCATTGCAGGTAATGCAGTAGGTACGCCACTTAACACACTTTTCTTTCCTTCTTTTAATTTTATTTTTTCCCAATTTCTTTTTACATCTTCTTCATCATTCACTTTAACATCTCCATATATATGCGGATGCCTTTCAATTAATTTTCTACTAATACCTTCAATAACATCATTTAAAGTAAATTCATTTTGTTCTTTTCCAATTCTTGCATAAAATAAAATATGTAACAATACATCTCCAAGTTCTTCTTTAATTCCTTGCCAATCATTATTGGTAATGCTTTCCGCCAATTCATAGGTTTCTTCAATCGTCATTGGCCTTAATGTATGAATAGTTTGCTTTTTATCCCACGGACATTGTTCACGCAATTCATTCATTATTTGTACAAGTTTTAAAAAACTATTTGAAAGTGTATCCATAAAATTTAATGTAGAAGTTAAGGCAATTAACCTTGTAATTTATAATTAAAAATACAATAGAATGTTACAGTTGCAATATAAAATGCAATTATGTTTTATTAATGTGCATAAGGCATTTACTTTTGACAAAAAATTTCGTATGAAATTATTCATTATTGCACTGCTAACGGTAAATTGTTCTATCATTCATGCTCAATATTATTACAACGATATTGTGAGCAATACGCAAAGCAATAAGCAATATGCTTTACTAAAACAAAACAAAATAAAGAAAGTAACTGTAAATAGTTTTAATGCAGATGGCTCTGCCAGTGATGGTTTTCAATTACAACAAGAATTTGATATGTATTGGCGAAAAATGACAACTACTTCTCGTACCATTACAGGTGCTACTTCTATTTTAACTACTGCTTACGAAAATAATAAAGTGAAAAAAATAGAAGAAATAACTAAAGGTGTGCAACAAAAAACAGAATATACTTATGATGATGCAGGAAAATTAAAAACTATTTCATCTACCATGAAAGATACTGCATTAAAATATCAAACAACCGAAGTGCATGTTTGGCAATACAACAGCAATAACCAACCAGAACGAATGTTAAAAATTAAAAATGTAAAAGATACTACCTTAATTCAATTTATATACGATGAAAAAGGAAATGTTGCCGAAGAACGTTGGAGCAATAAAGGATTACTTTTAGAAATTTATTATTACTACTATAACAATAAAAATCAATTAACCGATATTGTTCGCTTTAATCAAAAAGTAAAAAAAATGTTGCCCGATTTTTTATTTGATTATGATGAGAAAGGAAATATTATTGAATATACAACCATACACATGGGCAACAGCAACTACAATACTTGGAAGTACACATATAATACAGAAGGTTTAAAGCAAGAAGAAATTTGCTATAATAAACAAAAAGAAATAGTTGGAAGAATTAGTTACACTTACGCTATTAATTAATAAAAACATATACATCTATATTCTGTTTGCATTAAAAAAATTAAGTTTGCAAATATTTTTTATACATTATGATAGTTGCAATAGGATACTTGGCTTCTGCCCTGCTGGCTCTTTCTTTAATTACAGTTAATGCTATTAAATTCAGATGGCTTAACCTTTTGGGCTGTTTTACTTTTATTGTGTATGGTATTTTTATTACTGCCTTTCCGGTAATATTAGCTAACGTTATTTTATTGATAATAAATATTTATCAAATAATAAAGTTGTACTCTGCCAAAGAATCTTTTGAAATGCTTACTGTGCAACCGTTTGATGAGTTGGTTACTAAATTTTTACAGTTTCATAAAAAAGATATTCAAAATTATTTTCCGGATTTTGAGATAAATAAAACCGAAAACCATCTTGCATTTATGGTATTACGCAACTTATCTATTGCCAATTTATTTATTGCATCTTTAAAAAATGGAGAAGCTGTGGTTGAAATAAATTATACTATTCCGCAGTACAGAGATTTTAAAGTAGGCAAATTTATTTTTGAGAAAGAAAGAGAATATCTTTTATCTGAAGGCGTTAAAAAAATTATTTACGAAAAAATATCAAACGCCAACCACGAGCATTTTATTAAAGTAATGGGTTTTGTAAAAGAAAATAAAGATGGAGTTTATTACTCAAAAAATCTTACAAAAGCGTAATTATTATTTTACAATTTTTACCTCGCTTACTGCACTAAAAGAATATTTACGATTGGTTTTTATTTCAACGGCTTCAAATCTTTTTCTTCTTTTTTCGCCTTTTTTAAAGGCCCTTCCATCATCTAACAAAAACAAAGCACCAACCGGTAATTCGGCTATTGTGTAATAATCTGTTTTAATGTTTTGATTATATTTTCTTAGCACTAATAACAGTTCAGTTTCTCCGTTAGCTGTTGCTGCAGGGTTGATAATACTTTTTTGCAAAGCAACTTCAATATCAGTAGGAAATATTTTTCGTTGTACAAAATCAATCAGCAATTTACTATAACAATTTTTCCATTCTTTTCCATGAGCTTCTACTTTATGTCCGTATTGTTCAAACACAAGCAGGTGTGCCATTTCGTGCAATAGTGTAATTAAAAATTCGTACTTATTTAAATTGCCGTTTATTGTAATACGATGGTTTTGCCCTGCACGTGCATTACGATAATTTCCTAAAACAGATTTTCTTTTTTGTGTAACTGTTAAATGAACCTTATAATAATTCAAATATTCAACAACCAATTCAAAAGTTTGGTGAGGTAAATAATTAGCCAATGCCTGCATTGGGTGCTCAATTATTGCCATTTTTTTCTTTATTAATTTTTGAGGCAATACTTATTTCAATGAACAAATAAATAAAATACAATGCCATTGAAACTATTATGGCATATACACTTTTTTCTTTTGCAAATACTAAATAAAAAACTGCAGCTCCACCCAATACAAACATTTTAATTAAAGTGGCACTCATTACATTTCGCAAAATTGCATTAGGATTTTTTTTATCAATTTGTTTGGTGTGTAACAGCAAGCTTATAACACTTAAAAAAAACAATAAAATATTAGCTGTAAAAACAACTAACACATCAATTTTTTTTGCTTGTAATACAGGGTGATACCATAACAACAAACTGTTTACAACAACAAATACAAAAAACAATGGTAATATTTTTTTAGATAGTGATATAGGTTGCATATTATTTTTTTTCTGATGTATCTTTTATAGTTTTTACAATCATTCCAATAATTACCAACAAAGGTAAAAGCCAAATAAACAAAGGGAACTTTAGTATAATTTTTTTATCCACCCAATAACCTGCATACGCTGCAATTAATAATGCAACCGTTAATTGCGTAGCAAAGCCTGCATAAATTATTAGTAATTCTTTATTACTTTTTTCTTTCATTAATCGTTAGTAGTTTCTTCTTTAGGTACATTTATAACTGTAGTATCTTTTTGTGTAGGTGTAGTGCCTGTTAATACTTTTTTTAAAGCGTCTAAATATTGGTTTTTATCTTTTATGGCAATTTCTAAAGAATCTGTTCTGTATTTTAATAATTGTAATTCTGTTTTGCTTTGTCTTGAACCATAACCCGGAATATAATATTTAAGCGGCGTAAACACAATTAATGCAACTGTTAAACCTACCAATAAAACAAATGTTATGCTCATAGTTACATATACACTTAACCGCGATAATTTAAACGTAACCACTTCTTCGTAAGTATCATCATTCATTACTACTAAGCGGTAACGATTTCTTAATCTTTTAAGTGTACTGTTGTCTGTTATTTTATCCATGTTGTTAAATACAGTTTAAAGGTAATAAACAAATATTGTTTAAACCTTTTGCAAAGCAAAATAACTGTATTTTTAAGCGGTAAAACAATTATGCAATTTCTAAAAACGCATTTATACCGGTTTATTATATGCTTACATTGTGTATTAGCATGTTATAATGCATTGGCACAACCAAATACAAGTATTGACCTTGAAAAATATAAATCCAAAAAGTATCAAGAAAGATTACTTCCTTCAGAAAAAACACCCGAAGGAAAAATACCTGCGGTAAAAAGATTTTTTCAAAACACATTTACACATTACAATTATTTTTTTAATGCTAATAATTTATTTAACAATATTATTAGCAAAGCAAAGTTGGTTTATAAAGATGATTACACACAATTACTTTCTTTTTACAATTATTCTCTTAACACAACTGTAAATAATAAAACAGATATAGATTCAATTATTTACAAAGTAAATGCAGGTATTTTATTGCACGATTTAAGAAATGATTGGGTTGATGATTTGTATTTATTATTAGGGAAAACTTATTTGGTAAGAAAAAACTTCGATTCTGCTTTTATGGTTTTTCAATATATAAACTACGTTTACGCACCTAAAGATGAAGGTTACGATTTACCCATAGGAAGCAATGCCAGCAACAATAACGGCGTTTTTTCAATTGCAACAACTGAAAAAAGAAGTTTAGTTACCAAACCAATTACACGCAACGAAAGTTTATTATGGCAAGTAAGAAATTTAATTGAAATGAATAAACTGCCTGAGGCATCGGGCATATTATCTATTTTAAGAATTGATCCAAAATTTCCTGCAAGATTAAAATCGAAATTAAACGAACAGTTAGCATATTTATTTTACAACCAACAGAATTACGATAGTGCTGCACATTATTTGCAATTGGCATTACCCGAAGCTGCCGATAGAAATGAAGAAGCAAGATGGCAATTTTTAGCAGGGCAGTTATACAATTTAGCCAACAATAATAACGCTGCTATAAAAGCATTTAATAAAGCAGAACAAAAAGCTACTGACCCTTATTTAGAAGTTTTTTCAAGATTAAATGCAGTTACTGTTTTAAATAATGATAAAAAAGAAAATGCCATTGAAATTAAATTAAAAGAGTTACAACAAATGGCAAAAAAAGAAAAATACGAAACGTACAGAGATGTTATTTATTATGTAGCTGCCTTATTTAATTTAAAACAAAACGATAAACACAATGCCATTAATAATTTATTGAAAAGCGCTGCAAACAGTAGTGTAACCAATCTTTCACAAAAACAAAAAACCTATTTATTGCTTGCAGATATTACTTACGATTCTACTTTATATGCCGATGCTTTTAGATATTATGACAGTGCAAAAACAACAGGAAATTTACCGAATGAATACAAAGAAAAATTAACAATTAGGCAACCTGCTTTAAAAATAATAAGTGCAAATATTCAATCTATTCACTTGCAAGATAGTTTGCAAACATTAGCAAAAATGAGTGATGCAGAAAGAATAGCAGCAGTAAAAAAAATATACAAACAAATTAGAAAAGCACAGGGTTTAAAAGATGATGGAACAGATTTTGGCAACACTACTGCAGTTATAGATGATGGTTCATTATTTTTTAATGCCAACAATAAAACAGGAGATTTTTATTTTAATAACGCAGCATTAAAAACGCAGGGAATGCGAGATTTTAAAGCAAAATGGGGAAACAGACAAAATGTAGATAATTGGCAAAGGCAAGCTGCCATTCAGCAAACCAATACCAACATAAATACTTTTAATGTTACCGATGTTGATGATGTTTCAGGCAATAACACTAAACAAGATACAAGCAAAGTTGTAACCTTTGAAGGCCTCATGCTAAATATTCCTTTAAATAAACAAAGAATAGATGCATCTAACGAAACAATTAATAAAGCATTATTTGAAAATGGAAATTTGTTTAAAGATAAATTAGATGCTTACACTTCTGCCATTAATTGTTACGAGCAATTACTTCATCGCTTTCCTTTAAGTAAATATGGAGAAGATGCTATGTTTAATTTATACTATTGTTACACACAACTTCATCAACAAACAAAAGCAGATTCAATAAAAAAACTTATCAACCAAACTTATCCCGAAGGTCGCTATACAATAATGTTAAACGTTGGCAACACAGCTAATCAAAAAGCAACTACAGCATACGAAAACATATATAATTTATTTATTGAAGGAAAATATAATGAAGCATTAACTCAAAAAAGAATAGCAGACAATACCTTCGGCACAAATTATTGGACGCCACAATTACTTTTTATTGAATCTATTTATTACATAAAACAAAACAAAGACAGTTTAGCCATTAATAGTTTGCAAAGTCTTATTACAAAATATCCTACAAATGCATTGGCAACAAAAGCCAAAACAATGATAGATGTTTTAAGAAGAAGAAAAGAAATTGAAAACTATCTTACCAATTTAAACATCAAAAAAAATATTGATACCATTACTTATGTTGCACCTGCAACTACTGTTGTAAAACCTAAAATTGATACTATTACAACAACACCCGTAAATACAACGCCAACAATAAAAAAGAACGATTATTCTTATAATGAAAGTGATAAACAATATGCAGTTATTGTATTAAATAAAGTAAGCAACATGTACAGTGTTGAAGCAAAAAATGCTTTTTTTAGATTTAACGAATTGCAATACAAAAATGCAGAACCACCAATAGATTTAATAAATATTAACGATGATATAGGTTTAATATTAGTGGGCCCGTTTAATAATGCAGCAACAGCTATTAATTATATTGATGTTGTAAAACCTATTGCAGCAACAAGAATTATATCGTGGCTAATTCCACAAAAATATTCGTACCTAATTGTAAGCGAAAACAATTTGCAAACAATAAAATCTAAAAAAGATATTTCAACTTATTCATCATTCATTAAAGAAATCATTCCTAATAAATTTTAGTAAGTCCTATAATTTTGCACCATGTCTAAAGCAGTAAAAATATTTTGGAGAGTTTTTTTTATAAGCATTGCATCATTCATTCTTTTCTTGCTTTTATGTAATTGGGGTGTATTTGGCGAAATGCCATCAATAGAAGATATACAAAATCCGTCTGCATCTTTATCAAGCCAAGTGTATGCACAAGATGGAACTTTAATGGGAAAATATTATTTGGAAGACCGCGTAAATGTTGAGTATAAAGATATTAGCAAACATGTTATTAATGCACTCGTTGCTACCGAAGATGAACGTTTTTACGAACACAGCGGAATTGATTTACGCTCTTTACTTCGTGCAGTAAAAGGTTTAGGAAGAGATGGTGGGGCCAGCACCATAACCATGCAAACTGCAAAAAATTTATTTACAGATTATAAAAGAAATACATTTGTTCGTACCATACAAAAATTTAAAGAAGCCATTATTGCTATTAAATTAGAAAGAAACTTTACAAAAAATGAAATCATTACACTTTATTTAAACACCGTTCCATTTGGAGATAATGTTTACGGCATTCGCAATGCAGCAAAAACTTTCTTTCAAAAAGAACCCGATAGATTAAATGTTGAAGAAGCAGCAGTATTAATTGGTATGCTAAAAGCATCGTACACATACAATCCAAGAGTAAATCCTAAAAAAGCATTAGATAGAAGAAACACCGTATTAGACCAAATGGTTCGTAATAATTTTTTAAGTGCCGATGAAGCAGCCAAATTAAAAATTAAACCTATTGAACTTAATTATAAAAAGTTAGATGAAACAACTGGTTTAGGCCCATACTTTAGAATGGTGTTAGGAGAAGAAATGAAAAAATGGTGTAAAGAACATAAAAAAAGTAACGGAGATAATTATGATTTATATAGAGATGGTTTAAAACTATACACAACCATTAATCCTAAAATGCAATTTTATGCAGAAGAAGCAGTAGCCAAACACATGAGCTATATGCAACAACTGCTAAACAAACAAGATAATATAAAAAAAGGAACTGTTTGGAAAGGATACGAAAATGTAATTGAAGCAGCCATTAAAAGTAGCGACCGTTGGCGTAATGCAAAAAAAGATGGAATGAGTGAAAGCGATATTCGCGGAACATTCAACATTCCAACACATATGAAAATTTTTGCATGGAATAATAACCGTGAAAAAGATACGGTAATGACACCTTATGATTCTATAAAATACAGCAGACAAATGATGCAAGCAGGTTTTATGGCTATGGATCCTTTAAGTGGAGAAGTAAGAGCATGGGTTGGCGGTATTGATTTTAAAACTTATAAATATGATCACGTTAATTACAATACCAAACGCCAAGTGGGCAGCACCATTAAACCATTACTATATAGTTTAGCTATAGATGAAGCAGGCTTTACACCCAACACAATTGTAGAAGATGTGCAACAAAGTTTTGGAGCTTATGGCATGGTGCCGGCAACAAGTAGAAGTTGCTCTGGTGTAAGTATGCCAATGGTTGAAGCCCTTACCTACTCTCGCAACTGTGCTACTGCATACATTATGAAACAGTTAGATGGAAAAGGAAACAACGCCGCTAAACGCTTTGTAGATTTTCTTAAAAACAAATGTGCTTTACAAACTAAAATAGAACCCAATCCATCTATTGCTATTGGTGCATGTGAAATTTCTTTATATGAAATGATGCAAGCTTACACTATGTTTCCTGGAAGAGGTTTTAATGTTAAGCCTTTATTTCTTACAAGAATTGAAGATAAAAACGGAAACGTTTTAGAAAATTTTGCTCCGCAGAGAAAAGAAGTAATTAGCGATGTAAGTGCATACTCGGTAATTAAAATGATGCAAGAAGTTACGGCACGTGGTACTGCAAGAAGAATTTGGGATTATGGTGTGCAAGGTGCTATTGCAGGCAAAACAGGTACAACCAACGATAATGCTGATGCATGGTTTATGGGTTATACTCCGCAATTGTTAGGTGGTGTTTGGGTTGGTTGCGATGATAGATTTATTCGCTTTAACAGCGAAGATTATCAAGGGCAAGGTGCAAGAGCTGCTATGCCTATTTGGGGTTATTTCTATGCAAAAGTTTTACAAGATCCTAACCTTTTAGGTATTGACCCCAAAGCACAATTTGTAAAACCAGATGTAATGCAAAACGATTTAAATTTTGATTTCATAAACGGAACACAACCGCCTCCTGTTGGTCCCGGAGATGAAGATATGGGCAACGGAACTTCAAAAGATTATTTACCGGGTAATATAAAAACAGAAGATTTAGCACCCGAATCAACTTTACCTGCTAACCCTGTTAATGATGCTAAGAAAAATAATTTACCAATCGATAATAAACCTAAACAAAATAAACCACCTGCAACGCCACCGCCCGCCAATAAACCTAATGAACAACCTAAAGCCATTATGCCTAAAAAAACAACCAGAACTAAATAATTATAACATTAAATTATTTAGTAAAAAGAATAATTAAAATAGAATTAATGTAACAAACAATTACAATTGCTTTCCTTTTAAAGCCGCTCCTACTGCGGCATCCATAGCACGTTCGGCAAATGGTCGGGTTATTTCATTTAATTCTTCTGTTTTAGTTTGAATTAAATTTTTATCATCCATAGTTATGGCTAATTGTAAAGCCTGCATAGCTGCTGCTGTTGCAAGCATTTCATCTTTAGTTATTAAAGTAGTATTCTTAGTTAAAAAATTTTCTGTGGTTGAAAGTATTTGTTCTCCTTCTGTTTTAGCTTCTACCAATGCACGGGTAGCAATATCATCTTTTGCATGTGTAATACTTTCTAACAACATTTTTTCTACATCATCATCCGTTAAACCATACTGAGGTTTTACTTCAATACTTTGTTCAACACCGCTTCTTAATTCTTTTGCTTTTACCATTAAAATACCATCAGCATTAATTAAAAAACTTACTTCAACTTTTGGTAATCCCGCAGGCATTCCCGGTATATTGGTTAAATTAAATTCGGCAAGTTTTCTGTTATCTTTTACCAAATCTCTTTCACCTTGATAAACTGAAATTCGCATACTTCCTTGCCCGTCTTTTTGTGTAGTATATTGCCTTCCAGCTTTTGAAGGAATTTTAGAATTACGTGGAATTAACACATCCATTAAACCGCCCATTGTTTCAATTCCTAAACTTAACGGCGTAATATCTAATAACAAAAATTCTTTATTATTTCCTGCCAATATATCTGCCTGAACTGCTGCACCCAAAGCAACTACTTCATCTGGATTAACAGAATCATTTACTTCTTTTCCAAAAAAATTACTTACACTTTGTTTTACCAACGGCACACGTGTACTACCTCCTACCATTACAACGGTTTCAACATCTGTTGGTTGCAAGCCTGCATCTTTCAAAGCATTTTTACAACATTGCAAAGTTTGTTCAATAAAAGGTTCAATTAATGCTTCAAATTTTTGTTTGGTAATTGAAAGATTATTTTTATTGAATGATGTTGTAAAATCATTATTAAAACTTAAATGTTTTTTAGCTTCTTCTGCTTTTAAACGCAAAGTTTGTTTTATTGAATTATTGTTGTTTAAATCTTCATCATTAATTGATAATTCTTCCATCCAATATTTTACAATGGCATGGTCAAAATCATCTCCACCTAAATAAGTATTGCCATTGGTGCTTAACACTTCAAAAATTCCGTTATCTATTTTAAGTATAGAAATATCAAAAGTTCCGCCGCCTAAATCATATACAGCAATTATTTTTTCTGTTTCTTTTTCTAAACCTAAACCATAAGCTAATGCTGCAGCAGTAGGCTCGTTCACAATGCGTAAAACATCTAAACCTGCTAATTTACCGGCATCTCTTGTAGCTTGGCGTTGAGCATCGTTAAAATAAGCCGGCACGGTTATAACGGCTTTGGTAACAGGTGTTTTTAAAATATGTTCGGCTTTTGCTTTTAATTCTTTTAATATGAAAGATGACAATTCAATAGGCGAATAGAATTTATTGCCTACTTGTACTTTCACTAATTTTTCATCATCATTATCAATTATTTTATACGTGAAAAAAGAAGCACTTTGTTTAAGGTCGTTATAACTTTTACCCATTAAACGTTTGGCAGAAAAAATAGTGTTTTGCGGTTCGGTTTCTAAATAATTTTTTGCTTCTTCGCCAACTGTAATATTTGCTGCATCATTAAAATGAATAACACTTGGCACAAGGCTGCTGCTGTTATGTTCTTTTAATGCAATAGGTTTTTTAGATTCAGGATGAATAATTGCCACCAAACTATTAGTTGTACCTAAATCAATACCCACAATCATTTCGGCTTGTTGTAAGCTTCCTGTTGCTATATTAATACCAATTTTTGCCACGCTATTTTCAATTAAAAATTAATAATGAAGAATTAAGAAATTAAAGTTGCAAAAATAGAAGTTTGCAAGTATAAGCAGTTGCGAAAGAAGAAACTAACTAAAAGCTTATAATAATTTTTTTTTAAAAAAAAGGAGTATATATTCACAAAAAATAAATATCATGAAAAAATCATTGATTACTTTTTTAACTATCATCTCCTTAATACAATTTTCTTCTTGCAAACAAAAATCTTCTTTAGATGATTTGGCTGAAAGAATGTCTAAATCTGAAAAGGTTAAAGAGTTTGTTGGTTATACAATCACCATGGCAAAAGATATTGCCAATTTAAAAAAGGATTCTTCATTTAATAATCATACTAAAAATTTAGACTCATTGCAAAAAAACGATTCGATGTTTAAAGTATTGATGCAGTCAGATGAATATCGCCAAAACGCAATCAAGATGGCAATGGAAATACAAGAAGTAAATAAATTATTTCCTGAATTGGCAAAGCTTACCCAAGAAGAAAAAACAAAAGTATTTCAAAAAGTCAGTGCTTTAGTAGTTAGCAAACAATCCATAAATTAAATTTCTACCACTTCCGTTTTGCTTACATAATCGTGTAAAGGCTTGCCTAAAAATGGAATAAAAAACATATCTACAATCGTTAGCCTTATTAAACTTCTTATAAAAATTTTTACTATTCCCGCTTTCTTTCCTTGTGTAGTAACTACTTTGCTGTAACTCAATAATTTTCCCACTGTTCTTCCCGAAAAACTTTCCAATAAAAAATAATACACAAACAAAGCAGCAAAAAATACATAACCAAAATTTATAAATTTTACGCCGTAATAAAATACATACCATTGCCTTATTTTATATACTGCATAAGCAATAGCAAATACAACCAAAGTATCAACAATAAAATTTAAAATTCTGGTACCGGTTCCAACAATACGCATACTATACAATTTAGAATTAGTTTTGCTGCAAAATTCAGGTAAATGAATCTAATTGAAGAATTAAAATGGAGAGGCCTTATTCAAGATATAATGCCGGGTACCGAAGAACAGTTAAATAAAGAAATGACAAGTGCCTACATTGGCTTTGACCCCACCGCCGATAGTTTGCATATTGGTAGTTTAGTTCCTATTTTGTTGTTAGTGCATTTGCAACGTACAGGTCACAAACCTTATGCATTGGTGGGTGGTGCAACAGGTATGATTGGTGACCCAAGTTTTAAAAGTGAAGAAAGAAAATTATTAAGTGAAGATGTATTGCAACATAATTTAAACGGTATAAAAAAACAGTTAGAAAAATTTTTAGATTTTGATACCGCAAAACCCAATGCAGCCGTAATGGTAAATAATTACGATTGGTTTAAAGATTTTTCTTTTTTAAATTTTATACGAGATGTGGGCAAACACATAACCGTTAATTATATGATGAGTAAAGACAGTGTGAAGAAAAGATTGGAAGGCGATAATGGAATGAGTTTTACCGAATTTACCTATCAACTTATTCAAGGCTACGATTTTTATTGGTTATACGAAAACAAAAATTGCAAACTGCAAATGGGCGGCAGCGACCAATGGGGAAATATTGTAACCGGAACAGAATTAATAAGAAGAAAAGCAGGTGGAGAAGCTTTTGCATTTACTTGCCCTTTAGTAAAAAAATCTGATGGCGGAAAATTTGGTAAAACTGAAAAAGGTAATGTGTGGTTAGATGCCAACAAAACATCGCCCTACCAATTTTATCAGTTTTGGTTAAATGCCGGAGATGAAGATGCCAAACAATGGATTAAATTTTTTACATTATTACCCAAAACCGAAATAGACAGTTTAATTACCGAACATGCAACTGCACCACATTTGCGTTTATTACAAAAACGTTTGGCACAAGAAGTAACCACATTTGTACATAGCAAAGAAGATTATGAATTTGCAGTAAAAGCATCTGAAATATTATTTAGTAACGATACTGCCGAAATATTACAATCGTTAAACGAAACACAATTATTGCAAGTATTAGATGGTGTACCAACTGTTGAAGTAAACAAGCAACAAATAGAAGAAGGTTATGATTTAATAAGTTTTCTATCAGACACAAAAATATTTCCAAGCAAAAGCGAAGCAAAAAAAATGCTGCAAGGCGGTGGCATTTCTATTAATAAAATAAAAGTAGAAAGTGGGAAATTGAAAGTAAGTAATGAAGATTTATTGCAAGAAAAATATATACTTGTTCAAAAAGGAAAGAAAAATTATTACTTAATAAAAACTAACTAATATGCAATTAGCACAAGGTTTTTTAACAGATATTATTAAAACGTTTAAAGCATACAAAGGTTTTGGCGATAAAACTTTTGAGCAATTAGAAGAAAAAGATTTTTTCTTTCAACCATCTTCAGAAAGCAACAATATTGCCATTATAATACAACACATGCATGGTAATATGTTAAGCAGATGGACAAATTTTTTAACCGAAGATGGTGAAAAAGAATGGCGAAAAAGAGATAAAGAATTTGAACATAGCACACATACAAAAAATTCTTTAATTAATTTATGGAGTGAAGGTTGGCTTTGCTTTATAAATGCTTTAGAAACTTTGCAAGAAGAAGATTTATTAAAAACAATTACCATTCGTACAGAGCCTTTGTTAGTGTATAATGCTATATTGAGACAGTTGGCACATTACGCTTATCATGTAGGGCAAATTGTTTATTTAGGTACAGTTACCAAAAATAAAGATTGGAAAAGTTTAAGTATTCCCAAAGGCGGTAGCAGTGCATATTTAGAAACTGTTAAGCAATCTCAACCCAAATAAATTGTTGTTGTAAAACACATAAATAGTTTGGTATTGTATTTGAATTAAAGAGCTTAACCTTTATTTTTACTCATATAACATAAAGCCACGCTGCCCTGAAACTTAAGGATAAAATATTACACAGAAATTCTTATATAGCTATTGGGGCTATATTCATTTTTTGCATTGTAAAATTTACACCTTTATTACCAACACCATCTCGCAATGTTTTTGCCATATTAATCTTAATATTAGCTGCATTGGCTATATGGCTTGATACATTAAAAAAATTAAGACGTTTTGCATTTAGCATAATTGCATTTTTATTAATTGTTTATGTACTTATTCAAACAAGTTTTTTTCAAAATTGGGTTGTGGGTATTGCAACTAATAAATTATCAAAAGCATTAGGAACAGAAGTTCGCATAAAAAAAATAAGTTTTTCTTTATTAGATAAACTAAATCTTGAAGGAACATTAGTTAGAGATAAACAAAAAGATACTATTTTATATGCAGGCAGTTTAAAAGTAAGAATTACCGATTGGTTTATTTTTAAAGATAAAGCCGATATAAGTTTTTTAGGTTTAGAAGATGCAGTTGTAAAACTGCAACGAAAAGATTCTGTATGGAATTATCAGTTTATTGTCAATCATTTCTCATCTCCATCTAAAAAAACAAAACAACCTTCAACAAATAAAAATGATTTAACTATCAACATTAAAAAAGTTGATTTAAAAAATATTTCATTCTTAGAAAATGATTTATGGCGTGGCGAAAAAATGGTTGGAAGAATAGGCAGCCTTGCATTAGATGCCGAACAAATAAATACAACTACCAATACCTTTAACATTAATTCGTTAATAATAGATAATCCTTATTTTGCTTTATATGATTTTAAAGGTTTACGCCCCGATAGTTTAAAACCAAAGCCAACAATAGATACAGGTTTATTGCTAAATCCATCTAACATGTTGGTAAGATTAAAACAGTTAAGTATAACCAACGGAACATTTACCAACAGTGCAGATAATAATAAGCCCGTAAAACATTTTGATGGTGCACACATACTATTTAGCAACATTAATGCAACATTTAATAACCTTCATTTAACAAAAGATACGTTGCGTACAGAAATGAATTTAGCAACAAAAGAACGCAGCGGATTAGAAGTAAAAAAGTTTGATGCACATGTAAAAATTACTCCGCAAATAATGGAGTTTGCTAAATTAAATTTACAAACCAACAAAAGCCATTTAAGAAATTATTATGCTATGAAGTTTCATCATTTTAATGATGATTTTGCAGAGTATGTTACCAATGTTGTTATGGATGCATCTTTTAAAGATTCAAAAGTTAATAGCGATGATATTGCTTTTTTTGCACCCGAATTAAAAAGTTGGAAAAAAGAAATAATACTTTCAGGATATTTTAACGGCACAGTTTCAAACTTTAATATAAAAAATTTATTTGCATCTGCCGGAAGCCAAACTTATGCCAGCGGAAACCTTGCTATGAAAGGCCTACCTTATATTAATAAAACAAATATTAATTTTAATAATGCCGTAATAAAAACCAATTATAACGATGTTGCCATTTTTGCACCTGTTGTAAAAAATATTCAGTCGCCCAACTTAGCAGCATTAGGTAATGTTTTATTCAAAGGAAATTTTAACGGCACTATCAATAATTTTTTTGCACAAGGAAATGCAAGTACTAATATAGGTGCATTTACCGCCAACGTAAATATGAAGTTGCCCAAACAGGCCGATGCAGTTTACAACGGTGCTTTAACAACCAATCAATTTAATATTGGAAAATTTTTAGATGAACCCAGTTTAGGCAATGTAACTTTTAACGGAAAAATAGATGGTAGCAGCTTTGCTTTAGAAAGATTAAAAACTAATATTCAAGGAAAAGTTACCACATTAGATTTTAATAATTATACTTATTCAAACATTGATGCATCGGGTACATTTCAGAAAAAAGCTTTTTCAGGAGAATTAAATATTGGCGATACTAATTTGAATTTTAAAAGCCATGTTGATGTTGATTTATCGAAAGAAGAACCTGTATTTAATATTTTAGGCGATTTAAACAATTCTAATCTTTATCTGTTAAACTTCACACCAAAAAGATTAAACGTAACAGGGTTACTTGACGTAAATTTTACCGGAAAAAATATTGATAAATTTTTAGGTTCTGCCAAACTTTTAAACGCCTATCTGCAAAGTGATTATGGCGAATTAAGTTTCGATTCGTTAAGCATTACTTCTTTTGTAGATGTAACCAAACATTTACAAATTGCAACTAACGATTTTACTGCAAACATAGATGGTAAATTTAATATATTAGATTTACCTAAAAGTTTTCAAACATTTTTAAATCGTTACTATCCATCTTATTTTAGTGCTCCAAGTTCCATACCTCCTAATCAAAATTTTACAGTTTCGGTAAACACAGGTTATATAGAACCATATCTTCAATTATTCGATAAAAATATTCAAGGTTTAGAAAATGTTCAAATAACGGGTGAAGTAAATACAAGTAAAAATGCCATCAATTTATTTGTAAATATTCCCTATGCAAAATATAAAACTTATACTTTAAACGATGCAGTTATTAAAGGCCGTGGTTCGTTAGATAGTATTACTTTAACAACAGATATTTCTTCGTTTGAATTGAGTGATAGTTTAATGTTTCCGCAAATACATTTATCTGTAAAAGCAGCAAACGATCATTCGGTTGTTTCTTTAAAAACCAATACAGGAAACACTTTTAACGAGGCAAGTATTAATGCAGATGTATATACTTTAAATGATGGTGTACGCATTCATTTTAATCCATCTTCATTTATTTTAAATGAAAAAAATTGGTCTTTAGAAAAACAAGGAGAAGTTGTAATAAGAAAAAATTTCGTTTCAACACAAAATGTAAAATTCTCTCAAGGCTTTCAAGAAATTGTTGTTGAAACAGAAGAAGAAGATGGTGGTAACGTAAACAATTTAATTGTAAAATTAAAAGATATAGTGTTGGGAGATATTACTGCATTAATTATGAAAAACCCAAAACTTGAAGGTTTGTTAAATGGCTCTATTTACTTACGAGATTTTTTTGGAAAGTTTAATATTGAAACAAATTTAAAAACAACACAATTTTTTTATAACAACGATTCTGTAGGTGTTGTAAACATTACAGGTGGTTACAACAGCAAATCAGGTAAAGTAACATTTAAAGGCACTGCACCTAATAAAGATTATAAATTTGATTTTGATGGAAGTTATAACACCAAAGATTCTGCAACAACTCCTTTAGCTGTTACTATTAATTTAGATAACAGTAAAATTACCATAGTTCAAGAATTTTTAGAAGGCATTTTTAGTAATGTAAAAGGCTATGCAACCGGAAAACTTTCTATAAGCGGAAACCCATCATCTCCTAATTTGCTTGGTAGGCTTGCATTACACGATGCTTCGCTAAAAGTAGATTATACACAAGTAACTTATAAAATTGATAGTGCCGATATTGCATTTGAACAAGATGGAATAAATTTTGGAAAATTTGTTGTGCATGATTCATTAAAAAATTCAGGAATAGTTACGGGCAAATTATACGAGCAAGGATTTAAAAACATGAATTTCGATTTTGATCTTGCAACTGATAAATTATTATTAATTGATACCAAAGCAAAAGATAATAAACAGTTTTACGGTAAAGCCATTGGTAAAGCCAACCTTAGTTTTAAAGGGCCTGAAACAGATGCAAAAATGACAATAACCGCAGAAGCTACAGATGCTTCTCACATTTCAATACAAAGCACAGAAAGTAAAGAAAGTGGAGATGCGGATTTTATTGTATTTAAAAAAATTGGTATTACTCAAGCAGATACATCGGCCAATAAAAATTTTAACTTAACTGTAGATTTAGATGTTACTGCCAATAACAAAGTTGATATAGATGTGATTTTAGATGAATTAACTGGTGATGTAATTAAAGCCAAAGGAAGTGGAAGATTAAAAATTAAAGCAGGCACTATTGAGCCTTTAACCATTAAAGGAAGGTATGATATTGAAAGTGGAAAATATGATTTTAATTTTCAATCGTTTATAAGAAAACCTTTTATTTTAAAGCCCGATGCAGGTAATTATATTGAATGGAACGGAGATCCTTTTAACGCAGATATTCATATTACAGCACAATACACAGCAGAAAATGTAAGCGTAAGTGATTTAATAGGAAATCAATCTGTAGGTGCTAACAGTAGTAGTAAATCTTATCGCGGGCAAGTTTATATTATAGCTTTATTAACCAATAAATTAAGCAGACCGGATATTAATTTTTCGTTTGATTTTCCACAAGGTAGTCCGTTAAAAAACGATGCAAGTTTTACTGCTTTTATGAATAGAATTGAAAAAGATAATAATGAAGTATTAAAGCAGGTTACTTATTTAATTGTATTTAATTCATTTGCACCTTATGGAGATGTTGCTTCGGGCGGAGCTGCTGTAAACATTACATCGTTAGGTGTAAATTCATTATCGCAAGTTGTTGCAAAATATATAAATAATATTGTATCTGATGCTATTTACAAATTAACAAAAACAAAAAATTTAAAAGTAGATGTAGGTGCTTATGTATATAGCAGCTCTGAGTTAGCAGTGCAACAACAAGGTGCAACAGTTAATGGCCCCTTAGATAGAAGCAGATTAAATTTTAGATTAGGTTATAGTTTTTTAAATGAAAAAGTGATTGTAACATTTGGTAACGATTTTGATTTTGGTGTAGCTGCTACGCAAGCAGGAAGTTTTCAGTGGTTACCCGATTTAAATGTTGAGTTTGTTTTAATAAGAGATAATAACCGTAATGAAAGATTAGGTGCATTAATTTTTAGTAAAACAAGTGCAGATGCCAATGGTATTGCTTTTGGGAAAGTAAATCGCCAAGGTGTGGGTTTATCTTATAAAAGAGATTTTGAACAACTATTTAAAAACAAAACAAAAACAGAAGCTAAAAAAGAAGAAGAAGTTCAATTTAAAAAAGTTGGTGCAGATTCAACCAATAATAAAAAATAATTTAAGTTATACAAGCACTTAACTTTTTAAAATAGTAATAAGTGTATCTACTTCATTTATTGTATTAAAAGCATGTAAAACAATTCTTAATCTTTCTTTTCCTTTAGGCACCGTTGGATATAAAATTGCACGAACATCTAAATTATTTTCTTGTAATTTCTTTGCTAAACTTCTTGCTTCTTCATTTCCTTTTATAATTACAACTTGAATTGGTGTTTGAGAAATAAGTTTTACATAATTTATTGGGGCTGATTGAAATTGTTGAATTAATTGCTGCAAATGTTTTCGTTCTGGTTGCATTGCAGGAAATAATTCGTAACTTTTTTTAATAACGGCAACTGCATGTGGCGGCAAAGCCGTAGTATAAATAAAACTTCTTGAAAAATTTATTAAATAATTTTTTAATGTAACAGAACCCAATACCACTGCACCATGGCAGCCGCAAGCTTTACCAAATGTATGCACCCTTGCAAAAATTTTATTTTGTAATTGTAATAATTGAACAAGCCCCTCTCCTTTTTCTCCAACAACACCTGTTGCATGTGCTTCATCTACAATTAAGTTTGCATTGTATGTTTTGCACAATACAACAATTTCTTGCAATGGACAAAAATCTCCATCCATACTAAATACACTTTCGGTTACAACAAATACGTTGCTAGTTGCATGTTGCAATTTTTTTTCTAAATCTTGCGTATCATTATGTAAAAAAGAAAAAGATTGTGCAAACGACAATCTAATTCCGTCTCTAATAGATGCATGAGCTAATGAATCGTAAATAACGGTATCGCCTTTTTGCGGAACAGATGAAAGTAAACCAATATTTGCATCGTAACCGGAATTAAAAATTAATGCTGCTTCGCTTTTATGAAAGTTGGCAATTTGTTGTTCAACTTCTTCAATTAATTTGTAATTGCCTGCCAATAAACGCGAACCTGTTGAACCTGTTGAGAAATAATTATTTTCAAGCGTTAGTAAATTATTTTTTTCAATACCTAAATAATCGTTTGAACAGAAATCAATTTTATTTTCGTTCAGCGTTAATTTACGAAAAGCATTTTGTTGTTTTCGTTCTTGTAATTTTTTATCTAAAAAATTTTCGTTCATTTTTGCAAAGTAATACAATAACGTCATTGCGAACACAGTGAAGCAATCTGTACCTTGTATTTCTAAGATGAGTTTGTTTAAAACATGGATTGCTTCGTTTTACTCGCAATGACGAGTAATGAACAAAGCGTACAAGTGTGCGACGCAACAAAAGTTTAATAGAAATTAAAAAGCTAAGTACAAAAAATATTATGAAAGAATTATCTCAAGACACAAAAAATATTTTAGGATTACAATTACCAACCGACCCGCGTTGGGTTAATTTAGCCGGCATTTCTATTGAAGCAATTTTAACAGACCACGCATACTGCGAACAAAAAGCAGCCACTACTTGCATATCGTACATACAACGTTACAGCAATAGAGAAAAAATGGTTGCAGCATTGGCTCCTATTGTAACAGAAGAGTGGGGGCATTTTAGATTAGTGTTGAATGAATTACATAAACGTGGTTTAAAATTAGGCAAGCAACGCAAAGATGAATATGTAAATAAATTATTATTGTTTACTCAAAAAGGTGGAAATGAAGAAGGAAGGTTTTTAGATGAAATGCTTGCTATGGCTATGATTGAAGCGAGGAGTTGTGAACGTTTTAAAAGATTAAGTGAAGGCTTGAATGATAATTATATGAAAAAATTTTACAGGCGTTTTATGGAAAGCGAAGCAGGGCATTACACTTTATTTATTGAATTGGCAGAACACTATATTGATAAAGAAAAAGTTAGAAAACGTTGGAATGAGTGGCTTGCTTACGAAACTGATATTATAAAAAAATTAGAAGTAAGAGGAGATAGAATTCATTAATGTGATGCGTTAAAATAATTTATTTCTTCTTCAAAATTTATATGCGGATATTTTTCTTGTAAGTGTTTAGCTTTTTCGAGATAAGTATTTAAAAATTTTTTATGTTGTTGTGTTAAAGAATTAAATGGTTTGTGTTTATAAGCAATATTTATTTCTGCAATATGTTTCATTAATTCTTTTGCTTGGTTGTTTATGCAAGCATCTGTTAATTTGCTCCAAACATATTCTGTAGCTGCATAATTTGGATGTACTAAGTCTTCTGCATAAAAACGATAATCGCGTAAATCATCAATAACCAATTCATACGCAGGAAAATAATAAAGTTTAGAAAGTTTTTCAATTAAGCCATGCACAGCTTGTATTAATACGGCTTTGCTGCGATTGTTATTAATTACACCTTCACGCAAATGTCTTACCGGACTTATAGTAAAAATTACTTTAATATTTTTATTAAAGCCTCCTAATTGATCTAACATAGTTCCTAATACTGCTTCTACTTGTGCAGGGTTCATTAATCTTTTATCAAACCAATCGGCAGGAGCTTTATGGTTATTGGCTGCAACGGTACCGGCTTTTGCGTTGGTGGCTTTATCTGTTAAAGTGTAAACCCATGCCGAGCCTAAAGTGATGAATAAATAATCTGCTTGTTTTAAATATTCATGTGCAGTATTTATAGAATTATTTATTTTGTTAATTGCATTTTGTGCAGTTGTACCTGAATAACGACTATGATGTTGCCAACTATGCCACGTTTCATTTAATTCAAACAAATCGGTTGCTGTGTATTGTTTTTGTTGAATAATATTAATTAATGCTTCGGCAACAGAAACAGGATTAAATAAAATTCCATTAGGGTTTTCTAAAACAGAAAATTTGTGTTGCTTAAACTTCTCTCCAATATTTTCTGTAAAACAACTTCCTATTAAAAAAAGCTTATGTTGATGATTGATAGAAGGTTCTAACTTTTTTATATCGAATTCAAAATGAAATTTCATACTGCAAATTTCATGAATTGAAATGAATTATGCTAAGGATACTATTTACTGCGTTGGTATTTGGCTGTATTTAACCGATATAAATGTAATTGTACCATAATTATTTGCTTCGTAAAGAATGCCAATATGATCATTTGGTAAGGCTACAATATCTGAATAAGCTGCAGCACCGTTATCGGCAACGTAGGCTTGTGTCCAAGTTTTGCCATTAGTAAAGCTTTGCCTTAATCCTAACATTGCTCTTTGAAAACTGGGACTTACAGGATTACAAAACAATAAAACTTTATTTCCAACAGCAGTTGTGTAATTTAACATAGAGCCTTCACAAACAGGATCTATTAAATACGAATTCCATGAAGTAAGCCAATTTGTGGTATTATTTAAATTGCCAATAGTATCATAAGAAAGAATACGTTGTTTTGCAGGATCATATTGATCTCTTGAATTTAATAAAACACCTCCTCCGGGTAATTCTGCTGCAGTAGTTTCATCTGATTGCAAAAGAACATCGGGCGATAATTTAAAACTTGCTCCATGATCATCAGTATAAAAAGCGGCAGCATAATTTGTTTTGTTAGAAAAAATTCCATGATTAATTGGAACAACTAATCTTCCTGCATGAGCTCCTTGCGTCATTTGCAATGCATGCCCCGGTCCGGTTGCATAAGCTGTCCATTGCATAGGATCGGTATATGCAGGATTAAATGTTGGTTGATAAGGATGACTTACTTGCAACGTAATATTTACGGGACTTGACCAAGTAATGCCATTGTCTACACTTGTTACATACAACACTTCTCTAACACCATTTAAGTTGGTAACATTTGCTTGTGTGTTATTTCCAATACAATAAAAAAGGAATATTCTTCCTTGCGGGTAGCGAGAGTCGTACATATCTACCACAGGCGTTGGGTTGCCTGCTTGCAAACTTCCGTTCTGAGCAACTATTTGCGGAGTACTCCAATGTTTTCCATTATCAGTACTTCTGCTTAGTAAAATTTTTATATTACCAAAATCTGCAGAACCGTTCACTCTTCCTTCTACAAATGCCAACAAACTTCCATCTGATGCTTTTATTATTGCAGGTATTCTATAAGAACCATAGCCACCTAACCCAGAACTAACAAGTGTTGAAGAAAATAATAATGTATCTACTGGCGGTGTGGGCGTAGGAGTTGGCGTTGGAGAAGATGTATCATTATTTTTTGAACAAGAAATAATTGTTGTTACAACCATAATAGAAACCAGTAACTTAAAGCTGCGAGCTAACATATTAATAATAATTTAAATAAACTATATTCTTTAAAGTTTCAACAGTATAATTATGCAGCAAAATTATTTTGAATGTTGGTATATTAATGCTTAAAAGATGATTAAAATATTATTTACACTACACAAATATTTCTCCTGCAATTTTTAAGCTCTCGACCAATGCTTCTTCATTAATGCGGGAATGTATTTTCTTCTCTTTAAAATAATTAATCATTAATTCTGTATTCATATTTCCAACTAAATCATCTTGTGCCATTGGGCAACCGCCAATACCTTTCAATGCACCGTCAAACCTTGTGCAGCCTGCATTTACGACAGCTTGTAATTTTTCTTCCCAATTATTTTTTGTTGAATGAAGATGCACGCCAAAAGTTACAGCAGTATATTTTGGAATTAAAGTTTGTAATGCAAAACTTATTTGTTGCGGAGTGGCAACACCTACCGTATCTGCCAATGAAATAATTTTAATATTTCTTTTTGCCATTTCATTTGCCCAATACAATAAAATTTCTTCGTTATAAACATCTCCATAAGGATTACCAAAACCCATGCTTAAATAAATAACCAATTGTTTGTTATGTTTTAAACACAACGCTTGAATTTCTTCTACACGTAACAAACTTTCTTCAATGGTTGAATTGGTGTTTCTTAATTGAAAGGTTGATGAAACTGAAAAAGGAAAACCCAAATAAGTAATTTCATCATACACAACAGCTTCTGCTGCACCGCGAGTATTGGCAACAATTGCTAATAATTTAGTATCTGTACTCGCCACTTCTAATTTTGTAATTACTTGTTTTGTATCTGCCATTTGTGGTATGGCTTTTGGCGAAACAAAACTTCCAAAATCTATTGTATCAAATCCTACTTTAAGTAAAGAATTAATATATTTTATTTTATTTTCAGTTGAGATGAAATGTTTCCAACCTTGCATAGCATCTCTCGGGCACTCAACCAAGTGAATAGGAGGTGATGAATGGTGAATAGATTTTTCCATTAGCTTCTTTGTTTCATTGCTTCATACAAAATCATTCCTGTGGCAACAGATACATTTAAACTTTCAAAATTTTTATGCATAGGAATAGAAAATTTTTCATCACAAATTTTCATTAATGCAGGGTAAACACCTTTCTCCTCTCCTCCCATAATTATTGCACAGGGTTCTGTAAAATTTATGTTGAATAGTTTTTTGGTAGCCGTCATTTCACTTGCATAAACTTTAATTCCGTTTAAATGCAATTCATCAACTGTTTTCATTAAACTGTTTACTCTACATATATTAATTTGTTCTAATGCACCTGCACTACTTTTCATAGCATCTTCATTTAGTGCACCAACACCTTTATCGGGAATTATAATTGTCTGAGCACCGCAACATAAAGCTGTGCGTGCAATAGCACCAATATTTCTAACATCGGTAATTCCATCTAATAAAATAAACAATGGCACTTCGCCTTTGCTTACAACAAAATCTATAACCTCTTGTACATTTAAATAATTAACCAATGCAGTAAATGCAACAACACCTTGATGATTGGTTTTAGTGAGCGAGTTTAATTTTTCAACAGGTACAAATTGAATAGGAATATGTTTGGTTTTTGCAAACAATCTTATATCATTAATAATTTCTCCGCTACTGTTTTTTTGCAGTAAAATTTTATCAATTTGTTTGTCGCTTTTTAATGCTTCCATTAATGGTTGGCGACCTATGATTAAATTATTCTTAGGCATTTTATTTTTTAGAATTGCAACTTGTTTTGCAAAAGTAACAATTGTGTTTTTTGTAAAGCCATTACTGCTACGGCATCTGTAATAGTTCCATTATTTACCATATCAAATGCTTGTTGTAATGAAACTTTTTTTACTATTAATTGTTCTGTTTCTTCGGGTTCTGCTTTATGTTGTGTTAAACCTGTTGCCAAATAATAAATAGCTTTTTCATCACTCACAGAATTTGATAAAAAACTTTCGCCCAACAATTGCCAGTTACTTGCTTTTAAACCTGTTTCTTCTAATAACTCTCTTTTAGCTGCGTTTAAAGGCTCTTCATTAAACGGGCATCCGCCTTCAGGAATTTCCCAACTATATTGATTTATTGTGAAACGAAACTGGCCAACTAAATATGTATTCTTATCATCATCAACCGCAACAATACCAATGGCTATACCTTTAAAATGTACTTTACCATAAACTCCTTCTCCTCCAGACGGATTGATAACATTGTAATGTGTTAATGAAATCCACTTGTTATCATATATTAATTTTTCATCAATAATTTCCCAGGGATTATTTTCTTCGTTCATGTTTTGCAAGTGCTAAATAAATTTTGCTAAAAGTTATTTTCTGTTTCTGTAACAACAGCACTATCTACTACTTTGCCTAATTCTGTTTTTAACATACGACTTGGGTAGCGGTTAATTACAATAAAATCGTGTGTAGCCATTAAAACAGTTGTTTGATAATCTTTTGAAATTTGAAATAGTAATTGCATAATTTCATCGCTTGTTTCGGGATCTAAATTTCCTGTTGGCTCATCGGCCAGTATAAGTTTAGGAGAATTTAATAAAGCTCGGGCAATATCTACACGTTGCTGTTCGCCGCCACTCATTTCAAAAGGCATTTTAAAGCCTTTGCTGCGTAAGCCAACTTTATCTAATACATCATTAATTTTTTCTTCTATTAATTTTTCGTCTTTCCAGCCTGTTGCTTTTAATACAAATTTTAAATTTTCATATACATTTCTATCGGTTAGTAATTGAAAATCTTGAAACACAACTCCTAAATTTCTTCTTAAAAAAGGTACTTTCTTCCAATCCATTTGTTTTAAATCAAACCCTACAACATTTCCATTGCCTTCGGTAAGTCTTAATTCGCCGTATAAAGTTTTTAATAAACTACTTTTTCCGGTTCCCGTTTTTCCAACCAAATACACAAACTCACCTTTATTTATTGTAAAGTTTACATTTTGTAAAATTAAATTTCCGCCTTGGTATATATTGGCATTATGAATTGATACAACTGATTCTGACATATTTATTTTTTCTGTTTGAATAAAAATACAACAACATTTTTTAATATACTACTTCTCCAAAATTTCCTTTTAAAATTAACTGTTTGTTTATTGATGGCTCTACCCTGCCAACTATTTGTGCATGAATATTAAATTGTTTGGCAACAGTAATCATTTTTTCGGCTGCAGTATGATTGGTAAAAATTTCTAATCTATGCCCCATGTTAAATACTTGATACATTTCTTTAGCATCTGCACCACTGTTTTGTTGTATTAAATTAAAAATGGGTGGCACTTCAAATAAATTATCTTTTATAACTTTCAAAGGTTTGGGTAAATATTTCATACATTTTGTTTGCCCGCCGCCGCTGCAATGTATAACCCCATTTATATCATTAAAATATTCTTCTAATAATATTTTTAATAACGGAGCATAAGTACGTGTTGGAGATAATAATAGTTTACCTATTTCATACTCTTTATCTTGCACTTTGTATTTATCTTCTATTTTATTTTTTCCTATATAAACAACTTTGCTATTTAATAATGGTTCAAATGTTTCAGGATATTTTTTTGCATAATATTTACTTAACACATCGTGCCTTGCACTGGTTAAGCCGTTGCTTCCTAAGCCGCTATTGTATTCGTTTTCGTAAGTTGTTTGTCCGCTACTTGCAAAACCAACAATAACATTACCTGCATCAATTTTATTATTGGTAACTAATTTATTTTTTTTCCAACGTGCTGTTAGTGTTCCGTTTACGGCAATAGTTCTTACCACATCTCCAACATCAGCAGTTTCTCCTCCTAAATAATTAATATTTATTCCATATTCTTTAAGGCTGTTAAAAAAAATTTGTGTTCCTTCTATTACTTCTTTAATAACTTCTCCGGTAATTATTTTTTTATTTCTATCAATTGTAGAAGAAAATAAAAAATTATCATACACACCTACGCATAACAAATCATCTAAATTCATAGCTACTGCATCTTGTGCAATACCACGCCAAACACTTGTATCTCCGGTTTCTTTCCAATACAAATAAGCTAAAATACTTTTAGTACCAGCACCATCGGCATGAGAAATGTTTACATAATTATCATCTCCACCTAAAAAATCGGGATACATTTTACAAAAAGCATGCTCATATAAACCTGCATCTAAATTTTTAATAGCATTATGCACTTCTTCTTTTTGTGCAGATACCCCACGTTGTGCGTATAAAGACATTTGATATGCAATTTTGATATACGATGTAAGAATTACAAAAATAGCTTTCTGTTTATTATTGCCTCTTCACTATTTGGCATTTCTTATTTTTGTTAGCATGAATGTGTATAAAGATTTAACAACCTTATCAAAATTTAATAAAGCCGTAGTTACTATTGGCACTTTTGATGGTGTGCATTTGGGGCATCAAGAAATTATTAAACAAATAAAACAAGAAGCCGAAATAATTGGCGGAGAAACAGTAATTGTAACCTTTCACCCACATCCAAGAAATATTGTTGGCGATACAAGTGGTGTAAAATTGCTTACTACATTAAATGAAAAAATTGTTTTATTAGAGCAACAAGGCATTGATAATTTAGTAATTGTAAACTTTAATGATGCCTTTGCAAAACTTACTGCCGAAGAATATGTGAAAGATTTTTTATATACCAAACTCAACCCGCATACATTAATTATTGGTTACGACCATAAATTTGGGAAAGATAGAACGGGCGATTACCACATGCTTGAAATATTTGGTAAAGCATTAAATTTTTGCGTGAAAGAAATTCATCAGCATATAATTAATACTGTTACTGTAAGCTCTACCGAAATAAGAAAAGCTTTGTTACATAGCAATATTACTGTTGCCAATAAATTATTAGGATATAATTATTTTTTTGAAGGAACGGTAATTAAAGGAGATCAATTAGGCAGAACCATTGGCTACCCAACAGCCAATTTGCAATTAACCAACGAAGAAAAATTAGTACCCGGCGATGGTGTATATGCTGTAAAAGTTAGCAGACTACAGGCTACAAAACAAACTATTAATGAAGTACAAAGTACAGAATACCAAGTACAAAATGAATCAAAATTCTTACCTCGTACTTCTAACTTAACAGTTTTAAATGGTATGATGTATATAGGCAGCCGCCCCGTTGTAAATGGTAAACGCAGAGTAATTGAAATAAATATTTTTAATTTTGATGAAGATATTTATGGCGAAGTTTTACATGTTTCTATTTTACAATACACCAGAGGTGATATGCCTTTTACCGGTTTAGAAACATTAAAACAACAATTGTCAAAAGATAAAGAAATCATTACTAATTTATTACAATAAAAAAGCCTTTGAACAATCAAAGGCTTTAGTTTTAACAAGTCGGGTGGACTGGATTCGAACCAGCGACCCCTTGCACCCCATACAAGTACGCTACCGGGCTGCGCCACCACCCGAACTTCCTTTTAAAACATTTTTAATTCAAAAGGTTGGCAAATATAAGTGCAAAAGAAATTTTACAAGTATATTGCACAAAATTTTACTCCTTACAATGAAGATATTGCTCAGCAAGGTTTTTATTGCCGATGAAACTTCTCCTTACCATCAATCAGTTCAAGATATTTTTATTGAAAACGGCATTATAAAAAATATTTCTTCCAACATAAATGAAGATGCAGATGAAATTATTTCGGGAGAAGATTTAATTGTTACACAAGGTTGGGTTGATATATTTTCTCATTTCAACGAACCCGGTTTTGAATATAAAGAAACTATTGAAACAGGCTCGCAAAGTGCAGCTGCAGGCGGGTTTACTAATGTTTTTCTTCTTCCAAACACAAATCCCACAATAAGTACTAAAGCACAAATTGAGTTTATAAAAAATAAAAACAACAACAATATTGTAAACGTTTTACCAATTGGTGCCGTAACAAAAAATATTGAAGGAAAAGATTTAGCAGAAATGTATGATATGCACAATAGCGGTGCCATTGCATTTTCTGATGGGTTATTACCTGTGCAAACTTCGGGCTTACTGTTAAAAGCATTACAATACATAAAAACTTTTAACGGCATCATTATTCAAATGCCCATTGATAAAAGTATTGCTACACATGGTTTAATGAATGAGGGAATTACTTCAACACAAATAGGTCTTGCCGGTATTCCTGCAATAGCCGAAGAAATAATTATTAAAAGAGATATTGATTTATTGAACTACACAAACAGTAAACTGCATATTACAGGAGTTAGCACTGCAAAAAGTATTGAGTTAATTACTGAAGCTAAAAAACAAGGTTTACAAATTACATGTAGTGTTACACCTTATCATCTATTTTTTTGCGATGAAGATTTAAAAGATTATGATACTAATTTAAAAGTTAATCCACCATTACGCACCAAACAAGATATGCTTGCATTAAGAGAAGCAGTTATTGATGGAAAGGTTGATTGTATTGCATCACACCACTTTCCGCAAGATATTGATAATAAAGTTTGCGAGTTTGATGCAGCAAAAAACGGAATGATTGGTTTGCAAACTTCTTTTAATGTTGTAAATGAAGTTTTACCTAAACTAACTGCACAAAAGGTTTCAAACATTTTTTCATTAAATGCAAGAAAAATTTTTAGTTTAAATAATGCAAGTATCAACATAAATACAAAAGCAGATATTACTGTATTTACAAAAAATGGAGAAAGTGTTTTAACTAAAGAAAATAATAAAAGTAAATCTTTCAATTCGCCTTTTTTCAATCAAACATTAAAAGGAAAAATTGTAGCGGTGCTAAACAATAATACATTTAAAAAATTATAATGAGTAAAAATATAAACACGGGTATTAAATTTGGTTTAGGCATTGGTTTATTATATGTAGTTTTACTTTTTTTGCGTTGGGGTAATGCTGCAAAACCCTTTAATATTGGCATTATTGCTATTGCATCGTATTTATTAATTATAGGAATATTATTCTGGGAAGCAACGCTTCTTAAAAAAAAGAATGGTGGTTTTATAAGTATGAAACAATTATTTCAAACATTATTTATTACCGTTTTAATATTCGAGTTGTTTTATACAATTTATAATTTCATTCATTTTAAATATATTGACCCAAATATTATAGCAAAAATGCAAGCAGGTGCAGCAGAAGCACATAAAAATAACCCCAATACTACCATTGCTAATTACAGTATTTTAATGCAACAATATACACAACCGTTAAAAATATTGCAATCATACATTTCAAGTATTGCAGTATCGGGTTCTATTGCAGCATTAATTGCATTTATTATGAAAAAAAATACTACTGTTGCTAATTAATTATGGATATATCTGTTATCATACCATTGTTTAATGAAGAAGAATCTTTGCCAGAATTATGTGCATGGATTGAGAAAGTAATGAATGAAAATAATTTTTTGTATGAAGTTATTTTAATTGATGATGGAAGTACAGATAATAGTTGGAATGTTATTCAAACTATAGCTACTCATAATAACCAATTTAAAGGCATTAAGTTTCAACGCAATTATGGTAAAAGTGCTGCATTAAATGAAGGTTTTAAAGCTGCTGAAGGAAATGTAATAATTACAATGGATGCAGATTTGCAAGACAGTCCAGATGAAATTCCTGCTTTGTATAAAATGGTTATTGAAGATAATTTTGCTTTGGTTAGCGGTTGGAAAAAGAAACGTTACGATAATACTTTCACTAAAAATATTCCTTCAAAAATTTTTAACGCAGCAGCACGTTATAGCAGCGGTATAAAACTTCACGATTTTAATTGTGGTTTAAAAGCTTATCGTTCTAAAACCATTAAAAGCATTGAAGTTTATGGAGAAATGCACCGTTATATTCCTGTTATTGCAAAATGGGCAGGCTTTAATAAAATTGGAGAAAAAGTTGTTGAACATAGAGCCAGAAAATACGGCAAAACTAAATTTGGATGGCAACGTTTTATAAACGGTTTTTTAGATTTAGCAACCATAAGTTTTGTTAGCAAATTTGGTAAAAGACCCATGCATTTTTTTGGTTTGTGGGGAACCGTTTCTTTTTTAATTGGTTTTATAATGAGTGTATATTTAGTTGTTGCAAAATTTACTGCAACAGATTTTTCATTAACCAATCGCCCATCATTTTATATTGCATTAACAAGTATGATAATTGGTATGCAATTATTTTTAGCAGGTTTTATTGCAGAATTAATTGCCCGAAACGCATCTGAAAGAAACGTGTATTTAATTGAAGAAAAGATTGGTGTATGATAGAACGTAATAACACTAATTCTACTGTTTAATACAATTAAATTTATTACATCCTGTTTCATCTGTATTCTATCATATAACATGCAGCAAAACAATAAAGTAATTATAATAGGTCCTGCACATCCTTTGCGAGGTGGTTTAGCTTCTTTCGATGAAAGATTAGCAAGGCAATTTCAGCAAGAACATTTTAATACAACAATTTATACTTTCTCTTTACAATATCCTGAATTTTTATTTCCGGGTACAACACAATATTCATCTGAACCAAAACCAACAGATATAAATATTAAAGTTTGCATTAATTCAATTAACCCTTTTAATTGGATAAAAGTTGGAAATGAATTAAGAAAATTAAAACCATCAATAATTGTAGTTCGTTATTGGTTACCTTTAATGGGACCGTGTTTAGGTACAATTTTACGCATTACAAAAAAAAATAAAGTAACAAAAGTTATTGCTATTACAGATAATGTTATTCCACACGAAAAACGTTTTGGAGATAAACCATTCACAAAATATTTTCTTAAAACAGTTGATGCATGTGTTACCATGAGTGAAAAGGTTTTAAAAGATTTAAGAACGTTTACGCAAAAACCTGCTCAACAAATTACACATCCTTTATACGATAATTTCGGCGAAGCCATTCCTAAACAAGAAGCAAAAAAATATTTAAGCATAAATGCAAATGAAAATATTATTCTCTTTTTTGGTTTTATAAGAAATTATAAAGGGTTAGATATTTTGTTAGAAGCAATGGCTTTATTAAAATCTAAAAACTCAAACATAAAATTATTAATTGCCGGAGAATTTTATGAAGACAGAAAACCTTACGATGATTTAATAGAAAAATTCAACTTAAAAAATCAACTTATTTTAAAAACAGATTTTATTGCAGATAGCGAAGTAAAATATTATTTAAGTGCTGCCGATTTTGTAATTCAACCTTATAGAAATGCTACACAAAGCGGTGTTACGCCCCTTGCCTATCATTTTGAAAAACCAATGCTGGTAACTAATGTAGGCGGTTTACCTTCTTTAGTTCCCAATAAAAAAGTTGGTTTAATTGCCAAGCCAAATGCAACTGCTATTGCAAATAAAATTTTAGAATTATATGAATTAGGCGAAGAGTATTTTTTACCACACCTTCGTGAAGAAAAAAAGAAATACAGTTGGAATGTATTAACCAACACAATTGTAGAATTAAGTAAAAATGATTTACAGAAGTAAAGCTCCATTACGTTTAGGTCTTGCAGGTGGCGGAACAGATGTTAGCCCTTATGCCGATGAATTTGGTGGTGCTATTTTAAATGCAACCATTTCATTACATGCACATGCATCTATAGAAATTATGCATGAAGGTGGAATTGTTTTAGAAGCATTTGATAGAAATGAAAAAGAACATCATGCCAACATAAATGAATTACCTGTTAATGGTTGTTTAGATTTATTAAAAGGTGTTTACAACAGAATTAAAAAAGATTACGGCATTACACAAAATAATTTTAAACTAAGCACATCTGTTGATGTTCCTGCCGGAAGTGGTTTAGGTACTTCATCAACTTTAGTAGTTGCCATTATTGGTGCTTTTGTTGAAATGTTAAAACTTCCTTTGGGCGATTATGATATTGCACACTATGCTTATGATATAGAAAGAAACGATTTAAAATTAGCAGGTGGCAGGCAAGATCAATATGCTGCAACCTTTGGTGGATTTAATTTTATGGAATTTTATAATAACGATAAAGTAATTGTAAATCCGCTTCGCATAAGGCAAGAATATTTGCACGAATTAGAAAATAATTTGTTGCTCTACTACACATCAACCAGCAGAGAATCTGCAACTATAATTAAAGAACAACAAAAAAATGTATTAGAAAAAAATAAAAATAGTGTTGAAGCCATGCACCAACTTAAAGAACAAAGTAAAATGATGAAAGAGGCACTGTTAAAAGGAAGGTTACATGAAATTGGAGAAATTTTAGATTATGGTTTTCAACAAAAAATAAAAATGGCTCACAATATTTCAAATAGTTTAATAGAAGATATTTATGCCACAGCAAAAAAAGCTGGTGCAATTGGTGGCAAAATAAGCGGTGCAGGCGGTGGCGGTTTTATGGTATTTTATTGCCCTGCCAACACAAGGCATTATGTTAAAAATGCATTACATATATTTGGCGGCACATTTAAAAATTATCAGTTTACACAACACGGTTTAACTACTTGGACAAGTAAATAAAATTTATGAACGAAAGAATTAAACAAACCATTCAACAATCAATTAACGTAAAACAAAATTTGTTAAATGATGAAGCCATTGTAAAAAACTTAGAAGTAATAATTGAATTGATAAGCAATGCTTTTAATAATGGAAAAAAAGTTTTGTTTTGTGGCAATGGCGGCAGTGCTGCAGATGCACAACATTTAGCAGCAGAGTTTAGTGGAAGATTTTATAAAAACCGCAAAGCCTTACCGGCAGAGGCTTTGCACTGCAACACATCTTACTTAACAGCCGTAGGAAACGATTACAGTTACGATGTAATTTATTCAAGATTGGTTGATGGTATTGGTGTTGAAGGAGATGTTTTAATTGGTTTAAGCACATCGGGCAATAGTAATAATATTATTAAAGCATTTGAAGTTGCAAAAGAAAAAGGCATTACTACAATTGGCTTAACCGGGCAAACAGGCGGTAAAATGAAAGATTGTAGTGATTATCTTTTAAACGTTCCTTCTACTACAACTCCACGTATTCAAGAAAGTCATATTTTATTGGGTCATATTATTTGCGAATTAGTAGAAGAAAAAGTTTTTGCTTAAACATATGATTACACAAGCAATTATTTTAGCAGGTGGCTTAGGTACAAGATTACGAAGTGCAGTACCCGATTTACCAAAATGCATGGCACCTATTAATAACAAACCTTTTATTGCTTATGTTATAACAGAATTACAACAACAAGGTATTGATAGTTTTATTTTTTCATTGGGCTATAAAAGTGAAGCAATTGTTGATTTTATATCAACTCATTTTTCAAATATCAATTTTCAATTATCAATTGAAGAAGAACCTTTAGGCACAGGTGGTGCAATAAAATTGGCATGTAAAAAAGCAACACAACAAAATATAATTGTAACCAATGGCGATACACTTTTTAAAGTAAACATTACTGCATTAAGTACTTTGCACGAAACAGAAAATGCATCTTGTACACTTGCATTAAAACCTATGCAAAATTTTGAACGTTATGGTGTTGTTGAAATTGATGAAACAAATAGAATAAGTTCTTTTAGAGAAAAACAATATTATAAAACCGGTTTAATAAATGGCGGCGTATATGCTTTATCGGTTAATGATATGTTGCATACTAACTTGCCCGAAAAATTTTCTTTTGAAAAAGATTACTTAGAAAATTTTTACCAAACAAAAAATATGAAAGGTTTTATACAAGATGGTTATTTTATTGACATTGGCATACCCGATGATTATTTAAAAGCACAGAAAGAATTAAAATAATTTATGATTAGTTTACAAACAATAGATAAAAATTTTACATTGTTTATTGATAGAGACGGTGTTATTAATCATGAAAAAAAAGAAGATTATATTCTTAATTGGAATGAATTTAAGTTTTATGATGGCGTTAAAGAAGCCATGAAAATTTTAAATGAAAAATTTGGTACTATTATAATGGTAACCAATCAAAAAGGCGTAGGCAAAAAATTAATGACGATAGATGATTTAAATAATATACATACCAATATGTTGGTCGAAATAAATAAAGCCGGTGGCAGAATAGACCATATTTATTTTTGTTCAGATTTAGAAGAAACATCTCCCAACCGAAAACCCAATGCAGGCATGGCTTTTATGGCAAAAAAAGATTTTCCTGAAATTAATTTTTCAAAAAGTTTAATGGTAGGAAATAAATTAAGCGATATGAATTTTGGCAGAAATGCAGGCATGACAACCGTATTTTTAGCAACCACCAATCCTGAAGTTGAATTTCCTCATACTTCAATAGATTTTCGTTTCAACAATTTGTTATCTTTTGCAAAAGCCTTAACAAATACTCCGTAAAATTTGCAGCAACTTTATAACTTAGTATCAATTTTTGTTGCATGAAATTTCTATTCATTATCATATTATCTTTTTCTATTGCAAATTCTTTTGCACAAAATAATATACCCGAACAAAGTTTACAACAAATAAAAATTATAGAACTGCAACTTAAAAAAGATGCAGACAGTATGATTTATGCTGATAGTTGGTTTGTACGCTTTAAAGCCGATAGTTCATTCATTAAAAATTTTGTACAAGCATTAAAACAGCCATATTCTTTTTGGTATAATTTTGATTCGGTGCAAACTATTTCAAAATTATATGCACCCGATAGCAGTTTTAAAATATTTACTTGGGAAGTAATGAAAGATTATACATACTATCGCCAACGCGGTGCTATTCAATTTCCTACAAAAGATGGTTCTTTAAAATTAATTCCATTATTCGATTTTTCAGATTTCACCAAAAAACCTTACGACTCAATTCGCAATGCACAACATTGGATTGGTTCTATTTATTACAAAATAATTTTAAAAACATATAACAATAAAAATTATTATACATTATTAGGATTAGATAATAATGATGCAAGAAGTACTAAAAAATGGATTGAAGTTTTAAGTTTTGATAACGAAGGCAAGCCGCAGTTTGGCGGAAAATTTGTTTATCCATCAAGCGATGCAACCAAGCCGCCACAAGGTGCAGCAAGGTTTTGCTTAGAATTTAAAAAAGATGCAGGTGCAAGAATGAATTACGATGCACGTTACGATGCAATCATATTCGATCATTTAACATCAGAAAGTGATGATATAAAAAGTAAACATACTTTAGTACCTTACGGAGATTATGAAGGTTTTAAATGGATTAACGGAACATGGACGTTTATAAAAAACCCTTTTGCAGGCACTGTGTTTGATGATAAACAAACAGATTTTCCTTCGTTAATATTAGATGCAAATGGCAACAGAATAGAGAAAAAGTTAGACGATGCCTCCAAAAAAAATCAACAAAAACAACAACAGCCGGTAAAGCAGAATGATAACCCAAACAGAATTAACGATAAAAAGAATCAATACAAAACAGGCGAAAGCAGCAATAGTTAATTACACATATTAAACACATGAAAATTGTTTTAGCAAGTGTTGGAAAACCGCATGAAGCCTACATTAAATTAGGTATAGAAGATTTCACCAATCGTATTCAAAAATATTTTTCTGTTAGTTGGCTAATTATTTCACCATTAAAAAATGCAGCTTCATTAAACGAAAAAGAATTAAAAAAACAAGAAGCAAATATTATACTGCAACAAATACAAAAAGATGATTTTTTATTATTGTTAGATGAGCGAGGTAAACAATTAACTTCTCCCGAATTAGCACAACTACTGCAACAAAAAGCCAATGAAAGTTGTAAACGTTTAATAATATTAATTGGCGGGGCTTATGGAGTTGATGAAATAATAACCAAAAGAGCCAATTATGTTTTAAGTTTATCTAAATTAGTTTTTCCGCACATGTTGGCAAGATTAATTATAGCCGAACAAGTTTACAGAGCATGCACTATTTTGCGTAACGAAAAATACCATCATCAATAAATTATATAAATGAGCATTACATTAATTATCATTATTGCAACTTGCATAATTTCTATCTCTGCTTTTTCAAGAGAAAAAATAATTGATGATTTAATTTTCGATCCGCCCGCTATTACTTATCGCAACCAATGGTATCGTTTTTTTACTTGCGGTTTTATACATGCAGATTATATGCACCTTGGTTTTAACATGTATTCTTTTTATATGTTTGGAGATGCTATTGAATATTTTTTTGGGAAAATTTTTGGAGAAAGTGGAAGAGCCTTTTTTTTAATACTCTACATTAGCTCTTTATTTTTTTGTTTAATACCAACCTATTTGGCTAATAAAAATAATTATCATTATAGAAGCCTTGGAGCCTCTGGAGCGGTTTCTGCCATTGTGTTTGCTTACATATTTTTAGCACCAACTACTAAATTGCAATTACTTTTTTTACCAATTCCTTTTCCTGCATTTCTTTTCGGAATTATATATTTAATAATTTCTGCATATTTATCAAAAAAAGGGACCAGTAATATTAACCACTCCGCACATTTTTGGGGAGCAATTTATGGTATTGTTTTTTTAATTGCAATGTGTAATGTATTCAGCCATTTTAAACCCATCAATAATTTTATAGATCAATTACAAGTTTATTTTGCACGGTAATTTTTGTACTTAGCATTTGTATTTCATAGCATCGTTCCTTGCGTCGCACACTTGTGCTTTAATACTATTATAGTAAACAAATTTTCAAAACATCTTTTGTATTGGGTTCAATTTTAAATCTATCATCAATTCTATAGTTCACAATCCAAACAATTTTTTTATTCATTTCAATTACCCAAACATTTTCTTTTTCGGTGGATGAAAGCTTTAAATCAATAAAAAATCTACTTAATTTTTTCTTTTTCTTCATTCCCAACGGATAAAAATAATCACCTTCTTTCCATTTTCTCAACAGCAGCGGATACTTCATTTCTTTTGCATTCAACAACGCAATAGATTTGTTTGAAGTTATTGCAACCTCTTTAGCAGCAAGACTTTTAAAACTTAGCTTGCCTTTTTCAAACACAATATTTTTATCTGTTTCTTCAATTAAAATTTGTTGTGCAACATTCGTTTGTAGCGTAGCAATTATTAACCATTTTCTGTTTTTAAAAATTCTATATTCATTTGATTGAACAAAATTTCCGTTATCAGCATCAAGCAAACAAACAATATCATGCAATTGATTGGTTGTAAAACCAAATTCTTTAACCAACTCCCACAAAACAGTTTTATAAGCAACAGATTTTTTTAATAATAAAATAGGAATTTTATATTCAGCTTTATCTTTTATAAGAAGCGTTTTTTTGTATTGATTTAATTGATGAGCATAAATAGTAGCAACATCATTCCACTTACTAATATTATGCAAAACATTTTCTTTAGCGTTAGTAAATTTTTGCTCAACCAACGGAATTATTTGATGCCGAAAAAAATTTCTAGTGTAATTATCTTTTTTGTTTGATGAATCTTCTACCCAAGCTAATTTATTTTCTGTTGCATAAGCAACAATATCATTTCTTAATGCAAACAATAATGGTCTAATAATTTTATTTTTTTTATCCCACAAAGGAATACCTGTTAAACCTTTCATACCCGTTCCGCGGAAAACATTCATCAAAACAGTTTCAATATTATCATCGGCATTATGTGCAGTTAATAAGAACTCTTGCTCATCATTATTTGAAATTAAAATTTCTGAAAACCAGTTGTATCGTAGGTTCCGTGCTGCTTCTTGAATACTTATTTTATTTTCAACAGCAAAATTTTCAGTATCAAAATCTTTAATTAAAATAGGTATATTATATTTTTCTGCTAATGCAGCAACAAATTTTTCGTCTCGCAAACTCTCCTCTCCCCTTAAATTAAAATTACAATGCAAAATAATAATTGATACTTTAAATTGATGCATTAAATGCAACAACACACAACTATCTATTCCGCCGCTAACTGCAATAAAAAAATTTGCATTGGCAACAGAAATATTGGTAAAATTTTCTTTCCAGTTATTTTTAAATTGTTTGAATAACATTTTGTAAAAATAAAGCCTGCTTATATAATCAGCAGGCTCTAACATTTTTATATAAGAAAATTATAAATGAAAAAAGAATTTCATTGAAGCCATTAAAATTCCATAAGAAGCAATGCTTAAACCTATTAACCATTTAATGGTATCAACTTTTGATTCTACAATTTTGGTTTCTAATCTTGCTATATCTTCTTTTGTTGCAAAAGCTTGTGTTTTTTCTTGAAGCCTTGTATCAACTTTTGATTCTAAAATTTGCACAAATGCCTCTGCCTCTTTCTCGCCGATTTTCGCTTTTAGCAATTCGTACAGTTTTATTTCTGAAATAACTAAAGACATATTCTAAATTTACACTAAGATAATATTTTTTATTTATTCACTTTTGCCCAAGTGTCTTTTAAAGTAACCGTTCTGTTAAAAACAAGTTTTTGCTCATTACTATTTTTATCTAAACAAAAATAACCTTTTCGTAAAAATTGATAACGTTCGTTAATTACAGCATTTTTTAAAACCGGCTCTGCATAAGCCGTAGCAATAATTTGCAAAGAAGATGGATTAATATAATCTTTAAAATCTCCTTCGGCTGCATCTACATTTTCAACAGTTAATAATCTATCATACAAACGTAACTCAACAGGCACGGCATGTTTAGCACTAACCCAATGCAATACGCTTTTTACATGAATGCCACTTGTATCACTTCCACTTTTACTTTCAGGAATGTAAGTGCATTTTAATTCTGTAATATTTCCTTCTGTATCTTTTACAACTTCTTCGCATTTAATAATGTAAGCTCCTTTTAATCTTACCATTCCGCCGGGGCAAAGTCTAAAGAATTTTTTGGGAGGATTTTCCATAAAATCTTCTTTTTCTATATATAATTCTTTTGAAAAAGGAATTTGCCTGTTACCTGTATTTTCATCTTCAGGATTATTTTCAGATGAAAGCATTTCTTCTGTTTGAGTGTAATTGGTAATAGTAATTTTTAATGGTTCTAACACTACCATTCTGCGTAAAGAAATTTTGTTTAAATGTTCGCGTACACAAAACTCCAATAAGCCAATATCAATTAAATTTTCTCTTCGTGCAATACCAATTTTATCGCAAAATTCTCTAATACTTTCTGCAGTATAACCTCTTCTTCGCATGCCGCTAATGGTTGGCATACGCGGATCATCCCAAGCTGAAACATATTTTTCATTTACTAATTGCAAAAGTTTACGCTTACTCATTACAGTATAAGTCATATTTAATCTTGCAAACTCGTATTGATGAGAAGGAAATATATTTAATTTTTCTATAAACCAATTATATAATTCTCTATGCGGAATAAATTCTAAAGTGCAAATGCTATGTGTAATATTTTCTATTGAATCGCTTTGCCCGTGTGCAAAATCGTACATGGGATAAATACACCATTTATTGCCTGTTCGGTGGTGGTGTGCATGTTTAATGCGGTAAATAATGGGGTCTCGCATTAACATATTAGATGAAGCCATATCAATCTTTGCACGCAACACTTTGCTGCCATCTTCATACTTGCCTTCTTTCATTTCTTCAAACAATTGCAAATTTTCTGCAACTGTTCTTTCAGCATATTTATTTCTTTTTCCTGCAGTTGTTGGTGTACCTTTTTGTTCGGCAATTTCATCGCTGGTGCTATCATCTACATAAGCTAATTCTTTTTCAATTAACTGTTTTGCAAATACATATAAATTATCAAAATAATTGCTTGCGTATAATTCATTTGCCCAATTAAAACCTAACCATTTAACATCTTCTTTAATACTTTCAACATACTCTGTTTCTTCGGTAGATGGGTTTGTATCATCAAACCTTAAGTTAGTTTTACCGCCATATTTTTTTGCTAAACCAAAATTTAAGCAAATGCTTTTTGCATGACCAATATGCAAATAACCATTGGGCTCGGGAGGAAATCTTGTTAAAATATTTTTATGTTTTCCCGCTGCTAAATCTGCTTCAATAATTTCTTCAATGAAATTTAAACTTTTCTCTCCATCCATAATTTATATTGTATTGCAAATGTACGTTTTGAAATAAGTTGTTTTATTTTAAATTATCTCCTTTAAAACTTAATGGCAGCAATTGGTTTGCTTGTTGAATGATATAAACTTTACCTGATAAGCCCCCTAAAATTAAGCGTATAGAATGATGCCTTGTTTCAAACTCTAACAAACTTTGCCTACACATTCCGCAAGGTGATATTGGTTGATGGCTGTTGGTATTTGCATTGTGATTGTGATAACTTATTGCCATTGTTTGAATACCAATATTTGGATGAATAGAAGCTGCTGTTGCCATTAAAGCTCTTTCTGCACAAAGTGTTACGGGGTAACTTGCATTTTCTTGATTGGTTCCTGTAACTATTGCACCATTATCCATTAAAGCTGCTGCACCAACAAAAAAATTAGAGTAAGGTGCATAAGCTTGTTCTGCAATTTGCCTTGCTTGTGTTAATAATGCTGCATCTTGTGCATTTAATTCCTCTATACTTTCATACACTTCAAAAGAAAAATTGTGCGTTTCTTTCATTATTATTTTTTTTAATATAAAATACATTAAGCAATTGTGTAATATTTAATTGCTTATAACAAAAAGTCCTCACAGTTTTATTGCGAGGACTGTCGAAGTTAATGAAATTTTTTATTTAATCACGCTGAACATTCTTTTCCAACGCGGACCACCATCCCAACTAAACCAAATTAATGATGCACTACCAACAATATGCGTTTCGGGTACAAAGCCCCAAAAGCGGCTATCTTGGCTATTGTGTCTGTTATCTCCCATCATCCAATAATAATTGTATTTGAATGTGTATTGGGTAGTTGGTTTTCCATCAATAATAAATTGATTGTTATTTTCTTGTAACGAATGACCTTCGTAATTGCTTATCAATCTTCTATAAATATCAATATTATCTTTTGTAAGCGTTACCGTTACTCCTTTTTTGGGAATGTATAATTTGCCGTAATTATCAACCGTCCAAGATTTTGTATTTTCAGAATATGGAAATAACATACCCGGAAAAGTTGGAACTTGAATTACTTTAATATTTAATACATTAGGCAATTTTTTAATTTGTTCTATTGCAGCAGCAGTAAAGGTTCCACTATATGTACTATCTTTTGAAAAGCTTTGATTAATTGCAGTTGCTTCATCATCAGTTAAATTTAATTCGGTAGCAATAGCAGTAAAATCAATTCTATTTCCGTTGGTTTTTATTGCATAATCACATTGAGAAGCAGGAGCCATATATGCTTTGTTTCCATTTACATATAAATAACCATCTATTACTTGAATAGTATCTCCGCCAACTGCTACGCAACGTTTAATGTAGTTATCTGTTTTATCATACGGATGTACTAAAATTCTATTCTCATAATAATCTCTCAATTTTTCTCTGTTACCATTAAACTTGTTACCACCATTATTTTGTAATATTTCAATATCTCTATCATTTAATACATCGTAATAAGGATGTGCAGAACCAAAGCCTGGTAAATTTATAATTGTATCTCCTGCGGGGAAATTAAATACTACTACATCATTTCTTTGTACTTCTTTAAAACCAACAGTGCGTTTATAAGGTAACTGTATCCATTTTAAATAAGATGGTGTTGTTTCACTTCCGGGTAATGTATTGTGTACAAATGGAAATGATAAAGGTGTGGTTGGAATTCTTGCTCCGTAAGTCATTTTACTTACAAATAAAAAATCGTGTACCATTAAAGTTTTTTCCATACTTCCGGTAGGAATAACATAAGCTTCAAAAACAAATGTTCTTATAATAGTTGCTGCAACAACGGCAAATACACCAGCATCAATCCACTCGCGAGAAGCAGGTTTTTTATACAACTTAAAGCCTTTATCGCCAATCCATTTTACATTATCAGAAAAACCTATATAAGGAAGGTAAAGAAAGGGAAAGAACACAATCAATGTATGTTGAATAATATTAAATTTTCCGAAATGCATTACTAAAATAATAGTAATCCAAATGGTTATGAATTGCCCCGCAATAGGAATTAATTGCAGCCAAAACCATATTTTTTTTATATTACATTTTTCTACAATTAACCAAGTGTTGTAAAAAGGTATTAGGGCTTTCCAAGATTCTAAACCCATTTTTTTAAACATGCCATATACGCCAACAAACCAACCTATTACTCCTATAATTAATATAAACCAGCCCATAATTATTGTTTAATTATTAAAATGATTTTGCAATGTTATGCAGTTAGCGTTGTTTATGTTTGAATTCTTATAAATTAAATGTTAAAAGATTTTTTCTAACCTTTTAAGCAAGTTTTACATTAACAGCAGTTGGGCCTTTTGCTCCTTCTTTTATTTCAAAAACAACATTATCGTTTTCTTTTATTTCATCTTTTAACCCTGAAACGTGTACAAAAATTTCTTTGCCCGTTCCTTCAACTTTAATAAAACCAAAGCCTTTTGTTTGGTTAAAAAATTTTACTGTTCCTTTTTCCATTGTGTGTATTGTTTTAAATTAATGAATAAACAAATTTATTTAGGTGCAACATAACTTTTAATATCATCAACAGTAATAATTTTTCCTGAAAGTATTACTAATCTTTCTACAACGTTTCTTAATTCACGAATATTACCCGTCCAATTGTGTTGCTGCAAAGCCTTTACTGCATTGGGTTCTATAGTTTTTATAGCCTGATTATATTCTTGTGCAACCGTATCTAAAAAATAATTTACTAATAATGGAATATCATCTCTTCTTTCATTTAAAGAGGGAACATGAATTAAAATAACGCTTAATCTATGATACAAATCTAACCTGAAATTCTTAGCTTCAACTTCTTTCAATAAATCTTTATTGGTTGCAGCCACTACTCTAACATCTACATTAATTTCTTTATCGCCTCCTACTCTTGTTATTTTACCTTCTTGTAATGCACGTAATACTTTGGCTTGGGCACTTAAACTCATATCTCCAATTTCATCTAAAAATAAAGTGCCTCCATTGGCTTGTTCAAATTTACCAATGCGTTGTTTTATGGCAGAAGTAAAGGAACCTTTTTCATGACCAAACAATTCGCTTTCAATTAGTTCTGAAGGAATAGCAGCACAGTTTACTTCAACAATAGCATTAGCGTTTCTTTCACTTTTTTCGTGTAGCCAACGTGCTACTAATTCTTTACCGCTTCCGTTTTCTCCGGTAATTAAAACTCTTGCATCGGTTGGTGCTACTTTATCAATTGTTTGTTTAATTTTTTTAATAATATCACTTTCACCAACTATTTCTTGTACGTTGCTTACTTTGCGTTTAAGTGTTTTAGTTTCTTTAACCAAACTTCCTTTATCCATTGCATTACGAATGGTTATTAGCAGCCTGTTTAAATCGGGAGGTTTTGCTATATAATCAAATGCACCTTTTTTTACGGCATCAACAGCGGTTTCAATATTACCATGCCCGCTAATCATAATAATAGGTACATCACTATTTATTTCAATAGCTTTTTGTAAAAATTCAATACCATCTAATTTAGGCATTTTAATATCACATAAAACAACATCATAAGTTGTAGAAGAAAATTTTTTTAATGCATCTTCACCATCGGTTGCTTCCTCTACTTTATAACCTTCATTACTTAAAATATCTTTTAAAACATTTCTAATAGCACGTTCATCATCTACAATTAAAATATTAGGCATAAGAATTTTTTATTAAACAAAATGGCATTAATGCTTCGTGCCAAAAATAAAGATATGTGTTAAACAAGTTTTACTATTTGTATGCTTTAATTATTTATTAACTGTAATAATTTATGTTGGCTTATCTTCGCCGCAGTTTAAAAATTTACCAATGAATTTACATGAATATCAAGCCAAAGAGCTTCTTAAAAAGTATAATGTTCCGGTACAAGAAGGTATTGCTGTAGATACAGTTATGGCTGCCGAAGAAGCTTACAGACAAATTAAAACACAAACCAATAATAATTTTGCAGTAGTAAAAGCTCAAATACATGCCGGCGGAAGAGGTAAGGGAAAAATTATAGAAACAGGTGTTAACGGCGTAAAAGTTGGTAAAAGTGTTGATGATATTAGCAGTTTTGCTAAAGGTATTTTAGGTGGCACATTAGTTACAGTGCAAACAGGTGCTGCAGGTAAAAAAGTAAATAAAATTTTAGTAGCACAAGATGTTTATTATGATGGACCCAATAAACAAAAAGAGTTTTACTTATCAATTTTATTAGACCGTTCAAAAGGAGAAAATGTAATTATGTATTCTACCGAAGGTGGAATGGATATTGAAGAAGTTGCACACAATACTCCTGAAAAAATATTTAAAGAGTGGGTACATCCAAGTGGCGGTTTGCAAGGGTTTCAGGCAAGAAAAATTGCTTTTAATTTAGGTTTAAGTGGCGAGGCATTTAAAAACTGCGTAAAATTTGTAACCAATTTATACAAAGCATACGTTGGGTTAGATTGCTCTATGCTTGAAATTAATCCACTATTTAAAACAAGCGATGAAAAAATAATTGCAGTTGATTGTAAAATGAATTTAGATGAAAATGCTTTAATGCGTCATCCTGATTTAGCTGCATTAAGAGATATTACAGAAGAAGACCCAACCGAAGTAGAAGCCGGTAGATTTAATTTAAACTTTGTAAAATTAGATGGCAATGTTGGCTGTATGGTAAACGGTGCAGGCTTAGCAATGGCAACTATGGATATGATTAAATTAAGTGGTGGAGAACCTGCAAACTTTTTAGATGTAGGCGGTACTGCCAATGCACAAACTGTTGAAGCAGGCTTTAGAATTATAATGAAAGACCCCAACGTAAAAGCCATTCTTATAAATATTTTTGGTGGAATTGTGCGTTGCGATCGTGTAGCAGCCGGAGTAATTGAAGCATACAACAAATTAGGAAATATTAATATACCTATTATTGTACGTTTACAAGGCACCAATGCAGCCGAAGCAAAAAAATTAATTGATGAAAGTGGCTTAAAAGTACAATCTGCTATTTTATTAAGTGAAGCAGCAGACTTAGTAAAAAAAGCCGTTGCATAAAAAACACACAACACTTTTCTTATTCAAAATAAAAAATGTAATTAAATAGTTTGAATAAGAAAACTATTTTAGTTGCTTGTTGAATAAATTTTAATAAACGTATTATTCACTATAATAAAAATCGTTTGTTCAACAAGCATCTATTTCATACAAATTATTCTTTCAATAAACTCATTTCTTTAAATTGCACACATGAGTTTGGAGTTAGTACATCTAAGTATCGTAGAGCAATTTGAATTACTTGTTCAAGCAGAAAATAAATTTGCTTTAAGTGAATTTTTAAACGAACAAAATATTAGTGATGTTGCCGAGCTAATTAATCAATTCCCCGATTATGAGGCATTAATAATTGGCACTATGGCCGTGCACCGTGCTGTTAGTGTGTTTAAAATTTTAGATATTTCAGAGCAAAAAAATATTATACAAAATTTACCTAATTACAAAACTGCCGAACTTTTAAATGAATTACCTGCCGATGATAGAACAGATTTTTTAGAAGAACTTCCCAACAGTGTAATAAGAGATTTAATTAAACTACTAAACCCCGAAGAAAGAAAAATTACGCTTTCTTTATTAGGATATCCTGAAGATAGCGTAGGCCGATTAATGACGCCCGATTATGTGTATGTATATGAACACAACACAGTAGAAGAAATTTTAACCACCATTAGAAAGTTTGCCAAAAACAGCGAAACTATTGATGTTATTTATGTAATAAACGAAAACGGGCAATTAATAGATGATATAAAAATTAAATCTATCATTTTAGCAGCACCCAATAAACGTGTTGATGAAATTATTGACGGACGTGTAGTTGCATTAAATGTGAATGACGATCAAGAACATGCCAACCAAGTTTTTAAAATGAACAACAGAGTGGCTTTGCCTGTAGTAGATGCTAACAATATTTTATTAGGCATTGTAACTATTGATGATATGTTGTGGGTTGCCAACGAAGAATATAGCGAAGACATTCAAAAAATTGGTGGTACCGAAGCATTAAACGAACCCTATTTAGATGTTCCGTTTTTTAAGTTAATGCAAAAAAGAGCAGGTTGGTTAATTGTTTTGTTTTTAAGTGAAATGCTTACAGCCACTGCTATGGGTTATTTTGCCGATGAAATTGCCAAAGCAGTTGTGCTTTCCATATTTGTTCCATTAATTATGAGTAGCGGCGGTAATAGTGGAAGCCAAGCAAGTACATTAATTATACAAGCAATGGCAGTTGGAGATGTGCATTTAAAAGATTGGTGGCGTGTAATGCGAAGAGAAATTTTTAGTGGTTTAACCTTAGGAACTATTTTAGGTATCATTGGTTTTTTTAGAATAGCTGTATGGCATGAATTAATGAAACATGGCATGATTGAAGATTTATATGGCATTCATTGGCTTGAAATTGCATTTGTAGTTGGCTTTAGTTTAATTGGTGTTGTGTTATGGGGAACATTAACAGGCTCTATGCTACCTATTATATTAAAAAAATTGGGAGCAGACCCTGCGGTATCATCTGCACCATTTGTTGCAACATTAGTTGATGTAACCGGTTTAGTTATTTATTTTTCTGTTGCAATGTTATTTTTAAAAGGGCTGTTATTGTAAACTAATTCATGCAACAAAGTCTTGCCTATCACCAAGTTTTTATTACAACAATTGTGTCATCTAAGTCCTAATTTTTCAATTTTGTTTCCTATTGTTGTCTGTTTCATTTCTGTTTCTAATGCTTGGAAGTTTGCTTTTTGAACAGATTTGATAAAACTACCGTTGCTTAGTAAATGTATTTCATCGCAAGTGTCGCTCAATGTTGAGAAAATATGAGATGAAATAATAATTGTCTTGTCAAGTGCTTTTAGTTTATGGATAATTTCTGTGATGATAATGTTACTTTGTATGTCCACTCCGTTAAATGGCTCATCAAGAATAAAGAAATCGTTGCCTTGTAATAGAATTGCTGTTAATGCCAACTTTTTTTTCATACCTGTTGAATAAGTAGAAGCATATTGATTTAACGGTAAGTCAAAAATATTTCTGTTTTCAATGTCGGTCACTTTTATGTTTCGTGCATTGCAGAGTAATTGGATATATTCATTGCCTGTAATTTTTTGAAAAAAGAACGGTTCTGTAAGCAGCAAACCAAGATGATTTTTAATTGGGTTCAGGTTTGAAATTATTTTGCCTTCGTAATTTTCTAAGTCTGCGATACACCTGAACAATGTTGTTTTTCCTGCACCATTTTCGCCAACAATGCCATATACTTTTCTTTTATCAAATTCAATGTTGATATTTTTCAAGACTTCATTTGCTCCATATTTCTTTGATAGGTTTTGGATTGATATCATTTCAATAAACTACTAAGTTGGTTTTCAGATTTTCGAAAAAGATAAGGTATTAAAACAAGTAGGATAGGCGGAAACCATAAACAAATAACCAAAAGAATACCTTGTGGAATGTTCATTTCATCAGGATAGGCGGAATATTTGGTAACAATAATAGCTGTTAGAAAAGCCCAACCAACTAAGAAGAAAAGCAAAATCAAACCGATGTTTTGGTAAAAGAAAATTGAAAGAGCTAATGCTATCGGCAAAGCAAGTGAAAAAGAAAAAAGTATTGCTGTTTTTATTTTGCTAAGTAGAAATTGTCTTGGACTTTGGTTGTATGTCCAAACGTAATATTCATTTTCAGGTTTTGTGTAGTAGCTTAATGTTGTTACAAACACAAGCAACATTGCAAATACGCCAAGATTAAAGTTGTTTACGGAAACAGCAATAAATGTCAATGCGTATGCCACAAAAAACAGAAAAAATGTGTTTCTAAAACCTGTCGTAAATTCAAATGGTCTTTTTGAAAATGGTGTCCAAATTGTAAAGTTCAATGTTGTCCGAAAATTTACAAGAGCTAAAATCGTTGTCAATGCCAAGGGCAAACCTGCAAAAAGAAAAAGTTGCTTGTAAAGTAGAAAAGCAAAGAAAGGTATTGAGCAAATAAGGTTTTCCGTAATTCTGATTTTTTTTAATTGCGTGTCACCAAAGCAAATTTTTAAAAATTCAGTTCTACGAGTTTCTGAAAGTTTCCCGATAAGTGTCAAAGCAAAAAGCAAATAGACATAAACCGCAAATTCGGTCTTGTTAAACAAATAAATTGAAAGTCCTACGAAACCAACAGTCAATAAAATATAAGCAAGTAACGGTTCAAAGCCTGTGTCTTTAAACCGTCTGTTTGTCATTCTGTATTGAAGTTCAAAATATTCTTTCACTTCTATTTATATAGCATTGTTCTATAATAGCTATTAACTTAATATTATATTAGTTGTTTATTTGTTTTACTTATATTTTCCCGTTATATCTTGGGTCAAAATCAACCATCCATTCAATTCCGTATTTATCTCTAAACATAGCAAAGTACGAACCCCAAGGGCTATCGCCAATAGGCATTTCAACTTTCCCCCCTACTGAAAGTTCATTATAAATTTTATCTGCTTCTTCTCTACTTTCAACACTTATAGATATTTTACTTCTGTTTTCATTTTCGTTATGCTTTCCCATAAATTCCGGTGTATCACTTGCCATTAACACACTATGCTTTCCAATAGGCAAAGCAATATGCATAATTTTATCTGCTTCTTTTTCTAAGTTCGGGCTTCCTTCAAAACTTAAATCTTTAAAGCGAACTATAGTAGCAAATTCTCCACCAAAAACCGATTTGTAAAAATTAAATGCTTCTTCTGCATTTCCATTAAAATGAATGTAAGGATTAATTGTTGCCATAAAATTAAAATTTAATTATTTTCTGTATATGTTATAAAATTAATTTAAAATAGCCTGCCAACCATTTTTTTGCATTTCAACAGGATTTTGATTTTCAGGATTAAATGTAACTACAATTTCTGTTTGTTTATTGTGATTAATGAATTTAACATTTGCCAACCTTTCTCCAAATTCATACGTAAACTCTTTTTCAAAAACTATATGTGAATATTTTGCTTCAAAATCAAATCCAAAACTTCCATCTTTAGCTTCCATTCTTGCTTTATATGGATATTAAATATAACAAAAAAGCGAAAGATATTTTACATATCTCTCGCTAAATATAATGTCTGCTATTGTTTTGTAATAAATGCAGTTTTATTTATTAGAATATTTATTTTATGCCAAAAGCTTTTTTCACTTTTGGTACATAATCTAATTTTTCCCAAGTAAATAATTCAACTTTTACTTTTTTTACTTTACCATCGGGGCTTTTAAAAATTTTTTCAACTGTTTCATTTTTTCTTCCCATGTGTCCGTAAGCAGCAGTTTCGCTATAAATTGGTGTACGCAATTTTAAACGTTGCTCAATAAAATATGGACGCATATCAAACACGCTTTCAATAATTTTCCCTATTTGTCCATCAGTTAAATTAACTTTTGCTGTACCAAATGTATTTACGTTAATTGATGTTGGTTGTGCCACACCAATTGCATAAGAAACTTGCACCAATACTTCGTTTGCAACGCCTGCTGCTACAAGGTTTTTAGCAATATGGCGGGTTGCATAAGCAGCACTTCTATCAACTTTGCTTGGGTCTTTACCAGAGAAAGCACCACCACCATGTGCACCTTTACCACCATAAGTATCTACAATAATTTTTCTTCCGGTTAAACCTGTATCTCCGTGTGGACCACCAATTACAAATTTGCCTGTTGGGTTAATATGATATTTAATATTGTTGTTGAAAAGCTTTGCATATTTTTTATACTTTGCTTTTACTCTTGGTATTAAAATATCTATAATATCTTTTTTAATTTTTGCTTGCATTTTTACTTCTGTATCAAAATCATCGTGTTGTGTTGATACAACTATTGCATCAATTCTTACAGGAACATTATTATCATCATACTCTAATGTTACTTGAGATTTTGCATCGGGACGTAAATATTTTATTTGTTTGTTTTCTCTTCTTAAGGCTGCAAGCTCTATTAAAATTTTGTGAGCCAAATCTAAAGCCAATGGCATGTAATCATCGGTTTCGTTGGTTGCGTAACCAAACATCATACCTTGGTCTCCCGCACCTTGTTCTTCTTTTTTCTTTTTATCAACCCCTTGGTTAATGTCTGATGATTGTTCGTGAATAGCAGATAAAATTCCACAACTGTTTGCTTCAAACATATATTCACTTTTTGTATAACCTATTTTTCTAATTACACCGCGTGCAATTTCTTGTACATCTAAATAGGCTTTGCTTTTAACTTCACCGGCAAGCACAACTTGGCCTGTGGTTACAAGTGTTTCGCACGCAACTTTCGACTGAGCATCAAATGCTAAAAAATTATCAATTAACGCATCAGAAATTTGGTCGGCTACTTTGTCTGGATGACCTTCAGAAACACTTTCAGAAGTAAATAAATAAGGCATGATTATTTTGTTTTGAATTTAATGGCTGCAAATATAGTTGATGATTAATAAGAAAAAACAAAACACCCTACTGAATTAGTAGGGATGTTAATTTATTTTGAAATAGCGTTGTATAGTTCTATGTATTCTGTTAAATCGGTATCCCATCCGCCAAAAGGTAATACTTTTTTACCACGTACTTTGCTAAATTCTTCTACTAATTTCTTTTCAGGTTTTTCTGCACCAAAGGTTATAGCATCTGCATAAGTTGCACCTCCTTTAAACATAGAAGTGTTATTGGCGTCTTTAAAAATTTCTAAATCTTTAGCAGTTACATTGGCATTAATAATAGCACGTTTTACAAAATCGGGCCCTAATTTTTCTTTAAAAGTATTTTGCCCAATAGTGAAGACAACTTTACTGTTTCCAAAAACGGGTTCGCGTTTGTAAGCAGTTTTAATATAACAAGGAATTAAGCCACTCATCCATCCGCTGCAATGAATTACATCGGGTGCCCATCCAAATTTTTTTACGGTTTCTAAAGCTCCTTTTGCAAAGAAAATAGAACGCAAGCCATTATCATCAAACCACTTTTCTTCTTCATCATGAAAAATAAATTTTCTTTTAAAAAAGTCTTCATTTTCTAAAAAATACACCTGTAATCTTGCATTAGGTAATGATGCTACTTTAATTTGCAAAGGATAATCATCGTTATCAACAGAAACATTAATGCCACTTAATCTTACTACTTCGTGTAAGCGGTGGCGGCGTTCGTTAATAACACCAAAGCGAGGCATAATACAGCGTACTTCTAAACCGGTATCGTTGCTTTTAATTGCTAATTTGTTTACCATTTCTGCAAACTCCGTTAATTCCAGATAAGGGGACATTTCGGTAGCAATGAATAATATTCTTTTTTTTGACATCAGTTATAGTCAGTTTTACAACAAAAGAGTTGCAAAGGTAAATAAATTAAGCCGAATATCAATTCAAAAGCAAACTATGGCTAAAATAGTACAACATAAAAATGAAATTAACCATGCATTATTTTATTTGTGCTTGATTATATAAGTTTTAAAAATTACAAATTTTGTGCAGTAAATTGCAATACTTTTTACGCATGAAAAAAACATTATCATCGGCTATAAAATATATTTTCTTTTTAGGATTGGGTGTGTTTTTAATTTGGTGGAGTTTACGCCAAATACCCGATGACAAATGGAATGAGTTTATTGAATCTCTTACCAATGCAAGGTTTTGGTTAGTTATACCTGTGTTTTTTATTCTTTCTGCAAGCCATCTTTTAAGAGGTTTACGTTGGAGAATTTTAATGCAACCAATGGGTTATACTCCCACAATAAAAAATACTTTTTCTGCAGTTATGATAGGTTACTTAGCAAACCTTGCCGTACCCAGATTAGGCGAAGTTTTAAAATGCACCATACTTGCCCGTTACGAAAAAGTGCCTGCAGAAAAATTGGTAGGTACCATAGTTGCAGAAAGAGCTTTTGATGTAATTTCTTTAGCCATTGTTTTTCTGCTTTCATTTACATTGCAATATGATATTGTAGGAAGTTATGCTAAAGAAATAATAACAGAATTATTCAAAACAAAAGCAGGAAATTTTTCAACCAATAAAATTATTATAGCTATTGCAGTAGTAATTGTATTAATTGTTACTTTAAGAATTTGGTTTAAACAATTTTCTCATTTAAAAGTTGTAATAGCCATTCAAAAAATATTAAAAGGTATTTGGGAAGGTTTAAGTAGTATTAAAAATGTAAAACAAAAAGGTTTATTTATTTTTTATTCTGCAACTATTTGGGGCTTGTATATTGTTGGCACATGGGTAGGTTTATATGCTACGCATGGCACAACAGGATTGGGTTTGAAAGATGCAATATCTGCATTGGCATTTGCAAGTATTGGTATGATTTTAACACCTGGAGGCATTGGTGCTTACGCTTATTTTATGGCAAAAGTGTTAGAAAAAAGCGGTATTCCATTTACCATTGGATATGCTAACGGAACTTTACAATGGTTTGCACAATTTGCTATTGTTGTTATTGTAGGATTTACTTGCGTTATTTTATTACCCATTATAAATAAACATAAAGCAACTACTAATGAAACAAGTTGAAGCTATTCGTAAAAAAATTTATTCGCTAAACCAATTACAGCATTTTGTTATTGCATTAAAAACTATTGGCAAAACAGTTGCTTTTACTAATGGTTGTTTTGATATTTTGCATGAAGGACATATTTTTTCTTTATCGCAAGCAGCTAAAGAAGCCGATTTTTTAATTGTTGCTTTAAATACAGATAAAAGTGTAAAAAAATTAAAAGGTGATGAAAGACCTATTAATAACGAACAAAGTAGAAGTTTATTAATTGCCAGTTTAATTATGGTTGATGCAGTAGTGTTGTTTGATGAAGATACTCCACTACAGGTAATTTCAACTTTATTACCGGATGTTTTGGTTAAAGGAGGAGATTATACAGTTGAGCAAATTGTAGGTTCAAAAGAAGTAATTGCCAATGGCGGAAGAGTTGTTATAAACCCCATAATAGAAGGTTTTTCTACAACAGGTATTATAAATCATATTAAAAAATCTTACTCTTAGTTTATTAAAATTTTAAATAATTATGGGGCGTGGCTTTGCCACGCCCCATAGACTTTTGGGAAACAGTATGTTATTTCTTAATTAAGTTTCATATCAGATACTATGCCTTTTATTTTTGCTTCTAATTCGGCAAATTTTGCATCAAACTCTTGTTTGTTTTTTAAGTTTGTTTTTACGCTGAAGTAAAATTTAATTTTTGGCTCTGTTCCGCTTGGGCGTGCAGAAATTTTGCTTCCATCTTCTGTTACAAATTGTAACACATTGCTTTTTGGTAAATCAATACTCCAACTATCGCCGCTTTCAAAATCTTTTCCAATTTGTTTTTCGTAATCTAATATCTCAACAACTTTACTTCCGTTTATGGTTGTAGGAGGTGTTTTTCTATAGCCTTCCATCATATCTGCAATTTCTTTTTGTCCGTTCATTCCTTTTTTGGTTATACTAATTAATTCTTCATAATAAAAACCGTATTGCACATACATATCAATTAGTTTATCAAATAAAGAGCTGCCGTTTTCTTTTTCGTATGCTGCCATTTCACATAATAATGCAACTGCACTTACGGCATCTTTATCGCGTATTTTATCTCCAATCATTAAACCAAAACTTTCTTCTCCACCAATAATATAATTTTCTTCTCCTTCTTTTTCTGCTAATAAAGAAGCAATCCATTTAAAACCTGTTAATACATTGTAACAATTAACATCGTTTTGTTTAGCAACTTCATTAATCATTTCGGTAGTAACAATGGTTGAGATAACCATATCGTTAGGTTGTGCAATGCCTTTCTTTTTTCTTGCTTCAATCATATAAGCAAAAGCCAATACTGCTGTTTGATTTCCATTCATTAAAACCCATTCTCCTTTATGATTTTTAATACCAACACCAACTCTATCGCTATCAGGATCTGTTCCTAACAATATATCAGCATCTAACTCTTTTGCTTTTTGCAAACCAATACTCATGGTTTCTTTTTCTTCGGGATTTGGATAAGCAACTGTAGGGAAATTTCCATCGGGTGTTGCTTGTTCTTCAACAACATGTACATTGGTAAAACCGAATGTTTGCAATACTTTGGGCACTAACATAATGCCTGTACCGTGTATGGGAGTATATACAATTTTTAAGTTATGTTGTTTGGCAATTGCTTCAGGATAAATGCTTAAGCTTTTTACCATTTTAATATATTGCTCATCCATTTCTTTGCCAATAATGGTAATATTGGCTTCGCCTCCACTCCATTTTACATCATTAACGCTTGATATAGCTTCTACTTCTTTAATAACATTTTTATCGTGTGGAGGAATTAGTTGTGCTCCATCATTCCAATAAGCTTTGTATCCATTATATTCTTTGGGGTTATGGCTTGCAGTACAAACTACGCCGCCTTTGCAGCCTAAGGTTCTTATTGCAAAACTTAATTCGGGTGTGGGTCTTAATGCTTCAAACAAATACACTTTTATACCATTGGCAGCAAAAACATTTGCTACTGTTTCTGCAAAAAAACGACTGTTGTTTCTGCTATCATGCCCAATGGCTACTTTTATTTCTCCTTCAAAACTTTTCTTTAAATAATTGGCAAAACCTTGTGTTGCCATACCAACGGTATATTTGTTCATACGGTTAGTACCAACGCCCATTATGCCACGCAAACCTCCTGTACCAAATTCTAAATTGCGATAAAAACTTTCTTCTAATTCTGTTGGATTATCTTTTTGAAGTTTTTCAATAGTTTCTTTGGTAGCAGCATCGTAATTACCATTAAGCCATGTTTTTGCATTTTCTAAAGCTGTTGCGTTCATGTATTTAGTTTTAAATAGTTTATCAATTTTTTGCAATATAAATTATTCGCCTAAAAACTGAGTTTGGTCGGGCAATGTTACTGTAATATTTCCATTTCCTTCTTGCAAAACACATTGGCAACCTAAACGTGAGTTTAATTTTGGATTAATTGCTCTATCAATAAAATCTTCTTCTTTATCACTTAATTCTTCTAAATAATCCATTCCTTCATCAACATATAAATGGCAAGTACTGCATGCACAAACGGCTCCGCAGTTGTGGTGTAATTCAATATTGTTATCTAATAATACTTCTAAAATACTATCGCCGGGTTTAATATTATTTAATGTAACCGGTTCCATTCCTTTCTGCTCAAATTTTACTGTAATGTTGTACATAGTTTTTCTTGTTAACGGCAAAAATATTTCAATTCAGTCTATAACCCCACGTTTTTAGTGTTGAATTATTTATGAAAGAAAGAAAAATTTTAATTGAATGGTTTTGAAAAATACCTTAGGTTTGTGAGAACACGTTACAAACAAACGTTAGTTAAATTGTTTATTTCGGTTGCTTGCTCATAAATCCTGCAAGGTTTGCCCTGCGGGATTTTTTTATTCAAGAAATTTACCTGAATCATTTAGTAATTTGAGAAGATAAACTGTTGTTATTTCAACAATAATAACTAATAAAATAACCACAAAAAGTATGATTGGTAGTTTAAAAAATTAAGTAAGATATTTTTATGTTTAAATGTTTCTGCTAATATTGCAGCTAATGAAAAATATAAAACCTAATTAATTTAAGGTTTAATATTGCTTGCAGAATAAAGATTATAAGTTGTTTAAAAAAGAATGTAAATCAACCAATGGCAAAAAATTTATTAATAGTAGAGTCTCCCGCAAAAGCTAAAACCATTGAAAAAATTTTAGGTAAAGATTTTGAAGTGAAAAGCTCTTTTGGACATATACGTGATTTGGAAAAAGATGAAATGGGTATTGATTTGCAAAACAAATTTCAACCACGTTATATTGTTCCTACAGATAAAGCCAAAGTGGTAAGCGATTTAAAAAAAGCTGCTAAAGACAAAGAAGTTTGGTTAGCAAGCGATGAAGACCGTGAAGGAGAAAGTATTAGCTGGCATTTGGCCGAAGTATTAGGTTTAAACCCACACACCACCAAACGTATTGTGTTTCATGAAATTACTGCACCGGCTATTAAAAAAGCTGTTGAAACACCCAGAAATATTGATATGAATTTGGTAAACGCCCAACAAGCAAGGCGTGTTTTAGATAGAATTGTTGGGTTTGAATTAAGCCCCGTTTTATGGAGAAAAATTGGCATGCAACGCGGTTTAAGTGCAGGAAGAGTGCAAAGCGTAGCAGTAAGATTAATTGTTGAAAGAGAAAGAGAAATAAACCAATTTATTGCAGAAAGCACTTATAAAATTGAAGCAATTTTTAGTGCAAAAGATATTAATAACAGAGAAGTAAATTTTAAAGCAGAGGGGCCTGAAAAATTACAAACCTTACCCAATGCACAAGCGTTTTTAGAAAGTTGTAAAAATGCAATGTATAAAGTAAAAGATATTCAGGTAAAACCTGCCAAACGCACGCCTGCAGCACCTTTCACTACATCCACCTTACAACAAGAAGCATCAAGAAAATTAGGATATGGTGTAAGCAAAACCATGTTGTTAGCACAAAAGTTATACGAGAGTGGTTATATAACTTATATGCGTACCGATAGCGTAAACTTGAGTGATTTGGCAAGAAGAGATATTCAAAATCAAATCAACTCTAATTACGGAGAAAATTATTTTCAATTTAGAAAATATAAAAACAAAAATGAAAGTGCACAAGAAGCTCACGAAGCTATTCGCCCTACTTACATGAGCAACAAAACGGTTGATGATATGGATACAAAAAAATTGTACGAATTAATATGGCGTAGAACGATTGCCAGCCAAATGAGTGATGCCGAATTTGAAAAAACAATTGCAAAAATTAATATTAGCACCAATAACGAAGAATTAACTGCAACAGGTGAAGTATTAAAATTTGATGGCTTTTTAAAAATATATTTAGAAGGTAAAGATGAGGAAGATGAAGAAAATACAGAAGGTATGTTGCCACCGTTATCTGTTAATCAAACTTTAGATTTTAAAACATTAACTGCAACAGAAAAATTTAGTAAACCCGCAGCAAGATATACAGAAGCTTCTTTAGTAAAAAAATTAGAAGATTTAGGTATTGGTCGCCCATCAACCTACGCCCCTACTATTTCAACCATTATTAAAAGAAATTATGTAGAAAAGCGAGACAAAGAAGGTATTAAAAAAAATATTAATATTTTAAAACTAACTTCTTCTCAAAATATTACTAAAGAAATTGTTCAAGAAAATACCGGTGCAGAAAAAGGAAAATTATTTCCTACCGATTTAGGAAATGTTGTTACAGATTTTTTAAAACAACATTTTAATAAAGTAATGGATTACAGTTTTACTGCACATATTGAAGAAGAGTTTGATGAAATTGCCGATGGTAAAATGCAATGGAATAGTATGATTGGAGAATTTTACACTCCTTTTCATACAACCATAGAACATACTTTAGAAAATGCAGAACGTGCAAAAGGCGAACGTGAATTAGGTATTGATGAAGCAAGCGGAAAAAAAGTAGTAGCACGTATGGGGCGTTACGGAGCAATGGTGCAAATTGGAGATGCCAATGATGAAGAAAAACCACGCTTTGCAAAACTAAAACCTACGCAAAGTATTGAAACCATTACGTTTGAAGAAGCAATGGATTTATTTAAATTGCCAAGAATTATTGGAGAATATGAAGGTTTAGAATTAAGTGTAAATGTTGGAAGGTTTGGACCTTATATAAAATTAGGCGAGCAATTTATATCTATTCCACGCGGAGAAGATTTGTATGAAATGGAATTAGAAAGAGCTATTGAATTAATTAATGAAAAAGAAAAAGCAGATGCACCCATTGCTGAATATGAAGGCAAACCCGTAACAAAAGGTAAAGGGCGTTTTGGCCCATTTATTAAATGGAATGATTTATTTATTAATGTACCAAAGCGTTACAATTTTGATAATTTAAGTAATAATGATATTAAAGAATTAATTGATACAAAAGTTACCAAAGAAGCTAACCGTTTTATACAACAATGGCCTGAGCAAAAAATTGCTATTGAAAACGGAAGATGGGGACCATTTATACGTTTTGGAAAATTAATGTTGAAGCTTACCAAAAAAGCAGACAGTACTAAATACACAGCAGAAGAATTGGCAACTGTAAATATTGATGAAATAAAGAAAATGATTACAGAGCAAGTACCCGATGCATTTGAAAAGAAAATAAAAGCAGCTAAAAAAATAGCAAAGAAAAAATAATCAAAAGCCCTGCAACAGTTGCGGGGCTTTTATTTTAGCAAAATAATATTATAAAAACAAAGTTGATAAAAATATCATTTCTGTTTCATTAACTTATTACCTACTGCACATTGCAAACAAAGTTTTTTATTACAATAATTATTTTTTAAATGAATAAAAGCTTGAGAGTCTAACGCCGATTTATTTTTAATATTTTTACTTTCAAACACATTGGTAATACTGTTACACTCTGCCGGCAACTGCATTAACCATTGCAATGCCTTTTGTTTATACTTTTCATCTTGCGTATATAAACCATAAGCAAATAACACAGGAATAAATGTGTTGATAATAATAGCATCACTCATTGCATTTCCTAATTGTTTGTGTTTAAATTTTGTTGGTTTATCAAACACATAATGATTATTCCAATAATCATTTGCTTCTATGTTTAATAAAGTTTTTATTTCTTTTAAATTTTCTGTTTCTTTTACTACAGAAAATAAATGTTTAGATTGTTGAATAAATTTTGCTAATTGAGCTAACCGAATAGTAGGAAAATTAGCAGGCCTCATTCTTAAAAAGAAAGGTGTTTGATATGTATTTGCTAATTGATATTTTTTTTGAAGAAACTTATATTCTTTCTGCAATAGCTTAGGATAATCTTCTACAAAATCATCATTCAATAAATTAACTGTTCCCAATAACAAAGCCTCTAACTGATAAATTTGATTTTTATGTTTTGCTAAAATATTTATAGAAATACAATTTGCCATTTGCATAAAAATTTCTGCATTTACTTTAAGCCCAAAATTATACGCAAGCAGTTGCCAAAAAGTTTCTTCCCAATTATTATTATTTTTTACAAACAATTGTAAAATTTGTTGTGCTTTTATTTCCATTCTTTCAATAGCCAATCTTTCTTTCCAACTTAGCCATTCAAATTCATTTAACACAGGCAACAAATTATAACAAGGAATTTTAAGTTGATTGTTCATTAAATTTTCATACTGCTGCAATAATATTTTTGTAACACGTGGTTGCAAACAAAGCGTAGGTGTATTTTTTAAATTGAAATTATTTTCCCAAACAACATGTAAAATAATATTGCTATAATTTTTATCTGTTGCATGATTATGTTTTTCCCAATCTGATGAAAGGCAATGCAGCTCTACATTTCCTGCTAATAAAATATTGTTTACTTTAATTTTTGCTTGTAAAAAATCGGGGCCTTGTTGTGTATTAATTTGACCGGGGAAAATAATTTGCAATACTTCTCCGCTTTCTGTAAGCAGATTAGTTTTATTAAAATATTGAAACTGCCAAATAAATTGTAATAATTTCTCCGTCATAAAATTTTTATTTATGAAAGGAGTATAACAAATGCGTAAAATAAAATTACAAAAAAATTATAATTGTTGCAAAGTTTGCACTACCCTACTTACAGGCAAACCCATTACATTATAAAAATCGCCTTTAATTTGTTTAATACCAACTACACCAATCCATTCTTGAATGGCGTAAGCACCCGCCTTATCGTAAGGTTTATATTTTTCAACATAAAACTTAATTTGTTCTTGTGTTAAAGTATGAAATTCAACTTCAGTAACATCTGCAAAAGCAATTTCTTTTTCGCCATCAAGTATTACAACACCTGTAATAACCGTATGAGTTTTTCCTGAAAGAGCCGATAATATTTCAATTGCTTCTTCTGCATTATTTGGCTTGCCAATTATATTATTATTCAATACTACAACCGTATCGGCAGCTACTATTATATGGTTGTTTGCTATTTTATTTTTTATTGCCAATGCTTTTTGTTTAGCAATAAATACAGGCACTTCTTTAATATTTAATTCGTTTGAAAAACTTTCATCAGCATCGCTTACCATTATTTCAAAAGATATTTCAGCCCACTCTAATAATTGTTTACGGCGTGGAGATTGTGAGGCTAATATTATTTTTTTCAATTGAAAATAAATTTAAAAATAGAAGAATAACATGCTTACAATTCCTGTAAGCATAGTTAGTTTTATTATACTGCTTAACGAATGAAACTGCTGTGAAGATTGGGCTGCAAACAATTTTTTAAAAATAAACAACAATGGAAGTATTATTAAAACAACAGCATAAATAATGCTTATCCACCAACCAAAAGTAAAAGCATACAATTGTAAAATAACTAATGCTGCAATTAGTACAATTAACCAAACTGCTACAAAAACTTTTGCTGCATTAAGTCCCCAAACAATGGGCATAGTGGTGCAATTGTATTTTCTATCACCTTCAACATCTTCCATATCTTTTACTACTTCACGTATTAAAGAAATTATAAATGCAAAGCATGTGTATAAAATACCTAATCGCATAATTTTTCTTAAAGCAAAAATATCTGTTGATGAAGTATGAGAAAATGCACTAAATTCAATTAAACTAACAATCATAATAACCCAAGCAGTTAGTGCAGATACTAAAATATTACCAACCAAAAATTTTTTCTTTAAACTAACAGAATATAAAAACAAAAGCACTACACAAAAAAATGCTGCAACTGCAATCCAAATAATTTTTGTTTTATATGAAATATAAACACTAATTAAAACTGCAACAACACTTACTAATAAATGCCAAATAATAACCCATCTTCTACTTATATATTTTTCTACAATTACTTTTTGAGGTTTGTTTATTTTATCAATATTCAAATCAAAATAATCGTTAATAATATTTCCGCCCGCTGCAATTAATACATAACTAATTGCAAGCAGCATAAGCATTTTATTTGATAAAACAGATTTTAAACCGGCAGTTTGCAAAGCAGGTAAAGCAATACAATAAAAAAACATAACCTGTGTTAAAGCAATAAACACAAGGTTAGGCCAGCGAATTAGTTTTAAAAATGCTGTTAATAATTTCAATCAAAAAAATATAAAGTGATGTAATAAATTATTTTTGATTATCTCTCCACTCGTACACCCAAGTACTTTGTATCATTTCTAAATGTCCTTCATTGCTTTGTTCGCGTGTGCCAACAAAATTAGGCAATTGCAAAACCCACTCCAATAAATCTGTAAACCTAACTCTATAAATTTTAGACTCTGTAAATTCATCGCCAAATTTTTCATACAATTTTAATGCTATATCTTCATAATCATTCCAATGTATAGGAGGTTCAAATGTTGCCATGTTTTTATTTTATTATGCAAAATAGTTACAGGTAAAGCAAATAACCAAATTTTTAAAAACTACTCCCTATTTCGAAATTGTTTCAATTAAAAAATGTATTGTATTTATACTAAGTTTGATGTAATGAAACAGTTGCTGTATTTTATAAGTTTATTAATAATGCAGGCAAGTTTTGCTCAAGATAGTTTATTGGTAAAACCCAATAAAAAAAGAGTAATTATTTTGGGAGCAACAAATGCAGTAGTAACTACAGGCTCAATGTCCGTTTTATACAATGCATGGTACAAAGGATATCCCGCTGCATCTTTTCATTTTTTTAATGATAATAATGAATGGTTGCAAATGGATAAAGCTGGCCACGTTTGGAGTGCATACAACATAAGTAGATTAACAAGTGAAAGTTTTAAATGGGCAGGATACAACAATAAAAAAAGTTATTGGTTAGGTGCTGCAAGTGGTTTGGCTTATATGAGTATTATTGAAGTTTTTGATGGTTTTTCAAAAGAATGGGGATTTAGTTTGGGCGATTATGCAGCAAATATTACAGGCAGTGCCACTTATCTTTTTCAGCAATTACATTGGAAAGAACAAAGAATTCAAATTAAATTTTCTTCTCATATAAATAATTATGCAAATTATGGTTTGAATAACAGAGCAGATAGTATTTTTGGGAAGAATTTTTTTTCGAGAACATTGAAAGATTATAATGCACAAACTTATTGGTTAAGCGTAAATATTAAATCTTTTTTTAAACAAACAAAACTTCCTTCGTGGTTTAATATAGCATTAGGTTATGGTGCAAACGGAATGTTTGCAGCAAGCAGCAATATTGTAAAAGATGATAACGGTAATATTATTTTTAATAGAAATGATATTACCCGTTACAGACAATTTTATTTAGCTCCCGATATTGATTTTACTAAAATAAAAACACATAGTAAATTTTTTAAAATTGTATTTTTTGCTTTAAACGCTTTTAAATTTCCAACGCCTGCATTAGCATTATCGCAAGGTTGTTTGCAATGGGAATGGATTGTGTTTTGATATTACGTTTCGTTACTTAAATGATAGATACCAATAAAAAGATATGTCTATAAATAAACGATTTATGATAAAAGTTTCGTTTATTTTTGAGTTAGAGGGAATTTAAAGACAGACTCCACAATGGCAAACAATAAAATAAAATTCAAAGACAAAACTTTTCTTTTCACTGGTACTATGGTTGACATTGAAAGAAAGGACGCTGAAAAAGAAGTAAAACTTCGTGGTGGCTATCCTGCGAAAGGCGTTAGTAAGACACTTAACTATTTAGTTATAGGCAGTGTTCCAAATAAAGACTGGAAGTTTGGCAACTATGGAAATAAAATTAATGAGACTATTCAATTAAGAAATTCAGGAGTAAATATTCAAATTGTTAGTGAAGACGAATTTATAAATGGTTTATGTGAGACAGAACCTCAATTTGACAGTAAGAGTTTAGAAAAAATATTGCTTATCCGATTTGGTTTCCTGTTAAAACAAAACAGCCAAAAACTTTCTGACCTAGAAAATATAGTAGCTGATTTTGCCAATACAAATGCTCTTTATCTTGACAAATCATACTTTATACTAGATGTTTATTCCGACTTATATCTTTCATTTAAAGACATTGACATATCAATCATTGATTTAATTGTCGACTTCAGACTTATTAAACACTTGGACGCAGCAAATGACGTTTCAAAAACTGTGAAAGACTGTTTCAATTTATACTCAATGACAAAGTTGACACCTAAAGATTTTAATTCTCACGAGTGGAAGGAAGGAACAAGTGTATTTATGAAACTGCTAAAAGAATTACCTAAAGACCATAAATTGACAAAGAAATAAACTGCCTACAACATCGGGTTTGGCGGCAGTCGGGGGACAGTTGTAAACTCAACATTTGTACTACTACTTTGCATCAGCAAAAATACTATTTGACCAGTTTAAAATTCAAGTCAGACAAAAAATTAATATTCCCATATCGGTAACTTTCTTTACTTTTGATAAAAATCATTAGTTGAGAGTTATAGCAAAAAAGATACTTCGAGAATTTTGGGAAAAGCATAACGACTGTGAACAACAGCTTAAAGCTTGGTTTCAAGAAACATCAAAGGCAAAATGGAAAAATTCAAACAGAATAAAACTTGAATTCCCAACTGCAAGTATTATTGGCGACAATAGAATTGTATTCAACATTAAAGGCAATACTTACAGACTTATTGTAAAAATTAACTTCGACTATCAAATGGTTTGGATTAGATTTATTGGGACACATGCTGAGTATGATAAAATAAATGCAAAAACAATTTAAAATGAACATCAAGCCAATTAAGACAAAGAAAGATTATGAACTTGCAATAACAAGGCTTGAAACCTTGTTTGATGCAAAAAAAGGTTCTACAAAAGGAGACGAATTAGAAGTTTTAAGTTTATTAGTTGAAAAGTATGAGGACGAGAATTTCCCAATTGATTTACCAGACCCAATAGAAGCTATAAAATTTAGAATGGAGCAACAAGGTTTAACGCAAACTGACCTTGCAGAAGTTGTGGGGCAAAAAAGTAGAGCAAGTGAGATTTTGAATAGAAAACGAAAATTGTCTTTAGAAATGATAAGGCAATTACACAGCAGTTGGCATATTCCAACAGAAGTTTTGGTGCAAGCATACTAAAGAATCATTTTTGCCAACATTGGGTTTTATACAAGTTGGGCATATAGGTATAAAATTTCGCCACATTGCCAATGCTTCAACGTTGGCTGTAATTTTTAAAGCCAGAACTCGTAAATAAATTAATGTGCAAAAGCTAATAATAATATTATTGACATTTATCCAAAACTAAAATCTCAAAAAAATATCTCTTTTGCTTGTAGCTATAACGAAACTTTTGGCAAGATATACCTGACTTATTTTTTGTAAATTTATCGTTTGAAAAATAGAATATGTCAAAGAATAAAAAGATAAATGTTCAGGGCGTTGAAATTGTTTTATACGAAGACAATAGCAACGATTTTATTTCCTTGACCGATATAGCACGACATAAAAATCCTGAACATACAGATGATCTCATTAAAAACTGGATGAGAAATCGAAATACCATTGAACTTTTGGGATTTTGGGAAACAATTTACAACCCCGATTTTAAACCCGTCGAATTCGACGGGTTTAGAAAACAAGCAGGACTGAACAGTTTTGTAATGACACCGAAACGTTGGATAGAAAGCAGAACATTGAAAGATTATAATGCACAAACTTATTGGTTAAGCATAAATATTAAATCTTTTTTTAAACAAACAAAACTTCCTTCGTGGTTTAATATAGCATTAGGTTATGGTGCAAACGGAATGTTTGCAGCAAGCAGCAATATTGTAAAGGATGATAACGGTAATATTATTTTTAATAGAAATGATATAGCACGTTACAGGCAATTTTATTTAGCCCCCGATATTGATTTTACTAAAATAAAAACACATAGTAAATTTTTTAAAATTGTATTTTTTGCTTTAAATGCTTTTAAATTTCCAACGCCTGCATTAGCATTATCGCAAGGTTGTTTGCAATGGAAGTGGATTGTGTTTTGATATTACGTTTCGTTACTTAAATTATAGATCCCAAAAAGTTTCAGCTTTTCAATTGTTACTGTTTTTATATTTAAAAAACGTAAATTTTAGTATAAAAATATGTCTATAAATAAACGATTTATGATAAAA
>JAFDXY010000007.1 GCA_018267725.1 Bacteroidota bacterium
AGAAACTTTTAAAATGCAATAAATATAATTTATATAATAAAAAATCCTGAAATATTATTTCAGGATTTTTTATTTAAGGAAGTAGTAATTATTTTTTACCGCCACCACCTTGTGGGCGTCCACCACCACGGAATGATAATGCTTCCATAACTTTTTTAGCAGTATCTTCTGCTATACCTGCTTTTACCATTCTTTTTACTCTTGCATCGCTAATTTCTTTCATTTTAGCTTGTCTGTCTTCAGGAGTCATTTCTCTGAAATTCATTCCTTGCATATAAGATCTATCCGTCATTATGGCAACTACAGAATCTGCTTGTACTCCTGTTACATTTAATGCTTTTAATTTTTCTTTCATTTGAGCCATTCTTTCTTCTGGCGTCATTTGCTGAGGTTGTGCATGTAATGCTGTAAATGAGCAAGCTGTTGCTACTACTAATAATACAAATAACTTTTTCATACAATTTTTTTTTAGTTAGAAATTGAAAATAATATTTATAAATAAATTGAAAACTCTTTTTTCGGTAAACGCTAAATAAAATCGGCAGCAAATAAAAAGCCCTTTGTTTATGCAAAGGGCTTTCTTAAAAAATGAAAGTTTATTAACGTAAAAACAACATTTCTCTGTATTTAGGTAAGCTCCAATATTCATCGCCAACCAATGCTTCTAATTTATCTACATGATAGCGTAAATCATCAAAAAATGTTTCTTTAACCTGGCTGCAATAAGCAATAGCTTTAGTACGTGTATTATCTATTGCATTGGCAATTTTTCTGGCTTCAACCAAAGCATGTGCTTTAGTATAAACTTCTTGTAAATGCTTGCTTACTTTGGTTAAAATTTCTAATTGACTTTTATAAGCAGTTTCCGATAAGCCAGATGTTTTTAAACCATTTATATTGGTTAATAATTCGTTTTGATATTTTACTGCCGCAGGTATAATATGGTTTAATGCTAAATCGCACATTATTCTTGCTTCAATTTGTACTTTTTTAATATATTTTTCTAATTCAATTTCATGTCTTGCTTCTAACTCTGCATGGCTATATATATTATTGCTTTCAAATAAATGTTTTGCTTTTTCAGTTAGCATAGCATCTAATGCCAATGGCGTAGTTGGTATATTGGGTAAACCTCTTTTTTCGGCTTCTTTATGCCATGCTTCGCTATAGCCATCTCCTTCAAACAAAACTTTTTTACTTTCTACAATATATTTTTGAATGGTTTGAATGATAGCAATTTCTTTTTTCTCGCCTTTGGCAATTAATGCATCAACATCGGTTTTAAATTGTTTTAATGTTTGGGCCATAATAACATTTAATACCGTCATTGGGCTTCCACAATTGGCTGTAGAACCTACTGCTCTAAATTCAAATTTATTTCCCGTAAATGCAAATGGAGAAGTTCTGTTTCTATCGGTATTATCTAATAATAATTCAGGAATAGAACGATGAATATCTAACTTTAAAATAGCTTCATCTTGTTCATCAAACTTATTACCAACACGGCTTTCAACTTCTTTTAAAACATTTGATAAATATTCACCAATGAAAACCGATATAATTGCCGGTGGAGCTTCATTGGCACCTAAACGATAATCATTTCCTGCAGATGCAATAGAGGCTCTTAATGTATCTGAATAATCGTGAACGGCTTTAATGGTATTTACAAAAAACGTTAAGAACATTAAATTGGTTTTAGGTGTTTTTCCGGGACTTAATAAATTAACACCTGTATCGGTTGCCATGCTCCAATTATTGTGTTTGCCACTTCCATTAATACCAGCAAAAGGTTTTTCATGAAATAATACACGCAGTTTATGACGACGAGAAACTCTTTCCATAATATCCATTAATAAAGAGTTGTGATCAACCGCTACACTTACTTCTTCATAAATAGGTGCTAATTCAAATTGCGATGGTGCAACTTCATTATGGCGAGTTTTAAGTGGAATACCTAACTTGTAACATTCGGTTTCAAGGTCTCTCATAAAAGCATAAATTCTTTCTGGAATAGAACCAAAATAATGGTCTTCTAATTGTTGCCCTTTTGCGGGAGATGCTCCGTAAACGGTTCTTCCTGCTAAAACCAAATCGGGTCTTGCATTGGCAAGGCTTTCATCAATTACAAAATATTCTTGTTCCCAACCCAAAGTAGCAGTAACTTTTGTAACGTTTTTATCAAAATAATTGCAAACATCTACGGCTGCTTTATTTAAAGCCTCAGAAGCTTTTAAAAGTGGAGCTTTATAGTCTAAACTTTCTCCTGTATAAGAAACAAATATGGTAGGAATACAAAGTGTTTTTCCAGTTCCAATTTCCATAATAAAAATAGGAGAGGAAGGATCCCAAGCTGTATAACCTCTTGCTTCAAAAGTTGCACGCAAACCTCCACTTGGAAATGAAGATGCATCAGGCTCTTGTTGAATTAATGCAGCCCCGTCAAATTCTTGAATGGCTGTTCCATCGCTTTTTATGGTAAAAAAACTATCGTGCTTTTCGGCAGTTGTTCCGGTTAAAGGTTGAAACCAATGCGAGAAATGTGTTACATTTTTTGCTTCTGCCCATGCACGTATGCCGTTGGCAATTTGCGAGGCAACTGCTCGGTCAATTTTTTTTGAGCCTTTTATACTTGCCTGTAAACTTTTAAATGCTTCATCACTTAAATATTCGCGGGCGGTGGTTAAGGTAAAAACGTTTTCGCCAAAAATGGTTGAAATTTTAACTGAAGGCGTTTCAACAGTTTCTTTGCGGTTGGCGGCTACTTCTTTAATAGCGGTAAATCTGAGGGACATATTGTTGGTTTTAGTATGTTGCAAAATC
>JAFDXY010000008.1 GCA_018267725.1 Bacteroidota bacterium
AATTCATTGCAAGGCGGTGGTACATTGGGTACTACAATTATTTTGTTTGTTGAGGGGTTGGGCGATACCGAAACATTAAAGGTTGTTAAGCCGCCACCGCAGGGGTCTCCGCCTCCGCTGCAATCAATGGAATTAAAACCAAAGTATTTGGTAACTGTTCCACAACCATTGCTTGCTGTTACGTGAAATAAAGCAGATTGATTAGGAGCAAAAAAATAAAATATTAGGTTATTACCATCGGTATGCCAGTTTACAGCTATGCGTGAAGGCCCGCTCCACACCACACTTGTTGCACCTGTAATTTCCATGGCAATAGTATCTAATGCCGAGCTGCAAACATCGTTATCATAAGGAGGAAAACCGGGCGATGTAGAGCTAAAGCTGGTATTGCCACTATTTGTTAATACAATGGGTAACCCTGTATGTACCGTTTTTTGCAAAACTATATTACTGCCGCCGCAAACATTACTTACGGTTGCGGTAAGTGTAATATCTCCATCAGTTATTTTGCTTAAAGTGGCAGTGTTGCCACTTGTTGTAAGGCTTACAATGCCCGATGGGTTTATACTCCACACTACAGATGCGTTGCAGGGCAAACTGTCAATAGTATAATTTTCGCTGTTTGTACAAATATTGCTTGCACCATTAATAGTTAAAGCAGGGTTACTTACAGAAACCATTGCTGTATTTGTTTGGTAAGAATTTCCTCCTGCGGTAACAGTAGCTGATACATTTGAAGGTGTAGCTCCACAAACAGGTGTAAGAGATAGTGTACTTGTTGTTCCTGTAGAAATTGTTTGAGGTGCAGCATTGCCATTATATAGCCAGCCGTTGCTTGATGAACCCAAGTTCCATGTATAATTTGTAACATTGGGTGTGCTATTTACATTTGTTACCGCAAAGGAAGTCTGTGATGAAGTGATACCACAAGTTATAGGAATGGTTGATGGTGAAATGGTGAAGGTTGGTGTAGGAGCTATTTCAACAATTCTAATTTTTCTTAGCCTAATAGTTTTAGTGCTACCATTTTGAGCCGGTATCGAAGTAACTTCCAGTGTCGGTTGGCTGCTTCCTTGTACAAAAGGCGAAAACGGAATCTCTTGGAAGGCATCTGAAGGTACTTGTACTGCCGCAGGGTTTCCCGAAAGATTTGGGTTCACACCATCAGGGCCATTGCAAGCTGTGCTGCCTCCTCCGCCATTGTTGTTTACATCAACTCTCAAGTAGGGACCGGTCGGGTAACCTACGGTATTTATGTCGGCCGCAACAGTTACATAAATCAAATAGCTGTAGCCTGCTTTAAAATTATAGGCAAGCCTAAACCTTGTTCCTTGGTAAGATGAAGCCGATATATAATTTGTGGGCAGTTGTATTGCTTGGTCGCTATTGTTATAAAATGGTTGACCCACTTTGGTTTGATGCTCAATTGTGCCTGACGGTACTCCTGTTGCGGGTACATTTGTTGCATTTGCAAATATATTGCACGGAGGGTTGTTGGGATTCCATGCTTGATAGTCAATAGTTACATTTTGGGAATGTGCTGCTACGCTGAGCAACAGCATAAATGTGAGAATAACATGTTTCATGATAAGTGTTTTAGTTGAAAATTATTTTTCTAAATGAACTTGTAAACCAATACCTAATTGAATTGTACCATTGCTGCCGCTAGTGTTGGCAAATTTGTAACTGGAGTAACTCATTAAAAATTCAATGCCAACGCTTGAGTTTAAAAAGGCAACTGCCCCAGCAGAGAATGTAAAGGTGTTTTTGGATGTATTTTGATTCTTGTCTCCCTCCAGCCCATATTGGTAAACGCCTTCTACCAGAATGTTAACCACTTTTTCAGTAGGCAAAAAATAATAACGCAAGAATGGACCGATATTATAATTGTTATATTTTGTATAAATATCAGTTCCTGTTGCTTTAGCTCCCGATAAGTTTATACCAGTTTTTAAGCCGGCAGCAAATTTGTCGCCAATAAAATAGCCAACGTTCGGGTTGATTTGAAAAATATAGGCCGTATTCTGAGAAAAGTTCTGACTCCCGTAGGTTGTGGATGCGAAACTAATGTTTCCCCCCACCATCCAATTGCCTTTGGTTATTTGGCTTTTAGCTGTGTGAAAAACAGTACAGCATACCATAACAGAAAGTAATTTTTTAATCATAATTATTGGTTTTAATTAAAATAAATAGTTAAGCAAAATAAAGAATTGTTTCTCTCTTTTCTTGTAGTAATTATACTACAATAGACGGTTTCTTGCAATGTCCCTTACCTTACACTAAGCAACGCACAAGGAGACATTGCAGGGAAGAAAATGTATGGTAATGCATAGTTATGTTCCAAATTTTAAATGGAGGGGAAATATTAGTGATTGAAAATTATTTACCGTAAAAATATTTTTAACAGCCATTCGTTTTATATAACTATACATTTGTGGTTTATGAAACTTATAATTTGGGCAATAGTAATTTATTTGCTGTATAAATTAATTTTTGAATTTGTAATGCCGGTTAGCAAAGCCACTTCACAAATGCGTAATACTATTAAGCAAATGCAAGAACAACAACGGGCTAATGGGCAATCTCAAAACCAATATGGGCAATCTACACAAAACCCACAACAGCAAAGCAATACAGCCAATACCAAAGCAGGAGATTATATTGATTTTGAAGAAATAAAAAACAGTTAAGAAATAAATTATAAACCTAAATCAATAACAGTTTTTGGAGCAACTAAATGAACGGTTTGCAAACCAATTTGTTTGGCGGCTTCAATATTTTCAAGCGTATCATCAATAAACAAAGTTTCTTCTACTTTTAAATTTTGTTCGTTTAAAATAAATTCAAAAGATGTTTTATTGGGTTTTCTTAAACCTATTTGGTGCGAGTAGTAAGCTTTAATAAACAAACCATTAAAGTTTAATGAGCCGAAAGTTTGTTTAATAATATTCATAAATGCAGTGTAGTGAATTTGGTTGGTGTTTGAAAAAAGAAACACATTGTATTTTTTATTTATTTGTTCAAGCCATTCAATCCTTTCTTTAGGAAAGTTTAGCAACATTGCATTCCATGCGTTTTTAATTGCATCGTTTGTTAAGTTTGTTTGTGTTTCTTTTCTAAAAGCATTATAAAAATCTTCTTCGGTTATTTTACCTATTTCTAACTCAATAAAAAGCTTGTTTGAGTGGTGTTGAGTAAATAATTCTTTAAAATTTTTTACGCCTGCTTGGGTAAAAGCATCTTGTGTTAATTGGTAATTTAGGTTAAGAAAAACGCCGCCTAAATCGAAAATGATATTTTTTATTGGTTGCATAACGGGTAAATAAAATAAAAAAAGCGAAGTATTAAACTTCGCCGTAAGTGTGGACCCACCTGGGCTTGAACCAGGGACCCCCTGATTATGAGTCAGGTGCTCTAACCAACTGAGCTATAGGTCCAATCCCTTTTTTAGGGAGCGGCAAAAGTATATAAATGTAACATACCAAGCAATTCATTTTCAACTAATTTATCTTTCTTTTTTTCATTAATAAATTCTTTGGCTAATTTTTAACCCTTTTTGTGCAATCAATTCTGTTATTTTTGCCCGCACTAAAAGCATTATTGCTTGTTACTAAATTTTAAAAAGTGAAAAAAACATTTTTACTACTGCTTTGTATAAGTTGCTTATTAAATTCTTATGGGCAAATAGGCAAGTTATTTTCTAAAAAGAAAAAAGATACTACAACAAAATTTACCGTTGTAAAACCTACTGTTACTGCAACAACACCACCTGCGGCAAAAATTGATTTGAAAAAATCTGATGTTAGCAAAAGATCTGCCGACCATTTAATGTTGCAATTTGGGTCAGACTCTTGGTTAAACAGACCCGATAGTGTTGCTACTAAAGGATTTAGCAGACATTTTAATTTTTATTTTATGTTAGATAAACCATTAAAAAACGATCATAGGTTTAGTATTGGTTTAGGTGCAGGCATAGGAACCAGTAATATTTTTTTCGATCACAGATATGTTGATGTTAAAGCCAACAGTAGCAAGTTGCCTTTCCGTACAAGTTACTCCGGTTCAGATTCTTCTTCTTTTAATAAATCTAAAATTACCACTATATATCTTGAATTGCCTATAGAGTTCAGATATTATTCAAACCCTTCAGATCCTAACCATTCTTGGAAAGCAGCTGCAGGTATTAAGTTGGGTACTTTATTAAAATCTTATTTTAAAGGAAAAGATTTGCAAAATAAATCGGGAGGAAGTATTTACGGAAGTTCATACATTGAAAAAGAATACGGTAAACGATTTTTTAACGGAACAAAAGTTGCTTTAACAGGAAGAGTAGGTTATGGCAACTTATCGTTAAATGTAGATTATCAATTAACCGAAGTTTTACAACCCGGTTTTGGGCCTAAAATGAATACATTATCAATAGGTTTAACACTTAGCGGGCTATAATTAATATTAAAAAATAATTTAATAAAACCCCATCAAAAAAAGTTGGGGTTTTTTATTGGCAGCAACTTCAATTTATCTTTGATAAAAATTTTATAAACATTGATAGAAAAAAATCAGAAACTAAACAATCAAGAAAAATGTGTGTTAGTGGGCGTAGTGCAAAAAAACCAAACAGAAACACAAGTGTTAGAGTATTTAGATGAATTAGCTTTTTTAGCCGATACAGCAGGCACTCAAGCTCTTAAAATTTTTACACAAAAACTACAACATCCCGATAGTAAAACTTTTGTAGGAAAAGGAAAATTAGAAGAAATAAAAAATTATATTCAAACAAAAAATATTGGGTTAGTAATTTTTGATGATGAATTAACAGGCTCTCAAATATCAAACATAGAAAAAGAATTACAAGTTACAACTATAGATAGAAGCGATTTAATATTAGACATTTTTGCCCGCCGTGCAAGAACTGCACAAGCCAAAGTGCAAGTAGAATTAGCACAATATCAATATTTATTGCCTCGCTTAAAAGGTATGTGGAAACACTTAGAAAGGCAAGGCGGCGGTATTGGAACAAGAGGCCCCGGTGAAACAGAAATTGAAACAGACCGCCGTATTGTAAAAGATAAAATTTCTTTATTAAAAAAGAAACTTTCTGAAATTGATAAACAATCTTTTACACAAAGAAAAGATAGAGGCGAGTTTATAAGAGTTTCATTGGTAGGTTATACCAACGTTGGCAAAAGCACTATTATGAATTTATTAAGCAAGAGTGATGTATTTGCCGAAAATAAACTTTTTGCAACCTTAGATACCACTACACGTAAAGTAGTTTTTGAAAACACGCCTTTTTTATTAAGTGATACCGTTGGTTTTATAAGAAAACTTCCACACCATTTAGTAGAAAGTTTTAAAAGCACTTTAGATGAAGTAAGAGAAGCAGATATTTTATTGCATGTGGTAGATATTTCTCATTTGCAACACGAAGAACAAATTGGTACGGTAAATAAAACTTTACAAGAACTAAAAGCATTTGATAAACCCGTACTTACCATTTTTAATAAAATGGATTTATATGAAAAAAATAATTTTGACAATTGGTTGCACGAAGAAGTAAAGCAAGATATTTTACAAGAATTAAAAGAAAAATGGGAAAACAATACCGAGGGCAATTGCATATTTGTATCGGCATTAGAAAAAAGAAATATTGATGGATTAAGAGCTTTTATTTTAAACAAAGTGCGAGAAATTTATCAAATACGTTATCCTTACAAAACAGTTTATTTCTAATTTTTATTTAATGTGTGCATTATTTCTACATTAATTCAACACAAAATTTTGTGTAACTAAAATGAGTAAACAATACAAATGGTATAAAATAACTGAAAACGAAAATTTACTGCAATGGCAAAGTAATAATATGTGTATTGCAGAAGCTAACAGTAAAAAAATAACATTAGCCAAACACAATAATACAATATTGGCATTTGCTTATAAATGCCCACATGCAGGCGGTATTTTAGCAGATGGTTTTTTAGATACTTTAGGAAATGTAGTTTGCCCTTTACACAGATATAAGTTTAGTATTAATAACGGAAGAAACATTTCGGGAGAAGGATATTATTTAAAAACTTTTCCTATAGAAATAAGAGATGATGGTATATATGTTGGCTTTGCCGAAGAAGGATTTTTTTCTTTCTTACAATAAACAAAAAAAATTTTGTTCACAAACATGCCCAACCCTATTTTTGCAGCCCCGAAAGGGAAAACGGTATTCCTCAATAGCTCAGTTGGTTAGAGCATCTGACTGTTAATCAGAGGGTCTCAGGTTCAAGTCCTGATTGAGGAGCTTAAAAGCAAAGCAGTTACAGATTGAAATTTTGTAGCTGCTTTTTGTTTGTATTTAGTATTAAATATTGCTGCCTTGTTATAGTGTGTGCTCTTATCTGTTAATAATAAATTTAGGCTGCGAATGTTATTTTAAACTCCTTTATCGTTATTCCTATAAAAGTTAAATAACTTGATGACAAAAATAAAATTACAAAGTATTTGCAAGTATTTTTTCTATCTGTTCAGGAAAGTGTTTGTGTTCTAATAATTGAATTTTTTTAGCTAAAATTTCTGGTGTGTCATTTTCATTAACATTACATGTTGCCTGAAAAATATGTTTGCCTTCATCATATTTTTCATTTACAAAATGAATGGTAATTCCACTTTGCTTTTCTTTGTTTTGAATAACAGCTTGGTGTACAAAGTGGCCGTACATGCCTTTTCCACCGTATTTTGGTAATAATGCCGGATGTATATTAATAATTTTATTAGGAAAAGAATTAATTAATTGCTGTGGTACTTTCCATAAAAAACCCGCTAATACAATAAATGTAATGGTATGTTTTTCTAAATCGTTCACATAAGCATTGCCTTTAAAAAAATTTTCTTTTTCTATAATTAATGTGGGAATATTATTTTGTTCTGCAATTTTTAAAACACCTGCTTCTTTTTTATTAGAAACAATTAAAGCAATTACAATATGTGTGTTGTTTTTAAAATAATCAATAATTTTTGCAGCATTACTTCCTGTGCCGGAGGCAAAAATGGCTAACCTATGGTTGTTTGTTATTTTATTTTGTTTATTACTTTCGACTTCCATTTTATTTTTTCATTTTCTTCCAAATTCTAATTAAATAATTTTTAAAGAAAAAAAACTGCCCCAAAGGAATACTAATTAGTATAACGCAAATAGGCCACAAAAAAGTAATAAGCGGTATATATATTATATAGTAAAGTAAACTTTTATCAAGGTTAAGTAAACTTAATAAGTAAGTACCTAATCTGGCACAACTGCTACCACCCAAAGCATAGGTGCAAAAAATAAGCGTGAATTGCAACCAGCTTACATTCCATTTTTCTTTTAGCCTTTTAAACATGCCTCAAAAATGCAGTATTTTTTTGATTATTTTATGTAGTGTAAGAATTAGTTATTAAATGATTATTTGTAGCAAAGAAAAATACTCAATATTAAAAAAAAATTGTATAAATATCTTGAAACGCAAGCTACATAAGGCAAAAAAATTTTTTAAAAACAATGTGCATTTGTCAAGTGAGTGTCATATTTTTGTCGCCACATAAGGACTTTTTTCCACACCAGAACCAACAGATTGTGTATATGACATTCCTTAGAAATACATTTAAATTTTTCCTAGCAGGAATATTTATTTTATTCGGTCTTATAGTATCCAATTCGGCAAAAGCTCAAGATGGTAAAGCTTTGTTTAATGCCAACTGTGCCTCTTGCCATAAAATGGATGCAAAGCTTACCGGACCTGCCTTATTAGGGGTTGAAGACAGATGGAAAGGCAACAGAAAAAATTTGCACGAATGGATTTTAAATAGTGGAAACTATTTAAAGAAAGGAGACCCCTACGCAACTAATTTGTTTAATGAATACGGTAAACTACAAATGACTGCATTTGCCGGAACATTAGATGAAAAACAAGTTGATGCAATTTTAGATTACATTAAAAAATGGGCACCGCCTACCGCAGTTACAACAACTAATAGTGCTGCTGCGGAAGGAGAAGGGAAAGACAACTCTCTTTTATTCGGTATTATTACGCTTATTTTAGCAGTAGTTGCTTTTACTTTAATGCAAGTAAACAGCAGCCTAAAAAAACTTACAGACGATAAAGATGGTATTGCTGCTGCAGAGCCTGTTCCTTTTTGGAGAAACAAAACATATATTGCTTTTGTAATTATTGTTCTTTTCTTGGTAGGAGGTTATTATACAACCAAAGGTGCTATTGGTTTAGGAAGACAAAAAGATTATCAACCAGAGCAACCTATTTATTATTCTCATAAAGTACATGCAGGTGTAAACCAAATTAATTGCCAGTATTGCCATATTGGTGTTTATCAAGGCAAACAAGCAACTATTCCTTCAGTAAATGTTTGTATGAATTGCCACTTAGCAATTAATGAATATAAAGGCGAGCCAATACATAGCGATGATGGGAAAGAAATTAATGGCACAGCCGAAATTCAAAAATTATACAAAAAAGCACACTATACACCTGGGCAACCTTGGGATGCAGCTAAAGCAGAACCAATTGAATGGGTGCGTATTCACAATCTACCAGATCATGTATATTTCAATCACTCACAACACGTAGTTGCTGGTAAAGTTGAATGTCAAACCTGCCATGGAGAAGTTACTGCTATGGGAGAAGTTAAACAATTTGCAGATTTAAGTATGGGATGGTGTATTAACTGCCACCGTACTACTCAGGTAAACTTTAAAGGCAATGGTTTCTACAGCATATACGAAAAATATCACGAAGATTTAAAGAATGGAAAAATAGACAGCACAAAAGGAATTACTGTAGAAAAAATTGGCGGAACTGAGTGTCAAAAATGTCACTATTAATTTTAAGTTGAACATTGTAAAACATTTTGTTTTACAATTAACTATCATACAATATGAGCGATAAAAAGTATTGGCAAAGTTTTGGAGAATTAAATAATTCTGAAGCCTATCAACAAACAGCTAAAGATGAATTTAATGAAATGCTCCCTTTTGAGGATAATAGCAAAGGATTATTAGATGCTAAAACTCCACGTAGAGACTTTTTAAAATATTTAGGCTTTAGCACAGCAGCAGCAACCTTAGCAGCCAGTTGTGAAACACCTGTAACAAAATCAATCCCTTTTGCTAATAAACCGGAAGATATAGTACCCGGAATAGCTAATTATTATGCTACAACTTATGTGCAAGATGGAGATGCGGTAAGCATTTTAGCTAAAGTACGCGATGGACGCCCTATTAAAATAGAAGGTAATGAATTAAGCATCCTTACAAAAGGCGGTACTACTGCAAGAGCACAAGCTTCAATATTAGATTTATATAATACTGCTCGCCTTCGTTTTCCAACAATTGCCGGTAAAGAAGTAACTTTTGAAGCTTTTGATAAAGCCGTTGGAGATGCAGTAGGAACGGCTCCTGTAGTTATTCTTACTTCATCAATAGTATCTCCTTCAACAAAAGAAGTAATCAATCAATTTATTGCAAAACATCCGGGAAGTAAACATGTTGTTTACGATGGAGTAAGTTATAGCGGAATTTTACAAGCCAATGCAGCAACTTACGGTAAACAAGTAATTCCTTCTTATAGGTTTGATAAAGCAAAAGTAATTGTAAGTTTAGGAGCAGATTTTTTAGGAACATGGATTAGCCCTGCAGAGTTTGCAAAACAATATGCAGAAGGCAAAAAAATAAATGAAAAGAAACCTGAAATGAGCAAACACATTCATTTTGAAAGTGTTGCAAGTATGACGGGTTCTAATGCCGATGAAAGAGTTTTACATAAACCATCTCAATTAGGAAGCATTGCAGCAGCATTGCTTAGTGCAGTAAACGGAGGTTCTGTAAACTTTTCAGATGCTGAAATTAAAAAAGGTATTGAAAAAACAGCCAAAACATTAATTGCACATAAAGGTGAAGCATTAGTAGTTTGCGGAAGCAATGATACCAATATTCAAATTATTGTAAATGCAATTAATGAAGCTGTTGGTGCAAATGGTAAAACAATAGATTGGTCTTCTTTATATACCAATTATCAAGGAGTTGATGCAGATTTTGTAAAATTATTAGATGAGCTAAATGCAGGCTCTGTATCTAATTTATTTATTTATGGTGCAAACCCTGCACACACTTGGGTTGCAACCGATAAATTTAAAGCGGCATTAGCAAAAGTAAAAACTGTAGTAAGCTTTTCAAGTGTAAACGATGAAACTACACAGTTATGCAAATATGTAATTCCATCTCATCACTATTTAGAAAGTTGGGGAGACGCTGAAATTAAAACAGCTAATTTCTCTTTCATGCAACCAACTATCAATCCATTATTTAAAACACGCCAATGGCAAGATAGTTTATTAAAATGGAGTGGTGCCACAACCGATTATGCTGCCTTCTTAAAAAACTATTGGAGTACTAAATTAGGTGGAGATACCAACTGGGAAAAAGCATTACAAGATGGTGTAGTTAATGCTCCTGCAACAGAAACATTAGGTACAGCGTCATTTAATAGCAATGCAGTTGCCAATGCATCAAGTACGGCAGCAAGCACAAAAGGGAAAGGTAAATTCGAACTTTCTTTATATCAAAAAATATCGGTTGGTGCAACAAACGGAGCATCAAACCCTTGGCTACAAGAATTACCAGATCCAGTAACAAGAGCAACTTGGGATAACTATATTATTGTTTCTCCTAAATTAGCAAAAGATTTATTAAAGATTGATTTAAGCAATAATGGACAAGCAGATGCTTATGAAGTAAACCCACCCAAAAAAGTTGTAAAACTTACAGCAGGCGGAAAATCTATTTCATTACCTGCTTTAATAATTCCGGGTACCGAAGAAAATACAGTTGGTATTGCGTTAGGTTACGGAAGAACAGACAAATTAGGAAAAGCAACAGTAGATGCAGGTAAAGATGCATTTATTTTCACTTCATTAAAAGATAATAATGTTAGTTGGTTTACAGATGATGTTCAATTAGAATTAACCAACGATACTTATAAAATAGCTTTAACTCAAACACACAATATTTACGATACCAAACAAGGTAAACGTACAGAAGTGATGAAAGAGTTAACCTTAGATGAATTTAAAGAAAACCCGAACGAAATAATTGAAGACAGAGAAAAAGAATTAGCACCGTACGGAGGTTTAGAAAAATTTGAGAAAGAAGGAACAATATATCCATATTACGATAAACCGGGTATTAAATGGGGTATGAGTATTGACTTAAATACTTGTACTGGTTGCTCGGCTTGCGTTATAGCTTGCCATGCAGAAAATAACGTACCTGTTGTTGGTAAGCCAGAAGTATTACGTTTTCATGATATGCATTGGTTAAGAATAGACCGTTATTATAGCGGAGATATGAATAATCCGAATGTAGTTTTCCAACCAATGATGTGTCAGCATTGCGATAACGCACCTTGCGAAAACGTTTGCCCTGTTGCAGCAACCAACCACAGCAGCGAAGGTTTAAATCAAATGACTTATAACCGTTGTATTGGTACAAGATATTGTGCTAACAACTGTCCTTATAAAGTTCGCCGTTTTAACTGGGCAGATTATACAGGTGCAGACAGCTTCCCAGATAACCAACGTGAGGTATTGAATGATGTAGTAATGAATATGAACGATGATTTAACAAGAATGGTATTAAATCCGGATGTTACAGTTCGTTCTCGCGGTGTAATTGAAAAATGTTCATTCTGCGTACAACGTTTGCAAGAAGGTAAATTAAAAGCTAAAAAAGAAAGCAGACCATTAAAGAGCGGTGAAAATAATGAATGGGATGTTAAAACAGCTTGCCAGCAAGCTTGCCCTACCAATGCAATTGTATTTGGTAATGTAAACGATGCACATAGTGCCATAAGCATTACAAGACAAGATAATAAATTACGTACCTTCTATTCATTAGAGCAATTACACGTATTGCCTAATGTAAACTACTTAGCCAAAGTAAGACATATTGATGAAGAGCATGAAGGAGCTAAGAAAGAAGAAAAAGAACACGCATAATTTATTTGAGAAATAAATAAATAGTTACTTATAAACCAGAATTAGTTAGCAATATATGTTGCTGCTAAAAGCTTAAAAATATGCATTTAAAGTACGAAAGCCAGTTAAGGGAACCATTAGTGAACGGAAAAAAAACGTATCACGATGTTACAGAAGACATTGTTCGCCCTATTGAAGCAAAACCAAGCAAGCTTTGGTATATTGGTTTTTATATTGCCGTTGCTTTATTGTTATTCGGCATTTACTCAGTTTACAGAGATGTAACTTATGGTATTGGGCAGTGGAACTTAAATAAAACAGTTGGCTGGGGTTGGGATATTACCAACTTCGTTTGGTGGGTAGGTATTGGTCACGCCGGTACTTTAATTTCAGCAATATTATTATTATTCCGCCAAGGTTGGAGAACAGGTGTAAACCGTGCTGCAGAAGCAATGACCATTTTTGCGGTAATGTGTGCAGGTCAATTCCCAATATGGCACATGGGACGTGTATGGATGGGCTTCTTTGTATTACCTTATCCAAATACCCGCGGACCTTTGTGGGTAAACTTTAATTCTCCTTTGTTGTGGGATGTATTTGCAATCTCAACATATTTTACTGTATCATTATTGTTTTGGTACTCAGGTTTATTACCAGATTTAGCAACCGTAAGAGACAGAGCTAAAACCAAATTACGCAAATATTTGTATGGCGTTGCATCATTCGGTTGGAATGGTTCAACCAAACATTGGCAAAGGCACGAAAGTTTATCATTAGTATTGGCAGGCTTATCAGCACCCTTAGTATTATCAGTTCACACAATCGTATCGTTCGACTTTGCCACATCTGTAATTCCCGGTTGGCATACAACAATCTTCCCTCCTTATTTCGTTGCAGGAGCAATATTCTCAGGCTTTGCAATGGTGCAAACACTTTTGTTAATTGTAAGAAAAGTTTTTGCAATGGAAGATTATATTACCATTGGGCATATAGAAGCTATGAATAAAGTAATAGTTCTTACCGGATCAATTGTAGGTTGTGCTTATCTTACAGAATTATTTATGGCATTTTATAGCCAAAATAAATATGAAGGTTACGCATTCTTCTATAGCCGTGCCAATTTCTTTAGCCCTTACGGTTGGGCTTATTGGGGAATGATGACATGTAACGTATTATCTCCACAAATTTTCTGGTTTAAAAAACTAAGAAGAAACTTGTTTGTAACATTCTTTATGAGTGTAATTGTAAACATAGGTATGTGGTTTGAAAGATTTGTAATTATAGTAACATCAATATACAGAGATTATTTACCAAGTAGCTGGACTGTTTATTACAGCCCAAGCATTTGGGAAATAGGTTTTTATGTAGGAACATTTGGTTTATTTTTTACATGCTTCTTCTTATTTGCAAAATACTTCCCTGTAATTGCAATAGCAGAAATTAAACATGTATTAAAAACCAGTGGAGAAAGCTTTAAAGAATCTGTTGATAATATTGAAAAACAAAGTGCAGCAGAATTTGCACACGAATACGCACATTAATAAACTTAATTAAGCTAAACGCTTATAAATATGGCAAAAAAGAAATTTGTAGTTGGTTGTTATGATGATGAAGCAGTATTGTTTTCTGCAGTGAAAAAAATACGCACAGCCGGATATAAAATTAAAGATGTGTACACACCTTTTCCCGTTCATGGTTTAGACCATGCATTAGGAATGAGAGAAACAAGCATACACACTGCCGGATTTATTTACGGCATAACAGGAACAACCACAGCTTTATCTTGCATGAGTTGGATTTTAGCAAGTGATTGGCCTTTAAACATTGGCGGTAAACCACATTTTGCGTTACCCGCATGGATACCAATAACTTTTGAATTAACGGTATTATTTGCTGCAGTAGGTATGGTATATACATTTTGTTATTTATGCCAATTGGCACCGTTTGTTAAAAAACATCATTTTCATCCAAGAGCAACAGATGATTTATTTGTAATGGTAATTGAGTGTACCGAAAAAACAAACACAGAAGATTTACAAGCATTTGTAAAAAATGCAGGTGCAGTTGAAGTAAATGTTCAAGTAGCAGAAGAAGGATGGTGGTTTGGCAGATACGATAAAAATGAAATGCCTTTTGAACAAAAAATAGTAGCAGCTTAAAAAAGATACAGCGTTTAAAAAACGAAAAAGAAGATGAAGAAACTATCAATCATAGCAGTTTTAGCAGCAAGTACAATTATTGTAAGTTGCAGCAATATAAAACGCCATCCTAATAACGTATATATGCCAGATATGGCATATAGCAGGGCTTATGAAACTTATGCAAGCCACAGCAATTTAAAAGATTCAGGTATATTTTATAACAATATGCCCGTTACAGGTACAATAGCACGTGGAGAAGAAATGCCTTTTACACTTACTAAAGATGCACTTGGAGATACCGCAAATTATGCTGCATCAAAAGCAGTAAAAAACCCTATAGATTCTTTAAATAAAAAAGATTTAGCCGAAGCAGAAAGATTGTATTTAGTGTATTGCGGAATTTGCCACGGAAAAAATTTAGATGGCAATGGTCCATTATGGAAAGATAATAGCGGACCATATCCTGCAGCACCTAAAAACTTTATTGCAGATCCTATAGTTAGTGTAATGCCCGATGGACAAATGTTTTATTCTGTAACTTACGGCAAAAATATGATGGGAAGTTATGCTTCTCAACTAAGCCGTAAACAACGTTGGATGGTAATAAAATATATTAAAGAAAAACAAGCTGAAGCAAAATCTGCAACAGCAGCAAAATAAATTCAACTGTCATGTGTAGCAAAAGTCGAAACATGACTAAAAAATAAAGCGAGCCTTCGACAAGCTCAGGTTTTGACAAAAAAGAAAACAATGGCATCATCTATTAAAGAACAATTTGAAATTCCTTCCAAACTAAAAACTTGGGCATACGCCCTAATTGGAGTTGGATTACTTGCATTTATTGTAGGTTTTATAACTAAAGGCAGAGGAACGGAAGAAGAACAAGCTCAGTTTATTGGTATAATAATGTATAATACCATTTTCTGGACATTAGTATGTAATGCCGCCATGTTTTTTGTTTGTATTCATACATTAGCATGGAGTGGTTGGCAACAAGTTTTTCGCCGTATACCCGAAGCCATTTCTACATTAGTACCCATTTTCGGTTCAATAACATTAGTATTATTATTATATATTGTTTTTTCAGGCAACCATCATATTTATCATTGGTTAGATACTAAAGCGGTTGAAGGCGATGCAATATTGAAAGGAAAATCTGGATTTTTAAACGCTAAGTTTTTTGTTATTTGGACAGTATTAACACTTGGCTTGTGGAGCTTATTAGGTTGGAGAATGCGTAAACTAAGTAGTGAAGCAGACCAAGCTTCTATGAATAACGAATCAGGTAAAACTTATGTTTGGAAAAACACCGTAACTGCATCACTATTTATAGTATGGTTTGGCTTAACAGTAGGCTCTACCATACATTGGTTTTGGCTAATGAGTTTAGATGCTCATTGGTACAGCACAATGTATAGCTGGTACAACTTTGCAAGCACATTTGTAAGCGGTATAAGCTTAATAACACTTTGGGTTATTTATTTAAAAAACAAAGGCTATTTAGAATACACCAATCAAGAACATTTACACGACCTTGGTAAATATATTTTTGCCTTTTCAATATTTTGGGCATACTTATGGTTTGCACAATACATGCTAATTTGGTATAGCAACCAACCAGAAGAAACTATTTATTTTAAACACAGAGTACAAGGTCCGTATAAAGGAATATTCTTCTTAAATTTAATCATCAACTTTGTTTGCCCTATACTTATATTAATGAAACGTTCAGTAAAAAGAAATTATACATTAATGACTTTTATGGCCGTATTAATTTTATTTGGACATTGGATAGATTTTTATTTAGAAGTAATGGGCACCATTAGTAAAGAACACGTAACCTTAGGTTGGTTAGATTTTGGAATATTAAGTTTATTTGTGGGATTAATGATATTATTTGTAGCTAAAGCATTAGCAAGCAAACCATTAGTAGCTAAGTATGATCCTTTCTTAAAAGAAAGTATTGTACACCACACATAACAACAACTTACGTTACTAAAAGTAAATTGAAAAAAAGAAAATAGTTATAGTACCATGACGACGACCACTTATTTAGTGATAGCAGTAGTAGCATTATTCTTCCTTGTAATTTTTCAAATTTCAAAGGCAGCAGAATATGTATCTGTTTTAAAAGGAGAAGAACAAAGCAGAAAACAAACCAATAAAGTAAATGCATTTTTAATGTTGGGCTTTATGATTTTGGGCTTATTTGGTGTTTGGTATTGCAACCATTTACTTTATCATAAAACATTATTACCTCTTGAGTCTGCAAGTGTACAAGGCGAAAGGGTTGATAGCATGTTATGGGTAACCATAATGATAACAGGTTCAGTTTTTATTATCACTCAAATTTTATTGTTTTGGTTTGCTTTTAGATATCAAGAAAAAGAAAACAGAAAAGTATTTTTCTTTCCACACAGTAATAAATTAGAAGTATTATGGACGGTTGTTCCTGCAATAACATTAACCATACTAATTATTATTGGTTTGCGTAACTGGTTTTATTTTACCGGAGATGCTCCTGATAATGCAATGAAAATAGAAATTACCGGAAGACAATTTGGTTGGATATTTCGCTACCCAGGTAAAGACAAAACATTCGGTAAAAAATATTATAAATTAATTGATGATGCCGATAATTCATTAGGGCTTATTTGGAAAGATAATGCTGCAATGAATTTAAAAGATGATCCTGCAACACATGATGATATAATTACAGAATCAACAGTATATGTAGTAAAAAACAAACCTGTAAAACTCATTATCGGTTCAAGAGATGTAATACACGATGTTGGTATAGCCCAATTTAGATTAAAAATGGATGCTGTTCCCGGAATTCCTACTACAATGTGGTTTACGCCAAAATTTACCACAAAAGAAATGCAAGAAAAAACAGGCAATCCAAATTTCCAATACGAAATAAGTTGCGATCAAATGTGTGGTAATGGGCACTACTCAATGCGTGGCGTAATAGAAGTAGTAACGCAAGAAGAATATGATATGTGGATGATTAAACAAAAACCAAAATATTTTGCGGCTTTTCCAGATAAAGACCCAGCCAATAAAAAAGATTCAACAGTTACAGCTACCGCCGTAACACCCAAATAAAATTCAACTAATTAAAAATTAGTTACAAAATATATTTAAAGATTTGATATGAGTAACGAAGCTGTTTTACACACACCCTCTTCTTATGCAGTACATGATGATCATGCACATGACCATCATCACCATGAAACATTTATTACAAAATATGTTTTCAGTCAAGACCATAAAATGATTTCAAAACAATTCCTTATAACAGGAATGGTTTGGGCATTAATTGGTGGTTTGTTAAGCGTATTATTCAGATTACAATTAGGCTATCCCGATTCAAAATTTCCTTGGTTACAAGATTTATTAGGAAAATTTTGGGTTGAAGATGGCAGAATTACAGCACAAGCCTACTACGCATTAGTTACTACACACGGAACGGTATTAATATTCTTTGTATTAACAGCAGGCTTAAGCGGAACATTTGCAAACTTTTTAATTCCACTGCAAATTGGTGCAAGAGATATGGCATCTCCATTTATGAACATGCTTTCTTATTGGTTTTTCTTTGCAGCAAGTTGTGTAATGTTTTCATCTTTATTTGTTGAAACAGGTCCATTTAGCGGCGGTTGGACAGCATACCCACCATTAAGTGCATTAGGTCAAGCATCGCCGGGTTCTAAAACTGGTATGGATTTGTGGTTAATATCAATGGCGTTATTTGTGGTATCTACTTTATTAGGTGGGTTGAATTATGTAGCCACAGTTTTAAATATGCGTACAAAAGGTATGAGCATGACAAGATTGCCATTAACCATTTGGGCTTTATTCTTTACTGCAGTATTAGGTATCTTAACTTTCCCCGTATTATTTTCAGGATTTATATTATTAATTTTTGATAGAAACTTTGGAACAAGTTTTTATCTATCAGATTTATATGTAAACGGAACTGTATTACCTAACGAAGGTGGTAGTGCAATTTTATATCAACATTTATTTTGGTTCTTGGCTCACCCCGAAGTATATATAGTAATGCTTCCTGCAATGGGTATGGTAAGTGAAATATTATCAATCAATTCTCGCAAACCTATCTTCGGTTATATTGCAATGGTGGGCTCTTTATTTGCCATTACTTGTTTATCATTATTAGTATGGGCACACCACATGTTTGTTACCGGTTTAAACCCATTCCTTGGTTCAATATTCGTATTGTTTACTTTATTAATTGCTGTTCCATCGGCCATTAAAGTATTTAATTGGCTAACAACATTATGGCGAGGGAATATTCGCTTTACGCCGGCTATGATGTTTGCTATTGGATTTGTAAGCTTATTTATTTCAGGTGGTTTAACAGGAATTTGGTTAGGAAACTCTGCATTAGATATTCACTTACACGATACCTATTTTAATATTGCACACTTTCACTTAGTAATGGGTGTAGCAAGTTTCTTTGGAATGTTTGCAGGAGTATATCATTGGTATCCTAAAATGTACGGAAGACAACTAAACAACACATTAGCATATATTCATTTTTGGGTAACAATGATTGGGGCTTACTTAATTTTTTGGCCAATGCACTACGAAGGTTTGGCAGGTATGCCTCGCCGTTATTACGATTACAGCATTTGGGAAAGCTTTAAACAGTTTGCCGAATTAAACAGATTTATAAGCACAGTAGTAATAATTGTTTTTGCAACTCAGTTTTTGTTCTTGTTTAATTTCTTCTATTCAATTTTTAAAGGAAGAAAAGCAACCAACCCAAATCCTTGGGGTGCTAATACATTAGAGTGGACAACACCAATTCATCCTGGACATGGTAATTGGCCGGGTGAAATTCCAGAAGTACATCGTTGGGCTTATGATTATGGTAAAGATGATAGAGAATTTATTCCACAAACAGAACCGGTGGGAGCAAACGAAAGCCATCATTAAAAATTACATATAGGTGTAATTAAAAGTTCTTTGATACACCAATTTTTAAATAACTATATGCTCTCGAAAATCTTCGGGAGCATTGTTTTAAAAAACAAATGCAGGATAATAAAACACCCAATTCTATTGCAACTAAACTGAAAGATTATAAAGAGCTAACCAAGTTCACATTAACTTTCACGGTTGTTTTTTCTTGCGTAATATGTTTTTTATTAGTACCTAATAATGGATACGATTTAAAATCTATTATTTATTTATTTGTTGCAGGCATATTGGTTACAGGCAGTGCTAATGCTATTAATCAGGCTGTTGAAAAAGATACAGACGCCTTAATGAAACGTACTGCCAAACGCCCGGTTGCCAGCGGAAGAATGAGTGCAGGTGAAGCATATATTTTTGCTTTTATAAGCGGAGCAATTGGAGTTGGTTTAATGGCATGGTTTAATACAAGTGCTGCATTATTATCTGCTTTAAGTTTGTTTTTATATGCGTTTATTTATACGCCACTAAAAAAAATAAATTCAATAGCAGTATTGGTGGGTGCATTTCCAGGAGCTTTACCTTGTTTAATAGGATGGGTTGCCGGTTTTAGACACGATGAAATTAAATGGACAGGAGGTATAATATTATTTGCTATTCAATTTCTTTGGCAGTTTCCACATTTTTGGGCAATTGCATGGGTAGCACATGAAGATTATACCCGAGCAGGATTTAAATTATTACCCAGCGATAAAGGGCCAACAAAATTTTCGGCATTACAAGCTGTTATGTACAGCGTGTTAATGATACCCGTTGGTATTTTGCCAAAATATTTTGGAATAACAGGCAATATAAGTTTATGGATAGTTTTAGCTTGCAACGTTTTTATGGTTATACAAAGCGTAAGATTATATAAAGAAATGAATGTAAAAGCTGCAAGAAGATTAATGTTTAGCAGTTATTTTTATTTGCTAATAGTACTACTTGCATTATTAGCCGATAAAACCCATTAAATATAAAAAATTAAAAACCAAAAAATATAAGTGATGATGACCGCAGTGCGTTCAAACCAACCTAAAAAATTACACCCACATAAGTTTACATTATGGGTAGCTATGGGCAGCATTTGTATGATGTTTGCAGCATTAACAAGTGCTTACATTGTAAAAAGAAATCAAGGTATTTGGGAAGATGTAAGTTTTCCTAAAATGTTTTATTACTCAACCGTAGTAATAATTATTAGTAGTATAACCATACATATAGCTTTAAAAGCATTTAAAGCAAGAGAAAGAAATAGATATAAATTCTTTATAACACTCACTGTTTTTTTAGGCGTTTTATTCGCTTTATTACAATGGATAGGTTTTAAAGAATTAACTAATAGCGGAATAAAATTATTAGGAGCCGGTAGTAATGCAGCTGCTTCTTTTTTAGTAGTTATTATAGGCTTACATACTTTACATGTTTTAGGCGGAATAATAGCTTTAATAGTAGCATTCTTTAGAGCATTTAGTAAAAAAACAATAAACTATAATACTACATCAATTGAAATTGTTGCCACCTATTGGCACTTTGTAGATTTGTTATGGATATACTTGTTTATATTTTTAGCATGGATAAAATAAACTGAAAAAAAAATTGCATAAAGTATAATTTTTAAACACTAGATAATAAATTTGTAAACGAAACTTTAGTTATAATATGTCAACACCAACAACTGCAGCAGTACCTACAAAATGGTGGAGTGGTGGTAAAAGCCCCTTCAATGTAGAGTATGGAAAATTAATGATGTGGTATTTTTTAATGAGTGATACATTTACATTTGGTGCACTTCTTATTGCTTACGGCACCATTCGCTTCTCATCAAACTCATGGCCTAACCCTAACGAGGTTTTCCAGTCTTATCCTGGTATGAGCGAAGGAACCTCTGCACCATTAGTGTTTGTAAGTATTATGACGTTTATTCTCATCATCAGTTCTGTAACAATGGTATTAGCCGTTAGAGCAGGACAAGAAATGAAAAAAAATAAAGTAGTTTTTAATTTAATACTAACAATTCTTGGTGGATTAGCTTTTTTAAGTTGCCAAGCTTGGGAGTGGACACACTTACATCATGAAGGTGCATGGTGGGGAAGCAATCCATTTTTAAATGAAGATGGCACACAATCATCAACCAATTTTACCAACTTCTTTTTTACCATAACAGGCTTTCATGGCTTTCACGTATTTAGCGGTGTAATTATTAATATTATTATGTTGATAATGACTTTGAATAACGTATTTGAAAAACGCGGTCATTATTTAATGATTGAAAAAGCCGGACTATATTGGCACTTTGTAGATTTAGTTTGGGTATTTGTATTCACTTGTTTTTATTTAATTTAATCTAATTTTTTATAATTTATTATGGAACAAACAACACAAGCAGAGCATAGCAGCAATAAACACGAAATAAGAAACGTAACTATTGTGCTTACCGTTCTTACACTTTTAGAATTAACCTTAGGGTTTATGATGATGAGAATGGCAGATGGCTCTACCGCTAAAATTTCAACCAAAATTGCCATCATTATTTTAATGCTTGCCAAAGCATATTATATAGTAGCATATTTTATGCATTTAAAGCATGAAATAAAAAACTTAATTATGACGATTGTTGTTCCGCTAACATTATTTATTTGGTTTATCATAGCATTTTTAGGAGATGGTGAATCATATAAAAATTTACGCAACACTTACGATGCTCACAAAAAAGCAGTAAGCACACAAAAAGTAGAAATTAAAAAAGAAACACATTCAGAAGAAGGAGCTAAACATTAATATCACTAACAAAATATTGTGGGTGAAATAAGTGAAATATTATATTTATAAAAGTCCCGCTATGCGGGCTTTTTAATTTTTAAAAACAGTGTATGAGTAAGAAAGCAATATTGGCTTTAATAATTGCAATACTAATTCCGTTGGTTGGTTATTTATCGCTAAAAATTATGAGTGATAATGCTGTAGTTATGCCAAGAAAATATTTTATTGATGAAGTAATTACATCTCAAAAAGATGGAAGAACAAGCACTGATACTATTTGGCATAAAACCGAAAATTTTACTTTAGTTAATCAATTAGGAGATACTGTTCATTTATATGATATAAAAGGTAAAGCCATTGTGTTTGATTTATTTTTTACAAGATGCGGAAGCATTTGCCCAAAGCTTACAAAAAATATGGCTAAACTGCAGCAAAGTTTTATTACGGGTGGAAATGCCATGCAAAAAATTGATACTTCTGTTGTTCAATTTGTTTCTCTTTCAATTGATCCAGAACATGATTCTGTAAACGTATTAAAAAACTATGCAGATAAGTTTGGCGTAAACCCAGATAATTGGTGGCTACTTACCGGAAACAGAGATAGTATATATAATTTTATTTTTAATGAATTAAAAATAGATAAACTAAGTAAAGAGCCTGTTACACCTGAGTTTCCGCACACTTCAAGATTTGTTTTGTTAGATAAAGAATACATTGTAAGAGGAAGAATGGAACAGCCATATAGTGGTTTAGACTCAACCTCATTATCTGTTTTAGCAAGAGATATCGGGCTATTAATGTTAGAAAAAGATAAAACACAAAAAAGTGAATTGCTAACAGAAATACTAAACTTAAAATGGCTTTGGCCTGTAATTGCTATAATAATTGCTGCCTTTGTTGTAATAATATTTAAATCTTCAAAAAAGAAAATTAATTAACTATGTTGTCTGCTTCAATTAAAAAAAACGACAAAACAGCTAAATGGTTTATCGGAATATTTTCTGTTGTTGTATTTATGGTTATTATTATTTTAAGTAGAATAAAACTGAAGGTTAATTTAGGGTTTGATGTACATATTTTTGCTGCAATAAATGCAGGCATTAATACGGTAGTGGCAATACTTTTAATTACAGCACTAATTGCAGTTAAAAGAAAAAAATATTTATTGCATAAAAAATTAATGATAACAGCTTTAATGCTATCGGTTGTTTTTTTAATTAGTTATATAACACATCATTTACTGGCAGGCGATACAAAGTTTGGAGGAGTAGGTATAATAAAAATTATTTATTTAATAATTCTGTTTACACATATTTTTTTAGCAGCGGTTATACTTCCGTTTATTTTATTTACTGCATACAGAGCCTTAGTTGCAGAATATACTGCACATAAAAAATTAGCAAAAATTACATGGCCATTGTGGTTGTATATTGCAATATCTGGGCCTATTGTTTATTTAATGATAAGCCCTTATTATACATAATGAAATTTAAATCCGAAATAAAATCTCTTGTTTTTGTGCATATGGTAATGCTTGTAGGAGAAATGATGTTTGCAATTATTATTTATGTTATTGCTTTGCAGTTTAATTCGGTAAACAATAATTTAAACCTTTTTAAAACCTTACAGATTATTGCTGTTGTAACAAGCCTTGCAGGTGTGTTTACAGCGTTTAAAATTGTTAGACAAAAAATTCAGCAAATACAATTATCAAACAAAAGTTTTCAAGAAAAATTTATAGAATATCGTAGTGCTTGTGTTTTAAAATATACTTTGTTAGAAGCTCCGGCATTATTTTGTTTAGTTGGATATTTTCTTACTCAGAATATTTCTTTTTTATTATTGTTTGGAATATTGTTTATGGTATTGGCAGGACAAAAACCTACTGTTGTTATGATGATGCATGAATTGAATGTAAGCAGAGAAGATTTAATGCAAGAGTAATTTATAAACTCAGTTCAATTGCAGGGTCCCAAAATATTTCTTTAAAATTCACAATCTTATCTTTCTTAACCACCACTCCATCTTTCTTTAATAATTCTTCCATTTTTGTTGGTGTGCTGAAGTGATGTTTTCCGGTAAGCATACCATTTCTATTTACTACACGTTGTGCAGGCACTTTTGGTTTGGCATTATGTGCAGCATTCATTGCCCAACCTACCATTCTTGCACTAAGTTTTGTTCCCAAATAATTTGCAATAGCTCCGTACGATGTTGCTTTACCTTTAGGTATTTGCCTTACCACATCATACACATCATCAAAAAAAGAAAACTTTTTTGGAGCTTCTTTTTTTATAATATTTTTCTTTAATATTTTTTTAGTTGGCAAAATTTTAATTATTGGTTGAAGTTGTTTGTATGTTTTTTAATAACTCGCTTCTTTTTGGTTCGGGTACATTCTCGTAATTATAAGTACAATGCCTGCAACCTAAACCGCAGCAATAGCCTTTTTCTATATGATATTTTTCAGTAAAAACAACATAATTATTTTTATCGTAATAAAAATCAATTCCTTCAATTAATGCTTTGTTCATTTAATAGTTCTTTTAAAACAATATCTTTTTCGGTAGGTAAAACTTTGTTTATTTTAAATTGAAGATAATGAATGCGATTACTTTGTGCAATATCTAAACTTTCGTAATGTGTTTTAATGTATAACTCTTTTGCAAGGTTGGGTTGGTTGTAAGCATCATTATAATCTACCAATAACTCTAATTCAAATAACTGAATAACAGTTTTGGTAAAGTTGTATAAATCCGGACTATCGGTTTTTAAATGTATTAAACCATCTTGTTTTAAAATGTTTTGATATAACCTTAAAAATTTTGGATGCGTTAATCTTTTTTTTGCTTTAGATAAACGTAGTTGTGGGTCAGGAAAAGTTATCCATATTTCACTTACTTCTTCTTTTGTAAAATAAGTATCAATAAAATCAATTTGTGTTCTTAAAAAAGCAGCATTTATTAAATTTTCTTGTAAAGCAGTAGCAGCACCTTTCCAAATTCTATTTCCTTTTATATCTACGCCAATAAAATTTTTATTGGAAAACATTCTTGCCAAACCAACGGTATATTCTCCTTTGCCGCAAGCCAACTCTATTACAATTGCATTATTGTTTTTAAAATGTGTATGCCAATTGCCGGCAATACTTTCTGGAAATTCTAAAACATTTGAGAAAGATTTTATTGCCTGAAAGCGAATTAATTTTTTATGACCCATAGGCAGCAAAAATAATTTTATTAAGTCTTATTTAATAAAGATTAAACTTTTAATTTTGTAAATAGTCAATAATCAAAACTACTACGTTTATGCATATATTAGGTTATATAGATCCGGGGTCTGGCAGTTTATTATTTCAGGCAATTATTTCAGGAGCGGTAACTACATTATTATTTTTCAAAAAAATTAAAATTTACTTTAAAGAAAAATTGAGTAGAGGTAAGGAAGATAATCAGATAACGGATTAATATGACCCGTCAATCCATATCTTATAAAGACGATAAAGCTTTTGTTTTTAAGCAAGGTGAAAATTTTTATCGTTGCTTATTAAACAATTATGAAAAAGAGTATGATTGTTTGATGAATAGTGGTTTATATACTGAGTTGATATCTAAAAACTTAATTATAAGCCATACCGAACTTTCTAACCATGAAATTGTTGAGGATAATATTTATAAAATAATTCTACCACAGCAAATAGATTTTGTTAATTACCCTTATGAGTGGAGTTTCTCTCAATGGAAAGATGTTTGTATTGCTCTTCTATCAATAAACTTAATTGCCGTAAAATATGGAATGATAGTTAAAGATGCTACGCCATATAATTTTACTTTTATTGGAAGCAAATGTGTTTTATTTGATACCAGTTCATTCACTTTTTACAACGCAAATGAACCATGGAATGCATACAGACAATTTTGCGAGGAAATGCTTGGACCATTACTGCTTACAAAATATAACGGGTTAGAATGGCCAAAGCTAAACAGAGCTGCAATTACGGGATTGCCTTTAAAATTTGTATCGAAACAGCTACCTATTAAAAGCTTACTCAATTCTTTATGTTTTTGGCATATACACTTACACTCTTTTTTTAAAAACGGAAAATCCAGCTCAGAAAATAGCCTTAAAAAAAATACCAAAAATCAAACACCCGAACTTTTACAGCTTTTGTTATTGAATATTAAATCATTAAACATAAAAAAAGAAAAAAGTGTTTGGAATAATTATTACGAAACAAATATTGAAAGCCAAGAATATTTAGAGCATAAGCAAAGTGTAATTGAAAATTGGTTGAAAAAAATAAGCCCCATTTCAGTTGCAGATATTGGTGCCAATACAGGTAATTTTTCTTTTATAGCAGCAAAATATACCGATAAAGTTTACGCTTTTGATTCGGATACTAATTGTGTAGAAGATTTATTTACTAAGTGTAAAGAAAAGCAATTGCAAAATATTACTTGTGTTGTTGAAGATATGGCAAACCCCGCACCCGGTATGGGCTGGATGAACGAAGAGAAAATTTCTTTATTAAACCGCTTGAAAGCTAATACGGTACTGGCATTAGCAGTATTGCACCATTTATGTATTACCAAATATTTGCCGTTTGAATTTGTTGCCAAACTTTTTGCCTGCATTTCAAATGAATATTTAATAATAGAATTTGTGCCGAAAGAAGATAATAAAGTAAAACTATTGCTTAACAATAGAGAAGATATTTTTACCAATTATAAAGAAGAAAAGTTTAAAAAAGATTTCTCAGCTTATTTTGATTTTATAGAAGAAATAAGCCTTAATGCCTCTTCAAGAAAATTATTTTTATGCAGGAAAAAATAAAAAACATTTTAGCAAAACCGATATACGTTTATTTGTTAGGTGTTTTTTTTGTTGTATATAGAACTATGCAATTTCCTAAAGCATTTAATATACTTATTTTTAGTGCAGTATTGGCAGGGTATTTTGCAGTAGTTTTTATACTGTTGTTTTTATTTAAAAAAGTTAAGCATATACATTACTGGGCATTTTGTTCGATGGCGTTTTTTCTTTTTGCTCAGGATATATTCACCCTTTTTTCTTCTTCTTTGAAGTTTGGAATGATAGTTAGATACAGGCATGTTATTCCTTTATATATTATATTGTGTTTGCTATTGTTTTTAGTTAAACTAAAATGGTTCAAGAAAATTAGCTTTAGCATTGGGACCAATATTTTTTTTATTGTCATCACTCTTTTAAATATCATCAATGGTTTTTTTATTGAAAAAAAGGAGTGGGAACATTTAAGAATTAATGAAAATAGAAATATAGAATTTTCTAAATCAGAAAAACCTGATGATATTATTTGGATTTTATTAGATGCTTATGCTTCTACGCCGTATTTGCAAAACCAATTGCATTTTTATAATATTCTTCCTGAAAGTTTAAAAAGTAGAGGTTTTTGCATTATTGATTCGGTGCCTTCTAGATATGATACTACTTTATTTTCAATAAATTCTATTTTTAATCTTGACGACTCTATTAGACACCAAAGTTTTAGTTATGCTCAAGATGCTTTAAAGAATAATATATATTATAGCAAATTAAAAAAGCGTGGCTATAATTTTTTTAATTATGAATTCTTAGATTTCCCTATTAAAACTGATA
>JAFDXY010000009.1 GCA_018267725.1 Bacteroidota bacterium
ATAAAGTATAAAAAGAAGCCTCGCAAATTGCGAGGCTTCTTTTTTATAAAGATTAATTTTTATTTAGAACTTAAGTTAGCTCTTAAAACTAAAATTTCACTCCAACTATTTTTTAAAGCTTTCTTCATACCATCTTGAAAGGCTTGTGCACTTCCCGGTATATTTTTTTCAAAAGCATCTTTCATACTTGGTTTATATCCCGGATCTCTTTCTTTTAAACCATCTTTATACCGAGTAACAATAACATAACCCGGTTCTCCTGAGCTTGACATTTCATAAACAGCAACACTTCTTTGTGTAGTTTCCCATAATGGTTTTAGTTGTTTAAGTAATCCTTCCATTTCAACTACATAACCAGGATTATAAGTTAAATGAGAAATAGCAATTTTATCGGTATAATTTGTTAAAGCAATGCTGCTTAAATCTTCTCTGTAAACAGCAAACGTTCGCTTTTGATTATCTTGTAATAAGCTTGCAACATTCATTTCCCAATCTTGCATATGTTCTGCACCTAAATCTCCACGATTATCAAATTCATCCCAAGATGCAGGCCCTTCATTAATTTGATAACCGCCGGCATCTGGACCACTTTGAATACTAAAAACTTTCCATTTCCATTTTGTTTGATGAAATTTTGCTACGTGTGTTGCCAATGCTTTTTCAAAAGCCAATGTTTTACCTGATTTAGGAAATACGCGTGTAGCATTTGTAACTTTTGAAGGTGATGATTGACTAAATCCTAAAATAGGAATAGCCAATAATAGAAAGAAAATTTTTTTCATGTTTTAAGGTTTTGTGAGTGATAAAGACAAACAAAATAGAGTTTCAAAAATTATTATGCAATGTTATACATGATAATTTTTATATTTTAAGTGTCTTTTAATCTAAGCTCACACGCTCTCTTCCCAAACCTTAACTAACTCAACCAACATATCAACAGATAATTGTAAATCTTTAACAGCAACCCATTCGTGCTTACTATGTATGGCTTGCATACCGGTAAATAAATTGGGGCAAGGTAAACCCATAAAGCTTAAACGGCTGCCATCTGTACCGCCACGTATAGGTTCATTCACGGGTGTTAAACCAATTCTTTTATATGCTTTTTCTGCATAAGCAACCACTTGTGGATGATTAACTAATACTTCTTTCATGTTTCTGTATTGCTCTTTAACTTCAAACGCAAAAGAACATTCAGAATATTTTTTTATAATATGTTCAACAATATTTTTCAACTCATTTTCATAATGTTTTAATTGTGCAGTTTCAAAACTTCTAATAATAAATTCAATAGTTGCTTTTTCGGCAATGCCTTCAATATGTACGGGATGTATAAAACCTTCTCTTTTTTCTGTTGCTTCAGGAGAAAGTTTTTTAGGTAATGCAGCTAAAATTTCTCCTGCAATTTTTAAAGCATTTACTAATTTATTTTTTGCATAACCGGGGTGTGCAATTACACCATTAATAGTTATTGTAACAGCATTTGCACTAAAAGTTTCATCTTCTAAAGTGCCTGCTTCTCCACCATCTAAAGTATAAGCATAATCTGCTTCTAATTTTTTTAAATTTATTTTTTCTGTTCCTCTGCCTACTTCTTCATCGGGTGTAAATAAAATTTTTATGGTACCATGTTTTATTTCTTTGTGCTGCATTAAATAATTTGCCATATCCATAATAATGGCAACACCGGCTTTATCGTCTGCACCTAATAAAGTTGTTCCACTTGCGGTAATAATATCGTTACTAATATGTTGTTTTAAATAAGGATATTTTTCAACAGAAATTATTTGTGAAGTATCATCAGGAAGTACAATGTCATTACCATTGTAATGCTTATGTAGTATAGGTTTTACGTTAGTTCCGCTACAATCGGGTGCAGTATCTACATGACTACAAAAACAAATAACAGGTATATTTTTTTTGGTGTTAGAAGGAATAGTTGCATACACATAACCAAACTCATCTACATGGGCATCTGCAATACCCATTTGCAATAATTCATTCGCTAAAATATTTGATAATTGTTTTTGTTTTTCGGTAGAAGGAAAAGTATTGCTATGCGGATCACTTTGTGTATCTATTTGTACATAACGCATAAACCTTTCTGCAACGGTGTGTTGATAATTCATGTTTCAAAGAAACAGAAAAATGTATGTAGATGTATCTGTATAAAGCAAAAGTTCACTGATAAATTCAGTGAACTTTTAAAAAACTAAAAAAATATTTTACGGCATAATAATTAAACTGCCACCTTCAATAGCTACCATTTCAATATCAAAAATTAAATCTTTACCTGCTAAATGGTGGTTGGCATCTAACACTACTGCATCTTCTTTCACTTCTATAATAGTTACCGGAATTACTCCACCTTGTCCGTTGTTCATACTTAATTGCATACCTACTTCAGGTATCATATCTGCCGGGAATCTTTCTTTCGGAAAATCAAAAATCATTTCTTCATTTGCTTCTCCGTAAGCTTCTGCAGCAGGTATTTGAATCGTTTTCTTTTCACCAACACTCATACCTACCACACCTTTATCAAAACCAGCAATCATCATTCCTGCACCTACTTCAAACTCAAGCGGTTCACGCCCTGTAGATGAATCAAATGTTGTTCCATCGGTTAATTTTCCATGATAATGTACTTTTACTTTATCACCTTTTTTTGCTTGTTGCATTTGTATTTTTTGTTAATTAAAATAATGCCGCAAAGTACTTTTATTCTGTTTATATCATCAATTAATTTTTATATTGCCACACAAACACACTATATGAAAAATTTAATCGGTTTGTTTTTATTGCTTATTTGTTTTTCATTCCATACATTTTCTCAAAAAAATAATGCAACTATTCTTCCTGCAGCATACAGAACAGAAGCTTATATGCCATTGCTAAAAGGCAAGCGGGTAGCCGTTTTTGCTAACCATACCGCAACTATTGGTAAAACACATTTGGTAGATACTTTACAAAAAATGGGTGTAAAAATTGTTATTGCTTTTGGGCCCGAACATGGTTTTAGAGGCACTGCCGATGCCGGCGAAAAAGTAGATAGTTATGTAGATAGTGCCACCCAAATTCCTGTGGTTTCTTTATACGGAAAGAAAAGAAAACCCAGTGCAGAAGATTTAAAAAATGTAGATATTATGATATATGATATTCAAGATGTAGGTACAAGGTTCTACACTTTTATATCATCTATGCAAGAATACATGGAAGCTGCATTAGAAAACAGCAAACCACTTATAATACTTGATAGGCCCAACCCAAATGGTTTTTATGTTGATGGCCCTGTTTTAGATACTGCTTACAAAAGTTTTGTTGGCATGCAACCTGTGCCCATTGTGTATGGTATGACTATTGGCGAATATGCAAGAATGCTTGGCGGAGAACAATGGTTAAGCACAAAAGCAGCAAACGAAAAATACCAATACTACTTACATGCAAAAAATTCTAAGGATACTGCTTTTCATTTTTTAGTTATTAAATGTGCCAACTATAATCACAAAAGCAAATATATTTTACCTATAAAACCATCACCCAATTTGCCCGATATGGCAAGTATTTATTGGTACGGAAGTAATTGTTTGTATGAAGGAACCGTTTTAAGTGAAGGGCGTGGAACACCGCACCCCTTCTGCATTTTCGGGCATCCTGATTTGCCAAAAAATTTATTTTCTTTTACACCCGTTTCTATGGATGGGGCAAAAGATCCTAAACAAAAAAATAAATTATGTTATGGTTGGAATGTTGCAGGAAGTAATGAAAAAGTATTAAAAGAAATTGACAATAAAATTCAATTAAAATATTTGTTAGAAGCTTATAAATTATTTCCTAACAAAGACAGTTTTTTTCTAATTCCAAAAACAAATAAAAAACCAACTGCATACAGTTTTAATAAATTGGCAGGAAGCGATGAATTGATGAATGCAATTAAAGAAGGCAAAACAGAACAACAAATTCGTGCAATGTGGAAACCCAAGTTAGATGCATTTAAAATTATTAGAAAAAAATATTTATTATATGATGATTTTTAATAAACTATAAGAATGGATTATAAAAGTTTGAGAATTGTTTTTATGGGCACGCCCGAATTTGCAGTTGCAAGTTTAGATGCTTTGGTAAATGCAGGCTGCAATATTGTTGGTGTAATTACCGCACCCGATAAACCCGCAGGGCGTGGTATGAAATTGAATGAAAGTGCCGTAAAAAAATATGCTGTTGAAAAAAAATTACACTTACTGCAACCCGAAAAATTAAAAAACGATTTTTTTTTGAATGAACTAAAAGCACTTAATGCAGATGTGCAAATTGTTGTTGCTTTTAGAATGTTGCCCGAAGCTGTTTGGAGTATGCCACTTATGGGAACAATAAATTTACATGGCTCGTTATTACCTCAATACAGAGGAGCTGCACCTATTAACTGGGCAGTAATTAATGGAGAAAAACAAACAGGCGTTACTACTTTTAAATTGCAACATACTATTGATACCGGAAATATTTTATTACAAAAAAGTTTTGAAATTGGTGAAGATGAAACAGCAGGAGAAGTACACGATACAATGAAAACAATTGGTGCCAAAGTTTTGGTTGATACGCTAAAAGGCTTAGCAGCAAACAGTTTGAAAGAAGTATCGCAAAATGAATTGAACATTCAGCATGCAGAATTTAAAACCTTGCAGCATGCACCTAAAATTTTTACAGATACTTGTAAAATAGATTGGAATAAATCTGTTGAAGAAATTCATAATTTAATAAGAGGCCTCTCTCCTTTTCCTACTGCGTTTACTTTTTTAAACGATAAAATGTTGAAAGTTTATAAAAGCAAAAAAGAAATTAGCTCACATAATTTTGAAACAGGAAAAATTTTTACCGATAACAAAACTTATTTAAAACTTAGTTGCAGCAATGGTTTTATTTATTTGCTTGAAATACAATTAGAAGGTAAAAAGAAAATGTTGATTGAAGATTTTTTAAGAGGTTATAAGATGCCATAACAACAATTAGTACAAGTGTGCGACGCAAGGAACGATGCTATAAAAAATTATTGCTGGCTTACAAAAATTAATAATTTACAATAACATCAAACTTATCTGCAACACCCAAAGTTGAAGCTGCTGCATTACTTAAACGAATTAGCAAACCATTATCTTCTTTAATATCGGGTAATGCACCTAAAACTTTTGCGTAAATAATTTTATTGTTGCTTGCTACTCTAACAACTGTACCTGCATCTACTTTATTCATTAACACATAATATTTTTTATCTGCCCAACCGCTGGCACTTTTAAAAGTTGCAGCAGTGCCCATTGTTTCATGTCCTGCTTTTTTATATTCATTTTTAAAATATCCTTCGGTAGGTGCATTGTTTTCTGTTTGTTGTTCTTCAACCGCAGGTGTTGTAGGTTTTGGTTTTTCTTCAATAGGTTTTGCAGGTGTTTTTATTACTTCAGCAGTAGGTGTTGTAATAGTTGCTTTGGGTTGTGCAGTGTCATTATCTGGCTTTCCCGGCGTTCCTATTACTTCGGGCGGTAATGCATGTGCAGTGGGCATTTCAGGCTTTACACCAATAATTAAATTTTGCCCTGCTTTAATATTATCATCTTTTAAGTTATTCCATTTTTTTATTTGTGAAACATATACATGATATTTTTTTGCAATACCATATAAAGTTTCTTTTGGTTGCACAACATAGGTAATTGTATTGCCTGCAATTTCTGTTTTAGTTGTGGTTTTTTCTTCAACAGATTTTGTTGCTGTTGTATTTTTTATAGGAATTTTTACTTTCTCACCAATTTTTAAAACACTTTTTGTATTCATGCTATTTAAACGCATAATATCTCCAACAGTAGTGTTGTATTTTTTTGCAAGCATTGAAAGTGTTTCACCTTTTTTTATGGCATGCACCATATAATCATCTGTTTGTGCTTTTGCTGAAAAACACAATCCAATTATAATTGCAAAAAGAAAAAAGTATTTTTTTAAATTCATAGTAATAGAATTCGTTTGCGTAAAATTACTGTTTTAAAATTCTCCATTCGTTAGGATAATAATTATTAATACGATTGGGCAAAACTTTTATCCAACCTAAGGGTAATCCACAATAAGCTACTAACTGCCAGCCTTTTTGTGATTGTATAGAAATTTCTTGTCGGCGTAAATATTGTAATGCCTGTTCTTTATCTAACTCAATAACAGAAAGGTTTTCAGAAGATAAAACACTAACTGCCAATTCGTGAGACGGAATAAAATCTTTTCCTTTTACAGCTCCTAATTCTATCCCTGCTTTTTTTATAAATAAATATTTTGCTAACGTTTGCAATTCATTCAACCAACTATTTTCAATTGCTTTTATGTTTTCATTTTGTTTAAAGAAAGAATATTTTGAAGAAAGCTGAATGAACGATTGCATTATTTGCATTTCATTTTTTGAAGGAGAAATTAATGCTTGTGTTTTAATTTTATTATGCTCTAATGCACCATCATTTTTTTTAAATGCTGCCATAAAAAAACCTTCTCCTTTTGTTAAGTATGGCCAAAAACGATAACCGTAAGCATTATGTTTTGTTGATTGTGTTTCTGTAATATTCCATTCTGTTTGCAATTGTATTTGAATAGTTGATGTATTAAACGTATCGCAAACCCAATCTAAAATGGTTTCATTTTCTTCAATGCTGAAAGAGCAAGTTGAATAAATTAAAATACCATCTTGTTTTAAACAATTCATTATATCGGCTATAATTCTTTGCTGACGCTGGTTACAGAGCATTACATTATTTTCACTCCATTCATTTACAGCTTCTTCATCTTTTCTAAACAAACCACTTCCGCTACAAGGAGCATCAATAACAATTACATCAAAATAATTTTCTAACTGCTTAAATTGTTTAGGATCGTTATTGGTTGCCACAACATTTGGTAAACCCCATTTGGTAATATTCTCTGTTAAAATATTTGCACGTTGTTTTATTACTTCATTACTTACCACTAACCCATTATTAAAATAAGTTGATAACAAAGTGCTTTTGCCGCCGGGTGCTGCACAAACATCTAACACTTTTTTATTATTTGTTTCTGTAATAGTTTGTTGCAACACTTGCCATAAAAACATACTACTTGCTTCTTGCACATAATAAGCACCCGCATGAAAAAAAGGATCTAATGTAAAAGACGGGCGTTCACTTAAATAATATCCGTGTTGGCACCAACCAACTTGCTGATAATTATTAAACAATAATTTTTCAATTGATGTTTTAAACGGGTTTATTCTAACAGATGTTATTGTCTCTTTAGTATTATGTAATGCTTCAAAAGCCTTGCTGTTAAAGCCTTTTGCATGCTGCAACAATTGTATAAGTTGATGGGGAATTTTCAAAAAAAAATTATTTAATATCTAATACTGAAATGTTGTTTTGCTTTAAAATCTTTTCTAAATAAAACAATTCCTATAAAAAATAAATCAATGGTTGCAGTAACATTTTTGTGTTGTTGAACATATTGCCAAGCATCTTCCATTTCTTTACTCCAATGAATATCATCTAAAATTATAATACTCTGTTCATGACTTTTTGCGAGTAATTGTTCAAAATAATTTATAGTTGGTTGGTATTGATGGTTGCCATCTATAAAAGCAAAATCAACAGTATTAATTTTTGTAAGTAATGCAGGTAAAGTATCATCAAAATTTCCTAAAACTTGTTCAATATTTTTTAGTTGAAGCATAGCAAAATTATCTTCGGCAATTTTTGCAATTGCTTTTGAGCCTTCCATTGTAACAACTTTACTGTTTTCATTTGCACTTGCTAAGTAAGAAGTTGTAATACCTAACGAAGTACCTAATTCAATAACAGTTTGGCATTGATAATAATGTACTATTTTAAACAATAGCTTACTGTATTTTTCTGGTTTTAAAGATGATTTTGCAATTGCAGAAACAACTCTTTCATTGGTTTTATTTTTTTTAGAACCTGCACCAAAATCTTCAATTAAAATTGTTCTGTTATCTTTTAATAATTGTTTGCGAATATTTTCAATTTGTGCAAAAGCATAAAATGTTCTATCATCATTTAATACATTTACAATAAAGTCAAACACAAACGGAGAGTGCATTCCATGCCCTTTACTGTTTGATGCAGTAATATAATATTTTAAAAATTTACAAACAGATTTTATGGGGCTATACATTGCTGTGTTGTTAAAATAATGCTTTTAAAAAGCAAAGTAAACCATAAACTTTTATATGGTAAATAGTGCATAAAATATACAAAGCAATTATTTTCTTTTCCAAAATTGAAAAGCGTATGCGTAAGCATGTTTTATATCTACCGTATGTTCTTCATTAAATTCTAACTGCCATTTTTTTGTATCAATTTCAGGAAAATAAGTATCGCCTTCTAAAGTTGTGTGTACGCGTGTTATATACAAAATATCTGCATCATTTATAGTTTGTTTGTATAATTCTCCGCCACCAATAACAAATAATTCATTATAGTTATTTGATTGAACAACAAATTTTGCATCGGCAAAAGAGTTTACCACTACTGCATTGTTTGCTTTAAAATTTTTGTTTCTTGTAACTACAATATTTAATCTTCCGGGTAGTGCTTTATTGTTTAAGGCTTCAAAAGTTTTTCTTCCCATTACAACAGGCATTGCCCATGTTTTGTTTTTAAAAAATTTTAAATCGTTAGGTAAATTCCATAATAATTTATTATTTTTTCCAATTACATTATTGGCTGAAACAGCTGCTATCAATGAAATTATCATACGAGTTTAAACTGCCACTACGGCTTTTATCGATGAATGGCTTTGATAATTTTCTAAATAAAAATCTTCATATTTAAAAGAAAAAATATCTTTTACTGCTGGGTTTAATTGCATGGTTGGTAGTGCATAAGGTACTCTGGTTAATTGCAATTCGGCTTGTTTAACATGATTGCTGTATAAATGTACATCTCCAAAACTATGCACAAAATCTCCGGGTTGTAAATTACAAACCTGTGCTACCATTAAAGTAAGCAATGCATAAGATGCAATATTAAAAGGCACTCCCAAAAACACATCGGCACTGCGTTGGTATAATTGGCAACTTAATTTTCCATTGGCTACATAAAATTGAAATAAAGTATGGCAAGGCATTAATGCCATTTTTGGTAAATCGGCAACATTCCATGCACTAACAATTAATCTTCTACTATCGGGGTTTCTTTTTATTTCATTAATAACATCGGTAATTTGGTCTATCTCTGTTTTATCTGCCCCTTCCCAACTACGCCATTGTTTACCATAAACAGGACCAAGGTTTCCATTTTCATCAGCCCATTCATTCCAAATACTAACACCTTTTTCTTTTAAATAAGCAATATTGGTATCTCCGTTTAAAAACCAAAGTAGTTCATGAATAATACTTTTAAGATGCAATTTTTTGGTAGTTACCAACGGAAAACCTTCTGCTAAATTAAAACGCATTTGATATCCGAAACAACTAAGTGTGCCCGTTCCTGTTCTATCGGTTTTAGTTGTTCCGTTATCTAAAATATGTTGAAGTAATTGTAAATATTGTTGCATTTGTGCAATATAATTTAAACTTATTTACTGCAAAAAAAGTAAAAAAATGTGTGAGCAATTTGTGCAAGGTTTAATTGCTTTTAAAGCATAAATTAATTGTGTATCAACACAACACAGTTCTATTTGTAGAGCAAACTAATTTTATTGTGTAGTTAAAATCCAAAATTTATATAGAACTATTACTACAAAACAAAAATGCTGCTGTAAATAATTTTCATTTTTAATTTTAAAAAGTGTTGAAAATCAGTACACTACAGTAATATAAGCAGCTATATTTTGCTGTTTAGTAAAAAGCTTGTAAAATTCATATTTGTATATTTTATAAAATAAACTATACATACTTCTCGGTAAAACAAATTACCTTTCACACTTTATTGGTTTTCAATATTCTATCAATGAAACGGTATAATACTTATTACACTATTTTAACGCTGGTTTTATTAATTCTTATTGTACTATCGGGTATTATTTCTTTTTTATCTGTAAAAGAAACAGCAGCTCTGCAAAAAGAATTAGGTATTCCGCCCAAACGCTTGCCCAATATATTAATGAATTTGGTTACTATAATTGCTGTGCTTGCATTGCTTGTGCTTCGTAAAAAAAGAAGCCACCGAAGCAAATTGTTAGCTGTTACAGAACAACTACATAATATTGTTACCTACAGTAGAGATGCTATTGTTTATACAGATTTTAATTTAAATATTATTAGCTGGAACAAAGGTGCAGAACAATTATTTAGATATACTACCAAAAAAGCAGTTGGAGAAAACTTAACTACAATAATAGATTCTGAAATTACCGGAGAACGAAAACAGGAAGTATGGACAGCATTAAAAAAAAATAATTTTTGGAAAAGCATTGTTACACTTAACTCGCCCAACAAAAAAAATATTACTGCATTATTTTCAATTTCAACAGTAAAAAACATTACCAACCGAAATGAAATAATTGGTTTTATTTGTATATGTACCGATATGACTTTTCAGAAAAAAGCAGAAGAAAAAATAGAACAGTTAGCATTAATGGTAGAATCATCTAACGATGCTATTTTAACTTTTAATGAAAAATTAGAAATACTTAATTGGAATAAAGGAGCAGAACACTTATACGGCTACACAGCTTTAGAAAGTGTAGGAAAACTAATGCCAGAGCTACTTTCACATCAAGATTCTACCACATTTTTAAAAGCTACCATAAAAAATTTAACATCAAACGGTTATTGGAAAAGTGAAGACATACACTACAAAAAAACCGGGCAACAAATAAATGTATTAATATCTTTTTCTTTATTCAGCCAAACAAACAACAATATATACTTAGGCATTATTACAGATATAACAGAACAAAAAGAAGTTGAAAAAAAATTACTTCGTTTTAATAAATTATTAGAAGAAAAAGTGGTAGAAAAAACTGCCGAAATGCGTGAAATATTTGATAGAGTTGATTGGGGCTTTAGTGCCTTTAACATTAACCACCAATTTATTTTTGTTAATCCGAAAGCAGAAGAATTAATACATAGGCAATCAAAAGAATTGGTAGGCAAAAATATTTGGGATGCTTTTCCTAATGCAGGAGAAGATTTTCATACGGCTTATAACACAGCCATTCAAACAAAAAAAACACAATATTTAGAAACCTTTGCAGGCAGCATAAATAAATGGTTGGCTTGCTTTTTCTTTGCATCTGCAAGTGGTGTATCAATTTATTACAGAGATATTACCGAACGAAAAAAACTACAAGAAGAAAAAATAAATTTAAATACACAACTGCGTACACTTGCCGCCCACCAAGAAAAAATACGCGAAGAAGAAAGAAAAAAAATGGCAGGAGAATTACATGATGAATTGGGGCAATTAATAGCATCTATTAAAATGGATGCCGAATGGTTAAACAAAAAAATTGATGCAACAGAAACTGAATTAAAGAAAAAAGTTCAAGACATTATTGAAATATCTTCAGAAACAGCAATTAAAGTAAGAAACTTAGCAAAAGCATTACGGCCAAGAATTTTAGACGATTTTGGTTTAATTCCTGCCTTAGAATGGTTATTTTTAGATTTTAAAAATCGTTCTCAAATAAAAGTAGAATTTCATCACAGCATAGATAATATTAGTATAAACGAAGAAAACAGTACACATATTTTTAGATTAATACAAGAATCTTTAACCAATATTGTAAAACATGCCAATGCCAGTAAAGTTGCTTGCGATGTAACAACTTACAAAAACAAACTTTTTGTATTTTTAAACGATAACGGAAAAGGGTTTGATATAAAAGCACAAACAAACACATTTGGTTTACTTGGCATGAAGGAAAGAATGAAGTTAATGAATGGAACCATTAACATTAATAGTGTTAAAAATTCAGGCACAGAAATTACTTTAGAAATACCTATATAAAAATTAATAATAATGAAAATTATAATTGCCGATGATCACTTTATTGTGAGAAGAGGGCTAATAAATATTTTAAAAGAAAAATACAATTTGGCAGAAATTACCGAAGTACCCGATGCTGCAGAATTAATTAAACAACTATTAAAAGATAGTTTTGATGTTGTAATAACAGATCTATCTATGCCGGGGCAATCCGGTATTGATGTAGTTAAACAAGTAAAAGAAATTGCACCCAAAACACCTTTATTAGTTTTAAGTACATACCCTATTGAACAATTTGCAGTAAGAACCATTAAATCCGGAGCAAGTGGTTATTTAAATAAAGAAAGTTCATTCTCAGAATTAGTAAATGCAGTAGAAGCATTAATAAACGGAAAAAAATATATAACGCCCGAAGTAGCTACATTATTGGCAGATGCTTATTCCGGCGATGTAAAAGGTAAAGAATATGAATCTTTATCTGACAGAGAATTTGAAGTATTAAAATTAATAGCACAAGGCAAAACAGTATCAGAAGTAGCAGAATGTTTATCACTTAGTGTTAATACAATAAGCACCTACCGTGCAAGAATTTTAGAAAAATTAAATTTACATTCTACAATAGATATTATAAAATACTCTCTTGAAAAAGGAATTGCATAAAGTTTGTTGTAATGCTTACTACTACATAATATAATTTAAACTTTTAAAATACTATTAAAAAAGCCTATTATCTGTGCGTAATAGGCTTTTTTGATTGATAAATGCCTCATTCTTAAAATTTAGTTTCAAAAAAATAAAAATGTGAATAATTATTTTTTTGCGAAAAGTTCTACACACTTGTAGTATAGCAGCTACTCACTATCCTCAAAAAATTTCATAATTATCATATTAAGCTCTATAGCTATATAAAAATATAGTTATGATATTTGTGTTGTCAATTTATCAATGCTTCGGCAGCGAGAAATTACAAAAATCCAATTCCTTATCCGGTTCAAAATCCGGGAGTTTTTAAAAAACATGTCTTATGAATTACCAAACCACTTTAGCAGCTTGCATCAGCCTTTTAAGGTTGCAAGCTGCTTTTGCTTTTACAGCACCGTTGCCTTTTTGTTTTTTATTAACCGCCCCAGCTTTTTCAACAGGTAAGTTTTCTTTAACACAACCGGTTTTTCTGCCTTAAAAAGCTAATAAAACTGTTTGGGTATTTCTAACCCAAAAAATTGGGAACAGAAAAAGTACGTTCAAACATATTATAATTTTTTATAATATATAAAATTCACTCCTATGTTAAAAAAATCCATCATTCTAATTGCAGCATGCATTATTACATGTTTTTCAATTGCACAAAAAAACACATTACCTGCTTATGGTATAACCTTATGTGGAGCCGAATTTGGAGAAAAAAATTTACCGGGCATATTAGGCACACATTATACCTATCCTACTACATCTGAAGTAGCCTACTTTGCTGCTAAAGGTGCTAAAACTATTCAACTTCCTTTTAAATGGGAAAGATTACAAAGACAATTGGGCGGAGCATTAGATGCAAGAGAACTATCATTAATTACAAAGTTTGTTGATGATTGTGAGAGATACGGAGTAATGGTAACATTAGTAATGCAAAATTTTGCCAGATACAGCATTAACGGAGTTGATTATATAATTGGAAGCCCACAAGTTACACTTGCACATTACAAAGATGTTTGGAAAAAAATTGCTTTAGTAATGAAACACAAGAAAAACATTTTTGCTTACAGTATAATGAGTGAACCACACGATATGGGCGGATACAAATGGTTTAATGCAGCACAATTTGCAATTAATGGCATAAGAGAAGCAGATAACAAAACAACCATTTTAGTTGATGGAGATAATTATTCGGGTCCCGAAACTTGGGCATTATATAATGATGATTTAAAACATTTAAAAGATCCTGCCAATAATATGATGTTTAATGCACATTGTTATTTTGATGAAGATAGATCTGGCCATTACGTAAAAAGTTACGAACAAAGCGGAGCTAATGAACACACAGGAGTACAAAGAATAAAACCATTCATCAACTGGTGTAAAGCAAATAATAAAACTCCGTTTGTAGGTGAGTTTGGTGTGCCTAAAAACGATAAAAGATGGCTAACTGTTTTAGAAAATTTTTTAGAATTTCTTTACGCCAACAATGTAGGTGGTTGTTATTGGGCTGCAGGCCCTTGGTGGAAAAACTACCATTTATCTATTGAGCCATTACACAAAACAGACCAACCCCAAATGTTTGTATATGCAAAATATTTAGCCACAAATAATAACACTGCAGCTTTAAACAATGCTAAATCAAGCGTTGCAGTAGCAGATTAAAAAAATATCCAAATCCAATAAAACACATCATCACTACTTAAAGTTTATTTTTATGAAAAACTATTTTGTGATTTCACTTTATACATTATTATTTTTCTTAACGTCTTGTTCAAAAAAAGTTGAAGTATTAACTGAAAATGAAATGCTTAAAAAAGTTAATGTTACAGAAACATATACTATTCCCACTATTGAAAGTTTAGGTTCTCCTTTTAAAAGCAGTAATGTTATGCTAAACATTAATCCTGCTAATCCAAATTTTGCGGCGTTGGTTACATTTCATCCCAACACAACAACCGGTTATGAATTAATTATGATTGATAATGGTGTAAGCACTAATTCAACTCCGCTACAAGCATTCAGATTTGTTAGCGTAAACTTAGATAATGGTAATTATAAATTTATTTCTATTCAAAACCCAACAAATAATACTGTTGTAACAAACTCTGTTGGAAGAATAGTAAGATATGTTTTTGGAAACGATAAAAATTTATATGTAGTTACAGAAGGAAGTTATGAAGGTGGTGGTCATGTAATTCAATACAATCCTAACACACAACAAGCATTTGATTTAGGGAAACCATTTTACTTAAACGGAAAATATTTAGACATTTATTCTATTAATGTAGGAAGTGATGGAATGCTGTATGGTGGCTCATTTGGTGGTGCCGGAGAAGTAATGACTTTTAGATACAATTATAAAAATTTTGATGTTGATACAAAAACTTTAAACAACACATCTCGCTATGTAAGTTATATAAGTGGAGATGCAAATTATACTTATGCAGCCTGCGGAGAAAACAGTTGGTATTTATATGCTATTCCTAAAAATAATTCAGCAATAAAAACTTTATTATCTGCCAACAATACCAATAGCAGAATTGAATTGGTAACTAATGTTGATGATCCTTATGCAACCATGCAATCTATGCACTATCAATTAAACAATGGTGTAGCAACAGCTTTAGGGACAAATAATACACCGCAAACCAATCAAATATTATACACACCTTATGCTTTAGAAACAATTAATCAATTACAAATAAAATATAATAATACAAGTAATCAATTAACATACACTTTATCTGGTTCTACATTTTCAACCATTACATTAAATGGTATTTCTACAAATATTGCGGCAACCGGTGCAAGTACATTTGTAAACAATACACTTTATACTTGTTCAAACAATCTTACACAAATTGCAAAGTATAACGATGCTGTTAAATGGAATGTTTTAGGAAGTATAGGTTATGGTGTAAAAAGTATTGCAGCATCAAACAACAATACAATTTTAATTGGCGGATATCCTAAAGGAAATTTATTTGAATATCAGCCATACAACTCTTGGAATTTAAATGCAGATGCAGTTGCCAACGGAACATTAAATACCAATGCAAGTAATCCTTCATTATTAGCAAGGCAACAAAATGCAGATGCAGCAGGTGTTTACGGGCCTATGTATATTTCTGCTATTGCACAAACAAAAAATAATATTATTATTTCTGGTGGAGATAATGATAGAATTACAGCATCATCTGGTCGTGCATTAAGTTTAGGAACATATAATAATGGAAGCGTAAAAAATTTCTCTCCGCAAATATTTTCAAACTATCAATTTGCAGGCATGTGTTTAAATAACGATAGCAATGCCGTGTATGTTGCAGCTGCTGCAAACAATGGCAATGCCGTAATTTTTGAATACAATCCAAACACAAACTCATTAACAAAAACTATCAATCTTCCTTTTGCAGACCCCGGTAATATTGTGTTATATAATAAAGATACTTTAGCAGGTTTTTATAACGATGTTGTTTATTTATTTGATGTTAAAACAGGAAAAATGGTTTGGCAAAAAACATTAGGCGGCGGGCAAAGAATTTTTGGAATTACCATTACACCTAACAAACAAATTTGTGTAATACACATGTATTTGCAAGCCGTGCACTTTAAAGTGGTAAGTTTTAATTACACAAAAAATAATGTTACCACCACAACTTTAGGAGAAATTACAGATTCGTTTGCAGATGAAAGCACCAAACCAACTTGGCTTACTTGCACTACATTAAATGCAAACGAATACAAAATTTATATTACAGGTTTAAAAGAATTATACAGACTAAATGTAGCAACCAATAAGTAAGCATTTGAAATTTAAGCAGAAATTAATTATTTTCACTTTACCAATTTCTGCTATGCTAAAAAAACTAAGCCAGTATTCTAACACAATAGTATTTCAACTTAATAATAAGTTGGTAATTACAGATATATGGCCTGAAGCTAATTGTTTTTCAAAAATATTTTCAACCGGTTTACACAATAAAAAATTTACCTCACTACTAAATAAAAAACAATTACCAGTATTTAATACTGTTGTTCAATCAAAACATGCTTTATTAAAACCTCAAGAGTTTTTATTAAAAATTTCTTCAACACAATATGAATGGTTTAGTATAAAATTTACCAAGCAAGGCAATAATAAAATTGTATCGGTAAACAATATTCATCTTCTTAAACAAAACATACAGCAAAACCAAGAAGCTGTTAAAATAAAATTATACAAAGAGTTTTTAGACAATATTCCCGTACCGTTTGGCATTAGTTCATTAGATTTTAATTTAATATTTCTAAACAAAAAATTTACCGAAACATACGGCTACACTATTAATGAAATAAAAGATTACAAAAAATGGTTTTCAAAATTTAAGTTTGAAGGTTCTGACGGAGAAGATAAACACGATAAAGAATTTTATGCATCATTAGCCAAAAGCAAAAAAAATCCTAACGCAACTTTACCTTTTTTATACAGACAATGGTATGCAAAATCGGGTGAATTAAAAGACATACGAATTGCATTTAAAATATTAGGCAACCAAATGTTTGGTATTGTTGAAGATATAACCGAACAACAAAAAGCCGAAGCAAAACTTAAAGAGAATGAACGTTTATTTAAAGCCCTTGTTAATAATATTGCCTTACCCGTTGCTTGTTATGATTCTAACACAATGCAACTTGTTTTTATAAATAAACCATTTACACAAACCATAGGTTATCAGTTAAATGAAATACAAGAATTTAAAGATTGGTATGGCATTTTATTTTATGAAGATAAAACAATAAAACATAAAGAAAGCTTACTTTGGCAAAAAGCAGTTGATGAAAGAAAGAAAGGAAAAACTGCACAAATTTCTCAGTTTGAAAGACCCATTAAATGCAAAAACGGTGCTGTAAAATTGTTTGAAGTTACCATAACCGTAAACAAGAATATTGTATATGGTGTATTTAAAGATATTACCAAACAAAAAGAAATGGAAAATCTTTTAAAAGGAAGTGAACACCTATTTAAAAATCTTATACACAATATTGCATTACCCGTTGGTTGTTACGATATTAATACATTAGATTATGTTTTTGTAAACGAACCATTTACCAAAACATTAGGCTACCAACTGCACGAAATAAAAAAATTAGAAGAATGGTACGGAATAATTGCTTACGAAAACGAAGAAATAAAACAAGCCAATAATTTATTATGGCAAAAAGCCGTAAACGAAAGAATAAATAAAAAAAATAATAAACCTGCTTTTTTTGAAAGGCCCATTAAATGTAAAGACGGAAGCATAAAACTATTTGAAATTTCATTTACCGTAAACAACAATTTGGTATATAGTATTTTTAAAGATATTACACAACAAAAAGAAGCCGAAAATCTTTTAAAAGAAAGCGAACAACGTTTTAGAACATTGGCAGAAAATATGCCCATAGCCATTGGTAGCCATGATTTTGACGGAAATATTATTTTCTTCAATAAACATTTTACCAAAGCAACCGGTTATACTTTAAAAGATATTCCTACATTAAACCATTGGTATAATTTAACGCAACCCAACCCTATAATTAGAAATAAATTTTATACGCATTGGTTACTAACAATTAAAAAATATAAAGAAGGCAAATTAAAAAAGCAACCATATATAGAATCGGCAGCATTATGCAAAAACGAAAAATTTAAAACCTTCAATTACTTATTCAACATTGTAAAAAATACTGTTTACATTATATTGGTTGATGTTACCGAACTAAAAGAAGCAGGCAAACAACTTTCAGAATCTTACCAACAACTAAGAGAACTAACCAACCATCTTCAAAAAGTAAGAGAAGAAGAAAGAAAATTTATTGCTCAAGAAATACATGATGAATTTGGGCAATTAATAACAGGTTTAAAATTTGACATAAGCATTATAAAAAGAAAAATAGAAAAAGAAATGCCACAAATGGCAACCGAGTTAAATGAAACCATGCAACTTACCGACCGTATTGTAAAAACAGTACGCAGAATATCAACAGAATTACGCCCAAGTATTATAGACGATGTAGGTTTAGCTGCCGCAATAGAATGGGAATGTAAAGAATTTTCAAAAAGAACAAAAATAATATGTAATTTTTCAAACAAGTACAAAACCGAATTGCTAAGTATTGAAAAAAAATCGAGTTTATTTAGAATATTTCAAGAAACATTTACAAACATTTTAAGGCACTCAAATGCAAACAATGTAAATGTTTTAATAAAAAAGAAAAAAGAAAAACTAATTTTACAAATTGAAGATAACGGCAAAGGTTTTATAATAAACCCACAATTAAAAACGTTAGGAATTATAGGTATGCGAGAAAGAGCTTTGGCAATAGGTGGCAACTATTCTATAAAAAGCCAACCGGGTAAAGGCACAAAAACTTATGTTGAAATACCTGTTTAATTAATATTATATGAACATACTTATTGGAGATGACCACAGTATTTTGCGTAAAGGAATGATAGCAATATTAGTTGATGCTTTTCCTAATGCCAATATTGAAGAAGCCAATGATGGTGTTGAAATAATAAAAAAAGCTGTTCAAAAAAAATGGGATATTATTATTTCAGATATTTCTATGCCCAACAAATCTGGTTTAGAAATATTAAAAGAAATGAAAACCATTAGCCCCAAAACACCCATACTTATTTTAAGTGTACATGCCCCCGAACAATATGCAGTAAGAGCTTTAAAAGCAGGTGCAGCAGGCTATTTAACCAAAGAAAGTGCCCCTGAAGAATTAGTAAAAGTTGTTACACATATACTTGCCGGCCATAAATACATAACACCCGAAATAGCAGAAATTTTAGTTGATTACCATACCGATGAAGGAGAGCAAGCAGCACACCAAGCACTTTCAAACCGAGAGTTTGAAATTTTAAAACTTATAGCTTCAGGAAAAACAATTTCAGAAATTGCCGGCATTCTTACATTAAGTATTAATACAATAAGCACTTATCGTTTTCGTATTTTAGAAAAAATGAAAATGAAAACCAATGCCGAGCTAACACGCTACGCCGTAACAAATAATCTTGTTTAAATAATTGAACAATGTAGTAATAACCACTACATTATAATTACAAATTAGCTACAAACTTTTGTGGTAGCTTGCTATTCGTATTTATAAGGTTGCAACTTATTTTTACAACATGTTGTAATTAATTTTTGTGAAGTAGAAATTTCAAATTTTAAACTCCAATATCCTCGTAAACCAACAACGAGGTCCCATATCCATGAAACCTGCAAAATGGCAGGCATTATTGTAGCAACAACTACAATATTGAGAATAAAAACCTTCTTGCAAAAGAAGGTTTTTTTATAATTGCTTTTATTTCTAAAACTTGCTGCATGAATATACTATTGATGGATAGTTCTGATATTGTTTTGCAAAAAATGCAAGAACTGCTTTCAGAATTTGGCTGTATACAAAAAATATATACTGCCAACAACCTTAGTAATTTATTTTCTACCATTCATTTAAAACAACCCGATATTATTGTAATTGATATTAGTATGCCCGATAAAATTGGTGTTGAAATTTTACAAAAAATAAAATTAAACTTACCCAAAGTAAAACTTATTGTAGTTACCAATTTTGCAACCGAACAACGCAAATTAATATGTATGCAAAACGGCGTAGATTATTATTTTGATAAAGCTACCGAGTTTGAAAAAGTAGCTATGGCTATTGAATCAGAATGTGCAAACCGTTCTACTTAAATTATTTTTTTCTTCTATGTAACTCTTTTTTAATTAAACTTAACTCTCGGCTGGTTTGCCCGCTAATGCTGCTGTTTTCTTGGGCTCTACGCATTAAATACGGAATTACATCTTTAATAGGCCCAAAAGGCAAATACTTACTTACACTAAAACCTTCTTTTGCCAAATTAAAAGTAATATTATCACTCATACCATATAATTGTGAGAAATGAACATGCGGATGATTATGCGGAATATTTTTTTGTTCCATTAACTGTGTAGTTAATAAATTACTTTCTTCGTTATGCGATGCTACAATTACTGCAATAGTATTAATATTATCAATGGCAAAAGTTACGGCAGCATCAAAGTCTTTGTCTGTACTTTCTTTATCGGGTTGTATGGGTGATGGATAACCATGTTGAACAGCTCTTGCTCTTTCTTTTTCCATATAAGCACCGCGTACTAATTTCATTCCTAAAATAAAACCTTGCTCTTTTGCTATGCGATGAGATAGTTTAAAAAAATCTAATCTATCGTGCCTGTAAAGTTGAATGGTATTGTATATAACAGCTTTTTGTTTATTAAATACTTGCATTAATTCCATGGTTAATCTATCAACCGGGTCTTGAATCCAACTTTCTTCTGCATCTATTAATACACCTACATTTTTTTGAGATGCTACTTCGCAAATTCTGTATAATCTGTTTTTTACTTTTTCCCATTCATTCATTTCATTTTCATGATCATGAATACCACTACGTAAACGCGGAGCTTCATTTAATGTTTGCAATAAACCAAATCTTGCCAAACCGGTTACTTTAATACTCATAAACGGAATGTTTTTTTGGGTTGCTGCATAGTTTACAACATCAATAAATGTTTGGGTTGCTTTTTCAAAATTTGCTTCGCCTTCTTTTCCTTCAACACCATAATCTAAAATTACCTGAACATCGTATTTATCAAGCGTAGCGGTTACTTCGTGTGTATTTTCTAAAGATTCTCCTCCTACAAATTGTTTAAAAATAGTGTTACGAACAATTTTATTTACAAACGGAAGTTTACCTTTTACAAGCAATGGCGTTAGCCTTATACCTATTGGCACAAACATTGGGTAGCCCATTGTTGAGAATAAAAATTTTGCTTGTTTTAATTCTTTATCAGATTTATATGCAAAAGCATTGGCTGTGTTGTTGAATGATATTTCCATACTAACATTTGTTCGTACTGCAAATATCGGATGCTGTATGCTAACTAAAAAAAAGGTTATTCTTTTTTTGTGAAAAACTATGCGGTTATTTTAAAATTAATATTTAGGTAAATATTTTTTACAATTTTATGTTGGCTGTAAACATATAATTTGTTCCCGCCATTGGAAAATAGTTGTTTTGGGTAGTTAAAACATTTGCCGAAATATAACTGTATGTATAACCGTTTGGCTGGTACATTTTATTAAACAAATTAATAACCTGTGCAGATAAGTTTATTTCTTTTATAAATTTTGGTTGAATGGAATAAGACAATCGTATATTTTGATTATAGAAAGAATTTAAACTTCTTGCAGTAAGTTGTGCGTTATCCATATATTGTTTGCTAACATATTTTCCTATTAAAGAAACCATTATGTTTTTTGCAGGAAGAATGTTTACAGTAATTCCACTTATTGTGTTTGGAGAGAATGAAATATCTGTATTATTATGTTGCACTGCATTTTGTAATCCATTATCATAATTATCAATATATTCTGTATAAGATTTTATTTTGTTTTGGCTTAAAGTAAGATTGGCATTGGCGTTTAACCATTTACTAAAAATATAATTGCCTTGTAATTCTATACCTAACCTATAACTGTTGGGCACATTTGTTCTGGTGTAAGAACCAACATCATTAATTTGCCCGGTTAAAACTAATTGGTTTTTATACAGCATATAATAAACATTAGCACTAAAACTGTAAGCAGTATTTTTCTTTTCAAAACCTAATTCAAAATCATGTAAATATTCTGCTTGTGGTTGGCTTGCAAGGCTTGCCTGAAAATCATCTCTATTAGGTTCTTTGCCTGCTAATGCATAACTAAAATAAGCTTGCAAACCATTGTTGGTATAAGTTATGCCTGCTTTTGGATTGATAAAATTAAAATTGCGAGTAATATTTAATGTGCTGTTACCTTCAAAACCATTCATATTATAATACACATGCCTGTATTGAAGATCGGCATAAGTTAGCCAATGTGCATTTAAATTGTGTTGCCATTTTGCATAAATATTTTGATCTGTTTTTAAAGCAGGGTAATTATAATATTGATAATTGTTATTACTAATTCCTCCATTTTTTGCCCAAATAATATTGCCGTAATGTTGGCCATCGTAGGTATTCCAGCCGCCGCCAAAAGTTAATTCATCATTTACATTTTTATATTGCAACGAAAAAATTTCTCCATAAAAATAATTATTCAACCAACGGTCTCTAATTAAATCGGTAGTTGTAAAAGTTGTACTTCCTACAACAACATTTGGTAAACCGTATTTAGAATATTTTTGAGTAGCTTTATATTCTTCATAATAACCTCTTCCGTAAGTTAAAAACGCAGCCGTATTAAAACTCCATTTTTTATTTAAAGCAACATTATAAAAAAGTTGATAGTGATCTTGCTGATAATTATCTGTTTGATTATTATAAGGTGTTCCAGTTTTTTCTGTACCTGCAGGGTTATAAGTTCTATCGGTTGCTAATAAATAATCGGGTACACCATACCATGCCTGATACGTTTTTTCTTTTCCGGTGAAAACATTAAATATTATAGATGAATTTTTATTAATATATGCAGCACTTAAAGCTACCGAACGTAAATCGCTCGATGCTCTATCAATATAACCTGCACTAACAATTTTGCTTAAACGTGCATCTACAGTAAAATGCCCGTTAATTAAGCCTGTACCAGCTTTTACGGTATTCTTCCAAGTATTAAAAGAACCGTAACTATTATTTAATTCGGCATAAGGTTTTTCATTAAATTCATTCGTACTTAAATTAATACTTGCACCAAATGCACCTGCACCGTTTGATGAAGTACCCACCCCTCTTTGAATTTGTATTGAATTTAATGAAGAAGAAAAATCGGGTAAATCAACAAAATAAGTTGCTTGACTTTCAGCATCGTTATACGGAATACCATTAAGTGTAACATTTATTCTACTTGCATCAATTCCTCTAATGTGCATGTACGTATAACCTACACCATTACCTGCATCTGAACTAACATAAACAGAAGGAGTTTGATTTAATATAAAAGGTAAATCTTGCCCAATATTATTTTTTTCAATTTCTGTTTTGCTAAAATTAGTTTTTGCAAAAGGAGCTTTATTGGTAGCACGCAATGCTTTTACTTCTAAGGGTTGTAAAAACAATGCAATACTTTTTAGTTGAATAGTAATGATTGAAGTAGTTGCATTTATATCAATGGTTTGAAGCTTATCTTCAAAACCAATACAGCTTGTTTTAATTACATAGTTACCATGTGGCGGTTTGTTAATGGTTAAACTTCCATTTTCATCTGCCATAAAAAATTGATTGTTGAAATTTACTGTTGCAGATGAAACTACATTTTTTGAAGTAGCATCAATTACTTTTAAAGTAATTGTTTTTTTTGAAGATTGACTAAACAGCATTACTGAAATAAATGCCAACATTAGTGTTCCCAAAAACTTTTTCATTTTTTTTTATTTAAAAAGTTAATAAATGGGAACAGGGAAACGCTTTGGAGAAAGAAATACAAACACTGTACACCTTCCCTTCGCAGGAATTACCCTGTTCAGGTTCTACGGGTATTTTCTCAGCCTTTTTTTGCAAAAAGCACCCCGAGGAATTAATTTTCGTCACAAATGTAAATACTCTTTTTATTTAATTGTAACATTTTTTTAGTTGCTTCGTTTCACATAAAAAAAAGTATTATGAAAAAATTGATTTTCTTAATAAGTACTGCCCTATTATCAACCTTTGTTTTTGCACAAGACACAAAAAATGTTGTGTACGATGCCAATGCCCAACCAAGAAAAGTAGAAAACTTTAATAGTATTGAAGTATCAAATGCTGTATCATTATATGTATCGCAAGGCAAAGAAACCGGCGTTGCCGTTAGTGTTGATGGAAATGAAAATATTGATAAAATAAAAACCGTAGTTAAAAATGGCGTTTTAAGTATTTATGTTGATAATGGTATGTGGAATAAATGGAGTTGGGGAGATAAAAGAATTAAAGCTTATGTAACCGTTACAGATATTAATAAAATAAAAGCAAGTGGTGCAAGCAGAGTAATTATTGCTGATAAAATAAAAGCAACAGATTTAAAATTACAATTAAGTGGTGCAAGCAGTTTAAAAGGGCAAATAGAAACTGCAACATTGTCTCTTAATATAAGTGGAGCAAGCAGTGCAACATTAAACGGAACAACTACTACATTAAATATTGATGCCAATGGTGCAAGTAGTTTAAAAGCTTACGATTTAATTGCAGGCTCTTGCAATGCAGAAGCAAGTGGTGCAAGCAGCATTCGTGTAAATGTAACCAAAGAGTTTACTAAAGTTCAAGCAAGTGGTGCATCAAGCATTAAATACAAAGGAGATGCAGTAGTTAAAAATTTTGAAGCAAGTGGTGCATCATCAATAAAAAAAGATTCTAAATAATTAAAATAATTTTGGGAGATAAGTTTCTGCAAGCTACATTTGCCGCCCATTACATCGCGAGGTAGAGCAGCGGTAGCTCGTCGGGCTCATAACCCGAAGGTCAGAAGTTCGATCCTTCTCCTCGCAACTAAATAAAGCCTCTTTTAGAGGCTTTAACTTTATGTATAAAGTGTATATTCTATATTCTGTTAAGTATAAAAAAATTTTACATTGGTTATACAAGTAATATTGAACAGAGGTTGCTAAGTCATAATGAATTAGCAACAAAAGGATGGACTATTAAATTTAGACCTTGGCAAATAATTTATATTGAAGAATTTGCAACTAAACAAGAAGCTCTTAAAAAAGAAAAAGAATTAAAATCAGGAAAAGGACGAAAGTGGATTCACAATTCGCTTTTGATAAAATTGCAGTAGGCTCATATCCGCCTAAGGCGGACAGAAGTTCGATCCTTCTCCTCGCAACTAAATAAGAGGTTGATTCAATAAAATGAGTTAGCCTTTTTTTATTATGTAGATTTGCAGCAAATGAAATCAGGTTTTGTAAACATATTTGGTAAACCCAATGCAGGAAAAAGTACTTTATTAAATGCTTTGCTTGGCGAGAAATTAGCAATTGTATCGCACAAAGTGCAAACTACAAGGCATAGAATAAAAGGTTTTTTAAATAAACCCAACGAGTATCAAATTGTTTTTTCAGATACACCCGGCATTATTGAAGCAAAATATAAACTGCACGAAAAAATGATGGATGCAGTAAAAAATGCTTTAGAAGATGCAGATATTGCTTTATTAATTATTGATGTGAATGATGATTTGAATGAATGTGATGCTCTATTTCAATCACTTAAATTAAAAGTGCCCACCATTTTAGTACTTAACAAAATTGATCAAGCACAAAACGGTAAAATTGCTTTAGCCGAAAGTTTTTTTGCAGATAAAATATATTATAAAAAAATAATAAAAGTATCGGCACTACACAAACATCATTTACAAAAATTATTAAATGCTGTTATTGAATTACTGCCCGAAGGATTACCTTTTTATAATGAAGATGATTTAAGTGATTTGCCTACCAAGTTTTTTGTAAGCGAATTAATTAGAGAAAAAGTATATGAGTTATTTGAAGATGAAATTCCTTACCACGTTGCCGTAATGATAAATGAGTTTAAAGAAAAAGAAACATTAGTTAAAATTCAAGCAGATATTGTGGTACAACGCGAAACACAAAAAGCAATTATAATTGGCGAAAAAGGAAAAATGATTAAACAAATTGGTACTTTGGCAAGAAAAGATATTGAACAATTTATTGATCGAAAAGTATTTTTAGAACTGTTTGTAAAAGTTAAACCAAAATGGCGAGATAATGAATTACAGTTAAAAGAATATGGTTATTAATCATTTTGAATGTTGAATAACAAGTTATAATCAAACAATTGCAACTCATCAATTCAACATTTAAAATTTATCATTCAAAATAAAAATTATGGGTTATACAATAGCAATAGTAGGACGACCAAATGTTGGCAAAAGCACTTTCTTTAACCGTATGTTAGAGCAACGCAAAGCCATTGTAGATGATATTAGCGGCGTTACCAGAGATAGGCAATACGGCGTTGCAGATTGGAACGGAAAAACATTTAATATTATTGATACTGGCGGTTTTGTACCACAAAGCGATGATATTTTTGAAACAGAAATTCGTAAGCAAGTAAAAATTGCTATTGATGAAGCCAATGCATTAGTTTTTATGGTTGATGTTGCAACAGGCATTACAGATTTAGATGAAAGCATGGCCGATTTATTAAGAAGAAGTTCTAAACCTGTTTACTTAGTTGTAAATAAAGTTGATAATGGTGAAAGGCAATTAGAAGCAACCGAATTTTATGCTTTAGGTTTTGAAACTATTTATCCTGTTAGCAGCATTAGCGGAAGTGGTACTGGAGAATTGTTAGATGCTATTGCCGAAAATATTACTGAAGAAGATTTAGCAATTATTGAAGATGAAAATAAACTACCAAAGTTTGCAATTATTGGCCAGCCAAATGTTGGAAAATCATCTTTACTAAATGCATTAATTGGAAAAGAAAGAACAATTGTAAGCGATATTGCTGGAACTACAAGAGATACTATTCATACCCATTACAATCTTTTTCAAAAAGAATTTGTTTTAATAGATACTGCAGGTTTAAGAAAAAAAGAAAAAGAAAAAGATGATTTAGAATTTTATTCTGTTATACGTGCCATAAGAGCAATGGATGAAGCCGATGTTTGTTTGTTGGTTTTAGATGCTGCTAAAGGTATTACCGCACAAGACGTTAGTATTTTTAGTCTGGCAGCTCGTAAAGGAAAAGGCATTGTTGTATTGGTAAATAAATGGGATGTAATGGAAAAAGCCACCAATACTGCCAGAGATTATGAAACAGTATTAAAAAAGAAAATTGCTCCGTTTACAGATGTGCCGGTTTTATTTATTTCTGCCAAAGAAAAAACAAGAATTTTTAAAGTAATAGAAATAGCATTAGAAGTGTACGATAACAAAAGCAAAAAAGTAAGTACTTCTAAATTAAATGAGGTAATGTTAAAAGCGGTTCAGGCATACCATGCTCCTGTAGTAAGAGGGCATACCGTAAAAATTAAGTTTATTACCCAACTACCAACACCTGTTCCATCATTTGCGTTTTTTACCAATTTTCCGGATGATATTAAAACTCCGTATAAAAATTACCTTGAAAACCAGTTAAGAACACAGTTTAATTTTACCGGAGTACCTATAAGAATTTTCTTCCGAAAAAAATAATTAGTAAAAAAATACGTTAAAATTTGTATAAATAAACTATCCGCCTATCTTTGCGGGCAATTTAAAAAAACAAAAAACAAGTACAATGAAAAAAGTATTAGCATTATTAGCAATTGCTGGTTTTGTAGCTTGCAACAGTGGCGAACAAAAACCTGCTGCAACAGATTCTCCTAAAACAACTGTAGATTCTCCTAAAGCAACTGTAGATTCTCCTAAAGCTGCTGTAGATTCTCCTAAAGCTAAAGTTGATTCTCCTGCAACTAAAAAGTAATTGCTAAGTACTTGTTACTTAATATATTACTTCTTATAAGAAGGTTCCCGTTATTTAACCAATAACGGGATTTTTTATTTTTGCTATTTCTAACTTTTTCCCGTCATTTCGATACCGCTTTAACGGTAGAGAAATTTTTTCAAACAATAAAGAGATTACCACATTGCTTTCGCAACTTGCAATGACAACGAGTATTTTTTTCTTAGCCTTGTTATCTATCTCCACGTAACAATAGAATAATTGCAAACAATATCTTTAACCTTGCTTTAACTGCAAATGCATAACCATACTGCATCTTCTTTCATAAAAATAAATACTTAATTTTCCGTATTAAATAGTTACATGAAAAAAGCAAAGCACATTATTATTTTATTGTTTTTTAGTACGGTGTTTTTGCAAAAAATTAATGCACAAAAAGTAATAAATAAAGAGGACTCTTTGCAATGCGAAAATCTGAATGCAGCAACTATACAATATTATAAAAACGATAAAATAGACTCCGCTTTATTAAATGCTAAATATGCAGTAAACTATTCAAAAAAAGTGGTTGGGAAAGAACATAGAATATACATAATGAGTTTATATAATCTCATTTTTCTATATAATTACATGGATTATTATAACGATGCTGAGCTTTTGTCTAAAGAAATTTTAACTATTGGTAAAAAAATATTGGGAAGAGAACATCCTAATTATGCCACAAGCTTAAATAATTTAGCTGAATTGTATTATGATATAGGTAATTATGCCGCAGCAGAACCTTTATATAAAGAAGCGTTAGCTATTCGTAAAAAGGTATTAGGAAGAGAACATCCTGATTATGCTACAAGTTTAAATAATTTAGGTTTATTGTATCATGATATTGGTAATTATACCATAGCAGAACCTTTATTAAAAGAATCATTAGTTATTCGTAAAAAAATATTAGGAACAGAACATCCTGATTATGCTACAAGTTTAAATAATTTAGGTTTATTGTATCAAGGTATGGGCAATTATACAGCTGCAGAACCTTTATACAAAGAAGCTCTAATCATTCGTAAAAAAATATTAGGAACAGAGCATCAAGATTATGCTGCAAGTTTAAGTAATATGGCTTTATTGTATCACGACCTAAGTAATTATACCGCTGCAGAGCCTTTATATAAAGAAGCTTTAGCCATTTATGAAAAAGTATTAGGAACAGAGCAGCCAGATTATGCTACTATTTTAAGCAATTTAGCTTTATTGTATCATGATCTAGGTAATTACACAGCTGCAGAACCTTTGTACAAAGAAGCTTTAACCATTCGTAAAAAAGTATTAGGAATAGAACATCTAGACTATGCTACCAGTTTAAATAATTTGGCGGTATTGTATTATGATATGGGCAATTATATAGCTGCAGAACCTTTGTACAAAGAAGCTTTAACCATTCGTAAAAAAGAATTAGGAGCAGAACATCCAGACTATGCTACTATTGTAAACAATTTAGCAGAATTGTATAAGGTTATGGGTAATTACACAGCTGCAGAGCCTTTATACAAAGAAGCTTTAGCCATTCGTAAAAAAATATTGGGAACAGAACATCCTGATTATGCAGTAAGTTTAAACAATTTAGCTTCCTTATATCATGCAATGGGTAATTATACGGCTGCAGAACCTTTGTATAAAAAAGCACTATTTTTTTATACAAAAGCACTGGGAATAGAGCATGCTAATTATGCTATTAGTTTAAACAACTTGGCTTTATTATATAATGTTACGGGTAATTATGCAGCAGCAGAGTCTTTATATAAAGAAGCATTAGCTATTCGCAAAAAAGTATTGGGAATGGAGCATCCTGATTATGCTGCAAGCTTAAGTAATTTGGTTGGTTTATACTACTTCTTTAATAAATATTCAAAGTGGAAAAATATTATTCATACTGCTATACAAACTGAAAATAACAACCAACAAGTTTTATTAAAAAATTTTAGTGAGGCAGAAAAAGAAATTTACTTAAATGAAAATAATAGCAATAGGCAAGTTTTTCTTTCAATGTTACACTATTACCACTATTCTCAAACCAACTTTTTTTACCAAAGTACCACAGCTACACAAGGGTGGCTTTTACAAGGCAAACAATTGTTGAATATTTATGCTAATCATTCTACAGATATCACCGTAAAAACATTGTTAACTAATTGGCAACACACCAATACTTTATATACCAAAACTATTCAGCTTACAAAAAATAAACAACATCAATATGGTTTAAATGCAGATAGTTTAAAAGAACAAGTTCAAAATATTGAAAAGCAATTAACTGCTGCCATACCTGCATTACAAAATGTACTAAAAAATAAAGGTTATACTGCTAAAGAAATTACGCCCAAATTAAACAACAATGAAGCTGTTGTGCAATGGGTTTCTTTTAAATATCAAGCACCTAAGCAATGGACGGATACTGTTTTTTATGCTGCATTTATTATTACTAAAACAGATACTACGCCAACATTTATAACTGTATTTACAGAAAAACAATTACAAAATTTATTACAAAACTATCATGGTATTAGCGGAAGAAGTTCTATTATAAAAAATGCTAATACAAAAGCAATCACAACAGATTTTGCTTTGTATAATTTAATTTGGAAGCCATTGTTACCTTATTTAAACAATATAACTACGGTTTACAATTTACCTTCGGGTTTATTACACAAAGTAAGTTTTGCTGCTTTAACAGATACCGCCAATGGTAAGTCTTTAATAGATATATATAATCTTCACCAACTATTAAGTATTAATGAATTAGTTGCACCATTAAGTGGTTCTACACCAAATAAAACTATTGCATTAATAGGTGCCGCAAATTATGATGCTATTGTTGCTTCTAACAATAATACCAATAGTGCTACTATACAACCCATGTATAGAAATGCTACAAATACAGATAACAAAAATATTCGTTTCAATTATTTACAAGGAACAAAAACAGAAATAGAAACTGTAAATAATCAAACAAAAAATACAACTTGGAAAGTACAAACTTATACAGATACAACAGCTACAGAAGATAACTTAAAACAATTAAGCGGCAGCAATGCACCACATATTTTACATATAGCAACACATGGTTTTTATTTTCCGCCCAAAAAAGAAAAATTATCTACTAATAATTTATTTGCAGAAGATAAAAACGCCCCAAAAGATTTTCCATTATTGCGTAGTGGCATTGTTTTAAGTGGTGCCAACAATTATTGGGGAAAAGATACTTTATTAGAAGGCAAAGAAGATGGTATTGTAACAGCACAAGAAATAAGCAATATGAATTTATTGAATACAGATTTAGTTGTGTTAAGTGCCTGCCAAACAGCATTAGGAGATATTAACGGAAGTGAGGGTGTATATGGTTTGCAGCGAGCTTTTAAAATGGCGGGAGTAAAAAAATTATTAATTAGTTTATGGGAAGTTCCTGATGCAGAAACAGCAGAATTAATGCAATTATTTTATGGTAATATTTTTAAAGGTGATAGTTATTACACAGCATTTAAAAAAGCACAACTTGCATTAAAAATAAAATATAAAGATCCTACCAAATGGGCAGGTTTTGTTTTGTATGGCGAATAAAAAAAATTTACACCATTTCGATGCCGCCTTAGCGGTAGAGAAATCTTTTCAAACAATAAAGAAATTGCCACGTTACTTTCGCTACCGTCAATTACAGTAGTTTTTTATTGAAATAATTTTTCTATTGTATCTAATTTTTTATCCGAAGAAAAAAAACTTACCAGTTTTCCTATTACAGCTTCAACCATTGCATCGGGGCAACTTGCACCACTTGTTATTAATATTTTTACAGGATTTTTTTTAGGAATAAAATTGTTGATGGTATTTATTTCTTTTGTACGCCAATTACAATTTATAATTTCAGATTTATTTAAAATTTTATCTGCATTGTTTATAAAATAGGTAGGCAATTTTGCTTCGCAAAGTTCTACTAAGTGAGAAGTGTTGCTGCTATTATAACCACCTACAACTATTGCTAAATCTGCATCGGTTTGTAACATACCTGTTACAGCAGTTTGGTTATCATTAGTTGCATAACATAAAGTATCTCTTGTATCGGCAAAACGTTCATGTATATTTTCATCAGTTAATTGATAAAAATTTTTTACAATTTTTTTTAAATAATCTGCAATAGCTTGTGTATCGGTTGCTAATTGTGTTGTTTGGTTTACTACGCCAAAACGTTGTAAATCTTTTGTAATATCAAAACCTTCAGAATATCTTCCTTTAAATTCTGTATAAAACTCTTCTGTATTTTTTTCTTTTGTAATATATTTTGCTAATTCAATTGCTTCTTGCATATCATTAACCACAACAGTTGGTGTGTGTTGAGATGCACGTGAAAAAGTCGCTCTTGTTTCTTCATGCTTTGGTTTGCCATGCACTACAACGCTATAACCTTTGGCTGCAATTTGCTGACTTCTGTTCCAAACTTTTTCTACAAAAGGGCAAGTTGTATTATATTTTTCTACCTGAATGCCTTTGGCAACAAGCATTTGCTCAATTTCTACCGTAGTGCCAAATGCGGGAATAACAACTACATCATTTTTAGTTACTGTTTCAAAAGGAATTATTTGTTTGCCGTAAGTATCTTGTAAAAATTGAACGCCACGTTCTAACAAATCTTTATTTACTTGTGGGTTATGAATCATTTCGCTCAACAAAAAAATACGTTTGCCTTTGTTTTCTTCAATAGTATTAAAAGCAATTTCAATTGCATTTTCTACGCCGTAACAAAAACCAAAATGCCTTGCCAAATAAATTTGTAAACTACCAAAATCTAAAAGTGTTGGTGTAAAATCTTTTTTTAATTTATCTTCTTGCTTACGTTTATTTTTTATTGAACTAATTAGTGAACTGCGGTAAATATTTGGAACATTAAATTGTTTCATTTTAAAAACTAAATTAAAATAACTGTATTACAAACAAGTTGCAAATGTACGAAATTCAAATTTCAGCTTTGTATAATAGGCAGGTTAATTCAAGTAAATTAATTCAACTATTTGTTGCAAATATTTTTTATCGGTTTCATCAAACGTGCTTAATTCATTGCTATCTACATCTAATACTGCAATTACATTATTGTTTTTAATAATGGGAATAACTATTTCACTTTTAGATAAACTGCTGCATGCAATATGTCCCGAAAATTTTTCAACATCATCAACAATAATTGTTTCTGCATTTGCCCAACTTGTTCCGCAAACGCCTTTCCCTTTTTTAATTCTTGTACATGCCACTGGACCTTGAAACGGACCAAGAACCAATTCATCCTGTAAATTATCAATAGATTTTTTTACCAAATAAAATCCAATCCAAAACCAATTAAACTGTTCTTTTAAAGCACCGCAAACATTAGCTAAGTTGGCAATTAAATCTGTTTCGCCTTCTAACAAACCTTTAATTTGTGGAATTAAATTTTGATATTGTTCTTCTTTTGTTCCAACAAAAATTTGTAAATCTTCTGCCATAATTATTTTCTTAAAATTCTTTTTCTTCCTTGTAAAAAATACATAAGCCCTGTTATTGCATTTACAAAAATGAAACCTACCAACCACATTAGTTTTTCGTTTTGCAAAATATTTTTTGAATTGAAGATTTCATACAATGCAATTACTGTGTAAATAGCTGTAAGCAACAAGCCTACTTCTATAAAAAAATCTGCATCTGGTTTATGCATTATTTTAAATAAAGCACCAACTATTGTGCTAATAATTCCAATAATATAAATAGTATAAAAAAGTTTGTGGTTCATAAAACTGCTTTACTGTTAAAATATTTTGCAATGTTATTATACATTTTTCGTGTATTTATTTTTTGCTAAACTCATTTATTAAAAATGTAAATTCAACTATTCAATAAATAATTTTTAAGTCATTGTTGTTGAAAATAACTACTAAAAATATTGCATAAATAACACAGTAAAATTGCTATATTTGAAGTTTACTGCTTTTTTGTTACACATTTTGCAGTAAAGTAGCTGATAATTTTAAAAATATGAATGAAGATAAAACACAGTTTATGCAGGAAGCTATTCGTCTTTCTGTAGAAAATGTTACTCAAGGAAAAGGTGGCCCATTTGGTGCCGTTGTAGTTAAAGATGGAAAAATAATTGCACGTGGTACAAACAGTGTTACAACATTAAATGATCCTACGGCACATGCAGAAGTAGTTGCCATACGCGAAGCATGCAAAGTGTTAGGAAGTTTTCAATTAATTGGTTGCGAAATATATACAAGTTGCGAGCCATGCCCCATGTGTTTAGGAGCAGTTTATTGGGCAAGGCCCGATAAATTATATTATGCCAATACTAAGCAAGATGCTGCTGCTATTGACTTTGACGATAATTTTATTTATGAAGAAATTGCTAAACCCATTAATCAAAGAAAATTATTTACACAACAATTAATGCGTAACGAAGCTTTACAAGCATTTAAAAAATGGGGCGAAAGCAATATTAAAATTGAGTATTAATGATTGAGTTTATTTTAAATAACCAAACAATTAAAACAGAGCAACCTGCCGGCAGCACCGTTCTCGATTTTATTCGTTATCATAAAAAATTAACCGGAACAAAAATTGGTTGCAGAGAAGGCGATTGTGGTGCATGTACCATTTTAGTTGGTGCATTTGAAAACAATAAACTTGTATATAGAAACATAACAAGTTGCTTAATGCCATTAATTAATGCACAAGCAAAACATATTGTAACTGTTGAAGGCATTAACCAAACAGAATTAACTCCTGTACAACAAGCAATGGTTGATAGCAGCGGAACACAATGCGGTTTTTGTACCATTGGTTTTGTAATGAGTTTAACCGGATTTGTAATGAACCAAACACAAACAAATTTTACTGATGCAATTAAAAGTATTGATGGAAATATTTGCAGATGTACTGGTTATAAATCTATAGAAAAAGCTGCTAAAATATTAAGTAATCAAATTGAAAAAAGACCTACACACAACACATTAAATTGGTTAATTGAAAACAAATATTTACCAAATTATTTTTTAGGTATTGAAGAAAGATTAAGAAAAATTTTAATACAACAATTTACCGAAAATAAACAAGCAATTAAATTAGGTGGTGCAACAGATTTGAATGTTCAAAAACATCAATTAATAAAAAAATCTATTGTGCAAAATTTGTATGATGATCCTTCTTTAAAAACAATTGAAAAAATAAATAATGAAATTGTTTTAGGAGCTTCTGTAACGGTTGCACAATTTTCCGAATCAAACATTATACAAAATATTTTTCCTAATTTAAACAAGCATATAAAATTAGTTTCTTCAAGCCCAATACGCAATATGGCTACATTGGCGGGCAACTTTGTTAATGCATCTCCTATTGGAGATATGACGGCTTTTTTTATTGCTTTAGATGCTTCAATTATTTTTAATACTAATAGAAAAATTAAATTAAAAGATTTTTATAAAGGTTATAAACAGTTAGATAAAACGGAAGATGAAATAATTGAGAAAATTATTTTTCCAATTCCATCATCAACCACATTTTTCAATTTTGAAAAGGTTTGTAAGCGAACACATTTAGACATTGCAAGTGTAAATACGGCTTGTTTAATTAATGTTGATAATAACAATATTATTCAACAAATTTATTTAAGTGCAGGTGGTGTTGCACCTTATCCAAAATATTTAAGTAATACATGTAGTTTCTTATTAAACAAACAAATAAGTGAAATTGTTTTACAAGAAGCTATAACCGTTATGCAGCAAGAAGTTGCACCAATTACCGATGCAAGAGGAACAACAGAATATAAAAGGCTTTTATTAAGGCAATTATTCTTAGCTCATTTTAAAGAATTGAACGTAGAAATTAATTTTATTATTAATTAAATAAATAAAGTGTGCATACACAATCACATCATAATATATTTATAGGACCTGAATATCCTAATCATGTTAAAGGCAAATCAATTTACGTTGATGATATGCCTGTAATGGAAGGCACTGTGCATGTAAAAATATTTTCTGCAACAATTGCACACGCAAAAATTAAAAGCATAGATTTTACTGAAGCAGAGCAAACTGAAGGCATAATAAAAATATTTTCTGCAAAAGATATTCCGGGAGAAAATCAAATTGGTGGTATTATTCCCGATGAACCTTTATTGGCAGATGGTGAAGTGCATTATTGCGGGCAAGCAATTTTATTAATAGCAGCAGAAAATGAAGATGCAGCAGAAGATGCGTTGCATAAAATAAAAATAGAATACGAACCTTTAGAAATTATTACCAATCCACGTGTTGCTTATGCAAAAGGGAAACTATTATCTCCAACAAGAAAATTTGTTTTAGGTAATAGCTCTGAAACATTTAAAAATTGTAAATATGTTTTTGAAGGCACAACAGAAACAAACGGGCAAGAACATTTGTATTTAGAAACACAAGGAGCTTATGCTTACGCAACAGAATTTAATAGTGTAAAAATATTCTCCTCAACACAAGGGCCAACAGCCGTACAAAGAACTGTAGCAAGAGTTTTAGGTGTAAGTATGAATAATGTTGAGGTTGATGTAACTCGCTTGGGTGGCGGTTTTGGTGGAAAAGAAGATCAAGCAAGTACTTATGGAACCATAGCTGCATTAGTTACTTTTATTTTAAAACGCCCTGCTAAATGTGTGTTGCACAGAATGGAAGATATGCGAATGACGGGCAAGAGAAACCCTTATAGCAGCGATTATAAAATTGGGTTAGATGATAATTTAAAAATACTTGCATACGAAGTAACATTCTACCAAAACGGAGGAGCAGCTGCAGATTTATCTCCTTCAATTTTAGAACGTACTTTGTTTCATTGCACCAACAGTTATTTTATTCCTAACGTTACGGCAACTGCAAATAGTTGTAAAACAAATCTTCCGCCCAACACGGCTTTCAGAGGTTTTGGAGGTCCGCAAGGAATGTTTGTAATAGAAGCTGCTATTGATTTTGCAGCCAAACAAATTGGTGTTGAACCTTATATTATTCAACAAAAAAATTTATTACAAAATAAAAATGAACTTCCGTATGGGCAAATAATAGAAAATTGTGAGGCTGAAAAATGTTATAGCAACACAATGCAAAAAGCAAATATTTCTTCTCTTAAAAATGAAATAATAAATTTTAATAATACAAATAAATTTAAAAAGAAAGGTTTTGCATTAATGCCTATTTGCTTTGGAATTTCATTTACACACACAACACTTAATCAAGCAAGAGCATTGGTACATGTATATACCGATGGAAGTGTAGGTGTTAGCACAGGCGGTGTTGAAATGGGACAAGGTTTAAATCCTAAAATGATTCAAGTAGCTGCAAATGCGTTAGGCATTTCAACAATAAAAATAAAATTAGAAACTACCAATACAACTCGTGTAGCAAATACATCTCCAAGTGCAGCAAGTTCTACTACCGATTTAAATGGTCATGCTGTGTATGATGCCTGCCAACAAATTAATACCTCATTCCATTCATTCATAAAAAAAGATTTACAATTAAATAAAGAAGATGTTGTTGAATTTAGAAATGAAGTCTTGTTCGTAAACAATCAATCAAAAAATATTAGCTGGAATGAATTAATTGCAAAAGCATACTTAGCTCGTACAAACCTTAGTGCAAAAGGGTTTTACGCAACACCAACAATTAATTTTGATAAAACAAAAGAAAAAGGTCATCCGTTTTCTTACCATGTATATGGCACAGCTTTAACAGTTGCAACTGTTGATTGTTTAAGAGGAACTTATGAAATTGATTTTGTAAAAGCTTGTCATGATGTTGGTACAAGCATGAATGAAAAAATTGATATAGGGCAATTAGAAGGTGGTTTAGTGCAAGGTATTGGTTGGATGACAATGGAAGAAATAGTATATAACGAACAAGGAAAATTATTAAGCAATGCTTTAAGTACTTATAAAATTCCTGATATATATAGTATTCCTAAAGAAATAGATATTGAATTTTTAGATACACAGAATGATAATTTGGCAATATTAAAAAGCAAAGCAGTTGGCGAGCCTCCGTTAATGTATGGCATAGGAGCTTATTTTGCCATACGCAATGCAGTATTGGCTTTCAATCCAAAATCAACCATAACTTATAATGCACCCATTACACCAGAAAAAGTATTAATGGGTTTATATAATAAATAATGCAGGAAAGAAAAATATATAGCAATAAAGTTTGGATTAACAATAAATTGCAACCAGCAACTATTTGTTTTGCCGAAGAAAAAATTACTGCTATATACTTTGAGAAATTAATTAATGCAGAAGATTTTATTGATAATATTATAATGCCCGGTGTCATTGATGTGCATGTTCATATTAATGAACCCGGTAGAACCAATTGGGAAGGTTTTGAAACAGCTACGCAAGCCGCTGCTGCCGGAGGTTCTACAACAATTATTGATATGCCTTTAAACTCAAGCCCGGTAACAACTACAGCAGAAGCACTTACTGAAAAAATAAATGCATCAAAAAATAAATTAAATGTAAATGTTGGTTTTTATGGAGGCTTAATTCCTGGTAATACACAATATTTAGAACCACTTATTAAAGCAGGTGTTGTTGGTATAAAATGTTTTTTAACACATTCGGGTATTGATGAATTTCCTAACGTTACAGAAAAAGATTTGGATGAGGCAATGTCCATTCTTTCTAAATATAATATTCCGCTATTGGCACATTGCGAATTATCTGATACACAAAAACATTCTTTATTAAATGAACATCCTACAAGCTATCAAGAATATTTAAAAAGCAGACCCAAACAATGGGAGAATGATGCTGTTGATTTAATGATTAATAAATGTAGGCAATACAATTGCCCCGTCCATATTGTACATGTATCATCATCAGAATGTATAAATAAAATTTATAATGCAAAAGCAGAAGGTTTACCAATTACTGCCGAAACCTGTACACAATATTTATATTTTAATGCCGAACAAATAGCTGACGGAAAAACAATTTATAAATGTGCTCCACCTATCAGAGAAAAAGAAAATAACAATCAATTAAAACAAGCATTAAAAAATGGAATATTAAATTTTATAACAACAGACCACTCTCCTGCTCCCGCATCAATAAAAGAAATTGATACAGGTAATTTACAAAAAGCATGGGGCGGTATTGCAGGTATTCAATTTTTATTAAATGCAAGTTGGACAGCATTAAAAAATGTAATGAGTGTAGAAGAATTTATTCCTTTAGTTACATTAAAACCTGCACAGTTTATAAAAGCAAAAACCAAAGGCAAAATTAAAGTTGGTTACGATGCAGATATAATTATTTGGAATAATCAACAAGCACATATAGTAACTGAAAACGAAATTTTATTCAAACATAAAATAAGTCCTTATATTGGTGAAACACTTACAGGCGTTGTAATTGAAACAATAGTAAGCGGGCAAATCGTTTATCAAAACAAACAAATTAAACAAAAAAATATCGGACAATGGCTCAAACCACAGTAAAAGAAATTATTAAACAATCTCCTGCATTTACAAGTTTAACAGATTTAGCTGCCGAAAAACTTGGCGGAAAAGTATTGTATGCAACAGATGATTTTTTTGCAGAAAAAGAAAATTTAATTAAGCCTACAAGAGGTGTATTTATTGCAGATAAATATACAGATAGAGGTAAGTGGATGGATGGATGGGAAAGTAGAAGGAAAAGAACACCAGGACACGATTGGGCAATTATTCAATTAGCAACAAGTGGTGTTATAAAAGGTTTTGATATTGATACAAACTTCTTTTTAGGCAATCATCCGCCACATGCAAGCATAGAAGCTGTAAACCTTACAGGGAAAGAATTTCCTACAAATTGGGAAGAAGTTGAATGGAAAGAAATTCTTGCAAAATCTCATTTAGATGCAGGTTCTCAAAACTTTTTTGAGTGTAATGATAACACTATTTACACACATATAAAATTACATATATATCCCGATGGCGGCGTAGCAAGATTTAGAGTTTATGGAGAAGTATTTAAACAATGGGAAACTGTTTCAAGCAATGATATATTAGATTTAGCAGCAGCAATTAATGGCGGAAAAGCTATTGCTTGTAATGATATGTTTTTTAGTTCAATGAATAATTTGTTAATGCCTAATCGTGGTGTAAATATGGGCGATGGTTGGGAAACAAAACGAAACAGAACTCCTAATAATAAAGATTGGGTTATAATAAAATTAGCTCACAAAGGCATTGCACAAAAAATTATTGTAGATACCAATCATTTCAAAGGCAATTATCCTGACAGTTGCAGTATTGAATATTGTTTTGCCAATATTGATGATGCAGTTATTAATAATGCTGTTGAATGGGAAAATTTATTACTACAACAAAAATTAAGTGCAAGTGCCGAGCATTGTTTTGAAAAAGAAATAAATAAACATACTGCTATAACACATATTAGGTTAAATATTTTCCCTGATGGTGGTATTAGCAGATTAAGAATTTTTGGAAAAATTATTTAGCCGTGGCAACAAGTATTTTATTATATATTATTTTATTTAGCATTTTAATAATGCTAACTGTGCTTACGCATAAACTTTCTGCATTTTTAAAAAATTGTGAGGAAGATGAAGCTAAAAAACAAAACACCGTTACTATACAAAACTTTGCATACACAGGTATTCTATTAATTATTATTTGCTTGTGTGCAAATACCTATTTATTAGTAAAAGGAACACCAAGAGAAAGCCATTTTATGGAATGGCTAAATATTGTAATACGTGTAATGCATATTACTTTTGGTATAGCATGGATTGGTGCAAGTTTTTATTTTGTGTTTTTAGAAAACGCTTTAAACAGAACAGAAAATGTAAGAGATGAATTAGCAGGAAACCTTTGGGCAGTACACGGTGGTGGTTTTTATTATTTAGAAAAATACAGAATTGCTCCTAAACAAATTCCAAAAAATTTACATTGGTTTAAATATGAAGCATATTTTACATGGGTTAGTGGAATATGTTTATTGTTTGTTGTATATTATTTTAATGCAAGTGCTTTTTTAATTGATAAGAATATTTTAAACATTACACCATTGCAAGGTATTGGCATTGGTATAAGTTCTTTTATTGTTGCATGGGTGTTGTACGATTTATTGTGCAAATCAAAACTCATCAACTATAAAATACTTTTCTCAGTAATTGGTTTTATTATTTTAGTTGGCTTTGCATATTTCTATTGTCATGTTTTTAGTGCAAGAGCTGCTTATATACATTTTGGTGCAATGATAGGAAGTTTAATGGTGGCAAATGTTTTCTTTGTTATTATACCATCTCAAAAAGCAATGGTTAATGCAGCAAAATTGGGTAAACCATTAGATGGAAGTTTAGGTAAAAAAGCATTAGCAAGAAGTTTACATAACAATTATTTTACATTGCCTGTTTTATTTGTAATGGTAAGTAATCACTTTCCATCAACATTTGGTTTTAAATATCCTTGGTTAATTTTAGCAATTATTTCTTTAGGTGCAGCAGGTGTAAAACATTATCTAAACTTAAAAGAAAAACATCAATTAAATGTTTGGATATTACCTGTTTCGGTAATAATACTTTTAGCAGCATGTTTTATTTCGGCTCCACCGGCAAATCCTAACGAGTGTAAATCTGTTGTAAGTATAACAGAAGTTAACAGCATTATTCAAACACGTTGCGTGCAATGCCATTCAGCTAAACCAACAGATGATATTTATAAAGTTGCTCCTAACGGTGTAATGTTTGATACGCCAGATGATATTGCTAAGAAAAAAGATTTAATTATGCAACGCGTTGTATTAACTAAAACAATGCCTCAGAACAATAAAACCAACATGACGGAAGAAGAAAGAAACACTATTCGTTGTTGGATTGAACAAGGTGCTAAATTAAAATAATATGAATTTAATTGAATTAAATAGTTTTAATAAAGAACAAGTTGCCCAACATTTATTTTCTTGTTGTGGTAGCAAATATTGGGTTAGTGAAATGTTGAATTATTTTCCTTTTACTAACGAAAAAAAATTAATTGAAGCAGCAACAACTATTTGGTATAATCAATGTACCGAAACAGATTGGAGAGAATCATTTACACATCATCCTAAAATTGGCGATGTAAATAGTTTAAAAGAAAAATTTGCAGGAAAAGAACAAGAAGGCATTGCATCTGCAACTGATGATGTTATTAATGCTTTAGCAAAAGCTAATACAGATTATGAAAATAAATTTGGTTTTATTTTTATTGTTTGTGCTACCGGAAAATCTGCACAAGAAATGTTAGATTTATTGAATGATAGATTAAAAAATTCTGTCGAAGAAGAATTAAATATTGCAATGGGCGAGCAACAAAAAATTACTATTATCCGTTTAAAAAAATTATTACCCAATGCAGATTTTAGTTGTTTAAAAGTTAGCCAAATTACTACTCACGTTTTAGATACATCTGTTGGTGTTCCCGGAAAAAATATTTGTATTCAATTACAATCTTTTCAAAACAACCAATGGAAAACTATTACACAAGGCAGAACAAATAACGATGGAAGAATTGCAGATTTATTACCGCAGAATAAAAACTTGCAACATTCAACTTATAAAATGGTTTTTCATTGTGGCGAATATTATCAACAACAAAATATAAAAACATTTTACCCAATGGTTGAAATTTTATTTAATACGTTTGATGAAGAACATTATCACGTTCCATTATTGTTAAACCCTTTTGGATACAGTACTTACAGAGGAAGTTAGCATTTATTTTGAATGTTGCATTTTAAATGTTCAATTAAAAAAAACTCTAATTCAAAATATATAATTCAAAATTTAAAATAATAAAATGACAATATCACAATCAAAAAAAGAACAGTTATTTAATAGTTTAAGTAAAGCCAATACTGCGTTTCAGCAAATTTACCCCGGCGATAGAAGTGATAGGCAACCCGTGCATACATTATATGGCGGTGCCAATTTATTTAAAAGCGATGCTGCATTAAGTTTAGGCGAAAGAGCTTTAGAAATTTTAGAAACATACGCACCCAACCACGAAATTTTTGGAAAAGTATTTGGCTTAAAAAATGAAAATGATTTTAGTAAAAAAGTTTACAATAAAGTTGTTGCAAAATTAAAAGCAGAAGCCATTGAAGATTTTAGAATAGATTTTGAAGATGGTTATGGCAACAGAAGTAACGAAGAAGAAGATGCTACTGCAGAAACAGCTGCAAAAGAAGTAGCTAAAGGAATGCAGGAGAAAACATTGTCTCCATTTATTGGTATTCGTATAAAACCTTTTACAGAAGAAATGAAAGAAAGAGGATTGAGAACATTAGACATTTTTGTTTCAACTTTGGTTAAAAAAACTAATGGCAAACTTCCCAACAACTTTATAGTAATGTTACCAAAAGTTACTATACCCGAACAGCCCGAAACATTAGCTAACTTCTTTGATATTTTAGAAGAAGAATTAAAACTATCTAAAGGAATTTTAAAAATGGAAATGATGGTTGAAACTACACAAGCCATTATGAGTATAGATGGAACAAATCCTTTATATAAATTTATTAAAGCAAGTAAAGGTCGTTGCATTGCAATGCACTTTGGCACTTACGATTATACAGCAAGTTGCAGCATTACTGCAAAGTATCAAGAAATGGATCATCCTGTTTGCGATTTTGCACACCACATGACAAAAGTTGCACTTGCACACACAGGTATTTGGTTAAGTGATGGTGCAACCAATACAATGCCTATTGGTCCGCACAGAGGAGAATTAACCGAAGCACAAAAACAAGAAAATATGCAAGTGGTGCACAGAGCATGGAAAAAAGGTTACGACCATATAAGGCATAGTTTATGGAATGGATTTTATCAAGGTTGGGATTTAAATCCTGCACAATTTGCAATGCGTTATGCAGCAGTATTTGCTTTCTTTTTAGAAAGTTATGATGATGCAGTTGAACGTTTAAAAACATTTGTAGAAAAAGCTGCACGTGCAACTTTAATTGGAGATGTGTTTGATGATGCAGCAACAGGGCAAGGTTTATTAAATTATTTTTTACGTGCATTAAACAGTGGAGCCATTACAGAAGAAGAAGTTTTAGCAACAGGGTTAACCTTAGATGAAATAAGAGGAAGAAGTTTTAAAAAGATTTTAGAAAATAGAAAAATAAAATAATGAGTGTTTGGAATTTTATAGAAACCAAACTACAGCATGACTTTAATGTTATGCTGCTTTTTGTTGCAGAAAGTATTGGCTCATCTCCCGGAAAAGCAGGATTTGCAATGGCTGTAGCCAATGATGATAGTTTTAACGGAACAATTGGTGGTGGAATAATGGAATACAAATTAGTTGAAAAAGCAAAAAGTTTATTACAACAAAACCATCAAACAATTTTTTTGCAAGAGCAATATCACGATAAAATTCATGCAAAAAATCAAAGTGGAATGATTTGCAGTGGAAGTCAAAAAATTATTTTCGTTCCACTATCAGAAAAAGATTTAAGCACCATTCAATCTATCAACCATCAAACAAAAAAATCTTTCAGCATAACAACAAATAGTTTTACTGCAAATAATTTTGAGTTAAACGAGTGGAAATTTATTGATGAAAATAATTGGCAATACACACAAAACATTATTCAGCAAAATGTTATTCATATTATTGGCGGCGGGCATTGTGGTTTAGCACTTTCAGAGCTTATGAGTTTTCTTGGATTTTATATTCATATTTATGATGATAGAGAAAATTTAAATACAGTTGAACAAAATTATTACGCACACGAAAAACATTTAGTTAATTACGAAAACATAAATAATTTTTTAAATGCTTCAGCAAAAGATTATGTTGTGTTAATGACAATTGGTTACAGAACCGATAAAATTATTCTAAGTCAAATTATTAAAAATTCTTATTACTATTTAGGTTTATTAGGAAGTGAGAAAAAAATTAATACACTATTTACCGAATTAAAGCAAGAAGGTGTTAATGATGATTTATTAAATAAAATTCATACACCAATTGGTGTTAATATTAACAGCCAAACAACTCAAGAAATTGCTGTAAGCATTGCAGCCGAAATTATAAAAGTAAAAAATACTTAATCAATATAAATTATCTTCTTCTGTAATAACGCCGTCCATAATATTTAGGATAATAAACAGGAGCAGGTCTTATATAAACAACATTTGGTGCATAATAAGGATAATAATACGGAGATTGAATAATAACCTGAGGTGCGGGCATTACCATTTGCGGTTGTGGTTGAACAACAACAGGAGGTTGTGTACTATCTATTACAGTTGGTTGTTGCGGTGCTACAACTTGTGGCTGAACAATAATTGGAGGTGAGGCTACAATTACTCTTGGTGCAACTCTATAATTTCCGTAAGGGTAATAATAACCCGGAAAACCAAAATTTAACCCAATTCCAAAACGTATTTGTGCTTTTACCTGAAAAGAAATTAATGTTGCAAATACTGCTACACCAATAACAAGAAATTTTTTCATCACTTACATTTTAATGATTAAACAAATCATTATGCAGAAAGGTTACATGAAATTATAAGCAGTTATTCTTACAGCAAAAAAGTAATTGTTAAAGAATATAAATTATCGGTAAACAAGTAATTTATTAACCAAAAATGAATTAAAATTTAAAAGTAGTCCAATATTTCATAGCCATTATCTTTGCCGCCCATAACAGTAAGTCATGAAGTTTTATAATTTTATTATTAAGTATCGTTTACAATTAAGTTTGGCAGTAATTGTTTTAGGTGTTGTACTAAATGTAACAGGCACAGGTTTTTGGCCTACTTTCCCTTTATATTTTATTAGTGTAATTGGTGTGTTCACTCATTTTTTTATTGGGCCATTACGTTTAATACAAAAACCAATGGAAGAAGGAAAAGTAGAAGAAGTAGAAAAAATTCTAAATACTATAAAATTTCCTAATCTTTTATACAAGCCCATTCGTTCTACTTATTATACTATTAAAGGTAATATGGCAATGATGAAACAAGATTTTGATACTGCCGAAAAACATTTAAAAAAGAGTAGCGAATTAGGTGCTCCTATGCCCGAAGCCGAAGGTGCAAATAAATTACAATTAGGAATGATGGCTATGCAAAAAGGAGATTTTAAACAAGCAGAAAGTTATGTGCGTGCCGCTATTCGTGCCGGTATTCCCGATAAAGAAAGTGAAGCAGTTGCTTATTTAAGTATGTGTCAAATTTTTATGAACAAACGAGAGTTTAGAGCTGCAAAAGATTTTTTTAGAAAAGCAAAAGCATGCAAGCCTAAAACACAACAAGTTGTTGAACAGATTAAAGATTTAGAAAAATATATTTCAAGAGTTCCGGGATAATTTTTTACAATATTCATATATACTCTCAAACAAAAGCCCCGCAAATGCGAGGCTTTAATTTTATTATTATTTTATGAAAGTAATTATTTCCAATCATCGGTTTTTAAACCTTGATTCACTTTTACTTCTGTAACATTTATAGTAAGTTTTTGCCCGCCTTGATCTAAAATTATTTTAGTAGGAATTTGTACACCGTTATATACTTTATATTCAGGATAGTAAGATTGAATTAAAAACTTTTGACCTTGCATTTCTTTTTGTTGTGTTGTTTTAACTTTTAAACTTGTTGCAACATCATAATAATTGGTAACAGTTCTGCCCTTAGAAGATTTTACTTCAACTGCATAAGCATCTTTACCATCAACAGATTCTATTCCTTTTAAAGTGTAAGTATAATTATGTGTTGAATAATAAGTTTCCTCTATTAAAGCAGCTTCTTCATCTAACTCTTCTTTATCATCTTCTTCTACCGGAGTAGTTTGTCCTTGTTGCGATGCACTATATACACCAGTTTTAGCCATTTGTTTTTGAAATACCATTCCTTGCATACTAATTGTTTGTATAAAATTATTAGGCAAAACATATTTTTGAGTGAAGCTTAAATTCATTCCTTGCACAGCTAAAGAGCCGTTTAATTCTACATCTTTAATATCTTTTAATTTATCGCCACCTCTTGCTGCAATGGCTTTGTTTATAATACTTTCAGCAGTTACCGAAGGATCTACTTTCTTTTCGGTTGGTGCTTCTACGGGGTTTCCTTCTACATCAAAATATTTTATTTCGCCATATTTAGCTAAATCTTTTGCAATTTCTTTTGCATTACCAACAATAACAATAGTTAAATTATTTTCAGGAATATATTTATCGGCAATGGCTTTAACTTTAGCAGCATCTACAATTGATAAATTTTTTAAATAATTTTCATAATAATTTGAAGGTAAGTTGTAACGTGCCACATCTAATGCAAAACCTGCAATAGTAGCCGGGTTTTCTAAACTTCTTGCAAAACTTCCACTTATTTCATTTTTAATTAAATCAACTTCATCTTTTGTTGCTGTTTCGGTTCTTATTTTATTAAACTCATATAAAAACTGACCAATAGCACTATCTGTTTTTTCATTTCTTACCGATGCACTTGCCGTAAAATTTCCAACTAATTTATCGCTTGAAATAGATGCATATGCTCCGTAAGTAAATCCATATTTTTCACGTAAACTTTTATATAAACGTGCAGATGCACCACCACCTAAAATATTGCCCGTAACTACAGAAGGTATTACATCTTGCGTGCCTGGTTTTAATTGAATAGGAGCTACTAAATTAATAACGCTTTGTACAGATGCTGGTCTATTAACCAATGCAATAAAAGTTTTTGCAGCAGGTGTTGGCGTTTTATAAATAGGTTTAGGTACTACACCTTTTTGCCATGCACCAAAATTAGTTGTTGCTAATTTTTTTGCTTCTTCAACCGTAATGTCTCCAACAAAAATTAAATAAGCAATATTAGGTTTCCAATAAGTATTAAAATATTTTTTAATATCGTTTACCGTTACATTTTTAACAGTAGCTTCAGTTTCAATTTCTCCGTAAGGATGATTGCCACCATACATTAATTTATTTGTAACATTGCTGGCAATAGTATTTGGATCATCTTTTGCTTGTGCCAAACCCGATAAAGTTTGTTTGCGAATTTTTTCTAATTCATTATCAGCCAAAGCTGGTCTTAAAGCAATATCTGCCATTAATGCAACTACTTTATTAAAATTATTTGTAAGAGATGAACCGCTAACACTTGTTGCCGAAGTAGAAATATTGGCACCTAAAAAATCTATGGCTTCATCTAATTCTGCTTTTTTCATTTTAATAGTACCTCTGCGTAATAACTGACCTGCCATATCTGTTAAGCCTGCTTTATTTCCTTCTATTATTGCATCTCTATCAATTGTTAAAATAGCTGAAACCCTTGGCAGTTTTGTGTTTCGTACAACAAATACTTTTAATCCGTTTGTTAGCCTAAACGTATCGGGTTTACCAATTTTAATATTAGGTGCAGGGTTGGGTTGTGGTGCTTTTGTTCTATCTACCTGTGCCATTAATGCAATAGGCAATATAAATAATGTATAGAGAAATATTTTTTTCATTTTATAATTTTTTATCATATTAAAAATGTTGTTTATTCCAAGTTGAATTTTACTTTCCGTTTGTTGTATATTTTTCTTTTGTGCCTTTAGGTACATAATACAATACCACACGGTTATCTTTATTCAAATATTTCTTGGCAACATTTAGTACATCTTCTCTTGTTACTTTATCAAATTTTAAAATTTCTGTATTAATTAAATTAGCATCTCCAAAATATACTTCATAATTAGCTAAGGTTTCTGCAATGCCTTCCATTGTACTGTTGCGTGTAACAAAAGAAGTGGTTATTTGGTTTTTTACTTTTTGAAATTCTTTTTCGCTAACCAAATTTGTTTTTATATCATTCACAACAGAATCAATATTTAATTCTAAAACATTAGGTTGCACACCAGCATTTGCAATACCATAAGTAATAAATAAGCCTGCATCTTCTAATGCATAATTAAACGCACCCGATTGTACTGCCAACTGTTTTTCATCAACAATTTTTTTATTTAGGCGTGAAGAGTTTCCGCCCGATAAAACTGTTCTTAAAATATTAAATGCATAATACTCATCACTGCCTTGTTTGGGTGCACGATAAGCTTGAACAACAGCAGGTAATTGTATATTATCTTCTATAACATCTCTTACTTCATGCCCCAACGGCGGCTCTACTACTGTTGGGCGAGGAATAGGTTTAGTGCCCATTGGTATGGTAGCAAAATAAGCTTCAATTTGTTTTTTTGTTTCGGCAATATCAATATCACCAGCTACAGTTAATACACAATTATTGGGTACATAAAACGTATGATAAAAATCTGTAAAGTCACTTAATTTAGCACGGCTTAAATGTTCCATACTTCCAATAACATCCCAATGATAAGGTGTAACAGTAAATGCTCTTTTAAAAATTTCGCTAATAATTGTTCCATAAGGTTGATTATCAAAACGTAATCTTCTTTCTTCTTTTACAACTTCTTTTTGTGTGTTTACACCAACATCTTCAATTTTTGCATGTAACATTCTTTCGCTTTCTAACCATAAACCAATTTTGTATTGATTGCTTGGAAAAAGTTCATAATAATAAGTTCTGTCTTGCGTAGTGTTGGCATTATTATAACCACCTGCGTTTGATGTGTATTTATCAAACTCTCCACGTTTTACATTATCACTTCCTTCAAACATTAAATGTTCAAAAAAATGAGCAAAGCCTGTGTGTGCCGTGTCTTCATTTTTAGAACCTACATGATACAATGCCGATACTGCAACTACTGGTGCAGTATTATCTTGATGCAGTATAACTTTTAATCCGTTGGGTAATGTGTATTTCTCAAATTTAATTTTGGGTGCTTGTGCCAAAAGGCTGCCAACATTTAGCAGTAAAGCTAATGGCAATGCAGGTTTTATCCATTTACGCATAATAATTATTTAAATTTATTATGTGCAATATAAAGAAAAAAGTTGCGAAGGAAAATGAATTATTTTAAAAGGCTCGCTACTAAATTAGCATTAACAGTTGCAGCATTATGCCATTGAATAGCAGTATCTTTTTTAAACCAAGTTAATTGCCTTTTAGCGTAATGACGTGTATTAATTTTAATTTGATTAACGGCTTGTTGTAAATTACAGTTGTCATCTAAATAATTAAACAGTTCTTTATAACCAACTGTTTGTAAGGCATTTAAGTTTTTAAATTGAATTAAAGATTTTACTTCATTTAATAATCCATCATTCATCATAATATCAACACGATTATTAATATTGTTATACAATTCTTCTTTAGATAATTCTAAGCCAATTTTTATAATATTAAATGGGCGTTTTATTTTTTTGTTTTGTTTGAAATTGGTGATTGATTTACCTGTTGCAGTAATTATTTCTAATGCACGCATTAAACGCTGCGGATTTTGTTGCTCGGCTGTTTGCCAAAAAAAGTTGTCTTTTATTTTTACTTCATTTTGAAGCCAGCTTAAACCATTTTGATTGTATTGTTGAATAATATTATTTCTTACAAATGCAGGTATATTAGGCATTTCATCTATTCCTTCACAAAAAGTTTTAATGTACAAACCTGTACCGCCAACCATAACAGCAATATTATTTTCTTTAAAAATTTCTTCGGCACATTGTAAAGCATACTTTTCAAACAAGCCTGCATTTACCTCTTGATGAATAGAATGAGAATTAATAAAATAATGATAAACCGTTTGTAGTTCTTTACTGCTTGGTTTTGCTACACCAATATTTAATTCTTTATAACATTGCCTTGAATCTGCCGAAATAATTTTTGTATTAAATATTTGTGCAAGTTGTATTGCAAAATTTGTTTTACCAACTGCCGTTGGGCCAACAATAACAATAACTGTATTTTTTGAGTTATGAGTTATGAGTTTTGAGTTATGAGTTATGAGTTATGAGAATTTCATTTGCACATTTCTAATTTGCATATTTACACATTAGAATTCTTCATCGCTTCCTCCTTCTTCTGTTTCTATATTTTCTTCGCCTTCTTCACCAAAACCATCTGATGCTTCTTTCAAATCATATTTTTCTTCTATATCTGTAAACTTATTTCCCAATATACTTTTGGTGCCGTATTGTTGCGGGCCAATTCCTTCAACACGTGTAACAGACGGGTAATTTATTTGCGGATTTTCTTCCTTATTTATATTAATTAATTCTATTAAAAAAGTCCAGTTTTTTGCAAAATCATACACATAAATAAATTTCTGATTAGTATCTCTAATCTCACTGCCAATAGTAGTTTCAGCCATTAACAATGGTGGTGCAACATAGCTTTTATCATAAACTGCAAAACTTATTTCTCTACCACGTTGCCAAAAATCGTTACTACGAAAAAATGTTGACTGATGTTTGTTATCAAATTCATACGATTTTAAAATACCCGTATGCAAATCGGCAAATGTTTGTGTATGTTTTAGTACAACATCGCGATAAATTCCTTCATCTTCTTCTAAATAAATTCTAAATTTTAATATGGCCATTATATGTAATATTTACGATATATGATGTATAGTTAAACGAAAATACAATTTATTTAATGGGTTGCAAGTTTAACTCAATTGCTTTTTCTAACATAAAATTATAAGCAGCATTGTAATTGTTTGCAATAAGCCCATCTAAAATAGCTTCTCTAATTGCATCTTTAATTATGCCTACTCTTTTTTCGGGTTTTAAACCAAACGTTTGCATAATAATTTCTCCGGTAATGGGTGGTTGCCAATTGCGAATATTGTCTTTTTCTTCCACTTCTTTCATTCTTAATTGCACCAATTCAAAATTTTGCAAATAGCGTTTAACTTTAGTTTGATTTTTACTTGTTATATCTGCTTTGCAAAGCATCATTAATGCATCTACATCTTCTCCTGCATCAAAAATTAATCTTCGTATAGCACTATCGGTAATATTTTCTTTAGTTAAACTTATGGGCCTTAAATGCAGCAATACTAATTTTTGCACCAACTTCATTTTTTCGTTTAAAGGCAATTTAAGTTTTGCAAATATTTTAGGAACCATTTTAGCACCTACAACTTCATGACCATGAAAAGTAAATCCGTGTCCTTCTTCAAACCTTTTGGTAGCGGGCTTTCCAATATCATGCAACAGTGCAGCCCAACGCAACCATAAATCGTTTGTATGGTTTGAAATATTATCTAACACTTGTAGTGTGTGATAAAAATTATCTTTATGTCCTTTGCCATCAACATATTCTGCACCATGCAACGCCATCATTTGCGGAAAAATAATTTGCAATAAACCGCTTTTACTTAACAAATCCCATCCTACAGATGGTTTTGCGGTAAGCATAATTTTATTTAATTCATCGGCAATTCTTTCATACGAAATAATTTTTATACGTTCTGCATTTTGAACAATTGCATTGAATGTTTTATTGGTAATTGTAAAATTTAATTGCGTTGCAAAACGAATGGCACGCATCATTCTTAACGGATCATCGCTAAATGTTTCTAAAGGTTCTAAAGGTGTTTGAATAATTTTTTGTTGAATGTCATTTAATCCGTTAAACGGGTCTATTAACTCGCCAAAATTTTGTTTGTTTAATGCAACGGCTAAAGCATTAATGGTAAAATCTCTTCTGTTTTGATCATCTTCTAAACTGCCCGATTCTACAATAGGTTTGCGGCTGTTACGGTTATAACTTTCTTTTCTTGCTCCAACAAATTCAATTTCAAAATCATCAATTTTTATTTGTGCAGTTCCAAAATTTTTAAAGAATGCCACATAAGGTTTGGGTTTAAATTTTTCGGCTACCGCATTTGCAAATGCAATACCATTACCAATGCAAACTATATCTGCATCTTTGGTTGTACGACAAATAATTTTATCTCTTACAAAACCACCTACTAAATAGGCGGGCATGTTTAAAGCATCTGCTACATTGCCAATAATTCTAAAAATATTTTCTTCTTTTTCTGAGAAAGAAATTTGCATGCAACAAAAATAAGGGTGAGTAATGAGTAGCTAATAATAATTAAGAAGAAAAACAATAACTTGATAAGAAATTATAATACTTGCTCCATAATTTTTTGGTTAGAAGTAAAGTACATGTAAGGCTGTAAGGGTAATACTTTTGGCTTGCTTTGCTTAAGGCTTGTCCAATTCATTTTATCGCAAACTTCTTCCCATAAATTTTCATAAAAAATAATTGATTTTGAATTTTTAAGTTTATGAAAAATAGATTCTTTATTATAAGTTATAGTTTCTATTTCTGTATAAAAAGGAATGTAACTGTTTAATTGTTTTACTGCATTGGTTGTTAGTACATATTGTTTGTGTAGTTTTTTTCTTGCTTGCACCATATTATAAAAACTTAACACATTTGTTTGGTTATACTGCTGAAAAGTATTGTATAAAATATTACTACAATAAACCGATAAAGGTGCAGGCACATTGGGCACTAAAACCGCATTAGCACAATTAAAAACATTATCGTGAATAGAAAATTTTCCGGGTGGGCAATCTATAATACAAACATCATAATCGTCTTTTACCTTATCTAATACATATTGTACAGCAGTGTTATTTAAAAAATGTACACGCGTTAAATGTGCAGCATTATTTATAAATTGTTCTGAAAATTTTGAGTCGTTGCTTATAATATCAATATGATAAGTATCGGTTGGTTCAATAACATCATAAACTGAAACATAATCTCCAAACAGTTTTAAAAAGTTGTTATCGTTTTTATTAGGTTTATTAAAAAAATAACTTGTTCCACCTTGTGGGTCTAAATCCCAAATTAATATACTAAGCCCTCTTTTTGCCAGCAAGCAAGCAATATTTACAGCAGTTGTAGTTTTACCCACTCCACCCTTAATATTATATATGGCAGTTATTCTCAAGAAGCCAAATATAAAATAAAAATGTGGATAACTATATTTTATTTTTGATAAAACGCACACTTAGTGTGCATTTTGAAAATAATTTATTGTGGAAAACTAAGTTTATTAAAGACTCAATGTAGCAAGCAATTGCTCTGTTTTTATGTTTAAAGCACATTTAAAATGCCCTTGAGGGCAAGATTTGTACCCGTGTAACCCACAAGGGCGGCATGATAAATTTTCTGTTGTTTCAATAATCAAATGTTTATTACTTAATGGACCAAAACCAAATGCAGGAATAGTTGAACAATAAACAGCAGTTACCGGTGCATTAACCGAAGAAGCAAAATGCATGGGTGCAGAATCATTTACAAAATTCATAATTGCCGTTTTCATTAATGCTGCAGATTGAAGGTAATTAAGCTTACCACTTAAATTTATAATATTTGAATTGGTAGATGAAGCGAGAATATGTTCACACAAATCATTATCACTTGGTGCTCCTAATAAATAAACTGCAAATTGATTGGGTATTTGATTAATAAATTCAATCCATTTTTCTTTAGGGAATTGTTTTGTAAACCAAACAGATGCCGGAGCTATACATATATATAATTTATTTTTATAAACTGAAACAGCCTCTTCATCTTTTTCCGAAGGATATAATTTGGGTTTTGCTGCCGTATTATCTGTAAATGATTGAATGAGTATATGATTGCGTTCAATTTCATGCAAAGCATGAGAGCCATCACTCACCACATGTTTTATTTTTTTTGTAAATAAAAAACTGAAAGGATTTTTATTAAACCCTATTGTTTCTTTAGCTTTTGAAAATGCAGTTAAAAAACCCGTAGCTGCATAGCGTTGCACATTAATAACTTTATCGTATTTGGTTTTACGAATTTGTTTAAGTAATTGCAGTAAATGTTTGTATTTGCTTTGTTTTTTATTCCAAATTAAAACAGTATGCAAAAAAGGATGATTGGTAAACAATGCTTCATTCCCTTTTCTAACTAAAAAATCAATTTGTGCAGTTGGGTAAAATGTGTGCAGTTTTTCTATTAATCCTGTTGCAAGAACAGCATCTCCAATAAAAGCGGTTTGAATAATTAAAAATTTTTGCACGCAGCAAATATAATTATTGCCAATGCACTAATGTTATTCAAACTCTAATTCATTATTAAAATATTCCCAATCAAATTTTAAAAACCTTGGTGGCAACTTTGTAAAGAAGTTACGGCTACTGTTTAAATTAATTTCATCATTTTGTTTTGATGCAATTGCATGTTTATCTATCCCAAGTTTCATAACTAAATGAAGAAAAGGTTGCACTTTTTCGGTGGGAATTTCTAAAACTACTTTTGTCATAGTTCAAGATTTTCCATTAAGTTAAACAAGAAATATTTGCAACCAAAATAATATCTAATAAATTATTAATTTAATAATGAGCATCTTAATAACTTCTTGTTTATTAACAGTATTTGCAGGTTTTGAAAAGGTTTATGCACATTATCGCAAATAAATAGGTTCCCCGTTTTCCCATTTTATTATGGAGGAAGCTTGTGCAGCAACGGTTTCATCTTGTCTGTGTTTTACAATATAATCTACGCCTTGTTTTATATGTGTATTAATTTCATTATATGTTTTAGCAGAAGGCATTCCACTAATATTGGCAGAAGTACTAACAATTGGTTTCTGAAAACGTTTTATTAAATGCCTGCAAAATTCATCATTACAAATTCTTATAGCCACAGAGCCATTGTTAGCCAAAATATTATCGGCAAAGCCAATAGCATTTTCATAAATAACTGTTGTAGGTTTTTCTACGGTTTCTAAAAAATCAAACACGGCTAAATCTACATTGGTTGCATGTTGTAAAATATCTCGTTCGGTTGCTACTAATACAACAAAGCTTTTTTCTGTTGGTCTATTTTTTAATGCAATAATTTTTTCAACAGCAGCTTCATTGGTAGCATCGCAACCAATACCCCAAATAGTATCTGTTGGGTACAAAATAATTCCGCCACTTTTTAATACTTGCAAACAGTTTTCAATATCATTTGTAAAATCAATCATTATTTAAAATATCATCTTTCAAAAAAAATAATTCGTAGGTATATTGCAATAATAAATGTTTACTATGGAAAAGTATTTAAAAAAAGTTGAAATACGTTGGAGTGATTTAGACCCAAACTTTCATATACGCCACAGTGTGTATTACGATTGGGGTGCTTTTGTTAGAATGAATTTTTTTAATGAAATAGGAATTACACTTGCTGCTATGATGCAACATAACATAGGTTTAATAATTCTTAGAGAAGAATGTGTATTTAAAAAAGAAATTATTTGGGGAGATAATATAACGATTAATTTAAAGTTATTACAAAGCAAAAAAAACGGTAGTAGGTGGACGCTACAACACGAAATTTTTAAAAATGAAAATATTTTAAGTGCCATTATTACGCTTGATGGTGCGTGGATTGATACACAAAAAAGAAAACTTACTACACCACCCGAATCTTTTGCTGAAGAGTTTAATAAAATTCCTAAAGCAAATAATTTTAAATGGATTGGAGAATAGAAAACAGTATATATATTATTCTCAATTATTAATTGTCAATTCTTAATTATTGTTTGACGCTTATCTTTACAAAACTAACACTTGTTCGTATGCAAACGGAAATGAATAAAACAACAGATTGGATGGAATTATTATGGAATGAAGTTCAACAAAAATTAGAAAAAATAAAATTAGGCGGCGGTAAAAAATCAATTGATAAACAACACCAAAGAAATAAACTTACCGCAAGAGAAAGAATAGATTTTTTAATTGATAAAAATTCATCATTTATAGAAATAGGTGCATTTGCAGGTTATGAAATGTACGAAGCACAAGGTGGTTGCCCCGCCGCCGGAACCGTTGCTGGCATTGGTTATATAAGTGGTAAGCAATGCGTAATTGTTGCTAACGACCAAACAGTAAAAGCAGGTGCGTGGTTTCCTATAACAGGCAAAAAAAACTTGCGGATGCAAGAAATTGCTATTGAAAATAATTTACCCATTATTTATTTGGTAGATAGTGCCGGTGTTTACTTGCCCATGCAAGATGAAATTTTTCCCGATAAAGAACACTTTGGTAGAATTTTTAGAAACAATGCAAAAATGAGTGCAGCAGGCATTACACAAATTGCAGCAGTTATGGGTGCATGTGTTGCAGGTGGTGCTTACTTACCTATTATGAGCGATGAGACTTTAATGGTTGAAGGTAATGGTTCAATTTTTTTAGCGGGAAGTTATTTGGTTAAAGCAGCTATTGGAGAAAATATTGATAATGAAACTTTGGGCGGTGCAGCAACACATACCGAAATAAGCGGTATTGCAGATTATAAATTTAAAACAGAACACGAGTGTTTAGAACATATTAAAAAAATTATTAGTAAGTTAGGAACTAAACCCCAAGCTGGTTTCAGCAGAATAAACTCTATTCTTCCAATAAAAAACGCATCGGCCATTCATACAATTATGGGGTTAAGCAATAGTAAACCTTATAATGTTATTGATATAATTAATTGTATTGCTGATGCAGATGAAAACAATAATACCCTATCATCTTTTGATGAGTTTAAAAAAGATTATGGCAAAACCATTGTTTGCGGTTATGCAAGAATTGATGGTTGGGCTGTAGGCATTGTTGCTAACCAACGTTTAATTGTAAAAAACAAAAAAGGTGAAATGCAAATGGGCGGCGTAATTTATAATGATAGTGCCGATAAAGCTGCTCGTTTTATTATGAATTGTAATCAAAAGAAAATTCCTTTAGTTTTTTTACAAGATGTTACAGGCTTTATGGTTGGCAGCAGAAGTGAACATAACGGCATTATAAAAGATGGAGCAAAATTGGTGAATGCGGTTGCCAATTCTGTTGTTCCGAAAATAACTATTATCACAGGAAACTCATACGGAGCAGGCAATTACGCTATGTGTGGCAAAGCTTACGACCCACGCTTTATTTATGCATGGCCTTCTGCAAAAATTGCTGTAATGGGTGGTGAGCAAGCAGCAAAAACTTTATTACAAATTCAATTATCAGGTAAAGAAACAAGCGAAGCAGAACAACAAAAATTATTGAATGAAATAAAAAATACATACAATAAACAAACCACACCTTATTATGCTGCTGCAAGATTATGGGTTGATGAAATTATTCATCCTACACAAACAAGAACCGTTATTGCAGAAGGGCTAAAAGCAGCCAATAATAATGCACATATTGAAGAATTTAAAACAGGAGTTTTGCAGGTGTGAGGTATAAATATGATTTACAAATTATGAAAATAAAAAACAATCCATTTTATTTTTCGCTTATAACATTACTATTTTTGAGTTGTAATAATAATGCTGAAATTACTTTTCTAATTAAAAATGAATCTGATATACATTTTGATTCTTCGTTTCTTTCTGTTCAACATAAAACATTTACATTACCAACAATAAAACCAAAATCAAGCATTTATTTTAATACACACAGAAACGCTATAAATACGAACAATCATGATGTTACTATACTTTGTACATTTATAAATAGTAATAGAAAAGATACTTTAAATGGAATAGATTATACCGATTTATCTGGCTATCCGAAAGATAAATACACAATAACTATTTCAAGCAATAAAACAGTAGTTATTTATTAGTTTATCAAAAAATTATAGCACCAAATTATTTCATACAAATACTGCAAGAATTAAAATAAATATACTGTGAAGCACAAAATAAATATTAAGCATTCTTGCATAGTTATAATTATCGTTTTCGTAGCATCTTGCTCAAATAAAAAAAGTATTTTCAGTAAAGAACTATCAATTATCAACAATAGTTTTCTTGAAATTATTGATACAGTTGCTTATAAATATCATTCCCTTAGACCTGCTCCCAATGGGGAAGTATTTAACAACAATGATTCATTAAACATTACAATATTTTACAAGCAAACAGATTTATTAAAAAAGAAAACAAATATTATTTCTGAATTAAATAAACAAAATAACGTTGCTAATTATTCCAATTACATTAAATTAATTAATTCGTACGTTGATACAAGCGAAAATTTTATAAATGTAGATAGTATAAAAAATACAGGCAGATATAGATTATTTTCGAGTCATAATTTTTATTCGTATAAACAAGCTGGTATGATTGGGCATGTAGTGTTTTCAAGAATAGCATTTGATGAAAAAAAAGGGATAGCAATTTTTTTTATAACAGTAATGGATAATATAAAGGTTGGCATTGAAAAATTAATTCTTCTTAAGAAAGAAGGAGATAATTGGAAAAAATATCAAGAATTTACAATGGATATTTGGTAGATATTTTATGCTTCATTCCAAATTTTCCAATTCTCTTCTGCTTGCAGCACTAACATATCATAACCGTTTTTTATAGTGCAACTTTTTTGTTTACCTAAACGCAAAAATTTTGTTTCAGAAGGATTGTAAACTAAATCGTATAAATAATGTTTGGCAGTTAGTAATTCATAAGGCAAAGTGGGGCATTCATTAACATTCGGATATGTGCCAATAGGCGTAGCATTAATAATTACGGTATATTCATTTATTACAACTTCACTCAATTCATTATAAATAAAATTATTTTCTTGCTTTATTCTTGAAACAAATTTGTATGAGATATTTAGTTTTTGCAAAACATATTCTACTGCTGCGGCTGCCCCGCCTGTTCCTAATATCAACGCTTTGGTATGATGTGGTTTTAGTTGTTGTATAAAAGATTTTTCAAAACCAATTACATCTGTATTATAACCAAAAAGTTTTCCGTTTTTTATTGTAACACAATTGCAAGCATTAATTTTTTTTACAACATCGTTGCTTTCATTTAAAAAAGTAATTATTTCTTTTTTATAAGGAATGGTTATGGCAAAACCTTGTAATTGTTTTCTTAATAAAATATTTTTTAGTAAGTTAATATTTGCAATAGAAAAATTTTCGAAAACCGCATTGGTAATATTTTCTTGCACAAACTTTTCATCAAAATATTTTTTTGAAAATGAATGTGATAAAGGATAACCTATTAAACCGTACAATTTCATATAAATTATAAATTATAAATTATGAATATAACTAAAGTAACTCATCACTTATAACTCATAACTTATCGCTCTCGCTATTTATTAAAATATAATTCAAAAGTATCTCCACGCAAACCAATACGCATGGCTTCTAAAGCAAGTACTTCGGCTGGTGCAATATTTCCAAAATTTGCATTGCAACCAATAAGTTCTAAGAAATAAAGTTGTTGTGCTTTTTGCGGAGCTTCCCAAATAATTTTTTCTTCCGGAATTTGTGTAAGAATTTCTTGTACTAAACCTTGTCTAACTTCTCCGCTATCTCTGTAAATGCCTACATTACCTGCTTCTCTGGCTTCTGCAATTACATAAGAAGAGCCTGCTTCTAATTCGGCACGCATTAATTCAATCCATTTATAAGGAGGCATAATATTTTTAGCATCTTTACTTCCTACTTCACTTAAAACAGTTCCGTGTTGTGTAAGTTTTTCTATGTATCCGCATTTTTCTGCATGAGGAATTGTAATTGATCCATCACTTACTTCCATATAATCTATTCCGTAATCTTTACAAACTGCTATATAATCGTTAAACTGATTGCGAACTAAAAATGCTTCAAACAATGTACCTCCAAAATAAATATGCATTCCATAAGAACGATATGCTTCTATTTTTTCTCTTAAATTGGGTGTAACTGCCGATGTACCAAAACCTAATTTTACAATATCTACATGAGGTTTGCTAATGCTTAAAAAATTATGTACTTCTTGAATACTTAATCCTTTATCCATAACCATTGTAATACCAGAATTGCGAGGTTGGGCTGTACGTTGGGGTATTTGCGTTAAATTAAAATTCATTGTAAGAAAGCGTTTTTTATAACGTTACAAAAATAAGGTAAAACGCTTTTAAGGATTTTATTGATTATGAAAGTGAAGTAATTAATGCTTACCTTTTTTTCTTTTTTTATGGCGTGCAATAATATCTACAACCTGATTATTTTGTAAGATAGCAGGATTTAATGCAACAAACTTTTTAAGCAACTTAGCATTTACTACCATTGCATTTTCTAATTGCAATAATGCTTCTTTTGTTTTGCCTGTTGCAAATAAAATAGCACTGTAATAAAATATAAAAATAGCTTTTCCATCGGTTGTGTTTATGGCGGCTTTACATTGTGTAATAGCTTCTTCAAAATATTTAGCACCAATTAAACATCTTATTAAAGCTTCCCAACCTACTGCATTGCGTGGTTTGCTTCTTACCACATTACTAAAATAATTAATAGCTTCTTTTGTATCGCCTAACTGCATTTTACACTCGCCCATTGCTAAATTAAATTCGGGAATATTTTTTTGTATGCGTAATGCATTTTCTAAATGTTTTACAGCACTACTCCACTGTTGTTCTAACATGTATGTGTTAGCAATTTTAAAATGAAGTTTACTTTCATCAGGGTTTAAATGCACTGCTTTTTTATAATTAAATCTTGCTTGTGCATAGTTTCCTAATCTGTGATAGGAATGACCAATAGCTTCATAAATAACATCTTCGGGGCGAGATAGTTCTATTACTTTTTCCAATACTTCAATAGCATCTTTATATTTTCGTAATCTTAAATATGCATCGCCCATATTGCGATAAGCATAATCAAATTTTTCGTCAATTACTACAACATATTCATAAGCATCTAATGCTTTTTCGTACAATTTTAAACCTTGAAAAGCAGCACCCAAATTAAACCATGCTATTTCGTTGTAAGGAAATTCATCAATAATTTTTTGATGCAGTTTTATACTTTCTTCATATCTGCCGGTAAAGTCTGTCCAAAAACAAATTTTATATAAAGCTTCATCGTTATTGGGGTCTTCTTCTAAAATTATTTTTAAACAATCAAACACTTTATCAAATTGTTCATAATCATCATATACATCGGCTAATTCAAATAACAAATCCAATCTATCTTCCCCATCAAATAATTGTAAGGCATCTTGTAATAATGTTACGGCTTTATCTTGCATATCTAAAGCTAAATAGGCATCTGTTTTCAGAATATATAAATCAATATCCGAAGCATCATATAACGCAGCATTTTCTAAAGTTTCTAATGCTAATTTGTATTTTCTTGTTGCCAATAAAATATCGGCTTTTCTAATCATTAAAGATGATGAGTAGGGAAAAAGTTCTAATCCCATTTCGGCGGCAATTAATGCTTCGGTTAAATCATCTTTATCATCGTAATAAGTAATAATTTGTTCAAAAGCATCTTCTTCAATAAAACTATGGCTTTTACCTTGTTTAAGGTTTTGATACTGTTGCAGTAATTCTCTTAGATTTTCTCTGTCTTCGCGGTATGAATGTTCTCTCATTGGCGGATACGGTTTACCTAAAGTAATAGAATTATTTCTGTTTGCCAAACTTATTTCATCTTTTTTTAAAGACCATTCACCTTAAATAATAACAAAAAATTAGGTTTTAAGTGAAAAGTTATTATTTTTGCGGTAATGAAAAGTAGAAGTTATATTAAAAATTTAGCAGTGGCTTTAGTGTTACTTATGGTAACTAAAGTACTGTTTGCTGCTTTTTCGTTTACCGGAATTACCGATGAGAATAATAGAAACAATAAATATTCTTTAAAAAATTTAAGTAGTTATTCTAACAAAGCATTTTCGCTTTCTCATTTACGTACTACTTTACAATACCGTGGTTCTTTGGTAATTAACCAAAAAACAAATAATAACGGAACCGAATTAAATTCTGTTTTAGAATACGATAGAGGAAATACAGCTTATGTATTGCCTTACAAATTAAAAGTGAAAGTTCCTAAGTTTAAAACACCTTCTCCCGATAATCGTTAATCAATTTTCGTTTAACAATCTGTAACCTGTTGTTGGTATTTCCATTTTAGAGGCAGCTACTGGACTTAAATTTACTTTAACAGCTTTATATTTTACTTTAATACCTTTTGGTTGTTGTACTTCGTACTCTAACACAAAACCCGGAATTTTTTTAAATAAATATTCAAAACTTTTTACCGATGGTGCAATGGCAGTAGCATAATACAAAACATAAGTATCGCCATTTTTAAGTTGAACATTTATTCTTTTACAATCGTAGCCTGCAATTTTTTTTGTTTCATTGGTTGAAGTAAAAACAGCACTATCATACATACTGTTTAATTTATTCCATTTTGTATTTGTAAGATAAGTTATCAATTTATTGTCGCCAATTTGACGAAGAATAGTAATATTACCTGTATCTTTTCCTACAAAAGTTGTTTGCAAATAATTAGTTGCTATTAAATCTGTACGACTAAGATTTCCTTTAATATATAAGGTTTTACTGCTATTGTTTAGTGCATTTACAAACTCTTTATCGGTTGTACTGTCTAATACAATTTGATAAGTAACCGTACATTCTGCAACGGTGCGTTGTTGTGCAATTATTGTATTTGAACAAATAATAAAAATTATTGATATTAAAAATGTTTTCATTCTAAATAAATAAATTTTAATTCACACAATACAACATTAATAAAAAAGCCTCGCATTTTGCAAGGCTTTAATTATTTATTTTTTGTTTGAAGTTTTATTTTTCATTTCCTGCATTTTCTTTTGGTTTTCCATCATTTGCTCATAACGTTCTTGCCATTTGCTTTTTTGTTTAGCCTTTGGGTTTTTCCTTTTTTCTTGTATAGAAGCCAACACTTTTGCATGGTCTATAAAATATTTTTGCATTACAAACTGAATTAATAATGTAAGAATATTACTTACAGTATAATACCAAGTAAGTGCCGCAGGAAGGCGATTAAACACAAACAACATCATAAAAGGAAATATATACGGCATATATTTCATAGCCGGATTATCTTGTGTTGGTGTTGATGATAAATTATAAATTGAAATTAAAAATTGCCCTGCTACAGCAGTTAAAGTAAATAAACTAAGGTGGTCTCCCAATCCCGGAATATTAAATGGTAAATGAGCAATACTATCATACACCGATAAATCATGGCTCCATAAAAACGGTTGCCCACGCAATGCAATATTTGAATTAAAGAAACTATACAACGCAACAAATATGGGCAATTGCACTAATGCGGGAATACAACCTTTTAATGGATTGGCTCCCGCCTCGTTAGTAAGTTTCATTTGAGCCATTGCATAACCTTGCTTATCATCTCCGTACTTAGCTTTTAATTCATCTAACTCAGGTTTTAATACTTTCATTTTGGCACTGCTTAAATAGCTGCCGTAGGTTAATGGAGAAGTTATTAAGCGAATAAAAACAGTTAATAATAAAATTACCCAACCATAATTTGTTACAAACTTTGAGAAGAATGTAAACACCGGCATAATAACATATTTATTAACTGGTCTTACAAATGAATACATATCTCTGCCCAAGTTTACAATGCCATCCATTTCAGGAGCAGCATCTTTTAAAATATGATATTCGTTCGGGCCATAATATAATTGAAACGGAATACTAATTTGTTTTTGTGCAGGCAATTTAGATTGTAACGTTATATCTGTTGTACCTAATTCGGTTGCAGTATCAACAGTATTTCTTTGCCATTTTATTTCGCCAGAAGTAAAATTGTTTTTACTAATTAATGCTTCATTAAAAAATTGTTGCACCGCAGCAACCCATTGTGCAGGTTTTGCAAACGTGTGTTCTTTTTTATTTGATATATAATCAAACTTATCTCCTTCGCTAAAAGCCACATTACTCATTAGTTTTTCATAAGAGGCAGATTTTTCGTGTTGCAATAAAGTTACTTTGTATTGAACATTTAAAGTATTGTTGGTAAGTAATCTATCCGCGTCATTCATATTTATTATCCAATCAATTAAATAACTATCTGGTTTTATTGTATAAACATGTTCGGTGCCTTGCCCTGATGCATCTTTTAATATATATTTTACTACCTGACTTCCATCTGCATTTTTAGTAATACCATTATACATAAAAAACAGTTCATCACTTTTTGCAGAACTTGTATTACTTGTGTTTATCGAATATGCTAACACATCTCCTTCATTTCCTAATTTTACTAAAGAGCTATCGAATGAATGATATTTTTTTAACCAAACAGATTTTATTTTACCGCCTTTATTGGTAAATAATATTTTTAATACATCGGTTTCAACTGTATCCAATTTTTCTGTGCTAACAGCCGCTGTATTAAAATTGCCTGCTGCCGAAACTTTATTAGCAGAATCTCTTTTTAACGAATCTACTTTTGCTGCAGCAACATCTGTAGGTTTTATTTTAGCTGCATTTAATTTGGCAATAGAATCTTCTTTATGTTTTTGAAATTCCATTGCAGCCTGTTGTTGTTTATTGGTGTACCAAAAAAATACAAAAAACAAAATGGCTAACAATATCATTCCCACTATTGTATTCTTATCTAACTTACTATTCATAGTTTAAAAATAAAGAGCGGCAAAGGTAGGGGAACTAAGCCTTATACAGATTTTCATTTTTCAGCTAATCTTTAAGATTATTAACACTAAAACACTTATTGGGCTTTCGTTACACTGCCTACTTCTACGCTTTATTAGCTGCTTATCTTATTTGTAATTTTATTTCACATTTTTATTGTTTCTTTACAACGTATTTCCAACCTCAACAGTTTTCCCGCTTCAACAAAAATTTTAATTCTAAAATTTAAATTGTATGCAACAAAGCATTAAACGGGAAACTTGTGCCCCAACTAAAGCAGAACAATTATTGTGGTGGCTTGCTACCGCAGAAAAAAAATTACTAATACAAAGTATAACCGGAAAAAATAAATATGCTATTATTGGAATGTGTGTGTTAAGTACATGGTTGTTTGCAACAGCAGCTTGGATATATTTTTTCAGCATTATTACTACATCAACCATTACTGCAATAGCTTTAGGATTGTTTATGGGTTTTATTATTTTAACTATTGACAGAGCTTTAATAAAAAGCATTTCTTCCTTAAACAATAAAAAAATATTACCACTTATTTTTAGAGCTGTGTTGGCTATAGCCATAGGTACATTTATGGCACAACCTGCATTATTGTATTTATTTGATAAGGAAGTAAAAATGCAAGTTTCATTAGATAATGAACAAAGAAAAAAAGATAAAGCTACACAACAAGAAGCTGCAATAAGTATAACAAAAAATAAATGGTTGCAACAAAAACAAACACTAACCAAAACTTTAGAAAATAAATACGCTGAAGTTGCTGCTGCAAGAAATAATTTTATTGCAGAAACAGATGGAACAGGTGGTAGTAAAAAAATTGGATTAAAAAATATTGCTCTTGCTAAACAAAAAACTTATGAGCATTTGCAAAATGAATACGATATTTTAAATAAACAATTACAACCACAAATACAACAAGCAGAGAATGCCTTAACTGTTATACAAACAAATATTCAAAAAGAACAACAACAATTTGAAGCTTTATTAAACAATGGTTTTTTAACAAGAATAGAAGCATTAAACAATCTTATAAAAACCAATGCAGCATTACAATTCAGGTATTATTTAATTATTTTTATTTTAGTGTTAATTGAATTAATGCCTGTGTTAGCCAAAACGTTTTTGCCAAAAACTTCTTATGAAGAAAAATTATTGTTGCACGAAAACAATGAATTTATTTTACAAAAACAAGTTTATGAAAATGAATTAAAATTAAAACAGCAATTCAATCAAAATGTGTTTAACAATAATCAATTAATAAATAATAATTTCTTTGAATTAACTCAACAAAAAAGCCGTGAAAAAATGCAAAACATAATTCATGGCTTTAATGAAAGTTATACAACACAAACTATTTGGCAAGAAGTAAATAGTAATTTATCACTTCAACAACAAACATAATTTACTTAGCTCCCGGCGGGCAATTTGCTTTTAAATAATTAGTGTATAAAGTTGATAAATGCTGAAAAGTTCCTGCACCTTCACTAATACTGTGTGTGCGGTTTGGGTAACTCATTACTTGAAATTGTTTTCCGTATTTTACTAATTCATTAATAAGCATTTCGGTGTTTTGATAATGTACATTATCATCACCCGTACCATGAATAACCAATAAATTTCCTTTTAAATTTTTTGCATACGTTAAAGGAGAACCTTTAATAAAATCATCTTTATTTTCTTGTGGCAAACCCATATATCTTTCTTGATAAATATTATCGTAACACAATTGGTTTGAAACAGGTGCAATAGCAATACCTGTTTTATAAATTTCCGGATACTGAAACATTAAATGCAATGTGGTAGAACCGCCACCACTCCAACCCCAAACAGCTACACGGTTTGCATCTACATAAGTTCTGTTTATAATTTGTTTGGCAGCTAATGCTTGGTCTTTCACATTCATTCTGCCTAATTGTTTGTAAATAATTTTACGCCATGCAGCACCTTTTGGTGCAGGTGTTCCTCGTCCATCTAAACTAATTTGTATATACCCATCGGCTGCCATATTTCCTTGATATAAAAAATTATATTGGCTACCATAATCGTCTTTAACAGTTTGAGAAGCAGGCTCGGTATAAACATAAAATACAATAGGATATTTTTTGGTTGAATCGAAATTATCAGGTTTAATAATCCAACCATCCATTGTTACATTTTCTTCGGTTGTTAGTTTAAAAAATTCGATGTTTGATTTTACATTTTTCATCTTCTCAATATTTTTTTCAACTTTATTTCCATCAATACTTTCATGATTAGGAAGTGCAACCCACTCTCTTGTTGGCGGTATGATATGATTTGAAAAATTATGTGAAGCATACAAACCTGTTGGAGATATTTTATAATCGTTTACACCATTTTCATTTTGCGGTGTAACTCTTTCTCCATTTGTACTTCCATCTAATTTTGCTCGGTATAAATATTGTTGTGTTGCATTGTTGGGAGAAGCATAATAATAAACATAACCATGTGTTTCATCAACCGAAACAAAACTTATCATATCATGATTTCCTTTTATAATTTTTGTTTCAGATGTTCCATTTTTTGAAAGAACATAAATTTTTCTCCAACCATCTTTTTCACTAACCCATAAAAAATCTTTTCCGTTATTAATCCAATCCCATCCGCTTGGGTCATCATGATTCCAATAACTTTTTACTTCAATCCAACTATCCGATTTTTCTGAATGAATTACTTTGTTGGCATTATTAATAATATTTACTAAATAAATTTTGCTTTCGTTTTGTTTACGATTCAATTGTTCTAAAATTATTTCGTTGCTATTATTTGCCCACTCCATTCTGGGAATATAATGTTGTTGTGCATCTCCCGGAATTGAAAGCCATTTTGTTTGTGTAGTTGCAATATTTACAACACCAATTTTTACGGGCGAAGGAGCTTCTCCAACTTTAGGATATTCAACAGGAATTACACGAGAATAAACAGAATCAGTTGTATTCAACATATAATAATTTCTTATTTTGTTTGCATCTACTTGCCAATATGCAATGCTTTTGCTATCGGGGCTCCAGCGAAAACCATCTCTACAACCAAACTCTTCTTCATACACCCAATCAAAGGTTCCGTTAATTAATCTGTCTGTTCCATCTTTTGTAAGTTGTGTTATTTTATTGGTTGCTAAATCTTCAACATAAATATTGTGTTTAGAAACGTAGGCAACTTTATTTCCGTTGGGAGAAAGTTTGGCAAACATTAAAGATGATTCGGGCAAACCTTTACCCAATTGTTTTAATGAATTATCTGCAAGATTTAGTACCCAATAATCTCCGCGTGTATCATAACGCCATACTTTTTTAGTGTTGGTATATATTAAGATTTTTTTATCATCATCATAAAACGTAAAACTTCTTACGGCTAAAGCAGTTTTACCAGAAGGTGTTAATTGAGCTTTGGTAACAATTACTTTTTTCTCGAAAGAAGGTAATTGGTTTAATACTATTTCATTGTTGGCAAGAGAATAAAAAGCTTTCCCGTCTTTTGTCCAATAAGTGCTTTTAATTACTTGTGCATGTAACTGAACTGTTATAAGCAGTAATAATGCAATCAGAATTTTTTTCATCAGTAAAATATTTCCGATGAAAATAGAGAATTGCTTAATTAAAAAAATATTTTTTATTTAAACCGTTTCTTTTTTTAGTAACGAGCTTATTAAACTGTTTTTAGTTTCGTTGTATTTTTTGGCTGCTGCAATAAAACTTACAAAAAGTGGTGCAGGATTTTCAACAGTACTTTTTAATTCAGGATGGTATTGTACACCAATAAAAAATGGATGCGTAGGTATTTCTACAATTTCAACCAAACCCGTATCTGTATTAACTCCGCTTGCTTTTAAACCTTTAGTTTCAAACTGTTCTAAATAATCGTTATTAAATTCATAACGGTGGCGGTGGCGTTCAGAAATATGTGTTGTTCCGTAAATTTTTTCTGCTAAAGAACCTTTGGTTATTTCGCAAGGATAAGTACCTAAACGCATAGTGCCGCCCATCATTTTAATTTTCTTTTGTTCTTCCATCATATTAATAACAGGGTTGGCGGTATTGGGTTCCATTTCGGTTGAATGTGCATCTTTAATTTCTAATACATTTCTTGCATATTCTATAACTGCCATTTGCATACCTAAGCAAATTCCAAAAAACGGTACATCTTGTTCGCGTGCATATTTTACGGCAATAATTTTCCCTTCAATACCACGCAAACCAAAGCCCGGTGCAACTAACAAACCATCTAACCCTTGCAATTTTTCTGCTACGTTTTGTTCGGTAATAAATTCGCTATGTACGTTTACCACATTTACTTTTACTTCATTTATAGCACCTGCATGTATAAAACTTTCTAAAATAGATTTATACGCATCTTGCAATTCAATATACTTTCCAATTAAACCAATGGTTACTTTGCTTTTTGGATATTTTAATTTATCTAAAAAGCCTTTCCATTTTTCTAAATCGGGTTCAGGGTAAATACTAATACCTAATTTACGCATGCAAATAACATCTAACTTTTCGCGAAGCATTAATAAAGGAACTTCATAAATAGTGCTTGCATCCATTGCTTCAATAACGGCATCGGGTTTTACATTACAGAATAAACCAATTTTTCTTCGTATATCATTATTTAAAGGTTCTTCGGTACGGCATACAATTATATCGGGATGCACACCGGTTTCACTTAACATTTTTACACTGTGTTGTGTAGGTTTTGTTTTTAATTCTTTGGCTGCTTTTAAATAAGGTATTAAGGTAAGATGCACAACTACAATATCATCTTCTGGAAGTTCCCATTGTATTTGGCGTACTGCTTCAATAAACGGAAGGCTTTCAATATCGCCAACTGTTCCACCAATTTCTGTAATTATAATATCAAATTTTCCATCTTTTCCCAACAATAACATTCGGCGTTTTATTTCATCGGTTATATGCGGAACAACTTGTACTGTTTTTCCTAAAAATTCTCCTGCACGTTCTTTATTAATAACGGTTTGATAAATTCTACCTGTGGTAACATTGTTTGCTTGAGATGTATGTGTATTTAAAAATCTTTCATAATGGCCTAAATCTAAATCTGTTTCGGCACCATCTTCGGTTACATAACATTCTCCATGTTCATAAGGGTTTAATGTACCCGGATCTACATTAATATAAGGATCAAATTTTTGAATGGTTACTTTAAAACCTCTTGACTGCAACAGTTTTGCAAGGCTTGCTGCAATAATTCCTTTTCCTAAACTGCTGGTTACGCCACCCGTAACAAAAATATATTTGGCCATAAAAACGTTTTTGCTTTAATGAAATAATTTATAAAAATTTTTAATGTACTAAGTTGTTGAACTACAATAGACCAAAAGAGAAATGAAAATGTAAGAATAACTCTTGGAGGTCGTGCAAACGTAAAGCAAAAAAATTAAACGCAAAAATTAAAGCAACTAAAAAAAGTTTTTATCTTACAAGTGTTAATTTACAGTGTACAATTTTTACTAAAAAATTTCTGTTATGAAGAAAGTTGCCTTACTATTTGCCGCCGCTTTTATTACTGCTGCTTTGTTAAGCTATACTTTAAGAACGCCCGACACACAACCACTATCGGTTGCATGTAATATTAGTTGTTTTAATACAGAAACAAGAGATTTAATACAGGCAGATGCAGCCCAAGCAGGCTTTGCCGCTTTTCACGAAAACCCAAAATATTTTAAATACCAAAATGCTGTAGGAGAAACAATTAGTTTCTCTTCTCCCGATGGAAAAAATGCTCAAGGTTATTTCATCAAATCAAAAAAGAAAAGTAAAAAATGGTTATTAGTAATACAAGAATTTTGGGGGCTGAATGATTATATTAAAAAAGAAAGCGATGTGTTTTATAGCGAGTTGGGCGATGTGAATGTTTTAGCATTAGACATGTATGATGGAAAAGTTTCTGCCAACAGAGATAGTGCTGCTATGCTAATGCGTAGCAGTAAACCCGAAAGGTTAGAAAATATTATTAAAGCCGCTATTGAATATGCAGGTAGTAATGCAAAAATTTATACGGTAGGTTGGTGCTTTGGCGGAGGTTGGAGTTTGCAAGCAACTATTTTAGCAGGCAAACAAGCAAATGGTTGTGTTATGTATTATGGCAGACCCGAAACAAATATGGAAAAATTAAAAAGTATTAATTGTGATGTAATTGGTTTTTTTGGAAATAAAGACCAAGGCATTAAACCCGAAATGGTTAATACTTTTGAAAAAAACATGAAAGAAGCAGGAAAAAATATTTCTGTTTATCGTTATGATGCAGGGCATGGTTTTGCTAACCCAAGCAATCCTATTTATAATAAAGAAGCCACAGAAGATGCACATGCAAAAGCTATTGCATTTTTAAAAGCACATTAAAATACTTCGCCCAAATTAAAAAACGGACCCACCAAACCATCTTTACTATAACCCCAATCAAAAGCAATATTTGTTTTAGAAAATTTATTTAACTTAAACCGTAAACCAACACCACATGCCGGAGATATGGTTTGAAATTTATTAGTTACAGGCTCGGTATAACTTTGGGCATTGGCAAATACAATACCACCTATTAAACCATTTTTTAATATTTTAAATCTTAATTCAGATTCAAGATATAAAAGATTTTGTCCGCGGTATCTGCCTTGAATATATCCTCTTCCCATATTCAAATAAGTATCGCAAGCAGTATTGGCTAAATTAAGATACGGAGCTTTACCACTAACAGTAAACCAATTGTATGTCCATAAAGCAAGAATGGTATTTGTGTTTGAAAGTTGAAAATATTTTCTTGCATCAATTAATAAAGAACTCCAATTATTATTGCTTCCTAAAAAAGTAGTGTTTTCTCTTAAACTAATATTTACATAAGCTCCATTGTTTGGGTTTATTGAATTTCTTCTTTTATCGTATAAAAAATTAAAAGTAAAACCCGAAGCAACCGATGTTGTTGAAAGCCCATATTTTTCAAAATCGGTTACAACACCTACGGGCGGGTTTGTTTCTTCAATATTCCAATAATAATCTAAATTATATCCAATGCCCACATATAAATCAGGGCGAATTGTTTTTAAAAATGTTTGATACATTCTTATATATGTGTAATTAATATTATATCCGTTATCAAGTTTTGTATAACCTCCTAAACCATAAGTTGGTTGCGGATATTTTTCAAAATGCCAATCTGTTAAAATATTTATTTTGTTTCCTTTAGTCCAAAAGTTGCCTTGAATAGGCATGAAGAATTGATTTTTTTGTGTATAATTTACGCTTGTTAAAATGCTGGAAATATTGGCAGCACTATCGTTACTAGTATAAAAAGCAGCATTGGCTACAATTGAAAACGCAATGCCTGTTTGCAATGTGTATTGTGCAGCAGGTAATACAGAAGCATGCAGCTTGCCTGTTTTAACGTTGCCGGTATCTTTTCTTGGAGCAGCATTTTTTACAAAAATTTTTCTAAACACATCAACAAAATCTATATTGTTTTTTATGTTATAATTTTCTGAAGAAAAAGAAATTGTATCTGTTTTATTTTTTTTAATATGAATAGAATCTTGAGAATAAGTTATTGCCAAAAAGAAAAAAGGAAAGCAAAAAAGTATAATGTATTTTTTTATCAAAACAACTCAAATTTAAAATTGAAAATTAGGAAAGTATTTTGGTTATGCTCTTATTTTAAATTTATTAATTCAACAAGTTTTTAAAAGCATTTTCAATAGAAGCAAAAGAAAAAGAAAAACCTTGTTGTTGAATTTTCTGAGAACTAACATTTACGCTTTTTAATATTTCAATACTCATTTCTCCTAAAATAAATTTTAATATAAACGCAGGAATATGAACAGGTATAAAAAATTTATTACGTTTAATTTTAGCAAGTGTTAATATTAATTGCTTATTGGTAACAGGTTGTGGTGCAACTGCATTAAACACACCTTGCAATAAATTATTTTCTATAGCAAACAAATACATATTACATAAATCTTCACTATGTACCCAACTAACGGTTTGATTGCCGCTGCCAAAAATTGTTGCAATACCTAATTTTAAAGGCTTTGTAAACTCGGTTACAGCTCCACCATTTTTACTTAACACAATTCCTGTTCTAAATTTTACTAATCTTATTCCTAATGTTTCAACAGGGTTAATACTTTCTTCCCAAAGCTTGCATGTTTCTCCTAAAAAATCATGATAAGGTATATCGGTTTCAACAAATTGTTTTTCGTTTGGTTTATTTTCTCCGTACCAACCAATTGCACTTGCACTAATTACAGCTTTAACTTTATTAGGCAATGTTGTTAATGCTTTTACTAATAATGCACTGCTGTGTACACGGCTTTCAACAATTTCTTTTTTTCGTTGTTCTGTCCATTTCTTTGTTGCCACATTTTCTCCTGCTAAATGAATTATATAATCTGCTTCTTCAATTGCTTCTTCATTAATTAAATCTGCACTTACATCCCAAGCTGCATAAGATAATTTTTCATTATTACTATTATATTTTTCAGGATGACGTGTAAGAATAATTACTTGATAACCTTTATTAAGTAAAAATGTAGTTAATGATTTTCCTATGATTCCTGTTCCTCCTGTAATTAAAACTGTTTGCATAAATAAATTTCATATTAAATAACAAAATTAAAAAGTAAGGTTTATGATTATGAAAGAATATAGTGTAAAAAAAATGCCGCTAATTAAAATCAGCGGCACTACATCTAAAAACACCCTTCGTTAAAAATTAATCAGGCTTCTTACCTTCTAAAAAGCTGTTTAAGGTTGAAATCTGCGTATTATTATTTTCGTCTTTATCTACCGTGTATTTACTATAAAAATTTTCTACAGAAGTTAATGTGTTGCCAAACAATTCCATATTACGGCGTATGTATGCAGGTACGCTATCAAACTCTGTATTTGCATCGGCACTGTTTAAGTTAAAAGAAAGGTTGCGTAATTTTTGCAAACGTTCTGCAGCTTTACGGCGTTGTTCTTCTAAACCTTCATCTGTAATTGCATCTTGCATGGTTACAGGAGTTTGTGGTTGTTCAACTTTTTCTTTTACTTCAAACTGTATATTTTCTTCTGTTTCGGTTTCCCAAACATAAGTTGGTTTTGCTGCTTCAACAATTGGTGGTGGTGTTGGTGCTTCTTCTTGCTTAGTTTCTTCTGCATTTAATGCATAAATGTTTGAAGGTTTATTTAAGAAGTTATTTGTTTGTGCTACAATTGTTGGTGTTTCTGTTACCGTAAAATCAATTAACGGATTAATTTCTTCTTTTACTTCTTCAACTTTTTCTTCAACAATTGGTGTTATTGTTTCTTCAGAATGGCTTAACTCGAAATGTACAATTTCGGTTTCTTTTGCATCTAACATTTCTTCGCGTTCTGTAACATCAAGCGGAGATGAATAAAATGTTTCGTTCATTTCAAACAATGAAATACTTTCTTCTTCCATTGTTTCATGTGTTAATTGCGGAGCAAACGGATCTTCATCATCATTAAAATCAATTGTTTGTTGTTGAAGAACAGGTTGTGCATCTAATTTATTTTCTTCTCCATCAATACCCAAAGTCATTACAATTTTTTCGGGTTTTGGTTCTGATTTTACAACAGGTATTGGTTTTGCAAACGGGTCTTTATGTTCAAATCCGGTGGCAACTAATGTAATGCCAACTTTATTTCCTAAAGTATTATCGTAACCCATACCCACAATAACATCTGTATCTTCTCCAGCTTGTAACCGCAAGTAGCTGTTAATTAATTCTACTTCATCCATAGTGCATTCATGTTCTCCTTCTGCACTATTTATATTTATTAAAATCCATTTAGCTCCTTTAATATCGCTATCATTTAATAATGGAGAATTTAATGCTTCTTCAATAGCACGTTGTGCTCTGTTTTCTCCTTCAGTTTCTGCTTTACCTAAAATAGCAACACCGCCATTTTTCATAACTGTGCATACATCGGCAAAGTCAACAATTATATGTCCTTTACTATTAATAATATCTGTAATACATTTAGCAGCGGTTGCCAATATATTATCGGCTTTGCCAAATGCTTCTTTCATTTTTAAGTTACCATATTGCATACGCAACTTATCGTTGCTAATAACTAATAAAGTATCAACATAAGGTTTTAAAGCTTTAATACCAGCTTCGGCTTGTTGCATACGGCGTGGCCCTTCAAACGCAAACGGAGTGGTTACTATACCTACGGTAAGTATGCCCATATCTTTACAAAGCTGTGCTACAATTGGTGCACCGCCTGTACCAGTGCCACCGCCCATGCCGGCAGTAATGAAAGCCATTTTAGTATTAACTTCTAAAATGCTTTTAATTTCTTGTAAAGATTCTTCGGTGGCAGCTTTACCAACTTCGGGGTTGGCACCTGCACCAAGGCCTTGTGTAAGATGTGGCCCTAATTGAATTTTGTTGGGAATAATACTTTGCTCAATGGCTTTTGCGTCTGTGTTGCAAACAATAAAATCAACTCCTTCTACATGTTGATTACTCATGTAATTTACGGCGTTGCTGCCGCCACCTCCTACACCAATAACTTTGATAATAGAAGATTTTTGCTTCGGCAAATCGAAGTGAATCATAGTTGTACGGTTTAACGGTTAGTAAGTAGATGTATCCTTTTGGTTTTAAATAGGGTTGGTTTTATTTATTTTGAATGATGAATTATAAATGTTGAATGTTTTCAGTTTCAACACTTAGCATTTATCATTTTATAACTTGGTCTTCTTCTTCTTTAAATAAGTCTATTAAATTATCTTTAAACTTATCCCAGAATTTCATTTTGTTGGCACGAACTTTTACATCAACACTTTTTTGAATTTTTGTTTCTTCAATTTTTTCTTCAACTGCTTTTTCTACAGTTAATGTTTTTGGAACAACAACTTTTTTATATGTTTCTGTAAATTGTTTGTTTTTATGTTCGTAATCGCTATAACCTTTTAATATTAAACCTAAGCAAGTTGCATACATTGGTTTTTTTAATTCTTCAATATGGTTGGGTGCTAAATGCTCGTTAGGGAAACCAATGCGTGCATTTAAACCTGTTGCATATTCGGTTAATTGAATTAAATGTTTTAATTGAGAACCGCCACCTGTAAGAATAATTCCACCATTTAATGCACGACTATCTAACCCAACTTGTTTTAAATGATAAGCAACAAAATCTAAAATTTCGCTCATGCGTGCTTGAATAATTTGTGCTAAGTTTTTAACACTTATTTCTTTTGCTGGCATTCCTTTTAATCCGGGAATTGTTATAAATGCATTTGCTTTTGCTTCGTTAGCTAATGCACTGCCGAATTGTATTTTCATTGCTTCGGCTTGTTGTTTTAATACTCCCAAACCCATCCTTATATCGTTCGTAATATTTTCTCCACCAAAAGGTATTACTGCTGTTTGTTTTAAAATTCCTTCGTAAAAAACTGCTAAATCGCTTGTGCCGCCACCAATATCTAAAATAGCTACGCCTGCTTCCATATCAATATCACTCATAACTGCAGATGCAGATGCTAATGGTTGAAGTACCAAATCTTTTGTTTTTAATCCGCTTCTATCAACAGCACGATTAATATTTTTTATAGCATTTCTATCGCCGGTTATTATATGAAAATTAGCACCAACTTTTACGCCGTTGTAACCAACAGGATCTTTAATGCCGGGAATATTATCTACATAAAATTCTTGCGGAATAACATCTATAATTTGATCTCCTGCGGGAATAAAAGTTTTCTTTTGATTTTCTACTAACTGATCAATTTCCCAACGTTGAACTTCGTTTTCAGGATCTTGTCTTACAATATCTCCACGTGTTTGTAAACTTTTAATATGATGGCCTGCAATACCAACATATACTTCATTTATTTCTAAATCAGGATTACTATCGTAACAGTTTTGTAATGCTTGATGGATAGCATTAATAGTTTGGTCTATATTCAAAACCTGCCCATGTTTTACACCCGTACTGTTGGCTTTACCAAAGCCAAGAATTTCTAACTTACCATGCTCGTTTTTTCTTCCTGCAATGGCAGCAATTTTGGTTGTACCAATATCTAATCCAACAATTATAGGTGCCTCATTCTGACTCATAAAATTTGGTTCTTAATTTCTTTTATTTAATACTGCTTTTGGCTGTTGTTCAATTAAAGCAGATTTGCCTTTTATGGGTTTAAGGGGTTTTCTGCTATTTGATAACGCAACTTTTGATTGTTTATTTTGTTGTGCCTGAATTTTTCTTTTATTAATTGCTTCAATTGGTTTAGATGATGACTGTAAACTGTCTTGTTTATTCAATTTATTATCACTTACAACAAGTGTATTAAGTTGAGTAGTTGGTAATGAATCTGTTACTATATTTTCTTTACCACGTTTTACTGCTACTACTTGGTTATTGAATTGTACATTTATTTTACTATACGTATTTATACCATTTTGTAACCATGCTTGTTTATAAAAAGTATATAGCCTATTAAACTTATCATCAATATTATCTGCATCTCCAAAAACAATTATTTGATTTCCTATTAATGGAATTATTTCAAAAGTTGCTTGCGGTGTAATGTTTATTTGAGCTACTTGTGCCATCCAAAAACTATCGGCATAAATATATTTTCCTATTTCAGTTACTCCGTTTAATAATACACTATCAGGGTTTGATAATATTGCTTTATTAGTTGGAAAGCCTGTAAACACAGGTACTTTGGCAGATAATTTTTCACTTAAAGGCAAACGCAATGCTGTACTGTCTACATAAAAAGATTCGCCATCTTCTGCAAATATTCTTGCAATAGGTTCTCTTTCTTCAATATTTACATGTAATATTTTTTTATTATCAAAAAAAAGATTTGCTTGTTTTATCCAAATGTTTTTTTGCAATGCTGTTTCTATAGTTTTTAAATCTACCGCACCCATTTTGCGTTCTTTAATATTACCTGATGCATTAATTAAATCAATCACATCATTCTCATTAATAAACATTTCTTTTTCAGTTCCTGAAATATCTATTTTAATACCTGCACACAACTGTTGTTCTTTTTTTTGCATGGCTGCACCAAACAACACAACCGTTGCTACAGCCAGCATACACCAAAGCACTGTTTTACCAATTTTTTTATAATCAGTTTTCGTTTGGGGTACAACTTCCTCAACAATTGGTTTAGTATGTATTTTATTATCAGCCATTTATTTTTATGTACTAAGCTTTCAGTTATTAATTAAATTTTTGTTGCGTCGCACACTTGTACAACTTGTTATTTATTCAACAATATTTTTTACTTTGTTTACCAATACATCAATATCTCCTGCACCTGCCATAACAATTAATGTTGGTTTTGTTTCTTCAATAAACGCCAACATGGTTTCTTTACTTAACACTTGTTTATTATTTAATTTCATTTTATTCAAAATCAATTCACTTGTAACACCTGCAATGGGTAATTCTCTTGCAGGATAAATTGGTAAAAGAATTACTTCATCTGCACTATCTAAAACTTTTGCAAAATCATCTGCAAAATCTTTTGTTCTACTGTATAAATGTGGTTGAAAAATAAGTGTTAGTTTTTCATTGGGGTAAATGCTACGAACTCCTGATATCAATGCTTTCAGCTCATCTGGGTGATGAGCGTAATCATCAATCAAAACATGTTTATCATTTTTTAAAACATATTCAAATCTTCTTTTAACTCCTTTAAATGATGCTACTGCAGCTTTAATTTTATCATCGTTAATTTTTAAATATTTTGCAACACCAATTGCAGCCAATACGTTTTCAATATTATGTAAACCGCCCATGTGTAATACAACATCATTCAATGTCCAAAAATCATTCACTATATTAAATCTATAAGAACCGTTTTCTACTTTTAAATCTGTTGCATAAATATTTGCCAATGTATTATTAAAACTATAAGTACATCTATCCGGCACAGAAAATTCAGCAGCTCTTTTCAATCCGTATTTAGAAATTAAACAACCATCATCTTTTACTTTTTGAGAGAATTGAATAAATGCATTCTCTACTTCTTTAGCAGTTCCGTAAATATCTAAATGGTCTGCATCCATTGCTGTAATAATGGCAATATTGGGAGATAGTTTTAAAAAGCTTCTATCATATTCATCTGCCTCAACCACTACCACATTATTTTCACTGCTCCAAAAGTTGGTATTATAATTTGCTGCAATTCCACCTAAAAATGCATTACAACCATAACCACTATCTCGTAAAATATGAGCTATCATACTTGTTATCGTTGTTTTACCATGCGTACCTGCCACACAAATATTGAATGATGCTTCGGTAATCCATTGCAACACATCGCTACGTTTTACAACTTCATATTTATTTATTTTATAATAATTTAATTCTTTATGCTCCGCAGGAATAGCGGGTGTATAAACCACCACGTTAGCATCTTTATCAATTAAATCAATATTATCTTCATAATGTATAGCAATACCTTCTTGTTGTAATTGTTTAGTTAAAGTAGTTTCAGTTTTATCGTAACCGCTTACTTTAATATTTTTTGAATGGAAATACCGAGCCAATGCACTCATACCAATGCCTCCAATGCCAATAAAATAAATGTTTTGTATGGTTGATAATTTACTCAAGCAATTTGTTTTAATATTTCTGTTGCAATTACAGTATCGGCATTTGTTACAGCCAGTTTAGCAATATTATTTTTTAATTGTTGTTGCAACATTTCACTATGTATTAAATCAATTATTACATCAATTAATGTATGTACCGCTTCTCCATCTTTTACAATTAATGCAGCTTGTTTATTAACCAAATGCATTGCATTAGCTGTTTGATGATCTTCTGCTGCATAAGGATAAGGAACAAACACAACAGGTTTTTTTACAACACATAATTCTGTAACAGCCATAGCTCCTGCTCTACTTATAACAACATCTGCTGCTGCATAAGCAATTTCCATTCTCTCAATAAATTCATTAATCCAAATATTATTTCTGTTGGTAGTTAATGCTTTGTATTTATTTGCATTGGTTTTTCCTGTTTGCCAAATAATTTGAATATTATTTTTTTCAATAATATCTAAATGAGCAGCAACTGCATCATTTATACTTTTAGCACCAAGGCTACCACCTACAACTAATACTGTTTTATATGCAGGGTTTAATCTTAAAGCTTCCATAGCTTCATTTCTTGTAATACAAGATTGTGCAATGGTTTGGCGAACAGGATTACCTGTTATCATAATTTTATCTGCTTTAAAAAAAGATTCCATTCCTTCATCTGCTACAAAAATTTTAGTAGCTCTTTTCCCCAATAAAATATTACTCTTTCCTGCAAACGAATTACTTTCATGAATAAAAGTTTTAATATTTCTTGCTTGTGCAAAACGCAATACAGGAAAGCTTGAATAACCGCCAACACCTACAACTGCATTGGGTTTAAATTTTTTAAATATGGACCTTACCTGTATAAAACTTTCTAATAATTTTATTGGTAAACTTATATTTTTAAACAAAGAACTTCTGTTAAAGCCTGCAATAGTTAAACCAACAATTTTATACCCGGCTTTAGGAACTTTTTCCATTTCCATTTTACCAGAGGCTCCAACAAATAAAATTTCTATTGAAGCATCTTGCTGCTTTAATGCATTAGCAATGGCTATGGCCGGAAATATATGCCCGCCTGTGCCTCCGCCTGCTATGATAATTTTTTTACTCATTGGTTTTATTGCCGAATCATGTTTTGAACGTACAAGAGTGCGACGCAACAACTGTTACATAGCAGCACTTACGTTAGGTACATTATTATTATTGCTATTATTTTCTACAACATCTTCTTCTATAACTGCAGGAATTTTTCCCTCAGTTATTTCTACATTTCTTGCAACACTTAAAATAATTCCTATTGATGCACAGGTAAATAAAAACGAACTTCCACCCATACTTACTAATGGCAATGTAACACCTGTAACCGGCACTATGTTTACATTAACAGCCATGTTTGCTGTTGCTTGAATAACTAATGTGAAACTTAAACCAAGTGCCAGAAAAGCACCAAAAGCATAAGGGCATCTTCTAAAAATATTAATACATCGAAATAAAAATAATAAGTATATAAAAACAATAAATGCACCGCCTAACAAGCCATACTCTTCTATAATAATTGAATAAATAAAATCGTTATAGGCTTGTGGTAAAAAGTTTTTTTGCCTGCTGTTGCCAGGACCTAAACCCATTAATACGCCACCATTAGCAATTGCTATTTTTGCTTGCTGCACTTGAAAAGGAACCTCTTTATCTTTTGCATACACAAAATCTTGCACACGTTTTACCCATGTACCAAACCTACCAATAGAAATTGTTTTTTCGGTTGAAATGCTTGCTGCATCTACTTTCTCAGCTTTTTTATTATGAGTTAAAACAGCAACAGAAACTATAATTGCAATAGGAATTAATGCTACACCAATTAAAAGAAAAATATGTTTTAAACTTACTCTGCCAATAAACATTAACACTAACGATGTTGCACCTGTTAATAATGCATTAGATAAATTGGCAGGCATTATTAATGCACAAATAATTAAAACAGGTATTACAGCAGGAATAAAACCTTTCTTAAAATCTTTAATAAATTCTTGTTTTTTACTTAACACTTTTGAGAGATACATAAACAAAGCCAGCTTAGCAAAGTCGCTTGTTTGAAAAGTCATGTTAATTATAGGTAACTTAATCCACCTACTACCATCATTAATTTTTGCTCCAAAAAATAAAGTATATATTAATAATGGAATTGATATAAGAAATAATATGGTTGCAACTTTTGAATAAATAGTATAATTAATTCTGTGAAGAAAATAAATAATCAGCATTCCCATTACCATAAATGCCAATTGTTTAAACAGATAAATTTCATTGTTTCCTTTATTCATTTTATACGCTAAAGAACCGGTGGCACTATAAACAACTAATACAGAAATTAATGCCAATAAAATAACAATACCCCAAATGTATTTATCGCCGGCAGTGCGTTTTAGCAAACTGGCTCTTACTTCTTTTACAGATGGAATTTCGCTAAACAGCGTATCTAACTTACCTGTATTTAAAGAAGTATTTTGGTTAGTAATATTATTTTTAAAATTATCCATTCACTTAATTTATTGCATTAAAAATTATATGCTTACAATTCTTTTACTGCTTCTTTAAATTGTTGGCCTCTATCTTCATAATTTTTAAATAAATCAAAACTTGCACAAGCAGGGCTTAATAAAACAGTATCTCCTTTTTCAGAAAGTTTAAAAGCAGTTTTAACGCATTCGGCTGCAGCGTTTGCTTCTACAATTGTTGGAACTATATTTTTAAAAGCAGCAATAATTTTTTTATTATCAATACCTAAACAAACAATTGCTTTTACTTTACTTTTAACTAAGTCTTCAATTAAAGTGTAATCATTTCCTTTATCGGTTCCACCAAGAATTAATACGGTTGGTTTACTCATGCTTTCTAAAGCAAACCATGTACTGTTTACATTGGTTGCTTTACTATCATTAATAAACTCAACACCGCGTACAGTTGCTACAAATTCCATTCTGTGTTCAAGACTTTGAAAATCTTTAACGGCATCACGAATTTTTTCTTTTCGAATGCCAACTGTTGTTGCTGCAATACAAGCTGCCATTGTGTTGTAGTTGTTGTGCTTACCTTTTAAGGCAAAATCATAAATGCTCATGCTTACTCTTTCTTCTTGTATGCGAAGCATCATTTGATCGCCTTTAATGTAGCCGCCTTTTTTAATTTCATGTTTCATAGAGAATGGTAATGGGTTAGTATAAATGGTTAGTTGTTCTAATTTTTTTGTTATCACGTCATCATCATCACAATAAATAAAATAATCTTCTGCTGTTTGGTTTTGAATAATTTTAAACTTGCTGTTAATGTAGTTTTCAAATTTGTAATCGTATCTATCTAAATGATCTTCTGTAATATTCAACAACACGGCTACATCAGGTTTAAAATTTTTTATATCATCTAATTGAAAAGAACTTATTTCGGCCACATACAACGCTTTAGGATTTTCTGCTATTTGTTTTGCAATGCTGTAACCAATGTTTCCTACCAAAGCACAGTCTATTTCTGTTTTACAGATATGATATGTTAAAGCTGTTGTTGTACTTTTTCCGTTACTACCTGTAATGCCAATTATTTTACTATTGCCTTTAAATCTGTATGCCAACTCAAACTCGCTTATTATTTCAATTCCTTTTTTACGAATAGTTTTTACCATTTCGTTTTTCTCAGGAATACCGGGGCTTTTCATTACTTCACTTGCATTCAAAACTTTTTCTTCGGTATGTTTGCCTTCTTCAAATTCAATTCCGTTATTAATTAATTCTTGTTTATATTTTTCTTTAATATTTCCGCCATCACTCACAAAAACATCGTACCCTTTTTGTTTACCCAATAAAGCACAGCCCACGCCACTTTCGCCTGCACCAAGTATTACTAATCTGTGTTTCATTTTTTTGTTATCAACTTTTTGTTTCTTTATTCAACTTCTGTTGCGTCGCACTCTTCTACACTTTGTTATCTAATCTTCAACGTCATTATACTTGCTACTACAAGTAGTATGGTAATAATCCAAAACCTTAATGAAATTTTATTTTCATGAAACCCTTTCTTTTGATAATGATGATGCAAAGGGCTCATTAAAAAAATTCTCTTCCCTTCACCATATTTTTTCTTTGTATATTTAAAATAACTTACCTGAATAATTACGCTTAATTCTTCTACTAAAAACACACCGCAAAAAATTGGTATTAATAATTCTTTTCGTACAATAATTGCTAACGATGCAATAATTCCGCCTAATGCTAAACTTCCGGTATCTCCCATAAAAACCTGTGCCGGATAAGCATTGTACCATAAAAAGCCAACGCAAGCACCAACAAATGCTGCAACAAAAATGGATAGTTCGCCCAAGTTTGGTATATACATTATGTTTAAATATTCTGCAAACAAATAGTTACCACTTACATAAATAAACACGCCCAACGCAACGCCAATTATGGCACTAACGCCTGCAGCCAAACCATCAATGCCATCGGTAAGGTTTGCACCATTACTAACTGCAGTTATTATTAATGTAACAATAAGAATATAAATTATCCATGTGTATTTTTCTGCACCATTACCAATCCAACTAATAAGTTTACTATAATTAAACTCATGGTTTTTTACAAACGGAATAGTTGTAATTGGTGTTTTAACTTTTACAAAAGTTCTATCATCACCATTTATTTCACGTATAATAATATTAGAATCTTTTGCAAGCCTTTCGCCTTTTTGCAAAAATTGGCGAGGTTGATTGCTGTATATTTCTCTTTCAACTGTTACTGCATTACTAAAATAAAGTGTAACGCCAATTATAATACCTAAGCCAACTTGCCCAATTATTTTACTTATTCCTGCTAAACCATCGCTATCTTTCTTTTTATAAGTTTCGCCTTTTGCTTTAGCAGCTTTTCTTGATTTTATTTTAAAGTAATCATCTAAAAAACCTATAAAACCCAACCATACAGTACATAATATCATTAAGCGTACATACACTTTATCTAAGTTGGCAAGCAACAATGTTGGTATTAAAATACTTAATAATATAATTAAACCACCCATTGTTGGTGTACCTTTTTTTTGCATTTGTCCTTCTAAACCTAAATCTCTTACACTTTCGTCAATTTGTTTTTTTTGTAAAAAAACAATTATGCGTTTGCCGTAAACAGTTGCTATAACTAACGATAACAACACAGCCATTGCAATACGAAATGTTAAGTATTGAAATAAACCAAGTCCACTAATGTGATAGTTTTTTTGTAACCATGTAAATAAGTAGTATAGCATGTAATTAAGAATTAAAATGAATAATTATATTTCACATTACTATTAATCATAAATCATTCATTATTATTTGTTTATTAATTCAAACATTTGTTTTAAAATTTCTTTATCATCAAAAGGATGCTTAACACCATTAATGTCTTGATATTTTTCATGCCCTTTACCTGCTATTAAAATAATGTCTTCACTATTTGCCATATTCACAGCAGTTTTAATTGCTTCTTTTCTATCGCTAATAGAAATGTATTTTTTCTTTGCAGCAGTTGTTAAACCATGTTCCATATCAGCCAAAATTTCTAATGGGTTTTCTGTGCGTGGATTATCGCTTGTTAAAATAACTTTATCGCTTAAATCGCAAGCAGTTTGTGCCATTATGGGGCGTTTGGTTTTATCTCTATCTCCACCGCAGCCAACAACAGTAATAATTTGCTCGTGTCCTTTTCTTAATTTTTTAATTGTCATTAATACATTTTCTAAAGCATCGGGTGTATGTGCATAATCAACAATTCCAATTATTAATTGTTTACTAATTATATAATCAAATCTTCCTTCTGCTCCGGTTAATAAACTTAATGCTGTTAAAACTTCATCGGATTTTTGATGCAGGCAAACAGCAGCTCCATAAACTGATAATAAATTATATGCGTTAAATTCTCCAATTAATCTAAAGTGAACTTCTTTATCGTTCACCAACATTTGTAAACCCGTTAAAGCATTATCTAAAATTTTACCTTTAAACTCTGCAAGCGTTTTTAAGCTATAATAATATTTTTTGGCTTTTGTATTTTGCAACATCACTTCTCCTCTTTTATCATCTTTATTAGAAATTGCAAAAGCAGAAGCGGGTAAACTATCAAAAAAAGATTTTTTCACTTTTATATATTCATCAAAAGTTTTATGATAGTCTAAATGATCATGTGTTATGTTGCTGAATATACCACCTGTAAATTGCAAACCTGTTACTCTATGTTGATGTATTGCATGGCTGCTTACTTCCATAAATACATGTGTGCAACCTTTATCTAACATAGATTTTAATAAAGCGTTTAAGCTAACAGCATCGGGCGTTGTATGTGTTGCCGGAATAATTTCATTGGCAATTTGATTTTGTACAGTACTAATTAAACCGCATGTATAATTTAATTGCGTAAACAATTTGAATAAAACAGTTGCAATAGTTGTTTTGCCATTAGTACCTGTAACACCAACTAATTTTAATTTAACAGAAGGCTCATCATAAAAATTATGAGCTATATAGGCAACCGCTTCGTGAGAATTATTTACCAATAAATAAGTAATAGTATCATTTAATTGTTGCGGTAATTCTTCACAAACAATTACGCTTGCACCTTGCTCAATTGCTTTATTAATAAAATTATGGCCATCGCTTTTTTCTCCTTTAATTGCTACAAACACACAGCCATCTGAAACTTTACGAGAATCTATTTGAATATCATTTACTGTTAATGCAGTATTGCCATGCACTTCTTTTAAATGAACTTTGTATAATATGTCTTGAAGCTTACACATTTGTTTTATAGTTAATTCAAATAAATATTAATTACTTGCCCTTTTGCAACCGGCAAACCCGCAGCAATGGATTGTTCTATTACTTTACCTTTTCCTTTAATATTTAATTTTAACCCTAAATCATTCTCACAAATATTAACTGCATCTTTTAAACCTAACCCTTTAAGCAAAGGCATTTTGTTTGTTTCAATATTTTTATTATTCAATACAATATGTCCGGCAGTTGCAGTTATGTTAGCCCAATCATTTGTAACAGTTGATGAATCTTTATATTTTAAATTTAATTGCTGCATTACTTGTTTAACATCTGTTCTATATCCTGCATATTTGAAAAAACTACTATCACGTTTTTCATTATTGGGTTTTGAATTATTCTCAATTACTTTGGTAGCATACAGCCTGTCGGCTATTTCTTTAAACACAGGCCCTGCAACGCTTGCACCAAAATGGTTAGCAACATGTGGCTTATTTACAATTACTACAGAAATAGTGTACTGAGGGTTTTCAACCGGGAAATATCCTACAAAAGAACTTTGAAATATTTGATCTGTATAGCCTCTGCTACCATTTGCCATTAATGCTGTTCCTGTTTTAGCTGCTACTTTATACGGAGAACCTATAAATAATTTTCTTGCAGTTCCTTCTGTGCAAACACCTTCTAAACATTGTTTAATTAATTTTAATGTTTCATCGCTACATATTTTTTCATCAACAATTTTTGGTTGAAATTTTTTAACATTTATTCCTTGTTCGTTTATAGAATTTACTAAATACGGATGCATCATTGTACCATTGTTTGCAACTGCATTATATAATGTAATTGTTTGCAAAGGAGTTACTTGCAAATTGTAACCGAAAGCCATCCACGGTAAAGTTGTTGGGCCCCAAAGTTTATTACCCGGACGAATGATAACAGGTTTTCTTTCTCCCGTAAGATCAATACCTGTTAAAGTATCCATTCTAAATTTTTTAATATGATGAAAGAACTGCGAAGGGTTATTACTATAACCTGCTATTGCCAATTTTGCCATACCAACATTAGAACTTAATTCAAATGCTTGCTTTACAGTTAAATCTGTTTTGCCTTTCATATCATCGTCATCATAAACAGTTTGCCCGGCAACTTGCCAAACGCCATTTTGCACATTTACAATTTGATTGAGTGATACTTTTTTATCTTCTAACAAACTCATTAATGTAACCAACTTAAATGTTGAGCCGGGTTCTGTTGCATTAATAGCATAATTATAATCTTCATGATAAGCACCATCACTCCCTCTGCCTAAATTGGCAATTGCTTTTACCTTACCTGTTTTTGTTTCCATAACAATTACACAACCATGCTGAGCTTCATTACTTACCAACATTTTCATTAAAGCATTTTCTGTTACTTCTTGAATAAATACATCTAATGTGGTAACAATATCTTTTCCGTTTTCTGCTTCTGTTTCTAAAGCGTCTTCAACAGGAACGCTTACTCCGCCTGCAATGTAACGTACCAACCTACTACCGCTTCTTCCTTTCAACACACTATCGTAAGCCATTTCTAAACCTACTTTAAAAGAATCTCTTGCCAAGCCAATAGTTCTGAATGCAAGGCTTTGATAAGGATTTAAACGAATATCTTTTTGTTCAAATTTGAAACCACTTTTATATTTTCCTTGACGCAGCAAAGGAAATTTGTTCATTTCTTGATACTCTGTATAAGTTATTTTTTTTCTTAATAAGAAATTTCTATCTTTTGAATTATAGCCTTCTTGTAATATTTTTTTGTAACTATTTGCACTATTATCTTTAAATAAATTTGATAGACACCAACTTAACGAGTCGATATTTTCTTTAAACCGTTTCCCGTTTTTTTCTCGCAAACCTTCTGCAGCAAAATCTATTGACACATCAAATTGCGGAATACTTGTACTTAACATTTCTCCATCTTCACTAAAAATAGTTCCTCTTTCTGCATCAATTTCTTGCAAACGCACATGCAAACTATCACTCATACTACGCCAATGGCTGCCTTGCACTTGTTGTATATAAGTTGCTTTAGCAATAACAAAAACACCAACAGCAGCTACTAAAATGTAGCTTAAATACACTCTCCATAATATGTCGCGTTTTATATCCATTATTTTTTTTCTAACTGTAATCTTTGTGGCATTTCTTTTGAAACTTTTAAACCCATTGGCTCTACCGATTTTATAACTTGTGCTTCTTCACTCTTAAACATTACTTCGCTTTTTAATGTTTTGTATTGATATTGAAGCTGCTTTAACTCATTATTAGTTTTATTAATATTTCTTAATGTTTTATCTGCTACATGACCGTTGGCTATATACAACACACCTAAAAAACATAAGAACAAAAAGAAATTCATGTTGCTTGTAATCCATTGATAGTTGAAAATTTTTTTCAATGGTTTTTTATTAGTATTTGTTGTTGGTACGGGCATTAATATTTTGGTTATCGGCTTTTTGTTTTCATGGTATCGTTAGTTGCGTCGCACTCTTGTACGCTTTGTTCTTTACTCGTCAATCGTGAATCGTAAGTCGTGAGATATATAATTTCAAACTCACTTTTCACCACTCACGTTTCACTTCTCACATTCTCTCTATCACTCTTAATTTTGCACTTCTGCTTCTCGTATTACGTTTTAGCTCTTTTGCACTTGCTGTTATTGGTTTTTTAGAAATTGGATTAAATATTTTTTCTTTCACTTCAGTTATAAAAGGATTTTCAATTTGTTCATCAAAACTTCCACGCTTAAAAAACATTTTTACCAACCTATCTTCTATAGAATGAAAAGTAATGATAGCAGCTCTACCTTCTTTTTTTAATACAGCAGGCAATTGTTGCAGCATTTCTTTTAATGCTTCTGTTTCTTGATTTACTTCCATTCTTAATGCCTGAAATACTTGTGCGAGGTATTTATTAGGATTACCTTTTACTACCGGTGCTATTAAAGATTTAAACTGTTGTATAGTTTGTAATGAAACTTGTTTACGATGCTGCACAATATGTTTGGCTAATGTTTTAGCATTGCTTACTTCTCCATATTGTTCAAACATTTTATGCAATTGCTGTTCTGTGTAAGTGGCAATAATATTTGCGGCAGTTGTTTCTTGTTGCACATTCATTCGCATATCAAAAGGTCCATCAAACCTTGTTGAAAAACCGCGAGAGCCTTCATCAAACTGATGTGAGCTTACACCTAAATCTGCCAATACACCATCTACTTCTGTAATACCATTTAAGCGAAGAAATCTTTGCAGGTTTCTAAAGTTGTGAGGCACAAAAACAATTCTTTTATCATCGGGTACATTTTTTTGTGCATCAGCATCTTGATCAAATGCAAATAATTTTCCATTAACGCCCAACTTTTGCAAAATGCCATTACTATGCCCACCTCCGCCAAAAGTGCAATCAACATAAACGCCATTGGGTTTAATGTTTAATGCATCAATAGATTCATTAAATAAAACAGGAATATGATAATTCAATGATGAATGTTTTGTGTTGAATGTTGAATCAGTTTCTTTTTTTACTTTTCTTTCATTCATCATTTAAAATTTATCATTCAGCATTTTTATCTCCCATCATTACTTCTTTAGCCAAATTGCTAAATGCATCGGGTGAAAAATTCTCAAAGAGCTGTTTATACTTACTTGCATCCCAAATTTCAAAACGGTCTAATGCAGCAGCCAACACAATATCTTTTGCCAAGCCTGCATATTCTTTTAAAGAGTTTGGCAATAACATTCTTCCGGCATTATCTAATTCAACCTCTGTTGCACCACCTAAAAACTGGCGGCGAAATTGCCTTACCTTCGGGTCGAAATCGTTTAATTGACTTATTTTAGAAATAATGAGTTCCCAACTTTTTAATGGATATAGTGTGAGACATTTTTCAAAGCCACGGCTTATAATAAAACGGCTTTCTCCTTCTGGCAGTTGTTTTTTCAATCCGCCCGGAATTAGAAAACGGCCTTTGCTATCAACCGTTGCTTCATATTCTCCGTGAAATCCATTCATTTGTTAGTAATTATTTCTTGATTTACCATTTATTGACACAAAATAACACTTTTTCCCACTTTAAAAGCAAATTTTGAGGGTTTGTATTTATCCACCTGTTATTAAACAGTTAAAACACAATGCTGTATTATGTTTGCAGAGTTTTAATGAAATAATTATGTGATTGAAATGTGAATTGTTGTGGAAAACCTTTAAAAGCCTTACAGTATATAGATTTAGCCAAATTAATTAGAAAAAAATGAATGTAAAACAGATACCAATAGCAGATTTTATATACCAACTTCCCGAAGAAAAAATTGCTAAATATCCTTTACAACCAAGAGACGGCAGCAAATTATTAGTGTATGAGAATGGAAATATTAGCGAAACAGTTTTTAAATCTATTGCCGATTATTTACCTGAAAACACTTTTTTAATTTTTAATAATACCAAAGTTGTTGAAGCAAGAATTTTATTTGAAAAAAATACAGGAAGTATTATTGAGATTTTTTGTTTAGAACCCAGTGAAATTTATAGTGATATAACAGCAGCCATGTTGCAACAAAACAAAGTGCAATGGAAATGTTTGGTAGGCGGTGCAAAAAAGTGGAAAGAAAAAATATTAATAAAAAATATAAATTATAATAATGCGGTTTTAGAATTATCTGCTAAAATTATTGAAAAGAAGAATGATTATTTTTTAATTGAATTTAATTGGAACACCAATATTTCATTTGCAGAAGTATTACATGCAGCAGGCATTATACCGCTTCCGCCATACTTAAACAGAAAAGCAGAAGTTATTGATGCCATAACTTACCAAACAATTTATGCAAAGTATGATGGCTCGGTTGCGGCACCCACCGCAGGTTTGCATTTTACAGAAGATGTGTTTAATTCACTTCGCAAAAAAAATATTTCGGTAAACAACATTACACTACACGTTGGTGCAGGAACGTTTATGCCTGTTAAATCTGAAACTATTGAAGGGCACGAAATGCACAGCGAGTTTATTGATGTAACTATTTATTTTATTAAACAATTATTAAACGCCTTAAAACAAAAACAAAAAATTATTTGTGTAGGCACAACAAGTGTTAGAACTATTGAAACATTGTATTGGATAGGAGTGAAAATAGAAAATGGAAAATGGAAAAAAGAAAATGCTGAAATTGCTGTTAAACAATGGGATACTTATGAAATGAATACTTCTTTAACTGCTGAACAATCATTACAAAAATTAATTGATTGGATGCAGCAAAACAATATGCGGCAATTGATTACCAAAACACAAATTATTATTACACCTTATTACCAATTAAAAATTGTTGATGGTATTGTTACCAATTTTCATCAACCACAATCAACTTTATTATTATTAATTAGTGCCTTTGTTGGTAATAATTGGAAGAAGATTTACAACTATGCTTCAGCAAATAATTTTAGGTTTTTAAGTTATGGCGATAGTAGTTTGTTGTGGAAGGAATAGGGTGGAAAATATTTTTATCTCTATATACACAAAAAACCCCTTATAGTATAAAGGGTTTAATTATTTGTTTATTGGTAGAATAGTGGCAAGATTAAAATGGAAAGTATATATAATTAATTCTTAAATCTTGTCCGACTTTGTTCTAAATCACTTGCTTCATTATCTGTACTTTGTGCAATTTTTTCCATATCTGCTCTTTGTTTTGGAGTAAAGGCTTCCGGACAAGCATTAATATATTTTCTAATAATAGCAGCCTGACTTCTTTTTGTTTCTGCTTGCAAAAGGTTTCCTGCATTAGCCTTTGCACTTAATCTTGCATTTTCTGATTGAGCAAACTGATCTGCTACAGGGCATGATTTACTTTTTGAAGTAGAGCCTCCATTACTACTAGCAGCACTTAAAGCTTGCAAATTACTTCTTTGAAAATTTTGTACCGAATTATTAAACTGTTGTAAATAATTAGCTGAATTTTTTTTGCTTTGTTCTATAGCTGATGATGCATTTTGTTTTGCTACATTAACATTTTCAAAAGATTCTTGTAACTCACTATTACTATTTTCTTTAATACGTGCAAGTAGGTTTTGTTTATTATCTGAATCAGGCATTTGTAAAACATCGTCCAACAAGTTTGCTTCACTATGAATTAATTCTCCTGTAAGTTTCAATATAAAGCTCTGTTTTATATTAGCTAATTTTTTTTCGCCATTAACCGAAGACCTATTAATTAAGTTAACTAGTAAATTGGCAGACGATTCTGCTAATTGATTGGTTTGTGCAGAAACATTATTATTTGGAACATAATTATAAGCAGGCTTAGCAGGATTAGTAGCATGTTGAGCTACCGATTCAAAAGACATTTTTGCATCTTCACAAAGCGTTATTAGTTCTCTTTTTCTACTTAGCAAAGCACCGTAATAAATGTTTTTGTTTACAGTCTCCTTATTATCATTATTATGCTCATCAATAAATGTATTAATAGCTTTTTGTGTTGCTCCATCATTTAAAAATTGATTTATTAAACTTGGTAATGCATTAGTATAAGCTTGTTTAAGAAACTCAACTTCAATGGTTGCACCTTTTCCTAAACCATTAGAAACAACATTTCCAAATATTGCTTGATGATATGCAGTTAAAGAATCTCCAAATGAATTTCTTACAACAAGCGTAAAAAGGTGAGAAGCAAGAAAATTATTTTGCCAACTTGGATAAGGAACAAATGAATAGTCATGACGTATATCAAAAATAATAGTATTAGTAGTAGGCAATTTTTTTAGATAATTGTATGAGCCTAAATCTAACATTGTTATACCACCTGCATTTTTTTGAGACAAATATTGAGTTGTTATTTGCTTATAATGATTATTTAGTTTTGCATATATCTGTTTAGATTCATCTGTAATAAGATATCCTTCAGGGCAATTAAATTGTTCATATTGAGAGAAAAAATAAACACCCGCATTTTTAAACCCATTTTTAGCATATTGAAAAAAGAAATCTTTTGAATTTAACGAACCATAACAAAGAAGAATATTGGCATGGTTTAAATTATTTTCAGATTTTGCAATTGTTGCCGGGTAGGTTTTATTACTAAAGTTCATCCTATCCCAATTAGGATAAAATTTATCCATTATATATTTTCCATCATTTAAAAAATTAGGAAACTGCTTTGCAAAAACATTTTTTGAATTATAAAATCCATATATAGCACTTTTACTATTAATAACAATAGGTTGTATTATCGGAAAATTTAACAACGATTGTGTATTAACTACTGAAGGTGTAGCAGTGTTCTGTTTTTTAGTGTTATTTGTTCCATTAAGTTGCTTTGTGCTTAATTTATAATTAGAACAACTATAAAACAATAATATTGAAGTTACCAAAATTGATAATCTACTTTTCATAATTATATTTTTACGTTTACAGAATTGCTTTTACATTTTTTAAAACGAAACCCATACACCATTTACTCTTTTCTTTTTATCAAGTATTGTCCAACTGCTTGGTTTGCTTTTCATTTGGTCTGCTGAATTAGTTAAAGCACCTGCATCTACAATATTATTTCCTGAATAAGTTTTACCATCGGTACAATCTATTCTAAACCAAAAATGTACTTCAAAAGGGTAATCGTTTCTAAACTGATGAGATACTTCTCCATATTCATCCGTACCCCATCTCATTCTTATTTGGTTTCCTTGCATATACTGCCACTGGCTCCAATTAATATCATATTTTACTAATTCAGGTACTTTAAAGTAGTTGTGTTTAATTGGAGTAAAATTTAAAGTAGTTATTGAAGCAATAGCTACTAAGCCAAGGTTAATTATCAATCTCATAATAATGTTTTTTATGTTAAAAAATAATTGAACATACTATTCATATTTTCATAGAAATTATTTAGTATAATAGAATAGTATTAATTTTTAAATTCAGCATAAAGCTATTAGTGCTAACTATTTTTCGCAAGCACCAATTAGGCAACGGTAGCTTTTTGATAGTAAGCGGCGGAGATGAATTAGTTAAAGGTTATTACTTAACACTACACAAAAACAACCCGATTATATAAGTAAGGAACTGCTAACTTTAATGTAATAATAACAGGGATGAAAGTATTAAACTTATTCATTTTTGTGCCTTTATTGTGTTGCTTTATTACTAAATCTGTTGTAGCTCAAGAACCATTTTTTGAAAGATATACAACAGAAAACGGCATATCGCAAAACAGTGGTTATGCTATTGAGCAAACGCCTGAAGGTTTTATTTGGATAGGTACACAAAATGGTTTAGATAGATACGATAGTCATTCTTTTGTTAATTACAAATACAATGGTAATAACAACTCTTTATGCAACAATTTTATAACTGCTTTGTGTACAGATTATGCCGGGAATTTATGGGTAGGCACACAAAAAGGTATTTCAATTTACAATAGGTTTACAAATAAATTTTACAGCCCTTCTGTTTTTTATGGTAATAAAAATTTCTTTACTACTGTTACTGTAAAACGAATTAAAAAAGTTTTTAATAAACCATTAGTATGGATAATTACAAAAGAAAACGGAGCTTGTGTTCTTAATACAGCAACCGGAAAAATTAATTTCTTTTTTACTGAGGATAGTATCCGAAAAACATTAAGAAGTATTGTAACAGATGAAGAAGGTAACACATGGATTAATACAGAAAAAGATATTTATCAATATAAAAACGAAACCTTTATCCCTTTACATGTTAAGCAAGAAAATAAAATTACCAATACTGCTATGTTGCAAGAAATGATTGTTTACCAGCAACAATTATGGATAGGTAGTATTAACCAAGGAATTTTTACATTAAATATTAAAAGCGATGCAAATAATATTCTGCATAAACTTAATACAACTGAATACGGAATTAATATTGATAAAGAAATAACGCAACTATATAAAGATAAAAAAAATAATATATGGATTGGTACTCCGGATAACGGATTATTTGAAATGAATCTTCAGTCTAAAAAAATTAATCACTATAAATACAACTCCAATAACGCTTCCTCAATTAGTTCAAATTATATTTTATCTTTATTTGAAGATGCACAAGGCATTATATGGATTGGCACAAGCGGCGGCGGAATTTCAAAATATGATAAGCAAAAAATACTGTTTGCAAAATATACGCTTACCAATACCAACGCTTCTACCAGTAATATGGTTTTAAGTATGTATAATACAAAAGATTCTTGTGTATATGTTGGTACACTTGCAGGTGGGTTTATTAAAACAAACCTCTTATTTACACATCAAAAATTATTTAAAAATAATATTGCTAATAAACATTCATTATTACACAATACTATTTACGGAATTACTTCTGATGAAAGCGGATTAATATGGCTTGCCACAAAAGCAGGGCTATGTAGTTACAACCCAAATTTGCCTGATGATGCAGCTTTTAATTCTTATGCCCCGGGTAATAATGGACCTGAAAAATTTTTCTATTCAATTATTAAACTACAAAAAGAAAATGCACTTTTAGTAAGTGGCTATAATGGCATTTTTAAATTTAATATTAATACAAAAAAGTGGACACCTATTAACGACAATTCAAAATACACAACAATAAATACTATTGTTGGCAGATACATGATTGAGCTTCCCAATAATCATTTATTAATTTGCACAGAAGGGCTTGGTTTAATAGACTATAATTACCAAAAAGGAATTTTTTCTACTATCTCTACAGTTAATAGTGTTTCAAATAATATTAGGCATGCACTATTGTATAACAACCAAATTTTATTAGCAACAGATAATGGTTTAATTATTTACGATTATAACAAAAACAAAATAATTTCAATTTTTAATAAACATAATTTACTTATAGATAATGTAGTTTATTCAACCATGCCTGGTGTAAATAATAGTGTATGGATTAGCACCAACACAGGGTTAGCAAAAATTAATTTGCAATTAAATACTTGCAAATATTATGATGTAAGCTATGGCTTACAATCTATGGAGTTTAATACAGCTTGTTGTTTTGCAGCAACAAACGGTATTTTATATTTTGGAGGTATTAATGGAATTAATTCATTTTTGCCAGCAACTATTCCAGAGAAATTTTATATTGCTCCTGCGGTAATTACAAGTATTACGGTTATGAATAAGCCACTTGTAATTGATAGCAATGTAAGTTACATTCATAGCATAACGCTTCCTTACAATAGTAATTTTATAGATATTAATTTTTCAACAACTAACTTTTCTCATAGCGAAAAAAACATTTATGCTTATAGATTATTGGGTGTAGATGCAAGTTGGGTTAATAGCGGAAAAAGAAATACAGCAATATACACACAACTACACCCCGGTTCTTATCAATTTATTATAAAAGCAATAAACAACAATGGAGATATTAGTAGCACTACACAATCTATTAATATTACAATTACGCCGCCATGGTGGCAAACATGGTGGGCAAAAGCTATATGGATATTTATGCTTTGTGCTTTTATTTATTTCATTGCCAAGTATCAAATAAAAAAAATACAACATACCGAAGCTATTAAAACCAGATTAAAGGAATATGAATTAAAAGCATTACATGCCCAAATGAATCCACATTTTATTTTTAATTGTTTAGCAAGTATTAAACAAATGATTTTAGATAATGATAAAACAAACGCAAATAAATATTTAAATAAATTTTCTATCTTAATACGGCAAACTTTAGAACATTCAAAACAATCGTTTATAACACTTAAACAAAATAATGAATATTTAATTGATTATCTTGAAATGGAGCAGCTTAGATTTAATGGTTATTTTTCTTATACTTTTATTATAGAACCTGATATTGATGAAGATGATTATTTAATACCACCAATGATGATGCAACCACTTGTTGAAAATGCAATTTGGCATGGTTTAATGCCGGCAAAACAAAAAGGGGAGATTAAAATAATTTACAAAAGAAAAACAGGTAAACTTTTATGCATTGTTGATGATAATGGTGTTGGAATAAACTTACACAGTAAAAATAAAAAATCATACAACTCGTACGGAATTCAGAACCTTCAACAGCGATTGTTGCTTATGCAAGAAGCTTATAAAAAAGAGTATAGCCTAACAATTATTAATAAAAGTTCAAATAATAGTTTATTAACCGGAACAGAAGCAACACTATTAATAACTCAATTATAATTTAATCAACTATGCTTATTTCTTCTATAATTGTTGATGATGAGCCAAGGCTTGCATTGGGGTTACAAAAAATACTACAACAACATTGCCCTACTGTAAATATTGTTGCAGTTTGTTTTAATGCAAATGATGCTTTACAACAAATAATTAAACTAAAGCCACAATTGGTCTTTCTTGATATTTCAATGCCCGGTAAAAATGCTTTTGACATGTTATCTGAATTACCGCAAATAAATTTTGAAATTATTTTTATTACTGCACACGATAAATATTCTATTCAAGCTTTTAAATATTGTGCAACAGATTATCTTTTAAAACCCATTAACGAAGAGGAGCTTGTAAATGCTATAAGTAAAGTTACAAAACGTTTAGAACAAGTTACAAGTAATGTTAATTTAGATTTGTTATTACAACAATGGCAAAACAAAAAATTTTTACAACTACATAAAATATGTTTACCAACATTTAAAGGTTTTCAGGTATTAGAATTAAAAGAAATTATTTATTGCGAAGCCACTAATACTTATACCAATTTTATACTTACCAATAATAAAATTGTTTGTGCTGCTAAGCCATTAATAGAATATGAAACAATGTTAGAAGAAGTAGGTTTTTTTAGAATACACAAATCATTTCTTATTAATGTAAATCATATTATTAGTTACACCAAAGGAGAAGGCGGGTATGTTAATATGAGTAATGGAAAAGAATTAGAAGTTAGCCGCCGAAAAAAAGATCAGTTTCTTATAAAAGTAAAAGAGTTTTATAAGTTTTAAGTATTAGTATTTTTTGCCAACGGTACTTCAACAATAAAAGTGGTGCCTTTGCCTAATACACTATCTACTCTTATTTTTCCGCCATGTGCATCAATAACAGATTTTACATAACTCATGCCTAAACCAAAACCTTTTACATTGTGTACATTGCCTGTATGTGCTCTGTAAAATTTTTCAAACACTCTTTTTACAGTTTCTTTATTCATGCCAATTCCATTGTCTTCAATGGTGCATATTAAATTATTATTTATTGCTTGAGTGGTAATGATAATATGCGGAGCAATAGTTTCTTTTGCATATTTAAGTGCATTATCAATTAAGTTAGAAATTAAATTAGTAAAATGTATTTCATCTGCTTTAATATCATCTTGCTCGGCATCTAAATGCAAATCAATCAATGCATTCTTATCTTTTAATTGCAAACTAAAATTTTCTAATACTTCATTAATAACAGCATGAACAGAAAGTGCCTGCAAGTTTAATTGCAGCTCTTGCTTATCTAACAAAGCTGCTTGCAAAATAGTTTCTACATGCTTGTTCATTCTTTTATTTTCTTCTTTAATAATTCCGCTGAAATAGTTTAGTTTGGTTTTATCGTTTTGTACTTTTTCATTTTTAATAGCATCAATAGCTAATGAAATAGTTGCCAAAGGTGTTTTAAACTCATGCGTCATATTATTAATAAAATCACTTTTTATTTCACTAAGTTTTTTCTGGTTTAATAGAGTTCTTACCGTAACATAAAAAGCAGCAATAATAATTAGCATAAAAACAGCGGCGGCTATTAATACCCATTGTAATGAGTGCCAAACTTGTTTATCAAAATTGGGTACTACAATAATTAAATGCTCGGTTGGGCCAATACCTTCTAATGCCGTTCCACTTTCAGGTATAATGGGTGTATATCTTGTTTTGCTGTATGTTGTATCCCAAAAGGCTTTTGCAAAATCTGTTGTTTGCATTTCAATCTCATCGTTATTATCTGTAACTGCAAATTCAAACTGCAATTTTTTTAACCCTTCATCGTCAAATGCATCTCTTATTTTTTTATAAATATCGTTTTTTGAATATTTGTCTTGAATAGATTGTGGTTTTAATAATCTTAAAAAATCGTTACCCAATCTAAACGTTTGTTTTTTAGGAAAGCGAAGTGAAGGGCCATTATACGCAACTTTTTGAAGTTCGGTTACAATGTTTACACCTACCTGATCTGTTTTTGTTAATACTTGTTCTTTTCTTAAAGCCAATAAATTATTTAGCCAAGAATATTGCATGGCAATTAACCCAAGTAATGAGAGTGATACCAGTAAAACTATAATAGGGAAAGTTTTCTTCATCAATACAAATATAATTGGCAACGTTTTGAGATAGAGCAAAACATTTATTTTTTAACGCAGCGTTACAAGTTATTTTTTGCTCTTATTTAAAAAAGGTATATTGAAGTATGGAATTAATAAAACCGGGATTATTATTAATATCAGATCCGTTTTTAAAAGATAAAAACTTTATTCGTACCGTTGTTTTAATATGCGACCACCAAACTGATGGCAGCGTAGGCTTTGTTATTAATAAAATTTATGATTATACTATTGGTTATTTAGTTAGTGGATTAGAAGATTGCGATTTCCCTGTATATGTTGGCGGGCCCGTGCAAGTAGATACCATTCATTTTTTACACCAACGCCCCGATATAATTGAAGGCGGTTTTGCAGTAACCAATAATATTTATTGGGGTGGGAATTTTGAACAAGTAAAAATTTTATTGCAAGAAAAAACACTTACACAAAAAGATATTAAATTTTTTATTGGTTATAGCGGATGGGATGCTGAACAATTAGCAGAAGAAATAAAAGAGAAAAGTTGGATTACAAGAATTGCAAACAAACAATTAGTGTTTAATAAAAATATAGATAACCTTTGGAAACAAGCATTAACAGGGCTTGGCGGAGAATATGAATTAATGACTAATTACCCTTTAGACCCTCAGTACAATTAAATTTTCATCTCTTTTACATTATCACTCACAATTAATTTTCCTAAAGTTTTTTGTTTTACTTCTTCAACCGTTACGCCGGGTGCAGTTTCTAATAAAACAAAACCTTTATCGGTAACATCTAACACAGCCAATTCTGTAACAATTTTTTTAACACAGTTTACACCTGTTAAAGGCAAAGTACATTGTGGTAATAATTTACTTTCTCCTTTAGGATTAGTGTGCATCATGGCAACAATAATATTTTTTGCACTGGCAACTAAATCCATTGCACCGCCCATTCCTTTAACCATTTTTCCCGGAATTTTCCAGTTAGCAATATCACCTGTATCACTTACCTCCATTGCACCTAACACAGTTAAATCAATTTTTCCGGCACGTATCATTCCAAAACTTTCGACACTATCAAACAATGCAGCACCTTTAATTAAAGTAACGGTTTCTTTTCCCGCATTAATTAAATCAGCATCAATTTCATTTTCGGTTGGGTAAGGCCCCATGCCTAAAATTCCATTTTCACTTTGAAAAATAACCGTCATATTATCGGGCACAAAATTAGATACCAATGTAGGAATACCAATTCCTAAATTTACATACATCCCGTCTTTTAATTCTTGTGCAATTCGTTTTGCAATTCCGTATTTATCAAGAGGCATAAAATTATTTTATATTTATAATATATAGTGTATAATTGTTTTTTGTTACAAACTTTTGTAAGTTTCATCGCCTTTTGTTGCGTCGCACACTTGTACGCTTTGTTCTTTATTCAACAACAATAATTTTCAATTTCTAATTATGCATTATTAATTTTTACTGTTCTTCTTTCAATTCTTTTTTCATAATTTTTTCCTTCAAAAATTCTGTGTACATAAATTCCTGCAACATCAATAATATCTGCATCTAATTCTCCGGGTTCAACTAAATGTTCTACTTCTGCAATAGTCATGTTTGCTGCTTTTGCCATACTTGTAGAAAAATTTCTGGTAGCTTTTCTAAAAATTAAATTACCAAGTTTGTCTCCTTTCCATGCTTTTACTATTGCAAAATCGGCATGCAGTGCATATTCCATTAAATACATTTTATTATTAAATGCTCTTGTTTCTTTTCCAACTGCAACTTCGGTTCCGTAGCCTGCAGGTGTATAAAATGCAGGAATACCCATTGCTGCCATTTGTATTCTTGTTGCTAAAGTGCCTTGCGGTATTAAATCAACTTCTAATTCTCCGTGCAATAATTGTCTTTCAAATTCTGCATTCTCTCCAACATAACTACTCATCATTTTTTTTATTTGTTTTGTTTTTAGCAACAAACCCAAACCAAAATCATCTACTCCCGCATTATTTGAAATACAAGTAAGGTTATTAATTCTTTTTTTTACCAAAGCTGTAATGCAATTTTCAGGAATGGCATTTAAGCCAAAGCCGCCTACCATTAAAGTTGTACCGCTTTGTATATCTGCAATAGCATCATCGGCACTCGCATATACTTTATTCATAATGTAATAATTTATTTTACTAACTTATCAAGTCTTTTTGTTTCTTTTTGTTTCATTCTTTCTGCATAAATAGCAAGAGAATCAAACAACAATTTCATTTTATCAGGTTTAGTTTCTAAATACTTGTAAGAATTAAAAAACGCTTCTTTTGAAATATGATGTTTTTCAAGTGCCTCTCTATAAAATTGAAGGTTTAATTTTTTATTTTTTTGCAATGTATCTTTAGCAATAATCATATTGTTTAATTCTTCTGCACTTAACATATCAAACATTACCACTTTTATTGTATCTATAGATAAAATTTTTTGCGAATTATTTTTGCAAGCAGTAGTGCTTATTATTATTCCTATAAAAATTATTTTTTTTATCATTTTAATTGGTCTCTGTATGTTGCTGCACTTGCAGCATCTAATTTACTTAAAACTTCTAAGGCACGTGTTTTTACATCGCTATCTGCATTTTTAAAAATACCAATAAATTCTTGTGTTTTAGTTTGTGTTAAAAACTGAACAATCATTGTATTAGGAATTTCTTTGTTAAATGCTTGTAGTTGAATTAAAGATTGCAAAATATTATTCTGTGCTTCTTTTTCATTTTCATACATTTTATCTAACCCCGCACGATAGTATGAATAAATTACATCGTGAATAATATTGTTTCTTGCATTTACTAAATTCTCAATTAACCAATATCTATTAAATAAACCATCAAAAGAACGCCAACCATTTATACCGCTTCCTTCGGGTGCATTGTTTACAATATTTTGTGCTTTTTTATAATATGTTTCTCCGGCTTTTGGAGAGAAGGAATCAAAATCTAATGCAACAATTAAATAGGCATAGTATGCTAAGCAAGCCGATAAATTTGATTTTAATGCATCTATACCTTGCACTCTGTTATCATCAAACTCAATAGGTTGATATTCTATATACTTGAATAATATATCAGGATCTTGAAAATTTACAATTGCAGATTGATAAGATGCATTATACACGGGCCTTGCAGCTTGTACAATTAAAGTTGCTTTAAATGTGTTTTGATCTGTTCCGTTATCTAAATTTAAAACGAAGCTGCAATTAATTCTTTCGTTTTGTTTAAAAACTTGATTAGTCCATTTTCTGCTATTTAAAAAATCTGTTAATTGGTTTTGAAGTGTAACAAATATTTTTTTATCAACCGTAGTATTTATTCTGCTTGCATTAATACTAACTTTTGCCTGCAACTCTTGCGATGAGCTTAGTTTAGTTATCAGTATTAAACATATTACTATTATATTTTTTTTAAGCATGTTTACAATGTGTTAAACAAGTTAGTCTATATTTTATTTTTTTCAAAAACAAGAATTAAATATAGCTGCAAGTAACAAAAAAACGACAGTAATATTACTGCCGTTTTAAAGTTATGCTTTGTTAAATTTATTTTAACGGAATAAATCGTTATCGTTGTTTTTACGATAATACACTTTGTTTTCCATAAACTCTTGCGTTGCTAAAATTGCGGGGTTTGGCATTTTTTCATAAGCACGAGAAATTTCAATTTGTTCTTTGTTTTCATGAATTTCTTCTAAGCTATCTGTATGGCTTGCAAACTCTTCTAATTTATTGTGCAATTCTTCTTTTAAAGAAATGTTTATTTGGTTTGCACGTTTACCAATAATTGCAATTGATTCATACAGGTTTCCTGTGTGTGCTTTAATATCTACCAAATTTTTTGTTTCAACAACATTGGGAATATTGGCACTAATTTGCCTTCTTAATTTACTCATTTTTTAATTTTTTTCAAGTATTCTAATGATTGGTTTTTTATTTTGGCTACATCTTGCAAATGTTTACTGTCAGAAAATCTTTCGTTAAAATCAGTGCAATCTGCAACAATTTTTTCAAAACGTTCTTGTTGTTTTTCTTCAAAACTTAATTCTGCATATTTATAATATGCTTCTATAGATTTCCATTTATATTCATCTCCCTTTCTAGAATCAGGAAAGTTTTCATTTACGGTAGCATAAGCAATTGATGCTGCTTTAAAATAACCCATATCAAAATATAATTGGGCACTTTTTGCATCTTTTTCTTCTAATTTTTCTCGGCACTGGTCTATAATTGTATTTGCTTCTTTTATTCTTGTTGAATTAGGATGCGTATTAATAAAAGCCTGCATCATATTCATTGCTTTGTTTGTGTTTGTTTGATCTAAGTTTACTGCCGGCGATTGTTTGTAATAAGTATAGGCTCTCATAAAATCGCACTCTTCGGCTTTTTTACTTCCCGGAAATGTTTCAGTAAATGTTTTAAAATAGTTTTCTGCATTAGCATAATCTCTTTGATAATAATAACAGTATGCTACTTTGTAAAACATATCTTCATATCGTTCTGTTCCTTTTATGTATGGAAACAAATCTTCATACAGTTGCTGAGCAAAACTGTATTTCTTTTCAGCATAAAATTGCTCTGCCATTTTATACTTATACTCATAATCTTTACTGCGAATTATTTTTGAAAAGCTTTTGCTTTTGGCAACCTTAACAGTTTTATGCGAACACGCAGTAAGTAAACAACAACAAACAATAAACGTAACTATTTTATTCATAAAAGCGGACAAAGGTAAAGATTTGCGGCAATTTATAAAGAGATAAATTCTAAGTAGTTTTAACTACGTTAATATTTACACAAAAAAGCCTCACCTGTATAAAGTGAGGCTTTCAAAATAAATTTATTATTAAAAATTATTTTCCTTTTAAGTTTGGATGAGGAGCCGGAACTGTATTTGGACCTTCTTCGGTTGTTCCTTGTAGGTCAATAGTATGTGCATCTCCGCTTCCGCCATCATAGCTAAATATAAATCTGTTTTCAGCAATACCTTGTTTTTCAACTAAGTATTTAATAACAGCATTTACTCTTTCCCAAGCTAATTGTTGGGCAGCTTTGCTTGCTGCAGGATGTCCAATTACTTTTACTTTACAATCTGGATTAGCTTTAATTTTATCTGCTGCTGCATCTAATAATTTTTTAGACGCTGCACTTAAAACATCTCCAGATTTGAATTGTATGCTTGGTAAATCTGAAACATTACAAGTTGCTTTATCTTTTTTAGGCTCCCAATTTGCCATCATGTCTTTAATTTCTTTGCAACAAGCAGGCTCTGGGCATTTACCAACTCCGTCTGCATTTACAGGAAAGCAACTTTGAGGGGTTAATAATTCTTTATCTCTGTAATCAGGCACACCATCACCATCAGTATCTCTTGCACGTCCATGACTATCAACAGCTGCACCAGCTGGTGTATTAGGTTCTAAATCAAATTGATCTGTAACGCCATCGCCATCAGCATCTGGTAAAACCACCTTAGGCATTTTCATGTGCTTAGGGGCATTTAATTCGTTATAAACAAAGTTATTGGGGTTAATCCACCATAGAGGTTGAACTTTATTCTTTTTTGTTTGAGCAAAAGAGGCTACGCTTAAAAAGCTAACGAAGCCAAGTAACAACAAGTATTTTTTATTAAGCATATTTTAAAATTTAATAGTTAATTTAAACAGATTATCTAAAAATATTACAACACAATATTTAAATGTAAAGTAGAAAGGCTGTAAATATCTTTTGTATTACCAGGAACCGGATTGCCGTCTAAATTATCATTATAGAATAAAGGAACAACAAATTTTTGTTCTGCACCTAAATTAATTTTGTTACTTAATTTAAATGAAACTCCTGCTCCAACATTGTATGCATGAAATAATGACCAACCCTTACGACCATTTACTGTATTTCCGCCAAAAGTACCAATTAGGTTTTTTTGAGGATAGTATGAAATGTTGTAAGCACCTGTTGAGTTTTTAACCGAAACTTGTGATGCAACTAAACTGTAACCACCTAACAAATACCAATCAACTTTAGGATTAGCTCTATAATAGCTTAATGTATTAAGTGATGCAATAAAATCTACACCCAACATATGTGTCATATTTTTAGCAGCTACAGTAGTAGCAGAGCCGGGAATAGAAACAATAACACCTGTGTATGAAGGGCGGATAGATAACGTATGACCCAACGCTTTTCTTAAAGAAACACTTCCTGTAATACCGCCGTTGTAGCCATTTGTTAAAACTGATCTATCGCCAACAATTAAACCGTTACCAAAACTTAAACCCAATTCCCAACTGCTGCGAGGTTTGGGAGGGTAAGGAAATGAATTGTTTAAAAATTCATTGTACTGGGGCATTTTTTTAGTAGGAACAACTGAACTATCCTTCCAATTCCATCCCCAGTCTGTAGTAGTTTGAGCAAAACTGATTGATTGAAAAACAACCAATGCTAATGCTGCTAACATAATTTTTTGCATTTTGCTTGCCATAGCTTGTATTTAAGGTTAATAGATTGCTTTTTAATACGAAAATCTGTGCCAAAAGTATTAACAAATTACCGAACCAACAACAAAATATTTTTTTTCTTATTTAAATCGGCACTCATATTGACACAGCCTTGTTGCAAAACGTTGCTTTTAATATTTTATTGTGTAGCATTAGTATTATTATATATTGCACAAGTTTATGAATACAGCACGTAATATTATTGCCAAACAGCTAAATGAGTTTGAACAACACTTTAGTGAAGCTGTTAAAAGCCGTGTGTCTTTGCTTGACAGGATAATGAAATACATTGTAAAACGAAAAGGAAAACAATTAAGGCCCATGTTTGTTTTACTTAGTGCTAAGCTTGGCGGAGAAGTTACTGAACAAACATACCGTGCTGCATCTTTAGTAGAACTTTTGCATACAGCAACTTTAGTACATGACGATGTTGTAGATGACACAGATAAAAGGCGAGGTTTTTTTTCTTTAAACGCTTTATGGAAAAATAAAATTGCTGTTTTGGTTGGCGATTATTTATTAAGCAAAGGTTTACTCTTAGCCATTAATAACAAAGATTTTAAAGTACTGCAAATATTATCAGATACTGTAAGGCAAATGAGTGAGGGTGAATTATTGCAATTAGAAAAATCGAGAAAATTAAATTTAGATGAAAATATATACTACGAAATTATAAAAGGAAAAACAGCTTCGTTATTAGCATCATGCTGTGCAGCTGGTGCCAGCACAACTTTTAATGATGAAGCAACCATTGAAAAAATAAGATTGTTTGGAGAAAAAACAGGAATGGCTTTTCAAATAAAAGACGATTTGTTTGATTATGGTGCAACCAATGTTGGGAAACCAACAGGCAACGATATTAAAGAAAAAAAATTAACCCTCCCCCTAATTTATACATTAAACAATTGCGATAGTGCTACCAAAAAAAATATTATTTATATTGTAAAAAATAATAATACACAAAAAGAGAAAGTAGCTTATGTAATTGAACAAGTAAAAAAAACCGGTGGAATAGATTATGCTACTAAAAAAATGTTTGAGTTTAGAGATGAAGCACTGCAAATATTACACGAATTTCCAAAAACAGAAGTAAGAGATGCATTAGAAGAATTAGTTAGATATACTACCGACCGCAATTACTAAAATTATAGATTGTAAATTCCAGTCTATATTGTTTTCATTATCTTCAAACATATTATTCAGTTTTAACTTATTTATTCTTTCATGCAAAAAAGATGGAACATATTATATGCAAATAATGAAGTTGTAAAAAAATTACACACTGCTTTAAAAATTAATGAAACTATTTGCAAAATATTAGTTCAACGAAGTATTGATGATTTTGAAAAAGCTAAAAATTATTTCAGACCACAAATAACTCACTTGCATAATCCATGGTTAATGAAAGACATGGATAAAGCAGTTGAAAGAATAGCAAAAGCAATTACACAAAATGAAAAAATTTTAGTTTTTGGAGATTATGATGTTGATGGAACAACAAGTGTAGCCTGCATGTATCAATTCATTAAAAAAATTTATAACAATGTAGATTTTTATATTCCACACCGTTATAAAGAAGGTTACGGAATAAGCCAACAAGGAATTGATTTTGCAAAACAAAATAATTTTTCACTTATTATTTCTTTAGACTGTGGCATTAAAAGCATTGAATTAATTAAATATGCAAAAGAATTATTAATTGATTTTATTGTATGCGACCATCATTTGCCCGATGAAGAATTACCTTGTGCAGTTGCCATTTTAAATCCTAAACAAAAAAATTGTAATTATCCATACAAAGAATTATGTGGTTGCGGAGTTGGTTTTAAATTAATGCAAGCCTTAGCAGAACACTACAAATTAGAGCAAAACAGCTATTTACAATATTTAGATTTAGCCGCAACTGCAATTGCAGCAGACATTGTACCCATTACAGGAGAAAATAGAGTAATGGCTTTTTATGGTTTAGAAAAAGTAAACAATAATCCCAATGCAGGCATTAAAGCATTAATGCACCTTGCAGGTTTGCAAAAACAAATAAGTATTGGAAGTTTAGTTTTTGTAATTGCACCCAGAGTAAATGCAGCCGGCAGAATGGACGATGCAAAAAAAGCAGTTCAATTATTTATTGAAGAAGATTTTAATAATGCATTGCATTATGCAGAAATGTTACATAGTGATAACACAGACAGAAAAGAAGCCGACACTTCTATAACAGAAGAAGCTTTAGCAATAATTGAAAACACTGTATTACTTCAAAATAAAAAAACAACTGTTGTATATCAAGAGCATTGGCATAAAGGTGTTGTAGGTATTGTTGCATCTCGATTAATAGAAAAATATTATCGCCCCACTGTTGTATTAACCAAAAGCGGAGAAGTTATTGCAGGAAGTGCCAGAAGTGTTGCAGGTTTTAATTTATACGAAGCCATACATACTTGTAGAGAACATTTATTAGGTTATGGCGGACACTTTGCTGCTGCAGGATTAACAATGCTTCCCGAAAACTTAACAGCATTTACAGAAGCATTTGAAGTTGCAGTAAATAAAACAATAGAACCGCATTTATTAATTCCTGAAATAATTATAGATGCTGAAATATCTTTTACAGAACTTACTTTATCTTTCTATAATATTCTAATACAAATGGAACCTTTCGGCCCCGAAAATATGCGGCCTGTTTTTATTGCAAAAAAAGTTTACAACACTGGTTTCAGTAAAATAGTTAAAGAGCAACATATTCGTTTTTCATTAATACAACACAACAAAACTCTTAATGGTATTGGTTTTAATATGGTAAATAAATTTGATGAATTGTTGATGAATAAACCAATTGATGTAGTATTTACTTTAGATTTGAATGAATGGAATAACGAAAAACATTTGCAATTAAAAGTGATTGATTTTAAATTGAGTGAATAGAAAATAAGAAGGCAACAAATTGTTGCCTTCTGTTTATAAACGTTATTTATTTTTTATACTTAATACTTACTTCATCAAATCAACACTTCTATTTATAAAATTAGTTAGCTCTGCACCTTTTAATAAGCCTTGAGAAAGTAAAGCCAGATCTGCTAAATTTCTAATTTGTTTTTCTTTCTTTTCAATATCTGCTTCTTTTAACAAAGATTGATATATATTATGATTGCCATTTATAGTTAATGTTACTTCATCGGGCATTGTTGCATAAAACGCAGCCATACCACCGCCTGCAGCCCCCATATCTTTCATTCTACGCATAAACTCGGGGCGTGTTGCTACAACAGGTGCAGCATCTTTGCTTAAACCTTTTACTTCAACAGTTATATGCAAATCGGTAGCAGGAAATTCAAACAATTTTTTTAATTCTTCACTTTCTGTTTTGCTTAAAACACTTTCGCTATTTTCTTGTTTATCAATTAAATTATCAACAATATCGGCATCAACACGTACAAACGTTGTGTTCTCCCACTTCATTTCCATATTGTTTATAAAAGCAGCATCTACCAATGTTTCCATTTTTACAACACTATACCCTTTTGCATGTGCAGCTTGTATATAAGCATCTTGCTGCACAGGGTTTGTTGTATAAATAATTACTTGCTTACCATCTTTATTTTTTTGTAATGTTTCTGTTGCAGCTTTATATTCTTCTAACGTATAAAATTTTGAAATCGTTTTTTCTTCGGTAGTACCATCTTCTTTAGTAATGGTTGTAGTACTTTTATTTACGGCATCTTCCATTACCAAAAACTTGTTTGCTTTTTCTAAAAATTTATCATCAGTCATCATTCCATATTTTACAAACAAGCCTAAGCTCTCCCATTTGTTTTCAAACGCTGCTCTTTCATTTCTAAAAATTTCTTCTAATTTATCGGCAACTTTTTTGGTAATATGATTATTTATTTTTTTAACATTAGGATCTCCTTGTAAATAGCTTCTACTAACGTTCAGCGGAATATCCGGACTATCAATAACGCCATGCAACAACATTAAAAATTCAGGAACAATATCTTTTACTTCATCTGTAACAAATACTTGATTTGAATACAATTGAATTTTATCTTTCTGAATTTCGTAGCTCTGTTTTATTTTAGGAAAATATAATATACCTGTTAAATTGAATGGATAATCAACATTTAAATGAATCCAAAACAAAGGTGTTTCGCTAAAAGGATATAACTCTTTATAAAATTTTTCGTAATCTTCTTTAGTTAATTCACTTGGCTTTTTAACCCATATTGGATTGGTGTTGTTGATACTTTTTTCTTCTTCATCTTTTTTCTTTTCTTCTGCAACATCTGTAAAGAAAATTGGAACAGGTAAAAACTTACAAAATTTTTCTAATACAGTTTTTATTTTACTTGCTTCTAAAAATTCTTTACTCTCTTCATTAACATGTAAAATAATTTTTGTACCACGCTGTTTTTTTTCTACTTCATACAATTCAAATTCAGGGCTACCATCGCAACTCCAGTAAACCGTTGCTGCATCTGCATTATAGCTTTGTGTAAGTACTTCAACTTTTTCTGCAACCATAAATGCACTGTAAAAACCTAAACCAAAATGACCAATAATATTGGCATCTTTATACTTGTTTAAAAATTCTTCGGCACCGCTAAAAGCAACTTGATTTAAATATTTATCAACTTCCTCTTTCGTCATTCCAACACCTTTATCTTCAATAGTTAACGTTTTTTCTTTTGCATTAAGAACAACATCAATTCTTAAATCTCCAATCTCACCTTTTGCCTCGCCAATAGATGATAATGTTTTTAATTTTTGCGAAGCATCGGTTGCGTTACTAATTAATTCGCGTAAAAAAATATCGTGTTCGCTGTATAAAAATTTTTTAATAATGGGAAAAATGTTTTCTGTACTAACTCTAATTTGACCTTTTTGCATAATTTTTATTTTGTTACAAACTTTTAATAATAATTAAACTGCCGTTGCGTCGCACACTTGTACTACAACAAGCATGGCAACAAATTTCAAATAAAATACCAAATATTAAATGCTGACAGGTTGGCAAATAAAAATGGCTCGTGAAGACACGAGCCTTGGCGGTGGTATTTAACACCTTAATTACATTTCCTTTTTCATTCCTGAATTATTTTTAAAGTGTATTTACCCATGCTTGATACTTTTAAATAATAATAACCTTCAGTTGGGTGAATGTAAGTAATACCGTTATTAATACTCTCGTTTTGGTCTAAAAAAGGGAAGCCTCCTGTTTTTTCAATCTCTTTATCTGCACCTACTAAGTAAACATAAAAAATACCTGTAAAATTATTATCGTTTTTATAACTAAATTCAACTCTGCATCTGTTACCATTAGCATAAAAATTGTCTGAATTTTTTGTACCGTTTCCACTCATAGAAAGTAATACTACATTAGAATGGGCAGTTGCGTGAGTTTGTTGATTATTATTATATGAAGTTTGTCTTTCATCTTCATTTTTTGTTGCAAATTTTCCAAATTTTTCTGCTAAAGATTTTAAGGTAAAGTAACCGAAAACTATACAAAGCAGCACTAATATAATTCTGTTGGGTTTCATAATTTTTAGGTTAAATAGTGTTACATTGATTATGATAAAAATAACGTATTATTTTATACCGCCTTGATTCGTGTCTCACGATATCTGTACGAAAGATATGGTGTCTCCACGAACAAATATTAAGCTACTCTCCCACCAAAAACACTGCATTGGCAAATAAGAATTTTCCGTTCTCCCAAAACAACCGGAATAACGGATTATCGGCCATATATACAATTGCTCCGTTGCCTATATCTTCAACACCAAATATTACAGTATCTTTTAATTTGTTTTTTGCTTTGTAACCTGCAAATCCTGTTATATAATTATTCTTTTTTAATACACCTACATTCCATCCATTTTTTAAAAATTCATAAGTGTTATCATCTTGTTTTAAGGTGTAATAAAAATCAGGATAGCCGTAAGCCAACGGATGTGTGTTATCTAACTCAACTTTATAAATGGCACCGGGAGTGCTATTAGGTAAAAATTCTCGTTCTCTATCGCCATATTTTTTTAAATCTGCATATTCATCTTTTTTGTCGCCATCTTCTTTAGTTTCTTTTATTTTTAAACCTAATTCTTTTTTTGCCAACACTTCTACAGCATTTTGAATGGCAATAATTTTTCCACCCATGCTTACAAATTCTTTCAACTTATCAGTAACATTTTTATCGTTTAATGTTCTGTAATTCCCATCGGGTAAAATCAATACATTATATTTATCAATATTTAATCTTGCTAAATCTGTAGCATTTAATAATGTTATAGGATAGTTTAAAGTTTCATCAAAAAAACTCCAAACTTCACCTGCATCATTTGCTGAAACCTGTTCTCCTGTTAGCATTGCAACTTTAGGTGCTGCAATATTTACAACATCTTTACTGCCAAAATCTGCACCTTTTTCTACAAAACCAGATAAAACAACATCGGGTTGCACTTGAAATTTTTGAGCTGCTGTATTTAAAATAGGAAATAAATTAATATGTGTATTACTTGTTTTAATAATAATTAAAGTGCCTCTTTCAAATTGTTTTCCGTTGCTTGTAAACGGTTTGGTTGCTTGCCTTACTTTAACATTATTCTTTAATAAATAAGCCAACAATTTAGCACTGTTTAAAGAAGTGTATGGAAATAAATAACCATAAGCCGGCGTTATTTCTTTTATTGCAAATGATTTAAAAGGGAATGATTTTATTTCTAATTTTTCTTTTACAGCAATACCTTCAACTCCATAATTATAAGGCAATGCCCATGCAGTAATATCGTAAGTGGCACTATCGGTTAATTTGCTTTGTTGTTCAAACAAAACCTTTACTAATGTGCTTTTGGGCTGATACATTGAAACAGCCAAATTGTATTTTTTTAAATTAACTTCTTCTTCTTTTAAAGTAAAATATCTGTAACCTTTTATTTTGTTGGTAGTTATTGTTCCGTATTCAATATTGTTTTTATCTAATAATTTTTTTACTGCATTTATTTTACTTTCATCATCATCTGTTACTACATAAGTTTTGTATTCTGCATTTTTTGCATTACGACTATCATCAAAATATTTTTTAAATTCTTCTAATAATTTTTGTGCATTTTTTGAAGCAGTTTCAATAGTTGCCAATCCTGTTGTGTAGTGGTGTATTACTCTATCAACCAATGTTAGCGTATCTCCATTATTTGTTAAAACGCCCAGCCCGCCTGCACTGTGGCCGCCTTGTTCATACGTCATACCAATTGCACCGTTATACAAAGGGTAAGTATCTCCGTACGATGGATAAAACAAATCGAAATTTTCTCTGGTAAAATATAGCCATGCATTTTCATCAAAATATTTTGCATTATTTTTTCCTATTTGTGTTTGAAAATCTCTTTGCCATGGTGTAATAACTTCATGAAAAGGTTCTGCAGCCGGAGCAAAATAATACGGATTGTTATAACCTTGCTCATGAAAATCTACATGTATTTGCGGCAACCATTCATTATATTTTTTTACTCTTTGTTGAGATTCTATTTGTGTTTGCCATGCCCAATCTCTATTTAAATCAAAGTTGTAATGGTTTGTTCTTCCTCCGGGCCAAGGCTCTCTGTGTTCTCTACTTTGTGGGTCTATATTATATTCTTTTCCTTTTACGCCATTAAACCAATTTACATATCGGTCTCTTCCATCGGGGTTCATACATGGATCAATTATTACAACCGTATTTTGTAGCCACTCTTTTGTTTTAGTATTTGCAGGATTTACTAAAGCATATAAAGTTTGCATAGCTGCTTCGCTGCTGCTGGGCTCATTTCCATGCACATTATAACTTAACCAAACAATTGCAGGATTATTGGTTGAAGCATTTTTTTCTTTTGTTAAGTTTAAATTATTTGTTCGTATTTCTTCTAATTTTTTCAAATTATTGGCAGACATAACATAAGCCAATATTAATTCTCTTCCTTCGTTGGTTGTGCCGTATTGTTCTACTTTAACCATATCTGGCTTAGCAGCAGCAAGGGCTTTAAAATATTCAACAATTTTATAATGTCTTGTATAATTGGTTCCTATTTTATACCCTAAAAACTGTTCGGGGCTTTGTAAAGTTTGTGCATTTAATTGCAGCATAATGAAACTAAAAAATACAGCAGTAAATAATTTTCTCATAAATATTTTATATAGAATGTGAATATAGTGAATGAAAAAAAGCAGCCAAAATATAAGGCTGCTTTATACAAAATTTTAATGCTTATGTTAAACCGTTTCTTTGGTTAAATAAATTTTCGTCATTTGGTGATAGTGATTTTGTAATTCATGTACAGAATGAATATCAGGATTGTGTCTTCTATCTTCTCTATACCAAATTTCTATGTTTGAAAAATTATTTTCAGAAGGTATTATCATTCTAAAAGAGCCTTTCTTGTATTTAACAGAACCATCATCTAATTTTTCTTTGGTAAAATTAAGTTTCATCATTTGTTCATCATTTAACGGAATGGCGTAAAGATGTTGTGGTTCAAACCAAAAAGCTTGCACTTCGGTTTCTACTTCAACTTGTTTTTCGTCTCCGTTTAAATTAATTACTTCTCCCTCCCACATTTTACCTTCATATTCACACATTAAAAAATCTCCGATTTGAATGTTGCTGAATTTTATCATATGTAATATTTTAGAGTGATAAGGTATGAATTTTAATTGATATTGAAAAAAGAAAGTAGACATTTGTTTTAAGAATGTCTTAGTTGCTAATCACTATTCTGCCCAACTCATTGTATATCCTTTGTTTTCAATTGCTAAAGCTTGCTTAGTAAGCATTAACGGATGAAAAGTATCAACCATTACTGCCAACTCTTTGGTTTCTTTTGCACCAATACTTCTTTCAACTGCACCAGGATGTGGCCCATGCGGAATGCCCGCAGGATGCAGTGTTAGCATACCTCGTGTTACATTTTTTCTACTCATAAAATCTCCATCTACATAATACAATAATTCATCGCTATCAATATTTGAATGATTGTACGGAGCAGGAATTGCTTGCGGATGATAATCGTATAACCTTGGCACAAAACTACATACCACAAAATTGTGTGCTTCAAAAGTTAAATGTATCGGCGGTGGTTGATGCACTCTGCCAGTAATGGGTTCAAAATCGTGAATACTAAATGCAAACGGATAACAACATCCGTCCCAACCTACCACATCAAACGGATGTGTGCTGTAATGCAAACCGTATAATACATTTCGCTTTTTTGTTTTAATTACAAAATCTCCTTTTGTATCATGTGTTTGTAAATTGTTTGGTGTACGAATATCTCTTTCACAATAAGGTGAATGTTCTAATAACTGCCCGTATTTACTTGTATATTTTTTTGGATAACGATAAGGCGAAAAACTTTCAACAATTAATAACCGATTGTTTTGGTTATTAAAATGAATTTGATAAATAGTGCCTCGTGGAATAATTAAATAATCTCCGTAAGCAAAAGAAATTTCTCCGTATTGCGTTAATAATTTTCCGCTTCCTTCATGAATAAAAATTAATTCATCTGCATCGGCATTTTTATAAAAATAATTTTGCAAACTTTCTTGCGGTGCTGCTAATGCAATTTGGCAATCGTTATTTACTAAAATAGGTTGTCTGCTTTCTAAATAATCTTTTTTAGGATTTATGTTAAACCCTTCAAAGCTGCGGTGTTTCAGCATTTTTTCTTCTGCAATTTCGGGAGCAACATTTATTGGTTCATCAGTATGAATAATTTGTGTTGGCGGATGAATATGATACAATAAAGAATAATCGTTACTAAAACCTTCAGTTGAAAATAATTGTTCTGAATATAATTTGCCATTGGGTTGATGAAATTGTGTATGGCGTTTATGTGGAATATTTCCCACAGAAATATAATGAGGCATAATAATAAATTAAAAATGAAAAATAAATAATTGAAAACAAGATTGAATTAAAAACTATTTAAGTCTAACGATGACAAAAGGAAAACATATTTCCATTTTCTTTTATCAATCCAATAAGTAAAATTTCTTTTATAAGGCATTGCAATATTGTTAGCGTAAAGTTAGTGAAATATGGTTTTATAAATTTACAAGCCTTATTCATTTTTTATTTCTGTTTATATTTGGTTTATGCAACACATTTTATTAATAGGTGCAGGAAAATCTGCTACGGTTTTAATTAATTATCTTAAAAATTTAGTACAAGAAAAAAATTGGCAATTAACCGTTGCAGACAATAGTTTAGAATTAGCTGAAAAAAAAATTGGTAATCACACATACAGCAAAGCAGTTCAGTTAAATATTACTAATGCCACAGAAAGAAAAAATTTAATTCAACAAGCTACTTTAGTTATTTCTATGCTGCCTGCTAATTTGCATTATTTAGTTGCGGTTGATTGTGTGGCATTAAATAAAAATTTATTAACTGCATCTTATGTAAGTGATGAAATAAAAAACTTAGAACAAGAAATAAAAAATAAAGGTTTATTGTTTTTATGTGAAATGGGTTTAGACCCTGGTATTGACCACATGAGTGCCATGCAAATGATTGATGCTATTAAAGCAAAAGGCGGAATTATTACATCATTCAAATCTCATTGTGGTGGTTTGGTTGCACCCGAAAGTGATAATAACCCTTGGCATTATAAAATAAGTTGGAATGCCCGAAATGTAGTGCTGGCAGGCAAAGCAGGAGCTTTGTATAAAACAAATAATAAAGTTGAAGAAATAAAATATACCAATTTATTTAATGCAAATAATATTATTGCCATTAACCCAAATGAAGTGTACGCTTATTATGCCAACAGAAATTCTTTAAACTATATTTCTTTATACGGTTTAGAAACTTGCAACAATTTTATTAGAACTACATTAAGGCATCCTGATTTTTGTTTGGGTTGGAAAAATATTATTGATTTAAAATTAACCGAAGAAGAAAAAATATATGAAACAAACGGCATGAGCATTAAACAGTTTTTTTTACACCACTTTGAAAAACATGGTTTTAATGATTGGTTAAATAAAATGCTTTCGCAAAAATTAAATGCTGCCAAAGAAATGATGGAAAAATTAATGCAGTTAATGGAAGCCGAAGAAGAAGCACAAGAACAAGGCGAAGTAACTGAAGAAGAAATTATGATGATAAACGAAAAAGGAGAATTAAATACTATTGAGGTTGAAGATATTAAAACACAAGCTGCCGAAACCATTGCCGTGCAAATGCACGATGCCAATTTAAGCATGAAGCAATTATTTTTTTTAGGAATGGATGATGATGAAACATTAATTAATAAAGGGCTTTGCAGTGCTGCAGATGTTTTACAATTTATAATGGAAACAAAACTTGTTTTAGCCGATGATGATAAAGACATGGTTATAATGCTGCACGAAATTGAATACACATTAAACAACCAAATACACACACAAAGAAGTTTATTAAAAGTTATGGGAGAAGATGCTGCTTATACTGCAATGGCTAAAACAGTTGGCTTGCCATTAGGCATTGCCGCTAAATTAATTTTAGAAGAAAAAATTACAGATACAGGTTTACATATACCTACTACCGCTAATTTTTACACACCTGTATTAAAAGAGTTAGCACAAAATGGAATTGTATTTGAGGAATTGTAAAATATTTAATAATGGCTCGTAAAGACACGAATCATAAGCAACTACTACACCATATTTAAAATTGGATATGTTCCGTTTAAAACATTTTGCACATCGGTTGGTTGTAGGTTAAACCAATTTTGTAAAACCGTTGCATATAAAGAACGAAAATCGTGTTGCATAACCACATTATCATTAACCGTTGCATTGGTTGGCATAGTTGGGTTTTTGCCAATAACAGCACTCTTTACTTTATTGCCAAAATAAAATACAGGAGCAGCAGCACCGTGGTCTGTTCCACCGCTTGCATTACTTTTTATTCTTCTTCCAAATTCAGAAAAAGTCATTCCCATTACTCTATCTCCCACTTGTAAATAATTTAAATCTTCCATAAAAACATTTACTGCCTCGCTTACACGTTTTAATAAATTGGCATGTGTTCCAATTGTTTTATCTGCATCATCAGTTTGCTTAGCATGTGTATCAAAACTTCCAGTATTAACCATATACACTTTAGTTTTTAATCCGCCTGCAATTAAACGTGCAACAATTTTTAATTGATCTGCTAAAGGGTTTTTTCCTTGTGCAGGATATTTATCACTTTGCTTAGTAATTTTTAATGCAGCTTTTTTAATTACATCTGCATATTGATCTGTTTTTAAACTCATTTCTTCTAAATAATCTAATTGCTCTCCCCAACGTGTATTGCTATCTACATTTACTTTTCCTTCAATTAAATTATAAAAATTAGATGGATTACTTATTGCCAAACCCATTGTAAATGCAGGGCCTTGAAATGTTGAAGAAATAACTGAACCTACTTGTATTGCAAGCGGGTCGGGCATTTGAGGGTTTGGATAATTATTAGGAAAGTTTGGAAATTGTTGATTTAAAAATCTGCCCGCCCAACCTGTGTTTACAACTTTATCGCTATCACTTGCCGTCATCCAAATATCTGTTGCTCTGAAATGAGAGAAGTTTGGTTTAGGATAACTTACCGCTTGTACAATTCCCAATTTCCCATCGTTAAATAATTTTTGCATATCTGCTAATGCAGGATGCAAAGCAGTTGCATCGTATCCGTTTAGTTTTAAAATTTTATCTTCTGGTAAAGCAATATTGGTTCTTGCTGCATTGTATAAACTGTATTGATCAAAAGGAATTACTGTATTCAATCCATCGTTACCACCGGCTAATTGAATTAATACCAATACTTTATCATCGTGCATATAATTACTTAATGCATGCATTAAAGGCGTGCCTGCCAAAGCTTTTAACGAAATGCCATTTAAGAAAGTAGGTAGTGCTACACCTATTGCCGTATTTTTTAAAAAGTCTCTGCGTTTCATAAAATATTTTTTATATCAGCATAACTGATATTGTGGTAAGTTCATTAAATACTTATACAATTTTTTTAATTTGTTTGTTACATCTTTTTTATTGGCTGCATCATCTGGTTTGGTGGTTAGTTTGTTCCATGCATCTGTCCAATAATGGTCGCTCATCATTCCTTGTAAGCCCGATAATAAAATGCCTTCTTTCATATATTGTTTTTCTTTATCGGGTAAACCCATCATGTATAATAAATTAATGCTTTCATTTATTAAATCTTCGGGGCTTGAAGGATTGTTTAATGTTTTTGCAAAAGCAACTGCATCAATTATTATTTTTTTGTTGGCAGGTCTTGCAAAGCCGTTGTTAATCATTCTATCTGTAAATACGTTTCGTTTAGGTAATGTATCAGAATTAATCCAAATTTTATCGTATTGCGGTTGTTGATAATAAGCTGGCCAGCCTGCTACATTTGGCGGATCTCCAATATTTTGTTGCATTAATGCAGTTTGTTGTTGAAGTGTTAAGCAAAAAGCATATACATCAACATATTCATTAATATTAGGAAATTGTACATTGTATTCACGGCAAAGGCCAACAGTAAAATCAACCGGATTTTTAATGATGCAACCTTTATTGTTATCATCAAAAAAATGGCGGCTGCTAAATAGTTGTGTTAATACGGGTTTTATTTCATAATTCTTTTTTCTGAAAGTTTTAGCCAAAGGTTCTATAATATTTTTTTCTGCATTATCATCAATAGAATGATAAACAAAAAAGCGATATAATTTTCTGCAAATAAATTTTGATACTTCTTCTTGAGAAAAAATCATATTTAATAATTCATCTAATTCTTGTTCACCTTCTTTTCCTTTTCTTCCTTTAATAATTGTATTGTTATAGAATGATGAAAATTGTTTGTCTGTTTCATCGTGCCTTGCTGCATCAAAAATTCCTTTTATGTTTGAAAGCGATTTTGCATCTATTCTAAAACCTGTTAATACTTTTGCTGCTGCTTTTACATCTGCTTCGGTGTAATGAGAGCCAGAACCTTTACCCACTGTAAACAATTCTTGCAGCTCTCTTCCATAATTTTCATCGGGTGCTTTTTTTACGTTATTGTTTCCGTTTAAATAACGAAGCATGCAGGGGTCGTAAGTAATGGCTTTTACCATTTCTTTAAAATTACCTAATGCATGTTGCCTTAATAAAACATTGTGTTTGTAGCTTGATGTGGCGTTATCTACCACATTTGTTTCGGTTGAAAAATGATTATGCCAAAACAAAACCATTTTTTCTTTGATAGTTTTATTTTGATTTATCATTAAATTTAACCACCAACTTTTAAATGAATTTCTTCTTCTGCCAATTTCCATTCCGGTTTGTTTGGCAGCCGTAATCCATGTTTCACCAATTTTAATTTCAGGGTCTGAATATTTATCATCATTATAATTATTAAGCGGAGGTTGCGGAAGTTCTTCTTCGGTATTAATTAACGCTTCAATTGTTTTGTGTAAAGATTGAGAGGCGAAGAAATCTACATCTTCTTTTTTAGCTCCAAACATGGTTCTTTTAAGTAAATGTTTTGCTTGTTCTTTATTCCATTTACCTCTGTATTTTTTTATACTTCCATTAGCGGTGGGTACTGACATACATTATATTAAACTTGAAATGAAAAAATACCTTGTTTACGATTAGATACAATGCCAAAGGTTTAATATCTCTTTAATTATTTGTAGTTAAAACTAAACAAAAAGGCTGTCATTTTAAGACAGCCTACGAATTTTATAAACCTATTACTGATTAATGACCAATTTTTTTACTGTTTTTATTTAATTGTTGATTTAGTGCTTTTTGATCTTTTGTAGTTAAATGGCCTTTATCTTCTTTACGCATATCCTTTTTTTCTTGATTAACTGTTTTTAAATTTTTACGATCTTGTTGTGCTTGTTTTTTTGTTAAATCTCCTTCTTTACGTTCTTCAGTAATTCTTTTTTCTTGATTGTCTATTCTTTTATCAACTTCGTTTACTCTTGGATGATTTTTAATATGCGTAGGTTGTTTACCGGGACCTTGAGCAAAAGTTGCTAAAGAAATTGTTGTTGCAATGGCGGTGATAAATAAAGTTTTCATGATTTACATTTTTTGTTTTACTAAATGATTTTCAATATCAGATATTAAAACAAAAGCATAGTTTAACCCTTAAGCATTTTTTAACAAAAGAATGCAACTGCTTATTTTAAAAAGTTATCATTATAACTCGCGTATCCAAATATTTTTAAAACTGATAGGCTCACTATTATCTCCATGTGCTTGTAATTTTATTGGGCATGCACCATGTGCTTTATAATATGGAGTACCAATCCATCTTGTTTCTCCCAATAACACAACATTGTTTTGAATTAATACACCATTGTGATACACGGTAACTTTTGCAGGAGTTTTTAAAGTGCCGTTAGTGTTAAACGTTGGTGCAACCCAAGCTACATCATAAGTTTGCCACTCTCCCGGTTTTTTACAAGCATTTGCCAAAGGAATAAATTGCTTATAAATACTGCCGCATTGCCCGTTTACATAAGTTTTATTATTATAGTTATCTAATATTTGTAGTTCATATCCTTCATCTCCGCCGCCTGTTGAAGCTAAAAATAAACCACTATTTCCTCTTAATTGTCCTTCTCCTGTAATATTAGAAGGTATCATATATTCTAAATGTAATTGATAATTGGTGAAGGCTCTTTTTGTTTGAATATTTCCTACTTTTTTATTTACCGTAAACATTCCATTACTAACTAACCATGTTGCTTTTTGCGATGGATTATTTGTAAGTACCCATTCATCTAAATTTTTTCCGTTAAATAAATAAATTGCATCAGATGGTGCCGTAATATTAAATGCACCCGGTGTAACAATTTTAGGCACAGGCTCATATATTTCTGTTTTAGCAGCTTCTTTTGCTAACGAATCCCAATTTTGTGCATTAGAAAAAAGAATTGTGTTACACAAAATAATTAACACCAATATTTGTTTCATATTATTTATTTTTCGTATGGAAAATTACGGCCAACTTTTCGCATCATTCTTTCCATCATAGCATTAGCAGAACTCATAACGTCTTCGTTCATTTGCTTATAAAACCTCCATAATAATTCTCCATCTGCACCATTATATAATTGCATTGTTAATTCACCACTTGCCACTTTACCCGTTCCTGCACCTAAAAGAATTGATTTTACAATAGCTCCACCCTCGCTTCCGGTTTTTTCGTAAGCATAACTACATTTAATAACAGCATCTACTTTTAAAAGTTTAGCAATTGAATCTTGAGTTAGTTCAGCAAGTTTATCATAAACACCTGCTTGCTTTAAAAGTGCATTTGTTCTTTCAATATCTTGAAAAGTTACAAAAAAGTCTTTTGATTTTCGAAGTAGATAAGTGTACATACCCGATTGCAAATTGTATGCAAGAGTTGCTTCTTCCTTCTTATTACTTTGTTCATCAAAATTTTTAGGTACTCTTTTATATGAAATAGTTGCGTTAAAAGGAAGTATAGCAATAATTTTATGCTTGGCAACTTCTTGTTTTAATTTAGGGCTTTCAAAAACTTGTTTAGCACTTTCAAATTGTGCATTTGAATAAATAACTAAAAAACTCATTAAAAACAGCAGAATTGATTTTTTCATTTTATTATAATTTTACAGTTACAAAATAAGTATATACAATATACAAGGAGTACTTTATATTTTTTGTTTAACTAACTATTTTTTTTGTAATACCCATTCATAATCTAATTGGCGTTTATCTAAATTGGCAGCAACAACTTTTATATATAGTTTATCGCCCATTTTAAATTTCCTTCCACTTCTTCTTCCTACTAAACTAAAATCATTTTCATTTAATCTAAAATCATCATAATCACTTAAACCAACTATACTTACTAAGCCTTCGCATTTATGCTCAACAGTTTCGGCAAATACACCAAAACTTGCTACACCGCTAACAACAGCTTCAAACACTTCGCCTATATGGCTTTGCATAAATTCAACTTGTTTGTATTTATTGCCTGCACGTTCACATTCCATGGCTGCACGTTCTCTTTCGCTGCAATGTTTGCATTGCTCTTCCATTTTATTATCGAGCATTGGTTTTTCTTTCAACACACTTTCTAAAACACGATGCACCAACACATCTGGGTAACGACGAATGGGCGAAGTGAAGTGGCAATAAAATTCAAAACCTAAACCATAATGCCCAATATTTTTTGAAGTGTAAGCTGCTTTAGCCATTGTTCGTATTCCTAATTGTTCTAACACATGTTGCTCGGGTTTTCCTTTTACTGCTTCAAGCATTTCATTAAAACTTTGTGCAATTTTATCGGGAGAAGATGTATTAAATTGATAACCAAATTTTCTTGCATATTCTACAAAAGGTTGTAGTTTTTCTTCATCAGGTTGGTCATGAATTCTATATGGAAAAGGAATTTCTTTATTATTTATTTCAATTTTTGAAACATGCTCTGCAACGGTTTTGTTTGCCAACAGCATAAACTCTTCAATTAGTTGATGTGCTTCTTTGCTTTCTTTAACAACAATGCCAATTGGTTTTCCGTTTTTATCTAATTTAAATCTTACTTCTTGAGATGAAAAATTAATAGCACCTTCTTTAAAACGTTGTTTGCGTAAGCGTTGTGCAATATCGTTCAACAATAAAATTTCATCTTTATAAATGCCTTCTTTGTTTTCAATTATTTCTTGCACATCTTCATAAGTATAACGATGGTTAGAATGAATTGCCGTTCTTCCTAACCAATAATTTTTTATTTCTCCTTTTGTGTTCATTTCAAAAACGGCAGAGAAAGTAAATTTATCTTCATTAGGTCTTAACGAACATAATTCATTTGAAATTTTTTCGGGCAACATAGGATTAACTCTATCAGGCAAATAAACCGATGTTGCACGTTTATATGCTTCTGCATCTAAAGCCGTGTTGGGTTGTACATAATAACTTACATCTGCAATATGTACACCTATTTCATATATGTTATTTTTTATCTTTTTAAATGAAATAGCATCATCAAAATCTTTTGCATCAACAGGGTCAATGGTAAAAGTTAAAGTGTCTCTAAAATCTTTTCGTTTAGCAATTTCTGTTTCATCTAATTTTTCTGAAAGTGTCGCTGTTTCTTTCAACACATCTTTTTCAAACAATAAAGGGAATCCGTTTTCTACCAATATTTCATTCATGGCAGCATCGTTTTCATCTTCTGCCTTCATTATTTTAACTACTTCCCCAATTGGTTTTTTATCGCCTTTTTCCCAACGCACCATTTTAGCTAAAACCTTTTCTTTATTTTTTGCTCCGTTTAATTTGTTTAACGGAATAAACAAATCGGGCATTGGTTTATCTGAATCAGGAATAAAAAATGCAAAGTTGGTTGAGAGTTGAATATGCCCTACAAACTCTGTTTGCCTGCGTTGTAATACTTCAACAATTCTGCCTTCTTTTTTCTTTGTTGTAAAACTTTCTTTAATTACTTTGGCAATAACTGTGTCGCCATTTAATGCTGTATTAAAATCTCCGGGACGTATTAATAAATCGCCTGTTCCTGTTTCAGGAATTACAAATCCTAATCCGCTACGGGTTACTTCCAGTCTACCTTTCAGCGTTCCGCTAATTGCTTTGTTAGGATGCGTATTTTTTGTTGTGGTATGTTTTGTTTTTTTCTTTTTCATTAATTAGGATTGAAAGAAAAGTTTTTTATGAATGATATTATTTCTGTATTAAACAACTCTCCTTCATTAAATAAAAATTTATGTTTTACAGGCAATACATATAACGGAATATTGTTTAATTCGCTATCAAATTTATGTAGCCTTACTGCATCTTTTTCTGTTGTTAATATGAATTTATTGTTAGCATCCATTTCATTAAAACGTTGTTTAATTTCATTTAAATCATCTATACTAAATATGTGATGATCGTTATAATCTTTCTGATAATAAGTGCGAGCATTTTTTACTAAATATTCTTTTAATGGTTTTGGGTTGGCTATTCCGCATACCAATAATATTTCATCTTCAATTGTAATATTTTTTATTTGATTTGAAATAATGTGATAAGGTAACCCATATTCAATAGTTGTAAAAAATATTTTTTGAGATGGTGTTGCATGAAGGCTTTCAGTTATTTTTTGTTTTTTATCAGCAGATAAATCTGGCGGGCATTTTGTTACAACAATAATATTAGCTCTTTTAGCAGAACGCCATTCATCTCTCAAATCTCCTGTTGGCAAAAAGAAATCATATAAATATAAATTACTATATTCTGTAAGTAAAATATTAAAGCCTGCTTGCACCGACCTATGTTGAAAAGCATCATCTAAAATAATTGCTTGTAAATCTTTACAATCTTCTATTAAATAAGGAATAGAAATAATACGTTCTTCTCCAACAGCAACAGGCACTTGCGGAAATTTTAAATGAAATTGCATTGGCTCATCTCCAATTTCTAAAGCTGTTGTGCCTTGTTTTGCCAAAGTGTAGCCTTTTGTTTTTCTTTTATAGCCGCGACTTAAAGTTGCAATTTTAAAATGCGGTTGCAATACTTCAATTAAATATTCAACCATAGGAGATTTTCCTGTTCCGCCAACAGCAATATTGCCTACACATATTAACGGAAAATTAAACGCAGCACTATGCAAATATTTTTTATCATACAACCAATTGCGAATTATAATTATTAAACCATAAGCCAATGCAAAAGGCAATAATAATACTCTAAACGATTTTAAAAAAAAAGCATTAAAATTCATAAATTTTTTGAGGCGTAATACAATAGTTTAAAGGTACATCAAATTGGTTGGTGTCATCAATTTTTTCAACTGCATCAAAATATGAGAATCCTATTTTTACAACATGTTGATTGCATTGTGCAAGAAATTTATCATAAAAACCTTTGCCATAACCAACACGGTAGCCATTTTCATCAAAACACAATAAAGGAACAAAAATTAAATCTATTTGTTTAGGGTTTATAATTGTTTGCTCTTTGGGTTCCATTATTCCATATTTATTGGCAACATAAACTGTTTCATTATTAACCAATGCAGCTTGCATTGTATTATTAAAAAAATTTGTTACGGGATAGGTTGTTTGTAAATTATAAACCGTATGATGTAAATATCGACTAAATAAAAAAGTATTAGGCTCGCTGCTATTATTCATTGGCCAATAAGAAAGTAAAGTAGTAATATCAGCATAATTTAATTGTTGAAATTGTAACAACATTAAATCATCTAATTTTAATTTTTGGTTTGAATGAATTGCATCTCGTTTAGTACGATAAATATTTCTCAATTCTTGTTTAAGCATTTACTCAATTACTTTTAACAAAGATGGTTTTATTTTTTCAGCTTGTAAAGTAATAAATTCTTTAGTTATTTTTTCTGATAAGGGAATAGAAGCAATTTTTTGAAATCCGCTCCAGCAAACAATTTCATCTTCATACTGCAAATATTGGTCGTTAAAAATCCAACCTAATACTTCTATATTTTTTTGTTTACAAACTTCTGCGGTTAATAAAGAATGGTTTATACTTCCTAAATAATTTCTACTAACTAAAATAACTTTTGCATTTAGTTTAAGTATTAAATCTATAACAAATTCTTTTTCATTTAACGGTACTAATAAACCACCTGCACCTTCTATAATTAATGTTGAATTTTGAATTTTAAATTTTGAATAAGTATCTGTAATTCTTTGTAAATTGATTTCAATATTTTCTTCTCTTGCAGCAATATGTGGAGATGCAGGCATTTTTAATTTATACACTTCAGGATGTATAATTGTTTTAGTGTTGCTAATTAAATTTTTAATTTGTAACGCATCTGTTCCGTTGCTAAAACCTGCTTGTATAGGTTTCCAATAATTCGCTTGTAATGCTTCTGTAATAATTGCACTAACAATTGTTTTACCAACATCGGTTCCTATGCCTGTAATAAAAATAGGTATCATACAAATTTAAGTGGCAGTAAAAAAACTAAATAAAGTAGTGCCGTAATTTCTTACAAAATTAAAACCTTTAAAATTCTCGTAATTGTTGCGTGGTGTATGTTCTAACACAAATAAACCATTGGGTGCAATTAATTTTTTTTCAACAATTATTTTAGGTAATTCATCAATAGTTCCTAAAGCATAAGGTGGTCCTGCAAAAATAAAATTGTATTGTTGGTTGCATCCGTTTAAAAAACTAAATACATCCATCTTTAAAACATTTGCATTAGCAATTTTAAGCAGTTCAATATTTTTTTTTATGAACGTGTGCATTGCATTATCTTTTTCAACAATGGTTAAATCTGTTGCTCCGCGAGATGCCAATTCGTAACTTATACTTCCTGTTCCACCAAATAAATCTAAAGTAGAAATGCCGGTAAAACTTATTCTGTTTTGTAAAATATTAAACAACCCTTCTTTTGCAATATCTGTTGTAGGCCTTGTGTGTGGCATGTTTGCAGGCGGGCTTATTCTTCTTCCGCCCAAGGTGCCCGAAATAATTCTCATGCCAAATTAAAATAAGGTGATAAATAATGTGGCGGATAATTTTCTTTCAATTCTTTCATTAATTTTTCAGATGCTGCTATTTCAAATTGAATGTTGGTGAATATTTTTTTAATATAATCGTAATATTGAGAACGGGTATCTATCTGTCCGCCCAATTCAACTTTTACATCTGCAGGTTGTATATGAAATTGTTGTAGTAAACTTAAAATATAATACAACATATCATCTTGTGTTAAGCATGAATATGATTGTATGAATTGCAGTTTACCATCTTTCAACAACATTAATAAAATACATTTATTATAAAACTGAATTTTTAAAGAAGTACCGCTATGTAAATTATAACCACCTAAATTATTTTCTAATAATTGTGTATATAAATGTTTGGGTTGCACCATCATAAAATTGGTGCGAACCATTTCGTACAAAATGCGTTTTATGCGATAAACATTTACAATAGGTGTATTAATATCTAACACATCGTGTTGTATGGCTTCATTAATATTATCTCCATGCACCATGCTTAAATAACTCTCGGCAGCATCTTCAGAAAATTTTTCAGAAGGCACCAATACATTTTCGGGCAAGTTGTAAAAAACTTTGGTGTTGTTATAACTTCTGTCTAAAATTTTAGATTGTGTTCTTACAGAATAAAAAATATTGTACCAATTATCTGTTGCTTTATCAAATTCAAATAATTCAAATGCACTGGCATCTTGCCTGCCTGCAAGCCTTACCAACATAGCAATATAAGTATTGCCAATGTTTACAATTAACTCATCGCTATTAAAAGGCGATTGCGATTCTAAGTCTAAATAACTGCTGATACTTTTTTGCACCATATATCAAATATAGTATTTGCAATAATAACATTATTCTCGGTAAAATTTAAAGCCTATTTATTAGGTAATTGTTTTATTATTTTATTGGCTTAAATTCATTAATAATAAATAAAATAAACAAATTGCTACTACACTTAGTTTTGCCAAATGCCTGCTGCAACAGATTTTAAAGTTAGTATTCATTACAAGCAAATTTTAAGTATTGCCTTGCCTATTGCGTTTGCCATTATGGTGCCGCAAATAAATTATATTACCAATAATATTTTTTTAGGAAGATTAAATGAAGAAGCTTTAGCTGTAGCCGGAATTACAGGCGTTTATTATTTAATTTTTGCTGTTATTGGCAATGGTTTAAACAATGGCTTACAATCACTTATTGCAAGAAGAGCCGGTGAAAACAGAATTGAAGATATTGGTAATTTATTTGCACAAGGTGTGCGTATTGCCATGCTGTTAAGTATAATTGGTATTGCTATTACTTGGTTTATTGCTCCGGTTATTTTACGTTACTCAATACATAATGAGGTTACCGTAAATATGGCAATTAGTTTTCTTCGCATACGCATTGTTGGTTTAGTGTTTTTGTATTTGTATCAAATGCGTAATGCAGTGTTGGTTGGCACTAATCAATCTAAATATTTAATTATAGGTACGGCAACAGAAGCTATTGTAAATATTATTTTAGATTACGGATTTATTTATGGAAAATTAGGTTTGCCTCATTTAGGTTTTAATGGAGCTGCTTACGCTTCTGTAATTGCAGAAGCCTGCGGATTGTTTAGCATTTTTTTAGTTATTCATTTAAAAGGCATTGATAAAAAATTAATGCTGTTTAAAAATTTTAATTTAGATAAACAATCTTTTAAATTAATTCTTGTACAATCATCTCCCTTAATTGCACAATATGGCATTAGTATTATTACGTGGGAATTTTTTTATATTTTAATAGAACACCACGGCAGCAGGGCTTTAGCTATATCTAATACTATGCGAAATATTTTTGGTTTTTTTGGTTGTTTTACTTGGGCATTTGCAGCAACTGCCAATACAATGGTTAGCAATATTATTGGGCAAGGCTTAAGCCATAAAGTGGTTGAGTTAATTCATAATATAATAAGGCTATCCTTAATATTTTCTATTACGGTGGGAATTATTATTAATATTTTTCCTGCAGTAGTTTTATCTATTTACGGACAAGATGTAAGTTTTATTACAGAAGCCATTCCTATATTGAGAGTAGTTTCTGTAGCAATGATTATTATGTCGGCAGGTACTGTTTGGTTAAATGCCGTTACCGGAACAGGTAATACCAAAGTAAATTTATTAATAGAATTGTTTGCAATTTTCTTTTACGTTATATATGTATATATAGTTTTAGAATGGAAAAACATGAGCATTATTTATGGTTGGGGAAGTGAATGGTTGTATTGGATTTGCACTTTCATTCCATCATACTTATACATTAAAAGTAATAAATGGATGGGGAAGAAAATATAGAAACTTTATTGTGCAATGCTTGCCAATTACTGCATGTATATTTGCCGAAAATAATAAACACATAAAATAAATTATAATGGAAGGAAGAAAAGCAGCCGATAGTTTTACCATAATGAATGAAATGGTTTTACCTAATGATACCAACGGTTTTGGAAATTTAATGGGAGGAAGATTAATGTATTGGATGGATATTGCAGCCAGCATGTCTGCCATGAAACATTGCAATGCACCTTGCATGACGGCAAGCGTAGATAATTTAAGTTTTAAAAATCCAATTAAATTAGGAAACATAGTACATATTGAAGCAAAAGTTACCAGAGCCTTTAATTCATCTATGGAAATTTATTTAAAAGTTTGGGGAGAAGATACACTACACCAATATGAATACGAAAGCAACGAAGCCTATTTTACTTTTGTTGCTTTAGACCCCAACCGAAAACCAAGACCCGTACCTGCATTAATACCCGAAACCAAAGCAGAGATTGATATGTACGATGGTGCTTTAAGAAGAAGGCAACTACGTTTAATATTAGCAGGCAAACTAAAACCAGACGACGCTAACGAATTAAAAGCATTATTTACCAAATAAAAATAAATCCCGTACCAATAAAATTAAGTACGGGATTTTTATTATAAATCGCAAAACATTAGCGGTTACAAGTACATAAAATTTTACAACTGTTTTACCAACTCGGTAAATAGGGTTGTTAATTTAGGTTCTGCTTCTTTAGCTGCTGCTAATACTTCTTCGTGTGTAATTACATTATTATCTTCTCTAATACCTAAATCTGTAACCACACTTACTGCAAATACTTTTAAACCGCAATGAGATGCTGCAATAGTTTCTTGCACTGTACTCATTCCAACAACATCACTTCCTACGGTTTTTATTAAACGGTATTCGGCATGTGTTTCAAATGTTGGGCCTGTTACGGCTGTATAAACACCTTCATGCACCTGAATATTTTTTGCAGCGGCAATAGCTTTTGCTTTCTTTAATAATTCATGATTGTAAGGTTCACTCATATCCGGAAAACGTGTACCTAACAATTCTTCATTTTTGCCAATTAGCGGATTGGTGGTAAAGAAACTAATATGATCATTAATCAACATTAAATCTCCTACTTTATAATTTGGATTTACTGCACCGGCTGCATTAGATAGTAATAAATATTCTAATCCTAACATTTTCATTACACGAACAGGATAAACAACTTGTTGTGCAGAATAGCCTTCATAAAAATGAAAGCGGCCACTCATTACAACAACTTTTACGCCACCCAATTCTCCAAAAATTAATTTTCCGCCATGCCCTTTTACGGTGCTTACCGGAAAATGAGGAATTTCTGTGTAAGGAATACTTACATCTGCTTTAATTACTTCTGCAAGGTTGCCTAAGCCGCTACCCAAAACAATTCCGGCTTTTGCCGTAATGTTTACTTTACTTTTTATATAGGCTACCGTTTCGTTTAATTGTGTTAATAATTCACTCATACGTTTAATGTTAAACAACAAATATAATATGCACTTGCTGCCAACGAACTTTTGTGAATAATTCATTTCCCTATTTTAAGGGATTGAATAGCCCATTGCTTATTACGAAGTTTGTTTTGCAATTAACATAAATGTATTGCAGCAGCTCTTTCAAATACTAAAAATACTGTTCCCCTAATTCAAGGGATTGTATAAGGAATGAAAGGATTGCAATTTTACATTGTAATTGAAAATAAGGAAGCACGTTTTTAAAATCCAATATCCAAACCATCCAATATCTAAAAATATTTCTTATAAAATTCAATATCCAATGAAGAACTGGTTTAAAAATCAATATCCAAACACATTCAATCCAATATCTTATTAAAGACGGTGTTAAAACCAAATCCAACATTCCGTGAAAAACTAAACCCATCTGTGTAACTAAGTTTAGAATCCAATGTTGAAGAACCATGAAGGGGCATTACACAGGCCCCTTCTTTTTTTGTGTGTTGAATAAACAAGGTTATTTTTAAAATAAAAAAATGATAACAGTAGGTTTAATAGAAGACGATCCGAAACTAAGATTAAACTTTGAAACCTTTTTTAAATTAGATAAAGAGGTTGATGTAGTTTTTTCTTACTCAAGTATTGAGCAATTTCTTGCCAACAAAAACAGTATAACTTATGATCCTTTTATTGTGTTTTTAGATATTGGTTTACCCGGCATATCTGGTTTAGAAGGGGTAAGCATTATAAACAAACAATATAAAGAAACACATTTGGTTATACTTAGCGGTAATAATGATGAAGAAGTTATTTGGCAAGCAATATCAAAAGGTGCTAACGGGTATTTATTAAAACCTGTATCACTTCAAGAAATAAAAAAACAAATTGAAATAGTGAAGAATGGCGGTGCTTTAATATCTCCTGAAATAGCACAAATAATTATTGGCAGAGTAAACAACTTAGGGCAAAAAAAACAACAACCCGTAAGTGATAAATTAACGGCAAGAGAAAACGATGTAATAGAACAATTAGTAAATGGATTTACTTATAAAGAAATTGCCAATGTGTTAGGCATATCGGCAACAACCGTAAACGACCATTTAAAAAATATTTATAACAAACTGGGTGTAAACTCAAAAGCAGAACTGATAAGTAAAATATTATCGGCAAGGGCATAAGATTAATTTATGAATTGGTCAATAGAAAATACAAACAACAACTCTTTTTTAAACAAACTAAACTTTGTATTAACCTACATTGACAAAGCTATTTTAGTAATTGATAGCAATAATAATATTGAATATGCTAACGATGTATTCTGCAAACTTTTTGGTTTTACCGAAACCTCAACATATTTAATAGGAACCTCTGCTTGCGAATTATTAGAAAAAATTAACCAACAAGTAGAACAACCCCAAAACATTATAGAAGTTGTAAACCAAATTAAAGCCAACCACAAACAACTACTTAAAGAAGAAGAAATATTGCTTAAAAACGGAACCATTATTGCTGTTGATTATTTACCAATGAATGATGATGCCACCAACCCATCTCGTTTATGGTTATTTAAAAATATTTCAAAATACAGAAACCTACAAAAGAAAAGCCAACAACAGCAAGCCTTTTACGAAAAAGTATTAAACAATATTCCGGCAAACATTACCATTTTTGATACCAACCACAAATATCTTTTCGCCAATAAAAATGCAGTAGGTAAAGAAGATATGCGAAATTGGTTAATAGGAAAAGACGATTTTGATTACAGCTTATCTACCAACGAAGGTTTTGAAAAAGCAATTGCCCGAAGAAATTATTTCGATCAATCACTTCAAACCAACCAAACTGTTCAGTTCGAAGAAAAATATGTTAATAATCAAGGAAGAGAAATTTACAATCTTCAACATTTTTACCCTTATTTTAATGCCGAGAAAAATGTAGAGTTTATTGTAGGCTATGGTGTAGATATTTCTAAAATAAGACAAAACGAAAAATTATTAGTGCGTAGTGTAGAAACATATCAAAAATTATTAAACGATTTAGATGAAGTCGTTTTTATTATAGATGAAAACAATGTATTGCAATACGTAAATCCTTTGTGGGAAAAGGTTTGGGGCAAATCTTATTACGAAAGTGTAGGTGTTTCTTTACAACATTTTTTAAGTGAAGAAAATAATCAATTCATAACTACCGATGTTGCAGCATTAAGAAAAAATGCAGAAACAGATAAAATAAAACGCATTATAAAAGTTGTTTTTGATAACGGAGAAGAAAAACATTTTCAATATTATTTAAGAAGATTTTACAGTTTATATAAAGAAGAATTAAGAGTTTCTGGCTTTATGGTTGATATAACAGACCAAGTAAAAGCACAGGAAGAATTAATGAAAGTTATAGAAAAAGAAAGGCAGTTAAGTGATATGAAAACTGTTTTTGTAAACATGGTTTCACACGAGCTGAGAACGCCATTATCAATTATACAAAGCAGTGCAGAAATTTTAGAATTATTACAACAAGATAAAAATACTTCACAAGAAGAATTACAATCATACACACAACGCATTGCAGATGAAGTAAAACGTTTAAAAGATTTAATGGATGAACTACTTTTAATAAGCAGAATTGAAGCCAATAAAGTAAACTTTAACCCAAGCGAAATTAATGTTACCAACTTTGTACAAGAACTAATTACACAACAATACAATCCTTGGAAAGACGGACGCAGCCTGCATTTAGAAACAAGAGGTACCAACCGTTTAGTAAAAGCAGATAAGTTTATGCTAAGGCATTTACTAACAAATATTATAGATAACGCTTTTAAATATTCGCCCAACACTCCAGAACCAAACATTCGTGTTTTCTTTGGTAACGATAGTTGGAATATTGTGTGCAGAGATTTTGGTATTGGCGTACCCGAAAAAGATATAATAGATTTAGGAACATCATTTAAACGCGGTGCAAATGTTGGAGACATACAAGGCACAGGTTTAGGTTTAGTTGTGGTAAGATATTTTGTAGAAAAACATAACGGAAAAATTGAATATCAAAGTACCGAAGGGCAAGGCACTGTTGTAAGATTACATTTTCCTTATTAAACAATCATTTGTATTACATGGCATCAGTTGTTGCGTCGCACACTTGTACTTTCTGTTAAATAATCATCACACACATGGCAATAATTTTAGTAATAGAAGACGAAGAATTTCTCCGCAACAACATTGTAAAAATGTTACAACTAAAAGGCCACACTTGCCACGCCGCCATTAACGGAATTGATGGAGTAGAAAAAGCAAAACAAATTTTACCCAACATAATTGTTTGCGATGTAATGATGCCCGGCATTGATGGCTTTGAAGTATTAACGCAATTAAAAGCAAACAACACAACACAAAATATTCCCTTTATTTTTCTTACCGCACGTGCCGATGTTATTGACAAAAACAGAGGCAACCAGTTAGGAGCAAGTTTATATTTAACCAAACCTTTTTCAATTGTAGATTTGTTAGCTGCTGTTCAATCATTTCAATAAACAGTAAATTATCCTCATTATACTACTTAACACTTTCATTAGCAGCTTTACTGTTATTTTGCAACATTATTTGCATCAATGAATTCAACTTTAGTTAGTAAAAAAATAATTTGCTTATTCATTACTGTTTTATCGGTATGTTTTGTATTTGCACAAAGAACTTTAAAAACCGCTGATGGCTCTACACCTGCTGTTTCCTATGATAGTCAAGGCAGGCCCATTAAAAAACAAGCAAACAACGATTCATTACAACACAGAGATAGATATGCCGATTCTATCACTATTTTTTATCGCTATTACGATTCTACCAGAAACAGAATTTTAGATTCTTCTATTAACGATTTTACTACGCGTTTTCCACAACCTTATTGGGTAAATAATTTAGGTAATTTAGGAACGGCAACACATTCAATGATTTTTTCTCCTATTCTAAAATCCGGTTGGGACGCAGGTTTCCATCAATTTGATGCAATTAACCTTACCATTGAAAGTGCAAGATTTTTTCAAACCACCCGACCTTATACCGAACTTGCTTATATGTTGGGTAGCAAAGCAGAACAGTTGGTAAATTTTATTCATACACAAAACCGTAACCCGCGTTTTAATTTTGGTATTGAATATAGGTTTGCAAATTCTCCGGGTTTATATCGTTTGCAAAATGCAAGTTTTAATAATGTTCGTTTTACGGCACACTACCAAACAGCTAATAAAAGATATGAAAGTTTTTTTATATTTCTAAGTACCAAAAATGCTGCATCTGAAAACGGAGGTTTGCAAGATATTCATCAACTAAATAGTTTAACATTAGGAGATCCTTTTGTTGCCTTAACAAGATTAGGAATTGCAGGTACACAATCTCGCAACCCTTTTAATACCACCGTAAACACAGGTAACATTTATCAAACATCAACTATCTTATATCGTCATCAATATGACTTTGGGCAAAAAGATTCTCTTGTTACAGATTCATCGGTTATTAAATTATTTTATGCCCGTTTAAGATTACAACACACTTTATCAATTAGCACTAACACTTATAATTTTAAAGATATTAATGCAGATTCTACTGCTTATCAAACTTATTTTAATTATCATCTTACGCCTTATGCATCGGGTTATTTAGATACCGTTAGTTTTAAAGATAAATGGAGTATTGTTAATAATGAATTCAGCGTTATTTCTTTTCCAGAAAAAAATAATCAAAGTCAGTTTTTAAAAGTTGGAGCTGCGTTGCAAAATTTAAAAGGCACATTTAATGATAGTATTACACATAATTTTTATAATATATATGCTTTAGCAGAATACAGAAACCGAACACGTAATCAGGTTTGGGATATTGAAGCTGTAGGTAATTTATATTTAAACGGAATGAATGCCGGCGATTACAATGCGTTTATTAGTTTAAAAAGAAAATTAAGTAAAGCAGCAGGTAATTTGCAAATTGGTTTTCAAAATGTAAACAGAACGGTTTCTTTTATATTCAATCCATTAACTGCTTTTCCTATAAATAATAAACAAAACTTTAATAAAGAAAATACAACAAAATTATTTGCAGTTTATGAAAATCCTAAACTATCTTTTAAACTAAGCGGAGAATATTTTTTAATAAGCAACTACGCTTATATGGATAGTTTTTTTACGGCAAGGCAAGAAGCAGGTTTGTTTAACGTATTGCATATTAGTGCAGAAAAAAAATTCAGGTTAAACAAATATTTTAATTGGTATAGCGAGGTGCATTTGCAACAAACCACAGGTGGCATTGTACATGTGCCAGCACTTTTAACCCGCAACAGAGTTGCTTTTGAAGGAAATTTTTATAAGAATTTATTTTTATCAACCGGTATTGAAGTAAGATATTACACCAATTATCAGGCAGATAATTATTCTCCTTTTACAGGTCAGTTTTTTTATCAATCTGGTTATACAACATCAAACAGACCCGATGTTAATTTGTTTTTTAATTTTCGTATAAAAGGTTTTAAAGCATTTGTACGTGCAGAAAACTTAAATACATTAGTGCCAACAAAAGGTGTAGAATTAACTAAATATAATATTACGCCACAACTGTATCCGCAACCAACGTTTTGGTTTAGGTTTGGTGTTTGGTGGAGTTTTGTAAATTAATATTTATTGAAACTATTTGTTTGAAATATTATGCATGATGAGCATTATTTTTTCTACTCCAATTTATTCTTCTTCCAACTAAAATTTTAAAAACAAAACCATCGGTTGCTTTTGTTAAACCCCAACCGGGGCCAATATTTAATTCCCATTGAGCAACATTCGTTAAATCGTATGCAAAATAAATTGCATGTGATTGGTTAGATAGTTTATAAAAATTATTAATAGGTCCTTGGCTCCCATAATATTCAATTCCTAAAAAAGCTTTCTTAAAAAATTGATAAGAAGCTTTAATGTTTGGCTCAAAAACAGGTGTATGATTACCTTCTACACTTTGTATGGCAATGCCAAGTGTTGGGTTGAACGATGCATAAAATTTGCCTATTGTTTTATCTATAATTGGTCTTATTTCAAAGTTCCATGTTTCATCAGAATACTCTGGGCGTTGATAACCAAATTCTGCCGAAAGGCTTAACCCAACAGGTAAATGCCATTCAGTTGGTGCCATAATTCTTGGGCGAATATGTGTGCCTACAAATTGATAACCATAAGGTGAAGTATAATTACTGAACAAATAAAATCCTATTTCAAAAGTTTTAGTAACGCCTGTTGTAACTTCTAATGTTTCGTGCAGTGCATGATAAGATGGACGAACTCCGTTTACAATATTTTGTTCTCCTACAAAAGTATAATTACTATGCAACTCAAATATACTTGAGTGCGGAGCTTGCGTTTGCGAGCCATACACTTGTATTTCATAATTATCTTGCGAGAAAGCTTTAACTGATAAAAACAAACAACCAATAAGCAACAATTTTTTCATACCCTGTTATTAAGCTATTAATTTTTTGTTTATGAAAAAATAAAAGTTGTGTAATTATTTTTCAAAATAAGCTAAACTTCCGCCAACCCATTCTTTGTCTTTATTATAACGCACACCAATCATTTTGCCTTTGCTTAAACGTGCCAAATTGTTGGTAGCAATGGGTCTTGCTTCACCATCTTTCCAAAAATAAAATATGCGAATTTCTGCTTTAGCCGGAATATCGGGCGTTACAACAACATCTGCATACTTTACCTTTTTTTGTAATATCCAATTATGCGGATCTTTTATTTTTTCAATATCGGCAGGTGTTACATCTATTACTACACCTTGTCCTGCAAAAGAAAACAAAGGTTTTAAAACATAATTACTTAAATCGGTAGGTATGGTTTTTAATTCGTCTAAAAAAGTTGTTTCGGGTATGTATTTGTGTTTTATAAATGGAATAGTGTATTTGCTTATTTTATAAAACCAATTGGGATGAGGTACCCATTCAACATTTAATTCTTCTAATAAAATTTTTCCCTTTTCTTGTATTTCGGGATTTTGTTGTTGAAGGTCGTCAAAAATTATTCTGTTATAAATTCTTTTAATTTTTATTTTTCTTCCTTCCTTTATATAAAACAAATCTTTCCCTTCTTTAATTAATTCTGTTAAACAAACAACGGGAATGCCAACATAATCTGTTGTGCAATAAAAATCTATTCTTGTTTTTTGTTGATGTGGTAATATTTCTAAAAGAATTACATTTTCTGTATTATGTTTTCCTACAATAATTTCTTTAAGTAATTGGGTATAGGTTGTTGCATTAAAATTATTTAAGTAAGCAGAATAATTTTCGGGAATATTAAAATGTTTTCGGGTTACTTCATCGTGCCAAATTTGATAAGCAAATAAAGTAGGAAAGCCTTGCATTTCAATTAACTGTGGCTCTAATTCTCCGTTTTCATTTTCACAAATACCAAAATCAAAAGCAATGAAATGCGAGAATGGTGTTTCATTAGGTACCACAACATTTTCGGGTACGGCATTTTTTACCAATGCATTAAAATTGGGTTGTGTTATAACATCTACAATACTTTCGCAAGCATCAATTATTTTGTTTGTAAAAATTTTATCAATAAAAACGGGTGTTTCTGCCACACGAAATTCAATTGCATTTGGGTGCTTGCTGTTTAACTCTTTTAAATATGCTTGATATTTTTCTTCTGTAAAATTTTTATTAAACCAATTGCGTATTTCAGAAACCATATTCTGTTTTTTCTTTTAAAAGTAAAGAATTGTTTTAACAACTAAGTATACATAGTTAATAAATAGTAAAACAAAAGCTCCGCAAAATTTGCAGAGCTTTTGTTTATAGTAAAATGTTGAATTACATTTTTTTTGCGTCTTCTAAAAATTTAGCTAAACCAATATCTGTTAGCGGATGTTTTAATAAACCCAAAATAGAATCTAATGGGCAAGTGCAAACATCTGCACCAGCTTCTGCACATTGTATAATGTGGTTTGAATTACGAATAGAAGCTGCCAATACTTCTGTTTTAAAACCTTGTATAGAATATATATTGGCAATTTGTGCAACCAATTGTACACCATCCCAACAAGTATCATCTATTCTTCCTATAAATGGTGAAACATAAGCTGCACCAGCTTTTGCAGCCAATATGGCTTGACCTGCATTAAACACTAATGTTACATTAGTTCTAATACCATTGTCTGTAAACCATTTAACTGCTTTTACACCATCTTTAATCATGGGTACTTTTACAACAATGTTTGGATGTATGGCTGCTAATTTTTTTCCTTCTTCAATAATTTCATTAAAAGTGGTAGAAAAAACTTCTGCACTTACATCTCCATTTACTATTTCGCAAATAGTTTTGTAATGGTTATCTATAGCTTCTTTGCCTTTAATGCCTTCTTTAGCCATTAATGATGGGTTGGTGGTAATACCATCTAAAATTCCTAAATCGTTGGCTTCTTTTATTTGAGCAAGATTGGCTGTATCCAAAAAAAATTTCATAGCGTAATGTTTTAAATAAAAAATGGCAGGTATCTCACATCGCACCGCTACAACCGCCTATCCTTGCTGTATTCCTACCCTGGGGAGGTTCAGCAGGAGCTGGTCGCGTAAGACCTGCCGGCTGCAAATGTAAGGCAATACGTTTTATTTTTTGCACTCTTTTATCTAAACTATGCTTTCATAAAATTTTTAACTGTGCTTTATTTTCATTCAATATTTATTTCAATTTTATTAAACAAAGCTTTTAACCGAAAATTGCAATTAAGAAAATATTTTTTATTAAAAACAAAAAATGCAAACACATCCTTTACATATTTATACAGATGGTTCATCTCGTGGAAACCCTGGCCCAGGTGGGTTTGGCGTTGTTTTAATTTGGGGAGATAAAAGAAAAGAAATATCGCAAGGTTATAAATTAACAACTAATAACAGAATGGAATTGTTGGCAGTTGTTACGGCATTACAATCGCTCACTAAAAAAAATATTCCCCTTACCATATTTACAGATAGCCAATATGTTGTAAACAGTATTGAAAAAAAATGGTTAGATGGTTGGATAAAAAATAATTTTAAAGGCGGAAAAAAAAATAAAGATTTATGGTTGAAGTATTATCAACTATCAAAACACTTTCAAATAAAAATGAAATGGGTAAAAGGTCATGCAGATAATTCTTTAAACAACCGTTGCGATGAGTTGGCAACACAAGCTGCCGATGGGAATAATTTATTAATTGATGAAGGTTATGAAAATGCAGAATAAAAATTGTTTATGCAGTTGGAGTGGCGGTAAAGACAGTTGCTTTGCATTAATACAAGCTACTCAACAAAATTATATTCCTAAAGTTTTATTGAATGTATTAAATGAAGAAGGGAAAATTTCACGCTCACACGGCATACCTTCAGAAATATTACAAGCACAAGCCAAAGCAGCCAACATACCTATTTATTTAATTAGCAGTAGTTGGAACAATTATGAAAAAAATTTTATACAAGCATTAGCTTTTTTACAAAAACAATACAAATTAACCAACGCTGTTTTTGGCGATATTGATTTGCAAGAACACAAAAATTGGGAAGAAAAAGTTTGCACAAATGCAAACCTTACTGCATTGTTACCATTATGGAAATTAGATAGAAAAAATTTAGTAATACAAATGCTAAATGCAGGAATAAAAACTATGATTGTTAGTTGCAATGAAACAATGGGAGAAAAATTTTTAGGGGAAATTTTAACTGCCGAATTAATTGCAGAATTAGAAAATTTAGGAATTGATGCCTGCGGCGAAAACGGAGAATACCATACATTAGTATTAAATTGCTCTTTATTTAGTAAGCCAATAGCCGTAGAAGTAACCAATACAATGCTACACAACAACTATTGGTTTGCAGCTTTAAAACTGAAAGAGTAAGATTTTATTTGGAACATTTTATGACTGCCCTTATTTTCGCAGCCCAAAACAAAAAAGGTTTTGGTGAAGATTGGGTTATTGTGTAATGGTAGCACTACAGATTTTGATTCTGTCTGTCTAGGTTCGAATCCTAGTAACCCAACAAAAATCTCGTTTTGTAAATGCAGAACGAGATTTTTGCTTTATAGCACATCAACACAATTTTATTAGTTGTTAATCTAAATTAAAGCTTTCGTGTAAACGAGGTACTATTACATCTTTAAATTTTTTCTTTACTAATCTTCGTTGAAATTCTAATTGCACATCTTCTTCTCCATGAACAATAAAAATTGTTTTTACTAAATCAGGATTTTGGCAAGCAAGAAATTGGCATAAATCGTTATAATCTCCGTGTGCACTCATACTTCTCATGCTGCCAACTTCTGCCATTACTTTATAATATTCTCCAAAAATTCTAACTTCTTTAGCTCCATTCATTAACCTTCCGCCTAAAGATAAAGGCTCGCAATAACCAACCATTAATATGGTATTATGTTTATCTCCAATATTATTTGCAATATGATGTTTAATTCTTCCGGCATCGGCCATACCACTTGCAGAAATAATTATCATGGGTTGATGGTTATCGTTAATGGCTTTACTTTCATCAACAGATTTTGTAAAACTTAATCCCGGAAAATCAAAAGGGTCATCATCTGTTTTTAATAATTGTTTTACTTGCTTATTAAAATTTTCGGGATGGCTTTTTACAACTTCGGTAGCTTCTGAACTTAAGGGGCTATCTACAAATACAGGTATTTTGGGTAATCTTTTTTGAAGAGATAAACTATTTAAAAAATATAATAATTCTTGTGTTCTTCCCACACTAAATGAAGGGATAATTAATTTTCCTTTTTTCTCAACGCAAGTTTTATTTATCCATTGCTCTAAAATATTTACGGCATTGCCTGCATCTTCATGCAATTTATCTCCGTAAGTGCTTTCAATTAAAATATAATCTGCCTGCGGAAACACATCGGGAGAGCGGAGAATAACATCATTATATCTTCCAACATCTCCACTAAAAGTTAATGCAGTTGTTTTATTATTTTCTTTTAAACGCAAATGCACAGAAGCACTTCCAATTATATGCCCGGCATCGGTAAACATTACTGCTGCTTCATTATTTATAGTGTGCCATTCATTATAATTTACAACTTCAATTAATGGTGTTACATTTTTTGCATCATCAATAGAATATAAAGGTTCTATTGGTGGCAAGCCTTGTTTGGCTCTTCGTTTATTTACAAATTTTATATCATCTCTTTGTATGGTAGCAGAATCTTCTAATAATATTTCGGTTAAATCTTTAGTAGCAGAAGTGCAAAATATTTTTCCTTTAAACCCTTCATTTACTAATCTTGGTATTAAACCCGAATGATCAATATGTGCATGAGATAATACTAAAAAACTTACATCGCTTGCTTCAAATCCAAATTGAATATTTAAGTTATCGGTGTTTTTTCCCAAGCCTTGAAACATGCCACAATCCAATAAAATTTGTGTGCCACTTTTTAAGGTAATTAAATGTTTAGAGCCTGTAACGGTTCTGGCTGCACCATGAAAAGCGATTTTCATAAATATAATTTTTTATTTTTTTACTTTAAAACTCCAAGTTATTTTAAACATAGCAACGGTTTCATTCATTTCATTTTTTCCTGTTGTAATACATTCAACCATTTGCCCATCTCCTGTTGTAATGGCAAGTTCAATTGCATTTTTAATTTTAATACCATCTGCACAAGTAAAAATAATTTTGCCAATAGCTTTTTTATAAAATTCGGCTTCTAATTTCACTACCAACATACTTACTGTTGGGTTGCGTTTGTAAATTTGACCAAAAGCCAATAAACCCGTACTCATTTCTCCTGCCATACTTAATACAGCAAAGTATAAAGAAGCAAAAGGATTTTTATTTACCCATTTATATTTTACCGAAATGCTTGCTGCCGATTCATTTATTTCAACAATTTTTAACCCTGCCATAAAAGCCATTGGCAACTTAAACAGCAGAAACAGTCTGTATTTTAAAGGATTAGTTATTTGTTGAATGAATAAAGAGAAATGATTTTTCAAACGATTCTTTTAAATAAAGTTAGACTAATGCAATTTAATTTATTTTAAGCTTATGCCGAATATATTACACCGTTAATAAAATAATTTTTTAAAAATTAAATTGAATAAATACCTTCAACCCCAAACACTTTTTTATGATAAAAAAAATATTGGCATTTGCTTTTGCATGTTATTCTTTAAACATGGCAAATGCACAAAACAAAGATTCGCTTCCAAAATCTAAGTACGATCCGCATGTACTTTTTTCTCCCTTATTCTATAAAACATTCGGTAATGAATACCGTGGTGCAAATGGAGAACCGGGGCCGGCTTATTGGCAAAACAAAGCAGACTATTCTATTACTGCAAGTTTAAACGAAGAAACACACGAAATAAAAGGCAGTGTAACTATTACTTATAAAAACAACAGCCCGTTTGCCCTACCCTATATATGGTTACAAATGGATGAAAATTTATATGATTTAAATTCTCGCGGTCAAGCTAAAATGCCCGCAACAGGAAGAAGCCGTTACGGCGATTCAAAAAGTACTTTTGAAGGTGGTTACAAACTTCAATCTGTAAAAATTATATCAGCCAACGGAAGTAAAGATGCCGATTATTTAGTGAACGATACCCGCATGCAAATTAAACCTGCAACTGCTATTACAGCAAAAGGCGGTGTTTTAAAAGTTAAGATAGATTATTCTTACACTGTTCCCGCAGAAGGAAGTGATAGAACAGGTATTTTAAAAACTAAAAACGGAGAAATATTTGCTATTGCACAATGGTATCCACGCTTATGTGTGTTTGATGATTTACAAGGTTGGAATACTTTACCTTATTTAGGTGCAAGTGAATTTTATTTAGAGTACGGAGATTTTGATGTAAGCATTACCGTGCCTGCTTCTCACATAGTTGTTGCTTCGGGCGAATTACAAAACCCGCAAGAGGTTTTAACAGCAACACAATTAAAAAGATACAACGAAGCAAAAGCAAGTGATAAAACTGTAATGATTAGAACAGAAGAAGAAGTTACAGACCCTGCTTCTCGCCCTCAAAAAGCAACTTGCACATGGAAATATAAAATTAATAATGCAAGAGATTTTTCTTGGGCATCATCAAAAAGCTTTATTTGGGATGCAGCAAAAATGAATATGCCAAGCGGAAAAAAATCTTTAGCAATGAGTGTTTACCCTGTTGAAAGTGCCGGACAAAATGCATGGGGCAGAGCAACAGAATACACCAAAGGAAGTATTGAAAACTATAGCAAACGCTGGTTAGAATTTCCTTACCCTTGTGCCTCAAACGTTGCTTGTAATATTGGTGGAATGGAATATCCCGGAATTGTTTTTTGTAATTCAAGAAGTAAAGGAGCCGGTTTATTTGGTGTAACAGACCATGAGTTTGGACACACTTGGTTTCCTATGATTGTAGGCAGCAATGAAAGAAGATACGGATGGATGGATGAAGGTTTCAACACATTCATTAATTCAATTGCTTCTCACGATTTTAATAATGGTGAGTATAAAGAAAGAAAAACAGATTATCATGCAATGTCTAAGTTTTTAATCAGTCCAAGTTCAGAAGGTATAATGAACACACCAGATGCAATGTTAGAAAGAAATATAGGTGTTAATTTATATATGAAGCCTGGTTATGGTTTAACATTATTACGCACACAAATTTTAGATAGTGTAAGATTTGATTATGCTTTTAGAAAATATGTACACGATTGGAAATACAAACATCCAAGTCCATGGGATTTTTTCCGTAGTATAGAAAATAGTGTGGGCGAAGATTTGAATTGGTTTTGGCAAGCATTCTTTGTAGAAAATTACAGATTAGACCAAGCAGTAAGTAAAGTTGAATATGTAAACAACGATGCTAAAAACGGAGCATTAATTACTATTGAAAATTTAGACCAAATGGCAATGCCTGTAGTTGTTGAATACACTACTGCAAGCGGTAAAATAGAAAGAAAAAAATTACCAGTTGAAATTTGGCAAAGTACATCTACTTGGAAATTTAAAGTTAATACAACCGAAGCATTAACTAAAGTTGTAATAGACCCCGACCATGTTTTTCCTGATTATAATGATGCTAACAATACTTGGAAAGCCAATTAAAATTTAGCATACACAAAAAGTAAAAGCCGCTTCAACAATAAAATGAAGCGGTTTTTATTTTATTCATTCATAACAATGCTCAACATTTATTCTTAAAAAACGTAACCTTCTAACACATATTATTCATTACATTTACGGCTTAAACTTCATCAGTATGAAATCAATAAAAAAAGTTTTAATCATCTCTGCATTCTTATACATTCCTTATGTATCAATGGCTTGGGGCTTATTGGGGCATCGGGTAGTAGCAGAAATTGCAAGTACTTATTTAACGCCAAAAGCTAAAGCAGCAATTAAAGATATTTTAGGAAACGAATCAATGGCAATGAGTGCCAATTGGGCCGATTTTATAAAATCAGATCCTACCTACAATTACCTAAGCTCATGGCATTATGTAGATTTTAAAGCAGGAATGAGTTGTGAAGATGTAAAAAAATATTTAGCAATAGATACTGCCGATGATGCTTATACTAAAATAAATTTTTTAACTGCCGAATTAAAAAAGAAAAACTTAGATAAAGATAAAAAACTAATGTACTTGCGTTTATTAATTCATATTGTTGGAGATATACACCAACCTATGCACACTGCACACGATGATGACCAAGGTGGTAATAAAGTATATGTATTATGGTTTGGACAAAAATCAAACTTGCATAGTGTATGGGATAGTAAATTAATTGACGAGCAAGGATTAAGTTATACCGAATACGCCAATGCTATAAATTATACAACACCTGCACAAAGACAAGCATGGCAAAAAGAAACAGTACAACAATGGATTTGTGATTCACATGAACTTGCCGAAAGTTTATATGCAGAAATTAAACAACCCGAACAAAAATTAAGCTACCGTTACAACTTTGATCATATAGCACAACTAAACCAACAACTATTAAAAGGCGGTGTGCATTTAGCAGGTTTGCTAAATAGTATTTTTATGTAATTAAATATTTACAGATTAGCGAATGAATATATAAATGAATTGTTCATCTTAACAGGAAAAGGGTTATAATAATTGCATATATTTATGTGTTGGCTGCAAACTTAATTGACACTAATAAATAGATGGCTAAAAGAAACATCAAAGATGAAATTCTAAGACTTAAAGAAAGAGCTCATAGCCCTGGCAAGTGTCTCACTTGCCAAAACATTTGGTGCGTAGGGATACGCACCATGGCAGAGGATAACGAGTGACAACAAATAAACGAACACAATGATAAATGAATAAAACATTTTTTTAAAGAATTATTTGAATACAATCATCTTAGCCTCGGTACGTGTCTCACGTATCAAAATATATGGTATATCCGTACACACCAAAAACAGGGTGTATTTCTTTAAATAAATAATTCGTAAATCCGCTCATTCATTAAACACCAAACTCATTTTCACTTTTTGCAATAACTAAAGTAGCAACACCATTACCAATTAAATTGGTTATAGATCTTGCTTCGCTCATAAATTTATCTATACCTAATAAAAATGCTAAACCCTCTACAGGTATGGTATGTATTGCTATTAAGGTAGATGCTAATACTACAAAACCACTACCCGTAACTCCTGCAGCACCTTTGCTGGTAAGCATTAATATTAATAAAATAATTAATAACTCACTAAAGCCCAAATGCACATTATACAACTGTGCAATAAAAATAACAGCCATTGAAAGGTAGATAGATGTTCCATCTAAATTAAAAGAATAACCTGTAGGAATAACTAAACCAACTACACTTTTGCTGCAACCCATATTTTCTAATTTTTGCATCATGGCAGGCAATGCAGTTTCTGATGAAGAAGTTCCTAACACCAATAATAATTCTTCCGAAATAATATTCAAGTAAGAAAAAATATTCAACTTATAATATTTCATTATTAAGCCCAACACAATAAATATAAATATTGCCATAGTTAAGTAAATGCAGCCCATTAGTTTAGCCAACGGAACTAAAGTTTTTAATCCAAATTTTCCAATGGTAAAAGCCATTCCGCCAAAAGCACCTAACGGTGCTAAACACATTACATATTTTAATAATACAAAAACATATTTAGAAATTATTTGCAGTTTACTAATAATAGTTAATCTGTGTTTAGTATAGCTTAATGCAATGCCTGTTATAATTGCAATTACTAAAATTTGCAAAGTAGTATTGGCCTTAAAAAATTGTATCCAACTAAAATGCGAAGTAGCAACTACAGTATATTTTGAAGCATCTTGCACAACCAATCCGGCTTTATTAATTTTTCCGGGTTCAAACAATAACGCAACTATAATTCCTATGGCTAATGCAACCGTAGTAACTATTTCAAAATATAATAAAGATTTTATACCTATTCTTCCTGCTTTTTTTAAATTACCAACACCACCAATACCTAATACAATAGTTAAAAAAATTATGGGTGCTATAAACAGTTTAATCAACTCAATAAATTCTTTACCTAACCATTCCATTTTTATGGCAGTTGCAGGATAATAATTACCTAAATAAATACCTGCAATAATTGCTATAAGTACATAAAATGTAAGGTGGCTAAGCATTAATTGCCACCAAGTTTTTTTTATAACATTTATTTTTTGTTGCAAGAATTTTTTTTATGTATTTAAAAATAAGTTTTCTGTTTTAAAAGAAAAGTAATCATACAAATTAAAGCAATAAATATTTTTTGTTAGGTGAATGATTGTTACATTCGTTTGGCTACTACTTAGCAATAAACAAAGCTTTTAGCAAGGCAATACAGTTTATACTAAAATTAAATCTAACATCTAAAATTGTAAATGATATGGCTGCCAAAACAGATTTATTTCAAAGTCCCGATTATTATTGTTTAGATGATTTATTAAGTGAAGAACATAAATTAATTCGCGAATCTGTTCGCAATTATGTAAAGAAAGAAATATCTCCTATTATAGAAGATTATGCACAACGTGCAACTTTTCCGCAACACATTGTAAAGCAAATGGGCGAGTTAGGTTGTTTTGGCCCAACAGTTCCTGAAACCTACGGTGGTGGCGGATTAGATTATATTAGTTACGGATTAATGATGCAAGAATTAGAACGTGGAGATAGTGGTGTACGCAGCACTGCAAGTGTGCAAGGCAGTTTAGTTATGTTTCCTATTTACGCTTACGGAAATGAAGAACAACGAAAAAAATATTTACCCAAATTAGCAAGCGGAGAATGGTTAGGTTGTTTTGGTTTAACAGAACCTAATCATGGTAGTGATCCCAGCTCTATGCTTACCACGCTAAAAACAGTTGATGATTATTTTATATTAAACGGAAGTAAAATGTGGATTAGCAATGCACCTTATGCACAAGTGGCTGTAGTATGGGCTAAAGATGAAAACAATGAAATAAGAGGGGTAATTGTAGAAAGAGGAATGGAAGGCTTTACCACACCAACCACACACGGCAAATGGAGTTTGCGTGCAAGTGCAACAGGTGAATTAGTTTTTGATAATGTAAAAATTTCAAAAGAAAATATTTTGCCAAATGTAAAAGGTTTAAAGGGCCCGTTAGGTTGTTTAACCAAAGCACGTTACGGTATTGCTTGGGGTGTTATTGGTGCAGCAATGGATTGTTATGATACTGCATTACGTTATGCCAAAGAAAGAATTCAGTTTGATAAACCCATTGCAGCTTTTCAATTACAACAAAAAAAATTAGCAGAAATGATAACTGAAATTACCAAAGCACAATTACTTGTTTGGCGTTTAGGTGTTTTAATGAATGAAGGAAAAGCAACACCGCAACAAGTTAGTATGGCAAAAAGAAACAGTTGCGAAATAGCTGCTAACATAGCAAGAGATGCACGCCAAATGCTTGGTGGCATGGGCATTACAGGCGAATACAGTATAATGAGGCACATGATGAATTTAGAAAGTGTTATTACTTACGAAGGCACACACGATATTCATTTATTAATTACCGGAATGGATGTAACAGGAATGAATGCGTTTAAATAAATGTGCAATTTTTTAAAAGTTTAAATGCGAACTTTAATGAATGAAATAAACTACAAAAAGGTGTTGTTAGAAAGGCTTGAGTCAGTAAAAATTCTTAATGGGAGAATTGAACAATCTATAATAAATGCAACTAATGAAAATGCAATCACAAAGCAAGTGACGATATACTTAAATTATTTTAAGCAACTTCAGCTTTTAAAGGATTTCTGTATCAATAAAAATTTTCAATTTGATTTCTTTGATTATTTCCGAAATATTGATGACCTAAATGATGCCAAATTAGATAAGATAAAGTTTGATGTTAATAGCTTAGAAACAAATAGAAGAAAATTGAAAGGCAAAAAAACAATAGCAAAACGTAAACATAATACTCCAATTAAAAATCAGAATAGATTAGATAAAATTCAGGATAAATCATCCTCGGTAATTTTTACAAAAAAAAGTATAAAAACAATTTCTGCAGGTTTGCCGGAATCTGGTAAAAAACGTCCATAAATGATTGGCAAAATTATTTCAACTTCAAAATCATAATCACTTGCACGCATCTGCACATTTGCACACTCATACATCTACACATTCATCCATTTTTCTTATTGGAATGATGGGTAGCGGGAAATCTTACTGGGCACAGCAATTAGCTGCTGCTTATAATATGAATTGGATGGATTTAGATAGTGAAATTGAAAAAGAGAATAGGATGAGTATTAAAGAAATTTTTGAAACAGAAGGCGAGGAAGGTTTCAGAAAAAAAGAAACAAATGCATTGCACAAATTAACACATTATAAAAATATTATTATTGCTACAGGCGGCGGCACACCTTGCTTTCATAACAATATGCAATGGATGAATGAACACGGCACAACCGTTTGGGTTGATGAACCTGTAAGTATTTTAGCAAAAAGATTATCAAAAGAAAAATCACATCGTCCGTTAATAAAAAACTTAACCGATAATGAATTAGAAAATTTTCTTGAACAAAAACTAAAAGAGAGAAAATCATTTTACAGTCAAGCAAAATTTATTATTAATAGTAAAACTTTTTCTATTGCCGATGCTAAACTATTTTTACAATAAATTTTTTTAGAAACAATAATTGTAAATTGAATAATTAAAAATTATGCATAAAGGATATTTACGTATAACAGCATTATTAGGTGCCTTAAGTGTAACGTTGGGTGCTTTTGCTGCACACTATTTAAAAAGTATTTTATTAGAAAAAGATGTTCAAGTTTTTGAAACAGGTGTACGTTATCAAATGTATCACTCACTGGCATTGGGTTTGGTAGCAATTTTATATAAAGAGTTTCCTAATAAATTTATGAAATGGGCAGGTTTATTTTTTATTTTGGGCATTATATTATTTAGCGGTTCATTATACTTATTAACTTATAAAAATGCCAATCATTTACAAGGTTTACAATGGGTTGGTCCAATTACGCCGCTGGGTGGTGTTTTATTTATTGCAGGTTGGCTTTGCTTTGCATTAGGCATAAAACATAAGTACGAAAAATAAAACATAACCAATTTTTCTACATAAACTTCTTTCACAAATAATAGGTTCTATTTCACATAGAAAGTTATCCACTATTAGTGCAGTTAGCTAATTAACCTTAGCAAGTAATCCACATAGTAGTTGTAAAAGCCTTATCTGTTGTAGTTTTCACATAATTTTTGTGATACTATGTCTAATAAATTAAAAAAGAAAACACCAGCTACGCCAAGTGCCGAAGAATTAAATCCGGATAAAGAAGTAGATGTTAGTGTAGCCGAAGTAGTTAAAGATGAGCGTACCGCAAAAATTGCAGGTGCAATAAGTTTATTATTTGCTTTGTTTTTATTTATTGCATTTACCTCTTATTTATTCACTTGGCAAGATGATCAAGACAAAGTACATCAATTCGGTATAAAAATTTTTACGGTAGATGATGTTAAAGTAAACAATCTTTTAGGCGTATTAGGTGCATACGTTGCACATATTTTTATTTACAAAGGTTTTGGTATAGCATCGTTTTTATTCTGCACTTTCTTTTTTGTATTAGGTGTAAATTTAATGGTAGGCAAAAAAATATTTTCACTTACACGCAATCTTCGCTATGTGTTGGTTGGATTATTAGTAATAAGTGTTGCGGGTGCTTTTGCAGGTAATGCATCATCATTCAGTTGGGGCGGAGCTACAGGAGAATTAATAAATATGTGGTTAATAAAATGGATAGGTACTTTTGGCACCGGTGCCATTTTATGTATTAGTGTATTTTCATATATTATTTGGAGGTTTAATCCAACCTTTAAATGGCCTGAAAGAAAAATAAAACCTGTTGTTGCAAAAAATGAATTAACAGAAAATGAATTATTAAATAAAGATGTTGAAGAAGAAAACAACGAAGCCAAATTATTTATTGATGATAATTTACAAGATGTTGTTAGTACCAACAAATTAAAAAACGATGGTAAAACAGTTACAGTGCTTATGCCTGAAACTGTTACAGAAGAAGAGTTACCGCAGTTTGATATTAAAGAAATTGAAGATGATAATACTCATCAGGTTGAAGAAACAACGCCTTTAACATTAAATGAAAAATTGGGAGCCCAAATTGCAGCAGGAGAATTAAGTCTTGAATTAAACAATGAACCAGAATCAATAAAAGAAGATGATGATAAAACAAATGATACAGCTTTAGAAATAAAACAAACTGTTGAAGATGATGCAGTAAAAGAAGAAGAAGGTCAAGAAATAATTAATGAAGATATAATAGAAAACGCCGAAGCAGATAACACAGGTTTAGAAATAAGAAGCGATGAATTAGCAACTATCAACTACGACCCTACTTTAGATTTACGCAATTATAAATATCCCGAATTAAATTTATTAGAAACACATGGCAGCGAAAAAATTATTCACGATCCTACAGAATTAGAAACCAACAAAAATCAAATTATTGCTACATTAAAAAATTATGATATATCTATACAACGTATTGCAGCAACCGTTGGGCCAACTGTTACTTTGTATGAAATAGTTCCTGCACCCGGCGTTCGTATTTCACGCATAAAAAATTTAGAAGATGATATTGCATTAAGTCTTGCAGCATTGGGCATTCGCATTATTGCACCTATTCCAGGAAAAGGCACCGTTGGTATTGAAGTTCCTAATGTTCGCAAAACAGTTGTAAGCATGAAAACTTTATTGGGTAGCGATAAATTTCAAAACAACAATTACTCATTACCCATTGCACTTGGTAAAAAAATTGATAACGAAAATTTTATTGTTGATTTAGCAGCCATGCCTCACTTGCTAATGGCAGGTGCAACAGGGCAAGGAAAATCAGTTGGTGTAAATGCAGTATTGGTTTCTCTTCTTTATAAAAAACATCCATCGCAATTAAAATTTGTTTTGGTAGATCCTAAAAAAGTAGAATTAAGTTTATACAGAATTATTGAAAAACATTTCTTGGCAAAACTTCCGGGCGAAGAAGAAAGTATTATTACCGATACAAAAAAAGTAGTTCATACTTTAAACGCTTTGTGTATTGAAATGGATAACCGTTACGATTTGTTGAAAGAAGCCGGTTGTCGCAACATTCGTGAGTACAACGAAAAATTTGTAAACAGAAAATTAAATCCACAAAAAGGACATCAATATTTACCATTTATTGTTTTAGTGGTTGATGAGTTTGCCGATTTAATTATGACTGCCGGCAAAGAAATTGAAATGCCTATTGCACGTTTGGCACAGTTAGCAAGAGCCATTGGTATTCATTTAATTATTGCAACACAACGCCCAAGTGTAAATATTATTACAGGAACTATTAAAGCAAATTTTCCTGCACGTATTGCATTTAAAGTATCAAGTAAAATAGATAGCAGAACCATTTTAGATACAGGCGGTGCAGAGCAATTAATTGGTAAAGGAGATATGTTAATTAGTTATAACGGAGAAGTAACTCGTTTGCAATGTGCTTTTGTTGATACGCCCGAAGTAGAACGTGTTGCAGAATTTATTGGAGAACAAAAAGGATATCCCGATGCATTTTTATTACCAGAATATGTTGATGAAAAAGAAATGGATGGAAAAGATTTTGATGCAAGTGATAGAGACCCTTTATTTGAAGATGCAGCCAAACTAATTGTTCAAAACCAAATTGGTTCTACATCATTAATACAACGCCGAATGAAATTAGGTTATAACCGTGCCGGAAGATTAATGGACCAATTAGAAAATGCTGGTATTGTTGGCCCTAATGTTGGCAGTAAAGCAAGAGAAGTAAGATATAAAACAGAAATAGAGTTAAATGAATATTTAGAAAGTTTAAGTTAGTGTTTCATTACCGATTAAAACTCTTATTTCATCTTAAACAATTCAGTTTACCAAATGTGTAAATTTCTATAACCTATATTTGCGGTTTAAATATTGTAAATGAAGAATTGGTACGCATTATTATTTACTGTTATTGCATTAACATCAACCACATTATTTGGGCAAAATGATCCTAATGCAAAAAAAGTATTAGATGGTTTAAGTGAGAAAATAAAATCATCAAAAGGAATATCGGTTGCATTTTCATTAAAATCTATTACTGCCAAAGGCAAACCCAATGGCACAAAAACAGGTAAGCTTTCTTTAAAAGGTTCAAAATATTATTTAAAGCAAGGCAAAAATGAAATTATATGCGATGGCGTTAAAGTATATAATTACGATGGGAACAAAACAATTACAGTATCATCTGTTGAAGAAAGTGATCAAACTTTAAGTCCACAAAAATTATTATCAGGCTCTTACGGAAAAGATTTTATTTACAAACTTGCTTCTTCAAACGGAAAATACAATCAAATAGAATTAATACCTGTAGATAAGAGAAAAGCATTTCAAAAAGTAATATTGTATATTGATAAAAAGCAAAACTTTATTACCAAAGCAGATATTATTGATAAAAGTAATAATACAACCGAAGCTGTTTTTAGCAATGTAAATACTAACGCAGTTTTAACCGATAATTTATTCGTCTTCAACAAAAGTAAATACCCTTCCGATGTTGATATATTAGATTAATTTATTCTATATAAAAATGTAAAAGCAATCTTAAAAACAAGGTTGCTTTTTTATTGCCCATATCTTTCTTATTTTTAAAGCATGAAAAAAATATTACTGCTTCTTTTATTAATTGCATCAACTGCAACGCAAGCCCAATACAATATTCGTTTAGTAGTTACTTCTGTTCCTTCTAAAACAAACGATGATATATATGTAGCCGGAAGTTTTAATAATTGGAATCCGAAAGATGAAAATTATAAATTAAAACCATTTGGCGGAAGCAGAAAAGCTGTTATAATTAAAGATGTTGCCGCAGGCAATTATGCTTTTAAATTTACACGTGGTAGTTTTCAGCAAGTAGAATGTATGGCAGATGGAAGAGATATTAGTGATAGAGTTATTGAAGTAAATAATGATGTTGTTTTAGAATGTAGCATTGCTGGTTGGAAAGACGATTACCCCGATAAACCAAAACCATACACAGCAAGCCTTCAGGTACGAATTATTGATACTGCTTTTAAAATTCCGCAATTAAACAGAACAAGAAGAATATGGATTTATTTACCAAAATCTTATACATCATCAGATAAAACTTACCCTGTTATGTACATGCAGGATGGACAAAATTTATTTAATGAACAAACAGCTTTTGCAGGAGAATGGGGTGTTGATGAATGTTTAGATACTTTACAAAAACAAACCGGAAAAGAATGTATTATTATTGGTATAGATAATGGCGGAGATAAAAGAATGAGTGAATATGCTCCATACCCTTTTAAAAATCAGTTTGATAATAATAAACCTATAAATGCCGAAGGAAAATTATATGTTGATTTTTTAGCAACTATTTTAAAACCATATATAGATGCCAAATACAGAACTAAAAAAGGAGTTGACTATACTTTTATTGCAGGCAGCAGTATGGGTGGTTTAATAAGTTTACAAGCTGTATTGCAATACCCGCAAGTGTTTGGTGGTGCAGGAATTTTTTCTCCTGCTTTTTGGACAGCTCCACAACTATTTACAGATGCAGCAAAAATAAATTTGGGGGCAGCCAATCCTAAATTATATTTCTATGCCGGCGGAAAAGAAAATGCAACAATGGTAAGTAATATGGAAAAAATGATTGATGTTTTAAAAAAACAACCTAACTATATAATAAGAAGTTCTGTTAGCCCACTTAACCAACACAATGAAAAAGCATGGAGGGCAGAATTTCCTGCATTTTATAAATGGATTATGCAATAGTTTATTTTAAACATTACAACATGCTTTATGTTTTCACAAACAAAACATAAAACTGTTTTATAAAATTCATTATATAGTAAACCAGAAGTAAGCTAATAGAATTGTAAAAATGAATACATCTGTCCACAAGGCAAACCTTTCATTTATACCTATAGGTTTTTTTATAATATGTAATAATCCTGCAAAAGCATAATACAATCCACTTGCAACAGCACTTACAATTCTCCATTCAGATTTAAATAAAGAAACAATACCTACAACACCAAAGCAAATATTTGCAAATCCTAATTCGCGAACTATTATAAAACTTTCGGTATTATGAATATGAAAAATTTCTTTAGCAGTAAATTGTGGTTTTATAGATTGTTGTAATCCTGCAACAAATAAACGAAGCCCAACTGCCGAAAAAATAAACCACTTACCAAATAGTTCAAATGTTAATGGAATATTTGTAGAAAAATGTTCAACCAAAAAACCAATTACTGGAATAACAAAGGTCATTAAAGAAACACTGATAAAATATTTTTTATTCATCTTAAAAATAATTTAACGGTTTATTTCTACTAAAAGAACCCAACCATCTAACACAGCTTTTACAATAGAAAAAATAATTGCCGGTAATACCCAATATTCAGCATTGGTGCAATTTATTATTAAAGCAAATCCTGCTATAACAAAAGGAACTGTTGCTAAATGATCTATTACAAAATAAAAGACATAAGGCAATCTGTATCTATTTTGTTTTTGTTTATAAATTCTTAAATCAAGTTTTAAAACAACTACCCACACAATTATCCCGAAAACTAAAACCTCAATACCAATGGCTTTTGTTGTTTGTTGCGGAACTAAAAATAAAATTGAAATAATAAGAACATTCAATAAAAGTAGTAACGATAATAAAGCTCTATCTGGCAAGCCTTGTATAGAAAGAATTTTTGTTAAGCTAATAGAAATACCAACAAAAATTAAACCCGTAAGTGCTGCCGATGCACCTGCAACTGCTACAAAAAAATCATTCCATTCTGCCATTGTAAATTGTTGTTTAGCATTATTGTTTGCCAATTTTTAAAGGCAAAATTTTAACGTACTACATCACTTCATCCACCACCAAGGCTTTCACTTTATCCATTGCTATACGTTCTTGTTGCATTGAATCTCTGTAGCGAATGGTAACGGTATTATCTTCTTTTGTTTGATGATCTATAGTTACACAAAATGGTGTTCCTATTGCATCTTGCCTTCTATAACGTTTGCCAATTGCATCTTTTTCTTCATAAAAACACTTGAAAGAATTTTTACATTCGTTCATTAACGCTCTTGCAATTTCCGGCAAACCATCTTTTTTAGTTAATGGTAAAATAGCAAGTTTTATAGGTGCTAATTTTGCAGGTAAATGAAGTACAGTTCGGCTATCGGTAGTGCCATCTTCTTTATTAATAATTTCTTCTTGGTAAGCATTTGAAAGAATTAATAAAAACATTCTGTCTAACCCAATAGAAGTTTCTATAACGTATGGAACGTAGTTGCCATAAGGTTTTCCTGTTTCAGGATTAATATCTGCATCAAAATATTGTTGTTTCTTTTTACTGTATAGTTGATGTTGTGTTAAATCAAAATCGCTTCTACTATGTATGCCTTCTACTTCTTTAAAACCAATAGGAAATTCAAATTCAATATCGCATGCTTCTTTTGCGTAGTGTGCTAATTTTATGTGATTGTGATAACGATATTTATTTTCATTTATTCCTAAACTTAAATGCCATTTTAATCTTTCTTCTTTCCAAAATTTATACCACTCTCCTTCTGTGCCGGGGCGAACAAAAAATTGCATTTCCATTTGTTCAAATTCACGCATTCTAAAAATAAATTGTCGTGCAACAATTTCATTTCTAAACGCTTTGCCTGTTTGTGCAATACCAAACGGAATTTTCATTCGGGCTGTTTTTTGCACATTTAAAAAATTTACAAAAATACCTTGTGCAGTTTCGGGTCTTAAATAAACAATATTATCATCTGGGTTATCAGAAGCTACTGCACCAAATTCTGTTTTAAACATTAAATTAAATTGGCGAATATCTGTCCAATTGCAAGTGTCGCTAACTGAGCATTTAATTTTATTTTCATCAATCATTTTTTTTAAGCCAACAAAATCTTCTGCTGCTAAAAATTTATCCATTAATGCCAACAAACTATCTGCTTTATCTGCATCGCCGTTTGCTTTTATTTCATCTGCAAATGCTTCAATTAAATGATCTACTCTGTAACGTTTTTTACTGTCTTTATTATCAATCATCGGGTCGCTAAAATTATCTACATGCCCGCTTGCTTTCCAAGTTGTTGGGTGCATAAAAATTGCAGCATCAATGCCTACAATATTTTCGTGCATTTGCGTCATACTCTTCCACCAATAATCACGAATATTTTTTTTCAATTCACTTCCATACGGACCGTAATCGTACACTGCACTTAAACCATCATATATTTCACTTGAAGGAAATACAAAACCATATTCTTTTGCATGGGCAATAATTGCCTGAAAAATATTTTCCTGTTGTATGCTCATAAGGTTGCAAATATAAAACCCAATCTTTTAAAGGGATTACAATTTATGATTGGTTTTGTGGCGTTCAGCATCTCTGTTTGTTTTCTTTTCAAAATTTTTTTGAAGAGCTGTTGTTAAATTAACTCCTGTTTGGTTGGCTAAACATATTAAAACCCACAATACATCGGCCATTTCATCACTTAACTCTTTTCCTTTATCACTTTCTTTAAAAGATTGTTCTCCGTATTGCCTAACCATTAATCGAGATAGCTCTCCCACTTCTTCCATTAAAATACCAAGGTTGGTTAGTTCATTAAAATATCTTACACCAACTGTTTTAATCCATTCATCTACTTGTTGTTGTGCTGCTTCAATAGTCATAATAATAATATTATTATTTTATTTAAATTGAATTTTTAAGAAATTACGGATTGTGTGATAGTTGCGGTTTTTTTCTTTTTCTAACAGTTTTATGGGCATAATTATTTGATAGTACGGTAATGTTTCCATCTACTTCAAGTATTACCAAATCAGTATCTTCAATATCATCAACACCATGTTCACGCACAGCCATTTCAATTTCTTCTTTGGTTAGCATAGATTTTTTTAAGGCTTGTTCATCTAATTTTCCGCCAACAACCAAAACAATTTTTTCGCCTTGTACAATTTTACTAAACTTTTCTGAGCGTCTTAATAACAATTTAAAAATATAATTACAAATAAATAAACCTAAAGCTGCTGCAATACCACCCGTTAAACTGCTATCTGTACCTACCATTGCATTTTGTACGCTATTGCTTATTAATAAAATAAAAACTAAATCTATAACAGACAGTTGTGCTAATTCTTTTTTACCAAATAAACGTATAGCAATAATTATAAATATATAAACTGTGGTAGATTTGGCTGCAATAATTAAATAATCTGTTATGTTCATTACAATTAGTTTTTGCAATTAGAAGGTATTACGGCATCAATACTTGTTTTAATATCTGTGTAAGCATCTCTTTTACGTTCTCCGCCCAACAATGTTTTTACAAAAAATATAGAAGCATATCCTCTGCATTTATCAATCATTGGCCATGTGCCAAATAAACCAGGACAAGTTACAACGGTTGAGTTTCCAGCAGCATCTTTTTCCATAATCCATTCACCTAAACCGTAAGTATAACCTTTGCCTGCTGCGGGCGTGTATTTAACCATGTCTAAAGTTATTTGTTCTTTTTGCATTTCGTTAATAGATGCTTCACTTAAAATTCTTTTTCCGTTAAACATGCCTTTGTTTAAAATCATAATTAAAAAATTCATATATTCTTCTGCATTACTTTTTGCTCCTCCGCTTGGATTGGGAGCAAGATTAAAATTTTCATTTTGAAAAGTAGTACCTCTCATTCCTAATGGCCTAAATAATCTTTCCAACATTAATTGATTAAAATTTTTCTTGGTAACTATTTCGCAAATTCTTCCTGCAATATTTAATCCAACACCACCGTAAGCAAAACCTGTTCCTGCATTAAACGCAATATCTTTCTTACTCATAAAATCATTCACTTCTTCTTCTAATGTATTGTATTTTTTTCTGGAAAGAATACCCATTAAATTAGTTTGTTCTTGCTCAATACCTGTTTGGTGGCTAAGGCAATGCCTAATAGTTATATAGCCTTTACTGTATTTTGCAAAATCTGGAATGTATTTGGCAACTTTATCGTCTAACGAAATTTTTCCTTCATCAACCAAAGTCATTACAACCGCAGCGGTTAGCCATTTGCTACAACTTGCAATAGGTGCAATGGTTTTTTTATCCATATCGCCCCAATGTTTATCGTAAATTAATTTTCCGTCTTTATATATTAATGCTACCACATTATTGCCTAATTCTTTTCGGTATTTTTCTATTTTTTTATCAACTTCACTAAAATCATATTGAGCAAATACAGGCTGAAATAATAGCAGGAAAACTAATACAGAGCTGACTTTGATGCAGTTTAATTTAAATTTTAGCGACATATTTTCTTGTTTTAGAATAAGGAGTATAATTTGTGAATATAGTAAAGAGTTAAAAAAATTTAAGAAGTTTAATTAAAAATTAAAAGTCAGTAAAATTAAATCGCATAACTCATAATTTATCACTTATAATTTATACTATGAATTTGAACAATTATACTATAAAAGCACAAGAAATAATTCAGGCTGCACAACAAGAAGCGTTTAATAACGGCAACCCCAATATTGAAACCAATCATTTATTAAAAGTATTGTTGAAAGATGAAGATAGCTCCATTGAATACTTATTAAAAAAAAATAATATAAATGTTGCGTTTGTTGAAAGTAAAATAACTGACAGCATTAAAAAACTTCCTAAAGCAACCAGAGCCGAGCCTGCACAAACTATTAGCAGAGATTTAAATAATGTTTTATTAAAAGCCAATGCATCATTAAAACAATTTAGCGATGAGTTTGTAAGTGTAGAACATTTATTATTAGGAATATTAGCAGTTAATGATGATGCTTCTAAAATTTTAAAAGATGCAGGTTTAACCGAAAAAGGATTAGTTGCAGCCATTAAAGATTTAAGAAAAGGAGATTCTATTAAATCTCAAACACAAAATCAGCAATACAATTCGTTACAGAAATATGCAAGAAATTTAAATGAAATGGCACGCAACGGAAAGTTAGATCCCGTTATAGGAAGAGATGAAGAAATAAGAAGAACATTGCATATACTTTCTCGCCGTTCAAAAAATAATCCCATTTTAGTTGGTGAGCCCGGCGTTGGTAAAACCGCAATAGCAGAGGGTTTGGCAATGCGTGTAGTGAATGGAGATGTTCCTGAAAATTTAAAAAGTAAAATTATTTATGCATTAGATATGGGGCAATTAATTGCTGGTGCAAAATATAAAGGAGAGTTTGAAGAACGTTTAAAAGCCGTTGTAAAAGAAGTTGCAGAAAGTGATGGAGAAATAATTTTATTTATTGATGAAATACATACATTAATTGGTGCAGGCGGCGGAGAAGGTGCAATGGATGCTGCTAATATTTTAAAACCTGCATTAGCACGTGGCGAGTTAAGAGCCATTGGTGCAACCACATTAAATGAGTATCAAAAATATTTTGAAAAAGATAAAGCATTAGAACGCCGTTTTCAAAAAGTAATGATTAATGAACCAAATGTTGAAGATGCTATTTCTATTTTGCGTGGTTTAAAAGATAGATACGAAACACACCATCATGTTCGCATTAAAGATGAAGCCATTATTGCTGCGGTTGAATTATCACATCGTTATATTACCGATAGATTTTTACCCGATAAAGCAATTGATTTAATTGATGAAAGTGCCGCCAAGCTTAGGTTAGAAATGAATTCAATGCCAGAAGAATTAGATAGCTTAGAACGTCAAATTCGTCAATTAGAAATAGAAAGAGAAGCCATTAAACGAGAAAACGATGAAGATAAACTGAAAGAATTAAACATTACCATTAGCAATTTAAGTGTTGAAAGAGATACATTAAAAGCTAAATGGAAAGAAGAAAAAGAATTGGTTGAAAAAATTCAAACAGCAAAAGCAAACATAGAAAATTTAAAATTAGAAGCAGAACAAGCAGAGCGTAATGGAGACTTTGGAAAAGTTGCCGAAATACGTTACGGAAGAATTAAAGAACAAGAAAAAATTATTGATGAACAAAGCAAACAACTTGCTTCAATAAGCGATAAACGTTTAATGAAAGAAGAAGTTGATGCAGAAGATATTGCCGAAAATATTGCAAAAGCAACAGGCATTCCCGTAACAAAAATGTTGCAAAGCGATAAAGAAAAATTATTAAATTTAGAAGAACATTTACACGAAAAAGTTGTTGGGCAAAATGAAGCCATTACAGCTGTTGCCGATGCCATACGCAGAAGCAGAGCGGGTTTGCAAGATCCTAAAAAACCAATTGGTAGTTTTATATTTTTAGGAACAACAGGTGTTGGTAAAACAGAATTAGCCAAAGCATTAGCAGAATTTTTGTTTGATGATGAAAGCATGATGACAAGAATTGATATGAGTGAATATCAAGAAAAACACACTGTATCTCGTTTAGTTGGTGCACCCCCCGGATATGTTGGTTACGATGAAGGCGGACAATTAACAGAAGCAGTAAGAAGAAAACCATACAGCGTTGTATTGTTAGATGAAATTGAAAAAGCACATCCCGATGTTTGGAACGTTTTGTTACAAGTTTTAGATGATGGAAGATTAACAGACAATAAAGGAAGAACAGTAAATTTTAAGAACACCGTTATTATAATGACAAGCAATATTGGTAGCCATTTAATTCAAGAAGCTTTTGAAAAAATAAATAACAACAATATAGAAGAAGTAACTGCCTCTGCCAAAACAGAAGTAATGAATTTGTTACGCCAAACCATTCGTCTGGAATTTTTAAACAGAGTAGATGAAATAATTATGTTTCAACCACTTTTAAAAGATGAAATAAAAGGCATTATAAAAATTCAATTAAACAATTTGCAACAATTGGTTGCAAACAGCGGAATAGAACTAAAATTCAGCAATTATTTGCTTGATTTTTTGGCGGAAAACGGTTACGATATAACTTTTGGAGCAAGACCATTAAAAAGGCTTATTCAAAAAGAAATAATAAACCAATTAAGTAAAAAAATATTAGCCGGAGATATTGATAAAAATAAACCCGTATTGGTTGATGTATTTGATAATATTGTCGTTTTTAGAAATGAATAGCCTAAAAAAAATGTATTTACACACAGTTTTGTTAAACATAATTGCCGAATAAAGAATACCATTATGTTTGCACAATAAGTTATAATTGTTATTTAAAATTAAATTATGGCATTTATTAAAGAAACGGTTGAAATTATTGAACCGAAAGATGTGTTTGTAGGCAACAAAAAAGCTCAGGTTACTTTAATGGAATTTGGTGAGTATGAAAATGAAGATTGTGCCAAAGCCAATGAAATAGTAAAGCAATTGCTAAAAGAATACGATGGAAAAATTCGTTTTAATTTCAGACATTTTCCTTTAACCAAAATACACCAACGCAGCCAAAAAGCAAGCGAAGCAGCCATTTCTGCCTCGCAAGACGGTAAGTTTTGGGAAATGCACAATGCTTTATTTGCCAACCGTTTTAATTTAGGTACTACCAGTTTAAAACTTCATGCAAGAGACGCAGGTGTAACCAGAAAACAATTATTAGAAGAATTAGTAAATTCAACCTACGGATGGCATGTGCATGATGATATTCAATATGGGAAAAAATTAGGTGTAACCGAAATTCCTGTGTTTTTTGTAAACGGAGAAAAAGTAATTGGCAAACCCACTTTTGAAACTTTAAGTAAAGCCATAGATGCAGCCTTAAAAAAGGTAAAATCTAAAAAATAATAAATACAGAAAAAGCCATCTCTTAAAAAAGATGGCTTACCTTCTTACTAACCAACCGTATTTTATTCTACCTTTTTAATTCAATTTCTTTTTTAAACTACTTACTTGTTCTTGTAAATTATTTACCATACCTGCTAAAGAGTTTACATCCCACCGCTGAACAGTGTTTGCTTTTTGTAAAATATAAATAGCTTTCCAAACTTCTAAAACATCTTCTGCATTTACATTGTAGGGCTCATATTGTGGATTATCGCTTATTAAAGTAAGTTTACTTTTTGCTCTATTATTTTTCATAACTCTTTTGTACACAATACCATCGCTCTTGCTTAATACAACATAAGTATTACTGTTTTTTAAGTCTTCTAAATCTTCAATTTTCTCTCCTACAATTACGCTTCCACTTGGTGTGGGTAGCATACTATCTCCAATTATTTCAAATGCTCTGTATTGCCCCGGAGCTAACATTGGTAATGTAAAAGTGTTTAGTTCATCTAAAAAATCATTATCGGCATAACCTGCCAAATAACCTGCTGCTGCTTTTGTGGGCACAAACTGAATTTCTACAGAGCCCGATGCTGCTATTTTTAATTTACGGCGTTGTTCAATATAACTATTGCCTTTGGCTGCACCTAAATCTTTTAAAACCAATTCATCTAAACTTAATTTAAAAATGCTGCAAACGGTTTCCATTGCTTCTAAACGTGGTTCTGCTCTTTCTTCTTCATAAGCACCAATTAAAGAGCGTTTAATGTTTAGTTTGTTGGCAAACTCTTCCTGAGTCCATCCACGCAACTTGCGTAAGTAGCGGAAATTTTTACCTGCATAATTCATAACTAATAAATTTAGGTGCAAAATACTAATTATTTTAGTTCTACAAAATTTTTCTTTTCATATTTAGAAGAAATAAAAAAAATCAATGAATACTTTTCAATGCAACGTGTTATTTTCACACATTAAATAATTTGATTATGAAGAAACTATTTTTTGCAATTACAGTATTATTTGTATTTGCATCTTGCAATAATGCAAAACAAGAAGTTGCACCAAGTTTAGATTCTTCTATATTAAATCATCATCCCAAATGGATTATTCAAGGAAATATTTATGAAGTAAATGTTCGTCAATACACTGCTGAAGGAACGTTTAAAGCATTTAGTAACCATTTACAAAGGCTTAAACAAATGGGTGTACAAACATTATGGTTTATGCCTATTAATCCCATTGGAAAAACAGATAGAAAAGGTAGTTTAGGAAGTTATTATGCAGTAAGTAACTACAAAGCTATTAACCCAGAATTTGGTACAATAGAAGATTGGAAGAACTTAGTAAAACAAGCTCACAGTATGGGTTTTAAAGTAATTATAGATTGGGTTCCCAACCATACATCGGCCGACCATTATTGGTTACAAAAGCACTCTGATTTTTATGTGAAAGATAGCACAGGCAAACCCATTTCTCCATACGATTGGAGCGATACCAGAAAATTAAATTACAACAATGCCGAATTAGTTGATACAATGATTGCACAAATGAAATGGTGGATTGATTCTACAAATATTGATGGTTTTAGATGCGATGTTGCAGGAGATGTTTCCGATAATTTTTGGAAGAAATGTATTCTTACATTAAAAAATACAAAAGATATTTTTATGTTGGCCGAAGGAGATAAACCTGAATTGCAAAAAGATGGTTTTGATGCTACTTACGGTTGGAATGAATTTAGTATGATGAAAAAAATTGCAAGAGGAGAAAGAAAAGCCAGCGATTTTGATAGCACCATAAACAGAATTGATAACACATTTCCTGCCAATACATTAAGGTTATTGTTTACAAGCAATCATGATGAAAATAGTTGGAACAAAGCCGATTACGAAACAATGCCCGGAAAAGTTCATGCCCCCTTTGCCATATTATCTCAAACCCTAAAACGTAGCATACCATTAATTTACAGCGGACAAGAAGAACCATTTTTAAGAGCAGTACGTTTTTTTGATAAAGACACTATTAGTTTTAAAAAATTAGCAAGAGAAAAATTTTATACCACTCTTTTACAATTACACAATACCAATGATGCATTAGCTGCAGATGCCGTTTTTACAAAAATAAAAGCAGGTAATGAAGATGCAGTATATGCATACACCAAAGAAAAGAATAATAAAAAAATTTTAGTAATAGTAAACTTAAGTAACAAAGAACAAACAATTACTTTATTAAATACAAAACTGTACGGAGAACCATTAAATTTATTTGCAGGCACTAAACAAAAGCTAACTTCAAAATCATATAAAATAGAAGCTTGGGGTTATGCCATATATGTGTATTAATAAATGGTCTTTAAACAAAAAATATAATACTGGCCTTTTATTTTTGTTGTATGAATAGGTTACAATTAATTGCTGCAATAAAAGAAAAACAATCTTATTTATGTGTAGGTTTAGACACAGATATCACTAAAATTCCGCAATATTTACAAACCAATCCCAATGCAGTTTTAGCATTTAATAAAGCTATTATTGATGCTACTAAAAATTATTGTGTTGCCTATAAAATAAACACAGCGTTTTATGAAGCAATGGGTGTAAAAGGCTGGCACATAATTGAAGAAACTTGCAACTACATTCCAACAACACATTTTAAAATTGCTGATGCCAAACGTGGAGATATTGGTAATACCTCTGCACAATACGCCAAAACATTTTTTGAAACATTTGCTTTTGATGCAGTTACAGTTGCACCGTATATGGGTGAAGATAGTGTTCGTCCGTTTTTAGAATATCAAAACAAATTCACCATTGTATTAGGTTTAACCAGCAATGCAGGTTCCAACGATTTTCAAAAATTAATTATTCATTCTACTAAAAAAGAAAAAAAACTATATCAAATTATATTAGAAAAAATTGCCAATTGGGGTAATGCAAATAATTTAATGTTTGTTGTAGGAGCCACTCAGGCAAACGATTTACAAGATATTCGTTCAATAATTCCCAATAATTTTTTACTCATTCCCGGTGTAGGTGCACAAGGCGGCAGCTTAGCAGAAGTTAGTAAATACGGATTAAATAAAGATTGTGGTTTATTAATTAATGCAAGCAGAAATATTATATATGCTTCAAACAATAATAACTTTTCAGAAGCTGCCTTGCAAGTTGCCAACAATTATACTATTGAAATGCAAGAACATTTAAAAACTATCTGGTATTAATTGTTTTCACCTAAAATATTATAAAAGGTTTTTTATTTATCGGTTTCAACATTACTTTTCAATTTCAAAATATACGTTTATGAGAAAAATACTTTTCTTCATTATTATTATTTGCTCGGTTGTTATAGTTAATGCACAACAAAAAGCCAATTACCAATTAGCTGCAAGGTTCTCTCCAAAAAAATTAGAGAAACTTATTTTCAGCACTAACGTAGATGCACATTGGTTAAAAAAATCTGACCGTTTTTGGTATATGTACGAAACTACCGAAGGAAAGAAATGGTATATTGTAGATCCTGTAAAAGGAGAAAAGAAAATTATGTTTGATAATGCAAAACTTGCTGCATTAGTAACATCTATTGTAAAAGATCCGTTTGATGAACAACATTTAGATATTGATAGTTTGCGTTTTATAAAAGATGAAAACTGGATTCAGTTTCAAATAAAAAGCACCGAAGAAATTGAAAAGAAAGATTCAACTGCAAAAAAAGGAACACCACCTGTTAAAGAAAAAAAGACTTTTTACTTTGAATACAATTTAAACACTAATGAAATTGTTGAGTTGAAAGATTTTAAACGCCCTGCCCGAAAACCACAATGGGCAAGCATTTCACCAGATAGTAATTATATTGTTTTTGGAAAAAATTATAATTTGTATTGGATGGATAAAACCAATTATTTAAAAGCCTTAAAAAAAGAAGATGACAGTACAATTGTAGAACACCAACTTACAAAAGATGGTATTGAAAATTACAGTTACCATAGCGATGGAAATTTAAGCGGTAACGGAGAGAATAATATTGATAAAGAAAAAAATAAAAATAAAAGAAAAAGCGTATTTGTTTTATGGAGCCCCGATGCAAAACATTTTACCTTAACAAGAACCGATAACAGAAAAGTAAAAGACCTTTGGGTAATTAACAGCATAGCAGAACCACGCCCAACTTTAGAAACTTATAAATATTGGATGCCCGGCGAAAAAGATGCACCCGTTGATCATGTTTATTTATTTGATGTTGCAACACAAACAAATAAAGAATTAGCAGTTTCTGAATTTAAAGATCAGAGTATTGCAATGTGGGCAGCACGCCAAAAAGTAAATACAAGAGATGATGATTTTCGTACAGCACAATGGTTGGGAACGAAAGATAAATTTTATTTTACACGCACCAGCAGAGATTTAAAAAAGATTGACATTTGCGTAGCCGATGTAAACACCAATACCGTAAAACCCTTAATAGGAGAGCGTTTTAACACATACATTGAAATAAGAAGGTTAGAATTAATTAACGAAGGAAAAGAAATGATTGAATGGAGTGAACGCGATGGTTGGGGGCATTTTTATTTATATGATGAAAACGGAAAACTAAAAAATCAAATTACACAAGGCTCTTTTCATTGTGAAGATATTTTAGGTGTTGATGAAAAGAAAAGAGTATTATACTTTACAGCCAATGCAGCCGAAAAAGGTGAAGACCCTTATTACTTGCATGCTTATAAAATTAATTTTGATGGAAGCGGAATGCGTTTATTAAATGCCGGAGATTTTGATCATGCAGTAAACATAAACGATGCGAATACTTTTTTTGTTGATAATTTTTCAAGAGTAAACACAACTCCAAAATCTATTTTATATAATAATGAAGGGAAGAAAATTATGGATTTGGAAACTGCCGACTTAAGTTCATTACTTGCAACAGGATACAAATTCCCCATACCCTTTAAAGTAAAAGCAGATGATGGTATAACAGATTTATACGGCGTAATGTATAAACCATTTGATTTTGATTCAACCAAAAAATACCCTGTTATTGAATATGTTTACCCTGGTCCGCAAACAGAAGCAGTATACAAAGCTTTCAGCAGAGGTATGGATAGAACAGAACGCTTGGCACAATTGGGTTTTATTGTTGTAACGGTTGGTAACAGAGGCGGACATCCTTCACGCAGTAAATGGTATCATAATTTTGGTTACGGCAATTTACGCGATTATGGTTTGGCAGATAAAAAAACTACCGCAGAACAATTAGCAGACAGATATAATTTTATTGATATAAATAAAGTTGGCATACATGGGCATAGCGGCGGAGGTTTTATGAGTACGGCTGCCATGTTGGTTTATCCCGATTTTTTTAAAGTAGCCGTATCATCTTCAGGCAATCATGATAATGCCATTTATAACCGTTGGTGGAGTGAAAAACACCATGGTGTAAAAGAAATAATTTCAGATAAAGGAGATACAACATTTCAATACAGTATTGACAAAAATGCCGATTTAGCTAAAAACTTAAAAGGCCATTTATTGCTTACTACCGGAGATATTGATAACAACGTAAGCCCTGCAAACACTATAAGAGTTGCCAATGCATTAATTAAAGCCAACAAGCGGTTTGATTTAATTATTTTACCCGGGCAACGCCATGGTTATGGAGATATGACGGAGTATTTTTGGTGGCGTATGGCAGATTATTTCAGTAAAAATTTAATGGGTGATAATACAGAACGCCCAATAGATTTAGAAGAAGTAAACAGAGATACACAACAAACTAACAAAACAATAGGGGCAAGAAGATAAAATTACAAAGCCGTAAAGCAAATAATACTTTACGGCTTTTATAAAAAATAGAGGGTACGTTATTTATTTTTAACTTGTTTTAGTTCGCCAATTTGTTTTTTGGCTTCATCTAACTCTTTTTTTAATTCAATAATATACAAAGTATTTTCTTCAATTTTCTTTAATAATAAAGCATTCATTTTTCCTAAATCAATTCCATTTTTTACAACATCATCTGCTGATGGAACATCGGGCAAATGGCTATGTGTTTTAATGTATTGTTCTAATTCAGTTAACGGAGTTAATTTATAATGTGGTTTAAAAACATTGTCGTACCATTCATCAGAATTTTTAACGGCTACTTTTACTTTTTCGGTTAAAATACCTTGTTCAACAAATAATTTATAACCATCTACCTGATCATTCACATCACCAATTTTAACTCTGCCTTCATAAGAATTTATGCTTAAATATTCTTGTTCTACACCACTACCCGGTGCTTTAAAACATACTTTAAATGTTTGCGGAGTATTTAATGTTTTATCTCCTGAAACCCTTGCTCCCAAAGTCCAATAACTAACATTGGCAGGTGCACTATTATCTCCGTTTGAAAACATAATGCTTGGTTCGTTTTGCCCGTTGGGAGACCATTCATTACTTAACTGCAATAAAAAATTCTTTTTACGAGTATCGCCTGCATTACGTTTAATTTCTAATGCACTTTGTGGTGCGTTAGTACCAATGCCTGCATTTCCTTTTAAAGGAAAATGGTTTTCGCTATCGGGGTATAATGTATCAATGTATTGATATACTATATTTTTTGTAGCGGGATTGGTAACGGGATAAGTTGCAGGCGTTTTACCTGATGATGCACCCGGTTTTTTAGCTGTACGTGTAGCACCGCCATAAGTTGGTTTTCCGCTGTAAGTTGGTTTTTGTGTTTGTGCCATTACATTTACAGCCACCACCAAAAAAACGGGCATTAACAACTTTTTCATAAACATTAGTTTAAAGAATAATTTATTCGTTCAAAATTAGTATTTACTGCATAACAAAAAACTATTCCTTTTTATTTTATTGATTATAATTTTTTTAACGACGATGGTGTTGATGATGATTTGCTTGCAATTCTTCTAATCTTTCATGCTCTTTATCGTAAGCTTTAATAATAGCTTTAACCAATTTGTGCCTTACCACATCTTCTTCATCTAACTGAATATGTGCAATGCCATCAATATCTTTTAATATTCTAATACCTTTATCTAATCCGCTTTGTTGGTTGCGTGGCAAATCTATCTGTGTTGGGTCTCCTGTAATTATGGCTTTTGCGTTAGCACCAATACGAGTTAAAAACATTTTTAATTGAAGGTCGTTGGTATTTTGTGCTTCATCTAAAATAATAAATGCATTATCTAAAGTTCTTCCACGCATATAAGCTAAAGGTGCAATTTCAATGGTGCGTGTTGTCATATAATAACCTAATTTATCGGCAGGTATCATATCATCTAATGCATCATACAATGGTCTTAAATACGGGTCAATTTTTTCTTTTAAATCGCCGGGTAAAAAACCAAGACTTTCGCCTGCTTCAACTGCAGGGCGTGTAAGAATAATTTTCTTTACCACTTTATTTTTTAATGCACGCACCGCTAATGCAACCGCAGTATAGGTTTTACCGGTACCTGCAGGACCTATGGCAAAAACAATATCGTTTTTATCGGCGGCGGCAACCATTCTTTTTTGATTGGCGGTTCTGGCTCTTACGGTTTTTCCGTTAGGACCAAAAACAAGAATATCATTAGGGTTACGTTCAACAAAATTATCAACTGTTGTTGCATCGTCTCCGCCTAAAATTTGTTCAAAATAGTTTTCACTTAAATTTCCGTTGCGTTCTAAATATTGAACAATAAGTTCAATTTTTTCTTTGGCTGTTTCAATTTGCTCGGGGGCACCGCTAATTTTTATTTGCGTACCGCGAGATAAAATTTTTAACAGAGGAAATTTCTTTTTGAGTAAATCAAGCTTACCGTTGTTTACGCCGAAAAATTCAATTGGGTTTACTGAATCGAGGCTGATGATTGTGTCTGTCAATTGCAAAATCTTTTGGTGATTGAATTGGATATTTGGCTTACTAACCTTCCAACTCAAATTTAATTTTTATTAACCGATAAAACCTAATATTGTTTATACACAGATGTGGAAAGATGATAACGAAAAAAATATTTTAAGGCTGTATTGAATTTAGGTACTTCAATTTTGATTGCGTCTTCACAAATCATCATTCATTATGAACGTCATTAAAACATGACGGAATCGTCTTTTCGAAGAAGCTCCGATTATCGGAGCGACTGAGAAATCTGTTGCAACTTATTTTAAGATGTCTCACTTCGTTCGACATGACGATTTTATTTATTTATCATAGTTTCAAATTGATATACTACTCTTGGCTTAAAAGTTTTAATCTTTAAATACGTTTGGTTTAATTTGCTTCATTTCTTTTGCAATGTATTGTTGCGATGGATTACCGTTTTCTAATTGTTCTATAATATTTTCAAAACTTTTTTTATCTCTGTTTTGACTTAGTTTAAATATGTGTTGAATATTGGTTACTTCTATTTCAAAAGCAACTATGGCTTTCATATTATTGTTCATGTATTCGGCACTAATATTTTTAACGGCAGCCAGAGAATGTGGTGTTCCTTCAAAATGATCGGTAAGTTTTACTAAAAAATTATACAAACTTTTTTCATCTAAAAATTTAATAGTGCCACTTGCATGCACTGCCTGATAATTCCATGAACCGCCTTGTTGTTTATTCTCGTACCAACTTGCACTTATATAAGTATTAGGGCTTTGAAAAATAGCTAACACATTGCTGTTGTTTTCAAATGCAACGGTATGCTCTTGCTTACGCATAATATGTGCATATATAAAAATTTTATCATCTCTTTCTTCAATTAAAACAGGAATATGTGTTGCAACAGGATGGTTGTTTTTATCTACGCCACATAAAACAATAAACGGATTTGCTTTTATAAAAGCCAATACATCTTGTTGTGTTGCTGCTTTAAAATGAGGAAGGTTATACATTGAAAGAGTTGTGAATTATGAAGTATGTGATTAAACAAATTTATAAAAGTTAAACACAATTATAACCAATTTACATTTTGCAGAAAGTAGCTTTCTCTAAATTTTAAAATATTATTGACATTGTGTAGTTAAGAATTTAATAGTGGTTTTATTAAAGTCGCTATACATTTGATGATCGGATACAGAAAGACTTATTTGTTGCGTAACAAATAATTGCTGAGCCGGAGTTAATCCATTTGTAGTGGGAAATGCTGAAGTGTTATTTTGCATAGCCGATTGTAAATCTGTAGCGTATCCTTTAAAATAATTTCTTGCATCTAAAAAACCAAATGCTTTTATTTCATTATAAATAGCAGTTGATTGTGTTATGCTTATAGAACCATCACGAGCAAATCTTTCAGGATATAACGGAGCACGTTCTTTTATAAAATATTTACTACAAATACCACGTGAAGTAAGAGTTTGATTGTTTTGTAAAGCATTGGCATTGCCTGTTGGTCCTACATCCGGGTTATTATCAAAACGAGCCATACAAAACTGTAAAGGGGTTATTGTTCCAGCAGCAATGGTTGTACCCGAAGGAGCACAATAGCTTACTCCTGTTTTAAAACGATAAATGGTTGATAGTCCGGTAGAAAAATTACCACCGTTACTCATACCAATTGAATAACGGGGTTCTGTTGCGGGTAAAGTACCTCGGTTAATGAATGTATTAGTTATAATTTTTATGTTTTGAAAGTCTACATTAGTGGTAGTATCCCATGGTAAAAGATTCCATCGAATTTGTCCATCTCCATTCAAATCAACTCCTGCGGTAGATTCTTCTGATTCAGTAATTATTACAGCAAAATTATTATTAATCAGGTCTCTCATCATTAATTGCCATTCATAACTATTAACTATGTTGGCTGCATTACCGCCCGTTCCATGAAGTAAAAAAACAACGCCTTTTTGATTTGAAGGGAAATAAGAATAAACAGGTTTCATTCTACTAACTCCCATAATTTTTTCTGATTGCAAAGTATAAGGTGTTACAGATTGTGTGCTTCCTGTAAAAGTTACATTTTGTGCCGGCATAATAAACCATGTATGCCATTCAGTAGATGCATTAAGTAGCGGTAAATTATTTCCAATCCAAGTAGCAAAAACTTCATTACTTGCTAAAGCTCTTGAAAAAATATGTACTGTATCACCAACTTTATATATTCCATTACCATAGCCGTTTACAACTGACACTTGAAAACTATCGGTTGCGGTAGGAGTTGTATTAGATGTATTATCTTTTGAGCATTGTGTTGCTAAAAAAACAACGCCTAAAATACTTATGGTTACTAAAAATTTTTTCATAAACATTAAGACAAGTTTTTTAAAAAAAGTTTAATGTTCATAAAAAAGAAAAAGTAAGTTATGAGTTATTACATTGTACTTCTCACTTCATACTTACTCTCACACTACTTCTAAAATTTTTGTTTTAGGTATGTTGGCATTTCTCATAGAAATATTTCTTACTGCTAATGCTGCAAAATTTCTGAATGCTTCTTGAGAAATAGTATCATTACCAACCATTGCAGGTTTACCACTATCTCCTCCTTCTCTAATAGATTGTACTAATGGAATTTGCCCTAAAAAATTTAATTCATATTCTTCTGCTAATCTTTTTCCGCCTTCTTTTCCAAATAAATAATATTTATTGTTAGGTAATTCTTCGGGCGTGAAATAGGCCATATTTTCTACCAAACCAATAACAGGTACATTAACTTGAGCTTGACCAAACATGGCTATTGCTTTTTTAGCATCTGCCAACGCTACATTTTGCGGAGTAGTTACAATAACTGCACCTGTAACCGGAACTGTTTGTACTAATGTTAAATGAATATCGCCAGTGCCGGGTGGCATATCAATAATTAAATAATCTAATTCGCCCCAATCTACTTCTGTAACAAATTGTTTTATAGCACTGCTTGCCATTGGGCCACGCCAAACAATTGCATTTTTTTCATCAACCAATAAACCAATACTCATCAATTTAATACCGTATTTTTCTAAAGGCACAATTACACCTTTGCCATTTACTTCACGCATTAAAGGTCTTTCTCCTCTTACACCAAACATAATAGGTACACTTGGCCCGTAAATATCTGCATCCATTAAACCTACTTTGGCTCCGCCTTCTGCCAATGCCAATGCAAGATTAGCAGCAACCGTACTTTTACCTACACCTCCTTTTCCGCTAACAACTGCAATAATATTTTTTACACCGGTTAATACTTGTTGTGCATCTTTTCGGTTGGTTGATGTATTAGCAGTAAAACTAATATGTACTTCTGCATTTTTATTCACCAATAATTTAATTGCATTTTCACTTGCTGTACGCATCATATCTTTCATAGGGCATGCAGGTGTGGTAAGAATTATTGTAAACGATACATTATTATCATTAATTACAATATCTTTTACCATATTAAGCGTAACCAAATCTTTACCTAAATCGGGTTCTTGCACATTGCTTAAGGCTTTTAAAATGTCTGCTTCTGTCATTAGTAAGTTTTTGTTAAAATAAAAATGAAATTGCAAATTTAGCTAACCGCTTCTTTACTTTGTTACGATATTAGATTTTGACAAATGTTTTGTTGAAGTTTCTATTATAACTAATGTTTAATTTATTTTTGTATAGATGAAATTATTTTTACGATACTTTAGTTTACTTACTTTCTTTTTTGTTGCACAAACATCTTCTGTTAAGGCACAACAACTTAAACAAGATTCTATTGTACAGTTATACGGTGTGGTAATGACTGCCGATAGTTTACGAGCCATACCTGCCGCAAGTGTAATTGTAGAAAACAAAGGAAGAGGAACTATTACCAATGGAGATGGTGTTTTTTCTATTGTTGTAATGAAGGGAGATAAAATTACTTTTTCATCGGTTGGGTTTAAAGATAAAACGGTTGAAATACCTAAAAATTGGAATACGAATGAAATGAGTGTTATTCAATTATTAGTTGCCGATACCAATTATTTACCCGCCACTATTTTAAAGCCACGCCCTACCAGAGAGCAATTTGAGAGAGATTTTGTAAACAATAGGTTTGATGATGACTCATACGAAATAGCCCGACAAAATATTGATGAACAAAAACGCCGTGCATTAATTGCCGCCTTGCCCGCAGATGGACGCGAAGCCGTAAACTTTCAGTTACGCCAACAAGCCAATAAATATTATTACAACGGGCAATTACCACCAATGAATATTCTTAACCCGCTTGCTTGGGCAGATTTTATTAAAGCATGGAAGCGAGGAGATTTTAAATCGAAGAGATAATTTATCACGTTATTTCGAGTGAAACGAGAAATCTGTTTATTAGTTTTATTATGTTGAACAAAGCGAAATATCTGTTAGAAGATTTCTCACTTCGTTCGAAATGACAGTTGGAAGTTTTAAAAGCAAAATAATTTATCCCGTCTTTTCGAGTGAAACGAGAAATCTGTTTATTAGTTTTATTATGTTGAACAGAATGAGAGATTTATCGTTATTTCTTCTTCACAACATGTCTTACAGAAAATATTGTTAGGAATGGAATTAAAATTTATCTAATAATTTTTTCTTGGCAGCATCATATTCTTCTTGTGTTATAGCTCCTGCATCTAATAACTTTTTTAATTTAATAAGTTCATCTGCTGTGCTTACTACAGGTGTTGGTGCTGTGGTATTTGTTTTAGGTTTAAATTCATTGGGTACAATTATTTCACCGGCAATAATTGCACTTTCAACATCGCATTCATAGCGGCTTGCTTCGCCCATTTTTAAAATAGCATAATAAGTATAGCCTACTTTTTTAGTTCCTCTTTTATCTGTTCTTGCAACCTCTGCAGTGTGGTTGGCATGGCTTGGTGCTGCTGCATTAGCTGCATTGGCTCTATTATTTACGTTTGAATTATATGCAAATAAAGATGATTTGTTTATTCTTATAAACTTAAATGAGCCATCGGGCATACTACCCATGCCTAATTTTAGTTTTATTCCTTCATACACCTTAAACCCTGTTGTGGTAATAATTGTATCGTTTACATATTGTGTTTCTTGAGAAAACGAATACAAACTTAATAAGCAAAATAATGCAGCAAGTAATTTTTTCATGGTTATAGTTTTATATAAAAATAAAAAAAATAGCCGTAATGCAGTGAATATTTTTGCCTTCTTCACAATGTCTCCGCAGACGACATTGTGAAGAAGAATAATTGTCATACTCTGCTCCGTGTAACATCTCGTTAATATTTGAGGAGGTTTTCACTCCGTTCGAAATGACGATTGGAAGTTTTATTTCAAAATCCGATTGTTATTAAATCATCTTACTCTATTTTCGATTTACGTTTTTCGATTCACGATTCACGTTTTTAAATTTGCTATATGATTAAAACAGTTGCTGTTATTGGTGCAGGTACAATGGGTAATGGTATTGCTCATGTATTTGCACAACATGGCTTTAAAGTTTTATTGATTGATGTGAATGCTGCACAATTAGAAAAAGCAGTTGCCACCATTAATAAAAATTTTGACAGACAAGTTGAAAAAAATATTGTTACTGCTCAACAAAAAATTATTGCATTAAATAATCTTTCTACACATACCCATATTGCAACTGCCATACCGCAAACCGATTTAATTGTAGAAGCAGCCACAGAAAATATTGATTTAAAATTAAATATTTTTAAACAGTTAGATGAATTTGCTAAACCCGAAACTATTTTGGCAAGCAATACTTCATCTATTTCTATTACTAAAATAGCATCGGTTACTAAAAGGCCGCAACAAGTAATTGGTATGCACTTTATGAACCCTGTGCCTGTAATGAAGTTGGTTGAAATTATAAACGGTTATGCAACCAATAACACAGTTACCGAAACAATTGTTGCATTAAGTAAACAATTAAATAAAGTGCCATGCGTGGTAAACGATTACCCTGGTTTTATTGCCAACAAAATTTTAATGCCCATGATTAATGAAGCCATTTACAGTTTATACGAAGGCATTGCAAATGTTGAAGCCATTGATACTATTATGAAATTAGGAATGGCTCACCCCATGGGACCTTTACAGTTAGCCGATTTTATTGGTTTAGATGTGTGCCTAAGTATTTTAACTGTATTGTATAATGGTTTTGGAAATACTAAATATGCTCCTTGTCCATTATTAGTAAACATGGTTACAGCAGGAAAATTAGGTGTAAAAAGCGGAGAAGGATTTTATGTTTACACAGCAGGTTCTAAAGAATTAATTGTAAGCAAGAGTTTTAAATAAATTGTACATGTTTTTCTTTCTTTCAAAAATTTTATTATTTGCTTTAACTCCATTTTGGTGGATTATTATTTTATTAATTTGGAGTTGGATAACAAAAAATATAAAAACAAAAAAACGTTTACGCATTGCCATTGTATTAATATTAATTGTGTTTACAAATCCTTTTTTATTTAATAAATTGGTAAACGCATGGCAACCAACTAAAGTTAATTTGAAAGGAAAAAAATATAGTGCAGCTATTTTATTAAGCGGTATTGGTGGATACGATGAACAGAATAATTTTTACATAGGAGCAAGTGGAGATAGGTTTATACAAACAGCACAATTATACCATCAAGGTATTGTACAAAAAATTATTGTAACAGGTGGCAGTGGTTCTTTATTAAATAATATTGATGAAGCACAAGGTATTAAACAAGAACTACTTAAAACAGGCATTCCCGACAGTGCTATTTTACTTGAACAAAAAGCCCGCAACACTTTTGAAAATGCTATTTATACCAAACAGTTATTAGATTCTGTTCATTTACAACCGCCTTATGTTTTAGTTACTTCTGCCATGCACATGCCAAGAGCCAAAAAAAGTTTTGATAAAGCAAATATTCCCGTAATAATTTATCCGAGTGATTTTGTTGTATATAATAAAAATATAAATATTGAAAGCTTTACTCCGCAAGCACATGTTTTTTTTGAATGGGAAAGTTTTTTAAAAGAAATAGTTGGCTACGGTGTTTATAAAATAACAGAGAAATTATAGTTATATTTTTTTAACAGAAACAGCGTGCAAATTTTTCAGTTTGTATAAAATTTCTTCTATTCTTTGTTTAGGAATTCCAATTTGTATTAAACAAAACAGTTGAATTTCTTGTTTGTTTATCGTGCAATTAAATTGTTTTACCAACTGCATTACTTCATTCATTAAAGTATAATCAAATTGCAATTCATACATTACTTCAACAGGTTTTTGAATAATGGGTACAACTTGCAAAGCCAATGCAGTTGCGGTTTTATAAGCATTTATTAATCCGGGTACGCCCAATAAAGTTCCTCCAAAATATCTAACCACAATTACAGCAAGGTTGGTTAATCGTTTACTATCTATTTGGTTAAGAATAGGTTTTCCTGCACTGCCTGCAGGTTCTCCATCATCACTTACCCTAAAATCATTGCCATTTAAACCTAACCTATAAGCAAAACAAAAATGCACGGCTTTAGCATGTTCTTTCTTTAATTCATTCAACTGCTTTTTAAAATCTTCTTTATTATTTATCGGGAAGCTGTATGCAATAAATTTACTGCCTCTGTCTTTAAACTCGGCAGTAGCAATTTGTGTAATGGTTTGATAAAAAAAAGTATCAGGGTTTTGCATTATTGTTTTTCAAAATAAGAAATAGTGTCTGCAAATATTTTTTCTTGATGATTAAGTTTGAAGTTTGTTAATACAGGAGCAGCTAAACCATCTTCAACAAACAAAAATTCATTGGTAATAATTCTTGCTTCATTCCACAAACCTGCGTTAATAAATGATTGTAATAGTTTTGCTCCGCCTTCAATTAAAATGCTTTGAATATTTAATTCGTAACAAGTATTTGCAATTTCATTTACATCATAAACATTATTTATTTTTTGAAGCAAAAGGTTATTTTTTTCTTCTTGTTTAACTTGATTGAATACAATTGTTTTTTGTTGTTGATTGAATAAATGTAAATCAGCAGGAAGCTTCAAATCCTTATCTATCAATAATCTCACAGGATTTCTTCCATTCCAAAATCTATTATTTAATTGTGGATTATCTTTAAAAGCAGTAGTAGTGCCAACCATTATTGCTTGTTCTTCACTTCTCCATTTATGCACCAATTGGTTAGTAAATTCATTTGTAATAAATAATCTTTCATTATTATGCAATGCAATTTTATTGTTTGCTGTTTGTGCCCATTTTAAAATAATATATGGTTTCTTTTCTTCATGAAAAACAAAAAACCTTTTATTAATAGTTTTACATTCTTCTGCTAAAATATTTGTTGTTACATCAACACCGTTATCTCTTAATTTTTTAATGCCTGCTCCATTTACTTTTTCAAAACTATCTGCACAACCTATAACTACTTTTTTTATTTTATGTTGAAGAATAAGATTAGTACATGGTGGCGTTTTTCCGAAATGATTACAAGGTTCTAAAGAAACATACAAAGTAGCATTTTCAATTAAATGTTTTTCGACATTGGCAACACTATTTATACAATTTACTTCTGCGTGGTTGTTACCATATTGTTCATGATATCCTTCGCCAATTATTCTATTATTATATACCAAAACAGCACCTACCATTGGGTTTGGGGCTACAGAGCCTTTGCCCAATGCAGCCAATTGCAAACAACGTTGCATAAAAAAAATATCATTTATTGTTTCAGTACTTTGCATATAAATTGTAACAAAAATAACAGAACACATTATTATTGCAACATGTTAGTAGAAAAAGCGTATCAAAGTTTGGCAACACAACTTCAAACAATATATGAAACATCTGAAGCATTAACTATTGCCAATTGGGTTATTGAACATATTAGTGGTTTAAAAAAAATTGACAGATTAGTTAATAAACAAGTTGAACTTAATTTATTACAAACAGAAAAATTAAATAATATAACTAAACAACTTTTGCAACATAAGCCCATTCAATATATTTTAAATGAATGTTGGTTTGCAGGAATGAAATTTTATGTTGATGAAAATGTTTTAATACCCAGACCCGAAACAGAAGAATTAATTAATTGGGTTGTTGAAGAATATAAAGCAAACACAACAGCAGTAAGCATTTTAGATATTGGCACCGGCAGTGGTTGCATACCTATTAGTATAAAAAAAGATTTACCTGCTTTAACTGTTTACGCAATTGATGTTAGTACAGAAGCATTAACAGTTGCTAAAAAAAATGCAACGTTACAAAACACTCATATACATTTTAAGCAACTGAATTTTTTAGATGAAACCAATTGGAATGAATTACCAAAGTTTGATATTATTGTAAGCAACCCACCTTATATTGCTATTGAAGAAAAAAATACAATACAGAAAAATGTAATTGATTACGAACCGCATGTAGCCTTATTTGCATCGGATACTAACCCTTTAATTTTTTATGAAAAAATTGCAGCATTTGCTACAACACATTTAAATAATAACGGAAAAATTTTTGTAGAAATTAATGAAGTGTATGGTAAAGAAGTTATAAGCATATTTGAACAACATGCATTTAAATGTGAATTAAAAAAAGATTTGCAAGGTAAAAACAGAATGATGAAAGCAGTAATGAAACACTAATCATTTAATACTTTATAAATAGCCCAGTTTTTAGTTTCAAACATTAGCTTGGTGCTTAATTGTCTTCTGTTTTCCATTAAGGTTCTATTATATTCATTAAGTACCGTAAAAGATTTTAAGAGGTTATTATCTTTTGCAACACATAAAAATCTTGCACCTGCTTTTGGGTTTTCTGCAATGGTAATAAAGTTATTATTTACAGGCATAATAACAGGTTTTAACGATCGTAAATGTGCCATTACTTTATATGCGGCAGCATCATCCATTAAAATTTTATGTGTTTCATCTGTAATATCAGATATATAAGCAGCAAGTACATATTCTTCACTGTTGGCTCTTTCTTCTTTCCATTGTTTAACATTTTTCAGCGTAGCAAAAAAACTTACTTCTTCTCTATCAACTGTTTTTTTAAAATAATAAATTCCCGTAAAAATATTTAGCAAAGCAACAGCCATTATTATAGGATACAATATTTTAGATTTATATTTTTTACCTGCATAATAACATAAACTAATTAATGCAAGCACTAAAAAAATAAGATAATATTCAATGGTAATATATTTCTGCACATCAATTAAAACTACTGCCATTAATATAAAAGGAGCCAATACGGTAAACAATTCGTATAAATTTCCTTTGTATAAAAAGAAAACTAAAATTAGTAATGGCGTTAATAATAAAACATACACTTGATATATCATTTGGTGTTGTTCTATAACCATGTGGTCAATATACTTAGATGCAATTAATGAACCTATTGATTCACTTCCGGTAACATGCCAGTTAGCATATTGGCTGGTTAAAAAATAAGTTGCATCTCCGGCATGGTAGTAGTTTAATGTTCTAAATAAAAACAATGCACCAAAAGGTAATAAGAAAATTATAATATAAATAGCTACTGTTCTGTTTACTAATTTTCTTCTTTGAGAGCGATTGTTTAATGTTTCAAAATATTGAATAATAGGTGGTTGTTCGCGATTAATTTTTAATCCATCTAACGATACTAAAAATATAAAAGGAAAGAAAGCAAACAACAACCAAATAAAATTAAAATCGCAAAACACTAAACAGGTTAAGTAAATACTTGCCATTGATAAATAGAAAGAAGTTTGTGTTTGATAATATCTAAACAAACTTCTAAACACCAAATAGAAAAAAAGCATAATTGCCGCTACACCTCTGCCCGATGCTGCCGCATACAATATACCCGGATGAAAAATAAACAACAATAACAACATAGGTAAAAAAACACGGCGTGGTAAATTAGATTTTGAAAAATCATTCACCAACATATAAAATAATAAACTGGTAAATACTATTGATGCTAATACTGGTGCAAAAGGGTAACCAAATGGTGTAAACACAACAGATGATAAAAATACTATGCTGGGAAAAGTTGTACCAATAGTTAATAGCGTGTTTTCATCTGCTTCAAAAAGTAATTTTATTTTTTCTGCATGAAATAAAGCTTCCGAATGTTCGTAGCCCGTACGGTGTATTATCCATGCAATTAGTATATAATATACCAGCATGAATAAGCCCAAAAATATTGATATGTATTTTTTTAGAAAACTCATAATTATACTGCAGGTGCCGTATTAACTACACTTGCAGAAGACATTTTTGATAATCCGTGATTTGTTTTTTCCCAATAAAACGGTTTTATAATTAATTGCCACAAACCTTTATAAGCAGCTATTGAGTGCATTAACCAGTACACCGGATTCATTATTGCAAATAAAATTAATTCGTAATAACGCCTTTTAAATACTGCCAACATATTTACATAAACCATTAATACATTACCTGCAATAAAGTTGAAGATTGAAATATATAATACCCAATCTGGAAATAATTTTCTTACAAAACCAAAATCAAAAATTACATATAAAATAAAAAACAATAATAATACAGGGTACAACAAAAACGTAAATGCAGTGCCACCAATAAAAAAGTTAAATCCAAAAAAACCGCCCCATCCAATTCTTTGAATAAGTTTTACAGGGTTACGCATGTGCACCAAATAAGTTTGCATATAACCTTTAATCCATCTGCTTCTTTGGCGTATCCAATTAAATGGCTCGTTATTAGCTTCTTCTAATGTTGTACTGTTTACAACACCTACTTTATATTGCTTATCATAAACACGCACACCAAGATCTGCATCTTCTGTTACATTAAACGGATCCCAAGCACCCAATTCAATTAAACGGTGTAATTTAAAGTGATTGGATGTACCGCCTAAAGGAATAGGAACATCTAAAGTTTCTAAACCGGTAAGCATATAATCAAACCAATAAGAATATTCTAAAGTGAACATTCTTGTAAGGAAGTTTTCATTTTTATTGAAGTAGTTTAATGCACCTTGTACTACTACAAATTCTTCGGGTAGTTTACGGAAAAGCATTACTACTTTTTTTAATTGGTCGGAATCCGGAACATCTTCTGCATCATAAATAGTTAGTAATTCTCCTCTTGAAAAATGTAATCCGTAATTACATGCTTTGGGTTTTGTTTTAGGCATGTGAAAAGGCACTACAATAACTTCAAAGTTTGCAGGAAAATCAAGTGTACGTACGGCATTCAACGTTTTATCATCATCTTCTTCAATTAATAATTTTACGTCTAATTTTTCTCGCGGATAATCTAAACTTCTTAAATTCCAAATTAGTTTTCGTATAAGTTTATCTTCTTTATAAACCGGTAATAAAATAGTGTAAACAGGTAGTGTTGCAGTTTCTATTCTTTTAATATCATCTTTAGTTACCACTTCGTGCAACTCACTCATTGAGCCTTTTAAAGCAAGGTATAATTTGAAAGTAATAGAAAACAAAAACAAAAAGCTTGATAATAAGTTAAGCGTTATAAATGTTGGTGTAAAAAACAAAAACAACAATGTAAACAATACGCCTAAAGAAGTAAAAATAAAAATAAGCTGAGCATCTGTAAACGTTACCAGCCCTGAGCTTGCGGGGTCTTTACGCATTAAACTAAATACTGCTTCTTTTACATGAAATTCTCCGCGTATTTTATGCGATAACCAAGTAATATCAAGGTCTGATGTTGCTACTAATTTTATGTTTGTTTTAAAATGAACAACTAAACTTTTTTGTAATTTTTCATCAAACGGATCTGCGGCAGCTACAATTAAACTTCCATCAATATCTTTTTTTAATGGTAAATAAAGAAATGAGTTTAAATGTTGTATATCGCATTGGTTAATATATGTTTCATCAATTTCTTCTGTTCTTACATCTATTAATGTTTTGCCATGCTTTTCTAAAAATGTTACATAATCTTTTCTAACTAAAAACCCAAAAATTAATGCGGTTTTAATAGGTGCATAGTTATAGGTTTCAGAAATATCTAATACTTCTTCTAAATGCTCTTGTTTAAAAGAGCCTTCAGCTACCATATAATGCAATGCACAACGGCTCATGTAAATATTTTATTTAATAATAATGTGTTATTAAACAATTTCTTGAGATTTTTTAACCTTGCCTCTTACAAAGTAGAAACCTAATATTAACAGAATAATTAATATACCTAAAATCCAAAGTTTGTATGTGCTCCAAAATTCTAACCAAGCATTTTTTTCTCCTTTATATAATACTGAATTAGAATCTTCGGGCATTTTAAAGAAGTATTTGCTGTAACCACCACTGTTAGCAAAACAAACATTACTTTCAATTTCTGTTATTTGTGTGCTGAAATTTTTTACAACACTTTCAAACGCTTCTTTTTGTAAACTATCTCCCAATGCCGTTACCAACAAAACAGTACTTCCTCGCTCTCTAAAAATTTGGGCTAAACCACTGTTTGAAAAATCGTTTATATTATAAGTAAGTAAGCCTTTACTGTCTTTATAAATTTGAAAATCTTTATCAAACTTAATTGGCATTTGAGAGAAGTTAGATACAAATTTGTCTCCTCTGCTTAGTAGTGCAATAAGGTTAAAACCTCTTAACTCATCAATATTTGCTTTTTCTGAAGAAACCAATTGCGGTACAATAAGTTTATTAAAATCTGTTTTTATAGGTGCGTTTAATTGATAGAAAATTTCTCCTACAGAAGAAACAACATTTGAGTTAAATAAACGTGGAGATATTATAACTTTTGTTGGTGTACGTCTAAACTCTGCCGGAAAATTAAAGAAGCTGATAAACTTGTTTTCTCTTTCTCCCGAAAAAGTTAGGGTTGATGTTTTGGTATTTACAAATGCAAAAAAGTTGCTGAATCCATCTTTACAAATATTAGTACCCGGGTGAAATCTAAACTCAACCAACAAAGTATTAAACTTACTTAATAAATAAGGTTTTAAATCTATATCATCAATAAAACTTGGTCTATCTGCCAATGATGCATTATAAATTAAATTTTCATTCAAATAAATATTTAAAAAACCTCTATCATCTGGTTTTAAAACAGAGAAATAACTTTCTAAATGAAATGTTAGTTTACTGGGTATTGCATTAAACTCGGTTAAAGAGAAAGTATATTTTTGTTGCAATGCACCAATACCTTCCATTAATGCAGCGTTTGCACCAATATCATCTAAAGTCATAATTAACGGAGATGGGTTATCTACCGAAACATTACTTGCTGTTGCTTCTTGCAAAATCATTTTTTCTGTAAAGGCACTGCTTAATCTTTTATTACTTGCCAATACATTAATTGCTTTTGTATAACCTGCAGCATCTGCACCTGTAACAACTAATACTGTTTTTGATTCGGTGCCTATGTTTATTCTTGCCAATGCAATTAAGCCCTGACCTTGCGACAAAGAAGGAATTGCTTGTTTTACAGAATAAGGAAGTTTATCGGGAAGACCGCAAACAATACCACTTGGTAAGGTATCTTGGGGTTGGTAGGTGCCCGTATATACATTTTTTAACCCTCCTTGTTTAAGCAAAGTATAAACTAAACCACCAGCAGTTAAATCGTTTAAATCTCCCGCGGCTGGCGTGTAAACCGATTTATATTCTTGTATCCATTCTTTTAAACTACGCTTATAAATAGAATTTACCTGATAAGTTGGTGCAAGGTAAGATGTGTTTTTTACAGCTATCCAACAAGCAGGGTTATCTACATCTTTACAATATTCATCACCCACACTCATTTTAGCACCAATTTTTACTTTGATGAAACGAGCATCGGGTTGTAAAAATTTTTTACTAAGTGGCACTACCACAGTAAACATGGTATCAACAGCAGAAGTAATAATGGGTTGTGTCCAAACTGCTTGATCTTTTAAATACACAATTAAAAAAGAGGTACGCGGGTTTAATACCTGCGATGCTCTGATGTGCAAAACCAGTTTGCTGTTATTTACATCATCATCTGGTTTTATTTTTAAGAAGTAGCTTAACGAACCTTGAATGCCGGTTATGCTTACATCATCATATCCCATTGATTCAAAAGTGCGTTCGTTTTGTGCATTTGCAAGGCTGCAAATACCCAACATAAAAGCTATTACAATTACAATTTTACTTCTCATAAAAATTAATTTAATGGGTTCTATTAAACTCTATGCGGTAGTAGTTACCTGTTGTTTGATTACTGTTATAGGTAAATGTGCCACCCATAGTTTCGGTTAATTTTTTAGCTACTGCAAAGCCCATATCTGCATCGTCGGCAACAGCATTGGCTAAAGGTTTATAAGGTTGCAGTTTATTAAACAATTCATCCATTTTTTCTTTACCAACTAATTTTCCAATATTAATTACTTCAATAATACACTTATCGTTATTTGCTTCGTTGGTATGTATGGTAATGATAGATCCGCTTTGTGCATGGCGTAAAGCATTGTTTAATAATTTAAACAATACTTGTGTAAAAAATAATTTATCTAAATAAACCATTATTGCCATTGGTGCTAAATGCAATTGCAAATTAATTTGTTTCATTTGTGCAGCATCTGAGGCAATATCCATTACGGCTTGTTCTACAACGGGGCCAACATCAAAACGTTCGTAATTAAAATCTACTTTGGCTTCATCTCTATCTGCACTGTTGGCTAATTTTTCAGAAAGATATTTTAATTTTTGATTTCCGGTTTGTATGTAGTTTAATATTTCTTTTTGCTCGCCAGTTATATTTTCAGAATTGTTGTGTAATAAACCAAGAGACATTTCTATTGAGCCGGTAAAATTCTTAAAATCGTTCAACAAAATATTCATGGTGTTATGCCTATAATTGTTTAGCGTTTTAAGTTTTCGGTTGGCATCTTCAATAACATATTTCTGATCATTAATTTTTTCGTTTTGAAGTAATACTTTGTTATTGGCTTCATTTATTAAAATATTTCGGGCAATATCTCTTTTTAAAACTACATATCTGTTATAAGCAACCAAGCAAGAAAAACCAGATAATATAAAATATACTATACCACCATGGTTAACCAATAGTTCGTATTTATCTATTCTGCCTTTTGCAGAAAATAATAAAATAATAATAATGTAAGAAAGTAAACAAAGGAAAATTGGATAATGAACAGACCAAAATAAAGTAACATTAATTAATAACATAAATACCGAAAACACTAAAAAATAAGCCATTATACTGTTTAACGGTACTACACCACAAACAAAAGAGTGTACAATAACATGAAGCATTATAAATATAAATACTGCTTTTGTTGCAGGCCAATTAATTCTTTTACTAAAAATATAAATGGCGTAAGTAACTACTGTAACAAGTAATCTGGCTACAAAAAGTTTTGTCCAATTGTCTTGTAAAAAAAGATAATCTAACAACCAAAATAGTGGTAAAGAAAAGAGAATAGTCCACATAACAACATTTGCGTAGTAAGCTCCTTTTTTATTTAGGTCTTCTGCAAATGTTTCCTTATCTATATTTACATAAGAAAACTTGTTGTTAATTAGCATAATTTAGGTACGGTATGGCTAAATTCAATATTACGTGAAAATAACTATGTACATGATTTATACAATAATAAAACGATTAGTCTTAATAACTTCTATTTGTTTGTTTTCACTATCCACATATAGTGCAAAACTTAAAAAAGAAAAAAATATTGAAACTATTAGAAGAAGTTTAGGTGCAGGTATAAACCTATCTTGGTTTGAACATACTTGGGCAAGACCCGAACAATTATTAAATACAAACTTAACAGATAAGCTAACAAAAATTGCAAAAGCACATTACGCTACAGTTCGCTTGCCTATTGCGTTTGATATGTTTATGCAACCACAATCATCAAACCTTACCACAGAAATTTTACAAAAATTACAAAGCATTTTTACAACCTGCGAAAAACTAAAATTAAATTTAATTATAACCTATCATTACGGAAAATTAAACCCTGATAATGCATATACAGAGTTTGAAAGAGTATCGTGGATTTGGAAACAAGTACAAAACCAATTCAGAAATCAAGGTTACGATAAATTGTTTTTTGAAATTTATAACGAGCCTACTTTAGAACCTTATAAATGGAAAGATATTGCAACCAAAATTGTTCAATATATACGTTACGAAGATCAAAACAGAATTTATATTGTAGGAGGAACCAATTATAATAATATTGATGAATTGAAAGAATTGTATCGCTTACCAGATGATAAAATTTTATACACTTTTCATTTTTACGAGCCTTATATATTTACACACCAAGGAGCAGATTGGAGTGCAGATAAAACTTTCATTCAAAAACTTCCTTATCCATACAACCCCAACAAAATGCCTAAAATGCCCGATAAAGCAAAAGGTACAGTTGTAGAAGATAATTATAAAAAATACTATCACGAAGCAACCATTAATTATTTAAATGATAAAGTAAGTGAAACAAAAAAATGGTGTGATAACAATAATATGCCTTTAATATGTACTGAAACAGGCGTTATAAATACGGTAAAACAAAAGTATCGCAACAATTATTTACAAGACATAACAACCGTAATGCATAATAATGATATACCAACTATGATTTGGGATTATGACCAAACTTTTTCGGTAAGCAAAAGCAATGGCAAACCAATTAGAGTTATAAAAAAGTGGATTAAAAAAAGTAAGTAATATTCATCAATATAGGTATTTCTTATCAAAAGAGCTTATTAGTTTTAACATAGAACCTGAATGTTTTGTGAATTTTTATGTTTATTATTGTGAAACACTTTTGAATTCATAAAATTATGACACCTAATAATCTTCAACTTACGGGAATTTTTGTGCAAGACCCGAATGATAAAGGGTTTACAGCCTTTTTTGCTCAATTACCTAATATTATTGCAGAAGGTGATACTGAAGAAGAAGCAACAAAAAATCTTATTCAAACTGTTCAAGTTGTATTTGAGCACCAAAAAAACAATGATATCCATCAGTCTAATGTAATAACAAAACAGTTTAATCTTTCTATTGCTTAATTTATGACAAGAGCCGATTTTTATGATTGGTTAATTGTGCATAAATGTACAATCATGCCGCTACTAGAAGACACAAGGGGTAATATTATAAAAGTAAAAAGCCCTTATAGCAATTCATATGTTTATCTTGATACTCCAATTAATGACAAACCAATGAAATGTTATACAGTTTGTACAATGTGTCATCAGTTGTATATCCCAATACCCGAACCCTGCAAACAACTTGAATCTTTAGCAATTGAAATAAAAAATAAGCACTACCCAAAATAATTAATATTAAAATAATCCATTCTGTAATATATTCATTAAGTTAACCCTATCTCATAGCAGCACAACATAAATAATAATTATGCAGCAAATACTTTCAGTAAATAATTTAAGTAAACAATACGGCAAAATACATGCATTAAACAATGTATCGTTTAATGTACCCAAAGGTTGTGTTTACGGAATATTAGGCCCAAACGGAAGTGGTAAAACCACTACACTCGGAATTATTTTAGACATTTTAAAAGCCAATACCGGAAATTTTTTATGGTTTGAAGATAATCCACAAAACCATAAAACAAAAATTGGCTCATTGCTTGAAACACCTAATTTCTACCATTATCTTTCTGCCGTAAACAATTTAAAAATTACACAAGCCATAAGTGGTAGAGGAAATGAAAATGATATAGATGAAGTGTTAGAAATTGTAAATCTTTCGCAACGCAAAAACAGTAAATTCAGTACTTACAGTTTAGGTATGAAACAACGTTTGGCAATAGCAGCGGCATTACTTGGCAACCCCGATGTGTTGGTGTTAGATGAACCCACCAATGGTTTAGACCCCGTTGGTATTGCCGAAATAAGAGAGCTAATTAAAAAACTTGCACAACAAGGCAAAACCATAATTATGGCAAGCCATTTATTAGATGAAGTAGAAAAAGTTTGCACCCATGTTGCCATATTAAAAAAAGGAAATTTATTAGTAAACGGAAATGTAAACGAAGTACTTGCCAACGAAGATATTGTTGAAGTAAATGCATCAGATAAACAAACACTAATACAAATATTAAATAATATGAGTGGTTACACAAAATTGGTTGAAGAAAAAAATGCCATTCAATTATTTTACCCGCAAGGCACTGCACAATTAGATACCATTAATGAATATTGTTTTAATAATGGTGTAACATTAAATATGCTTACACAAAAAAAGAAAAGTTTAGAAGCTAAATTTTTTGAACTAACCAACAACTAACCTTAAAAAATATTGCATGTTTCAGTTAATAAAAATAGAATGGCTTAAAATAAAACGCTATCCTGCATTTTGGTGGATGTTTAGCATTGTAGCATTAACCTACCCCGGAGTTAATTTAATTATAGGAACAATTTATAATCATACATTGGTAAGAAATGCAGATAAAAAAGAAGCTCTCTCGCAAATAGCTAAAATGTTGTTTGGTAACCCATTTGAGTTTCCTGAGACATGGCATACAACAGCCTATTTTTCTTCTTTCTTTATATCCATTCCTGCTATTTTAGTTATTATGCTTATAAGTAACGAATACACTTATAAAACACATAGACAAAACATTATTGACGGCTGGAGCAGACAACAATTTATAACTGCTAAAATGATGGATATAGTTATCATATCTCTCATTACAACTATTATTTATACATTAGTTTCTTTAAGCTTAGGAATTTATTTTGATGATGGGCATTTAGCCAGATGGGCAGAACAATTGCAATACATTCCGTTGTTTTTTATACAAAGCTTTGCCCAATTAAGTATTGCGTTTTTATTAGGCTATTTAATTAAAAAAGCATTTATAGCATTAGGTGTGTTTTTATTTTACAGTTTAATTGTAGAAAACATTTTAGTATCGTATTTAAAATGGAAATTACAAACACATGCTTACAAATTTCTTCCTTTTGAAATGAGCGATGAATTAATACCCGTACCTGCTTTTGCCGGAGGCTTTGGAAAAGATATGAGAGATGCTTACGAAGCTGCACTATCTGCCATTCCTATGCAATTAGTATATACATTAATTTTTACAAGTTTAATTTGGGTGTTGTGTTATAAATTACAAGAGAAAAAAGATTTGTAATAAAATTTTCTATTGCAATTGCATTGTGTTTTATATAATTGTTTGGCACAATTCAACCAACACACCATTGGTGTTTTTAGGATGAAGAAAGCAAACCAATTTATTATCGGCACCACGTTTAGCTGTTTCATTTAGTAAAACAAAACCTTCGTTTTTTAAACGTTGCATTTCTGCTTCAATATCGTTTGTTTCAAATGCTATATGATGTAGCCCTTCTCCTTTTTTCTCAATAAATTTTGCAATAACACCCTCTTTATCAATACTTTCTAACAATTCAATTTTTGTTTCGCCTTGCATAAAAAAAGCAGTATTTACTTTCTCACTTTCAACCGTTTCTTTCTTATAACAATTAGTATTTAACAATTTTTCGTACAATGAAATTGATTGAGAAAAGTCTTTTACCGCAATACCAATATGTTCAACTTTAAGCATGATGCATGTTTTTTAATTTCGATAATAGGAAAAAGCCTGTTTTAATAGCTTTCAAATACAAATTTATGAAGCTCTTTCCCGTATTTTTGCTTTTCATAAAACGCTTTTAAACAGACTACATTATGTTGAAGTTACCAATCTATTTAGATAACAATGCCACCACTCCAATGGATCCCCGAGTGTTGGAAGCAATGATACCTTATTTTACCGAACATTTTGGCAATGCAGCAAGCCGTAACCACCCTTTTGGTTGGGAAGCAGAAGAAGCTGTTGATTATGCACGCGAACAAGTTGCCAAACTTATTGGTGCAGACCCTAAAGAAATTATTTTTACCTCTGGTGCAACCGAAGGAGATAATCTTGCCATTAAAGGTGTATTTGAAATGTATGCATCAAAAGGCAATCATATTATTACCGCAGTTACAGAACATAAAGCCGTTTTAGATACTTGCAAACACATTGAAAAAGCAGGCGGAGAAGTAACTTATTTAAGTGTGCAAGAAGATGGTTTAATTGATTTGAAAGAATTAGAAGCAGCCATTAAGCCAACTACCGTTTTAATAGCTATCATGTATGCCAACAACGAAATTGGTGTAATACAACCGGTTAAAGAAATTTCAGCCATTGCAAAAAAACACGGCGTTCTTTTCTTTACAGATGCTACACAAGCAGTAGGCAAAATCCCGGTTGATGTAATTAAAGACGGAATTGATTTACTTACTTTCTCCGGACATAAAATGTACGGCCCAAAAGGAGTTGGTGCATTATATGTACGCCGTAAAAACCCTCGTGTAAAAGTTACCGCACAAATGGATGGTGGTGGCCACGAGCGTGGTATGCGTAGCGGCACATTAAACGTTCCGGGCATTGTTGGTTTTGGTAAAGCTTGCGAATTATGCCGTATAGAAATGGAAGAAGATACCAAACGCATTAGCCAACTTCGTGATAAATTAGAAAATAGTTTAATGCAATTAGAAGAAGCTTATGTAAACGGAAACAAAGAACACCGCTTACCACACGTAGCCAATATTTCTTTTAAATATGTTGAAGGAGAAGGTTTAATGATGGGCTTTAATAAAAACATTGCATTAAGCTCAGGTTCTGCCTGTACTTCTGCATCATTAGAACCAAGTTATGTTTTAAAAGCATTAGGCTTGGGTGATGATTTAGCACACAGCAGTTTACGCTTTGGATTAAGCCGTTTTACAACCGAAGAACAAATTGATTACACCATTAAAGCCATTAGCGAAACAGTTTTAAAATTAAGAGAAATGAGTCCGCTTTGGGAAATGTATAAAGAAGGAATTGATTTAAACAGCATTGAGTGGGCACACCACTAAGATATGCGAATTAGCGAATATGCAGATTTGCTAATTCTAAAAAATCATCTGCACATTTACATATTTTCAAATTATAAAATTTAATTTATGGCATATTCAGAAAAAGTTATAGACCACTATAGCAACCCAAAAAATGTTGGTACGCTTGATAAAGCAAGCAAAACCGTTGGTACAGGCTTAGTTGGAGCACCCGAATGTGGAGATGTAATGCGTTTACAAATTGAAGTAGATGAAACTACAGGCATTATTAAAGACGCTAAATTTAAAACATTTGGCTGTGGTTCTGCCATTGCATCATCATCTTTAGCAACAGAATGGTTAAAAGGAAAATCTGTTGATGAAGCTGTTAAGATTGATAACATGGATATTGTAGAAGAATTAAATCTTCCTCCGGTAAAAATTCACTGTTCTGTTTTAGCAGAAGATGCAATTAAAGCAGCTATTAATGATTACAGAAAGAAAAACGGTTTAGAAGAATTAGTGTTTGAAGAAAGAATTCATTAATTATTTTGAATGATAAATGTTGAATGATAAATTATTCTCATTTAAAATAAAAACTATGGTTGCAACAGATAACGGAATATTAGTAAGCAATAAAGCAAAAAACAAAGTTTTAAAACTTATGGAAGAAGCAGGCATTGCTAACAATTCAAACTACTTTTTGCGTGTAGGTGTTGTTGGCGGAGGTTGCAGCGGCTTAAGTTATAAATTAGATTTTGATAATGAAACAAAACCAATGGATCAGGTTTTTGAACACAATGGTTTAAAAGTAGTTACAGATTTAAAAAGTTTTTTATACTTAGTAAACACCGAATTAGATTTTAGTGATGGGCTGAATGGAAAAGGGTTTTATTTCAGCAACCCCAATGCCAGCCGTAGTTGTGGCTGTGGCGAAAGTTTTGCCGTTTAATTTTTCAATACAAAATATTAATAATGCCTCGCAAATGTGAGGCATTGTTATTTCAACTAATTAAATATTAACTTCTTAAATTAATACACTTGATAGCGTTGTATTGATTGATAAATAGTTGGAGTGAAATTGATTGTTTCGCTACTAATTAAACCAATGCCTTGTGCATAATAATCGTACTGAGAATAAGCAGGTGTTGTTTGATAAGCTCCGCTTACAAAATAATAATAATCTAATCTTACTTTAATTACATTATTATAAGTTGTGCCATTAACAGTTAAAGAAGTGCTGTTATTTGTTATAGTGTACCTGTATTTTATTTTTGATGATGCTCCTAAAAAAGTAGTATTAGCTTCTGCCGTTTCCCAAGTTGTACCTATAGAAACATTATCTTTTAAAAATATATAAGAAACAGGTGCCGTAGCACTATCATCTAAAAATCCGTAAGTATAATAATTACCCGAGCCATCATTTCTGTAAACTGAAGAATCATTATAAGAATCTACAAACAAAGTATAAGGGCTTCCTCCTATTAAATAAGTTACGCCGGTAGATGTAACCCTTACTGTATCTGAACTTGCAGAGTTTTTATACGTCCAATTACTATTGGTTGTAGTAGGATAATAAGTAGTAGATAAAGTACCCGAGCCAACTATAGGAACACTAAATATACAAGTGGTAGAATCAAAATTTACCGTAAAAGTTGAAAGCATGGGCAATACCGGTTTTCCGTGTGCTTTTAATTTAATGCTTTGTATGCCCGATGATAAAAAGTAAGAAGAATCGTTAAACCAAAAACCATTTACGGTATCAGTATTTATTTTGTATTTACCAACAGAAGTAATATTTAATTTTATTATTACATAGTTGCTATCTGTCATAATACTATCTACCATATATGTTCCATTGGCAGTAATACCTTGGCAGTTGCCTAATGAATCTTTTAAACTACCTGTTGCATAACCGCCTAAGCCACTTCCGGTTTCATAACTATATTCTTTTGAACAAGCAAAAAATAAAATGGCTGTAATAACCGAAAGTATAATTAAAAATTTCTTTTGCATTGAGTATAAACTTAAACCTAAGTTACAATAATAAAGAATAAAATTAGGTTAATAATGCTGCCTTATTTTCAGGGAATTTATTTTCACATAATATTTTAATATTGCTCAAAGTTGTAAAAGCAATTTGCTCAATAGCTTCTTTGGTAAAAAATGCCTGATGTGCCGTAACCAACACATTCGGGAAACTCATTAACCTTTGTATTAAATCATCTTCAATAATATTTTCAGATAAATCTTTAAAAAATAATTTTTCTTCTTGTTCATATACATCAATTCCTAAATAACCAAGCTTTGTATTTTTTAATGCATCAATAACTGTTTTGGTATCTATTAAAGCACCTCTGCTTGTATTAATAAGCATTACGCCTGTTTTCATTAATTGAATAGTTTGTTCATTTACAATATGCTTGGTTTGTGCATTTAAAGGGCAGTGTAACGATATAATGTCGGCTTGTTGTAACACATCTATCAACGGTAAATATTCTACACCCAATGCTTCAATTTCTTTATTGGCAATAATATCAAAAGCTATTACCCTGCAACCCAAGCCCAACATTATTTTACAAAATGCTTTACCAATATTACCCGTTCCAATAACACCAATAGTTTTTTTGTATATATTAAAACCCAATAAACCGTTTAAAGAAAAATTTTGCTCTCTAACTCTGTTATATGCTTTATGCGTTTTTCTATTAAGGGTAAGTATCATTGCCAATGCATGTTCTGCAACTGCTTCGGGAGAGTAGGCAGGAACTCTACACACTTTAATACCGTATTTTTTTGCTGCTTCTAAATCAACATTATTAAAACCTGCACAACGTAAAGCAATTATTGAAACATTTTTAGCAGCTAATGTTTCTATTACCGTTGCATTTACTTTATCGTTTACAAAAACACATACGGCATTGGTTTGTTCAATTACATTAACGGTTTGTTCATTTAACTGAACTTCTAAAAACTGTAAATCAAAACCGAATGTTTTATTACATTCATTAAAGAATTTTTTATCGTATGGTTGGGCTGAGAAGAAAGTAATTTTCATAGAATGAAATTAAAAGAAAAGCTAACTCAAAAAAAAATGAATTGGTTTTTAGCCGTTATTAATGTTTATAAAATTCGCCAACATTTGCAGAAGAGATTACCACATTGCTTTCGTAATTCGCAATAACGAATAAGAAAATAATAACCAGATTTCTCATTGTCATTTTCTCGCTTCCCTCGCATTATTTCAAACGAAGTGAAAAATCTTCTCAAACAATTAATCTTAGTTTAGGAATACTCTTATAAAAGTAAATATAAATACCCTATTCAAAGGGCTGATTTTGTTATATACAGAGAATAAAATAAAACATCCCAAGAAGTTTATATTCTCGGGATGATAAAAAATTCAGATAAATTTCTTACTTCAACTCTCCTACCATATTAGCAGGTACAACCCATTCATTAAATTGTTGTTCAGTCATGTGTTCAAAATCTAATCCTTTCAATTTATATTCTAAAGCAGCTTGTTTTAAAGTAATACCACGTTTGTGTGCATCTTGTGCAATAGCTGCTGCGTTGTAATAGCCAATTTTTGTATTTAATGAAGTAACTAACATTAAACTATTATCAACATGTTTCTTAATATTGGCTTCAATAGGTTCAATGCCCACAGCACATTTATCGTTAAAAGAAATACATCCTTCACCAATTAATCTTGCACTGTGTAAAAAGTTATAAATCATAACAGGTTTAAAAACATTCAATTCAAAATGCCCTGTTGCACCACCAATATTAATAGCAACATCATTACCTAAAACTTGTGCAGCAATCATTGTTAAAGCTTCGCATTGTGTAGGATTTACTTTGCCCGGCATAATAGAACTTCCGGGTTCATTATCTGGAATAAACAGTTCGCCAATGCCGCTACGTGGACCTGAAGAAAGCATACGAATATCGTTAGCAATTTTCATTAAACTAACTGCAACAGTTTTTAATGCTCCGTGTGCTTCAACAATAGCATCGTGTGCTGCTAATGCTTCAAATTTATTTTCGGCAGTAATAAAAGGCAAGCCTGTTAATTGTGCAATATTTTTTGCAACGTTTTCGCTGTAACCCTTTGGTGTATTAATTCCTGTGCCAACAGCAGTTCCGCCTAAAGCCAACTCACTTAAATGTGTCAAAGTGTTTTTTATAGCCTTCAATCCGTGATTTAATTGAGAAACATAACCACTAAATTCTTGCCCAACAGTTAATGGTGTTGCATCCATAAAATGTGTTCTTCCTATTTTAACCACATGCATAAATGCTTTACTTTTTTCGGCAAGTGTGTTGCGTAGTTTTTCAATTCCGGGAATAGTTGTTTCAACCAACATTTTATATGCAGCAATATGCATAGCTGTAGGAAAAGTATCGTTGCTTGATTGTGATTTATTTACATCATCATTAGGATGTAAAAATTTTTCTTTATCTGTTAATGCACCACCTTTAATAACATGAGCACGGTAAGCAACTACTTCATTTACATTCATATTACTTTGTGTGCCACTTCCTGTTTGCCAAACCACCAACGGAAATTGATCGTCTAATTTTCCTGTTAAAATTTCATCGCACACTTCTGCAATAGCATTTTTCTTTTCTTCACTTAAAACACCTGCTTCAAAATTGGTAATGGCTGCTGCTTTTTTTAAATAAGCAAATGCCTCAATAATTGGCTTAGGCATTTTATTAATATCCGGTGCAATTTTAAAATTTTCTACACTGCGTTCAGTTTGTGCACCCCAATAAACATGGGCAGGAACTTTTACTTCGCCCATAGTATCTTTTTCTATTCTATATTCCATATTACTTATTTTTTGCTGCAAAGGTAAAGCCTGCTTATTATAAATTATGCTTTCATTAATCTTTTATAAACCGTATTTATTTGTTATTAATTCTTTAGTATTGAGGTATGAAAAAGTTATTCTTTATTTCACTCACATTATTATTTCTTTCAACACAAGCTCAAGAAAATTTTCCTTTACCTACCAATGCACAAAAACAATGGCAGGATATGGAATTTTATTTGTTTGTACATTTTGGCCCCAACACATTTACAGGAGAAGAATGGGGCAGCGGAAAAGAAAAAGCAGAACTGTTTAATCCAACACAATTAGATTGTAACCAATGGTGCAAAATTGCTAAAGCAGCCGGTGCAAAAGGCATTATACTAACAGCTAAACATCACGATGGTTTTTGTTTGTGGCCAAGCAAATTTTCTAACCATACTGTTAAACAAAGTATTTGGGAAAATGGCAATGGAGATGTATTAAAAAAATTAAGTATAGCTTGTAAAACGTATGGTTTAAAAATGGGTGTGTACTTATCTCCTTGGGATAGAAATCATCCTGATTACGGAACAGCAAAATACAATGACGTTTTTATTAATATGATGAAAGAAGTTGTAAGCAACTACGGACCATTTTTTGAATTTTGGTGGGATGGTGCTAATGGAGAAGGTCCAAATGGTAAAAAACAAATATATGATTGGAAACGTTTTGAACAAACCATGAGAAACATTGCACCCAACACTATTTTATTTAGCGATATTGGACCCGATGCACGTTGGGTTGGTAATGAAAATGGAATTGCGGGCACAACCAACTGGAATAATTTAGATACTGCAACTTTTACAAGAGGCTTGGGAGCTCCTTCTACAAAAAGTTTAAATGAAGGAAATGAAAACGGGAAAGCATGGATACCTGCCGAATGTGATGTAAGTATAAGACCTGGTTGGTTTTATCATAGCACAGAAAATAATAAAGTAAAAACACCGCAACAACTATTCAATTTGTATTTAAAAACAGTAGGCAGAGGTGCAAACTTTTTATTAAATGTTCCGCCCAATACAAAAGGATTATTTAATGCAGAAGATTCTGCATCATTAATTGATTTTAAAAAATTGTTAGATGATAATTTTAAAAATAACCTTTTAAAGAATGCTATGTTACAAACTGTAGTACAAAAAAATAAAAGATTAGAAATAGAAAGAAGAGAAATAAGTTATCAACTACTTTTAAAAAATACAGAAAAAATAAATTGTATTGTTTTAAAAGAAAACATGAAAAGCGGGCAACTTATAAAACAAGCTACCGTAAGTATTGGCAATAATGGTGAAGTAGTAAAACAAATTTTTATAACAACGGTTGGTAGAAAAAGAATATTAACTTTTCCTGCAGTTAATGCAAATGAAGTAGTAATTGTAATTACACATGCCAAGGCAAAACCTGCATTGCAAAATATTGAAGGTTATTTAATTGATGAAAGTTTAATTGAAAAGCAATGAGGTTGAATATTCAACCTCATTGCTTCGTTTTTATTTTTGCAAATTCCAAATTGTTTTATACTCGTTGGTTTCTTTTTCTTTGGCTATTAATTTTTGCAATACTGTTTTAAAAGAGTTGCTTAAACCATTAACCTGTAAAATATTATTAAGCATTTCATTGGTAACTATTCCTTTTTTAATTTCAATACTTTCTCCATTTATTTCTGCAGTAAAAAATTTAGTTGTTTGTCCATTTCCTGTGTTTCCACCGTTAGGGCTTCCTAATAATTCAATATTTAAAATTGGCGTCATATATGGTTTTCTATCATTCCAAGAAAGTTGTACATCTAACGATATTTTTAATAAAGCGTTTGCTTGTAATGGTTCAAACAAAGTAGCTTCTCCAAATGCCATAAGTGCCAAAGGGCTTGCAGCAGGCAATTCATTTAATTCTTTATATGCTTTTACAAAATTGTATTCTGTATTTTCATCGGCATTAGTGTATTTACCAATTTTTTGATAAGAAGTGTTTGCAGCAATTGTTTCGGGGGCAATAATATTTACATGCATTTCATCTTTTAAAATTGAGGTGATATTGTTGTACAATTCGGTTACTGTTTGTTCTAATTTGGCATCGGGTATTTGAGGGAATTTAACTTCTTTAGTTGTTATTTCTGTTCTTCCTAAAATTTTATTTTCTTTTCTATCATAATAATATGTTGTGCCTTTTAATACAACAGAAGTGGGAGCAACAATAGTTGCGTTTTCAATTGGTTGAGAAAAGAAAGCATTACCTTTTGTTATAGATGCATTACCTTCTTCTATTTCAATTCCATGAGTGTTTTCTACAGCATTTACCACATTAACAGGAAAGTAACTACTGGTACCTGCATAATATTTTATGGGTTCTTTAAAATTATTGTTTTCATCTTTTGTTTCTTTTACTTCTGTTTCTGAAACTAAAATGTATGGGTTATTATATTTAAAGTTTTTTTGGTTTTTATCAACATGTAAATGTTTAAATATAAAACCAGGTATAGTTACATTTTTAGATGCTTTATAACTACCTGCTTCTATTTGTGCTCTTAACCCAACAGTTTGCATTACTACTTCTACTTTAATTAAAGCGTTAGGTGTAAAACCATCTATTTGTATAGTAAAATCTTTACTCATATCTATAGTGGCCTTACTTGTTTGATTATTAATAGAAATAATTTTTAATTTGTTTTGTTTAGGCACCAAAGTAAACTTAGCTGTTTTGCCTGCTTTTGTTTGTAACTCTATAATTTTATTATTGTTGTTACCATCTAATACTGTTGTATAAACTCCAGATGATTGATAATCGGTAGTTTTATTATTTATCTTAACTGTTCCATCTAATTTGTAAAAAAACAATTTATCTTTTGGTAGCAACATAACACCAACTAAATCTCCGCCTTCTTTCCATCCATTATAAAAATCTGTTTGCATAGTTCCCACACTTTTAGGATACAGATTAGAGCTTACATATATTGCCGGCTCAAACGATTCAAAATTATCTGTGTTTTTTGTACTGCCTGCTCCTGCTACTTTTGCTGCCCCTTTTGCAACTTTTGCAACTACTTTTTGAAAAAATGTTCCGCCTTTCTTTTTATTACCATCATCTGTATTACTTTCTTTTTTTGTTGTATCTTTTTGAGAAGTATCGTTATCTTTTTTCTTCCAAAATTGTGCGTTGGTTTGGCTACAACAAACAACAACAATTAATATTAATATAATTTTTTTCATACAATTATTTTTTAATTAGAAGTGAATATTTTACCTAACGATCCATCTCCTGAAAATTTAAAAGTTACGGGTGTTGCCGAAGAGCCAACTGTATAAACACTGCAACTTGTATAATCAGTAAATGCACCTCTTGGAAATGTATAAAAACCTGTAGAAACTAATATTTTATTAGTACCATCGGCCCAACAAATTTGTGTATCATCTGTAGCACCTGTTGGTATTGTATAAGTTGCTACTAATGATGATGTTTCTGCCACAACATCATAAACATAAATTTCTAAAGAAGATGCTGATACGCTTTTTAAATACGCTACTTTTTTACCATCATCATTATAACTAAATTTATTTATACCGGCAGGTAAACTGCGTGGTGAAGATGGAACGCCGGAAATTAATGTACCTGCATATACTGTATTTGCCGAGCCACTGTATTGAGTTGATAAAAATCTATCGCCTGCTCTATTAATTCCCCAAATAAGATGCGTGAATGTGCCGGGTATAGTACCAAGTGTGGTTTGTGTGCTTCCATCTAAACTTAAACTTTGTAAAGTGTTTGTATATGTTCCCGGAGAACTCCATTGGTTTTGATAGAACGTAAGTTTTCCATCGGTAGTTAATTTTGTAACGCCATATTCATAATTAGGTGTAGCCATATTTTTAATTAATACAAGGCCTGTACCATCGCTATTTACAACGTATTGTTTAATTGAAGGGCTTGTGCCACTAATGTGATGACGAAAATAAATTTTACCAGCATCGGCAGTAGTAGTAACCCAATTACTTATATAAGAATTAGGATTAGTAGTATCTAAACCAACAACTAATTTTCTGTTATTGCCCGACAAATCTGTTGAATAAATTTTGGCACTATCAATATAAAAAATAAGATTACCAGAAGTAGTTGATGTAGTACCTATGGAAGAATCATTTTTTTTACAAGCAACTACACTTGTAACACACATTAAAATGTAAATTATTTTTTTCATACAGTTAAGGTTTTATTGATGAAATATTTATTGATGCAAATTGTTTGTAAAAAATATTTTTTACAATACCGTTGATATGGTATTTAATTTTTTTCTAATGCTTTTTTTATTTTTCTTATAATAATTTTTACCGTTAGTTCAGACATTTTAATTGCATGGGCAATTTGCTGAGATGTATAGCCTGCTTGCATTAGCTTATATACTTCTTGGTGCTTTTTAGTTAAAATATTGTTTGGTTGAAACTGCATTGCATAATTTTTTACAATGCTAAAAAGTTGTGTGTACTACTACAATACCGTTAATAGGGTATAAAATTTATTGTAGCACTTTATTGGCGTAAGCCCATTTTATTAAAGAGAGTAAATTGTTGGTATTGGTTTTTCTTAAAATATTTTTTCGGTGTGTTTCAACTGTTCTTACAGAAATATTTAGTTCGGTAGCAATTTGTTTATTAGAAAAATCTTTCTCTAACAAAGCAATTATTTGTATTTCTCTGTTAGATAAATTAGCCGATACTTGTTGCTGTTTAATTTTTGTTTGCTGTTCTAAAGCATTTAAAATATCGGTTTGAAAATAAATGCCTCCTTTATAAACTTTTTCAATAGCTGTTATTAATTCATTGGCACCTGTTTGTTTTAAAAGGTATCCTGTAATATCTGCATCATTAACCATAGCATTAATTGTAGAGCCATCAGCATTCATACTTAATGCAATAATTTTTATTTCGGGAAATAATTGTTTTACTTTTTTAGCTAATTCTAACCCATTCATTTCAGGCATGCTAATGTCTGTAATTAAAATATCAATTACTGTTTCATTTATTTTTTGCAAAATTTCTTTGCCGCTGTTGGCAGTTGCAACAAGTTGAATAGTTGATGATTGATTTAATAAAGATTTTAAACCATCAATTATAATTTGATGATCATCTACTAATGCAATTTTTATCATAATTATAATGGTACATGAATAGATAAAACTGTTCCGTTATATAAAGCTGTATCCCACTCTACATTTCCTTTTAAAAATTCAATTCTGCTTTTTATATTTTGCAAACCAATGCCGTTGTTTTTAATTTTTGTTTTGTCAAACCCAACGCCATTGTCTTCAATCATTACATCAATACCATCTGCATCATTATAAAGTGTTATAAAAAGTTCGGTAGCATTTGCATGTTTAACAACATTATTAACGGCTTCTTGAATAACACGATACAATACAGACTCAACATGTGGCGGAATTGATTTATGCAAGCCTTCTGCTTCTATATTAATATTTAAACCTTGTTTATTTATTTGAGTTAAAAAATCTTTTACAGCATTTACCAAACCTTTTTGTAATAACACATTGGGCATCATATTATGACTTACAACTCTTATTTCTTTACAACTTTCATCTATTAAGGTTAAAGCATTTTTAAAGATGATATTTTTTTGTTCATCATTCTCTTTACTGTTTAATGCAGATTGCATATTCATCCAAGCTGCCGTCATACTTTGCCCAATACCATCATGCAATTCAGCAGCAATTCTTTTACGTTCTTTTTCTTCTGCTTCTAATACTGCCATCATAGACTTTTCTTGTTGTATATGTAGTTGTTGCTGCATTTTATTTTCTTGCTGTTGCTTCTTTTGTTTGTAAAATAAATATCCGGCTAACATTAATAATAAAAGAAGTAATGATATTGCAATTAATAAATTATTCTTTTTACTTAATGCTAATTCATTCAATTTTTTCTCGTTAGAAAGATTATTAATTTCTTGTTCTTTTTTTAAAGTTTGCAGTTTTTGTGTGGTGATATCTTTATTTTTTTTGATAAGAAGTAAACTATCATCTGCAATTTTTAATTGAGCCTCGGCAATTTCAAAATTTTGTTGTGCTAAGCTTAATTGCTGATTTTTTAGTTGAACGGTTTGATTATTTAATTGTAGTTTTTTTATTGAATCTTCTTTCAGTAATAAATTTATTTTTAGTTGTTTGGCTTCTGTTTCGTATTTAGTGCTTAACTCTAACAATGTTTTATTTTTTTCAATTGCGTTTAATGAATCGGTAAGTTTATCTCCAATTATTCTGTAATAAAGTGCAGAGTCTATATTATTTATTTTATGATAAGCTTTGCTAAGATTTAAGGCTGCATTGGCTTGCAGATATAAATGTTGTGTTTTTTGTACTTGTTTAAAAGAAAGTTTATTGTAAATAATTGCACTATCAAACATTTTTAATTTATCATAAACATTTGCAATATTGTTATAAAATGAAGTCAAGTGTATATTGCTATTGTATGCAACAATAATTTTTTCAAGGTTTTTATAAACACTTTTTGCCTCTTCAATTTTATTTTGAGCATAATAATTACTTGCAATATTTAAAGTTGCGTTTATAATACCACTTGTATCTTTCATTTCGGTTTTATATTGCAGAGATTGATACAGATATTTATTAGCAGAATCGTATTGTTTTAAATGCACATAACTGCTTCCTAATAAATTGTATCCTGTGCTTATTCCTCTTTTATCTTTTAATTGTTCAAATAATTTATTGGCATTTTGCTGAAAAAAAATTGCAGAGTTATCATTTTTTAAATATGCATAACAAATAGCAATATTGGCAAGTGTATTTGCTTTTGCTTGTAAATTATCGTTTAATGTTTCTATTAAGGTTAATGAATATTGAATACATTCTTCATACCTGCCTGTATGCATTAATAAATTACCAATATTGGTTTTTATTTTTTCGGCCAAACTTTTTTCATTGTGTTTTATTGCCAATTCTAATCCATCATTATAAAACTTTTTTGCTTCGGTAATTTTATCATTATACTGATTAAATAATCCGAGTAAATTATGTGCATCAATAAATTCTTTTACAGTTTCAGAATATTTAGAAGCTGATTTGTATACTTCTGTTGCTACCAATTCTCCCTGTATTCTATTGGTGGTATATAATTGTTTTGCTTTTAAAAGATTTGTTTTTATTTTATCAATAGCATCTTTTTTTTGCAACTCTGTTTCTTGCGATTGTGCTGCTACAAAAAAATGCAACAACACCAATAAACAACAAATAAGTTTCTTTAGAAAAATCATTCTCACAGTTTTAAATGTTTTAAAAAATAAAACGCTATAATTTTTTCTAAAGAAAAGAAAATATTGAAGGCAAATAAATACTCACTATGTAGTATTTACTTTATATGGAAGGAAAATTTATTGTACAATTTTATTTTTAAGCAAAGCTCTTACATCGTGTTTGTTTTCTTCTGTCATAGCATCTTTAGGCACTAAGAAAAAAGATTTAGAATCAAAGTATAAATGAAAAAAATGTGGAGATTCAAAATATTTACTAAACGTTTTCCATTCCCAATTTACATAACCTCTTTCGTTTTCAAGTGTAACATTGTGTTCAGAAAAATGAATAATAAATTTTTCTTTAAACGTTGTTGATTTATTGTAAATAATATAAGGCAAAATATACCAAACACTAACCATCATCATTACCCAAACAAAAGTTCCTAAAAAAAAAGGCTCGGGGCGTATTTTTTTAAAATAAAATAATGCTGCCGATGCTATGGCAAATACATTTACTAAAATAATCATCACTTTAATTTCTTGTTTTGAAATAAAATGATAACGTAATGCTTGTAATACTTTTTTCTTGTTGTATGCGAAACTAAACTGCATGTGGTTGTGTATAATACAACAAATATAAATGAATGAAAAAAGATTTACTTATCCTTCTTTAACTTCTACAGGGTCAATTTCTTCTATCTCAGTCATACCAATGGTTTTGGCTATTTTAAATACGCCGTTTTCTTTTCTAAATTCTGTAATTGATTTAGCTTCTTTTGGTTTATCTGTTTCATAATCTATGGTTTTATAAATGCAATACACATAAGCAATATTACCTTGTATAACCGCTTTCCATTTACCGGTTTTTGGTAAATAAATTTCTACAGCTTCCTCAATACCAACTTGCCCACCAACAATTCTTTCATAATCAAAACCATAAGGTATTTCATCGTCAGGATATTTTTTAAAATATTCATCGCAAGTTTTAAAAAATTCTTTTTCATTTTTTATAAATGTTTCTCCCAACCAAGGAACATTGTTTTTTATATATGCAAAATATTTATTAACTGTATTCCAGTCAATATAATAAGGAGGCTCAAACTTTGCGTTCTTTCCTTTATACAAATTAAAGTTGGGCATTTTATTGCTTTTGCTATTATACCATGCATAAAATGCTTTTGCTTTTTTAATTAATAATGCTTCTTGCGTTTGCGAAAAAGCAGGAAAAATAATTAATACTAAAAAAATTGTGCAGCATATTTTTTTCATAAAAAATATTTTAGGGTTTGGGCTACTAAAATAAAACAAAACTGCCCCGAAAAATCGGGGCAGTGGTTTCTAATTTTTACCTATGAAGTTTTTAGAACTGAGTTTAGTCTTTGATAGACTGAAATATTTTTTACAAAGATGGTTTTATTCAATAATAATTGTTTCAACCATGTTAATATGTTAGTATCTTTTATTTCGAAAATTTTTTTTTGAAAAACCTTAAACTTAATACCGTTTTATTTACTTTTATTTTGGAAAAAAGGGGAAGATTAAACTTCCCCCTAACTCTAAATACTTTACTTAATCTTTATGAAAAAGTGAAAGTACTTGGACTTCCTCGGGTAGATTTTTTTTCCTCCCCTTACAATGTAAGGGCAAAATATCTCCCGATACCCAGGTTTGCATTTTGAACCTGCCATGATTGAATACCTCCTTTATGGTTTTTGGTTTAAAATGTTGTTGTAATTAACAATTACAACTGTCTACATTAAAGGTTACCTGAGCAAGAGGTGACCTTTATTTTTTAAATCTGTTTAAATCAAAGAACTTATTTGTTATCCAAAAAAGAGCCACTTCATAGGAGTGGCTCTTTTTTATTGATTTGTTATTTTCACTTCTCCCTTCTAACTTCTTACTTCTGTTTTTCTTTCTTAGCTGCAACCCATGCTGTTGCCACAGTTCAAGCATTTGTAGCAAGTACCGCTGCGTATAGTAATGTGTCCGCAAGTGTTACAAGCAGGTGCATCACTCTGCATATTTTTTGCCGCTGCATTAACCATATCTAACCCTGCTTCTTCTTTTACTGCAACAGTGCGTTGTAGTTTTTGTGGCTGAACAGAAGAAGGCGTTGCATTGGCAGAAGGTGCTGTTACGTGTACGCTGCTTAATTCGGGCGATGTGTTTAAATAACTTAAATCACCTTCATCTCCTGTGTTGCCTATTTCGGGTTTATCTAATACATGTACTAAATCTGTTCTTCCTAAATATTCATACGCTAATGCACGGAATACAAAATCTACTAATGATGTGGTTGTTTTAATGTTTGGATGATCTACCATTCCCGATGGTTCAAAACGTGTAAACACAAACTTTTCTACAAATTCTTCTAATGGTACACCATATTGTAAGCCAACAGAAATTGCAATGGCAAAGCAGTTCATTAAACTGCGAACAGTTGAACCTTCTTTAGCTAAATCTATAAATATTTCTCCTAATGTTCCATCACTGTATTCTCCTGTTCTTAAGAAAATTGCCTGACCATTAATTTTTGCTTTTTGAGTAAAGCCACTGCGTTTTGCTGGTAAAGATTTTCTTTCAACTATTCTTGATAAAGCTCTTTTTAATTTAGTGTCTGAAGAAGCAGTCATACGTTTTGTAACTTCTTCTAATAAATCTTCAACAGATAGTTTACCTAAATCAACAATGTTGCTATCAACAGTAGATAGTCCATTGTCTACAGCGGTTTTACTGCTATCTGCTTTTTTCTTTTTATCAGATTTGTTGCTTAATGGTTGTGAAAGTTTTGAGCCATCTCTATACAATGCACAAGCTTTTAAGCCTAATTGCCAACTTAATAAATAGCTGTCTTCTATTTCTTCAATTGTTGCTTCGTGCGGAAGGTTAATTGTTTTAGAAATAGCACCGCTTAAAAATGGCTGACAAGCACTCATCATTTTTATATGCCCATGTGCATGAATATATCTTTCACCTTTTTTACCGCATTTATTAGCACAATCAAATATTTGTAAATGTTCTTCTTTTAAATAAGGTGCACCTTCTACCGTCATTGTTCCGCATACATAATCGTTGGCTGCATCAATTTCTTCATCAGTAAATCCTAATGCTTCTAACAAATTAAAATTCCAATCGTTGTATTGTGTTTCAGTAAAACCTAAACGTTGCAAACATGCTTCGCCTAAAATAAATTTGTTGAAAACAAAACCAATTTCAAAAGCAGATTTTGCTGCACCATTTAGTTTTGAAATTTCTTCACTTGTAAATCCTTTTTCATTTAATGATGTTGGATTAATGAAAGGAGCTCCTTCAAAACTTGCAGCACCTACTGCATATTTTTCAATTGCATCAATTTCATTTTGTTTGTATCCTAATGTTTTTAATGCATTAGGTACAGCACCATTTATTATTTTAAAATAACCACCACCAGAAAGTTTTTTAAATTTCACTAAAGCAAAATCAGGTTCTACTCCTGTTGTATCGCAATCCATTACTAAACCAATAGTTCCTGTTGGTGCAATTACAGTTGTTTGTGCATTTCTATAACCATATTTTTCTCCTAACTGTACTGCATCATCCCAAGCTTTAGTTGCAGATTTTAATAAATAATCTGGACAGTATTTTGCTTTAATTCCTTGTGGTTTTATTTGTAAATCAACATAAGCTTCTTCAGCATCGTAAGCTGCAGCACGGTGGTTACGCATTACACGCAACATATCTTCTTTGTTTTCTTCGTACTTAGCAAATGAACCTAAGAAAGAAGCCATTTCTGCTGATGTTTTGTAGGAAATGCCCGTCATTATTGCACTTACAGCACCTGCAATGCCTCTTGCTTCTTCACTATCATAAGCAATTCCGCTAATCATTAAAATGGTTCCTAAGTTTGCAAAACCTAAACCTAATGTTCTGTAATCGTAAGAAAGTTGTGCTACTTCTTTTGAAGGAAATTGAGCCATTAATACAGAAATTTCTAATACAACAGTCCACAAACGGCTTATATATTCTAACCCTTCAACATCTAACAAATTAGTTTCTTCATTAAAGAATTTTCTTAAATTAATAGAAGCTAAATTACATGCTGTATTATCTAAAAACATGTATTCGCTACATGGGTTAGAAGCATTAATGCGACCACCTTTAGGGCAAGTATGCCATTCGTTAATAGTTGTATCGTATTGTGTTCCGGGGTCTGCACAACGCCAAGCTGCGTAAGAAATTTTACTCCAAACTTCGCGTGCAGGAATTTTTTTCATTGTTCTTCCATCTGTTCTTGCTTTTAATTCCCAGTCTTCATTGTTTTTTAATTTTTCAAAGAATGAATTAGGAATACGAACAGAGTTGTTAGAGTTTTGCCCGCTTACGGTTAAGTATGCTTCGCCTTCGTAATGGTTATCATAACCTGCATCAATTAATGCTCCTACTTTTTTTTCTTCTTCAACTTTCCAATTAATAAAATCTATTATTTCAGGATGGTCTAAATCTAAGCAAACCATTTTTGCTGCACGGCGTGTAGTACCTCCACTTTTTATGGCACCTGCTGCTCTATCTCCAATTTTCAAAAAACTCATTAATCCGCTGGAAGTACCGCCACCACTCAATTTCTCACCACTGCCACGTATTTGAGAAAAGTTTGTACCAACACCACTTCCGTATTTAAAAATTCTTGCTTCGCGAACCCATAAATCCATAATACCACCTTCATTCACTAAATCATCATTCACACTTAAAATAAAACATGCATGTGGTTGCGGACGTTCATAAGCATTTTTAGATTTTTTCAATTCACCATCAACAGCATCTACATAATAATGACCTTGAGGTTTTCCTGTAATACCATAGCTTTCATATAACCCTGTATTAAACCATTGCGGAGAATTGGGTACGCATGATTGATTTAATATGCTAAACACTAATTCATCATAAAATATTTCTGCATCTTTTGCAGAAGCAAAATAATTGTAACGCTCTCCCCAAACTTTCCAGCAATTTGCCATACGGTGTGCAACTTGTTTTGCAGAAGTTTCTCTTCCTACACTTCCATCTACTTGCGGAACACCTGCTTTGCGAAAATATTTTTGAGCCAAAATATCGGTAGCAATTTGGCTCCAATGTTTTGGCACTTCAACATTATTCATTTCAAACACAACTTCTCCGGTTGGGTTTTTAATAATGCTTGTTCTGTAATCGTATTCGAATAAATCGAAAACGCTAACATTGTTTTTTGTAAAGCGGCGAGAGAACTGCAAGCCTTTGTTAGTTTTTGGGTTAGCCATGGTTAGCAATAAAATTTATTATGATGAGTGTGTGGTTTTAAAATACCCGTTTTAATTTTTTTTAAAGCGGTAGACGAAAATATTTTTTGCTAACTAAAATTCCCAATGTTTAAAATCCACAGGTTGTGGAAAAGCGGTGTTAATTATTTTGTACCTCAAAGCCCATTTGCATTTGCTAAAATGTTCACAATTTTAAAAGGAGTTGTTGAAAATTATTTGTTGATTTTTTGGAAGATTTTACAGAAAAAATCCCTTGTAGAAATATTTATTTTTTATAATAAATGGAAACTGTTGCTGCCATTGGTTAAATAATAAATTTCTTTTATTTAAGTTGAATTGAGAATTTGCTTTTTTATAGAAAAGTACATAGAATTTGCTATCTTGCAATAAGCCAATTTCTAAAGAATTTATTGCACATTTGCATTACACTATTTTAATTAACCAAATGAAGCATAATATATATAATCAGTTTGTGCAAAAAAAACATGCAAACAAAAAATCGTTTGCTGTATTAATAGACCCCGATAAGGTTGATAATGCTTCTATTGAACAATTGGTGGGTTTAGCAACAGAAGCCAATGTTGATTATTTTTTTGTTGGTGGAAGTTTGGTTATTTCAACACATTTAGATGATTGTATAAGACAAATAAAAACTTCTTGCAATATTCCCGTTGTATTGTTTCCGGGTTCTCCATCACAAGTAAGCCGTTATGCCGATGCGTTATTATATCTTTCATTAATATCTGGTCGTAATCCAGAATTATTAATTGGCCAACATGTAGTAAGTGTTCCTTTTGTTAAAAAAAGTGGTTTAGAAATTATACCTACCGGTTATATGGTAATAGATGGCGGAGCTCCAACAACCGTTTCATACATTTCAAATGCAACACCAATTCCTTCAGATAAAGCAGATATTTCTATGTGTACTGCAATGGCAGGAGAAATGTTAGGTATGAAATTAATTTATATGGATGCAGGCAGCGGAGCCAAAAAACCTATTACCGAAAGAATGATTGAAAAAGTAGCTCAGAATATTGAAATTCCTTTAATAATTGGTGGTGGCATTACCAATGCAGAAAAAGCATATTTAAATTGCAAAGCCGGTGCCGATGTAATTGTTGTAGGCAATGCCATTGAAAAAGACCCCATGCTGATAAAAGAAATAAGCACGGCGGTACACAGTATTTCTGTAAAAGTTTAGTTTCTCGCTATCAAAGCATAATAATTCTACCGTTGTTAATATAGTTAAAATAACATATAGAAAATATGGCTGAATTAAAATGGAAAGAAGCAATTGAGAGAGTATTGAATGAAGAAAAAAGGCAACTTCATTATACAGAAATTGCGGAACTAATTGCTGAACGTGGTTATAGAAAATCATTAGGTGCAACACCGCAAGACACAGTAAGTGCAAACTTGACAACTGACATTAACACAAAAAAAGATAAATCAATTTTTGCAAAAACAGACAAGGGTTATTACATCTTGAGAAAGTTCTTAAATCAAACAGGCATCAACTCTACCGATGATAATGAACCAGAAATTGTAAATGACAAAATTGTAACGAAAGCTAACCACAAAATAATAAACGCATTTGGTATTTATTGGAACAGAAATCTTGTTCATTGGAAATCTATACCAGATTTGTTAGGCATTCAACAAATTGGTGCAACAGAAGTAAACTTTAAAGACCAAATAGGCATCTATTTACTGCATGACAGCAGAGAAACAATTTATGTTGGGCAAGCAATAGAACAACCACTTGGCAAAAGATTAAAAGACCATACAACAGACAGGCTTGCAGGACGTTGGGACAGATTTAGTTGGTTTGGTTTTTATCCTGTAACTGAAGACGCAAAACTAAATTTAAACGTAAAATTTAAAGACTTTACAATTCAAAATTTGGGCGACATTTTAGAAGCAATACTTATTGAAAGCATTGAACCAAGACAAAATAGAAAACAAGGAAATTCATTTGTTGGGCTTGAATATTTGCAACAAGAAGCACCTGAAATTAAAAGAAAATTGAAACAACAAATTATTCAAGAACTAACAGATAAACTATAAAACCGAATACTAAACAATTCTCGTCAAGAAAACTTGAAATCTTCCACTCGCCCTTAATGGAAAAACTTCAGAATATAGCATAAGTATAAACTTTATACAATAAAACAAAATTCTCTACACATTAATTGTTTTAGGATATTTTAAAATTCACTATTTTTGTGAATATGGTAATTTTTTTCGAGAACAGAAAAGTATTAGAATTATATGAGTTTGAAATAAAACAATCTGTTATCAAATATAAATTGGCAAAGCACATTATTGAAAAATATAAGTTTAGGATAGAACAATTAATAGATGCTCCTGATTTAAAAACTATCGGACAAATTAAATCACTTAATCTTGAAAAATTAAAAGGCGATAGAAAGGGGCAGCTATCCATTAGAGTAGATAATCAATTTAGGATTTGTTTTAGAGAAATAAATGAAAATGAAATAGCCGTAGAGGTTTTAGAATTAACAGATTACCATTAAATAAAAAATATGAAAACAGCAAACGAAATAACACCAACACATATTTTCCATCCGGGTTTGGTATTAAAAGAAGAAATTGAATACTGCAATCTTACCAAAAAAAAGGTTGCTGAAGATATGGGCATATCACCTACAGTATTAAGTGAAATTATTTCGGGCAAGCGTAGTATAACAACCACCATTGCTATTAAAATTGAAAAAGCCCTTGGTATCAATGCTCTTTTCTTTTTAAACATGCAAGTACGTTACGAGTACTATACAATGAAAAAAGAATTAAAAAAACATGCAGCTTAATTTTGAAACAAGGATTTATTTGTAAGAATAGTTATCATTTTTTCTTTATACTATATTTTTCAAATTCTGTAATTAATGCGTTTGGTTCTTGCTCGAATGCCTCAGCAAGTTTAAAAAACCAATATAAAGTGGGAGATACTTCTCCACGTTCTAAACGTGAAATATTTTGAAAATTATTTTCAAGTTTCGCAGCCAAATTTGATTGAGACATATTCAACTCTTGTCTTTTATTTTTTATAAAAGCACCTAAAGTTTTATTGAATTGGCTCTTGTTCATTAAAAGCCAAATTCAACCTTATCTAAAAAATAATTATAACCACATACGGTTAGTGTAAAATTTATTTATATATTCGTCGTATGTGTTATTGAACAAACACAACAGTGAAGCCGAAAACTGCATATTGAGAGGTAGGCATAAATTTTTATTATGATAGCTTTTATAGGTTTTATTCTTGCTGTATTAGGTGTTTATTTAATTAAAAAAGGTCGTAAAATGCGTTTGGAATGCGAAGAGTATGAATTTAAAAATAGAACCAATGGCGGGGTAATTCAATTTAACGATTTTAGAGCATCAAAAGAACATGAACAAAAAAGAAATTGGGCTGACCTTTTCCCTAAGCTTGGTTTACTTGCTTTTATTTTTGCATTTCTATTTTTCATGGGAGCTTACGGCTGCCATTAATAAATAGACTCTATAATTTTATAAAATTTTTAATTTCTCCCTGTGAGTCAATCTTAGAATTAATAAACTTCAAAAGTTTTTTCATTTTCATCATTAATTCAATTCCCCTACTTTTGCAGCCCATTTGCGGGTGTGGCGAAACTGGCAGACGCACTAGACTTAGGATCTAGCGGAGCAATCCATGTAGGTTCGATTCCTATCACCCGCACTTTACCGTAGATAGATTGGTTAGTTGATACACATATATAAATTTCATCATCTTTCTTTTTCTGGTCTACATTATTTACTCATAAATAGTTCTATTTTACAATGGCAACAGTAACAAGAGAAAACATCGGTTTATTAAACGACAAATTAACCGTTACCCTTAACAAAGAAGATTATTACAACAGTTTTGAAGAAAGCTTAAAAAAATATGCAAAAACTGCAAATATTCCAGGCTTTAGAAAAGGAATGGTTCCTGCAGGTTTAGTGAAAAAAATGCACGGACAAAGTGTATTTACCGATGAAGTTTTACGCAATGTAGAAAAGAATTTAAACGATTATTTAGGCAAAGAACAGTTAGATATTTTTGCCCAACCATTACCATTAGATGTTGATGCAAGAGCTTTAGATATGAACAACCCTAAAGATTATGCTTTTGCTTTTGAAATTGGTTTAAAACCAAGTTTTGATATTGATACCAAAAAAATAAAAGTTACGCGTTATAAAATTACTGTTACAGATGAAATGGTTGCAGAAGAAATTGAACGTTTACAAACACGCCACGGAAAAATGACGGAGCCAGAAACTGTAACAGGCGATGATAATGTTTTAAATATAAAATTTATTGAAACCGATAAAGCAGGCAATGAAATTGAAGGTGGCATTACAAAAGACAACTCATTATTAGTTAAATATTTTTCAGAAAAATTCAGAAAAAATTTAATGGGTAAAAAGAAAGATGATGTAGTTGAATTACAATTGAAGAAAGCGTTTGATGATAAAGAATTAGATTTTGTATTAAGTGATTTAGGTTTGAAAAAAGATGATGAAGAAGCAACAAAAAAATATTTCAAATTACTTATTACAAAAGTTGGCCATGTAGAAAAAGCCGAATTAAACGAAACATTATTTTTAGCAGTGTATCCTGCCAAACAAATTGCAGATGCCGATGCTTTTAAAGCTGCGGTAAAAGAAGAAATTGAAACTTATTATGCAGCACAAAGTAGAAACCAAGTTCACGACCAAATTTATCATTACTTATTAGATAATGTAAAAATGGATTTCCCTGAAGGTTTCTTAAAACGTTGGTTACAAAACGGCGGAGAAAAGCCAAAAACTGCAGAAGAAGCAGAACAAGAATTTCCAAATTTTGCAGACCAATTAAGGTGGACTTTAATTACCAACAAAATTGTAACCGATAATAAAATTGAAGTTGGAAATGATGATATTAAAAATTTTGCTAAACAACAATTGTTTCAATACATGGGCGGGCAATTAGGTGCATTGGGCGATAACCAACAATGGGTTGAAGATTATACCAACAGAATGATGCAGGATAGAAAATTTGTAGAAGACAGTTACCACCGCATTAGCACAGAAAAAATGTTTGCTGCTTTAGAAACACAAGTAAAAGAAAAAGAAGAAGCAATAAGTGCAGAAGATTTTGCAAGTAAATTGCACCATCATCATCACTAAAAAAATATTTAGTACAATATTAAAAGCCTTGCAGTGTAATAATTGCAGGGCTTTTTATTTTAATAGCCTTATACAAAACGGATATTTATACAACCTGCCCTCACTGGCTCTTATAGTTGCAACAAGTACAAGTATAAATGCGTAAATACCAACTACCCATAAAAATAAAATTCCAATAATTGAAATAAAACAAATTACGCAAGCAATAACAACAGTAATTTGAAAGTTGAGCGATTCTTTTGCATGTGCCGTAACAAATTCAGATTCGTTCTTTTTTAAAATATAAATAATTAACGGAGCAATAAAAGATGAAACTAAAGTAATGATATGTGAGAGTAATCCTAAATTTTTTTCATCTTGTGTAACAGTATAAACAGGTATTTCATCAGTACCTAAAAAAGACTTTTCTGCCATAATTTTTATTTTATTCTGAAAAATAATTCAAAGCAACGGAATTTCATAATTCTATTACGCTTTTTCAAAAACAGCTTTATGCATTCTTTGTAAAAACACCAACATTTCATTCATATCTTTTATACTATCTACAACCAATAAAAAATTTTTGGCAACTTGTTTTAATCTTGCTTTGTTGGTTCCTGTTTGTAAATAATCTAATATGTTTTTAAATATGTTGCTTTCAAAATAAGGGCTATCGTTTTTGTTTACAAAATAGCAACGCATGGTATTTTCTTTTAAACTCATTTTTTCAAAACCTAAATCTACCGCCAACCAGCGGCAACGTACGGTGGTAAATAAATCTTCTACTTCATTAGGTATTGCACCAAACCTATCAATCATTTCATTGTGAAAAGTTTGTAGCTCATTTTCTTTTTCGCAATTATCTAATCTTGTATAAAGGCTTAAACGTTCTGTAATGCTTTCTACATAACTATCAGGAATAAGTATCTCCAAATCGGTATCAATTGTACAATCGCTCACATAATCATCTTGCTTGCTAATTTCTTCTTTAAATAATTCTTTAAATGATGTACGTTTTAATTCTCTAATAGCTTCTTCTAAAATTTTTTGATACATTTCAAAACCAATCTCAGCCATAAAACCACTTTGCTCTCCGCCCAACATATTACCTGCACCGCGTATATCTAAATCTCGCATAGCAATTTGAAAACCGCTGCCTAAATCTGTAAACTGTTCTAATGTTTGTAAACGTTTACGGCTATCGGTTGGCAACGTACTCATAGGTGCTAACAAATAACAAAATGCTTTTTTATTACTTCTGCCAACACGCCCACGCAGTTGGTGTAAATCGCTTAACCCAAAATGATGTGCGTTATTAATAATAATTGTGTTTACGTTAGCAATATCTACACCGCTTTCAACTATATTGGTGCAAACTAATACATCATATTTTCTATCTATAAATTCTAATATACGTTCTTCTAATTTATCGCCTTCCATTTGCCCGTGTGCATACGATACAATTAAATCCGGACAAAGACTTTGTATTAATGCTGCCATTTCTGGCAAGCCTTGCACACGATTATGAATAAAGAAAACTTGCCCGCCACGTTCTGTTTCAAAATAAATGGCATCACGTATAAAATCATCATTAAACACATGTACTTCTGTTTGAATGGGTTGCCTGTTTGGTGGCGGTGTATTTATTATACTTAAATCTCTTGCACCCATTAAACTAAATTGTAATGTACGTGGAATGGGCGTGGCAGTAAGCGTTAAGCTATCTACATTGGTTCTTAAAAGTTTTAATTTTTCTTTATGAGCCACACCAAATTTTTGTTCTTCATCAATAATCATTAACCCTAAATTTTTGAATTGAACATCTTTACTTAACAGTGCGTGTGTGCCAACAATAATATCAACCTTGCCTTCATTTAATTGTTGTAGTGTTTCTTTTTTTTGTTTGGTTGTTTTGAAACGATTAATAAAATCTACTCTAACAGGAAAATCTTTTAATCTTTCTTTAAATGTTTTATAATGTTGAAATGCTAAAATAGTTGTAGGAACTAATATTGCAGCTTGCTTTCCATCGCAACAAGTTTTAAATGCAGCACGTATGGCTACTTCTGTTTTTCCAAAACCAACGTCTCCGCAAACCAATCTATCCATAGGGCTCTCACTTTCCATATCTTTCTTTACATCGGCAACGGCTTTGGCTTGGTCTGGTGTATCTTCATAAATAAAACTTGCTTCTAATTCTGTTTGCATATAATTATCTGGCGTATGTGCAAACCCTTGCTGTGCTTTACGTTGGGCGTATAGTTTAATTAAATCGAAAGCAATTTCTTTTACTTTGGTTTTTGTTTTTTCTTTTAATCTGTTCCAAACATCACTTCCTAACTTATTAATTTTTGGTTCTGTTCCTTCTTTGCCTGTGTATTTAGAAATTTTATGAAGTGAATTAATATTTACATATAAAATATCGCTATCTCTATAAATAATTCTAACGGCTTCTTGTATTTTTCCGTTTACTTCTATTTTTTGTAAACCGCTATATCTTCCAACACCATGATCTATATGTGTTACAAAATCTCCGGGTTGTAAATCTCTAAGTGTTTTTAAAGTAAGTGCTTTGTTTTTATTGTATGCTTGTTTTACTTTATACTTATGATAGCGTTGAAATATTTGATGATCTGTGTAACAAACAATTTTTAAATCATCATCAATAAAACCTTCGTGAATACTTGTTGCAACGGGAATGAATTGTATATCGGTATTTAAATCTTTAAATATTGAATGTAATCGTTCTAATTGTTTTGCTTGCTCTGCAAAAATGTAAATTTTATATTTTGAATTTTCGTGTTGCGTTAAGTTTTGAATTAATAATTCAAATTTTCTGTTGAACGATGGTTGTTGTTTTGTAGAGAAGTCGATAGTCAATAGTCCATTGTCCATAGTATTTGTTTTTTCTATGGACAATGGACTATTAACAATGAACTGCTGTCTTCCAAATTCAATTAAATGACGTTGCTGAATTTGTCTTTCAATAGTTGCAGCTGGAATAAAATCTTGTAGTGAAACTTCTTTTAAAATTTTTGTATCATCTTCGCCTTCTGTTTCTTCTATGGACTGTCGACTATTGACTATTGACCGTTCCAAAAACATTCCCAAATCTTCTTCTTGAATTTCAATTTTTTCTTTTATTACATCCCAATCTTTCATCCATACAATTGTATTTTCTGGAAGAAATTCTAATAGCGTAACTTTTTCTCCGCTATCAAATTGTGTTTCAACATTAGGTATAATAGATACTTGTAAAAGTTTGCGTTCACTTAACTGCGTTTCAGGATCAAAAATTCTTATGCTATCTACTTCATTTCCAAAAAGCTCAACTCGATAAGGCTTTTCATTACCAAAAGAATAAATATCTAAAATGCCACCACGCAAAGCAAACTGGCCGGGTTCGTACACAAAATCTGTTCTTACAAAACCATACATTACAAATAATTCTAATAAACTATCAAGGTTAATAGTATCATTTGTTTTTATATTTATAATGTTGCTACTTAATGTTTTAGGCAATACAACTTTTTCAAATAATGCTTCGGGGTATGTAACAATAATTTTTTTATTTCCACCTGCAGAAAGTTTAGTAAGCATTTCGGTTCTTAGCATTACATGCGATGAATTAAGTAACCGAAAATTTTTTCTGTTTTTAAAAGAAGATGGAAAATAAAAAAGATCTAATGCCGATGTAAGATTTTCTAAAGTGTTATGAAAATATGCTGCTTCTTCTGCATCATTCAAAACAATTAAATGGTTTAAGCCTTGTGTTTTTGGGTGTAAGAAAATACTGCTTACAATAAATTCTACGCTACTGCCTTGTAAATTTTTAAGATATATTTTTTGAGTATCGGCAAATAGAAGCCTGTCCGCTAATTGAAAAATGCGGGGGTTGTTTTTGTATTGCTCTAATAATTCACCCAAATTCATAAAAGAGGGTGCAAATATATAGACGATAAAACGTTTAGCTTAAAAAACTGCTTCGTTAGAAAGTTTTATTTCTACTTTGGTAAGTTTATTTTTTTCAACCGTAACTAAAAAAATATTATTTTTTTCATCATATAAGTTTGAATAGAATTGGTCTTTCACTTTCACAAACAAAGAATATTTTCCTTCGGGTAAAGTAATTGCAAAATGCCCCAAACTATCAGACTGAACAGTTGCTATTAATTTAGTTTTAATAGATGAATAAAAAGGGGATTGATTTATTTGGGTAACATTTTTAATATTGGTTGAATCATAAATAAAAACGGTTGTTATAACAGGTTGTGGTTTGGGTGGCAGAGCATCAACCATTGGCATTTGATTTCCAACTAATTTAACCACAATTCCTTCTATGCCTTGAGAAAATTTTGTAGTAGAAGATTTATTTTTTTTGGTTGAAGAACAAGCCAGAAAAAGAATAACTATAGCTAAAATGTAAAGATTTTTTTTCATGCTGCAATTTTAATGATGAAAGTATTTATTTTAGTGGAATATTTATATTGTTTTATAACCAACATCTATGCTTAAAAAGATAACCTTAACTGCTTTAACTTTTTTTTTAATATTAATTTCACAAGCTCAAAATGCCGTGCAATTAGCAACATTGCAAAATTTAGCTAAACAACACCGCATTACTGAAGATGTAGAGTTTGCCAAAGCGGTAGAAGTAGCCAAACAAAAAGGTTGGCCAATTACACAAAAATTTACCAATGGTAATATTGCTGTGCTTCAACGTATAGACGCATTAGGAAATCCGGAATATTTAACAACTTATAACAATACTATTGCCGCAGCCACAACCAAGGCTAACCAGTTATGGCCCGGTGGAAGTTCAGGTTTAAATTTAAATGGTTCTTCAGCCGCTGTAACAGGTAAATTAGGTGTTTGGGATGGAGGATTGGTATTAAAAACACATGTTGAATTTGCAGGAGGCAGAATTTTTCAAAAAGACTCTTCAAGAACAGATATTACTTATAGCGACCACGCCACCCACACTTCAGGAACAATGATAGCTGCAGGCGTAAACCCCATTGCAAAAGGAATGGCTTATGGTTTACAAAAATTAGTTGCCTATTATGGTTTAAGTAATGATGTTTCAACTATTTCAACTGAAGCACCCAATATGCTTATTTCTAACCACTCTTACGGTCAATTGGCTGGCTGGAATTATACTGGCAATTCTCCTGCATACAGTTGGTATGGAGATACTACGCTTAGTTATGAATCGTACATATTTGGATATTATGGTACAAGAGCACAATTGTACGATTCAATTTTATACAATGCACCTAATTACATGATGGTAATGTCTGCAGGAAACAGTAACGGTAGTAGTAGCAGCAATCAAGGTCCAGCAGTAGGAAGCACCTATTCTTATAATGGTTCTGCCATAAGAACAAGAACAGCAGGTTTTTCTGCCAACCCAACTTACGGTTCTGTTGCAGGTGGTCAGGTTTCAAAAAATATGATTACGGTAGGTGCAGTTTCTGGGCTTCCTTCAGGATACAATTCTCCTTCAGATGTTCAAATAGCTAATTTTAGTTGTTGGGGCCCAACAGATGATGGAAGAATTAAACCCGATATTGTGGCAGATGGTGTAAATGTAGTATCAACCATTGCTACATCTAATACAGCTTATGAAGCAGAAAGTGGTACATCAATGTCATCACCTAACGCTGCGGGCTCTTTATTATTAGTGCAAGAATATTATAATCAAAAACATCCGGGCTTGTTTATGAAAGGTGCTACTTTAAAAGCCTTAGCTATTCACACTACAGATGAAGCCGGACCTGCAAATGGACCTGATTATGTATTTGGATATGGATTATTAAATGTATTAAGAGCTACCTCGGTTATTACTTCTTCATACAATCAAAAAACAGATACTATTGTTGAAAAAACTTTAACCAGTGGTACACCATATACAATATCTGTAGTTGCATCGGGCAATGGCCCTTTAAAAGCAACCATTGCATGGAGCGATCCTACAGGAACGGTAGATAATGTTAATGTATTCAATAACCCTACTCCTAAATTAGTACACGACCTTGATTTAAGAATTGCAACAGGAAGTTCTACTTATTATCCTTGGGTTTTAAATCCGAATAACCCTACTGCCGCCGCTACAAGAGGAGATGATAATTTAAATACTGTTGAACAAATATTAGTTGATAGTACAGTTGCAGGAAGAACTTATACCATAACAGTTTCTAACAAAGGATCTCTTGTAAGAGGTACACAACCTTTTTCATTAATTATTAGCGGAATTGGCGGTGCTGCTTATGCCACTTCAAGTGCAACAAGTAGTGCAGGCACAAGAATTGATAGTGTTGGTTTTGCAGGTATTACCAATAAAACAGCAACCGGTTGTACAACGTATAGAGATTACACAAATATTGCAGGCTCTATTCAAGCAAATCAAACCATTCCGTTTACAGTTAAATTAAGCAGTTGTGATGGAAGTACTGCAAGTAAAATAGTAAAAGTTTATATTGATTATAATAATAATGGCTCTTTTGCAGATGCAGGAGATTTGGTAGCAACAAGTAGTGGTATAGGAAGTGGTAGCCAAACGGTTAATTTTAATATTACAACTCCTAACAATCTTGTTATAAGCAATACCACATTAATGAGGGTTGTTGCTGTTGAAACAACTGACCCTTCAACCATAAACCCAACAGGAACTTACACTAATGGAGAAACAGAAGATTATAGATTATTAGTTTCAAACCCATCAAACGATTTAGCAGTAAATTCAATAATAGCTCCAACCAATGGAAGTGCATTTAATGCCAATCAATACTTAGCAGTAAATATTAGAAATGTAGGGACAGTTGATAAAACTAATATTCCACTTAGTGCTACTATTAAAAACGGAACTACAACAGTTGCAACTTTAACAGGTAATTTTCCAGGTACGGTTACTGCAGGAAATTCTATTAACTACACATTTCAAACACCCTTTACACTTGCTGCCAGCACAACTTATACAATTACAGTTATTCAATCTGTAAGCAGTGATCAAAATCATACAAACGATACAATTACACAAATTATTACTACTTCAGCAAAAGCAGCAGCACCCAATGCAGTTGCTGAAATTTGCACATCGCCTTCAGTTTTCTATAAAGTAAATAATCCTGTTACAAGTAGAAATTATTTTTGGTACGATGCAACAACTGCTAATACACCTATTGCAACAGGTACAACAGGTGCAGTAAATACTACAGCAAATCCAATTTATGTTTCATCGGGTGCAAGAGTAACGGTAGGCCCTGCTAATAATACAGTATTAGGTACTGGTGGATATAACTCTTTTGTAGGTTATTATATTTATGTAACAGCAGGCACGCCGGTGGTTTTAGAAACAGCAAAAATTTATGCAACCACAGCAGGTAAGTTGGGTATTGGTGTTCATCCTGCAACTAAAAATAGTTCGGGTGGTTATTCTTATTATACAAGCCCATCTGATACAATAACTTTAGATGTGTATCCAAATTTAGATGCAAGTAATAATGATACCGGAGCTTACCATTATTTGAATTTACATTTTGATAATTCTTATTCAGGCACTACAGGATATATTGTATATTTTAATTGTTTAAATGGAACAAGTATATACAGAAACAATGCTGTTCCTGCACCAACGCCATATCCTATTGGTGTTCCAAGCATTTTTCAAGTAGCAACACCTATGGTAACTAATCCAGATAATTATTATTATTTTTTATATAATATGAAATTAGTAACCTATGATTCTTTGAGTGATAGAATTTCGGTTGCTACTCCTACTGCACCAACGCCCGCTATAACACAAACAGGTAATGTATTAACCAGCAATATTACTACAGGCACATTGCAATGGTTTAATGCAAGTGGTTCTATTAGCGGTGCTACTGGTTCTTCTTACACAGCAACAGCATCAGGTTCGTATTATGTGGTAGTTACAGATGCATTGGGTTGCCAAAAAACATCAAACACAATTACAGTAACTATTACTGCGGTTGTTAATGCAAATAATAATGAAATTGGTTTAACTGTTTCACCAAATCCTGCATCATCACAAATAAATGTAAGCTTTACTACAAACACAAAAGCCGATGTAAATGTGCAGTTACTAAATGCAGTAGGCACTAATTCTGTAAACAATACCTATAGCAATTTTATTGGCAAGTTTAATCAACAATATAATGTAGGTAATTTAGCAGCAGGTGTTTATGTTTTAAAAGTACAGCAAGGCAATAAAGTGTACAGGCAAAAAGTTTTAATAACCAGATAAATACAATAGTAACACATTATTTTTATTGAGAAAGCACAGTTTAAACTGTGCTTTTTATTTCTTTATTTAAAGTGAAACTGTATATTAGCAAAAAGATATAATTATGCTTGAATGGACAACAGGGAAAGTGATTGACATACAAGATGAAACACCATCTACAAAAAAATTTTTTATTCAAATTCAAAATACAAATGATTTTGTTTTTGAACCCGGGCAATTTGTAACGCTTGATTTACCAATACACGAGCAAAAAAATAAAAGATGGAGAAGTTACTCTATTGCATCTGCACCTAACGGAACAAATGTTATTGAATTAATTATTGTTTTATTGGAAGGCGGAGCTGGCACAAATTATTTATTTAACAATGTTTCTGTTGGTAGCGAACTTACATTACGTGGCCCACAAGGTAAGTTTACATTACCAAAAATTATTGATAAAGATTTATTTTTAATATGTACCGGAACAGGTATTGCACCTTTTAGGGCAATGGTTAAACACTTACAAAATTTTAGTATTGAACATAAAAATATTCATATCATTTTCGGATGCAGAAAATTTCCAGATGCTTTGTATTTTAATGAATTAAATGCACTGCAAAAAACACATGCCAATTTCTTTTATCATCCTGCATTTTCAAGAGAAGAAACAGTAAACGAAGGGCAATACAAAGGTTATGTACACCAAGTATATGAACAATTATTGGCTACTGATAAAAGACCTGCAAAGTTTTATTTATGTGGATGGAAAAATATGATTGATGAAGCCAAGCAACGTATTATTGCTTTAGGTTATGATAAAAAAGATATTCATTTAGAACTGTACGGTTAATCTTTTTCAGTTTTAATTTTTTCGTAATATTTACAAACTTCTTTTAATCCGCAAATATTACATTTAGGATTTCGAGCAATGCAAACATATCTGCCGTGCAGTATAAGCCAATGGTGTGCTTTATGAACTAAATGTTCAGGAATGTTTTTTATTAATTGCAGTTCGGTTGCTAAAGGTGTTTTGGTATTTGTAGTTAATCCTATTCGGTTACTAACTCTAAATACATGCGTATCTACAGCCATATTAGGTTGCTTATCAATTACGCTTGTTACAACATTAGCTGTTTTTCTTCCAACACCGGGTAGTTGTATTAATTCATCAACAGTCATGGGCACTTCTCCATTAAATTTTTCTAACAACATATTTGCCATTCCTATTAAATGTTTGGTTTTATTGTTAGGATAAGAAATGCTTTTTATTAAAGGAAACAAATCATCAAAACTTGCTTTGGCTAATTTTTGCGGAGTTGGATATCTTCTGAAAATAGCAGGCGTGGTAAGGTTTACGCGAACATCTGTACACTGGGCAGATAAAATAACAGCCACCAATAATTCAAACGGATTATCATATAACAACTCAGTTTCTGCATTGGGTGCATGTTGTTGAAAATAATTTATTACAAATTCGTAACGTTCTTTTTTTGTCATCAGAAAAATTATTTGCTTTTTCTTTTTATAAAATGCTGCAACAAAATATTTATTATCTGCCTGCAATAGTTGGTACTACTGCTAAACTTTCGTTGTTTGTTTCGCCAACGCTTTGTACTGCAAAAAAATAATTGTCTTTACTGTAAGGTAATTTCATTTCTACGTTAGTTGTAAAAAACTTTTTTTGCCAAACAGCACTGGTAGTTTCTCTCATTAAAACATAATAACCTTTTACTTTTCCTGTTTTAGGATGTTGCCAATTTAATTGCGTATAGTTGGTTAATTTTTTTGTTTCAATTTTTACTTCTTCGGGCATTGCAGGAGCTTTGGCAAGATTAGCCAAATTGCTAAGGTTTACACATGTATTTTTTCTTAAATATTCAAAATCCATAAATTCGGGTAAGTCTCCATATTGAATATTATTTTCTTTTCTTACATCTTGATGTTGATGATAAAAATTTTCATTCATTTCTGTTATACGAACTGCTGCATAACCGTTTTCAACATAAGGTATATGATCTCCGCCACGTAAAAATCTATCGTTTCTATATATCATTACAACTTCAATATTATCTACATAGCGTTCTGCAGTTTCTTTTACATAACGTGCTAACTGCCTTGCTTTGCCATCATTTTCCCAACCAAATTGCCTTATTCGTTTAGCATTTTTTTCTGTTTCGTAAGCAGGTAATCCTTCACTAAAAACACGAATGCGTGTATTATCAATAATATTTGTTTCGCTGGTGTTATTGCTTCCCATAATATCATTATTTAATACAGCTTCTATATTCCAATTTTCTTTTTTTGCTTTATTGGCCATAAAGTATGCACCTAATAAACCTTGTTCTTCTCCGCAAACAGCTACAAAAATTATTGTTGCCGGAAAATTATGTTTACTCATAATTCTTGCACATTCAATAACTGCGGCACTTCCGCTACCATCATCATTAGCACCGGGTGCATCTAACACGCTATCCATTACATTGCTACGCATATTATCTAAATGGCCACTTATTAAAAAAATTCTATTATCATTCGGGTCGGTTCCTTTTAAAGTTGCTACTACGTTTCCTAAAATAATATCTCTATCAACTCTTCTTTTATCTGCTTTGTATGTTATGGTATCAATAAAAGCCGTAAGCCTTCCATTACTTTGTTTAGCAAACTCATTAAACTTACTAAGCACCCAATTTCTTGCAGCACCAACACCACGTTTGTTATTGCTTTGTGTGCTTAACGTGTTTCTTGTTCCAAATGCAACCATTGTTTTAATGTATGCTTGTAGCGAATCGCTGCTTACTTCTTTCACCATTTCTTCAATTTCTTTATCTCTATTAATTGTAATTTGTGAAGAAGCATGTTTTGTAATTAAAACAAACATGCACAATGCAAAAAATATTTTTCTCATAAGGGGTAGTTTAATTATTAAAGGTAGGCATCGTAAATATTTAATTACAACTATCATTAACTGATTTTTTTTATTTTTTTGTAAATGATGTTTATATTGTAACACTAAACCCCTAACATGCCCTTAAGAATTATTGATTACGGCACAAAAGAATACCAAGAAATGGTTGATTTAAGGTTGCAAATACTTCGCACACCTTTGGGACTTTCTTTTACAAATGAAGAGTTGGAAAAAGAAAAAGATGATATTTTATTAGGTTATTTTGATGAAGATGTTTTAGAAGGTTGTTGCCTGCTTACTAAAACTGCACCCAATACTGTTAGGCTTAGGCAAATGGCTGTTATTTTTGGTTTGCAAGGAAAAGGAATTGGAAGAAGCCTAATGGCTTTTGCAGAAAATGTAGCAAGAGATGCAGGCTTTAAAATAATTACCATGCACGCCCGAAAATCTGCCGTTGGTTTTTACGAAAAATTAGATTACAAAATTGCAAGCAATGAGTTTGAAGAAGTAACCATTCCGCATTATGTAATGGAAAAAAATTTGTAATTATTTTCTTTTAAAATTTGGTTTTCGTTTTTCTAAAAATGCTGTAGTTCCTTCTTTCATATCTTCTGTTGCAAAGCATTTTCCAAATTCATTTACTTCTACTATAAAACCATTTTCGTTTTCATTAAATACTGCATTAGCACTTGTAATGCAACCTGCAACTGCTAAAGGAGCTTTTGTGTTTATTAAAGTAAGAATTTCTTTTGCTTTATTCATTAATTCTTCTTGTGGTACAACATAATTTACCAAACCATAATTTAATGCAGTTGTTGCATCTATCATTGCAGCACTCATTAATAATTCCATTGCTCTGCCTTTGCCAATTAATTGCACCAAGCGTTGTGTGCCGCCATAACCGGGTATTAAACCTAAATTAACTTCGGGCTGGCCAAATTTTGCATTGCTACTTGCAATTCTAAAATGGCAGCTCATAGCTAACTCACAACCGCCGCCTAATGCAAAACCATTTACGCAAGCAACAATTGGTTTGGGTGAATTTTCAATTCTAAAAAAAGTATCTTGACCTGCTTTTGCCAAAGCCATTCCTTCTTCAACAGATAAATTACCAAATTCAGTAATATCTGCTCCGGCAACAAATGCTTTTATACCTGAACCTGTAATAATTACAGATTGAATTTGGTTGTTGGTATAAACTTCATTTAATGCTTTATTCAAATCTGCAAAAACATCTTTATTTAAAGCATTTAATTTATCGGGTCTATTAATAGTAATAGTATAAATTCCGTTACTTAAGTCGGTTAATAACGTAGTAAACATGGCTGCAATATTTTGGTAAATATAAAGCCAACAACTATAAAATAGTTATGCAATAAATTTTGGAAAATTGTTTCAGAAATTATAAATGCATAATGAAGTGCGTCCAAAAAGCAACAACTAATACATAAACAATAATTTCGAAAATAATAATAGTTCTGGTTTTGGAATGTTTAGCAGGTTTTGCAATAACCTGTGTAGGTTGATTGTGATTTTTCATGGATTTATTGATTTTAAAACATAAAAATAGTAATTTTTCTTAAATTACAAAGAAAAAATTAAACTTTTTTTGTTTGTGTAGCATTACGAGATGCCCACCATTGTTGAGTTTCTATAGAAAATATTATTGAAATAACCGCTACTATCATTCCGCCTGCAACATCTCGAGGAAAATGTTGTGCTAAATAAATTCTTGAATAACCAACTAATAATGCAAGAATTAAACCTACAGGTACAATCCATTTTTTATTAAAAAACAAACAAGCCAATAAATAAAAACAAAATACAGTTGCACTATGTCCCGATGGGAAACTATCAACACTATGCAACTTTACTCCTTTAACTATATGAATTAAACTTAAATCAGTAATTGCTTTTGTTGGCCTGGGTTCGCCATGCATTAACCAATTTTTAAATATATGTGTAAACACAGTTGAAAAAACTATAGCAGCAATAACTAATATCAAATATTTTCTTTTAAAAAAATAAACAAGCAATACCACAGGTACCCAAAAAACTCCATCGCCCAAATAAGTATAGTAATGAAAAAAATAATCGGCTGCAATTCCTAAATTGGTATTTAATAAAAGAAAAAAATTATTAGTACCAATAAAATAATTCAGTACAAAAATGCTTACTCCTAATATAAGTGTAAGAAATGCCGCTGTTTTAAATTGTGTAGTATTAAGTTCCTTCATTCAATAAATCAAATGTATGAAAGCAAATAGTTTTTTAATGGTAATTATTTTTTTGTAGTAAAATAATTATCTTGGCTAAAACTTTACACATGCAAAAATTAATTTTATCTGTTTGTGCAATTGGATTATTTGTATCAATTCAATCTTGTAAACAAAACAATACAAATGATGATGATGGACTTGCATCATTTAATAAAGACAGTATGTTGGCACATATAAAAATGTTAGCATCTGATTCTTTTCAAGGCCGTAGGCCATTTTCTTTAGGCGAAACAAGAACAGTTGATTATTTACAAAATCAATTCAAACAAATGGGTTTAGAAGCAGGTAATGGAGAAAGTTATATTCAAGATGTGCCATTGGTAGAAATTACGCCAAAAGCAGATGCAGTAATGAAAGTACAATCTGCCAAAGGAAATTTTGAATTGAAAAACTTAACTGATTTTGTTGTATCAACTCAAATTACTGATTCATTAATTTCATTAAATAATGAAGAAGTAATATTTGCAGGTTATGGTGTTGTAGCACCCGAATATAATTGGAATGATTATGCCAATATTGATGTGAAAGGAAAAATTGTTTTGGTATTAGTGAATGATCCCGGCTTTGGTGTAGATACAACTATTTTTAAAGGAAAGGCAATGACATATTACGGAAGATGGACATATAAATATGAAGAAGCAGCAAGGCAAGGAGCAAAAGCATGTTTTATTATTCACAACACAGAAGCAGCATCTTATCCGTTTAATGTCGTTCAAAATTCGTGGGGTAGTTCTAATTTATATTTAGCTTCAAAAGATCCTTCTGTAAAACGTTTGGCATTGCAAGGATGGGTTTCTGCCGATGCTGCTAAAAAATTATTTGCTGCTGCAGGAAAAGATACTTCGTTAATTGTGAGTGCTAATAAAAATACTTTTAAGGCAGTTGATTTGGGAGAAAAATTTTCTTTAAATGTAAAAGTGAAATCGGTATTCAATACTTCTCACAATATAATTGGAAAAATTACCGGAAGTAAAAGACCCGATGAATATATTATTTATACAGCACATTGGGATCATTTTGGTATTGGTAAAAAAGATGAAAAAGGAGATTCAATTTATAACGGTGCATTAGATAATGCAAGTGGCACAGCAGGTTTATTAGAAATGGCAAGGGCTTTTAAAAGCTTAAAAGAAAAACCAGAACGTACCATAATATTTTTATCTGTAACAGCAGAAGAGCAAGGCTTATTAGGTTCTGCATATTATGCACAACATCCTATTTATCCTTTAGCAAAAACAGTTGCTAATATTAATATGGATGGAATTAATCCCGGAGAAAAAACAAATGATATAACAATTATAGGAGAAGACCAAAACGATTTGGAAGGTTATTTAATTGAAGCAGCAAAAAAACAAAACAGATACGTATCTCCAGAAGCACACCCCGAAGCAGGATATTATTATCGCTCCGATCATTTTTGTTTTGCAAAAGTTGGTGTGCCTGCATTAGATTGTGAAAGTGGTATTGACGTAGTTGGCAAAGGAAAAGATTACGGTAGAAAATTAGATGATGATTATACAGCCAATCGTTATCACCGTCCGGCAGATGAATATAATCCTGCGTGGACATTTGAAGGAGGTATTCAAGATTTACAATTATTATTTATGGTTGGAAAGAAAATTGCAAACGAATCATCGTGGCCTAAATGGAAAGATGGCTCAGAATTTAAAGCCATAAGAGAAAAAACAAAATAAAAAATAAGCCCCGCCATCAAACAGCGGGGCTTTTAACTAAAAAACAACTGTACAAAAAATTATTCAACGCCTGCTAATTCAAGGCTACGTTTTTTAAGTTTAACAATATCAACATTTTCAATAATAGGTTCCGGAAATAAAATTAATGATGTATTATTTTCTTTCCACCAATCATTATTAAATAATTCTTTAGTATGCAATACACCAACTAAATATTTTCTTTCTTCGCCTGCATGCCACTCTTCTATCCATTCAAATTTTTCTTTCGGAATAAATTTCCAATCATCAAAACTTACATACACTTTAACATAAAAATCTCTCGATAGTTCATGTGGTTTATGATGATATAGTTTTTTATATTCATATCTGTAACCATAACGCAATGCAGCAATATCGCTTAACACAGCCGATGCCGTAGGAAAGCTTCCTGCACCTTTTCCATAAAAAAATTGTTTATCTGCAAATCCACTTTCAATTACAACACCATTGTATTCATTTTTTACAAATGCTAAATGATCATCATGTTTTACAAATTGTGGTAATACAAAAGCAGCTACTTTTCCATCTTTTAATTTTTGTGCTTGTGCAACTAATTTTATTTCATAATGTTTTTCTTTTGCAACAACTGCATCTGCTAACTGAATGTTTTGAATACCGTTAAACAAAATATTATCAGGATGCTCAACAATACCATAAGCATGATTTAATAAAATACTCCATTTATTAACTGCATCAAACCCTTCTACATCTAACTTCGGATTACTTTCTGCAAAACCTAATTGTTGTGCTAACAACAATGCATTGTTAAATGGCAAATTTTCTTCAATAATTTTTGTAAGAATAAAATTTGTTGAGCCATTTACAATTGCTTTTATTGAATGCAGTAAATCATTATCATAATATTCTTCTAAATTCCTAATCACCGGAATTGAAGCACAGGCTGCACTTTCGCAAAGAAAAGGTTGGTCTGTATCTAATTGCAATTGCAATAATTCAGGCAAATGTTCTGCAATCATTTTTTTACTTGCACTTACAACAGCTTTTTTATTTTTTAATGCTGTTGAAACAATTTCAAATGCAGCATTAGCATCGTCAATTACTTCTACAATTACATTTATATTTTCATCATATAACAAATCGTTTTTATTTGTTGTAAATAAGTTTGCGGGTGCATTGCGTTGTTTGTTAGCTTGTTTTATACAAACTTTTTTTATTGTTGCTTTTAAAGATGGTGTTTGTTGCAACACTTTATACAAACCTTCGCCCACTACGCCAAATCCAAATAATCCAATGTTTAATTGTTTGTGTGTTTCCATTTTTATTTTTTATTAATTATTTTTTTGTACTTAATTTTTGTAATTCTATTCAGCTTTTCTTGCGTCGCACACTTGTGCTTTTTATTTTTTATTCAACTTTTATTGTTGCATAATCATGAAAAAGGTTTTCTGTTTTCCAAATAATAGATTGCACATATTCAAATGCATTTTCTAAATCATTAATCAAATCATCTGCCTCTTCAATGCCAACACTTAAACGTATTAAACTGTCTGAAACACCCGCTGCTGCTCGCTTTTCAGCAGGAATACTTTTATGCGTCATGTTTGCAGGATGGCTAATCAAACTTTTTACACCGCCTAAACTTTCTGCCAGTTTAAAAATTTTCGTGTTCGATACAAATTGTTCAGCCAACTTTAAACAATCATTTTTTAATGAAAAAGAAACAACGCCTCCAAAATTTTTTTGTTGTTGTTTTGCAATGTTGTGGTTAGGATGAGATTTTAATCCCGGATAAAAAACTTTATCAACCAACGGATGAGTTTCTAAATACTCTGCAATAATTTGTGCATTAACACAATGTTGTTTTACTCTTAAAAATAAAGTTTCAATTCCTCTAATTACCAACCAACTATCTAACGGTGCTAACACAGCACCACATGCGTTTTGAAAAAATTTAATTCTTGCTCCAATATTTTCATCTTTAGTAACAACAATGCCTGCAATAACATCACTATGTCCGCCTAAATATTTTGTTGCACTATGCACTACAATATCAGCTCCCAACGTAATAGGTTGTTGTAAGGCTGGCGAAGCAAAAGTGTTATCCACGCAAAGCAAGCAGCCATTAGCTCTTGCAATTTTTGCTATAGCACTAATGTCTGCAATTTTTAAAGTGGGGTTAGTTGGTGTTTCAATCCAAATTAATTTTGTTTTATTAGAAATGGCATTAAAAATATTTTCAGGTTTGCTTGCATCAACAAATTTTATTGTAATGCCGTATTGCTCATACACTTGCGTAAACAAACGGTAAGCACCTCCGTAAATATCGTCTACTGCAATAATTTCATCTCCACTTTTTAATAACTTAACTACGGCATCAATAGCTGCTAATCCGCTTGCAAAAGCTGCACCTATTTTTCCGTTTTCTAATTCTGCAATAATTTTTTCTAATGTGGCTCTTGTAGGATTATTTGTTCTTGAATAATCGTAGCCTTTGTTTACTCCGGGTGCTTCTTGCACAAATGTTGATGTTTGATAAATGGGTACAGACAATGCACCTGTTAATTCATCAACCGGAATGCTTTGCAATAATTTTGTGGCGTTGCTCATTGATTTTTGTTTTAAAATTTTTAAATGAGTTTTACGCAACAGTTATCAAAATTTCTTACCGTAGAGCAATAAAAAAAGCTCATCCGGTAAGTCAGATGAGCTTGAAGTATATAAAGTGGTTTAGCCACAAAAAAAATCAAACTGTACTCTGACTTATCTCTTCACGCTTTTAACGTGATGGAGTTTGCACCTTCTGATGAATGAGTAGTTCATCAGGGTTGCAAAGGCTTCAACGGGCCAATCCCTCTGCCTTTCTTGATAAGTTGTTTTGTAAAGAACTTGCTTATGTTTTGTAAGCATTGCAAATGTAATAGTGTAAACTTTAAACTACCAAATAAAAATTAAACTAATTTTTTAAATCTTATATAGCCCTTTATCTGCAACGGTTTCAGCAAATTGTTATATTAAATTTTTTCTAAACCATTCTGCCTGACTTCTAGCAGTACTATCTATTAAAACTTGTTTTGCCAATTTTGTTTGTGCATTTTTTATTGAAGAAGAAATCATTTCATGTTCAATAACTTCATCTTTATTCATACCTAATGTTTCTAATAAAGAAATAATTTTATCGCTACCAAAATGTTTAAGAAAAGCTTCATCTAAAGAACACATTATAACAATTTCATTTAAGCCAAGTTTATTAAACAATTCTTCTTCTTTTGCATATAAAGGATAATGCTCTGCAAAAACATAATTAGCACTATTGTTTTTAGTTGCTTGCCTATACATAATAACTTTTGCATTATGCTGTTGTTGTTCTAAAAAATTATTTAAAGAATTATATGTTTCTTCAAACCAAGTAATAAAAATTGTGTTAGCATTGGTTTTTATCATTTCTGCACAAGCTTTCCATTTTATTGCCTCGGTTAAATAAACTTTGTTTACAATTTTTATGGAAGTATTTTTTTTAAAGAGACTAAACATAGCAGGGCTTTATACAAATGTTATACTAATTTTAAAAAAATGAAGTGCATATTCAATTACATTTCAAATAATTCTGCCGGGTTTATTTTAAATTGAAGCATATTAGCTGTTATCCTTCCTCCATCTCCGCCTTTTCTTTGAATAGTAATCTTACCAATTTTAAAGTTTCCTCTTTCTGTAATTTCAACATTGCCATTACCAAAATAATTTAAACAAAAATTCATTGGTTTTAAAACCCACCTTGCATTTGCATTTATCTTTTGTACCACTAAAATCCATTCTGCTGCAAATTGTCCTCTTCCTTTTAAAATATCTGATACTATTAAAGATTTATTTTTTGTTATCCATTGTATAATTAGCTGCTGTTCTGCATTTGAAAATTCGTTAGCAAACATTCTTCTTTTATCTTTCGGATTGGCAATTATAGGTTTTAATTCTCCGGTATAATGTTTTAGAATTTTAATTACACCGTCAGGAATATTCCACATTTCAACATATTTATCTACCCATCTTTTATCTATTTGATTAAAGCCTTTTGGGTTACTTACTAATTTCACTTGCAGGTTTTGCACATCAAATGCCTGCTTTAATTTAACTGTAACCTGCACTTGAATATCTGTTTTAAAACCACTAAGTTTTACAGCATGCACAAATTCAATGTCGGTAATATTATACTGCATTATTTGCAACCACAATTGGGCATCAGAATCAACTTTCCAATTAATAAATTTTTCAACAATATCATCTTCATTTTTAAAGCCATTTTTAGCAGTTGCAGAGCCAAGTTTAATTAAATTCATTGACAAATAATTTTTGTGCAAAATTTTCTTTTAATCTTTGTTCTGCTATTGCAACATAATCTTTAGAAATTTCGGAACCCAACCAACGTCTATTAGTAAGTGAAGCAATTTTAGCTGTAGTGCCACTTCCCATAAAAGGGTCGTAAACTAAATCAGATTCGTTTGTCCAAGTTATGATTTGATCATATACCAATTGTTCAGGGAATATTGCAGGATGTTGATAGGCAATTTTGTCTTTTGTAGAAATTCCGCCACCAATAGAATAAAAGAAAACGTTTCCTATTTTCTTTTCAGATGTTCTTTCAACTTTTTTATAATCTAAATTCCCCGTTTCTCCTCTATTTTTCATATTAGCCATCCCTCTATATTTTGTATCTTCTTTAATAGCATTAAAAGTTTGTGGAGACCCTTTTGATAAGGCAAACATATATTCAAAATGTTGGTGATATCTATCACCTGTTGTTGGCATTGGATTGTTTTTATAATAAATCATTGTATCATGAATATTAAACCCAACTTTTTCTTTAAAGAAAAGGGCTTGTTTAAAACTTGTTCCTGTTTCACTTCCATTTTCAGTTTTATCGCCTACAACCCAAATTAATACTCCACCAACTTTAAGAATACGATATAACTCAAACGCAATTTTTTCGAATTCAAATTTGTATCCCTTGTAATTTCTTAAATCATCATAAGGCGGTGATGTAATAATAAATTCAACAAAATTATCAGGCATTCCCGACATTGTTGTAAGGCAATCTTCATTATATATTTTTTGTAACTCCATTCAACAAGTTTAATCAAATTTATTGCTAAAATTTATTTTATACTTAATATTTTTTGCAGAAAGAAAACAAGTTCATTATTCATTTACATTTGAAAAATGAGAGAAAACAAGAGCGATGCTTCTTTAAACACAAATGAACAAATTGAAGTATTTGGTGCAAGAGAGCATAATTTAAAAAATATTGATATATCTATTCCTAAAAATAAATTAGTTGTTTTTACAGGTGTAAGTGGCAGCGGAAAAAGTTCTTTAGCATTTGATACTATTTATAACGAAGGGCAACGCCGTTACATGGAAAGTTTTGGTGCGTATGCAAGGCAATTTATTGGAGATATGGAAAGACCTGATGTTGATAAAATAACAGGGCTATCTCCCGTAATTTCTATTGAACAAAAAACTACTAATAAAAATCCACGTTCAACTGTTGGTACTGTTACAGAAGTGTACGATTTTATGCGTTTACTTTTTGCAAGAATTGGTGAAGCATACAGTTATAATACCGGAAAAAAAATGGTGAAGTTTAGCGAAGAAGAAATTGTAGAAAATATTTTTAAAAAATTTAAAGGAGAAAAAATTTCATTATTAGCACCTGTTGTTCGCGGAAGAAAAGGGCATTACAGAGAGCTGTTTGAAGAAATTAGAAAAAAAGGATTTTTAAAAGTAAGAGTAGATGGCGAAGTAAAAGATATTGTTGCAAAAATGCAGGTGGACAGATATAAAATTCATGATATAGAAACTGTTGTTGATAGGTTAGCTGTTGCAAATGATATGAAAATTCGCTTAAGCCAAAGTGTGCAGCAGAGCTTGAAATTAGGAAAAGATTTAATGTTTGTTTTATTAAATGATGATGGTTCAATAATTCAATATTCCAAACATTTAATGTGTATTGATACAGGCATTAGTTACGAAGAGCCAAGCCCCAACGCATTTTCATTCAACTCACCTTACGGAGCTTGCCCAACTTGCAAAGGCTTAGGAAACGTTTATAGCATTGATATGAATTTGGTTTTGCCCGATAATTCAATCAGCATAAAAGATGGCGGCATTCATGCATTAGGCGAAGAAAGAGAAGCCAGCGTATATAAACAAGTTGCAGCGTTTGCAAAAAAACATAAAATTAATTTAGAGAAATCTATTAAAGATTTACCACAACAACAGTTAGATTTAATATTATACGGAGATAAAAATATTACATCAACATTAAATGTAGTGATGGATGATGAAAATATTCCTTTAGAATACACAGGCAGTTATGAAGGAATTATTCCTATGTTAAAACGTTGGTTTATTTCTCCCAACAGTAATGAAGGTTTAAGAACTTGGGTAGAAAAATATATGAGTTTAGAAACTTGTTATGCCTGCAACGGAAACAGATTAAGAAAAGAAAGTTTATGGTTTAAGATTGATGAAAAAAATATTGCTGAATTAAGTAATATGAATTTAGATAAATTAATGTTATGGTTTAATGGCATTGAAAAAAGATTAAGCAACAAACAAAACATTATTGCAAAAGATATTATTAAAGAAATAAGAGAACGCTTACAATTTTTATTAAACGTTGGCTTAACATATCTTTCTTTAAACAGGCCTTCTAAAACACTTAGTGGTGGCGAGTCTCAGCGTATTCGTTTAGCAACACAAATTGGTTCTCAACTACAAGGCATTACTTATATTTTAGATGAACCAAGTATTGGTTTACACCAAAGAGATAATCACAGATTAATTGAAGCATTAAAAAATTTGAGAGATATTGGCAATAGCGTTTTAGTGGTTGAACATGATAAAGATATTATGTTGGCAAGTGATCATTTAGTTGATATTGGGCCTAAAGCAGGAAAGTATGGCGGGCAAATTGTTGCAGCAGGAACGCCCAAAGAAGTATTAAAAATAAATTCTGAAACAGCAAATTATTTAAGTGGAAAATCTAAACTTGAAATTCCGGAAGAAAGAAGAAAAGGCAACGGAAAATTTATTGAATTAAAAGGTATAAAAGGAAATAATTTAAAAGAGGTTGATGTAAAATTTCCTTTAGGAAAATTAATTGTTGTTACAGGTGTAAGCGGTAGTGGAAAATCAACTTTAATTAATGAAACTTTATATCCAATTCTCTCGCAACATGCATACGGAAGTAAAATGCAGGCAATGGAATATAAGCAGGTAAAGGGTTTAGAGCATATTGATAAAGTGATTGAAATAAATCAAAGCCCCATAGGAAGAACGCCCCGAAGTAACCCTGCAACCTATTGTGGTTTTTTTACAGAAATAAGAACACTATTTGCAAGTGTGCCCGAAGCAAAAATTAGAGGTTATAATGCGGGCAGGTTTTCTTTCAATGTAAAAACAGGTAGATGTGAAGTTTGCGAAGGTGGTGGCATGCGTGTTATTGAAATGAATTTTTTACCCGATGTGTATGTGCACTGCGAAAAATGTAATGGCAAACGCTACAACAGAGAAACTTTAGAAATAAGATATAAAGGAAAAAGTATTAGTGATGTTTTAGAGATGACTGTTGATGAAGCTTGTGAATTTTTTAACACAATTCCTTGGTTGTATAGGAAAATAAAAGTATTGCAAGAAGTTGGTTTAGGTTATATTACATTGGGTCAATCGGCTGTAACGCTTAGTGGTGGCGAGGCACAGCGTGTTAAACTTTCTACCGAATTAGGTAAAAAAGATACAGGAAAAACATTTTATATTTTAGATGAACCCACAACAGGTTTACACTTTCAAGATATAAAATTATTAATGAGTGTAGTGAATAAATTAGTTGATAGAGGTAATACCGTTTTAATAATTGAACACAATTTAGATGTAATTAAAATGGCAGATTATATTATTGATTTAGGCCCCGAAGGCGGCGATGGTGGTGGAAAAATTTTATTTGAAGGAACTCCGGAAGAAATGATTAAAACTAAAAATAGCTACACCGCTAAGTTTCTAAAACAAGAAATAAAAAATCATTAATAATATTTTTTATACTTTTGAAGTGGAAATGAATATCTATTCAGCTATAAAAAGAACATCATTTTATACATTTATCACAACTGTATATCTTGCTTTTTTTATTGTACAATGTATTTACAATTTTGATACTTCAAATGCTATTGTAAAAAAACATCATACACAATTAAAAGAAATAAATAGCAATTTACAACACTCTTTTTCAGTTGTAAAACAACATCATTCTCCTAAAAAAAATATTCGTTTAAATAAACGTTTTCAGCCAGAAACACTTCCTGCAAGTATTACAACAGTTTCGGCTCCCGAAATAGTTTTTATAGAAAATTATTTTTCTTTTTATAAAGAAGAAGTTTATACTACTGTATTTAATACCACAACTTTAAGAGGTCCACCTGCTGTTATTTAAATTCTCAAATAAAAAAATTTCTTTTTAAACCTTAGAATTTAATATGACAACTTTCTTACAAAGAAAGTGTGTTTTGTTTTGTGCAATATTTTTAATATTAAATAATTTACAAGCACAAAAACATTATTACACTTTAAACCAACTGGTAAACGCTTCTCAAGCATATTTACCATTATTAAAACAACAGCAATCTATAATAAATAGTGTACAGGCAAATGTTACAGATGTTAAACATTCATTCTTGCCTCAGCTAAAAATTAGCGATGAAATAAATATTGGTACAGATAACTCGGCGGCAGGTGCTTATTTGCCTATAATAACTATTCCATCTGCATCGGGTGGTATTAGAGCCAATAATAATTACCAACCTGTTACGGGTAATATTGGCATTTTATACGGAGAATATGAATTAGCAAATTTTGGTTTAACCAATGCAAAAATTAAAGCAGCAGAAAGTTTGGTTAGTTTTCAAAAGTCAAATTACGAAAAACAGTTATACGAAATAAAACTGCAAGTGTGCCAACTTTATTTTAATTTATTGCAAAACAAATACAGGCTTTTAATTGATAAACAAAATATAGATAGATACAATACTATTTTTACGGTTATACAATCTTTAGCGGCAAGCGGTATTAAAGCAGGTGCCGATTCTTCTTTAGCAAAAGCAGAACTGTCTTCTACCAAAATAAGTTATAACCAAACTTTAGGAAGAATAGAAACCTTAAAGCAACAATTGGCTTATTTAACAGGCATTTCATCAGTTCAAATAAATATTGATACGCTTCAAAACACTTCGTTAAATAATTCGTTTCTTCCTAATTTATTATTTGATAGTGTTTCAAATCCGTTAATTGATTTTTATTCAAAGAAGAAAAATATTTTTCTTTCAAACGAAACATTAATTAAAAAAAGTTATTTACCTAAAGTAACATTAGGTGCCACAACTTGGGCAAGAGGTTCAAGTATTTTTTATAATGATGATTATAAATCTTTAGCAAACGGTTTAGGATATCAAAGATTTAATTATTTAGTTGGCGTAGGCATTACCTATAATTTATTTAATGGTATTCATAAAAAAGATAAATTAAATATTAACCGTTACGAAATACAAGCAAGTGATTTTGAATTGCAACAACAAAAATTAGCATTACAATCTGCATCGTTACAAGCAGATGAAACACTTAAAACAACTTTACAAAATTTAACCGAGTTACCTATACAATTAAATGCTGCACAAGATGTGTATTTGCAAAAGCAAGCACAATACAAAGCAGGTTTAATAACATTAATAGATTTAACAAATGCAGCCTTTGTTTTATACCGCTCGCAAACAAATTATATTGAAACATTGAGTGATTGGTATGCAGCTAAATTAAACAAAGCAGCCGCAACAGGTAACCTTGATTTATTTATACAAAATATAAAATAATTTTTTATGGTAAGAACAGCTTTAAAAAGACCAATAACTATTTTGGTTTTATTTATTGGCCTACTGTTGTTCTCAATATTGGCAATAAAAACAATTCCCATTGATATATTTCCTCGTTTAAACTTACCAACCATTTATGTAATAGAATCGTACGGCGGAATGTCGCCACAACAAATGGAAGGTTTTTTTGCTACCAGAATGCAAGATCAATTTTTATATATCAACGGAATAAAAAATATTGAAAGCAAAAACATTCAAGGCTTAACATTAATTAAATTATCTTTTTACGAAAGTGCAAATATGGCCGAAGCCTCTGCACAAGTGGCTTTGCAAGTAAACAGAGCTATGAAATTTTTTCCACCGGGTGCATTACCGCCGCAAGTAATTCGGTTCGATGCATCTTCACTTCCGGTAGGAGAATTAGTATTAAGCAGCAAAACAAAATCGTTAAAAGAAATTTACGATTTAGCTGCAACTCGCATTAGGCCAATGTTTGCTTCGGTGCAAGGTTTATCTGCACCACCGCCTTTTGGTGCCAATTCAAGATCGGTAGTTATTAATGCAGACCCTTCTAAACTAAGAGCCTATAATATTTCTCCCGATGAAATTGTAAGTGCCATTGCAGAAAATAATATTATGAGCCCTTCGGGAAATTTAAGAGTAGATAGTATTATGTATGTTACAAATCTTAATTCGTTAGAAGATAAGGTTCAAGATTTTGAAAATATTTCTATTAAAACAAAAGATAATGCTACCGTATTTATTAGAGATGTAGCAAAAGTTGCCGATGCATCGGACATAACAGTAGATTATGCTTTGGTAAACGGAAAACGTTCTATTTATATTCCCGTTGTTAAAACAGCAGATGCTTCTACATGGGAAGTTGTGCAAACACTTAAAGGTAAGTTGCCCGAAATGCAAAGTTTATTACCCGATGATGTACATGCAAGTTATGAGTTTGACCAATCTGTTTTTGTAATGAACGCAGCTAAAAGTTTAATGACGGAAGGAATTTTAGGTGCCATACTTACAGGGTTGGTTGTATTATTATTTTTAAAAGATTGGCGAAGCAGTTTAATTGTTATTATAACAATTCCTGTTGCAGTTTTAAATGCTGTTTTGTTTTTAAAAATGTTTGGGCAAACAATTAATATAATGACGTTAAGTGGTTTAGCATTAGCCATTGGAATATTGGTAGACCAAGCCACCGTAACTATAGAAAACATACACCAACATTTAGAAATGGGTAAAACAAAAAAGCAAGCAATATTAGATGCCTGCTCAGAAATATCGTTCCCGTTGTTGCTAATTTTGTTATGTATTCTTGCAGTGTTTGCTCCATCGTTTGTAATGAATGGTGTACCTAAAGCAATGTTTCTTCCGCTTTCATTATCTATTGCATTTGCAATGATTATTTCTTTTATAGCAGCACAAACTTTAGTTCCTATTTTGTCTGTTTGGTTATTAAAAGAAAATATGTTTCATTATAAACACAAAGCGTTTCATGCACATGCAGGTATGGCATTAGATAGTAAAGAAATAACAGAAGTAAATGTGCATACCAAACAAGATGAAAAACATAATGAAGAAAATAATTTCTTCCAAAAACTAAAAGTAAGTTTAGAAAAAAAATTAAATAATTGGATGCCTAAAAGAAAATGGATTGTAAGTATTTACTTATTAGCCATACTGGCTTTAGCAGGATTTTGTTTTGTAGTAATTGGGAAAGATTTATTACCTAAAAACAATGTTGGTCAAATTCAATTAAGAATAAAAGAGCCAGATGGAACAAGGTTAGAAGTAACAGAAAACACAGCAAAAGATGTGTTGAGTATTATTGATTCTACCGTACATAAAAACATTGAAGTTAGTTCCGGTTATGTTGGAATTGTGCCCAGCAGTTATGGCAGCAGTAATTTATATGTATTTAATAGCGGCACTAACGAAGCTGTTATGCAAATAAAACTGAATGAAGATTATAAAGCAAACATGGATGAATTAAAAGATATATTAAGGAAAAATATACTATCTAAATACCCTCAGTTGAGATTATCGTTTGAGCCTATTGAATTAACAGAAAAAATAATGGCACAAGGTGCAGCAACACCTATTGAAGTAAGAATTGCAGGAAAAAATTATACCGATATAAAATCTGTTGCTACTAAACTTGTTAATCAATTACAACAAAAAGATTATTTACGAGATGTACAAATAGCACAACCACAAGCATTTCCTGTAATTAATATTACCATTGATAGATATAGATTAGCACAAATGGGTTTAAAATTAAATGATGTAGCAAGAAGTATTACAGATGCCACTTCATCAAGTAGGTTTACAGAAAAAAATCAATGGTTAGATAAACGTGTTGCATACACTTATCAGGTGCAAGTACAAGTTCCTGAATATATTATGAATTCAATGCAACAACTGCAATCTATTCCGTTAGTAAAAGGTCAGGCAAGGCCAATTCTTTCAGATGTAGCAACTATTGCAACCGATACTTTACCCGGTGAGTATGATAGAAGTGGACCAAGAAGATTTGTAACCGTAAGTGCCAACATTTATAAAAAAGATTTAGGAGCAGCTACACAAGCCGTTCAAAAAACAATTGATGGATTAGGAAAACCACCAACAGGAACTATAATAGAAATGAAAGGTATGTCATCATTACTAACCGAAACATTAGGCTCTTTGCAAAGTGGTTTAATTGCAGCTATCATTGTCATATTATTGTTGCTGGCAGCCAACTATCAATCTTTCGGATTATCGGTTTCAGTTTTATCAACCGTACCTGCAGTACTGTTAGGTTCAATGTTATTATTACTTGCAACACATTCAACATTAAATCTTCAATCATATATGGGCATTATTATGTCTGTTGGAATTTCTGTTGCAAACGCAATTTTAATTGTAACAAATGCAGAAGCATTAAGATTAGAATACAGAGATCCGTTTAAAGCAGCAAGTGTAGCAGCAGGTATAAGATTAAGACCAATATTAATGACAAGCCTTGCCATGATTGCAGGAATGATACCAATGGCAAGTGGCATAGGAGAATCGGGAGATCAATCTGCACCATTAGGGCGTGCAGTAATTGGCGGTTTAATTGCATCAACATTTGCAGCCTTATTTATTGTGCCGTTAGTATATGGTTGGATACAACAAAAAACATCTTTTAATTCGGTTTCATTATTACCCGAAGATGATATTAACAAATAAATTAATTTATAAATTATAATACATTTAAAATGATAAAGTATAGAAATATCGCAATTGTAAAAATTTTCTTTCTTGCATTTATTTTACTATCGTGTTCTGATAAACATGATAATGAACAGAAAGCAGTACAAACGCCTGCCACTCCTCATTATACATTTGCAACCGTTACTAAAGAAAATTTATCTTCAACCATTAAACTTCCGGCTCAATTAGCAGCGTACAGAGAAATAAGTATTTTTCCTAAAGTAAACGGATATGTAAAAAAAGTATATGTTGATATTGGTTCTTCTGTAAAAACGGGTCAGTTGTTAATGACGTTAGAGGCACCAGAGTTAGAACAAGCAAGTGTTCAAGCAAAAGAAAAATATACTAAAGCAAAAGTTGATTTTCTTATTGTGAAAGAAAATTACGAACGTTTATTTCAAGCTTCTAAAACAGCAGGAGCCGTATCTCCATTAGATTTATCAATTGCAAAATCTAAAGTTGAAGAAGATAGTATTTTATGCCAACAAGAAAAAGCCAATTGGCAAATGCAACAAACAATGATTGCTTATTTAAACATTACAGCTCCTTTTAACGGCGTTATTACCGAAAGAAATACACATGAAGGTGCATTGGCAAGTGCAACTTTAAAAGATAAACCTATGTTAGAATTAAAGCAAATAAACCATTTAAGATTATTGATTGATTTGCCTGAAAATTTTTCTACACTTAAAGAAAAAGATTCTGTAACGTTTTACATAACTGCTTTAAACAATAAAAAAATGAGTGCAGTAATAAGCAGAAAATCTGATAATGTAAATACACAATATCGTTTTGAAAGAGTTGAAGCAGATGTTCAAAATGATGGTACACTTACACCAGGTATGTATGCAGATGTTATTGTAAAATCTAACGGCAACGAGCCTTCTTTAGTGGTGCCTGCTTCGGCAATTGTAACTTCTACACAACGCAAATATGTTTTGGCAGTAAGAAATAATAAAGTTGTAAAGGTTGATGTTACTACAATTAATGAAGCAAACGGCAAAGCAGCAGTTACAGGTTTATTGCAAGAAGGTGAACGTATAATTATAAATGCAAATGATGAGATAAAAGAAGGTGCAGTGGTTAGTTAAAAAATATACTTAACATTCTGCAAGTGCAAAATTTGCAGAATGTTTTCTTAAAGTAAATATTAAAATATTTTTAATACTAAACTTTTTCAGACAGTAATTGCTGAACTAATTTTTCTAATTCTTTTACACGTTTTTCTAAATCGGGTAAGTTGCGAGAAGCAACTTGGCTTCTTAAAGAAGCAGTATAATCATAAGCCGGAGAACCGGTAACGGCTGTATTTTTTTCTTTAATTGATTTTGTTACACCGCTTTGTGCATTTATTTTACTTCCGTCTGCAATGCTTATATGGCCTACAATCCCTACTTGCCCGCCAACCATAACATTGTTGCCTAATTTGGTGCTACCACTAATACCACTTTGTGCTGCAATTACAGTGTTGCCGCCTACTTCAACATTATGTGCAATTTGTATAAGGTTATCTAATTTGGCTCCTGCTTTAATAATGGTAGAACCAATAGTGGCTCTATCAATAGTTGTGTTAGCTCCTATTTCAACATTATCTTCAACAACTACATTTCCTATTTGTGGTACTTTTTTAAATGTTCCATCTGCCAGCGGAGCAAATCCAAAACCATCACTACCAATTACGGTTCCTGCATGAATGGTTACATTATTTCCAATAACGCAATCGTTATAAATTTTTACACCTGCATGTATAATTACATTGTTGCCAATTTTTACATTGTTGCCAACAAAAGCACCTGCAAATATTTTTACATTATTAGCTATTAAAACATTTTCACTTAAATAAACAAAAGCTGCAATAAAAACTTGTTCGCCCATTTTTACTGTTTTAGCAATAAAAGATGGTTCTTGAATACCTGCTAATTGTTGTGTAACTATTTCTTGATATTTACTTAATAAACCAGCAAAAGCAACATACGCATCTGGAACACGTAAAAGTGTTGCATTTATTTTTTGCTTCAACTCAAGATTTTCATTAATAATTATAATTGATGCTTGTGTTGTGTAAAGATGCTCTTCATATTTTGGGTTTGCTAAAAATGCCAACTGGCCGTTTTTGGCTTCTTCAATTTTACCGAATGAGGCTACGGCAGCAGTTTCATCTCCTTCAATTTTTGCATTAATAAGCAAAGCAATTTGTTGTGCGGTAAATGTCATAATCAGTTCACTTAGGGTTTCAAGCAATTAGCAAACTTATGTTTATATTATTTAAACATGGCAAATTTGTAAAATTACTGTGGTAAGAACCAATAAAAATATTAACAATATAACTACAACGAACAAATATAAAATTTCTTAACCGGCGAAGAAATGGTTTGATGAATGAGGGCATCATCAATAGCAGAAATATTTTTTACCGTTCCATCTTTAAACAAAATATTTATTTTTTCATCTTCGGTTTTATATAAAGTATTTACTGCTTCTCCTGTAAAAGTAAAATAAGTTGCTTCTTGTTCTGTTATATTTAATTGCGTTGCTGTTTCTTTTATTTTTTGTTGAAGAAAATTATTATCAAATTCATCTGACTGTATTTTAATTTTTAGCAATTTTCTGTTTAGTAATCTATTGCATAATTCATTTAATACTTTATCGGCATTTCGGCTCCATTTTTTTATGGCGAAAGAAATGTCAATATCATCTAACATGCAAAAATTATTTAATACTTCTTGCGTAATAATTCCGTTAAAATCATTTAAAAAATAATCAATAGCAGTACCGGTTTGCAAGCTATCATCATTTTTTTCAATTAAAAATCTTACTCTTTTTAAAACGTTTACCAACATTTTTTCGGCAGCTAAAACTGTTTTATGTAAATACACTTGCCAATACATTTGCCTGCGTGCCACTAAAAATTTTTCAATACTATAAATACCTTTTTCTTCAACCATTAATTCTCCGTTATGCACCACAAGCATTTTTAAAATTCTATCGTAACCAATAACACCTTCGCTAACACCTGTAAAAAAACTATCTCTTGTTAAATAATCCATTCTATCAACATCTAACTGTCCGCTAACTAATTGGTGTAAAAAAATTTTAGGATGTTTATTAGTGAAGATGTCTATTGCCATAGTTAATGCACCGTTCAAATCATTATTCATTGCATACATAATTTGCAAACTCAATTCTTCGTGATGCACTCCTTTTAATAATTTATTTTCTAATGCATGAGAAAATGGACCATGCCCTACATCATGCAATAAAATAGCGGCTTTGGCAGCAAGAGATTCATCGTCTGTTATTTCAACACCTTTTGCTTTTAATTCTGTTAATGCATTGCACATTAAATGATACGCTCCGAGCGAATGATGCAAACGTGTATGTACTGCACCGGGATACACTAAATAAGCCAATGCCATTTGGTGTATTCTGCGTAAACGTTGGTAATAAGGGTGTGCAATTATTTTAAATAATAACGGGTGGTTAATGGTTATAAATCCATAAACAGGATCGTTAATAATTTTTCTTTTTTCATTCATATAATCAAAAATACTATTTTGAATTGCAGATTTGCATAAAATAAAAAACCCCGCATTATACGGGGCATTATCTTTTTTTTAATGAAGCAATTAATATTCATCTTCATTAAACATAAAATCTTCCTGACTTGGATAATCGGGCCAAATATCTTCAATACTTTCATATACCTCTGCACCGTCATCTTCTAACTCTTGCAAATTCTCAACAACTTCAATTGGTGCACCGCTTCTAATGCTATAATCTATCAATTCATCTTTTGTTGCCGGCCAGGGAGCTTCTTCTAAATAACTTGCCAATTCTAAACTCCAAAACATAATTTCAAATTTTTGCAAATGTAGCCGTATAATTTAAACTACCAAATTGCAGTTTTTATACACTTAAAATATTTTAAACCTATAATTGCCATACAAACCTGCTTTTGTATGTTTACAAAGAATTAAACAATATGCTAAAGGCATTAAATATTTATAAAAGTTACGGAGAAGTAAATGTTTTAAAAGGTGTTGATATTGCCATAAACAAAGGTGAAATTGTTTCTATAGTTGGCTCATCAGGTGCAGGTAAAAGCACGTTATTACATATTTTAGGAACATTAGATAAAGCCGATAAAGGAGAAATATTTCTTAACAATCAACCCATTCATTTATTAAAAGGAAAAGCATTAGCATCTTTCAGAAATAAACATATTGGTTTTGTTTTTCAGTTTCATCATTTATTGCCAGAGTTTACAGCATTAGAAAATGTTTGTATTCCGGGTTGGATTGCTAACAGAAAAAAACAAGAAGTAAAACAAGAAGCCGAAAAACTTTTAGAACTCTTAGGTTTAAAAAACAGATTAGAAAATAAACCACAACAATTAAGCGGAGGCGAACAACAACGCGTTGCAGTTGCAAGAGCTTTAATAAATAAACCCTCAATAGTATTTGCAGATGAACCTACAGGGAATTTAGACAGCAAACATGCTAAAGAATTGCATCAATTATTTGTACAACTGAAAAACGAATTGCAACAAACTTTTTTAATTGTAACACATAACCAAGAATTAGCAGCTTTAAGCAGCAGAACCTTACACATGAAAGATGGTTTGATGGTTGAATAATTGCATTATGAATAAAACCAAGTTAGATATTATTGATAAAATTTTAGATGCCTGCTATCAACACAATCCCGATGCGTTGTTTGTTATGAGTTTAATGCACCAATATGAAGAAAGAGGAAGTTTAAGTAAAAAGCAATTGCAAGGCTTGCATCAAAAAGCAATAAAAGTAAAAGATATGCCTGCCAATTGGTTGGCAACTTTAGAAGCTACCATTTTAAAAATGCCCACCAGAGATAAAACTCCTGCCCAAGCAGGTAAACCTTTATTTCAAAAAAATGAAAATATAAATAATACTATTGCTGCCATTTTATTAAAATATCCGCAGCACAAACAAGTTTTATTACTTCAAACAAAAATTAATAAAAACGAACAATTAACCACCAATGAATTAAACGATTTAAAACGTTTTGAAAAATTACTTTTAAAATAATACTAACATATTTCCCCCTTTTATAAAACTTATTAAAATTTGTTAGCCATTTTGTAATATTTTCAATTTTAAACTAACAGTTGTTATTCTTCAAACAAAAAAACACATGAACACTATTTTAGAATTACATAACCTAAAAAAATATTATGCTACACAAAAAGCTGTAGATGATATTAGTTTTAACATAAACAAGGGAAGCATTTTTGGTTTGCTTGGTCCAAACGGAGCAGGTAAAACCACTTTATTAAGAATGATTACTGGAATATTTTTTGCCGATAGTGGTGAAATAATTTTTGACGGAAAAAAGTTTGACCCCCTAAACGATATTTCTAAAATTGGTTACATGCCCGAAGAACGTGGCTTGTATAAAAAAATGAAAATTGGTGAGCAAGCAATGTATTTAGCCCAACTAAAAGGTTTAAGCAAATCAGAAGCAATGGGAAAAATAAAATTCTGGTTTCAACGCCTTGAAATGCAAAGTTGGTGGAACAAAAAAGTAGAAGATTTAAGTAAAGGCATGAGTCAAAAATTACAATTTGTTACCACCGTTTTACACGAACCCAAATTAATAATTTTAGATGAACCTTTTAGCGGATTAGACCCCATAAACGCCAATTTAATTAAAGATGAAATTTACGGTTTGGCACAAAGAGGAAGCACTGTAATATTTAGTACACACAGGATGGAACAAGTAGAAGAAATATGTGATCATATTGTTTTAGTAAATCTTGGAAAGAAAATTTTAGATGGCTCTGTAAACGATGTAAAACAACAATTTAAAGAAAATAAGTTTGGAGTTAAATTATACGAAGTACCTGCAAGCCTTAACAGTTCTGCATTTGAAGTAATTGAACAAAAAGCCAATGCACTAACCGTAAAAATTAACAGCGGTTATAAAAGCAACGATGTATTGCAATATTTAATTCAACAAAATTTAACCATAGAATCTTTTAACGAAATACTACCTTCTTTAAACGATATTTTTATTCAGTTGGTTGAAGGCACCAAAGCCACTACAAGAGCATTTCAAAAAATATAAATCTACTTTACAAACTCATCTTGTTATATGAACAAAATATTATTAATAATTCAAAGAGAATATTTATCCAGAGTAAAAAATAAAACATTTATTCTTACCACACTTTTAACGCCGTTATTGTTTGTAGTTATGATTGCAGGTGCAACTTATTTTTCTATACAAGAAAAAACAGCACACAAAATTGCGGTGATTGATGAAAACGGATTTTTTAAAACCAACCTAAAAAATTCAAACGATTTAATTTTTGAATTTCCCGAAGGTGTTGATACTACTAACTATATAGCCAAAGGTTATAGCGATATTTTATTAATACCAAAATTTAACGGCACAGAAAAAACAACTTATATACTTCGTTCTAAAAAAAGTATTGGATTAATTGTACAAGAAAAAATTGAAGAAAGAATTAACACAGCAATTGAAGATAAAAATTTGCAAGACAATGGCATTACAAAAACCATGTTAGATTCTATTCACAGTCAATCACAATTTGCAAAATTAAAAACAGAACAACAAGCCGGTACAAGTGTTAAAGAAAGTAACGAAGGCTTAGCATACGGCATTGGTTATGGTTGCGGTATATTAATTTATATAACAATGATTGTTTATGGAATGATGGTTTTACGCGGTGTAATGGAAGAAAAAACAAACCGCATTGCAGAAGTAATTGTTAGTAGTGTTAGACCCTTTCAACTAATGGCAGGCAAAATAATTGGCATTGGTGCAGTAGGCATTACACAATTTTTATTATGGGTAGTTTTAATATTTACTTTATTATCTGTTGCACAAACTTTTATTCCACACGAAACATTAGAACAAGTTAAAACATTACAACAAAATGGTGGCGTAATGCCCGGTGCAAGTGCAATGCAAGCAAGCGATGCTGCACAAAATTTATATAATGTAAAACATACTTTAGGTACTGCCAATTGGAGTTTAATAATAAGTTGTTTTATTTTTTATTTTATTGGCGGTTATTTATTTTACGCTGCACTATTTGCAGCAGTTGGCAGCGTGGTAGAAGATTTACAAACATCGCAAAGCCTTACATTACCAATAACAATGCCTATTATATTTTCATTTTTTATAATGACAAGTGTTATACAATCGCCCGATAGTTCATTAGCAGTTTGGGCAGGCATTGTACCATTCAGTTCACCAATTGTAATGATGGCACGCATTGCATTTGGTGTACCATCAACCGTACCTTATTGGCAATTAGGCGTAAGCATAATTATTTTAATACTTGGTTTTTTATTTACCACATGGCTTGCCGGAAAAATATACCGAACAGGCATTTTAATGTATGGTAAAAAAATAACATGGAAAGAAATGATTAAATGGGCATTTACAAAAACAGCTTAATAAAAATTAATCCTGCAAAAATTATTGCGGGATTTTTTTTATGCTCCCAACTTTAGTATTTCATGTCATCAACTGTTGCGTCGCACACTTGTACATTCTATTATTTAATCAACAATATTATTTTCACAATTATTCAAAATAAAAATTATTCCCGACCTTTCCCGCATGAAAAAACTTGTTGCAATTATTATAGTAATTTTTAATCTTTCAATTTTAAATACTAAACTGTTTGCACAAACAGATTCATCGCATATTCGTATAAGTTTATTAACCTGCTCGCCCGGTGCAGATTTGTATGCAGTATTTGGGCATACAGCATTAAGAATAACCGATAGCGTTAATCATTCCGATATAGTTTATAATTACGGCACTTTTAATTTTGAAGAACCCAATTTCTATTTAAAGTTTACCAGAGGTAAATTAGATTATGCATTAGCTTACGAATCACTACCCGAATTTTTATACGGTTACACATTAGAAAAAAGAAATGTGTATGAGCAAGAATTAAAACTTACAGCTTTACAAAAGCAAAACATTATTTCTTTTCTTCAACAAAATTTAATAGGCAATAATCGTTATTATAAATACGATTTTTTTTATGATAATTGCACCACACGCATAAGAGATATTTTAACAAAGCAAGCAAATTTAACCATTGCAAAACCATTAGTGCCTGCACAAACAACATTCAGAAACATGATTCATGTTTATTTAGACAGCATGAATATGTGTTGGAGTAAATTAGGTATTGATATTTTATTGGGCAGCCCAACAGATAAAAAAGTAAATATTTACGAAAGCCTTTTTTTGCCCGATTATTTATTAAAAGCAGTTGATAGCTCTGTTAATACATCAACCAAATTAATAAGCAATAAAAAAACTTTATTAAATGTTGCAGAGCCTATTACAGAAACAAACAACAAACATTATCCGTTATATTTAATTGGCAGTATATCATTAATATTATTGGTTATTTCTTTTTCAAAAAATAAAATATTAAAAAAAATTACCATTATTTCAGACTCAATATTGTTATACATTACAGGCTTATTGGGTTTAGTAATTTTATTTATGATGTTTTGTACAGACCACAAAGCTTGTGCAGCTAATTATAATTTATTGTGGGCATTACCAACCAATATTATTGCAGCATTTGCAGTTTTTAAAAAACCTAATTGGCTAATAAAATATTTTTATGCAATTGCATTTATTAGTGCCATTACAATAGTTATGTGGAGCATGCTCCCGCAACAATTAAACATTGCATTATTGCCTATTGTAATTTTGTTGTTGAATATGAGTGTAAGATTTATCACCAACAAAAAATGATAAAACATTTTAAATACAACCAATCAACTATTTTTTACCGAGTTGAAGGCAAAGGGAAAACTGTTGTGTTACTGCATGGCTTTGGAGAAGACAATAACATCTTCAATCAACAAATAAATTTTCTTAAAAATTACTGCCAACTTATTATTCCTAATTTACCCGGAAGCGGAAATTCTGAAATATTAAATGAAGAAAATGGAGATATTACAATTGATGATTATGCAAAATGTATTCATGCTTTGTTTAAACAAGAAAATATTCAATCTTGCATAATGCTTGGGCATAGTATGGGTGGTTATATAACTTTATCTTTTGCCGAAATGTTTCCGCAATATTTAAAAGGTTTTGGCTTAGTACATTCAACAGCATTTGCAGATAGCGAAGAAAAAAAACAAAATCGTTTGCGTGGTATTGAAATGATGGAAGAATATGGTGGTTATGCTTTTTTAAAAAATACTATTCCAAATTTATTCTCTCAAAATTTTAAAAAAAATTATCCCGAAAAAATTGCAATGCTTATTGAAGAAGGAAGAAAATTTTCAACCAAAGCATTACAACAATATTATAAAGCAATGATGAACAGAGCAGATAAAACTTCTGTTTTAAAAAATACTTTACTACCTGTTTTATTTATTATTGGTACTGAAGATGTTGCAGCCCCAATGAATGATGTATTACAACAATCTCAACTACCATTAAATGCGTATATTCATATACTTGAAAATATTGGGCACATGGGCATGTGGGAAGCAGCAGAAAATCTTAACCAATTTTTAGTAAATTTCATTCAAACAATTTAAGTTAATAAAATATCTTACAGTTATAGCATTATGCTGAAACCTGTTTTATTATATTTATTACTATTATTACCGTTACTATTATTGGTAAAACTTTCTTATGCACAAGTTCAAACTTGTCCTGTAAATATTAATTTTTCTAATGGTGCATTAAATCACTGGTCTGCATATACCGGTATTTTTAAACAAAACACTAATAGAGTTGCAGCAGCCCAACAAGATTATGATAGTACCGCATCTTTTCCGTTAGGCACAGTTAATACTGTTAGTTTACCTGAGTATATGTTATCTGGTGGGCAAGGTGTAAATGTATTAACAACCAATAGCCTTGATGCATTTGGTCATTTTCAAACCATACCTACCATTAACGGTTATAATTATAAGTATGCTGTTGTATTAGGTTCTACTTCTATCAGCTCTCCGCAAGGTGGTTTATTTAGAGGTATTGGATATGAAATAAATGTTCCTGCGGGTGTTGGTCCGTACACAATGACTTATGCTTATGCAATGGTTTTAGAAAATGGAAATCATGAATCTTCACAACAACCTTTAGCATCTGCAACTTTATATACCGATGCAGGAATAATACAATGTGCTTCTACAAAATATTTTCTTCCAACCATTAATGGAAGTTTAGATCAAAACACTGCTATTCAAAATGGTTTTGTACCAAGCAATGCACCATCTCCTAACGTAGGAGGTAATAATGCCAACGCTTACAGAATATGGACAAAAAACTGGACAGAAGTTACTTTTGATTTAACTGCTTACAGAGGGCAAAAAGTAAGATTGGTTTTTACTGCCGAAAACTGTGTACCTAAAGGGCATTTTGCTTATGCCTATTTTGCTGTGCGAAGTGAATGTAGCGGTTTAACCATTAGTGGTTTACCGCAAGTTTGCGAAAATGGTATAACAACATTTTCAATTCCATCGTTAGATGGTGCAACTTATGCATGGACGGTTCCTGCAGGATGGACAATAGTTTCAGGAAGTAATACAAATATTATTACAGTAAAATCAGGAAATCAATCAGGCAATATAACAGCAAGAGCTACCAATTCTTGTGCAGATTTATCTTCAACATTATTTGTAACTACAAGTTCTCCAACAATAGCAGGCACATTAAACGGAAACAATATAGTTTGTGAAGGAATAAATAATTCAAATATTATTTTAACGGGTAATGATGGTAATATATTAAAATGGGTTAGCTCTACAGATAATGGAAAGAGTTGGAATGATATTAATAATACTTTTAATACATACGCTGCACAAAATTTAAACAACTCAACACTATACAAAGCCATTGTACAAAAAGGAACACAATGCAGTATAGATTCTACCAACAGTGTTTTAATAACAGTTAATACAAAAACAGTTGGCGGAGAAATTTATCCATCATTACTTCCAATATGTTTAGGGCAAAATCAAAACACAACACTTCAATTACAAAATTCAAATGGCGGAGTTTTAAATTGGCAATACTCATACGATAGTACTGTGTGGAATAATGTTACACCTACCAACACTAATAACAGTTATGAAGTATTAGGAATTTCTTCTACCATAAAATACAGAACAATTGTACAAAGCGGAGTTTGCCCAACAGATACCAGTAAAGTTGCTTCCATTAATTTTTATAATTCTCCGTTTCCGGTAGCAAATATTTTTCCTGATAGTTCTGTTATTTGTTTTGGTACTGCTGCTACATTAAATGCAAATGTTACAATTGGTTCTAATTATAAATGGAGTAGTAATACGGTTTATGATGCAAGCAATGGGCTGGTAAATCAATTACCTGCAACTATTAATGCAAGAGTTGCACCTTCAAAAACTACCAGTTATGTATTATCAATAACAAATAAAGATTGCCCTAATATTTGGAATGATACTTTTTATGTAAAAGTTATCCCGCCCATTACAGTAAGTGCAGGTAACGATACAGCTATTGTAATAAACCAACCTTTGCAATTAAACGCTACTGTTTCAGATTCTTCTGCAATGGTATATAATTGGTCTCCCGCAACAAATTTAAATAATGCAAATATTTCAAACCCTATTGCTTTAATAAGTGCAACATTCGATTCTGTTATTAAATATACTGTTAGGGCAACACTAAACCCTTTTGGTTGTTATGGCGAAGCTTCTGTTTTAGTTAGAATTTTTAAAACCGGCCCCGAAATATTTGTTCCATCGGCATTCACACCTAATAACGATGGGTTGAATGATATATTAAAACCTATAACTGTTGGCATTGTTACATTAAATTATTTTAGCATATACAACCGTTGGGGGAAATTATTATACAACACTTCTGAAATTGGTAAAGGTTGGGATGGAAATGTAAGCGGAACAGCACAACCAAGTGGCACTTATGTTTATATAACAGAAGGCACAGATTACAATGGCAAAAAAGTTTTTAGAAAAGGAACTTCTGTTTTAATACGATAAGAAAATAATATTTCCATTCTAAAAAAATTATACGGCACTTAAATACATAAGTGGCAAATTAATTGTTGCATTGTTAGTTATCTTCACCAACTGAAATTATTAAATTGAATTGTAGGATTAATTGCATGAAAAAAGTTTTGTTATTAATAGTAGTATTATTTTTTATTCGTATAGGTTATGCTGCACATTTAAAAGGAGGTTGGATTTCTTATCAATATATTAGTACAGATAGCGTAAACAAAACAAATAAATATACTATTACAATAAATCAATATTTACTTTGTACATCTACTGGTTTACAAATAGATGCTACTGTATATTTAGGAGTTTTTGATGCAGTAACCAACAATTTATTGAATACAATAACGGTTGCCAAAACAGCAACCGATATGCTAAATAAAACAAGTTTTAATCCTTGCTTATCACCGGCGCCAACAGTTTGTTACAGAATAGATAAATACATTACAACTATTGATTTACCTTTTAGTGCTAATGGATATACATTGGCAGTACAAAGATGTTGCAGAATAGCCAATATAATTAATGTATCAAATTCAGATCAAGTGGGTATTACTTATACAAACACAATACCTGGAACAATAAATAGTATTGATTATTCTAAAAACAGCAGCCCCTTATTTGCTCAAAAAGATACAGCCGTTGTATGTTACAAATCTAATTTTACTTTTGATTTTAGTGCCACCGATGCCGATGGAGATTCTTTAAGCTACAGTTTTTGTAATGGCTTAATTGGTGGTAGTAGTTCAACTTCTCAACCCAATCCTCCTTCTGCTCCACCGTTTTCATCTGTACCGTATAATGGTGGTTATAACGGAAGCATGCCCTTGGGTAGTGCTGTAACTATTAATCCTGTTACAGGCATTATATCGGGCGTAGCCCCTTCAACTACCGGAGATTATGTGATAGCTGTTTGTGCTTATGAATATAGAAATGGTATTTTAATAGGAACAACAAAAAAAGAAATTCATATTACCGTTGCAAACTGTTCAGTTTCGGCAGCCTCATTAAAAGCATCTTACATTACTTGTAATGGTTTTACAATGAGTTTTCAAAATGAAAGCACATCATCAAATATTATTTCTTATGCATGGGATTTTGGTGAAACAAATTATACTACAGATACTTCTTCTAACCCAACACCTACTTATACTTATCACGATACAGGTGTGTATGTAATGAAATTAAAAGTTACTGCTTCGGGTGGCTGCCAAGATTCTACAACAGCTTCAGTACGTGTATTTCCTGGCTTTACTCCGGATTTTAGTATTACAGGAAATTGTTATTTGAACCCTTATTTATTTAAAGATTTAACTTATACAAAATACGGTGTAGTAAATAATTGGAGTTGGAGTTTTGGAGATCCTTCATCAGGAACATTAGATACTACTTCTATTCAAAACCCATCACATTTATATGCAGTCTCGGGAAATAAAACTATAACGCTAACCGTTGCTAACAGTAAAGGTTGTGTAGATGTTGTAACAAAAACATTAACCGTAAACGATAAGCCCAGTTTAAGTTTACCGTTTCATGATACATTAATTTGCAGCATAGATACCTTACCATTAATTGCCAATACAAATGGCGGTGTTATTACATGGACACCCGCTTCAAGAATTATAAATCCAACTTCGGCAACACCATTGGTATATCCAACAGATACAACAGTTTATCATGTTACCGTAAATAATAACGGATGTATTAATGAAGATTCTATTACAGTAAATGTTTTGCAATTTATAAAAGTAGATGCAGGAAGAGATACCGGAATTTGTAAAACCGATACTATTAGATTAAACCCTACAAGCCATGCCCTTAGTTATAAATGGATTGCCTCAACAGGTGTGTTTGTAGATAGTGTAAAGCATCCACTAATTCAACCACTTGTAACAACAAGATATTATGTAACTGCTAATTTGGGTAAATGCCAAGATAAAGATTCTGTATTAATAAAAGTAGCTCCTTACCCTGCTGTTGCTGCAACTGGTGATACTATTTTATGTTTTGGAAACAGAGTACAATTAAATGCAACTATTATAGGTTCATCATTTAATTGGAAGCCTGCTAACACTTTATTAAATGCCAATTCATTAAACCCTATTGCAGGGCCCAGTAAAACAACAAAATATATCATAACAGTTACCGATACTATTGGTTGTCCAAAATCTGTTAGCGATACAGTTACGGTTAAAATTATTCAACCCATTACAGTTAATGCAGGAAATGATACAAGTATTGTTATTAATCAGCCCTTACAATTACATGCTACCGTTGCAGATACTACAGGCATATCGTTCTTATGGTCTCCTTCAACAGGGTTAGATAATCCAAATATTTCTTACCCTATTGCCTTATTAAACTCTACAACAGATTCCATTCGCTATATTGTAAAAGCAACTTTAGATTCTGTAGGATGTTATGGTGTAGATGATATTTGGGTAAAAGTTTTTAAAACAGATCCGGATATTTTTGTTCCATCAGCATTTACACCTAATAACGATGGGCTGAATGATATACTTAAACCCATACCTATTGGCATTGTTACATTAAATTATTTTAAAATATATAATAGATGGGGGCAATTATTATACAGTACATCTGAAATTGGTAAAGGTTGGGATGGAAGAGTAAACAGTACAGACCAGCCCGCTGGTGCTTATATTTATATGGCACAAGGTATTGATTATACTGGCAAAACCGTTTTTAGAAAAGGGACTGTTGTATTGATTAAATAAAACGCATTTAATGATTATTTTAATAACAGGTGCAACTGCAGGCTTTGGAAAAGCAACAGCAGAAAAGTTTGCAGCCAATGGTTGGCATTGTATTATTACAGGAAGAAGAAAAGAAAAATTATTACAATTATCCCAAACATTAACATCAACATACAAAGTAAAAATTCTACCACTTGTTTTTGATGTAAGAAATAAAGAAGAAGTTTTTAATACTTTACAAAATATTCCTAATGAATGGAAACAAATTGATGTATTATATAACAATGCCGGTGGTGCATGGGGAAGAGATAGTTTTGAAAATGGTTTGGTAGAAGATTATGAAACCATACTTAACACAAATGTAAACGGATTATTATATGTTTCTAAAGCCATATTACCTTATATGATTGCCAATAAAAAAGGGCATATTATTAATATGGGTTCTGTGGCAGCAAAAAATATGTATCAATACGGCAATGTGTATTGTGCTGCCAAAGCTGCTGTTGATGCACTATCGCACAGTATGAGAATTGATTTACTTCAACACAAAATAAAAGTTACGGCAATACACCCGGGTGCTGCCAATACAGAATTTGCATTGGTACGTTTTAAAGGAGATGAAGCAAAAGCTGCTGCTACTTACAAAGGTTTTGAGCCTTTAGATGCCAACAATATTGCAGATATTATTTATTACTGTGCCACATTACCAAGCAATGTTTGTATTAACGATTTAGTAGTTACGTGCACAGCACAAGCAGATGGCATTTATTTTAATAAAGAAGCGTAACGCATTTAATTTAATAACACACTATTATTTTTTTCTACAAAAAAATAATTATGGTGCTAACGAAATTCTAAATTGTAAACCCGCTCTTGTAACTATAGTTGGTGCAGAAGTTGAAATGTATGGCGTTACTCTTTGCTGATAAAAATAAAATTTAATATTTAACCTGTTATTTAATACATAATCAATAGATGGTTGTATAGTAATTACTTTTTGCCCGCCTGTTCCATATGCATTACTTTGGTCTAATCGGCTGTTGCTGGTAGCATCATCTCTAAAGCCTAAATCTAATTTTACACTTAAATCATTTTGTAATTTTTTGTTTTTCATTCCGGGTAACCTAAATGGCAAATTCAATCCACGTTTACGCCAAGTAAAGCCTGTAATCCACTCTGTACTTAATGTTTGGCTTAATTGATAATCAATTAAACTTAAACTTAATTGCCTACTTTTTCTATATTCAAATTTTAAATTTAATTGTTTGGTTGTAGTAACATCAATACCAATTAATGGTGTAAAACCTTCACTAATAGTAATGTTCGGTACTAAATAAAAAGGAATATAATTTCCGCTAACTGTATCAATAAATCCGGGTGCACCAAATTTAAAAGGATCACTATACAACAATGCACTTGTATAACTATTCATACTTAATGTACCCGAATAAGCATGTGTAATATTTATAGAAGAAAATATTTTTTGCAATGCAGGAATTTTTGTTAATCCTGTATAAGTTACTCTCCAATTGGGTTTGGGAAGAATACCGCTAAACGGATTTGATTTAATGTTTCCATTGCTTTGCCCAATTAAAGAAATATCTTTTGCACTTTTGCCAGTGTATGCTGCCAAGAATGAAGGTATTAAAACATCTTGCGAGTATCTGCCATAACCTTTTGCAAAACCATCTGCAGTTGTACCGCCACTGTAATAAGGGTTTAATGCTGCAACACGTTGCGAAACAATAATACGGTTGGCTTCAAAATTTTTAAATGTTTGCGATACTTCATTAGGATCGCTGCTTTTAAATAAAGTACCAAATGAAATATATGATACACTAAAACCTCCGCTTGCATAAGGGCTTAAATGTTGTTGTGCAATACCTGTATTGGTTGTGTCTTTAAACAGCTCGCTATATTCTTTACTAAAACTTTTTTCCCAACTTAAATCAATTCTAAATTCTTTTACAGGTTCTATTTGTGTGGTTATTCTTAGTTTTTGTTCAAAGTTTTGTCTATAGTAAGAATTGAATGCACTGTCTCTTGATATTAAATTTTTTCTTGCTTTATCATTTAACCAACCTGTATCGGGTTGTTGTCCAAAAACATAGCCTAAACCCGGTTGCATACTTTTCCAGTTTTGCCCTAAAAACTGTGTGCTGTCTAAATATCCCGGTACACGGCTATGGTAGTTTTCGCTATAATCAACTGTTACATGTTTTACCATTGTAATTAAAGTGGCTGCTGCTTTTGCAACTTCACTCATTTCATAAGGCATGTTTTGTTGTTGCAATTTTTTTGCAAGTCTGTCATCTCGTTTTAACTGCCTCCACTTTGCCAATGCTTGCCTTTTTGCTTTTCCTTTTAATAAATTTCCTTTATCATCTCTTATTACTTCACTTCGTGGTTTAATGGTTATGCCCGTTGGCTGAACAATTGGTTTGTTATTATTTTTTATATTAGTATTTTTTGTATTGTTTTGAAAAGAAGTATTATTTATTGAACGAAGCCATTTGCTTTTTAGATACAATCTTGAAAAATCAAACTGCCCATTAATACTGTTTTCTTGTGTGTTTTCTAAAGTATTACCTAAAGTTTTTGCCAATAAACTTGCACCAATCCAATTGTATGATGTGCCGTAAGTGTAGCGTGCAGTTATCCAATCTGTTAAAGGAAATTTGCTTAACGGAAACGTGTAGCTTGCCGTTGCACGTTGTGTATATAAAGTGTTTCTTCCTCCTTTCCAGAAATTATTTTTTATAGTATCTTTTTTTGCTTGTGTGTTTAATAAGCCATAAGGTTCATCTACTCTTGCATTATCTATTGCCGAAAAATCTATGTTTATTGAACGAGATAAATCCCACCGAAGATTATAAAATCTATCGAATGTAAAATATTTGTCATACGTTGTATCTACTCTTTGTACTTTAGTTACAGTTAAATCTGTATTTACAATGCGTGGAATAAATTGTGCAAACTGTCTGTTAACATCACTTCTAAAACTTAATAAAGAAGGCATTAAATTAAAATTAAAGTCGCGTATTAAACTTAACCATTGACTTCTTCCTTTAATAATTTTTTTTAACGGCTCTGTATATTTTGATTGTTTATTAAATGTGTAACCTAAACCCAAACGCCATTTATTTATGCTGTTGCTTAATACTGTTGGGCTGCTTTGTATGGTTTGTGTTACAGAATAACTTACATCAAAATTACTAATGCTCCATATATGTGTTTTGCCTTTGGGCATTACACGCACATTGGTAAAATTAATTGTAGATATTGTTGTTTGATCGAGAGCTGCATTTTTAATAGAATCTCTTTCGGCTAAAGATTTTGCTAAATTTAATTTTGTTTTATATAAAATATCATTATCAAACGGATCGTATTGAGGTGTATGCACAATACGATTATAACTTGCATATACAGGAATAGAAAGCCTTGCCGCTTTGGGTAATAATCTTCCTGCATCAATACTTGCGGCTGCATCAAATTGCATCATATTATCTCTTGCTCTTTCATTAATATGAGATTCTAAATTTCCCCAACCTTGTGTATAAGTGCTTGCCGAAACGCTTATTCTGCCTAAGTCTGCCAGTTGTACTTCAATTTTACCTGTTGCAGCATAAGCTCCTTGTTCATTAATTTCACTTAAACGTAATTCATCAATCCAAACTTCTGCATTAAGTGCTGTGGGGTTAATATCTTTTGCATTTTCTACTGCAACTAAAATTCCTGTAACGGCACCAAGATTAGGATTACCTAATACAGTTATGGTTTTTCCGTTAACTAATTGCCTGAATATACTGGTTACAGATGCACCGTTTGTTGCATTGCGTAAAGTTTTTACTGTTATTAAATCTTGTAAATTAAAATCAAGATTATTTAATGTTGGCCAAACTGTTTCAGCTTGCGAAGCAGAATAAAAACCTGGTAAGGTTACTTTTAAAGGATATTTTATTTCGTAATAATTATTTAAGAAATCTTGCCCAATGCGTATTACAACATTTAACTCATTATCTTTTACAGCAACTTGCCCTACAACACTTTCGGCATGCACAAACATTGATAGCCTGCCGTAATTACGCATATCATAATTTGGTAATGTTTTAAAAACACCTCTTGAATTTCCATTTAATAAATTCTTTACTTGTATGCTTAATGATTGTTCATTTTGTAAAAGGTTTACACCATTGTTGCTTAATGTTTGCACACGTTCTATACCCGGAGGAATAACATAATTAACCGGTGTTCGGCTACTGTTTTCTTCTAAGTTTACGGCTAATGTATTTGATGTGGTAACAGAAGTATTAATTGGAGTGTATGAACCCGTAGTATCTACTTCGTAAGTAAATTGTCTCCATGTATTTCTTACTAAGTTTAAAGATGCAAAACGCATTACAACAGAATCTTGAAAACCCGTCATATACATTCTTATAAAACGAATAGATTTAAAATCTGGAATTTGACCTACTTTTTGAGCATAATCTTTAATAGGTATTCTAAACAAATACCAATTTTCATTAGCTTTTGAACCGTTGGCATAAGTAACGGGGACAATACGTTTATCTGTAATATATTTTGTATTGCCTACATCCATTCCGGGTTTTAAATCAACTTGATATTCGTAATATTCTTCTGTTTCATTTAACGTATTATCTCTGTTTAAATCTTCATTATCGGGATATAAAGTTGCTGCCGATGCAAATTGTGAGTTGGTTGATGATATAGGAGAATTGCCTTGTGGATTATTGTAATTTTTGTATCTACCCAAAATACCTGTACCTGCTGCATCAAACTGTGCATCTCTGTACCATACATAATCATCGTTCGATGGATCGTTAATTGCTTTTTTATACAATGCAGATGCAGCACCAAACGTAGCACCTATTTGATTTAAGTACGCTGCACGTTTTCTTCTTTCACCATCATTATCTAAACCATCAAAACCAACATCTTGATATGGTCTATCATTAGCATTGCTGCTAAAGGCATTGGTAACTTGTATAGGGTTTACCGGTACAGTTCCCCATGTGCTGGTACTATCAACTGCTGCAGGAGAAGTAGGTGTGGTTAATCCGTTTTCATAAAAACGTTTTCCATCTTTTAAAATATCTTCACTAACACTTCCTAAATCAAAAAATAATTTTCCACCGCTGCTGGTTGGTGTTTTTATAAAAGGGTCTTGTACCCAAAATTCTATAAACTCAAAATTGTTGGTTTCAAAATCTGTTTGGTCAAGGCTCCGCATAAGCCCGCCCCACTTTGCACTTGGGTTTTTAAATTTTCCGTTGGCATCTATTTGTGCTGGGCTTGTTTCATAATTATACGGGCCCATTTCTTTTGGATAGAATGCTAAATCGAAAGTGGTGGTTTGCGTATTTACAATATTGGTTGTTTGTTGTGGAAATAATTCATTGGTGTAAACCAACCGAACACGAGGATCACTCAATTCATTCAAATTACTTCTTAAAGGATTATTGGCACTATTTCTATCTTGCAAATTAGGTTCAATATTATACCAAGCTAATTTGGCTCTGTTCTTTCCATAATCAACAGAATCGGTTAAAGTTGCTTCAGGAAATTTGCCGTTGTTGGCAGGTGTAGAAGCCAAAGCCCATGCAACCAAAGGGAAACGTAAATCTATATTGCTACGTGCTCCTTCAAAATCATCTAAATAAATTAAACCACTATCGCCTTTACCAATTTGTGGTGGATGCCCCGGTTTAAAATAAGCTCCCTCTCCGTAAGCTGTAATAGTACTCATGGCTTTGGTATTGTAAAAAGGAAGTTTATTTAATGCCCTTGTTAAGCCAGGCCAATTTGATTTATAACTAAAATCAACACCATACATACTATTTCTAATTGGGTCTTCGCCATAATTCATTTTAGTAAAAAATGGCCTTTCATTTAAACGCTCGTAAGTTGCACCGAGTGATAATTTTTTACTTGCCAAATAATCTAAACGTACACCCATAAAACCACGCTGCTGAATGCCAAATGCTGCATTGTTTTCATAAGAAACATTTATAGGAACACCTGAATTTAAAATTGCCTGATTAATAATTTTTAATGAACCGATATTGTAATCAATTACAAAATCTACATTTTCAATTAATGCTTGTCCGCCTGCATTAACTTTTACAGATCCTTGCGGAATGTTGGCTGCATTTAAATAAATTTCGCTGGTACCACTGCCTTTTGCTTGCCCTTGCATTACAAATCTATCTAAGTTAGCAAAGGTTTGTGCAATGGCTTTAATAGAATCATATAACTGTTTAAATAAATATTTATTTTTGAATGCAGTTGCCGGTGCAGAGTTAAATGCCAACTTTTCTAAATCGTTACCAAAAGGTTCTAACACAGGAAAAATTATTTTACCTTGTTGAGATAGAATAGTAAAACCTTCTACAAAATCAAACACACCATCGGGCTGCGGATCGTTTTGATTATTTAATCTATCTAATTGTAAAATAGATAATAATGTTTTACCATCAACTGCTGCATCTGCTTCGGGTAAATATCTTTTTAAACCTGCACTTGGCTGATCGTATAAAACATTCATTTGAAAGCCCTCTTTTGAAACGCCTGCCATATCAATAGAATACACATTCTTCATCATTAATTTCCATATAGGTAATGCAGTGCGTGCAGATGTTGCTTTTAATAATTTTAAGAATAAAACTTTTTGAACTCCTTGTGTTGAGTCTAAAGCAACATCTTGCGAAAACTCTCCTACCTGATAAACTCTTCCGTTGTATGTGTATTGATAAGCTACAGCCAAAACATCATCTGGTTGCAGTTGTGCACTTAACGATAAGAAACCAATTTGTGGATTAAAATAATATTCTGTTGGTGCAAGCTTTCTTGCAAATACTTTTTCAAAATCGTTAATAGGTTGTAAACCTTGTGCTTGCAAATTACTTGTAACCAATGCCGGATTTCTGTTGGTTGGGTTTGCAGTTAATTTTGAATATAAATCATTTGCCTGATTTTGTGGCAATGCAGATGATGTTAATGAATGAACGTTGGTGTTGTATGGTTGGTTTTCTCCTAAATCCATAAAACCTACCACATCTCTTGCATTAGTGGTTGCACCTGTACGGTTGGTTACCCAAACTTCAATACGCTGTATTTGTATTTGGCTGTTTACAACCGGCAAATTGGCCATTGATGTATTGTAATTATTTCTCATATATTGAGCCAACAAGAAATGTCTGTTCTCTTCATAATCATCTAACTTTTTTTGATAAGTGCTAAGTGCTGCACCACCTTTTAAAGTTTGTGTTTGCCTTTGAGAACGTTGGTTGGCAATGGCTGCCGTTATAAATAATTTACCAAATTGTAATTGTGTTTTTAATCCGAATAAATTTTGTACACTTCCTATTAAAGTACTTTTTGTTTGAAAAGAAATATTACCTGCTTCTACACTTTTTAAAATTTCATCATCCATTCCTTTATAATCTAACTTAAGTTGATTCAAGTAATCGAATGTTGCTTGTGTATTATAACTAATAGGAAGTTTTAATTTATCTCCAATATTGGCATTTACATTTAGGTTTGAATTCATGTTAAAATCAAAACCACCTGTTTTTCTTGCACGTTCGGGCAGGGTTGGATTTAGTGTGTTTTGTCCATCGTACCCTAATAAAACATCAACACTACCTTGTGGCTTTACATCAACTTTTAAGCCGTTGGCACCCACACCAAAAATTCTATCAAATAATTTATCGTAAACGGTTGGTTTGGGGCGTTGTACTTTTTTGTTTAATAATGTTAATGCATTGGCACGTTCTTTAAAATAATCGGCTTCGTTTTGTTTGTTTCGTAATAAATAAAATTGCTCAAATGTTAATGATGTTGGTTTTCTGTAAATAGTATTACCAACTTTTTCTTCAATATAATATTCATTGGTTTTAGGATCGTAAATAATATTTTGTTTAATAATTCCTGTATCAGGTAAATCGAAGGGGTTATTATTTTTCCATGTAAATCTATCTCCTCTTCTATCGTGAATAGGGAAACGTAAAGAATCTTTTGAAGTTTGGGGAATAGAATCTTTGCTCTGTGCCTGCACAAACAAAGGCACACAGTTTATGGTAATGAATAGAACGGTTAAAAGAAATAGAGATAATCGCTTCAAAGCAGTATCACAGCTTGGTTAAGTAGAATTGGACTATACTTTACAAATTTTTTAATGCGAGTTTAATAATATTTTCTAAAGATAAGGAAGGATTGCTTACAATTACCTTTTTTACGGCTTGTTCTGCCACATTTTTTGCAATGCCTAAAGCCATTAAAGCATCAACCGCATCTGTATTGGCAGAGCTTGTTACAGAAGAACCATCAGCCACAAAACTTGTTGTATGTTTTTGTAGTTTATCTTTTAATTCTACAATAATTCTTTCGGCAGTTTTTTTACCAATACCTTTTATTAATGAAAGTTGGTTTACATTTCCTGCAACAATGGCATTGGCAATTTCATTAATCTTCATGCCAGACAACATCATACGTGCAGTAGCAGCACCAACACCCGAAACAGAAATTAATTGCAAAAACATTTCTTTTTCTGCTTCTTCGGCAAAGCCAAATAATACTTGTACATTTTCTGTAATATGTAAATAAGTATGTAACAACCCTGTTTCTTTTTCTGCAATAGCAGAATAAGTAGTTAAACTAATTTGCACACCATAACCTACTCCGTTTACATCTATTACAACATAAGCAGGAGTTTTTACTGCAAACCTTCCTTTTAAAAAAGCTATCATATTGTTTCAAAAATAACTTTTTAGCTGTTATAAGCATTAATTAGGCAATAAAAAATAATTACGATATTTGTTTTCTTTTTTTGAAGAATTAAGAATTTACAATGAATAAAATAACAGTAGCAATTACCGCCGTTGGTGGTTACGTTCCCGAAACAAAACTTACCAATGCAGATTTAGAAAAAATGGTTGAAACAAATGATGAATGGATAAGAACAAGAACGGGAATTAGTGAAAGAAGAATTTTAAAAGAACCCGGCAAAGCCAGCAGCGATTTAGGTACAGGTGCAGTAATGGACATTATTCGTAAAAAAAATTTAGACCCCAAAGAAATTGATTGTATTATTTGTGCAACAGTAACACCCGATATGATGTTTCCGGCAACGGCAAATATTATAAGCCATAACGTTGGTGCAAGCAATGCATTTGGGTTTGATTTAAACGCAGCATGCAGTGGTTTTTTATTTGCATTAACTACCGGCACTTCTTTTATTGAAAGTGGCAGATACAAAAAAGTAATAGTTGTTGGTGCCGATAAAATGAGCAGCATTGTAGATTATACCGATAGAACTACTTGCGTTTTATTTGGAGATGCTGCAGGTGCTGTTTTATTAGAACCAAGTATAGATGAAAATGGGGTATTAGACAGTTTATTAAAAAGTGATGGTGTAGGAAAAAATTATTTATATCAAAGAGCAGGAGGCTCATTAAAACCTGCAAGTGTTGAAACTGTTTTAGCTAAAGAACATTTTATTTTTCAAGATGGGCAACCTGTATTTAAATATGCCGTAAAAGGCATGGCAGATGTAAGTGCCGAATTATTAGAAAGAAATAATTTAACCGGAAACGATATTGCATGGTTAGTGCCACACCAAGCCAATTTAAGAATTATTGATGCTACTGCTAACAGAATGGGATTAACCAAAGAAAAGGTTATGATTAACATTCAAAAATACGGAAACACAACAGCAGCAACTATTCCATTGTGTTTGTGGGAATGGGAAAATCAATTACACAAAGGCGATAAAATTGTATTGGCAGCTTTTGGTGGCGGTTTTACTTGGGGTGCTACTTTGGTTAAATGGGCATACAATTAAAAATAAATCATAATATCTTTTTGCAAAGCCAATCAAAAATATGATTGGCTTTTTATTTTCAATTAGTATTAGCATTATACAAACAAATCAACATTTTAATATTGATTGATTACTTTTGATTAACAACAATTACTTCGGTTACAATAAAAAATTATGAGTAATTCATCGTTCAATTTAAAAGGTATTACATCAACAGCAATACACACTGCTGATAGTAAAAATGCAGAGCACGCACACATAACACCAATTTATGCAACTTCAACCTATACATTTAATTCAACCGAAGATGGTGCTGCAAGGTTTGCAGGAAATGATAAAAGTAAAATTTACACACGTTTAGGAAATCCCACTTTTGTTGCTGTTGAAAAAACTATTGCTGCTTTAGAAAGTTTTGGTTTAAAAGATGAAAATAATGAACCATTAAAACTTAAAGCTTTGTTGCATGCAAGTGGCCAAGCAGCTTTAACTACTTTATTTTTAAGTAATTTAAAAACAGGTGATGCCGTTCTATCTCATTATTCATTATACGGCGGCACTTACGAAGTACTGCATAAAGTTTTGGCAGATACAGGAATTAAAACAATAATTGCAGACATAAGAAATACAGATGTTTTAGAACAAACACTTAAAGAAAATGCTTCCATTAAATTAATACATCTTGAAACACCTGCCAACCCAACCATTAATTGTATTGATATAGAAAGTGTAACACAAATAGCAAAAAAATATCATATTAAAGTTTCGGTTGATAACACATTTGCAACACCTTACTTACAACAACCATTTAAATACGGAGTTGATTTTGTAATTCATTCTACCACAAAATTTTTAAATGGTCATGGCACTTCAATTGGTGGAGTTTTAATAGGAAAAGATGATGAATACATGAACACAAAAGTTTGGAAATGGCATGTACTTTTAGGCAGCAACACCAGCCCTTTTGATGCATTTTTGTTAGGCAATGGTTTAAAAACTTTAGAACTTAGGATGGATAGGCATTGCAGCAACGCTATGCAAGTTGCAACATATTTACAAAATCATTCGGCCATTGCTTTAGTAAATTATGTAGGTTTAACAACACATTCAGACCACACCATTGCAAAAAAACAAATGAAACAATTTGGTTCTTTAATAAGTTTTGAATTAAAAAACGGTTATGCAGCTGCAACAAAGTTTATGAATGCATTGCAAATGTGTACGCAAGCAATTTCATTAGGCACTACCGATACCTTAATATCACATCCTGCAAGTACCAGCCACATGGGCGTAAGCAAAGAAGAAAGATTAAAATTTGGTATTACCGATGGTTTAATAAGATTAAGTGTTGGTATAGAAAATATTGAAGATATTTTAAACGATTTTGAACAAGCATTACACAAAATATAATTTAGAATAATAAAAATGAATATGAAAAAAATTACGCTTATTATTTGCATGCTTGCAAGCATTGCATCTTTTGCTCAAAAGAAAAATAAACTTACCAAACCAACAGATCCTTTTGCAGGATTAGATACCACTTTTGAAAAATTACTGAAAGACTTTCATGCTGCAGGTTTTGCAGTTGCAGTAGTAGAAAAAAACAAAATAATTTACGCCAAAGGTTTTGGTTATAGAGATGTAGAAAAAAAATTACCGGTTACACCTAATACATTATTTGCCATAGGCAGTTGCACTAAAGCATTTACTGCATCGCAAATAGGATTATTGGTTAAGAATAATAAAATTGAATACGATAAGCCTGCGAAAAATTATTTAGCCGAATTAAATTTCTATAACAATGATATGAACAGGTTAATTACTGTAAGAGATTTAATGTGCCACAGAACAGGATTGCCAAGGCACGATTATTCATGGTATTTATTTCCATCATCATCAAGAGATAGTTTAGTAAAAAGAATTCAATACCAAGAGCCAACAGCAGGCATAAGAGAAAAATGGCAATACAATAATTTTATGTTTTTAGTGCAAGGTATTATTACCGAAAAACTCACAGGCAAATCGTGGGAAACAAACATTAAAGAAAACATATTTAATAAATTAGAAATGAATCGTTCTAATTTTTCTGTTAAACAAATGGAAAAAGATAGCGATGCATCTTTAGGTTATACCGTAAAAAAAGATTCTATCATAAAAAAATTAGATTACTACAATATAGATGGAATGGGCCCTGCGGGCAGTATTAACAGCAGCGTTAATGAAATGGCTAACTGGGTTATTACATGGATTAATGGTGGAAAATTTAATGGCACAGAAGTTTTACCCGCAGCTTATGTTACAGAAGCACAAAGCAGCCAAATGGTTATTGGTGCAGCTTTACCAACTAAAGATCATCCTGATGTGCAATTTTCTACTTATGGTTTTGGTTGGATGTTAACGTCTTACCGCGGGCATTATAGAGTAGAACATGGCGGCAATATTGATGGTTTTAGTGCAAGCACATCTTTCTTTCCAAGCGATAGTATTGGCATAATTGTTTTAACCAATCAAAATGGTTCTGTTGTTACTTCTGCTGTAAGAAATATTATTTCAGATAGAATGTTGCATCTCTCTTCTTTTAACTGGAGCGATTCATTAAAGTCTGCAATTAATAAAGCTAAGAAAACAGCAAAAGAAGCCGAGCAATTATTAAAAACAAGTAGCAACCAAAAATTAAATACACACCTTTCTCATCCTTTAAAAAATTATGAAGGTTTGTATAATAATCTCGGTTATGGTAGTATTGATATTTTTGAAAGAAACGATTCTTTATTTATGAAAATGGGGCCAAAAGATATTGCATGGTTAAAACATTATCATTACGATATTTTTCAACCATTTATAATAGATAAACAAGATGGGATTGATACCACCGAATCTTCTGCATTACGCATTGCATTTACTATGAACGATGCAGGCGATATTGATGCACTACATGCACAATTGGAAGCAGGTTTAGAACCAATAAAATTTATTCGCAAACCAAAACCTAAAGCTATTAATGTAAATGAATTAAAAAAATATGTTGGCGAGTATGAAATAACACCAGCAGTTACTGCAAAAGTGTATATTAAAGATGATAAATTATTTGTATTTGTTCCGGGACAGCCAGAATATGAATTAGTAAATACAGACACCAACCTTTTTGCCTTAAAAATATTAAACGGTTATTTTGTTGAATTTAATATTGAAAAAGATATTGTTACCTCATTAACATTTAAACAACCCAACGGAAACTTTAAAGCAAAAAAGAAATAAATGATAACCATACGAAGAGCAGAAAAAAAAGATTGTAAAAGATTATTAGAATTAGTTAATGAATTGGCAGTTTATGAAAAAGCACCGCAAGAAGTTACTGTAACATTACAACACTTTGAAGAAAGTGGTTTTGGCGAAAACCCTGTGTGGTGGGGATTTGTAGCAGAAGATGATAATTTAATTCTCGGTTTTGCATTGTACTACATTCGGTACAGTACATGGAAAGGACAATGTTTATATTTAGAAGATTTTTTAGTAACCGAAAAAGCAAGAGGCAAAGGAATAGGAAAACTTTTGTTTGATAGAGTTATTGAAGAATGTAAAGAAAAAAAATTTACAAGAATGTGTTGGCAAGTATTAGAATGGAATGAACCTGCCATAAATTTTTATAAAAAATACAACTCAAGTTTTGATACAGAATGGGTAAACGGAGCTTTGGATTTTTAAATTATTTTTTTATGTTTTATTTTATAAGTTGAAACATTTTTTTATAATCAACATTATCAAAATCTACTTCATCTTGTTTTTGATTATCACAAGTATTCACCAATAATGGTGTTGCTCTCATTTTCTTTACATCAACCATCATGTAATAATAATCAATAGGTTCCTTTATTATTCTGTTATACCATTTGTCATGAAATATGGCAATTCCTTTGTCTTTATTTAAATATTTAATTGTTAGTTCTCTACGCTCGTAAAGTTGAGATGTTAAAATAAATTTATAAGTACGCGAATCTATTTTCTGAAAATCATTTATATATGTTGCTTCTGGACCTTCTCCATTCCAATTTATAAAAACAGAACCAGTTAATTTAATTTTATAATGAGTGTAATAATCTGCAGGAGAGTAAACATAAATATTCCCTTTATAAGTTTCCAACATTGTCCATTCAAGTGGAAAGTCTTTATAGTATTGTTTTTTAGGGAATAGTTTTCTTGAATACAAATAACTGAGCGAACTTTTATAAGTATCTGTATCAAACCTGTTAAAAGTAAAGTCAGACACTAATGAATAAAATATAGACGCTTTATTTGTGTCAATAAAAACTTTATGATAATACAATTCATTACTATCTCTTACAAAAAATAAAGTATCATTCAGTTTAAATTGAGCAAAACTTATTTTACTTATAAATGCAAATACTATTAAAAGAATAAACCTACACATATTTAAAAATGCATAACAATTAACTCACTCCATCAACAACCGTTTCTTTATTTATTTTTTGTACTAACCCTTGCAATACTTTACCGGGGCCAACTTCTGTAAAATGTTTTGCACCATCTGCAAGCATTGCTTCAACAGATTGTGTCCAACGAACAGCACCGGTTAATTGTGCAATTAAATTTTCTTTAATCATAGTTGCATCTGTTACTGCTTTTGCAACAACGTTTTGATATACTGCACAAGATGGGTTATTAAATGTTGTTGATTGAATTGCGGCAGCCAATTCTTCTTTTGCAGAAGCCATTAATGGTGAGTGGAATGCACCACCTACAGGTAATACCAATGCACGTTTTGCACCGGCAGTTTTCATTCTTTCACAAGCAATTTCAATTCCTTTTAATGAGCCGCTTATAACCAATTGCCCCGGGCAATTATAGTTAGCAGCAACTACAACTTCATTAGTTTCTGCTTGTATTGTTGCACAAATTTCTTCAACCTTATCATCTGCCAAAGCCAATACTGCCGCCATTGTTGATGGATTTTGCTCGCATGCTTTTTGCATAGCAGCAGCACGAATGCTTACTAATTTTAAAGCATCTTCAAAACTTAAAACATTGTTGGCAACCAATGCAGAAAACTCTCCGAGAGAATGCCCTGCAACCATATCGGGCTTTGCATTGTTTATAGTTTTAAATGCAATTACTGAATGTAAAAAAACGGCAGGCTGTGTTACATTGGTTTGTTTTAATTGTTCATCTGTTCCTGCAAACATTATATCACTTATTCTAAAACCAAGAATACTATTTGCTTGTTCAAACAATTCTTTAGCTGTTGAATTATTTTCATATAAATTTTTTCCCATACCACTAAACTGAGAACCTTGTCCGGGAAATACAAATGCATGTTTCATTATAATAAAATTTAAAAACGAAGATAAAAGTTGAATTGATAATTATGCTTTACAGAAAAATTTGGTTAATAAATTTCTAATCTAAATCGTTACTAATTAGTTTTAAAAATTCATTACGCGTAGGATACTTTTCAAACTCTCCCGAAAAAGCAGAAGTTGTTGTAACAGAATTTTGTTTTTGCACGCCACGCATCATCATACACAAATGTTTTGCTTCAATTACAACCGCTACGCCTAAAGGGTTTAATGAGGTTTGAATGGCATCTAATATTTGTGTGGTAAGCCTTTCTTGTACTTGTAATCTTCTGGCATATACATCTACCACTCTTGCAATTTTACTTAACCCTGTTATCCATCCATTAGGAATATATGCAATATGTGCTTTACCAATAAACGGCAATAAATGATGCTCACACATAGAATAAATTTCAATATCTTTTACAATAATCATTTCACTAACTTCTTCATGAAATTTTGCAGATTCAATAATTTTTTTAGCATCTAAATGATAGCCTTGTGTTAAATATTGCATTGCTTTTGCCATACGTTCGGGTGTTTTTAACAGCCCCTCGCGTTCAGCATCTTCGCCCAATAAATTCAATACTTCTTTATAATTATTTTTTAAACCTTCTGTAACTGCCTCATCATATTTTTCAACTTTACTGTAAGCCATATTTTTTAATTTTTATCGTATTGGGTATTCTACAAAATTTCTTTCGGTTTCGTATAAGGTTATTGTTAATTCTAATCCTTCATTTAATTTGGGTGCCAATAAATTGTAAATAACTATTGCTATGTTTTCGGCGGTTGGGTTTAAGTTTTTAAATTCTTCTGTATCTAAATTTAAATTTTTATGGTCGAACCTTGCATGCACTTCTTGTTTTATTATATTGCTTAGTTGTTTAGTATCAACCACATAGCCGGTTTCGGGGTTAGGTATGCCAACTACTTTTACTACTAATTCATAATTATGACCATGATAATTTTCGTTATTGCATAAACCAAATACTGCATCATTTTTTTCTTTGCTCCATGCAGCATTAAATAACCTGTGGGCAGCATTAAAATGTTCTTTTCTATAAACCGCAACTTTATTCATTATTCAATTTATGTAGTGCGAATGTAATAAAGGCGTTAAAACAAACAGTTTTATAAACAATTTATTCGTAATTCGAAAATTCAGTTACGCCATTCTGTCTGCCAAAATAAATTGCATAATATTTGAAAACAGTAAAATCTTATCTTCAACGCATAAATTTTTAGAATGAATATTGGAAAAGAATTTGAAAAATACGCTGTTAAACATAAAGGTATTAGCAGCAATACATTACATAGTTATCAAACCTATTTTAATCCAACCGGTTTAACACCGTACATTATTGAAGAAAGACCTTTAAACATTGCACAAATGGATGTGTTTAGCCGTTTAATGATGGATAGAATTATTTTTTTAGGGCAAGCTATTGATGATTATGTTGCCAACATTATTACCGCTCAATTATTATTTTTAGAAAGTGTTGATAGAACCAGAGATATTCAAATGTACATTAACAGCCCCGGCGGTAGTGTATATGCAGGATTAGGTGTTTATGATACCATGCAATTTATAGGTCCCGATGTAAGCACAATTTGCACAGGTATTGCAGCAAGCATGGGGCAATTATTATTATGTGCAGGTGTAAAAGGAAAAAGAACCGCATTAAAACATAGCCGTGTTATGATGCACCAACCAAGCGGTGCCATTGGCGGACAAGCAACAGACATACAAATTACCGCAAGAGAAATTAAAAAACTAAAACAAGAATTGTATGCTATTACTGCACATCATACAGGTAAAGATGTTGAAACTATTGCAGCAGACAGCGATCGTGATTTTTGGATGACAGCTTTAGATGCCAAAGCTTATGGTTTGGTAGATGAAGTTTTATTAACCAATCCTAAAAAAGAAAATAAATAATTACTAATTCTTTCTTATAATGATACATACAAAATATACTAACCCGTTTTTAATGGAAGATGACGATGATGAAAAACCAAAAGACGATAAACAACCCGAACAAATGGGCGGGGCCATGTTAAAAAAAATGGAGAAACTGTTTTTTGAAAAACGTGCTGTTTACTTATGGGGTGTTGTAGATGATAAAAGTGCCAAAGAATTGGTAAGCAAATTATTATTGTTAGATGCCGATAAACCCGGCGAAGAAATTAAACTATATATAAACAGCCCCGGCGGTGTTGTTACCAGCGGAATGGTTATTTATGATACTATTAAAATGATTAGCTCTCCCGTTAGCACCATTTGTATGGGATTGGCTGCCAGCATGGGTTCCATACTTTTAAGCGTAGGAACAAAAGGTAAACGTTTTATTTACCCTCACGGAGAAGTAATGATACATCAACCAAGTTTGGGTGGTTATTTTCAAGCAGTTTCGGCAGACCTTGAAATTCAGGCCATTCAAATAGAAAAAACCAAATTAATTGGTGCTAAAATATTGGCAGAAAATTGCGGAAAAACAGTAGAACAAGTAATGAAAGATTTTGACCGCGATTATTGGATGGATGCCAATGAAGCCGTTGCTTACGGTATTGTTGATGCGGTTTTAAATAAGCTGTAAAACAGCTCCAAAGCGTTAAAAAACTTCACAAAAAATAAAAATTGTAAATTTGCGTTGCAGCAATAGTAGCTAAGCACTATTATTGTTACAATTAATAACGTTGCATAACCACAAGTTTACAACATTAAAATAAAAAGAAATGCCTAAGCAAAGTCATTTACATTGTTCGTTTTGCGGTCGTAATAGAGATGAAGTACGCATTTTAATAGCCGGACAAGAAGGGCATATTTGCGAAAACTGCGTAGAACATGCACAAGAAATTATTGCACAAGAATTAAATATAAAAACAGATAGCACACCCAATAATTTTAAACTTACCGTTCGCAAACCACAAGAAATAAAAAAGTTTTTAGACGATTATATTATTGGGCAAGATGAAGCTAAAAAAATATTGGCAGTAGCTGTTTACAATCATTTTAAACGTGTTGCACAAAAGGTTCAGAAAGATGATATTGAAATTGAAAAAAGCAATATTGTAATGGTAGGAGAAACAGGAACAGGTAAAACTTTATTGGCAAAAACCATTGCTAAAATGTTGAATGTTCCTTTTGCAATTGTAGATGCTACCGTATTTACCGAAGCAGGTTATGTTGGAGAAGATGTAGAAAGCATGCTTACCCGTTTATTACAAAATTGTAATTACGATGTAGCTGCTGCAGAAAGAGGAATTGTATATGTTGATGAAATTGATAAAATTGCACGCAAAGGAGATAACCCATCTATAACAAGAGATGTAAGTGGTGAAGGTGTGCAACAAGGGTTATTAAAAATGTTAGAAGGAACAGAAGTATTGGTTCCTCCACAAGGCGGAAGAAAACATCCCGAACAAAAAATGATTAAAGTTGATACTAAAAATATCCTCTTTATATGTGGCGGTGCATTTGATGGTATTGATAAAGTAATTGCCAGAAGAATAAACACCAATGCCATTGGTTTTAATGTAAATAAAGACCAGCAAGAATTACAACGCAAAAACTTACTTCGTTTTGTAAACGCACAAGATTTAAAAAGTTTTGGTTTAATACCCGAATTATTAGGAAGATTACCGGTTGTAACGCATTTAGACCCGTTAGATGCAGAAACTTTACGCAGCATTTTAACCGAACCAAAAAATTCTTTAATAAAACAATATACCCGTTTATTTGAATTAGAAGGTATTGCCCTAACTATTGAACCCGAAGTTTTAAATTTTATGGTAAGCAAAGCAATGGAATATAAATTAGGAGCAAGAGGTTTACGAACTATTTGTGAAAATATTTTAACCGATGCTATGTTTGAAATGCCGGGTACAGAGCAAAAAGAATTTACCGTAACATTAGATTATGCCGAAAGAATGTTTAGCAACAGTAAAATGAATTTATTAAAAGTAGCGTAAAAGTTTTTTGTAAAATAATATAACGGCTCAGGGCTTTGTGTAGTGATTGAAAACAGAAGATGAAAAATTCTATTTCCAGCCGTTTTGCAAAACAGATATTGTACGTTGGAATTTTTATCAGTCTTTTCTAAATTCTTCCATTTCTTTATAAAATTCTATAGCTTTCATTACAGATTTTCCACCCGAACCTGCAATCATAATTCTAAACCATTTTTTATCTAAATTTTCGGGTTTGTGGTTTTTATATAACCAATAACTGAGATAGATAAAAGAGCCTGTCAGCAATAGCTGAAAAATGATGTATCCAAACCCAACTTCGTATGGAAACCATTTATTGCTTAAATAAAATGTTGTATAAAAAGGAAATTGTAAGCACATTATTTTTGCGTGGTTAATTATTGATAATTGTAGTCGTGATAATTGTTGCTGAATTTCTATTATGTTGCCATTATAGTTGATATTGTTAGTCCAAACAAGATGTTTGATGTAGTCTGCAAGGGCCTTTATGTTAATTAAAAATATGATACCAATAGAAATAATAAAATAATTGGCTGCAGAAGAATAATTTGAAATTGCGTAGAATAAAACTATGCCCAATACAATTAAATAAATAATAGCTGCTATAATTCCTCTTGTTTTAAACCGCTTAAGAGATTGTAAGGAAGACTCTGCTTTTTGGTTAATTATTTCTTTAAAAAGCTGCTTATTAATAGCTAATGTTTTATCAATTTTTTCATACTGCTCTTTCCATAAAAGAACAAAATTTGTTTCTTCCATAATAATTATATTTCTTTTTGTAAGAATTTAAGTTTTAAACGTGTTTTTATTCTTCCTATTTTGGTTGCTATGTTTGTTTCGGTAATACCAATAATTTCCGCCATTTCTTTATGGCTCTTTTCTTCTAAGTAAAGCAGCATTAATGCTTTTTCTAACTCTTTTAATTCAGAAATAAACTGATTTAATATCAAGGTATTTTGTTCTAATAGTTTATTATCCTCAAAATCTCCTTCTATGTTGAATAAACTATCAGAAAATGGAGAATTAATCTTTTTTCTTGCTTTTTCTTTTCGGTAATATGATATAGCAACATTTAATGAAATTCGGTATATCCAAGTTGAGTGCTTGAAATTGTTGTTATAATTATCAAACGATTTCCATAACTGAATAATAATTTCTTGAAAAAGATCTTGCCTATCTTCCACATTTTTGCAATACATATTCGCTATCTTGTATATTATTCCTTTATTGCATTGAATAATAGATAGGAATAAGTCAGCGTTCTCAATTTTGTTCATTCAATAAAATAATTAGCTGTTCAAATTCTACTTTTCTAATTATTCGCACAAATGGCCAAAATATCACAATTTTTTCAAACTTTTTTTAAAAAGATATTAATATAAGCGGTTTAATGTTTGCAAATTCTATGTATTACACTTGCACATAAATTATTGCTTACAGTATATACAACTACTATTAATTGAAGTTATATGCAATTAACTTTTCATAATTTTTAAACCTGTTCCATTCCACTCAGGGAATAATTTTTTATCGTCATTAATTTTTAAATGGCTATCTGCAACTGCACTAAACACACTTCTAAAATCTGTTGTTACAGGTAAATCTCTTCCATCTTCTAAATCTTGTATAGCAAGGCTTTTAATATTATTGTAAACTTTTCCGCCTGCAACATCGTTTCCTAAAACAAATAAACAACTTGCACGGCCGTGGTCTGTTCCGCCTGTTCCGTTTTGGTGTGCAGTTCTTCCAAATTCAGTCATAGTCATTAAAGTAACTTCATCTTGGTGTGCATCCATATCTTTCCAAAATGCAGCAATGCTATCACTAAAATCTTTTAAATTTCTTGCTAATGAACCGTTGGCTGTACCTTGGTTAAAATGAGTATCCCAACCACCTACTTCAGCAAATGCAACTTCTAATCCAATATTCATTTTAATTAATGTAGCAATTTGTTTTAATGAATTTCCTAATGCAGAATTTGGATAAACAGCACCATTTGTTGGTTGATAGTTTTTTATATCATTACTGTTTAACATTTTCATTGCATCAAAACTTTCTTTACCTGTTTTATTTAATAATTGAGAAGAAGTAACATCGTAAAGTTGCTCAAACGATTTGCTTGCAATATTTGCAGCCATTGGGTTTCCTCGCATTTGAATAGCAAAATCTTGCAAATTATTTATAGCTAATGCTTCATTATCTCCATAAAAACTTCTGGGCAATGCACTGGTTAAACTTACGGCTCTAAAAGGTGTGCCCTCATGCCCTAATAAACCAACTGCACGGTTTAACCAACCACTTGCTGTGCCTTTGTTAAAAGGTGTTCCGGCTTCCATATAATCTTGTGCATCAAAATGGCTGCGTGAATTATTGGGACTGCCAACGCCGTGTACAATAGCTAATCTTCCTTCTCTAAATAAAGGGTCAAAAGCTGCTAAGCCAGGATGCAAGCCAAACCTTCCATCTAAATCAAACATCTTTCCTTCGTTTGCAGAAGGGCTCATGTATAATGATGGGCGAAGTATTTTTAAATTAGGGTCTGCATAAGGGCTAACAGCCATTAAGCCATCCATTGCACCGCGTTGAAAAATGCAAACCATTGTTTTATTTTTCTTATACGGAGGAATTATTTTTTTGTTATTAGCGGCACGTGCCACAAAACTTGGTACGCCACCTAAACCTGCTGCAAACAATGCCATTGCACCATTACGCATAAAAATTCTTCTGTTTACCATATAATAAATATTTTAAATTATTAATTTTTTATCTTCTTTGAAACTCAGGCGAGCCAATTATTATTCCTGCTACTTGAGCTATTGTACTGTTGTTTCCTTGAACGTATGCTGTTGTAATAGGCTTTGCGTTTTTTTTATTTAATGCTGCTTTTTCTTCTTTCTTATTCATCATTATTGTTTCATCTTCTGCATTAGTATCTTTATTTACAACTACATTAGCGTTGGCTGCATTATCAATTTTTTTCTCTACATCTTCTTCTTTAATTAATTGCGAAAGCCTTTTTATGTTTTCATCTTGATTTCTTTCGGGTAATAATATTTTGCTATATGTTACTAAAGCTGCGTCTATACTTTCGGGCTCGTGATTATTATTTAGTGCTGCAAGATTTATTTTAATGCCCGGAATTTTTTGTGTTGCAAAGGCTAAACCAAAATTCATTCTGCTTAATAAAGCTCCGGTGTTTATCCAATAAGAAGCTTTATCGGGAAAACCTGTAGGAGCTTGATAGTAATAAAATTTTTGCCCCATTTTTACACACCAATTAAATACTTGAAAAGGTTGTTGCACATCTGCATTGGTTGCACGAATAGAACTTACAGCTAATTCAAAAGGTGATTTTATTTTTTCACGCAGTGCATCTTTTCCCCAAAATTCATCGCTATTTACCATAGCAATAATTACTGCTTTTATATTGCCTTTTGTTTGTAAATAAATTTTTGAAAGATTATCAAGTAATTCTTGTGATGGGTTATCGCTTACAAAACGTATAGCTAATTTTTTACATATAAATTTTGCGGTTGATGGATGCGTGGCTAACATTTTAATAACTTCCATTCCTTCATAATAACCACCGCCCATTGAGAATTTTTTTCCTAAAATTATTTTTTCGTTCTGGTCATGTTTATTCGCTGCAAAAAAGAAATCTCCTTCTTTTACAAAACCTTGTTTTGCCATTTTATCCCAAGTTGTAAAACTCATTAGTTTTTGTGCAACTTGTTTGGCAAAAGTTAAATCTGGGTTTAAAGCCCAGCCGGTTAAGGCTCTTGCAACTTCTGTAACATCTTTTTGTGTATAGCCACCATCAACACCTAATGTATGTAGCTCCATAATTTCGCGAGCATAGTTTTCATTTAACCCTTGATTTTTTTTGCCTGCTGCAATTTGTTTTTGTAATGGGTTGGCATTGGGATTATTTAATATTTCATCCATTCGCTGTTCGGCTCTTTGCCCTGCAACACTATTGCGTTGTTTTCTTGCTATATCATTATCGTTACTAACACTTGTTGCATTATCTAAATATTCTAACATAGCAGGATGCTTTGCCGTAGCTTCTAATATGGTTTCAAAATTGCCTAATACATTGGGGCGTATAGCATCTCTTTCATAAGTAAGAATAAAAGGAGCACATTGTTCTTTAGTTAATGATACGTTGAAATGATTAAACCAAAAATCGGTTAATACTTCGTGTAACTGATTGTTGCCGTATGCTGCTCTGATAATTTTTTGATTAATAAGTTGCCGATATAATTCTTGCGGAGCTTTATATCCATATTTATCCATTAATGCTTTAACCTGTTGTTTATATTCGGGTTTATTGCCTTTGTTTACAGAATCTTTATTAATAATTCCTTCTTTTATAGCAAGTCTTAATATTTCTGATTGGCGAGGATAAGTAGCAATAATTTTTTCGTTACTTAAATTTAAAGCATCATAACTTGCTAATCTTTGTGCAACATCATCATCAGCCAACTTCCCATCTAATTGTTGTTGAAACCAATTTTCAATACCTGTATTAACTACAGCATCTACATCGTTAGGTTTTGCACCAAACGTAAACCTACTTAAAATATGTGCTGCTGCCTGCCTATCGGTTAAGCCCATTTTTTTATACGGAAAATGCAAAGCATATTTTTCATTTTTTGAATTATTGTTTAACTGCATAAAAGCAGAAAAAACAAAAAAAACAAAACCTGCTGAAAAGCACATAAACATTCTCTGTAATTTCATAATCGGCAATTTTATTGGGTATTGATTGTTTAGAATGGAAATAGTTTAATCTGCAACATTTTATTCACCTATTTTATATTGTGAAAAACTATTCAATAAGAAACCATAACTAAATACTTAAGCAGTAAAAGCATTTATTATATTGCAGCTGTATGGATAAGTTTATTGTATCGGCACGTAAATACAGGCCACAAAATTTTAATACGGTTGTTGGTCAAAGTCATATTACAACCACTTTAAAAAATGCTATTCAGCATAATCAATTAGCTCATGCATTTTTATTTTGTGGGCCACGTGGCGTTGGCAAAACTACTTGTGCAAGAATTTTAGCTAAAACAATTAATTGCGAAAATTTACAGCCCGATGGTGAAGCTTGCAACCAATGCAACAGTTGCAAAAGTTTTAATGATGGTGCCTCTTTAAACATACACGAGTTAGATGCTGCAAGTAATAATAGTGTTGATGATATAAGAAGTTTAGTAGAGCAAGTTAGGTTTGCACCACAAGCAGGTAAATACAAAGTGTATATTATAGATGAGGTACACATGCTAACAGCAAGTGCCTTCAACGCATTTTTAAAAACTTTAGAAGAACCGCCGGCTTACGCTATTTTTATTTTGGCCACTACCGAAAAACATAAAATACTTCCTACTATTTTATCTCGTTGTCAAATTTTTGATTTTAAAAGAATAACTACAAACGATACTGTTGAGCATTTAGAAGAAATTATTGCAAAAGAAAATATTGAAGCCGACAAACAATCTCTACATGTAATTGCTCAAAAAAGCGAAGGCTGTATGCGAGATGCATTAAGCATTTTAGATAAAATAGTAAGCTTTAGCAACGGAAAAGTAAACTACAAAAACACATTAGAACATTTAAATATTTTAGATGAAGATTATTACTTTAAACTATTAGAACATTTACAACAGCAAAATTTAACCAACGCCATGTTGTTGTATGATGAAATTAATAACAAAGGTTTTGAAGGAGATTTAGTATTAAACGGATTTGCTGAATTTTTAAGAAATGTATTGGTAAGTAAAGATGCCAAAGCAGCAGTTTTATTAGATGTTGCAGAAGGCATGCACGAAAAATTTGCTTTACTTTCAAAAAACATTAGCCTATCATATATTATATCTGCTTTAAATATTTTAAACGAAGCAGAAATTAATTTTAAAATGGCACGCAACAAAAGGTTGCATGTAGAGCTAACTTTAATTAAACTAAATTTTTTACAACAAGCAATTGATTTATCGTTAAACGAACAAGGCAGTGTAGTAAAAAAAAAACAACTTGATGCCCAAAGTGTTATAAAGTTTAAATCCATACAACCTATTGAAATTAAAAAAGTAACAGAAGCAAGGTTATTAATTGAAAAACCAAAAGAAGAAATAAAAAAACAATTAGTAACCAACCAAAATATTGAAACTAAAAATATTGTTGCAGAGCCTGTTTCATCATATTCTAAACAGCCAATTACAAGCAACGGCAATAAAAAAGATTTATTAAATATTCTTCGCGAAAAAGCCGGTAGAAATTATACAGTACAAGAAGTAAAAGAAGCTGTTGTTTTATCAGAAGAAAAATTATTGCAATGCTGGAATGAATATATTATTAAGTTAGAAAAACAAGGCGGAAAACCAAGTACCGTAAGCACTTTCCGCCTTGCAAAAATTAATATAATTGATGAATTAAAATTTACCGTTTCAGTTAATGCCATTACACAACAAAAATTTATTGAGCAAGAAAAAATGATGCTTGCCGATCATCTTCAACAAACATTTAATAACCGTGCTATTAATTTTTCTGTTATAGTAGAAGAAGGCGAACAAATTATTGCTCCGCAGCAAGTAATGCTTAACAGCAAACAACGTTTTGAACGCATTGCAGAGCAATACCCTTTATTAAGAGAGCTAAAAGATAAACTGAAATTAGAAATTGATTATTAAGCTTTAACTTCTAATGCTTTTTCTAAATCGGTGATAATTTGTTTGGTAACTCTTTTAGTGTTTTCTTCTTTAATTTTTTTAAGAACAGGAAGAGCTATTTCTCCAAATTCATACAAACCAATTGGGTTTTTATCAAAATCATAACTACCTATTACATATCCAAGTTTAGATTGAATTTCAGTATATGCAGGATCATTAATTTTTTGAAAAGTTTCAAATGCTTTAAAACAAGCATTTCTAATTTTTTGTGCAGGAGATTCTATTACTTTCTCTACTAAAACCGATTCTGTTTTTGGTTTAGTAATTGTTTTTACTTTTTTTTCAGATGCAGGTACTGCTGCTTTTGCCACAGAAGCTGTTGCTGCTTTTGGTTTAGCAGTTGCTTTTACTTTTTTTTCAGATGCAGGTACGGTTGTTTTTGCCATAATGTTTGCTTTTAATTATTAAACTAAGCAAACAATCGTTTATAAAATTGCGGCAAATGTAAGGTTTCAAATTTTAATAATTCAAAAGTTTATTTATATACTGATGTAGCCTTGCTTTTGCAAGAAAATTTTTTTCTAATTCTGTATTAAAAGGAATGGGTGTATCTAAACTTGCACAACGTAATACAGGAGCATCAAGCATTTCAAAACAATGTTCATTTATCCATGCACTAATTTCTGCACCAATGCCTAATGTTAAAGTATCTTCATGTAATACCAATACTTTACCTGTTTTAGCAACTGCATTTTTAATGGCATCATAATCTAACGGAAGCAATGTTCTTAAATCTATAATTTCAATACTAATATTTTTATGTTGTGCAGCATATTCTAAAGCCCAATGTACGGCAGCACCATAAGTTATAATGGTTATATCGTTTCCTTCATTTACAATTTTTGCTTTACCAATTTCAATTTCATAATAATCATTAGGCACTAAGCCTGTAATGCTTCTATACAAAAGTTTATGTTCAAAATATAAAACCGGATTACCATCATTAACAGCAGCAATTAATAAACCTTTTGCATCTTTTGGTGTTGAAGGATAAACAATTTTTAAACCGGGCACATGCATAAACCATGCTTCGTTACTTTGGCTATGAAAAGGACCTGCACCAACACCTGCACCTGTTGGCATACGAATTACCACATTGGCAGCAACGCCCCAACGATAATGAATTTTTGCAAGGTTATTTACAATTTGATTAAAGCCTACGCTTACAAAATCTGCAAACTGCATTTCAACAATGCTTTTATATCCTTCTAAACATAAGCCTAAAGCAGTGCCTACAATTGCACTTTCGCAAATTGGTGTATTTCTAATTCTGTGTTTACCAAATTCATTTACAAAACCTTCTGTTATTTTAAATGCTCCTCCATACTCTGCAATATCTTGCCCCATTATAATTAAGTTGCTATGCTTTTGCAATGATTGATGAAGAGCTTGTTTAATGGCATCTATAAAACGGAGTTCGTGAAACGTGAATTGTGAATGGTGAATTGAATTATTTTCTATTAAATATTGATTATCAACTATTAATTTCTCTGCATAAACATCTTTTAATTCTTCATTAGTATTAAATTCAAATTTTTTAGTTTCATTAGCTGTTAATAATTCTGATTCAATGTATTGTTTAAAATTATTTTTAATATTTTCTATTTCGTTGGTTGAAATAATATTTTCATTTAACAACCATGCTTCATAATTTTTAATAGGATCTTTTTGTTGCCATTCTTCAAACAATTCTTTAGGTACATATTTTGTTCCGCTGGCTTCTTCGTGGCCACGCATTCTAAAAGTTTTACATTCAATTAAATAAGGTTTTTGTTGTTGAATACAATATTCTCTAACACCTTTAATAGTATCATATACAGCTAAAATATTGTTACCATCTATCTGCACTCCTTCTATACCGTAACCTATTGCTTTATCAATTAAATTTTTGCAACGGTATTGCTCGTTTACGGGTGTTGATAATCCGTAACCATTATTTTCAATTATAAAAATTATAGGTAAATCCCAAACAGCAGCTACGTTTAATGCTTCGTGAAAATCTCCTTCACTTGTTCCGCCATCTCCCGTATATGCAAGCGATACTTTGTTTTCGTTTTTTAGTTTATATGCCAATGCAACACCATCTGCTACTGCCATTTGCGGGCCTAAATGCGAAATCATTCCGCAAATAAAATGTTCATTACTTCCAAAATGAAAACTTCTTTCTCTGCCTTTTGAATAACCTTCTTTATTGCCTTGCCATTGCATAAATAATTTACTTAACGGCATGTTGCGAGAAGTAAATACACCTAAATTTCTATGTAAAGGCATTATCCACTCATTAGGCTGTAATGCAAGTGTAGAGCCAACTGCAATGGCTTCTTGCCCTATTCCGCTAAACCATTTACTTATTTTTCCTTGCCTTAAAAGCACTAACATTTTTTCTTCAATCATTCTGGGCAACAAAAGATATTTGTAAATATTAATTAACTCTTGATTAGATAAATTAGAACGATGTTGTTGAAATTGCATAACCATTTTTTCTTACCGTTACAAGATAGTTTTTATTCTTTATTTTAAAGGAATAGAAAATAAAAAACCGTCAAACAAATTATTTGAATGACGGTTTAAAAATATTATTGAACTAATTAATTTCTGTTGCTTGCAAAACGACTTAGCAATCTTAATATTTCAATATATAACCAAACAATGGTTACCAATAAACCAAATGCACCATACCACTCCATGTACTTAGGAGCTCCCATTTCTGCACCTTTTTCTATCATATCAAAATCTAATATTAAATTTAATGCAGCTATAGCAACTACAAATAAGCTAATACCAATTCCTAATAAACCACCGTTGGTAATACTCATAAATTCTAACTTCACACCAAACAAACCCAACAACATTGTTATACCATAAAAAATAGCAATACCTAAAGTTGCAGCAACAATTACACTTTTAAATTTTTCGGTTGCTTTAATAATTCTGAAGTTATATAACAAAAACATTGCTATGGCAACACCAAAAGTTAAACCAACAGCTTGCATTACAATACCGGGATATTTTTTGCCAACTGTTTCGTTAATTACAACAGATAATGCACCCAAAACAAAACCTTCTAAAATACCATAAGCAGGTGCTAAATAGCCTGCCCAATTAGGCTTAAACGTTATTGCTAATGCACAAATTAATCCACCAAAAACGCCAACCAATAATAAAGTGTACATTAAACTTGGGTTTTGCGTTACAAACAAATGCCAAGTGTATGCAGCCCCGCCAATTACCATTAACATTAAAAATCCGAATTTGTTAATAGTACCTCTTACACTCATTACACCTTGTAACTGTGCATTGCGAGTTGCCGAAGCATTAAAAAATTTTTCTGATAAAGTAGGGTTACTTGATTGAAATAAAGCCATAATTATAAATTTTTACAACTGTAAAGATAATTAGAATAGAAGATTATTAAAGTTAAAATTGTGTTCTAAAAAGGTTTTAAATTAGGATAGTTATCAATTGTTTCAAACACATATCCTTTTTGTTTTAGTAAGGTAATAAAAGTTTGTAGTTCCTTTGCATATTCGGGTAAACGAAACATTCTATCGTGTGTTAATATTACAACATGATTTTTGGTGTGTAAATTATTTTTTGCGAAAGCATATTCAACATACTCTAACATTTTATTGGGGCTTTGAACAGGATTAGCAGTTTTATGATCAAAACTCCATTCAACATCCCATCCAATTACATTATAATTTGCACTATCTAATAATTTACATACAGGTTTTACTAAACCACTTGCTTTTATTTCATTATTTCTTACCCATGCACTATTACCCGGCAAACGAATTATTTTATAAGGTGCAGCAAGTGTTTGTTGGGCTTGTAAAAAATCATTAAAAGCCATTTGAGGGTGTTGGTAGAAATATTTATACCTATCACTTGCATGTGTGTAACTGTGGTTAGCTAATAATATTTGCGGATAGCTGTTTTTAATTTCATTTACTAATTCATGTCCTTTGTTGGCTCTATCTGTATGCAAGCCAACCATAAAAAAAGTTCCTTTAATTCCTTCTTTTCTGCATATATCTAATACAGTGGTAGTACCGTTTTGCGGGCCATCATCAAAAGTTAAATACACATATTTTTTTGTACTATCATAAACAGGTGGTTTATGTATAAACTTGGTAACACTATCGGGCAAAGTTGGTTTAGTAACTTGAGTGGTTGCAACAGAATCAGGTTCAACTTTTGTTTTTGAATGTTGTTCATTACAAGCTGTTAATTGCGTAACCATTAACATTAAACAGCAATAAGCAAAAACTTTTTTAAAGCATTTTCTTCTCATGTAAATAAAAATAATTTAACTAATGCAATTTAAGCATCATTAATTTGTTTATTTCATTTTCATTCTGTTAAAATATACATCATTAAATAAAGCATATCCTTATCTTAGCATAATTCAATTTTAAATAATGAGTACTAAAGAACAAGTTTTACAAGATGTTGTAATAAAATTTGCAGGAGATAGTGGAGATGGCATGCAACTTACAGGACAACAGTTTACCAATAACACAGCTTTGTTAGGAATAGACCTTGCTACTTTCCCTGATTTTCCCGCTGAAATTCGTGCCCCAATTGGAACGTTGCCGGGTGTAAGTGGGTTTCAACTTAGATTTTCAAGTGATAGAGTTTTTACTCCCGGAGATATGTGCGATGTATTGGTAGCAATGAATGCAGCTGCATTAAAAGTTAATTTAAAAAACTTAAAACGCAGCGGAAAAATTATTGCTAACATTGATGGATTTGATACAAAAAATCTTCGCTTAGCAAATTACACCGATGGTGTAAACCCTTTAGAAGATGGAAGTTTAGAAGGTTTTGAAGTAATTAAAATTGATGTTACTAAACTTACGCGTGAAGCGTTAAAAGATTTTACCGAATTAGGTGTGAAAGAAAGAGACCGTGCAAAAAATATGTTTGTACTTGGTTTTATTTATTGGATGTACAACCGCACACTTGATACAACTATTAATTTCTTAAAAGAAAAATTCGGAAAGAAAGAAGTTATTCTGCAAAGCAATATAAAAGTATTGCAAGCAGGTTATAATTACGGAGATACTACCGAAACTTTTACTACACGTTATAAGGTTGAGAAAGCAAAGCTTCCCGCAGGTGTTTATCGCAGTATAATGGGTAATCAAGCATTGGCTTATGGTTTAATTGCTGCTTCAGAAAAAAGTGGGTTGCCAATATTTTTAGGAACTTATCCTATTACACCCGCATCAGATATTTTACATGAGTTAAGCAAATACAAATCTTTCGGTATTCGTACTTATCAAGCAGAAGATGAAATAGCAGGTATTGCTTCTGCAATTGGTGCAAGCTACGGAGGTTCTTTAGGTGTAACAACGACCAGTGGTCCTGGTATGGCATTAAAAAGTGAAGCAATGGGTTTAGCTGTAATGTTAGAAATTCCGTTGGTTATTATAAACATTCAGCGTGGTGGCCCCAGCACAGGTTTACCAACCAAAACAGAACAAAGCGATTTAATGCAAGCATATTATGGCAGAAATGGAGAATGCCCCATGCCTATAATTGCTTCTGCAACGCCAAGCGATTGTTTTGAAGTTGCTTATGAAGCTGTGAGAATTGCTGTGCAACACATGACGCCTGTTATTTTATTAAGTGATGGATATATTGCCAACGGTGCAGAACCTTGGAAATTTCCTAAAGCAGATGATTTACAAAAAATAGAAGTAAAATTTAAAACATCATTAAACGATAATGAAGAAAAGTTTATGCCTTATTTGCGTGATGAAAAATTAGTACGTCCTTGGGCAGTACCCGGCACTCCCGGATTAGAACATAGAATTGGCGGATTAGAAAAACAAAACAATACAGGCAATGTAAACTACGAGCCCGAAAACCATCAATTAATGGTTAATATAAGGCAAGAAAAAGTTGATAAAATTGCCGAATATATTCCTGAACAAAAATTAGATAGCGGCCCCGAAAAAGGAAAAGTTTTAGTAATTGGTTGGGGCAGCACTTACGGCTCAATTAAAAGTGCAGTAGCAGAATTACAAGAACAGGGTTACAGTGTTAGCCACGCACATTTGCGATATGTAAGACCATTTCCTAAAAATTTAGGAAGCATTATTAAAAATTTTGAAACCGTTTTAGTACCTGAAATTAATAACGGGCAATTAGTAAAAATTTTACGTGATGTATATATGGTAGATGCTAAAGCTTACAATAAAATAATGGGAGTACCAATTACCAAAACAGAATTGGTGGATGTATTAAAAAAGATGTTATAAAAATTTATAATTTATAAAAATAAAAATCCTCACTTAATATAAATGAGGATTTTTTTATTTGATGATGCTATTGTTATAAAAATATTTTTTTACCAACCTAATATCCATGCAAACATTAAAGGTGCAACAATGGTAGCATCACTTTCTACAATAAATTTCGGAGTATTAATATCTAACTTGCCCCAAGTAATTTTTTCGTTAGGTACAGCACCACTATAGGAACCGTAAGATGTAGTGCTATCGCTTATTTGGCAGAAATAACTCCAAAACGGAACATCGTGCCATTCTAAATCTTGATACATCATTGGCACTACACAAATAGGAAAATCTCCTGCAATTCCTCCTCCTATTTGAAAAAATCCAACACCTTTTCCGCCACTGTTTGCTCTGTACCATTCAGTTAAAAAAACCATGTATTCAATTCCACTTTTTACAGTGCTTGCTTTCAATTCATTCTTAATAACATAAGATGCAAAAATATTTCCGGTGGTACTATCTTCCCAACCCGGAACTATGATTGGAATATTTTTTTCTGCTGCGGCAATTATCCAACTATCTTTTGGATCAATTTCATAATACTGTTTTAAATCTCCACTTAAAACTGTTTTATATAAAAATTCATGCGGGAAAAATCTTTCACCTTTTGCTTCAGCATCTTTCCATTGTTTATGCAAATGTTTTTGTAAACGGCGAAAAGCTTCTTCTTCAGGAATACAAGTATCTGTTACACGGTTGTAATGGTTTTCTAATAAATCCCACTCTTCTTGCGGTGTTAAATCTCTGTAATTAGGAACTCTTTTATAATGCGAATGTGCAACAAGGTTCATTACATCTTCTTCTAAATTAGCACCTGTGCAACTAATAATTTGTACTTTATCTTGCCTAATCATTTCTGCCAAAGAAATTCCTAATTCTGCTGTACTCATAGCACCTGCTAATGTTACCATCATTTTACCGCCTTCATTTAAATGGGCTTCATAACCTTTAGCTGCATCCATTAATGCGGCTGCATTAAAATGCCTGTAATGATGTTCAATAAATTTTGAAACCGGACCTTTATTCATTTTATATAAATTTTAATAGAAGCAGCAAAAGTAATTTTTTTTAGCTTGTTACACTTTTTATTAATGCAATATTAATAAACACTTGAACTATAAAATTGTTGTGTTGGTTTTAATTGATTTTATTACTTTGCATTTTACTGCATGCAACAAAAGATAAGCATATTAATACCTATATATAATGAAGAAGGGAATATTGTAACCATTACCAACGCATTGCATAAAGTATTAATGCCTTTGCCTTATAATTATGAGATAATTTTTGTTGATGACGGAAGCGAAGACAATTCTCTTAACGAGATAAAAGAACTTACACAACAACAAAGCAATATTTTTTTTATTTCTTTCTCTAAAAATTTCGGACATCAAAATGCTATTAAAGCAGGTTTTGATATGGTTACCGGAGAATGTGTAATTAGTATGGATGGAGATATGCAACACCCTCCAACATTAATTCCTTTATTATTAAAAAAATGGGAAGAAGGTTATGATATTGTTTACACCATTCGTAAAGACCACATGGAAATGCCCATGCTAAAACGCCGCACTTCTGAAATGTTTTATAATGTAATGAATAAGTTAAGCGATATTGAATTAGAAAGCGGAACAGCAGATTTTAGATTAATGGATAAAAGCGTTATTAGTGTTGCCAAAAATTTTCAGGAAGATGATTTGTTTTGGCGTGGTTTAATTAAATGGATGGGGTTTTCACAAATTGGCATTGAATATGAACCTGCACAAAGATTAAAAGGGAAAAGCAAATACACTTTTAAAAAAATGTTGCAGTTTGCATTAAGAGGTATTACTTCATTTAGCATAAAACCTTTAGGCATTGCTATTTATTTAGGGTTTTTATTTGCATTACTATCATTGCTATATGTGCCGTATGTTTTATATAGTGTTTATTTTGGGCATCCAATTTCAGGATGGGCATCTTTAATTGTTACCATTGTATTTTTTGGCGGCTTGCAATTAATGATTTTAGGAATTATTGGAATGTATTTAGGAAAATTATTTATGCAAAGCAAACAAAGGCCGCATTACATTATAAAAGAAACTAATCTTAAATAAATTAATGAACCACTTGCGTACAGAAAACAGATTAAGTTTTACTAATTTCTTTTACAATAAAAAAATTGCAATTGCATTATGGTTTGGGCTGGCTTTTATTGCCATAGTGCAAGAGTTGTGGCACCATTATCCACCAAATAATTTTTTAATTTTTAAAGGCGTTTTTGAACACACACTTAAGCAAACAAATTTATTTGCAGAATACCCCACAGAGTATTTAGATGTAAACCATTACGGGCCAACATTTAGTATACTATTTGCACCTTTTGCATTATTAGGTAATTATGTAGGATGTATTTTATGGGTACTATTTAATGCAGCAATTTTATATATAGCAATAAGGCAACTTCCTATTCAGCAAAAATTTCAAAATGCTATTTTAATTTTTTCAGCACATGAGTTAATGGTTACATCAGAATGGCAACAAAGCAATGCACTAATTTGTGCTTGTTTAATTCTTGCATTTACATTTATTAATAAAGAAAAAGAAATTTGGGCTTTATTATTTATTGCTTTAGCAACATTTATAAAATTATATGGTATTGTTGGTTTAAGTTTCTTCTTTTTCAGTAATAACAAAATAAAATTTATTATTTGGGGAATAGTGTGGAGTATTGTTTTGTTTGTATTACCTATGGCAATATCTTCTCCTCATTTCATTGTTCAATCTTATATTGATTGGTATAACGAACTACTTTTTAAAGCAGCAAAAAATGTAAGGTTAGATATTGAAAACGATTATCAGGATATTTCTGTAATGGGCATTATACGAAGGTTATTGGGAATAAAACATTTTAAAAATTATTTAATTACTGTGCCTGCCGTATTACTCTTTCTTTCACAATACATTCAATGGAAACACTTTGCAGACTTGCGTTTTAGGCTGTATATGCTTTGCCTTATATTAATTATGACGGTAATTTTTACAACCAGTGCAGAATCTCCAACCTATATTATTGCATTTCCGGCAGTTTGTATTTGGTATGTATTGCAAGAAAATAAAAAATGGATTAATACTGTTTTTATTTTTGCTTTATTGCTAACCAGTTTTTCATATTCAGATATTTTTACACCGTATGTAAGAGATAATATTGTTAGGCCTTATTCGTTAAAAGCATTACCCTGTTTTATAGTATGGCTAATTATATTAATTCAAATGTGGAAGCAACAATTCTTATCAATTAATAAAAATAAACTTATACCTGCAGTAACTTAATGGCAAAAGAACATTTTATATTATTAAGTTTTGATGTGGAAGAATTTGATATGCCTTTAGAATACAATCAGGTTATTAATTTATCTGAGCAATTAAAAGTTGGTAACGATGGAATGCAAAAAATTTTACCAGTAATTAATTCGCAAAACACACCATGTACTTTATTTACTACTGCAACTTATGCCATTCATTTCCCACAACAAATTAAAGAATTATCTAATAACCATGAAATAGCTTCACATACTTTTTATCATTCCAATTTTAGCAACGAGCATTTGTTGGAATCAAAATTAAAATTAGAAGAAATAACCGGAAAACCCATTACAGGCTTGCGTATGCCAAGAATGAGAAAAGTAGATATGAGTGAAGTAAAAGAAGCCGGATATAAATACGATTCTTCAATTAATCCAACATGGTTGCCCGGCAGATACAATAATTTGCATTTACCACGAACTTTTTATAAAGATGAAGAAATGCTTCGTTTACCTGCATCGGTTAGCCCGCAACGTATTCCATTATTTTGGTTATCATTTAAAAATTTTCCTTACCTGTTTTTTAAAAAATTGATTTTGCAAACTTTAAAAAAAGATGGCTATGTATGCTTGTATTTTCATCCTTGGGAGTTTACAGATATAGAGCAATACAAATTACCTGCTTATACAAAAAAAGGAAGTAAACAAATATTGCTAAATAAATTAATTCGTTTAATATCCGATTTAAAAAATGAAGGAGAATTTATTACCATCCAAAATTATATAACAAAAAAAGCCCTGCTATAGCAAGGCTTTTCAGTAAACCAACTGAATGCAAAATATGAGAACCAAAGTTTAAATTATTTTATAAATTCAGATACGTTACCGCTTTCTGTTATTTCTAATACTATGTTTTCTGTACTATTATTTTTCAAACTAATATAATAATTAGTGCTACCATCTGCACGCACCAATTCAATACATTCATCTAATACATACGGAGGGAAAGGGTATTTTGTAGTAATTGTTCTAATAGCACTTTCCGGCAATTTATTAAAAGCAATAGCTTTACTTGTAGCCAATAAATCTCCATCAACTGTGTAAAAGGCTTCTGTTTTTTGATTATCTAAAACAAAAGATGCTTTAACAAAATTTTTATCAACTTTCCAAGTTACATTTTGTGCAGTTGAAAAATCTGATTGAAAACTGTTTAGTACTCTGTTAGAAACTATTTCTGAAATAATTTCTGCCGGTTTTGCAAAAGCACTTCCGGTAACTGCTACTGCAATAAGAATTGCGAAGATTAACTTTTTCATTTTTTTTGTTTTTTAAGTTTAAATAAAATATTATGGTTTGTTTTTGTTGTCTTTTTTTGAATTGACAAGTCAAAAGTAAAATCACATACACTCCTAACGAAACACATTATGATTAGTTACAGCCTTATTATTTGTTTTATGATGAACGGTTTTAATACGGTACTAAACAAGTAGTGAAATTTGCATGAAACGCTTTACTGTAAAGCATTTGATAAAAAATCTTAACTAATTACAAAATTGTGATGACAATAATGTTAAGTTTCTTTAACAAGTATGAGTGGCGGCTTGTCGGTGAATAAAATAGGTACAATTATTAGTTTTTATATCTTAACAGCATGAATTATTTGGCACACGCATACCTTTCTTTTAATAATAAACACTTGTTGTTAGGCAATATGTGTAGCGATTTTATTAAAGGAAAAAAGAAACTCGATTATTCATTAGCTATACAACAAGGAATTGTTTTACACCGAGCAATTGATGAGTTTACCGATACACATTCATCAACCGCCGAAGCAAAAGTTTTTTTTAAACCTTTTGTTGGTTTATATGCCGGAGCTTTTGTAGATGTTGTTTACGATCATTTTCTTGCAACAGATAAAAATGAATTTATTAATAATGAAGCTTTAAAAAATTTTACTACAAATACTTATAATATATTACAAGAAAATATTTATGAGTTACCCGAAAAATTTCAAACAATATTCCCATATATGCAAAAACAAAATTGGTTATACAATTACCAATTTAATTGGGGTATAGAAAAAAGTTTTGAAGGTTTGGTACGCAGAGCAAAATATTTATCATCTTGGAAGGAAGCTTTCTCGTCCTTCCAAAACAATTACACTGCATTACAAAATTGTTATACAAATTTTTTCCCTGAAATAAAATATTTTGCCAATCAAAAAATACAAGAACTGCTAAACAAAAAATAGCATTATTATATTTGCTAAAAATAACAGTATGAAAAAATTATTATTGCTTGCTTTTTCTTTGGTAATAGTTTGTTTAGTTAATGCTCAACAAAAACCAACCGATTTAGATAAAAGCCCTATGGATATAAGTTATTGGCCGGCTAACTATCCTATTTTAAAATTAAATGGAAAAGTAAAAGATGCACCTATTGCAAGAATTATATACAGTCGCCCTCAAAAAAATAATCGCTTAATATTTGATGGAATTATAAAGTATAACGAAATGTGGCGTTTAGGTGCCAATGAAGCAACAGAAATAGAGTTTTTTAAAAATGTAAAAATTGGAAATAAACTAATTACCAAAGGCAGATACACTTTATACTGCATACCTAATACAGATAAATGGACAATTATTGTAAGCAACGATAATTATAGTTGGGGAAATTATTCTTACGATATAAAAAAAGATGTAACACGTACCGATGCAAAAGTTGAAAAAAATTCAGATACCGTAGAAAATTTTACTATTTATTTTAACGAAACAAAAACCGGAGCAAATCTTATTATGCTTTGGGACGATGTAAAAGCAACACTACCCATTACTTTGGCTACAACCAAATAATAATTTAAAAAATATTTCTAAAAGCCCTGAACAATTTCGGGGCTTTTATATTTTACAAAATAAACATTTGCCACTAACAATTGTTAGCATATTTTTGAAGCATGGGAAGAATAAAAACAAGTGATACTACCAGCCGCCGAGAAATAATAATACAAAAAGCAGCTACACTTTTTAAAGAAAAAGGTTTTAAAGCTGCAAGCATGCGAGAGTTGGCAGATATTGTTGGTGTAGAAGCTGCAAGTCTTTACAATCATATTAAAAATAAAAATGAATTATTAAATATTATTTGTTTTGATGTAGCCAACCGTTACATGCAAATGATTGCAGAAATTGAAACAGAAAAAAATTCATCTTTAGAAAAAATAGAAAAACTATTACGCTTTCATATAACCGGAATGGTAAAACATTTTGATGAAGTTTATGTAAGCGATAGAGAATGGAAACATTTAGAAGAACCATATTTAGCTAACCTGCAAGCACAACGCAGAGCTTACCGCAAACGCATTGCAGCCATTATAGATGATGGTATTAAAAAGAAAGAAATAAAAAAAATTGATGCATCTACAGCTGTATTAATTATGCTTCATGCAGTTAGTGGTATTGAAAGTTGGCACAGAAGCAAAGCAAAAATTAACGGAAAAGAATTAGAAGAAAACATGGTAAGCATTTTAGTAAGCGGATTAAAAAAATAATTATTACCACTTTTATGTCTTTACATTTTGAAAAATTAATTATTAAAGAAATAAAAACCGAAACGGCCGATTGTGTTTCTATTGCATTTAATATTCCTACACAGTTAAAAGAAAAATTCAATTACACACAAGGTCAAAATATTGCAGTAAGAATTTTTATTAATAATGAAGAAGTAAGGCGTTCATACTCTTTATGTTCATCTCCTTTAGAAAATGATTTTCGAATTGCCGTTAAAAAAGTAGATGATGGTTTATTTTCAACTTATGCCAACACACAATTAAAAGCAGGAGATACATTAGAAGTAATGCCCGCCGTAGGAAAATTCTTCACACCACTTCAATCATCTAATAAAAAAAATTATGTAGCATTTGCAGCAGGCAGTGGCATTACACCTATTCTCTCTATTATTAAAACAACTTTACAAACAGAGCCCGAAAGCAATTTTACTTTAGTATATGGAAACAAAAATGTTGCTTCCATAATTTTTAAAGAAACTATTGAAGCATTAAAAAATAAGTATATAAGCAGGTTTAATGTTGTTTATATTTTAAGTAAAGAAAGAACCGAAAGCGAATTAAATTTTGGAAGAATTGATACGCAGAAATGCGAAGTACTTTTTAAAAAATTAATTGCAATTAATGCCCATGAATTTTTTATTTGTGGCCCCGAAGCAATGATTTTTTCTGTAAAAGAATTTTTAGAAAAGAAAGGAGTTGAAAAAAATAAAATTCATTTCGAGTTGTTTAATACTTCAAATACAACTGCACCAGCAAAACATATTACTGTAAATACTAATACGCCTGCATCAAACATTACAATTAAAGTTGATGGCAGAAGTTTTGATTTTAAAATACCATTTAATACTGCAACTATTTTAGATGCTGCTTTACAACAAAGTGCCGATTTGCCTTATGCATGTAAAGGCGGTATGTGCTGCACTTGCAAAGCAAAACTTTTAGAAGGCAAAGTAAATATGAATGTTTGTTATGGTTTAGAAGAAGAAGAAATAAAACAAGGTTATATTCTTACATGTCAATCTCATCCAACAACAGATAAAGTTGTTGTTGATTATGATATTAAATAAAATGTATTAATACTCTCTATATCCTTTTCCATCACAAGAAGGGCAATCAACAGGCACTTCTTTATATGATGATGAATTATAAGCAGCATAAACTCTTTTTAAAATAGTACCTGTACCTGCACAAAATGCACAAGCTACTTTTGTTGTAACTTTTGGTGGCAAAGGCGGAGGTGTTTTTGATGTTGATGGAGACTGACCACCTCCATTTGATTGCGTAGTATAAGGCTTACCTTCCCATTCGGCAATTGTTCTATCAACCAAACCTGTATAAGATGCATCTAACAGTTTTACTTTCTCCATATCACGTTTAGCTGTTATTAAAGCACCATCTTTTTTATAAGCTCTGGCTCTGTTTAAATATGCATCGGGTACATTGGGGTATAACCGAATTGCTTCACTTAAACAAGCAATTGCCTTTTTTAAATTCATTTCTTTTTTACTGCCATAACCATAAGTGTAGTTATAACCATCATCTAACAATATTCTGTATTGTTGAGAAGTGCCCGACAATGTTTTTACAGAATAATCAGAGGCAATACTTGCTGTTTCAAATCCGCCTGTTTTTTCTAAAAGAATAGCTCGTTTGGTATAACAGTTTGCAGCCTTAGCCCAATCAGCATTTATTTCTATTGCTTTTGAATAATCGGCAATAGCCAATGCACATTTATTTATAGTTTCATAACATGCAGCCCGCATTACCAAAATTTGTATTTGGTTATAATCGTTTTTATCTGTTATAGAAATTTTTAATGCATCTGTATAATCATTTATTGCATTAGCATAATCTTTTCTTTCATCATATATTTTTGCTCTGCTTATAAAAACATCGGTAGTCTTAAAGTTTAATACAATGGCTTTACTTAAATCAATAAATGCAGAATCTGTTTTATTTATTGAAGGTGTTAAATAAAGTTTGCCTCTTTTATAATAAAACACAGAATCGTTTGAGTTTAGCGTTATTGCTTTGGTAAGATCATTTATTGCTAATTGATGTTTTGCAATCATTGTATATAATACAGAGCGTGTGCTATAAAGTAAAGGTGCTTTAGAATGATTAGTAATTAATTTACCGAAAGATTGTATTTCTGTTTCTACAAATTTTATCCCTTCATCTTCTTTTGCATTTCTGAGTTTGTATTGATATGTTAATATTAATCTATTATACAAATTTCTTTCATCAGGTTTTGCATTAATTGCTTTTTTAAAAAGTGTAATGGCTTTATCAAATTCATAATTCTGAAAAGCAGTTTGTGCATTTGCAAAATCTTCTTGCCAAGTAGTTTTTACAGCAGGAGTTGTTTTATTGGGTTGAGCAAAAGAAACAATATTAAAAAAAAGAATTATGAAAATAAAACAGGTTTGAATGAAATAACGTTTTTTCATACAATTTATATTATTGCTTAAAGTTAAGCTCATTATTTTGAAGCAAGTGTAAATGCCAGTTTTACACCAAGTGCATTATTGTTTGAAGTTTTTTCGTTATTATAATTTTTTAATACATTATCTGAAGCATCGTAAAAATTATGTTTAGTAATGGCAACATCATAAAAAGGAATAAGTTTTACTGCTGTAAAAAAATTTCCTTTTGTAGGTATATTAAATATAACTTGAAATCTTCCTTTTAAAAAGTAACTACGAAACATGTTCTCGTTATCTGAAGCTTTAAACCTTCCAGATATTGCAGGTGTTGTAGAAGCAACATCTAACTTAACTTCATTTGAAGTAAGCATAAATAAACAACCAAACAATAAGTTTTTTGATAATGAAAAGTTAGGCCCTATTCTAACATTAAATGTTGTTAAATTCATTTTCGCAGCAGTTGTTCCTGCTCCGTTAGCTTTTCCAGAAGAAAAAGATTTTGAATAATCTGCACCAAGTTCAAAGCCATTAAGTAATAAGCTTACACCAATACCATATTGCATTGGCGATGCAGTAAGCATTCCCGCTACACCCAAACTATCAGAAACAGTATTAATATAGTTTTCAAAATTTGTACTGCTTTGTTTAAAACTAAGTAACTCTATATTTAATCCGTTTTTTGCTTTTTCATTTTTTTGTGCAAATGAGTTTAATCCTAATACTATTAAAATAACAAAGGCTATATATTTTTTCATAACAAGGTTTAGGCAAAAATATTTTTGTGGGAAGCATAAAGCAATACTCTAAAAAGAGTAATTCTTTCATTATAATAAAATACTCAATATAGAGTATATGTATAGTTTAATTGAAATGCTATTTTGCTTTTCTAAAAATTTCTTCATGAAAAAAATAACCTTACCCTTAGTAGCATTACTAATTTTAGCTGCATGCGATAATAAACCTTCGCAAGAAAAAACAGAAAATACTAAACCCGATTCTACACAAAATGCAACAGCTATTACTAACCCCAACGTTACCGAATGGATGAGTTGGGAAGCCGGTGTAGATGTTGCAGCCGTAACAGATACAAGTTTTAAAACACCCAATGTTATTGTACACGTTGCACGCATGGTAAACACTCCTGTTGGTAATGCAGCAAGTGGTATGATATTATACCAACCCGATGCTAAACAACAACCTGTTGCAATGGGTTTTGTTAGTACCAATAAAACAGTAGGTGCTTATTTTGGTCCGAAAATTTTTGCAGGTACACCATTTGAGAAAGCTCCGGTTTTAGATGCAACCATTACTATAAAACAAGATAATAAAACAGCCACTGCCAAAGTAGTTACAGGCGGGCATGTTTTTGAAGTTGAAATGACTGATTTAGGAAAACCATACTTAATAGATAGAAAACCATCTGCAATGCCACCCTTTTACCAACAAGGTGTAGAAATGAATGCAGGAACAGTTAAATTAAAAGTAGATGGTAAAGAAGTAAAATTAATATTACCACCCAAAGGTATTAGCGGCGGCCCTGCTGCAGTTGTATCTCCCAACGGTGTTTATGCAAGATAGTTTTTAGTTTTAGCGTTAAATAAAGCTCCATTTATTGGGGCTTTTCTTTTTTCCTAACAGTTGTTAGTTTTGTTGTTAAAACATTTAATTTAGCATCAAAATAATTTTAAATGGAAGTGCAAAATTTTGAGCAAATATTTCAACAAAAAATTGATACCGAAATAAAAATAGAACCTAAAGATTGGATGCCCGACGCATATAGAAAAACAAATATTAGACAAATAAGCCAACACGCACACAGCGAAGTTGTTGGCATGTTACCCGAAGGCAATTGGATTACAAGAGCTCCATCATTAAAACGTAAAGCAATTTTATTAGCAAAAGTGCAAGATGAAGCCGGGCATGGTTTATACTTATATTCTGCTGCCGAAACATTAGGCACCAGCAGAGATGAAATGATTGAACAATTACTTACCGGCAAAGCAAAATATTCTTCCATATTTAATTATCCCACACTTACTTGGGCAGATATGGGAGCTATTGGTTGGTTAGTAGATGGTGCAGCCATATTAAACCAAGTAATGCTTTGCAGAACAAGTTATGGGCCCTATGCAAGAGCCATGGTTAGAATTTGTAAAGAAGAAAGTTTTCATCAACGACAAGGTTTTGAAATTTTATTGGTTTTATCTAAAGGAACCGATGAACAAAAAGCTATGTGTCAAGATGCTATTAACAGATGGTGGTGGCCGAGTTTAATGATGTTTGGTCCTAAAGACAGTGAAAGTACCAATAGTGATTTAAGTATGAAATGGAAAATTAAAAGAAAAAGTAACGATGAACTTCGTCAGAATTTTATAGACATGATTGCAGAACAAGTAAAAGTATTAGGAATGATTTTGCCCGACCCTAATTTAAAATGGAATGAAGAAAAAAAACATTACGATTTTGGTGAAATAAATTGGGATGAATTTTGGAGCGTAGTAAAAGGAAACGGTCCATGCAATAAACAAAGATTAGAAGCCCGAAAAAAAGCACACCAAAACGGAAGCTGGGTAAGAGAAGCAGCTTTAGCCTATGCCGAAAAAAGAAATAAAAAACAAATAAAAGTAGCTTAGCAAAAAATAGTAGTATGAAAACATATATAACTAAATATTTTTATGGAGATTACGGAGAAATAGAAGCAGGTTCTTCTTCAAACTCAACAGAACACCAATGGCCACTATGGGAAATTTTTATAAGAAGCAAACAAGGTTTAGACCACAAACATGTTGGCAGCCTACACGCAGCCGATGCACAAATGGCAATTGAAAATGCAAGAGATGTTTATACCCGCAGAATGGAAGGTGTAAGCATTTGGGTTGTAGAAAGTAAATACATTACAGCATCTAACCCAGATGAAGCGGGAGAATTGTATGAACCCGCAAAAGATAAAATTTATCGCCACCCAACATTTTACCAATTACCCAATGAAGTAAACCACATGTAATGCAACACTTAATTAATTATACACTGCATTTAGCCGATACAACTTTAATACTATCGCAACGCAATAGTGAGTGGTGCGGGCATGGTCCAATTTTAGAACAAGATATTGCTCTCACAAATATTTCATTAGATTTATTAGGGCAATCAAGAAGTTTCTATCAATACGCTGCCGAACTAATTGGCAACAACGCAACCGAAGATAGTCTTGCTTATTTAAGAAACGAAAGAGAATTTAAAAATTTATTGTTGGTAGAATTACCAAATGCAGATTGGGCACAAACTATTTTAAAACAATTTTATTTTTCAACTTATCAATTATATTTATTTCAACAATTACAACAACATAACAATGCACATTTAGCAGCCATTGCAGAAAAAGCTATTAAAGAAATAATGTATCATGTTCGTTGGAGTAGTGAATGGGTAATACGTTTAGGCGATGGCACAACCGAAAGCTACGAACGAATGTTACATGCAATTGATGAGTTAAAAGATTATACGAATGAAATGTTCATTCCAACAAATTATGAAACTGAAATGAAGATTGATTTTAAATTAATTCAGCAACAATGGAATGAAAAAGTAAATACTATTTTTGAAGAAGCAACATTAACTTTTCCCAATAAAACATTCAGTCAAACAGGCGGAAAAACAGGCACACACACAGAACACTTAGGTTATATTTTAGCCGAAATGCAATATTTACAAAGATCTTATCCTAACGCACAATGGTAGAAAATGAAAACATATTAATTAAAAAAATATGGAAAATATTAGCTTCCGTAACAGATCCTGAAATTCCTGTATTAACCATTATAGATTTAGGAATTGTAAGAGATGTTGTTATTAATAACGAAGAAATTGAAGTTATAATAACACCAACTTATATGGGCTGCCCCGCTATGGATATGATAAGCATGAACATAAAAGCAGCTTTATTTGAACAAGGCTATAAAAATATATCAATAAAAAATATATTATCTCCTGCATGGACAACCGATTGGATGAGTGAAGAAGGAAAACAAAAATTAAAAGCATACGGCATTGCTCCACCAAACCCTAAACAAATTGTTTGCACGCCCAATGCATTTCAAGAAGAAGAAGTTGTACAATGCCCCAAATGCAATTCATACAACACACAACTTATTTCAAGGTTTGGAAGTACGGCGTGTAAAGCATTATACAAATGTTATCATTGCCACGAGCCATTTGAGTATTTTAAATGTCATTAAATTATGTTATCAATTCTATTTGAAATAAAAGAAAATATTGCGTTTATAACATTAAATCGCCCCGATAAATTAAATTCTTTTAATAGAGAAATGGCGTTGCTGTTGCAAGAAAAATTAGATGAAGCAGCAACCAATAAAGTAGTAAGGTGTATTTATATAACCGGTGCAGGTAAAGGTTTTTGTGCAGGACAAGATTTAGCAGAAGTAACAGACCCAAACGGCCCTGGCATGAATATTATTTTGAGTGAACATTATAATCCAATTATCAATCGTATTAGAAATATTTCTAAACCAATTGTTTGTGCAGTTAATGGTGTAGCAGCAGGTGCCGGTGCTAATATTGCTTTAGCTTGCGATGTAGTTGTTGCACACCAACAAGCTAATTTTATTCAGGCATTTAGTAAAATTGGTTTAATACCAGATAGTGGTGGAACATTTATTTTGCCAAGGTTAATTGGTTTTCAAAAAGCAAGTGCGTTAATGATGTTGGGCGATAAAATTACTGCAACAGAAGCTTTACAAATGGGTATGTTGTATAAAGTTTTTACTGAAGAAAATTTTATAACAGAAAGTATTAAAATAGCAGCTACACTTGCCAATATGCCTACCAAAGCATTAGGCTATATTAAACATGCATTAAATTATTCAGCAACAAATAATATAAACCAACAATTATTAATTGAAGATGAATATCAACAGAAAGCTGCATCTACAAAAGATTATAAAGAAGGTGTTACTGCATTTTTAGAAAAAAGAATACCCAAATTTACAGGGGAATAAACCAATATCATACATATAAAATAATTACAATGAGTACAAAAGATGAGTTAGCTAAGCAGATTGTTGAACAAATGTTAGGCAACGATAAATTTTCTCAATGGTTAGGTATTTCGATAATAGAAATAAAAGAAGGATACAGTAAAATTTCTATGGTAGTACGTAATGAAATGCTTAATGGGCACGGCATTGCACATGGTGGTATTACATTTAGTTTAGCAGATAGTGCGTTTGCATTTGCTTGTAATAATAGAAATATTTTATCTGTTTCTTTAGATACAAGTATAAATTTTATAAAGCCAACTAATACCGGCGATATATTATTTGCAGAAGCCAAAGAAATTCATAACGGAAAAAATACAGGATTATATCATATTACTATAACCAATCAGCATAACCATATTGTTGCTTTGTTTAAAGGCACTTGTTATAGAACGGGCAGAAGAATAGTGAATGAAAGTATATAGAGTATATAAAGTAGGTCTGTAAATAAAGAGCAAAGAGTTTAGTAAATTTGTTTTTAATATAATACAAATTTTATGAATAGTAATTTTGGTTTTGAAGAGTTAGAAATTTGGAAGAAATCGAGAATTTTAAAAAATGAAATTAGTCTTCTATCAAAAAAATTTCCCGAGATAGAAAAGTTTAAATTAACAGATCAAATTATAAGAAGCTCACGCTCAATAAATGCTCTAATAGCTGAAGGGCATGGGAGATTTACTTACCCCGATCAAATTCATTTTTGTATTCAAGCAAGAGGTTCTCTTTCAGAAACAATAAATCATTTAATTGATGCTTTTGATGAAGAATATATTACACATCAACAATTAGAAAACATTAAAAAATCCGGAAAAGAATTAGAAAGGTTATTAAATGGATATATAGCGTATTTACGAAAAAAGAGAGATGAAGAAAAATAATAATACAATAACTTACCTTACCTATATACTTTATATACATTACATACTTTAAGCATGATATATCAATTCAACCAACACATTCCTATTATACACGAAACTGCTTTTATACATCCTTTAGCAAGCGTTACAGGCAATGTAATTATTGGTAAAAATGTTTATGTTGGTCCGAGTGCAGCCATAAGAGGAGATTGGGGAAAAATTATTATTGAAGATGGTTGCAATGTGCAAGAAAACTGTACCATACACATGTTTCCAGGCGTAACCGTTTTATTAAAAGAAGCAGCACATATTGGGCACGGTGCCGTAATACACGGAGCAACTATTGGTAAAAATTGTTTGGTAGGAATGAATACAGTAATAATGGATAATGTTATATTAGAAGATGAATGTATTGTTGGTGCATTAAGTTTTATTAAAGCCGATGAAAAGTTTTCTGCAAGAAGTTTAATAGTTGGCAACCCTGCAAAAAAAATAAAAGAAGTAACTGATGAAATGATAGCATGGAAAACAGAGGGTACAAAATTATATCAACAATTACCTCAGCAAATGTTTAATACTTTTAAAGAAGTTGAACCATTAAGAACAATTCCTGAAAATTATAAAGAACAAAATGCTGTTTACAAAACTTGGAATGAGCGTAAATGATTTGCTTTAAGAATATATTTTATCAGGATGTTGAATAGCGTTTAAGATTCTATTTTTTATTTTGGTGAATGAAATTTTTTCTAATACAACAGGTTTATCAAAATCAAAATTGATATCTTCAAAATAACTCAAGCCTTTTACCGCAATTAAAACACTAGACAAAGGGTATTTTAATTTAAATGCTTCTAACATTTCGTTTAACGATAAATATTTAAGCAAATAAAAAATATCAATAAAGTCTTTATACCTGCTACCGTTTTGAGCTATAGCACTAAGCTTCATTGCAGCTATATCTCTTAAAGAAATAATCCTTACTCCATTTTCAAAATGCAAATTGCTTACCATAAAATATGAGTGAGTAATAAAATCGCATTTCACATTTTGAATAAAGCCTTTCAATGTATTCGTTGCCAATAAATCAGTTTTAAAATTATAATTCGTACTCAAGTAATATTGCAATTCTTCAGTATTAAATGGTTGAGAAGTAAATAAATTAAGGTCTATTGAATATCTATGACCAATCTGCAATGCAAGTGCTGTTCCTCCAAGTAAATAAAAAATTTTAAGTTGTTCATCAACCATTAGTTCTTGCAAAAGTTTTAAGGTTGTTGGTGCTATTATCTCTGCATTGGTAAACATTAGTGTATTAGCGGAGATTTAATAATAACATTAGTAAAATTTTTATCTCGCTTGCTTAACTGTTTGCTTTTGTTTGAATAAAACAGAATTGCATCTTCACCATAAAAATTTACAATAGCTTTCCAATCATTAATATCGCCTCTTTCAATAACACGTTCAATAACAATTGATGCCCCTGCAAAAAAATTGAATGCAGCAAAATCAAAATCCCATAATAAATGTTTACGAATAGATGGTTGCATGAAATAAAAAATTCAACTGCAATTTAAGCAAAGAATTAAAACCAATAAAGCTCCTTTTCTTAAAAAGATCATTCCATTTTACCAAAAGGTCTTTTCATTAGTTCTGCAAAATTTTCATCTTTATCGTTAGGGTAATATCTATCTAAACCATATTTAATATTAGTAGCATTTAGTTTTAAAAACGTTCCCAACAATCTATCCCAAATACTTAAAACAGCACCATAATTGCTATCGGTATAAGGTTGTTTCCAATGGTGGTGTACTTTATGCATATTAGGAGAAACTAATATATAACTTAACCCTTCATCTAACCATTTTGGCAAACTTATATTAGCGTGTGTAAATGCAGTTGAAATTACAAGTATGGTTTGAAAAATCATTACCGCATACATAGGCGAACCTGAAATAAAAATGCCTGCAAAAAAGAATAATCCACGTAACACACTTTCAATAGGATGATGACGCAAACCTGTGGTAACATCAACATTATTATCTGCATGATGCACTACATGAAACTTCCATAAAAATTTTATTTTATGTTCTGTTATATGCACCAACCATCCGCCAAAAAAATCTAATGCCAAAAATGAAATGATAATGGTTGAAATAATATTTGCTTTAAACCAATATACCAATCCGAATTCTTTTGTTTTACACCAATCACTCAGTTTTACAATTAATATGGCTAAGAAAGTATGAATAATTAAATGAATAATTGTGAAAGCAAAGTTTACGCCTGCATGCTGCAATTTATTTTTTTTATAATTCATTTGAATTAAAGGAATAGAACCTTCAATTATCCAAAAAAATAAAAGCCCTCCAACTAAAAAAGCTAAACGTTGAACAGGATGTTGTTCAAGTGTTTCAAAATAACTGATAATGTTTTGAAGCATAAAATAGTTTAAGTAATGAAAATAAAAAATCCTTCTACAAAAAGCAAAAGGATTTTTTTATTGTAACGGTTAATAAGTATTAGTTGTTTAACATTAAAGGCATTACCAACATTAATAATTCTTCACCTTCCGCTTGCTCGGTTGGTTTTATAATACCTGCTTTGGTAGAAGTAGATAATTCTATTTTTACATCATCGGTATCGGCTGCATTTAGCATTTCAATTAAAAATTTTGCGTTAAATGCAATTTGCATATCGCTTCCATCATATTGGCAATTCATGCGTTCATTTCCTTCAGAACTAAAATCAACATCTTGTGCTGCCATTTGCAGTTCACTGCCTGTAATGCTTAATGCTACTTGGTTTGTGCTTTTATTGCTAAACACATTTACACGGCGTAATGCATTTTGAAAATCGTTTTTATTTACAATTAATTTATAAGGGTTATCTGAAGGAATAACTACTTTATAGTCAGGAAAACGGGCATCAATTAAACGGCAAACCATTTGCACTTCTCCATGGCTCACAAATAAATGATTACTGTTATATGAAATATTAATTGCATCATCATTATCGGGCAACGCATTTTTTATTAAGCCTAATGGTTTTTTAGGCACAATAAAAGAATCTGCTTTTGTTGCTTTAGCATCTGTTCTTTTATAACGCACTAAACGGTGTGCATCGGTAGCTACAAACTGAACACCATCTTTTGCTAATTCAAAAAATACACCCGTCATTGCAGGGCGTAAATCATCGTTACTAACTGCAAACAAACTTTTATTAATGGCTGTAACCAATGCAGTGCTGGTCATGGTAAAAGCAGTAGCATCATCACTGGCAGGTTCTTTCGGAAAATTATCGGGGTTCTCTCCCATTACTTTATACTTACCGTTATCGCTGGTAATTTCTATCGCAAAATTTTTATCAATATTAAAAGTTAGCGGTTGGTCTGCAATATTTTTTAAAGAATCAATTAAAATTTTTGCAGGAATACAAACCTTACCATTGGCTTTACTTTCAATATCCATTTGTACACGCATTACCGTTTCAAGATCTGTAGCTGTAACGCTTAATTTTTTATCGTTTATTTCAAATAAAAAATCTTCTAAAATGGGTAATACTGTGTTGGCATTAATAACGCCGTTAATTTGTTGCAAATGTTTTAATAATGATGAAGACGATACAATAAACTTCATAAACAATTGATTTCGATTAAATGATATTTTCCGCAATAAGCGGTTATGGGCAAACCTAATCTAAAATTTGAATATTCCACACATATATTTTAGAATAAACCAAAGTGTGAATGGTATGTGAATTGAAAGCATTTACTATGTAGCTTTGAAACAATGCAAAAACAAAAACTTACAGCAGAGCAAGCATTGCAAAAAGCCCGTCATTATTGTGCTTACCAAGAAAGAAGCCATTTTGAAGTAAAAGAAAAACTGTACAGTTTTGGATTATTTAAAACCGAAGTAGAACAATTGCTAAGTAATTTAATTGAAGAAGATTATTTGAATGAGGAACGTTTTACCAAACAATTTGCCAGTGGAAAATTTAGATTAAAACAATGGGGCAAAATAAAAATTGAACACGAATTAAAACAAAAAAAAGTAAGTTCTTACAACATAAAAAAAACATTAAAAGAAATTGATGAAGATGAATATTTAAAAGTTTTACAAAATCTTACACAAAAAAAATGGAGCAGCTTAAAAGCCGAACAATATTTAAACAGAATAACCAAAACAACCAATTACTTATTACAAAAAGGTTATGAATATGCTTTAATAAACAACGCCATAAAACAACTGAGAAATAAATAACACATGTAAAATGAAAATTATTGTTTCCATATTATTCTGCTTTACTTTTTTATTTTCAATTGCTCAATACACCAAATCAATTACCATACAAACAGAAAACGATGCTTACTTATTAAACAAAAGCGATAAATATTATACTAATGGTTTTTTTATTACATATAGCAACAATATAAACAAGCATAATAAAAACATTGAACAATATTTTACAATAGCTCAAAAAATTTACACACCGTATTTTTTAGATCTTACTTCAACACAATTAATGGATAGACCTTTTTGCGGATATTTATTTGCAGAATACGGTAGAACTTTTTTAAACAAGAAAAATAAAATTATAAAATGGAATTTTTTATTAGGAACAATTGGTGAAGCTTCTTTAGGGGAGGATATGCAAAAACTTATTCATAATGCAACCGGCTTATACAATGTAAGCGGTTGGCAATATCAACTCAAACAAAATATTTGTATAAATGTAGGCTTAACTTATATGCCTTTACTACTTAATGCCTCAACAAAATTTTCACTAAAAACATTACCTTTTATAACTGTAAATATTGGCAATGTTTACAATAATGCACAAACAGGAGTATTGCTGGCAGCAGGTTTTATGAATAATGTTTTTAAAAGTTCATTACTTAGTAATACAGTTTTAAACAAAACAGAATGTTATTTTTATTTTCAGCCACAAATAATTTTTCAAGCATATAACGCAACAGTACAAGGTAGTTTGTTTACAAAAAATAGTAAAAGTTTTATTGCACAACCAACAGTTGCAATATACCAACAAGCAATTGGCTTTGCTTTTTCAAAAAATAAAATATTGCTTAAGCTGCAAGCAAATTTTCAAACAAAAGAATGTGTTGAACAGTTTGAACCACACCAATATGGCAGCCTTCATTTTACTTATCGTTTAAAATAATTATTTAATTATTTTTAGGAAATAATAAATCAAATGCTACCGCTTACTTTTTCATTAATTCAAACCAATCTTTTTTGGGAAGATAAACAAGCTAATCTTTCAATGCTTGAAGAAAAAATTAATTCCATAAAAGAAAAAACAGAAATAATTGTATTGCCCGAAATGTTTAGCACAGGCTTTAGCATGCAACCACAATTATTTGCCGAAACAATGAATGGAGCTTGTGTTGAATGGATGAAAAAAATTGCAACCACTAAAAAAGTTATAATTACCGGAAGTTTAATGATAAAAGAAAATGATTTTTTTTATAACCGTTTAATATGGATGTTGCCTAATGGGCAATGTGGTTATTACGATAAAAGACATTGTTTTGCTTACGCACACGAAGACAAACATTACACCGCCGGAAACAAAAGATTAATTGCACAAGCAAAAGGTTGGAAAATAAATTTACAAGTTTGTTACGATTTACGTTTTCCTATTTGGGCAAGGCAAACACAAAAAGATAGCAACCATTTCCCTTCTCCAAAAGGAGAAGGTGCCCAAAGGGCGGATGAGGTTGAATATGATATTTTATTATATGTTGCTAATTGGCCAGAAAAAAGAAATCATGCATGGAAAACATTATTAACTGCAAGAGCCATAGAAAACCAATGTTATGTTATTGGTGTAAACAGAGTAGGAAATGATGCTAACAATATTTACCACAGCGGAGACAGCATGGTAATAAACCCTTTAGGAGAAGTGTTATATACAAAAGCACATGAAGAAGATATTTTTACCATTACATTAAATAAAGAAGATTTAATAACTATAAGAAATAAATTTCCTTTTTTAAATGATGCCGATAATTTTAAAATTTTATAAATAATTATGAACGAAGAACAAAATATAAATAACGATTTACAAACGGAAAATGATAGTGGAGAACAGCCCACAGTCAATAGTTCAGAAGCCATGGCTCCTATCGACACGAACCAAAGTATTTAGGTCTTTTATAATTATTAGCTTTTAAACAAAATATATGAGAAAATTTTTTCTTGCATTTAGCTTTTCAATTTTTGCATTAAGCCTAAATGCACAATTCAGTAAAGATGAAATTTTAAAATATGAAAAGCAAGCCAAACAAGTAACTATAATAAGAGACAATTGGGGCATTCCACATATTTACGGAAAGACAGATGCAGATGCTGTTTTCGGTTTGTTATATGCACAATGCGAAGATGATTTTAAAAGAGTAGAAATGAATTACATTGAAAAATTAGGAAGGCTATCTGAAATAAATGGCGAGAAAGATTTGTATAATGACCTATTAATAAAATTAATTATTGATAGTACAGATGCAATAAAAGATTATAACACCGCACCGCAATGGCTAAAAAAATTATGTAATGCTTTTGCAGATGGCATTAATTATTATTTATATAAACATCCACAAACAAAACCTTTGCTGTTGCAACATTTTAAACCTTGGTATGCTTTATTGTGGACAGATGGAAGCATTGGTGCCATTAGTACCGCAGGTTTAAATGAAAGAGATTTAAAAAATTTATACGGAAGAGAATTAGCATTAACTCGTCATTCCGAACGAAGTGAGGAATCTCTTGTTAAAAATAATGTAATTGGCAATAAAGATTTCTCAGTCACTTCGCTCCTTCGAAATGACGGACAAGTTGAAGATGAAAAGCTTACAGGCTCCAACGGTTTTGCGTTCTCTAAAAATATTACACAAAATCATAATGCAATTTTGTACATCAATCCGCATGTAACATTTTATTTTCGTCCCGAAGTACATGTAGTGAGTGAAGAAGGTTTAAATGCTTATGGTGCTGTAACATGGGGACAATTTTTTGTGTATCAAGGTTTTAACCAACATTGCGGTTGGATGCACACTTCAAGCCAGGTAGATGTTTCAGATGCTTACATAGAAAAAATATCTAACCAAAATAATAAATGGGTGTACGAATATGAGCATGAACAAAAACCTATTATTATAAAAAATATTACGCTTTCATTCAAACAAAACAATACTATTCAAACAAAAAATATTAAAGCATTATATACACATCATGGTCCTGTAATGGCATATAAAAATAAGCAATGGTTAAGTGTAAAATCATTTAATCGTTCTATCATAAGTTTAGAACAAAGTTGGTTGCGTACAAAAGCAAATTCGTTTGCAGAGTTTAAAAAAGTTTTAGATATGCGTGGCAATACTTCTAACAATACTGTTTATGCAGATGCAGAAGGAAATATTGCTTATTGGCATGGAAATTATATTCCTATAAGAAATAAAAATTACGATTGGAGCAAACCAGTTGATGGAAGTATTGCTGCAACAGAATGGCAAGGTTTACATAATATTAATGAAATTGTTCATTCTATAAATCCACCCAACGGATGGTTACAAAATTGCAACTCCACTCCTTTTACAGTTGCCGGAAATAATAGTCCAAAAAAATCAGATTATCCAACATATATGGCACCCGATGGAGAAAATTTTAGAGGCATTAATGCAGTTAAAGTTTTAGCAAACGAAAAAAATTATACCATTGATAAAGTAATTAATGCAGGTTATAATACCAATTTAGCATTCTTTGAAAACACAGTACCCGCTTTAGTTTCAGCATATAATAATTTATCTGCATCTGATAGTTTACAACAAATTTTAAAAGAACCAATTGCTGTTATGCAACAGTGGAATTTTCATTCAGGCAAAGAATCTGTTGCAACAACTTTAGCAGTATTTTGGGGCATGCAACTAATGCCTTTCATTAATAAAATAAATAACACAGAAGATATTGTAGAGCGTACCAATGTATTTATAATCAATAGCAATAATGCAACTACATTACTAAAAACTTTTTATGCAGCTATTAAAATATTAAACAAAAATTACGGCACATGGAATACGGAATGGGGAGCAATTAACCGATTTCAAAGAATAAATAACGAAATAGATAGTAAGTTTGATGATAATGCAGCAAGTATTCCTGTTGGGTTTACTTCATCTGCATGGGGGCAAATTCCATCTTACACAAGTCGTATTTTTTCTAACACAAAAAAAATGTATGGTGTAAATGGTAATAGCTTTATTTGTGCAGTTGAGTTTGGCAAAAAAATAAAAGCAAAATCGTTATTAGCAGGTGGTGAAAGTGGAGATATTAATTCAAAACATTTTGCAGATCAAGCAGAAATGTATAGCAACGGAATATTTAAAGAAGTATGGTTTTATAAAGAAGATATTTTAAAGCATACAGAAAAAAAATATCATCCGGGAGAATAAAAAAAATACAACATTGTAAATTATAATTAAACAAAAACAAATATGCAAAAAAAACACATTGTTTTTCCTTTACTGTTTTCTGCATTTATGGTACATGCACAACAAGCATTAACGGTAAAAGATTATCAGCAAGCTGAAAGCATGTTAAGCTACAATACCGATAAGTATATTGATAGAAGTGTTATAGGTATTAATTGGCTTGAAGGCGATAAACTTACTTACCGAGCTTTAACACCAAACGGTTCAGAGTTTTATTTTGTAGATGCCGTAAAAGGCATACGCAGCTTGGCTTTCAATCACAATAAATTAGCCGAAGCACTATCAAAAGAAACAGGAAAAAATTATACGGCAACAACTTTGCCTTTTCAATCTTTTAGTTTCGGTAAAGATTTTAAAAGCATTCATTTTCGTGCAGGCGGGCAAACCTACACGGCAGACCTTCAAACTTATACACTTTCTAAAGTTGAAGGAACAAGTAATAATAACGAAGGAGTTAATGGTTTTGGTGGAAGAAGAAGAATAGGAAATGAAGTACCTTCTCCCGATGGAAGCAAAGCAGCATATATAAAAAATTATAATTTATGGGTGAAAGATATAAAAACAGGAACTGAAACGCAATTAACAACCGATGGCATTAAAGATTTTGGTTATGCAACTGATAATGCAGGATGGAAACATACCGATGGTGCCGTTTTAAAATGGAGTCCCGATTCAAAAAAGATTTCAACTTTTCAGCAAGACCAACGCAATGTTGGAGATATGTATTTGGTATCAACCAATGTTGGTCATCCTAAATTATATGCATGGAAATATCCTTTGCCCGGCGATCAAGAAATTGCCATGATTCATAGAATAATAATAGATGTAGAACAAAAAAAAGTAATACGTTTAAACATTCCGCCCGATGCACACAGAGCTACATTAAGTGATGATATATCAAGCAGCGGAACTTTTGATGATAATGATTGGAGTGAAGATGGAACACAACTTGCTTTTGTTTCAACATCAAGAGATCATAAAAACGAAAAACTAAGAATAGCCAATGCACAAACCGGCGAAGTAAGAGAAGTATTGCAAGAAACAGTTGCCACACAATTTGAAAGCGGGCAAGGAAGAATTAACTGGCGTTTTTTAGCAAAGAGTAATGAAATAATTTGGTATTCGGAAAGTGATAATTGGGGGCATTTATATTTATACGATGCTGCAACAGGTAAATTAAAAAATAAAATTACCAAAGGAAATTTTGTTGTAACGCAATTATTAAAAGTTGATGAAAAAAATCGTATATTATATTTTTATGCTAATGGTTTACAAACCGAAAACCCTTATTATACACAATTATATAGCATTGGGTTTGATGGAAAGAATATGCAACTTTTAACCCCGGGCGATGGTATTCATTCCATACAATTTTCTCCTTCGGGAAATTATATTGTTGATACATGGAGCAAACCCGATGTTCCGCAAACTGTTGCTATTCGTAATTTACAAGGCAAATTAATGGTTGAATTAGAGAAGAGAGATGTAAGCCGTTTAAAAGCAACTGGTTGGAAACCGCCAACACCATTTAGCGTAAAAGCACACGATGGTGCAACAGATATTTATGGCATGTTATTTTTACCAAGCAACTTCAACCCAAATAAAAAATATCCTATTATAGATTATATCTATCCGGGCCCACAAGCTGGAAGCATTGGCGGAGCATGGGCATTTGGTGCAGCCGTAAGAGATAACCAAGCATTGGCAGAATTAGGATTTATTGTAATGCAATTGGAAGGAACAGGCAATCCACTTCGTTCAAAAAGTTTTCATGATATGTACTATCCCAACATGAGTGAAAACACTTTGCCAGACCAAGTTACAGCCATTCGTCAATTAGCACAACGTTTCAATTATATTGATACGAATAAAGTAGGAATTTGGGGGCACTCGGGCGGCGGTTTTGCAACTGCATGTGCCATGTTTAGGTATCCTGATTTTTTTAAAGTTGGCATTTCAGAATCAGGCAATCATGATAACAGAAATTATGAAGATGATTGGGGCGAAAGATATATTGGTTTACTACAAGGAGATAATTATGAAGTGCAAGCCAACCAAGTTTATGCAAAAAATTTAAAAGGAAAATTAATGTTAGCACATGGCATGTTAGATGATAATGTTCCACCATACAATACATTATTAGTTGTAGAAGCATTAGAGAAAGCTAATAAAGATTATGATTTGGTAATATTTCCTAATAGTGCACATGGCTATGGTGCATACAGCAATTATATGATGCGTAGAAGATGGGATTATTTTGTAAGAAATTTATTAGGAGTAGAACCTCCTAAAGAATATAAAACAACTCCCTCATCAGATCCAAGAAATGGAATGATGATGGGTATGCAATAACATTTTGTTATTGATATATACTATTTATTTTTAAATAGTAAAAAACAAATTGCCTGCAAAAATTGCAGGCAATTTGTTTTAAGATTAATTAACTTATGTTTATTCATATCGCAAAGCAACAATAGGACTAAGTTTAGAAGCTTTCATTGCAGGATACAAACCTGCCAATAACCCCACACCTGTTGAAATAACAATACCCAATACAACCCACAACCATGGCACAGCAAACGGGCTATGAAATAAAAAACCTGCAGCTACATTGCCAATAATTACACCTAAAATAATTCCAAACAATGCACCTAATAAACTAATAATTAAACTTTCTAACAAAAACTGCTGGCTAATATTTTTCTTTTTACCGCCAATAGCTTTTATTAAACCTACCTCTCTGGTGCGTTCATTTACAGCAACTAACATAATATTCATTAAACCAATAGCTGCACCAATTAAAGTAATTAAACCTATAGCACCCGCCGAGCCTGTAACACCACCTAAAACAGAAAGTAATTGTTCGGCAGCTTTATCACTTTTTTCAATAACAAAATTATCTGTATCGGTTGGTGTTAATTTTCTAATACTTCTAAATGCTGCGGTAGCTTCTCCAACAATAACATCTACTTGGTTTACGCTTCCTGCCATTACTCCAATAAAAAATGTATTAGATATATTTTGCAAGTGTTCTACACTACTGTAAGATGTAATTACAATATCATCTTGCCTCATTAATCCACTTGAGCCTTTACTTTTTAATAAACCAATTATTCTATACGGAATACCATTTACTCTAATAATATTATCAATAGCTTTTTCAACATGTTCTCCAAACAATTTAGTTGCCACATTATTTCCTATCATGCAAACATTTCTTCCACTATGCACATCTAAAGTATTTAAGTTTCTACCATCTTGCAAAGTATATCCGTTTACAGCAAGATAGTTTTCATCTCCGCCCCAAACAGTAACAACAGGGTTTGTTTTTTTATTATTAAAACTACATTCAGCATTTCCGGGCCCTCTACGATAAATGCTAACTTGTGCAGATGGGAAATTAAAATTTTCTTTAAAGTGTTCTGCTTCTTCTTTTGTAATTATTTTATTAAGATTGGCAATTTTTTCTTTTTGTCCTTTTTGTTTTTTTTCAACTTCTTTTCTTGGCGGTCCACCACCAAAACGAATATTAGATTCTTTATACCGAATACTAAAAGCATTGGCACCCATTGAGGAAAAACTTTCACGCAGGCTTTGCTCCATTGCAGTAATAGCCGTAATAATACCTATTAGTGCCATAATGCCAAAAGCAATAATGGTAACAGTTATACTTGTACGCAATTTATTACTGAGTACTGTACGAAAGGCTAATGAAAATGTATCTTTAAACGTCATTTTATAATTACAATGCACTAAAGATATAAGAGAATGCAGAATTGGATATAATTATTTGATGAAGGGGTTAATTCTTATATAAACTTCTTTACGCGTTATTTAATAAAATAAAAACTAAAACATAACTTCTCCTTTTATTTTTGCGAATAATTATTTATGGCAGGTATTTATATTCATATTCCGTTTTGCAAAAAAGCTTGTCATTATTGCAATTTTCATTTTTCTACAACAAAGCATTTAATGCCTCAAATGCTTAACGCTATTAACAAAGAAATTATTTTACGAAAAAATGAATTAGCCGAAACCGTTGATACCGTTTATTTTGGCGGCGGCACACCAAGCTTACTTTCAATTAAAGATTTACAATTAATAACTAATAATTTAAAAGAACATTATTTAATAAATAACAATGCCGAACTAACATTAGAAGCCAACCCCGATGATATTACAAAAGAAAAATTAATTGGCTGGAAAAATTGCGGCATAAACAGATTAAGTATTGGCATACAATCTTTTAACGAAGAAGAATTAGTTTGGATGAACAGAGCACACAATGCCACACAAGCAATTAATAATTTACAATTAGCCTTACAATATTTTAATAATATTTCGATTGATTTAATTTACGGCACACCATTATTAACTAATAAACAATGGTTACAAAATATACAAACAGTTGCCGCATTAAATATTCCGCATATTTCATGTTATGCATTAACGGTTGAAGAAGGCACCGCATTAAACAAAATGATTTTGCAAGGAAAAAAACAAAACACCAATGCAGATAAACAAGCCCAACATTTTGAAATGCTTATGCAATGGGCTTTTGAAAATAATTACGAACATTACGAAATTTCAAACTTTGCCAAACATGGTTTTAAAAGCAAACACAACAGTAGTTATTGGCAAGGAAAAAATTATGTAGGCATTGGTCCATCTGCACACTCATACAACGGCACACAACGCAAATGGAATATTGCTAACAACGCATTGTATATAAAAAATGTAGAACAAGCTATTGTTTTATTTGAAGAAGAAACATTAACCGCTACACAACAACTAAACGAATTTTTAATGATTGCTTTGCGAACTAATGAAGGCATTTGTTTTACAGATAAAAGATGGAAGATAATAAACGACAACTTTAAAAAAGAAATTTTAAGCACAGCAAAAAAATGGCAAAGCACTAATCATCTTTTAATTAGCGAAAAAAATATTTACTTAACCAATAAAGGAAAATTTTTAGCCGATGGTATTGCTGCAGATTTGTTTCAGTTAAGTTAATTTGAAAATTTTATTCAATACTGGCAACGACAGAAAAAATACTACTTTTTTAATTCCTGAACAGAAGGCTCTTTTTCTACATTTAGTCTTTCATACAAACTAATATTTACTTTTATAATAATTAAAATAAGTAAGCAATAAAACATTAACGCAATTGTTCTAGCGTTTTTGGGGTTTTGTGATATTTTTCCAGTTAACACATCATAAATCATAACAACAATACCTAACATTGAGGTAATTAAAACGCTAATAAATGTTATCATAAAATAATTTTTATTCATGCATGATGTGAAAACACAAACTATTACAACTAAATTAATTCAAAAATTTTATCCATCAACACCCATTTCTCTCCATCTTTTGCAAAAGGTAAAGCTTGTTGATATTTCCACATTAATGCTTCCCAACGTTGCACAACTACATTAGCTGCATCTTCCATTGCTTTTTTATGAAAAGAAAAATTATCGTTCGTTTCCATTATCATAAACAAACGGTTGCCTGCTCTGTGTATTTCCATTTTTTCAATGCCACTATTCTTTATACTATTAATAATTTCAGACCAAACTTGTTGATGTTGCTTTTCGTATTCTGCAATTAATGCAGCATCATTTTTTAAATCTAATGCTAAACAAAATTTTTTACTCATGTGTTTGTTGGTTTATATCCTTTCCATGCAAAATAGGCAACAATAAAAAAACAAATTAACGGTGAAATATATGCAATTTGAATACTATGTGTTGCATCAGAAATCATTCCCATTATTAAAGGAATAAATGCACCACCTACAATAGACATGATAAGAAATGAAGAAGCCAGTTTTGCATCTTCACCTAAATCTTCTATACCTAATGCAAAAATAGTAGGAAACATAATGCTCATAAAAAATGGAACAGCCATTAAAACATATACAGCCATTGCATGATGCCAAGTAATGGCAACACTTAGCAATACTATATTTATAACAGCATAAATAAATAATAGTTTATTAGAAGAAATAAATTTCATAAAAAAAGTTCCTGCAAATCTGCCAACCATAAACCCAACCATTGCAACAGAGCCCCATAAAAATGCAGCATCTTTCTCGTGCATATTCATTACAAATTTTGAAAAGCGAATAAAAAAACTTCCGACACCTACTTGTGCACCAACATAAAAAAACTGAGCTGCTACCGCCCATCGTAAATGTTTGTACTGAAATACTTTAAACGATAGAACAGATTTTTCAGTTTTATTATTTTTTAACTCGGGCAGTTTATTAAATAAGATAATAACTAATACAATTAAAACTATAAGAGCAATAATTAAATAAGGAATTTTAACAGCATTTGATTCGTGCTGCAAGTATTGCTGCAACTGCTCTGTAGGCATTTTTGCTAAATCGTTTTTAGAATATTCAATACCCGATAAAATAAATTTTCCACCCAGTATGGGTGCAATAAAAGCTCCTATTCCATTAAACGATTGTGCAAAGTTTAAACGGCGTGCACCATTTTGTGGTTCTCCCAATAAAGTCATGTAAGGGTTGGCTACTGTTTCTAAAAAAGTTGCTCCACTTGCAATTACAAATAATGCAAATAAAAAAAAGTAGAAAGAACGAACAGATGCTGCAGGCACAAATAATAAAGCACCTGTGGCATATAAGGAAAGTCCAAAAAGAATTCCTTTTTTGTACCCGTATTTTTTTATAAAAATTCCCGCAGGTAATGCAATTAAAAAATAAGCAATGTAAACCGATGAATCTATTAATGCCGATTGTGTATCGCTTAACTCACACGCTTTTTTTAAATGCGGAATTAAAATTGGATTTACATTATGCAAAAATGCCCATAAAAAAAATAAAATAGTAACCAATAAAAAAGGAACAATAAATTGTTTATCGCTTTTTTTATAACCGGTTAATTGATAAAATAAATTCATACATTATAAGTCAAATTTTCTTCTTATTTTAATAGCAAAAGCATCTTCAACTTTTGTATCGTTTACTAAAATTAAATAACCACCACCGCCTGCACCTGATAGTTTATACCCTTTACACAAAGGTTTATATTGATTAATTATTTTTTGTATTTCTTCATCTACCATATTAGGAAACATTGTTATTTGTGCATGAAAAGAATTGGTAAATGCTTTACTAAATTTTTCTACATCCATTTCATTAATTGCTTGCCAACATTCATTGGCAGCAATAGCTAAAGCTTCGGCCCCTGCTGCATTTATGTTTGTGTTTTCTAAAACATTGTAATTACTTTCTCGGGGGTCTAAAGGAATTAAAAATAAATGTTGTTCTATCCAATCTAATATTTTATCATCATTAATAGTTTTTATATGGGCAGGCCAATAATTATTTTCATAATACAAATAATTTAATGCCGGCAACATAATACCTAACGCATCTTGAGAGCCTGCAACAATTTCTGTTCCCGGAGGGTTTTCAAAGCCAAATAAAATTTTTGCATTTTGCAAAACATTTCCTTTTGGTAAAGATGTGCCCCATAATTCTATAGCTTTATTTCTGCTGCTACTTGCCATACCGCTTCTGTTATTAAACTCTATTGTTGGCTCTATTGAAATAGTAATAACTGCACCCGAACAATATTTTGAAACATAAGGTTGATCTAACCAACCACCGGCTAAATCTATTCTGAAAGGAATGGTACTAACGGTTCTTAATGATGTAGTTGAACGAACAGGCAATGCAGCATGTGGTATGCGATGAAGTACTTTATATTCAATATTTTTTATCTCACACAATTCTTTTTTTGAAGGTGAATTACCATCTTCATTCACAATAAAAACATCGGGTTTAATTTCATTCAATTCATTTATAAAATCAAGATGCCCCGAGCCCGAACCAACTATACATTCATGCACACACTTTAATGCATTTATCATATATTTTCTTTCATCTTGATTGTTTACAGGATAACGACCTTTTAATCCGTACACTGTTTCATCTGAACCAATACAAACATATAAATTACCAAACTGTGCAGCTTCATTTAAAAAAGCAACATGCCCACTATGCAATAAATCGAAACAACCACTAACAAATATTTTTTTATTTTTCATATTTACAACAATATACTAAACCTTATAAAATAAGTTGAAGTGTTTATTTAAGTTTTGAAAATAAGAAGATAGTTTGTTATATCAACTTAATTAATAAGATAATTTTTTATGAAAAAAGTGCAGGTTTAAAACAATAATTCTTCAATTTTTTTAAACCCTTCTTCGGCAGATAAATGTTTCCATAAAATTTCGTAAACAGTTGTAGCAATGGGTATATGTGCTTTTAAAGTTGTGTTAGTTATGTGAATGCATTTGCTTGCATTATAACCTTCGGCAACCATATTTAATTCTAACTGTGCAGCTTTTACGCTGTAGCCTTTACCAATCATGTTTCCAAAGGTTCTGTTACGGCTGTATAATGAATAGCAGGTTACCAATAAATCTCCTAAGTATACAGATGCTGCATAGTTTATAGTGCGTTGCTCTTCATCTGTTTCTTTACTCCAAACTAATTTTTTTAAAAAGCCAACCATTTCATCGGCAGCATTGGCAATGTAAACACTTAAAAAATTATCGCCATATTCTAAACCATGTGCAATACCTGCACCTAAAGCATAAATATTTTTTAGAATAGCTGCATATTGTACGCCCAACACATCGTGATTGGTTATAACATTTAAATAATCTGTTTTAAAATGCTGTGCTAATTGTTTAGCTACTTCTTCATTTATTCCAGAAAAAGTTAAGTACGATAATTTTTCAGCGGCTACTTCTTCTGCATGGCATGGGCCAAGAATAGTAAAATAATTTTCTAACGATACATTAAATTTTTCTTTCAAGTAATCGTTTACCAATAAATTTTTTGCAGGAAGAATGCCTTTTACGGCACTCATTACTTTTTTATTTTGTAAAGCATTTTCATTTACTTGATTAAATGCATCTTCAACATAAGCAGAAGGAACAGCAATAACCAACACATTGCAAGCTTCTATTACTTTATTTAAATTACTTTCTAAAATTAATTGTGCCGTATTAAAGTAAGCAGTGTGCAAATAATGCGGATTGTGCCTGCGTTGCTGAATGGTTTTTATGGCTGCCTCGTTACGCACCCACCAATATATAGTATTACCGTTATCTGTTAGTATTTTGGCTAAAGCTGTTGCCCAGCTTCCGCTTCCGATAATTCCAAATTGCATGGCAAGTTTTTAATTAAAACAAACTTACGAAAGCTATTGGTTTAATTGCAGAAATAAAAAAGAGAAGTAAAAACTTCTCTTTTAAAATTATTGTTTTTTATCTGTTGAAGAATTTTTATCATCGTACACTTTATCTTTTGTTGTTACCGTAACTTTTGATCCATCTTTTAAAATTTTACTTACGGCAGCATAAGGGCCAGTTATTACTTCATCTCCTTCTTTTAAACCTTGTGTTATTTCTATATAATTTATATCTTGAATTGAAGTTGATACTTTTACTTTTTTAATAGTGCCTGCTGTTTTGTTTAATACAAATACCACTTCTTCTGTTCCGTTAGTTTTTCCGTCTTTATCTTTTACCTCGCGTGTTGTTACTGCATTTAAAGGAATGCTTAAAACATCTTTTTCTGTTTTTGTTTGAATATCTGCACTGGCACTCATTTTAGGGCGAAACGGGAAGGGTTTGCCTATTGCAATTAAATCTTTATAACTATCTACTAATAAACGAATATGAACCGTGTAATTAGTAACATCTGTACCGGTATTAGTAGTTGTAAGCGATGCTGTTGGATTAGCAATTTTATAAACCAAGCCTTTAAATTTTCTGTTATTGTATGCATCTATTTCAACCAATGCAGTATCTCCAATTCTTACTTTCGGAATATCGTTTTCACCAACATCAACCTGTACAACAATACTATTCATATCTGCAATACGCATCATTTCTGTTCCAACATTAAAACTATTACCAGCTACACGTTCCCCTTTTTTTACACTTAATAAACTTATAATACCATCCATTGGTGCAGTAATAACTGTTCTTGATAAATCTTTATCAGACTTTGCTAACTGTGCCTGCATATTTTTTACATTGGCTTTTGAAGCTTTAATACCTTGTATGGCTGCATTGTAGTTAGATTGTGCAGTTAATAAAGTTTGTTGTGCAGCTTCAAATTCAGATGCACTAATTACTTTACTTGCTAATAATTTTTTTTGACGATTAAAGTTTAATTGAGCTTGATCTAATATTGCTTTTAATCCTGTTAAAGCAGCTTCCGAATTTGATACTTGTGCTTGTGCTTGTGTTACGGCTGCTTCTACTTGCTCTTTTTGTGTTTCATAAATATCAGCATATATTTTTGCCAATACTTGTCCGCGTTTTACACTATCACCTTCATTTACATTTAACTGTGTAATTTCTCCACTTATATCCGGGCTAACTTTTACTTCAATTTCAGGATATATTTTTCCGCTAGCATTTACGGTTTCTATTATGGTGCGTTTGGTAGCTTTTTCGGTAATTACTTTTGTGCCTTCATCTTTTCCTAATACACCGGCAGATTTTAATGCAACCATTCCACCAATTAAAACTACTAAACCAATAATAATCCAAAGCAATGTTTTATTCATAAAAAAATTAATATTTTTATAGTTTAATACCTTGTCCTTTATAAAATTCCAACAATTTAATTTTAAATACATAATCATACTGGTTTGCTAATTGTTGCAATTTGGCAGTAGTTAAACTATTTTGTGTTACAATTAAATCGTAAGTACTTAACAATCCATTCTCATATCTTTTTTGTGCAAAGTCGTAAGCCTTTTGAGCACTTTCAACTGCTCTTATACTTGCATTATATTTTTGTAATGAAGTAACTACGTTGATGTATGATGTATAGATATTATTTTTAAGTGTTAAATTATCTTGTTGGTTTTGCAACTGAGCATTTTTTAAAGTAAGTTTTGATTGCTCGTACGTTATTTTTCTTTGACCATTACTAAAAATAGGAACAGATAAACTTAAACCTATACTTTGACTAAAGTTGTTATTCAACTGACTAAAATATCCTGACTTGCCATAAGTGTAAACCGTATATGGATTTAAAGGGAAAACATTGTAATCTGTACTTCCAACTTTTACAGTACCAATTGGCGGTAGTATTTGTGTTGAGCCTATTGGCTCTATAGCTTTATTATTAAATGCACTTGCAAAAACATAATTAGCAGATAAACTTGGATATAATGCAGATTTATTAGCAAGTAAACTTTTTTCGGCAGCTTTAATTCTTAAACTATCTCCTTTTTGTAATGGTTGTGTTGTTAATGCCAATTGATAAACAATATCTGGCTGAAGGTTTAATAAAGATTCTAAAGGAATTTTATCTAATGTTGGTGTTATTACTTCAAAAGGTGTTGCTGCATCTATACTTAATGCTCCTTTTAATGATAATATATTTAATTCGTAATTTGATTGTGCTGTAATTAAGTTACTGCTATCTGTTGCTAACTGAGCTTCTAATTGCACCTGATTTAATTCGGGCAATGCACCTGCATTTACTTTCTTTTTTGTAATATCTAATTGGGCGTTGGTTTGCTTTACTTGCACATTAGCAATATCTATTTGTTGTTTGGCAGCTAAAACATTTAAATAATAATTTGCTACGGTTAAAGAAACATCATTAACTGTTTTTTCAATATCTGCCAATGCAGCTTGTGTGCTTAGTTGTGCAGCAGCAATACTATTTTTTAATCTTCCCCAATTATACAACAACATACCACCTTGTAATGCATAGCTTTGGCTTATTAATTCTGTTGTAGTAAACTGGTTGGTTGTAGGATCTATAGAACGGCCTAATTGCAAATTTCCATTAGTATTAAAAGCAGTTGTTGGGTATTGAAATAATTTATTTTGCTTTAATTGCAATGCGGTTATTCTTGCCTGAATATCTGCTTGTTTTACCGAAATATTATTTTTAACTGCATACTCAACACATTTACGCAAATCCCATTTATCAGATGTGCTTTGTGCCTTTACTTGTGTAGAAGAAATGCAAATAATAATAGCAATAAGTTTTCTCATATCTAAACAAAAATAAAGGAAAGATATGCAGTATATAAAATTTTAGATGAATGGAAAAAATAAATGCTGCATGGTAAGTTTATGCCCCCGCAATTAAACCAATATGGTTGTCAAAAGGGTCTGCAACAATGGCTACCTCGATAGTGCCACCAACATTTTGTATGGGTGAAACAATTGTTGCCCCAATACTTTCTGCATGTGCAACTGCTTTGGCAATATCATCTACACTCCAATAAGCTGTATGATGATTTCCTTTTTCAATATTATTCATATCAGGATCCAAACCTAACTCGCAACCATTTATATCAAAACCTACATAAAAAACTTCATCAAAATAAGGTTGCATGCCTGTTAATTGTATATACCATTGTTTTGCTTTAACAATATCACTTACATGATAAACAACGGTGCGTAATTTATTAAACATGATTTTTATGTTTTTTATGCAACAAAAAATAAATAATTATAAATAAAGCTAATACACTTACGCCAATAGCTGCTGCATAATTATTTTGTTTATAGTTTACAATAATACTTCCACCAACAAAAACATAAGATGCAATAAAAATAATGGGTGCCAGCGGAAATAATTTCATTTTATAAATACCTGTATTATCTAAATGTTTTGTTTTTTTTCTGAACCAAAAAATAGTAGCACCGCTTAATATCATTCCAAAACAATCTAAAAAAATAGAAAAAGTTAATATTCTTTCAAATTGTTGAGAGAAGAAAAGTATAATCATACACATAATGGTAAATACAGTTAGTGAGAATGATAATACACCCGTTTTTTTATGTTGATTAGCAAATACTTTAGGTAAGCTTCCATCTTCGCCCATAGCAAACATTACTCTTGGGTTACTCATTAATAATCCATTTACATAAGCCAATACTCCTAAAAATAAAAATGCTGAAAATACGGTGGCACCTGTTTGTCCGAACATTTTATCAATTACAACATAAGCAATTTCTTTTTCGTTTTTCATTTGATGAAAGCCAACCAAATTATAATAACTTAAATTAACCAACAAATACAAAACAATTATAATAGTTATGCCAAAGAATATGCCTTTCGGAATATTTTTAGCCGGATTTTTTACTTCGTTTCCAAAGTTGATGGTTTGCTGATAACCGCCATAAGTAAATGATACAGCAATTAAACTAATACCTAAACTTTTTATCCAGTCTATTGCGGTTGTTGATGAATTGGTAATTTGAACAGCCGTTTCATGAGCATATTTATCTGGAAAAAACAATGCAAATATTAATACAACAATCATGGTAATTTTTATAACCATTAAAATGTTTTGCACAAGCGAACTCATTTTTAATCCCATTAAATTAATTATATAAAAAATAATTATGGCTACACAACTTAATAAAGCTTTATGGGTATCGTTCCACTCACCGGGAATAGTTTTTAATACATAACCACTGCCCACTAATGCAACGCCACTAAGGCTTGCAGCATTACTAACTAATATTAAACAATTAACTGCAAATGCAATACTTGGATGATATGCTTTAGCAAAAACTTTATAATAACCCCCTGTTGCAGGATAGCGACTACCAATTTCTGCATAAGTTAATGCCCCGCACAATGCAACAATACCGCCAATAACCCATGCACTAAAATATACCGAAGGGTTAATAGCATCTTTAGCAGAAGTAGGTGCTGTTCTAAAAATTCCCATTCCAATTACCAGTCCAATAACAATCATGGTAAAAGAAAAAAGATTAAGCTTTTGATTGTTTTGCATAAGTTATTTAATTAAAATGAAAATAATTAATGTTGAACAAACTGTGCGAAAGAAAATTTTTATACAAAAAAATGCTCATTACATTTGCAGCGGATTTGGTTCCTGATATTTCGGGATTAAAAGGGAATCACGTTACAATCGTGAGCTATCCCCGTAGCTGTAAAGCTTCCAATGCGTAAGCATTGAAAACCATTCAAACACCACATGCCACTGCATTTTGCGGGAAGGCTTTTGAATGGAAGCTAAGCCAGAAGACCTGCCAAACTTCCAACAATTATCAACGAGCTTTCGGGTGAAAGGCCGGAGATGAAAGAGCATCTTTCTGCAGAAGTTGTTTTCTCATTTCTACTGTTCTCATGTATCTGAAGGTTCATTCTTTAACCAAAAAAAATAAAAGAATGAGCAAGAAAATTTTAACCATCCTTGCAAGCAGTACTGCATTAATTGCAACTGCACAAAAAAAAGACACTTTAAGTGGAAAAATTTTAGACCCTGTTATTGTAACCGCCAACAAAGTTGAACAAAAACAATCTCAAACAGGAAAAGTAATTACCGTAATTTCTAAAGATCAAATTGAACACAGCCCAAGTAAAACTGTTGCACAATTATTAAACGAGCAAGCAGGTATTACTATTAATGGTGCATTAAATAATGCAGGTAGTGTGCAAACTGTTTTTATGCGTGGTGCTAACGCAGGAAGAACTTTAATTTTAATTGATGGCATTCCGGTAAATGATCCATCGCAAATAAATAATGATTATGATTTGAATTTATTTTCTATTAACGATGTAGAAAAAATTGAAATATGTAAAGGAGCTCAAAGTACTTTATACGGAAGCGATGCTATTGCAGGCGTTATAAATATTATTACTGTAAAACCCAACATTAACAAGGCTTTTGGAGGAAAAGCAACTTTAACTGCAGGCAATTTAAATACTTACAAAGGCAGTGTGCAATTGTTTGGAAAAGTAGATAAACTTACTTACTCTGCCCGTTATTCTAAATTAAAAACAAATGGTTTTTCAAGTGCTTACGATAGTACCGGAACAAAAAATTTTGATAATGATGGTTATGATGGAAACATGGCTAACGCTGCTTTGCAATATCAAGCAAGTAATAAATTATCGTTCAGAGCTTTTACTATGTTTAGTCAATACAAAGCCGATATTGATGCAGGGCCTTTTACAGATAAAACATTTTATTTTATTAACAACAGAAGCAGTAACAGTGGTGCAGGTTTTACATTTAAGAATGAAGGTGTAAGCATAACAGGTAATTATCAATACACAAAATCTAAACGTGTGTACGATGATAATTATAGTGCAGGTAATGCCTTGTTTTCATTGAATGATTATAATGCTATTAGCCAATTTGCAGAACTATATACACATATTAATTTAGGTAGTGGTTTTCATTTACTAAGTGGTGCAGATTACAGATATGGCTCTTACAATAACTATTATAATTCTGTAAGTATTTTTGGCCCATACAGCAGCACTTTTAGAGATACATCTGTAAGTCAAACTTCAATGTATGCTTCTTTATATTTTACAGACATTAATAAAAAATTTAATATTGAATTAGGTGGAAGATTAAATACACATAGCAGATACGGAAGCAATTACACTTACACTTTCAACCCATCATACAATATTAACGAGCAATGGAGAATTTTTGGAAGTATAGCAAGTGGGTTTAAAGCTCCAAGCCTTTATCAACTAAGTATTAATGCATTATTGTTACCTGAAAAGTCTGTGAATTATGAAGCTGGTATTCAATTACAAAAGAAAAATATTAGCAGCAGAATAGTATTCTTTAACAGAAATATTGATAATGGCATTGATTACAACTACATAACTTTTAAATACTTTAATTATATTAAACAAATAGTTAATGGAATAGAATATGAAGTATCTGTTAAACCAATAGATAAAGTAACCATTACAGCCAATTATACATTTATTGCTGCTAATGAAACAACACAAAACAGAATTACTAATAAAGACACCCTTACTTATAATTATTTATTACGCAGACCAAAAAACAGCGTAAACATTACTGTTGCAGTTGAGCCAATTAAACAATTATATGTTTCAGTAACTGGTAAATATATAAGTAGCAGATATGATGTTGGCGGATACAAAGCTTCCGATGTTTTATTAAACGATTATTTTATTGTAGGAGCAAATGCAGAATATACTTTCAACAATAATTTTAAATTATTTGCAGATGCACAAAACATAACCAATAAAAAGTTTTTTGATGTGCGAGGTTATAACTCAATACCATTTTTATTTAATGCAGGTGTAACAGTTAATTGGTAATATTTTAAATTTCATTTATGCCACAGCACGAAAATAAAAAATGCCCTAAATGCAACAACATTTTTGAATGTAAAGTAGGCAATATATTAGAGTGCCAGTGCTACCAAATACAATTAAGTTACGAAGAGAAAGTATATTTTGAAAACAAGTATTCAGATTGTTTGTGTATTAATTGTATGCACCAATTGCAACAACAATATCAATTATTAAAGAGAAAAATAAGTTTAGAATGAAAAACCAAAAATCCCCGAAATAGCAATCGGGGATTTTTTATTATATGTTATTTAATTTTAAAACGTAGCCCTGCATAAATTATTCTTCCGTTTACAGGTCCCCAAGTTATAGAGCCATCAAAGTATTGGCTAAAAGGTTGTGCTGCTGCTATAATTAAATTTTGTTGCATATAGTTGGTTAAATTTTCTGCACCAACATATACATCCCATTTATTATTAAACTGTTTGGTTATTTGCCCACTCATTTGAAAATAAGTAGGAGAATAATTTTCAAGCTGATACATAACTGGATTACTGCTTGTATTGGGTAATCTTTTTTTACTAAACCATTGCACCGTATAATCAAATTTCCAATGATTATTTGTTTCGTAAGCAAAGTTTATAAACGCTCTATGCTTTGCTACCAAAGGTTTTTCAAGCATGGTACCATTATAATTTGTTTGCACATCTAACCAACGATAAGCTAAACGAACATCAAACTTTTTAGCTATTTCATAATTTATTTCTGTTTGAATACTGTTTGAAAAAGATTTCCCGTTTAAATTATAAAAAAGAATTTTTTGCGGATTTGCATCAACATCAACCACTACTTGATTATCAAAATTTGTTCTATAAACATCAACACTAAAAGAACCTGAATGATTATTTAATTTGAAATTATGAATGAAGTTAATTCCAAAATTCCAAGCTTTTTCAGGGTTTAATCCGTAGCCGTAATTTGATGTAGGATTAAGAATACTATAGGTTCTTGCACTAACAAATACGCCTGCATTTTCTGCAAAAATATCTGCCACTCTAAAACCCGAACCAACCGAGAAACGAAGGTTTGTTTTAGGATTAAAATCGTATTTCAAATGTAAACGCGGAGTTGTTATCCAACCATATTTATTATGATAATCTTCTCTTATTCCTGCAATAGCAGAAAATTTTTCGCCCGTATAAGTATATTCAAAAAATGCACCGGGCACTGTTTCAATTCTTTTATAATTTATTGCATTAAAAGTTTCGTTATAGTTATCGTTTGCAAAACTTAATCCTGTACGAAATTTATGCATGGTTGTTCCTATAATTGATTGATAAATTAAATTGGCATAAATAGAATTTTGCTTTCCATCATATTTAGTTAATCCGTAATATGAATTGTTGTTGTAATTATTTGCCGAAAAAATAAATCCTATGCTTTTATATTTTTGTTGCGGAAATACATAACCTAATTTTCCTGTAACACCATACTGCTGCACATCAATACCAACGCCATAATTATTGGTAGTTAATTTATCGGTTGATGGATTAAAATTTACTTGCCCCGCTTGTCTTTTATCGTTCAATGCTTTTATAGAAATTTGTGCAATAATTCCGTTTGCATCTGCATATTTCCAACGATTGATAATATTAAATTGTCTTCCTAAAGGAATATCTAAAAATCCATCATGGTTATCATCAATTTTTGTATTTACACCATTTGCATGTGTAAGCAAAGCCGTGCTCCACTTATCGTTTAACACAGACGAAAGGTTAATGGTTGCTTCCATTCTTCCTAAAGTATTAACATAAGTATTCGCAAAAAATTTATCAGATTTATCGGGCTTCTTTTCTTCAATATTTATTTGCCCTGCAATACTTTCATAACCATTAACAACCGAGCCTACACCTTTTGTTACTTGTATGCCTTCAATCCACGGACCGGGAATAAATGTTAATCCATAACTTCCTGCAAGTCCTTTTATTTCAGAAGTATTTTCAGTAAGTAGTTGCGTATAATTTCCTGATAAACCCAACAACTGAATTTGTTTCATACCAATTACTGCATCGGTATAACTTACATCAACCGAAGGGCTTGTTTCAAAACTTTCAGAAAGATTGCAACAGGCAGCTTTTGCCAATTCTTTTGAACCAATATTTAAAGTATTTAATGTACTGAAAGAAGAAACATAAGTAGATTGATTTTTTGCTGTTACCACCACTTCACGTAAATGCCCTGTTGAAGCATTTTTTAAAATAACTTTTATTTCGTTGGGAGAAGTTATATGAATAGTATCGGCAGTAAAACCAACATAACTTATAACAACTTTTGCAGGAACATTTGTTGTTATTTGAAAAACACCTGAGCTATCGGTTGTTGTTGTGTAATGATTACTAAGGTTATGTATAGTTGCTTTTACCAAAGGAAATAATTTTCCTTTTTTATCTTCTTCTAAAACAACACCTGTAATTGTATGTACAATTTTTGTGTTGTATGTTGTGGTTGTTGTATCTGTTGTTTGTTGTTGTGTTTTTATAAATCTTTCGTAATGGCAACATTCGGGCAAACTATTATACACATTATCTTTTGCCTGAAAATCTTCTGTATCATGCCCTACATCTGCTAACTTTTTTTCAATTTTTTGTTTATTAAATTTTATACTATCGTAACTAACTGTTAGTATGCCTGTTTCAATATTCCACACAGCTTTGTTTATGCCATAATGCGTTAGTGTTTTTTCAATTCTATCTTTACACTGTTCGCAAGTGCCATATACTTTAAAAGTTTCTGTTTTATTATTTTTCTTTTGAGCGGTTGCTGCAATATTTATTACAATACATACAACCGCTACAATAAATTTTCTATTCATTGCAAAAAGTTTTAAGGCATTAAGTTTTTTACCTAATGCCTATAAATTATGTATGTACAAATTATTGTTGTGCAACTGCTTTACGGTCGTAATGGCAACATTTAGGTAAGCCATTGTATGCAGCATCTGTAGCTCTGTATTTTTCGGTATCATGACCAACAGCAGCCATTTTCTTTTGAAGATTATCTATTACTTCGTTTTTAGTATTATCGTATGTTACGGTAAGTATTTTAGTGTCTACATTCCAAACGGCAGTTTGTACGCCATTAATAGTACGTGCAGCTTTTTCTATACGGCTTTTGCACATGCCACATTCTCCATATACTTTAAAAGTATCGGTAGTTGCGTAGTTATTAATAGAAACTGTTTTAGTTGTTTTGTTTGATGATGCATTTACAAAATGAAAAATTGCAATTGTAAATAATGTAGTTAAAAATATTTTTAAAGTTTTCATTGTTATATTTTTTATTGAATGAATGTTTGTTTGTTGAATAATAGGAAATTTAAAACGGGAAGTTTTTATAAAATTTGTGTTCGTTTATTCAATAAATCAAATTCTGAAAATGCAATACAAAACATTAAGAGAGGAATAATATTTTTCGAGAGGGTTTTTGTATAATAATTTTTGATTGTACCCATCAACACTATTCAACGCAGCATAACTGTTTGTATAAACAATTGCCGGTGAAGTTGCAGTATTAAATTGATAATTAAGTGTGCTGCTTTCTTTTTGGTCTGTTTTTAATTGTAGCGTAACCGTTTTATTTCCGCAACAATCTTTAGATAATTTTCCTGAGCAGTTTGTTGTTTCTTTATTTACCTGAACCGAAACCGATTTTAATTTACCACAGCAATAAAAATAATTAAGGCTCACTCCTAACGAAGCAACGCTATAACTAATTAATAAAGCAAAAATTAAAATCTTTTTCACGCAGCGAAGATAATATTTTCTTTAAAACAAGTTGTTAAACTGTAATTAATTGGCTTTGCTTATTGCAAATAAACCTTTGTACAGTAAATACGGATCGGCAATAAGCGAGTTACGAATATGTGGGGTAAAAAATTCCATATCTCCGCCGGTAAGTATTATTTGTATATCATCAAATTTTTCTTTGTATAAATCTATAATGCCATCTATTTCTTTTGCCATACCTAAAATAACACCGCTTTGTAAATTGGTAGCCGTATCGTAACCAACTAACGGAAAATTTAGTGTGGGTTTTACCAATGGCAATAAAGCTGTTTGCTCGTTCATGGCTTTAAAACGCATATACATGCCGGGAGAAATACTTCCTCCTAAAAATTGATGTAATTTATTAGTGTAATTAAATGTTATGCAAGTGCCTAATGCAATTGTTAAAACATGATTGTTAGGAAATAAATCTACAGCAGCAGCACAAATAGCTAATCTATCTGCACCAATAGTTTCGGGTTTACCAATGGGTGTTGTAAAATTTATTTTACTTGATGGTCCTAATTTATGAAATGCCGTACTTTTTTCAAGTACAACTTCTATTTCGGGGTTATGATTAATTACAGAAGAAAGAATTGATTTTTGTGGTTGATATTGATGAATGATGTCTTCAACCGTTAGTACACTATCATCATTCAAAACAATCACTTCTTTAAACTCATTGTTTACAAATATGGCACACTTTAAACGTGTATTGCCAAAATCAAAACAGAGGGTGGTTTGCATAAGTATGGTTTTATTCGGTATACGGATTAAAGCCTTTGAGTTCTTTAAAATGCCCGTTTACTAAAATTCTTTGTTTTAAGCTTTCAAAATTATTAGCAATATTAATAATTTTTTTTAAGTGTAACCGTAAATATTCTAAGCGTTGTTCTTCATTCCATAAACTCATTAATTCGTATGCTTCTTGAATACTTAACCCTGCATGATGTGCAATATCACCTTATTTTACTATTTCTTTTATTTCAATTAAAGTACCTAAATCTGCTATTTTATTTTCTATTACTGCCGAAATACCAAAAGGTTTGTTTTTACTAAAACAATCATTAACCAATTGTTTATATTTTGGTTCAAATATGTGCAGATTAATGTTTTCATCGGGATAGACTACAATATTTAACGGAAATATGAGAATGAAGTTGGTCATTATAAATTTAAATTTTAAATATAGCAACCAAGCGTTTAAATAAGTTTTTAATTTTTGCCGATGAATTAAACACAGGTTCGGGTAATACGCCGTTATAGGGTTGTCCCATTCGCAAATAGTATTTGGTAAAAGTTCCTGCGGTTATTCCCCATTTTAAAATATATTTATAATAAGCTTTATGTTTTTTAAATCTGCCTGTTGATTTTGAACCGAAATGATACACTCTGCTTTTAGCTACTCCTTTAAAAATACGAATACCTGCTTGCCACAATTTCATTGCAACATCAGGGTCTGAATAATGTGCAGGTGAAAATTCAATACTGTAGCCACCAATCAAATCCCAAACGCTAACGTGCATTACACTGGGGCTCCAACTACCCGCTTGCCAATCGTGTTTTTCAAGTAGTGCAAATTCTTCTAATAATTTTTGTTTTTGAAAAGATTCAATATCTGTTCCGTAGTTTTTATGAATTATACAAGGGTTCCCGGCATAAGGCTCTATACCTGTTCCATTTAAAAAAAATAAATTATGCCCTATTTCTTTAATGGCATCCATTAAATATTTATCCCAATCTGGTAATACATACATATCATCATTAAGATAAACCATGTATGCTGTTTTAACCAATTGCCTTGTTGCATTTAATGCATAACATAAGCCAATATTTTTTTTACTGTAAGTATAATCAATATCGGGTTGTTGTTTAACCCAATCTATTGTACCATCGGTTCCTTCATTAACATGAACTATTATTTGATGTTTATAAAATGAATGTTCTCTAATGCTTTCCACAGCATTTATTAAATAAGGTAAATTATTCCAAGACGGAATAAGTATAGAAAACTGACTATCATTTTCTGTAGCTCTGTTTATAAATTGTATATTCTCTATCATACCTCAAAAATGAGATAAATTTCGCAGATTGATGCCAATTGCAGTTTAGCCTTTAACTTAGCTTTTTATATTATTTAAAAACTAATATTATGCGATGCAGGTTTTGCAGTAAAACAATTGATACTACATTAATAGATTTAGGGCATACTGCCGTATCAAATGCTTTTTTAAAAGCAGATGATTTAAATAAAGCCGAAACAACCTACCCTTTAAAAGTATTAGTTTGCGATAATTGTTTTTTAGTACAGGTAGATGAGTTTCAAAAAAACAATGAAATTTTTACTGAAGATTATGTTTATTTTTCTTCTGTAAGCGAAGGTTGGTTAAACCATTCAAAAGCCTATGTAGAAAAGGTTACAAGCCGTTTTGATTTAAACAAAAACTCATTGGTTACAGAAATTGCCAGCAATGATGGGTATTTATTACAATATTTTAAAGAAAAAAATATTCCTTGTTTGGGTATAGAGCCAACCAATAGTACTGCACAACTTTCTATTGCAAAAGGCATTGAAAATGTAATTGAATTTTTTGGAGAAGATTTAGCAATACGCCTAAAAAAAGAAGGGAAACAAAGTGATTTAATTTTGGGAAATAATGTATTAGCACATGTACCAGGGTTAAATGATTTTGTAAGAGGTTTGAAAATATTATTAAAGCCTTCTGGGGTTATGACCTTTGAGTTCCCGCATTTAATAAAACTTATTGAGAAAAAAGAATTTGACACTATATATCATGAGCACTTTTCTTATTTCTCTTTCTATTTTATATGCAACTTATTTAAATTTCACGGTTTTGAAGTATTTGATGTAGAACAATTAGAAACACATGGTGGCTCTTTGCGTGTATATATTAAACATAAAGAAAATGAGCAACAATGCGTAAAAGAAAACGTTACAATTTTATTAAATGAAGAATTACAAAAAGGAATTAACAAAATTAATTTTTATACTGGCTTTCAAGAAAAAGCAATTGATATAAAAAATAAATTTCTCTTATATATTCTTTCAGAAAAACAAAAAGGGAAACAAATAATTGCTTTTGGTGCTGCCGCAAAAGGCAACACATTTTTAAATTACTGTGGTTTAAAAAATGATACAATTAAATGTGTTATTGATGATACGCCTTATAAACAAAATAAATTTTTACCGCAAAGCCATATTCCCGTAGTATCGCGTGAATATTTTAACAACAACAAACCAAATATTATAATTATTCTTCCTTGGAATTTTAAAAATGAAATTGTTAATAAACTAAGCTTTACAAAAGATTGGGGTTGCCAATTGGTTACTTATATTCCTGAATTAGAAATTAATTAAATATATACTACATTGTACAATGAAAATTTCTGGATTCACATACGTAAGAAACGGGTTTGATTATGGCGTTCCTTTTTTAGAATCCATTCAATCTATTCTACCCATATGCAACGAGTTTATTGTTGTAGTTGGAAATTCTAACGATGGAACTCGTGAAGCAATTAAACAACTCAATTCACCCAAAATAAAAATTATTGATACTGTTTGGGATATGAGTTTGCGAGAAGGCGGAAAAATTTTTGCTCAACAAACTAATATTGGTTTAGATGCTTTAAACGGAGATTGGTGTTTTCATATTCAGGCAGATGAAGTAATTCATGAAAACGATTTACCCAAAATTTTAGATGCAATAAAAGAAAATGATGATAATAAAAAAATAGAAGGTTTTATTTTACCATTCTATCACTTTTGGGGCAGCTATAACTATATAAGAAACTCTCGTCGCATTCATAAACATGAAGTAAGAATTTTTAGAAACAGCTTAGGCGTTAGGTCTTACAGAGATTCGCAAGGTTTTAGAAAATATATATCAATAAATAATTACAACAATAAAACCGAGCAAGGAAAAAAGCTCGCCGTAAAAAAAATTGATGCACCAATTTTTCACTACAATGGCATAAGGCCTCCAATTAATTTTAGAAAAAAAGCAGAACTAATGGGCTCATTTTATAAATCGGAAAAAGACGTTGTTAAAGAATTAAATGAAAAAAAATACGATTGGGATAACGTTGATAGAGTAATTGAATTTAAAGGAACTCATCCTGCATTAATGCAAGCAAAAATTGCAGAACAAGATTGGAATTATGTTTACAATCCTAAAAAAGCTGTTTGGAAAACAAAAGATAAATTAATTCAACCAATTGAAGATTTATTGGGTTTTAAATTCGGAGAATATAAAAATTATAAACTTCTAAAATAAAATATTTTGCTTTCTGCAGTTATTATAACTTTTAATGAAGAAAAAAACATTGCACGATGTTTAGAAAGCTTACAAACTGTTGCCGATGAAGTTGTAGTGGTAGATTCTTTATCAACAGATGCAACAAAACAAATATGCAGTAATTTTAATGTAAAATTTATTGAACAAAAATTTTTAGGTTATATAGAACAAAAAAACTTTGCTATTACACAAACAAAATACGATTTTATTTTAAGTCTCGATGCAGACGAAGCATTAAGTGATACATTAAAAGAATCTATTCTACAACAAAAACAAAATGGTTTTAAATACAATGCTTACAACATAAACCGTTGTACAAATTTCTGTGGAAAATGGATTAAACATGGCACTTGGTATCCTGATAAAAAAGTACGTTTAATTAATAAACACAAAGGAAAATGGGGCGGAATAAACCCACACGATAAGCTTGAAATACAAGCAGGTAACAGTATTCAGCACCTAAAGGGAGATTTATTACATTATAGCTACTATGCTTTAGAAGAAGTAATTACGCAGAACAATAAGTTTACAACCATTCAGGCACAAGCCATGCTACAACAAGGTAAAAAAGCACCTTTAATTAAATTATTTATAAATCCATTAGTTGCTTTTATAAACGGATATATTTTAAAATTAGGTTTTTTAGATGGTGCTGATGGTTTTTTTATTGCATCATCTGTTGCTTATCAAACAATGGTTAAATATGCTAAGCTAAGGAGGCTGCAAAAACAACATTCTTATTAATTTTATTTAAATGATAAACTACGGCAATAACAAAACTAAAAATAGTAATACCATATTGCCCTTCTAACGTGTCATCTGTTATTAAAGGAATTAATAATACAACCGCCACTGCAAAAGAGAAAATATTTTTCTTAAAAAAATAATTATACAATAACCATAAACCAATAGTAAAAAAAATCATTCCCATCAATCCGCTTCCTGCAAAGTATACCATCCATTCACTATGCGGAAGAAATCTTTCAGTAGCTAAAGTATTCGGATAATATACATCGTACCACTTAAAAGTTTCATTTCTAATATCTCCAAAACCAACACCCGCAAAGAGTTTCATCACACCCACATTAAAGCCTGCTTTTATAGATAACCACCTACCTCCATCGGCCGAGCCTTGTAAGTAATTGTTGTTGGTAAATTGTTTTACATCCCAAACAACATATTGCATTCTGTTTTTTAAAGTTGGCAGTGTATAAAATGCAAGTATAATAATTGTAGTTGTTGCAATAAAAAAAGTTATAGCATATTTTCTTGTTTTTCGTTTCCATAAAAAATAAAAAAAGAAAACTATTAATGCTACATACAAACACAATAAACCTGTACGTGCTGCCATAAAATGTAAAAAAGCAAAAAGCAATAGAAGTGTTGTATAACCAAATATTTTTTCTATACTATTTGATTGAATATTTAATTGCCAACACATTAATATTATAGTTAATACAATTAACCAACTAAACCGTATATGATCATCATCTAACCAAACAGGGATTACTTTTGCAACCAAGTAAGATTGCTCTATTAATTGTTTATTAATTATGTATTGCCAAATGCTCCAACCACTTGCTAATAATACTAAAACAGTTAAAACCCAAATAATAATTTTTATTTGTTTAAAAGAAAGTTGAAGAGATAATATTCCTGCACCAATTGTAATAAGCAGTAATTTGTTTATAAATAATTGCCACCATTCATTTATATTACTACTCCATAACCCAGAAACAGCAACAGGTGCAATAATAAACGTAGAAGCTATAAAAAATTGTTTTATTATTTTTTTATCAAAATCTTTTTTAAACAACAACAATATTGTTAATGCAGAAATAAATGATAATGCAGCTCTGCTTGTAAAAAAAGCAATTAATAATAAAATAATAACCCAGCAATAGTTTTTAAAAATTAGTTTCATTTAGTTATGCTAATTTCAATAAAAAAATTTAATGTAGTAATTCACACAGATTAATAAAAATAATTTCTATTATAAATCTATTTTACAAAATTTGTATGGTATGTGGCAGCAATTATTATACAATATTAAGCAAGGCAATATAAAATCGTTAGCCCGAACTATTTCTTTAATTGAAAACGAGTGTAGTGGTTATTCAGAATTATTAAAATTATTACCGCCATCTAACACAAAAATTATTGGCATTACCGGCCCACCGGGTGCAGGTAAAAGCACGTTGGTTGATGCATTAATTGGAGAGATAGTTAAACAAAAAGAAACAGTTGCAGTGCTTTGTGTAGATCCTTCATCGCCATTTAATTTAGGTGCTTTGTTGGGAGATAGAATTAGAATGAATGAATGGTACAACCATCCAAATGTTTTTATAAGATCGTTAGCAACGCGTGGAAGTTTAGGCGGATTGCATCCAAAAATTATAGAAATTTCAGATATATTAAAAGCTGCATCTTTTAATCATATTATTATTGAAACAGTTGGTGTTGGGCAAAGTGAAATTGAAATTGCAGGCCTTGCAGATACAACAGTAGTAACGGTTGTACCCGAAGCTGGTGATGAAATTCAAACCATGAAAGCAGGCTTAATGGAAATTGCAGATTTGTTTGTTGTAAACAAAAGTGATAGACCTGATGCAGATTTGTTTATAAAAAATTTAAGACAAATGTTGGCTCCATCATTTCACCATAAACAACATGAAATTGCAATTATAAAAACTATTGCCAGCGAAAAAAAAGGAGTAACTGAATTGTATGAAAAAGTTATTGCTCACCAACAATTAAACAATACTAACAATAAAAAAAATTATTTGTTGGCAGAAAAAGCTTTTCACTTAATACAACAAAAAAGAATGAAAGATGTAAATAAAACAATATTGCTTAATCAAATTAAAGCAATAGAAAATTTTAATTTATACCAATTTATAGAGCAGTATTAAATTTATTTATATTATGAGTAGCAATTTATCTTCTCACTTTTTATTAAACCCAAATATTACTTTTTTAAACTTTGGTTCGTTTGGTGCAGCCGTTAAACCCGTATTCGAAAAATATCAGCAATACCAGTTGGAATTAGAACAAGAGCCTGTGCAGTTTATAACCGTAAAGGGTTTACAATATTTAAAACAATCTCGCGAGGCATTAGCAAAATATATTAATTGCAATGCCGATGATGTAGTGTATATAACCAATCCTTCTTACGGTGCAAATATTATTGCTAAAGGCTTTCCGTTGCAAGCAGGCGATGAAATTCTTACAACAGATTTAGAATATGGAGCTTGCGATAAAACATGGAATTATTATTGCGAAAAAGCAGGTGCAAAATATGTTCGTCAAAAAATTCAATTTCCATTAACAACAAAAGAAAATTTTGTAGAACAATTGTTTAAAGGTTTAACTTCTAAAACCAAAATGGTTTTTATTAGTCATATAACCAGCAGTACGGGTTTGTGTTTTCCGGTTGAAGAAATTTGTGCTAAAGCAAAAGAATATGGTTTAATTACTTTTGTTGATGGTGCTCATGCACCGGGGCAAGTGCCTTTAAACTTACAAACTTTACAAGCAGATATTTATATTGGTGCTTGCCATAAATGGATGATGACTGCCAAAGGAAATTCGTTTTTATATATTACAAAAGAATTGCAATCGTTATTTCATCCTTTAATTATAAGTTGGGGTTATAACGCTGCATTTCCATCTCACTCTATATTTTTAGATTGGCATCAAACGCAAGGCACAAGAGATTTTTCAGCTTTTCTTACAACACCAACAGCTATTGAATTTATGCAGCAACATAATTGGATTAATGTAGCTGCACAATGCAGAGAATTGGTTTTACAAAATGCAACAACCATATGTAAGTTGCTAAATGCAAAACCTCTTTGCCCACTTAATAATAATTTTTTAGTGCAACTATACAGTACAAATATTAAAACAAAAGAGCCTGAAAAATTAAAAGCATTGTTGTACGATAAATATAAAATTGAAATACCCGTAATGAGGCATGATGATAAAATATTTATTCGTTTTTCCATACAAGCATTCAATTCGCAAAAAGATTTAGATATATTATTTGATGCATTGAAAGATATTATTGCAACAACTAATTTAATTGAAGTATAAACGCTAAAACAATTTTTATGTTTCAACCAACAACTCTTAAATTTTTAAAAGATTTAAAAAAGAATAACAACAAAGAATGGTTTGAAAAAAACAGAAAAATATATGAAGCAGCAAAAGCCGATTATTTGAATTTTGTTGCAAACGTTATTAAAGAATTGCAAAAAAAAGATGCATCAATTACGGGGCTTGATGCTAAACAATGTGTATTTAGAATTAACAGAGATGTGCGTTTTAGTAAAGATAAATCTCCTTACAAAAGCAATATGGGAGCAAGTTTTAACAAAGGAGGGAAAAAAGTAATGAATGCAGGATATTATTTTCATTTAGAACCCGGAGCTTGTTTTATTGCAGGTGGATTGTGGATGCCTATGCCACCAGAATTAAAAAAAATAAGGCAAGAAATAGATTATAATTTTAATGAATTTAAACACATAATCAATAACAAAAAATTCAAAACAACCTTTAAAGATTTAAGTAGAAATAAAGAATATGTTTTATCTCGTCCGCCAAAAGATTATGAAATTACCAACCCTGCTGTTGAATATTTAAAACTAAAAAGTTTTATTGTTTCTGTAAAAATTAATGATGAAGACTTGTTGCAAAAAAATTTTATTAAAAAAGTTATTACTGTTTTTGAAACTATGTGCCCGCTAATTTATTTTTTAAATAAAGCAATAGAAGAATAGTTGATTAATCTTTTTCAGCTTGATGTTTTTTTCTTTCAATTTTTCTGTATTGCTTGTATTTAGTGCGTTGCAGGGCATTAAACTTATCTAACAAATTTTCCTTTTCATTTCTTCCATTAATAAATGAAGGGTTACGCATTTTACCAAAAATAAAATTCAAACCGAAAATTACATTTGTGTTTTTTGCATGTGTTGCATCAAACAAAGGCGTTATATTATCACTCACAGCATAAAATTGCATATTGCCTGGGTTTAATGCCAAACCAAAACCAATATTATTTTTTGAATAACTGTTAATACCATAACTAACAGAGCTACTAAGAATTTTCCCAAGTCTTGTATTAATAGAAATAGCTGTACTTGTTTGCCAATTATTATCTGTTTGTTTTGCAAACACAACTACGCCAACATTTATATTTCTTGCAAATTGATAAACTAAACTTCCGTATAGTTTTGCCGGAATAACCGTTGTATAAGTATTTCGTGTTTTATTTAAATCTAATAAATGGTGTGCACTATCAGATAAACTATCAATAGATTTTTGTAGCGACCCATTATTATTAAAAATTGTTTTAATATCAAATCCGTTAAAATTAAATGTATTACCACCGGGTTTGGTATTATAATTAACTACGCGTTCATTCCATTGAATAGTGCTTCCAACATCTAAAGCACTTGCAGAAATACTTAAACGTTTGGTTATTTTATATTGAAAACCAACATCAAAACCAAAGCCCTGATTGGCTCCCATTAAATTTTGTGCAGGTTTAAAAATATTAGAAATATTTCCTGTATCTAAAGAAGCTGCATTAATACTAATATTAGAATTTGCATTAATTGCATAATTTTTATCGTTGGTAAATAATGAAAATTGTGCTTGTTTAGTTTGCACATTTGCAACACCCGAAAACATTTTTATTCTTCCGCCATAAGTTAATTTTTTATTTTTTGTTTCGTGTACAAAGCCTGCACTGTATTCAATATATGCTGTTGATTCTTGTTTTAAATTAAAGTTAGCAGTTGTACCTAAAAATGCTGAATTGCCTTTTAATAAAAGTGTTGCAAAATCTTTCGGGTAATTAATATAGTTATCATTTTTTGCAATGATGTTGAATGAAAAATAATTTTTCTTAACTCTAAAACTAAATGATAAAATATTTGTTCTTATTGATGTTGTGAAATAATTATTTGTTGAAAGTTTGCTTAACATATTATCAACTGTAAACACTAAAGAATCATCACTTCTTCTTTTAATTAAATCTGCATAAGTAAAACCTGAATTGCTAAAACCAAAATAATTAGATGACATTAACGGTAAACTTAAATGCCCTTTTTGCATGGGCATAATGCCGGGATTTTCTTGCATTGCTTGCGGAACAGCAGGCATATTGTATAAGGTTAAGCTTTCTTGGCAATTTGCTGAAATGCTTGTCAGTATTGCTATTGAAAGAATAATATGTTTATATAATTGTTTCACAATTGGGTTGCTACAATTTTAATTTTGCTTTAATACCCATTATAACATTTAAATTATTATCGGCATATATTTTTACATTTTGCTGCCCGTTTGCAACACTTGCAACTGTTAATTGCATTATCAATTTTTTTACTTTGCTTAAATTAGGAACAACAGTTTCGCCAATTAAAAATTCTGAAGTAGTGGTAGTTGAAGCAATTGTTTTACCTGTTACATCAACCGTTCCGCAATTAATAATAGCATTGTTTGCACCATCTAAAACATAAACAACATTATAAGCAGCATCTGTAAAAATTAATTTGCTTGCAAGGCTTACAGGAAAACTGTTGTTAATTAACGTTCTTAATGTAAACGATTCAACATTATTAACAGAACCAAAGCTAAAATCGAAAGTATCTTTTACATTAAAGCCTTGAATTTTTCCATCTAAAGGAATAGTAACAATACCATTTATTGATGCACTGCTTGTATCTGCAATAAAATTTTTATATAAAGGAAAATTAATGCCTGAAGGGTTGGTTTGTGTATTAACTTTTGGTGTTATGTTATAAGGCATATTATTCAAAAAACCATTCAAACTTAAATTACTTCCCCAAGCAACCGGATTGGTTTGATTTAATGTTAATGAAGCTGTTGATGTTTGCCCTTGCAATGCAGCATTAACAATAAAATTTGTTGGATTAATGCCTGAGGTATTTAAATAAAAATTTCCTTGTTGCGGATTAAATCCTTTAATAGAATTAAAGGATGAACTAAAAGGGATACCAAATGAATTTGTAAAGTTGAGCTGAATAGTTGCATTATTTATACTAATACCCGCACTGCTTTTTAGGTTATTGAAAATTGGTATAGCAATACTGTCAAGCTCTTTATTTATAAGTGTTTGCTGATGTACATCTCCATACAAAGTTTTAAAAGAAGCATTGTTTATATTACCTGAATAAATTATACTTCCTGCCGAATTATTATTGGCTTTAATTATGGTGGTTGTATAAATTATTTCAATTTTATTTTTAGTAGTTCCGTTTTTAGATAAATCAATTCTTGCATTACTTAAATCAATATTTAATTGGTTAGTTGCATTTGCATTTAAGTTAATTGTATTGCTAATACTTACTCCCAATTTTTTTATTGCAGGAATAGTAATAACAACCGTTGCATTATGCGAAAAAGTGTTTTGTATTTGCAAGTTTAATAATCCGCTTTTTAATACAACAGAATCTAAATCCATAACTACACCATTAGTTGTTTGTGCAGCTAAATCTATTATTTGAGAAGATGTTGTTTGATAAGAAGAACCAACAGATGCTGAATTAAATGCTACTAAATCTGTAGTACTTAAATTATAAGTAGTATTTACCGGAATTGAATTTAATTGTGCAATAAAATCTGATGATTTTACAGTTATAAAATTAGTAGTGTAAACAATACTTTGAGAGTTATCTGCTTCTACTTTTAAATAACAATTTGCAGGAAGATTAATATCAGTTAAACTTATTGTTGAATTAATTAATGGAGCAGCAAACGTTGCATCCCATTGGTTTGAGGCTAATTTATTAAAATTAAAATCGGATTTGTTGCAAGCAATAATAAACAAGCAGAATATGCAAAAGAGAACATAACGTTTTGCAAATGAAAATAAGTTTTTCAAGTATATATACATACCTACTGTTTTTCTAAGAATAAATTGAATTTCTTTTACGAATGTAAATATTTTATTCAAAATAATTTGTAGTGTTTGTACTACAAACTTGCTAAAACACTATATAAATAAAAACCCCTTGTGTAAGGGGTTATAACAATTGCAGTAAAAAATATTATTGCTCCCAATCGTAACCAATTGGGGCTCCGGGTGCAATGTCTTTATGTTGCGGTACAGTTATATCTTTTGGTTTATCAATTCTTTCAATAGCATAACTATAATGTGCTTTTAAAGTAGGGTTTATTTTTATTTGTTCTGCACAATATTTTTTTAGTTGTTGTAATCTATCAAAACAAATAGATTTTACTGCATAGTTGGCTCTATCATTCATACTTAAACTTATTAACCAACTTAATACCATTTGTTGTGTTTGTAATTGTACTTCTTTTTTTAAGCCTGTTTGTAAAGTTATTTTCCATGTTTTATTTATAATAGCATCTAACACATCATCCCAACCCAAAGTATTTGCTTCTGCTTTAAATTGTACCAACCTGTTTGCTCTATCGGCATTAAATAAAAATTCTAATTCATAATCTGCCAATGCTTCTGCGGCAGCTAATGCATCAAAATTTAAACCTGTTCTTTTTTGAAACAACTCTCCTACATTATAATACATTGGAGGGCGTGGCGGAATTAATTCAATTATCTTATTAGGAATTGTTAATATATCTGTATTTAAACAATTTAATGCTACTTGTAAGGCTTTGCTTTGTATTGTGTTTGAAAGAATAGTTGGTTTAATTTGATTAACATCTCCTTTTACAGAATAGCTGTAATTCATTCCGCCAATTAGTTTACAAACTGCTTCTAATTGATAGCGATGATAATTATAAACAGGTACTAATACATCTTCTAATTTTGATAGTGGTGTATTGGTTGAAATATTGTTTTCAGAAAATTGTTGCAATGCTTTTTCTCTAACTGCCAAAACATTTTTCAATTCATCGCTTGCATCTTTTCCATTATCCCAAAGATGTGCGTAAGGGTGTAAACCGCTTGCAACACGTGCATCAAAATCTGCAATAAACAATAATCCGTTTTTAGAATTTTCTTCTAATAATTTATTTAATAATATGTTTTCATCGGGTGCTGTAGAAAAATCTGAGTAGCCGTACATAATGGCACGTTTATCCCACTCACCAATTTCATTGGTATAAATTTGAGAGAAATCCATTTCGCCTTTTGCATTTAAAGAAATATTAGGATGCGGATAATCCATAACCGAAGCTCTGTTGTTATAACTTGCTGCATAATTGTGTTGTAATCCTAAAGTATGTCCAACTTCGTGTGCAGCCAATTGCCTTAAACGCTGTATGGCAGCTTGTTTCATGGTTTCGGGTACGGGTTTTCCTGTTTCAAAAGGAGATAATAAACCTGTAAAAATTAAATAATCTTGTCTTACTCTTAAAGAACCTAAAGTAACTTGTCCTTTAATAATTTCACCTGTTCTTGGGTCTGTTATACTTGCACCATAACTCCATCCTCTTGATGAGCGATGCACCCAATTAATCATATTATATCTAATGTCCATGGGGTCTGCATCATCTGGTAATACTTTTACAATAAATGCATTTTTATATCCTGCAGCTTCAAATGCCTGATTCCACCAACGGGCACCGTCTAATAAAGCAGAACGTATGGGTTCGGGCGTTCCATTATCTAAATAATACACAATGGGTTGTACAGGTTCACTTACTGCATCATTAGGGTTTTTCTTTTGCAAACGATGTCTTGCAATAAACATTTGTTGAATTTGTTCGCTAAACGGAGAGCTATAATCGTAATATGAAATAGCAAAATATCCGCTTCTTACATCGTACTTGCGAGGTTTATAATTGTTATCGGGTAATTGTACAAATGAATGATGCATTCTTACTGTTATTGCTTCTGCACTTGGTGTAACGTTTGTTACATAACGACCTGCATCACTTCCGCCGGTAAAAGTTATGGTTGCTTCAAACTCGCTGTTTAACGGAAAATTTTTTGTATTGGGAAGATAGATAGCAGAGCGGCTTTCATTAAACTGATAATTGCCTTGTTTCATGCTGCGTATTTTATCTGCCACACCATGAGCATCTCTTAAAAAGAAATTGGTAGCATCAACCAATACTTTGTTGCCTTCATCTTCATCTATTACAAAGCTTGCAATTATTGATTGTGCAAAAGATTCTTTAACAGCTTTTTGTTCATTAAAATCATTACTGCTTGCACGGTATGCGTAGTTGGGTTGTACAAGTAATAATTTTTTTCCTACTTTATTAAAATAAACAATTCTTGTGTTTCCTATTTGTCCGCGGTCTAAACCAATATCGTTAGAGCCTAAGCCTGCGGGTAATGAGTTTACATATAAAAATTCTTTATCTAATTTATCAACTTGCAACCAAATTTTTCCGTTAGTTGCATCCCACCAAAAAGTAAAGTATCCTTCGTATTTTTTAAAGTTTTTGGTTTTATCTTCAATTTTTGAGTTGTTTTGTGCCAAAGAAATTTTTGCAAAAAAAGCAAGACACAAAAAAAATAAAATACGTTTCATTTTGTTTTGGTTTATATTAAATTATTAAAAAATAGTATTTGAATAAATAATTGCGTTTTATTACTAACTATTAACTGGGTTAAGATATACATTAAATTTTATAAACAATAAATACCAATAAAAAAATTTGAATGAATAAGCATACATTAGTTTTAGGAGCATCAGAAAATCCATCGAGATACAGTTATTTAGCTGTTAAAAGATTAGTTGCAAAAAATTATTCTGTAACAGCTATTGGAAGAAAAGCAGGAAAAATTGGTAACATAAATATTATTACCAAACAAATTGAAATAACAGATTTAGATACAATTACTGTTTATTTAAATGCAGAAAATCAAAAACAATATTATAATTATATTCTTGCTTTAAACCCAAAGAGAATTATTTTTAATCCGGGTGCAGAGAATGATGAATTAGAAACTATTGCAAAAGCAAAAGGAATTGAAGTTTTAAATGCTTGCACATTAGTATTATTAAGTATTGGCAAATATTAAATACTTTAAAAAAATTTCTATACAGCAATTAATTTTTAAAGGTTTTATTGCAGGCTGCCAAAAAAAATTTATCCGATAATTTTACAACTTTGTGAATATTCTGTACAACCCTTTAAAAACAATATGTTTGCTTTGATAATTCAGTTATTTTCGTTCACCTTTGCCAAAATCAAATTAAAAATCATAGGAACTTTATACAATGGCACTATTTAATTTTTTAACACAGGAAATAGCAATGGACTTAGGCACTGCTAATACCTTAATTATACACAACGATGAGATTGTGGTAAACGAGCCTAGCATTGTAGCCTTAAACCGCAACAACCCTAAAGAAGTACTTGCCGTTGGCAAGAAAGCTTTATTAATGCACGAAAAAACTCACGAAAGTATAAGAACCGTAAGACCTTTAAAAGATGGTGTTATTGCCGATTTTAATGCAGCCGAATTAATGATTCGTGAATTAATTAAATTAGTATATCCCAAAAAGCCTTTATTTCCACCGAGTTGGAGAATGATTATTTGCATTCCCTCTTCAATTACCGAAGTAGAAAAACGTGCCGTAAGAGATAGTGCAGAACAAGCAGGTGCCAAAGAAGTTTATATGATTCATGAACCAATGGCAGCAGCATTAGGTATTGGAATTGATGTTGAAGAACCCGTAGGAAATATGATTATTGATATTGGTGGCGGAACAACAGGTATTACCGTTATTGCTTTAGCAGGAATTGTTTGCGACCAAAGTATAAGAATTGCCGGAGATGAATTTACTGCGGATATTATGGAAGCTCTACGCCGTTATCACAGCTTATTAATTGGAGAGCGTACTGCCGAACAAATTAAAATTAATATTGGTGCAGCCATAAAAGATTTAGATAGCCCACCAGATGATTTACCTGTAAACGGAAGAGATTTAGTAACCGGTATTCCTAAACAAATAATGGTAAGCTATCAAGAAATTGCAGAAGCTTTAGACAAAAGTATTTTTAAAATTGAAGAAGCTATTCTAAAAGCATTAGAAACCACACCACCCGAATTGGCTGCAGATATTTACAGAAGAGGTTTGTATTTAACAGGAGGCGGTGCATTATTAAGAGGTTTAGATAAAAGGTTAAGTGCAAAAATTAAACTACCTGTTCATATTGCAGACGACCCTTTAAAAAGTGTAGTTCGCGGTACAGGTTTAGCATTAAAAAATTATCAGCGTTTCCCTTTCATTATGAAATAAGATAAAGGTATAGGCATAAAAGTATAAGGCGTAAAGTTATTCTTCTTCAACCTTAAACTACCTGCCTTAAACTTTAAATCTTTTATTACGTGAAGAATATATTTCTCTTTATACGGCGTTTTTTTATATTCATTTGCTTTATAATAATGCAAATAATTTGTATTGTTATGCTAACCAAAAGCAGCAAAACACACGAAGCCTTTTTTACAAACGCTACCACAGAAATTGTTGGCAAGGTTGATAAACAATATGCAGGCATTCACTCTTATTTTCATTTAAAAGAAATTAACCAACAATTAAGTGAAGAAAACGCCAAACTAAATAATGAGTTGAAAGAAAATTTTGTTGAGCCAGATAGTTTAAAAAAAATTGTAATAGATACTACAACAACCGATAGTTTAAACAGGCACAGAAAATTTATTTACTTTCCTGCAATGGTGGTTGGCAACACCGTAACACTGCAAAACAATTATTTAATTTTAGAAAGAGGTAGTAAACAAGGTGTAAGAAAAGGAATGTCTGTAGTTAGTCCGCAAGGTATTGCCGGCGTTGTATTAGATGTAAGTGAAAATTATTGCAGAGTAATGAGTTTGCTGCACCGAAACAGTAAAGTAAGTGCCATGCTTAAACACAATAATAATTTTGGAAGTATTGAATGGGATGGAAAAGATCCATCATTTCTTACATTAAAAAATATTTCAAAAGCAGCAAAAGTTGTAAAAGGAGATAGCGTTGTAACAAGTACCTATTCTGCTAACTTTCCACCCAATATTATGATTGGTACTGTTGAAGCTATTACAAGTGATCCTTCAAGCAACTTCTATACTTTAAAAATAAAAACAGCAACTAATTTTTTTACTATACAATATGTAAACATTATTGCTAATACAAGGTTTACCGAGCAAACACAATTAGAAACTGCTAAACCAAAAATTAATGAGTAGCATTGTAAAAAATATATTACGGTTTATATTTTTCTTGCTGGTACAAATTTATGTATTAGATAAAGTGCCGCCATTGCATCAGTTTATTGTACCGTATTTATACTTTTTATTTATACTATGGTTGCCGTTTAATATTAATCGTTTTGTTTTATTACTTATTAGTTTTTTATATGGTTTGGTATTAGATTATTTTTCAGGAACTTATGGTTTACACGCAGCTTGCTGCACATTAATAGCCTATATACGGCCATTTTTATTAAACCTATTAATACCGCAAGAAACCACAGAACGCAGTTATATTGAGCCTTCAATAAAAAGTATGGGTTGGGCTCCGTATAGTTTGTATGTGGTGTTACTTACATTTATACATCATTTTTATTTGGTATTAATAGAATGGTTACAGTTTGGTAATTTTATTTTCTTTATCGGAAAAATTGCCGCTACAACAGGTATTAGTTTATTACTAATTTTTGTTACAGAAATGCTTTTCTTTCGCAAAGCAAAATACCGCACCAATGCAGCTTAATTTATAGTTTACACAATCTTCACATTGCTGAATAAATTTTAGTAAATAAAAATGCAGCATATCAAATCAATACTTCAATTTTGTAATTATTTTATTTCAATTCCGTATCAATTAAAATATGCCTGCATTCAATCAAAGTCGTAGTAGAATTATTCAAATAATATTTCTTGCCGTATTTATAATAATTGCTGCTCAGTTAGTGCATTTGCAAGTGTTTTCATCAAAATATAAAATGGCTGCAGAAAGTAATGCTATTTTTAGAAAAGTTATTTACCCAGATAGAGGCATTATTTTCGATAGAAAAAGAAAAGCTCTTCTTCAAAATAATATTTCTTTTGATTTAGTAGTTACACCATCTGAAACAAAAGGTATAGACACATTTGCATTATGTAATTTATTAGGTATTGATACCAGTGATTACAGAAAACGCATGAAAGAAATTATTTTTAAAAACACAGCAGTACGCCCAAGTATTTTTGAAGCTTTACTATCAGATGAAATGTATGCCAAGCTTAACGAAAACATGTATAAGTTTCCGGGATTTATTTTAAATGAAAGAAAAGCAAGAACTTACCCTTACAATATTGGTGCAAACATTCTTGGTTATATTGGTGAAGTAGATACCACATTTTTACGCAAACATAAAAATGAAGGTTATGAAATGAATGATTATACAGGAATGACGGGGCTTGAACGTACCTACGAAAAAGTTTTAATGGGCGAACGCGGCGTAAAAAGATATATAAAAGATAATAAAAGCCGTATTCAAGGTTCTTATGAAAATGGTATGTACGATACAAGTGCCGTTGCCGGAAAAAATCTTTACACAAGTATTGATGTTGAATTGCAAGCTTTAGCAGAAAGATTAATGAAAAATAAAGTAGGAGCCATTGTTGCCATTAATCCTAAAACAGGCGGTATTCTTTGCATGGTTAGTGCTCCAACTTATAACCCAAATTATTTAACGGGTAGCGATAGAAAAAAACATTTTGCAGAATTATTATTAGATCCTCGTCTTCCATTTAATAACAGGCCATTAGGAAATATGTATTCTCCCGGCTCAACATTTAAAACAGTTTCAGGTATTATTGGTTTAACAGAAGGTGTTATTGATGAAAGAACAACCATTACTTGCCCCGGCTTTTTTACTGGTTGCGGTACTGGCAAACCCAAATGTTTAGATAAAGGAACTTTTAATTTTACAAACGCTGTTGCACATAGTGATAACACCTATTTTTCAACCGTATTTAAAAGATTATTAGAACAACCAAGATATGGTGGTGCAGATAGTGCTTTAACTGTTTTTAATACCTATGCTTCATCGTTTGGGTTAGGTGCCAAATTAGGAGTTGATTTGCCATCAGAAAAAAAAGGAAATCTTCCTACATCTGCATATTACAGAAAAAAGAACGGAGGAAAATTTTATGCATGTAATCTTATTTCCAATGCCATTGGCCAAGGCGAAGTGCAAACTACTTTAGTGCAGTTAGCAAATGTAATGACCATTATTGCCAATAGAGGATGGTACTATACACCACATGTTGTAGATTCTATTGAAGGAGGCGATGAATATAAAATGCTTGATGCTTATAAAATAAAACACCATACCGATAAAAGAATTCCCGATTCTGTTTATACTGCCGTACAAGATGGAATGCAAGCTGTGGTTGATTATGGAACAGCAGCAGGCAGATCAAAAATTCCGGGCATTGTTATGTGCGGAAAAACCGGAACAGTTGAGAATAGTGATCATGGCGTTCAACAAAAAGATCACTCTTTCTTTGGTGCATTTGCACCAAGAGATAACCCCAAAATTGCTATTGCCGTAATGTGCGAAAACGCAGGGCAAGGTGCATGGTTTGCTGCACCTATTGCAAGTTTATTGGTTGAAAAATATTTAAGAGATTCTATTGCGGGCACTGAAAGAAACGCCCAATTAACACAACTTGAAAACACAAACCTAATACCGCAAAAAATGCGTTTGGCAATGGCAAAAAGAGATTCTCTTAAACAAATAAAAGAATCTCAAAAATTGCAAGAAAAAATAAATAAAGAAAATATTGATTCTACCGAAGAAGAAGAAATATCTCCCGAAATAAAAAACACACCTTCAAAAGAAAAAACAAATCCTGCAAAAGATTCTTCCCATAAAAAGAAAACAAATACTATTGTTGCAGCATTTTTAAATAACGAAAAAAAGAAAAAGCACAATATAGTATGAGCAATAAAAACAATGTATCGCACGGAGTAGATTGGTTGCTTATACTATTGTATGCAATGTTATTGTGTACAGGTTTGTTATGTGTTTTTATGGTTGAATATAAACCCGATACAGATTGGGTAGCATCTTTTCTTGGTGGCAAAACCAATTACAGCAAGCAATTAATTTTTATAGGCGTTTGTGCTATAGTTGCCACTTTTATTTTATTGGCAGATAGTAAATTATTTACAGCATTTGCCAATTTAATGTATGCATTTGGCATTGTTTTAATGTTAGCAACATTTGTTATAGGAAGAAATGTTAATGGGTCAAAAAGCTGGATACCTTTAGGTGGCGGTTTTAATATACAACCGGCAGAAGTTTGTAAAATTTTTACAGCATTAGCTTTAGCAAAATTTCTTTCAAGACAAGAAACAGATTTCAGCAAACTCAAATCGCAATTAATTGCTTTTGGTATTGTTTTATTTCCTGCATTATTATCTCGGTTACAACACGAAACAGGACTTGCATTAGTTTACTTATGTTTTTTTATTGCAATGTATAGAGAAGGCTTACCGGGTATTTATTTAATTATAGGATTTGCATTTGGTGTTTTAGTTGTAGCAACATTACTTGTTGATCCAAATATTTTAGCTATTGCCTTAACAATAATAGCTGCAATAACTATTTATTTATTAAGAAGGCAAATAAAAAGAAACAAAGCAGGCTTGTATGTTATTGTTGGCATTTGGGCTGTATGTGTTGGTGTGCAAAGGTTTGCCGTGCCTTATATTTTTAATAATGTTTTTGAGTGTTACCAAAGCCAACGTATTTATATGTCGTTCGGAAAGGATTATGATTGTAGCCAAAATCATGCTGTAAAAAAAGATAAAGGCAATACAAAAGCGTATAAGCCAGATGATTATAATGTACGTCAAAGTAAAATTGCAATTGGCTCTGGTGGTATTTGGGGAAATGGTTTTTTAAAAGGAACACAAACCCGAGGAAAATTTGTACCTGCACAATCAACCGATTTTATTTTTACTTCATTAGGTGATGCTTTTGGTTTAGCGGGTTGTTTGTTTCTTCTACTTTTATACTTGTTTGTATTGCATAGAATTATTCGTATTGCAGAAAGGCAGCGAAGTACTTTTAGCAGAGTATATGCTTATAGCGTAGTTAGTATTTTATTTTATCATATTGCCGTAAATATTTTAATGACTATTGGTTTATTTCCAAGCATAGGAATTGCTTTGCCATTAATTAGTTACGGAGGTTCATCGCTATTAACTTTTACCGTTTTAATTTTTATTTTAATACGTTTAGATGCAGATAGGCAAATGGTTTTAAGGTAAAGCCCCCCAACTCTCCAAAGGAGAGGTTTAAAAAATTTTATACTCATGCAGCAAATAAATTTTAATAATAATGCTACAAAAGCCTTCCCTTTGGGGAGGTTTGGTGGGACTATTACTCCACTTTCAGAAGGTTCATTTACTATTGATAAAACAAAAATTTTTGTTCCGTTTAATATAGATAATGATGAATTGCAGCAACGCCCAATTGGCAGTTTATTGGTTGAGGTGCAACCTTTTGTTGTAATAACTTCAAAAGATATTTTATTAATTGATACAGGCTTAGGTTTTTCAATAAATAATGAATTGCAAATTCATCAAAACTTAAAAGCCAACGGCATTCAGCCCGAACAAATTACTAAAGTTTTAATGAGCCATTTACATAAAGATCATGCAGGTGGCATAAGTAAAAAAGATAAATTAGGTAATTATGAATTGGCTTTTAAAAATGCAATTTATTATGTGCAGCAAAAAGAATTTCAGTATGCAACAGATATAGGTTTTCCATCATACATGGCAGAAGAAATTGCTGTACTGCAAAATAACAAGCAAGTGCATTGGCTTACAGAAAGCAATGGCTGTATTGATGATTATATTGAATATCAAATTACGGCTGCACATAGCCCATTTCATCAAGTATTTTGGATTAAAGAAGCCAATGAAATTATTTTTTTTGGTGGAGATGATGCACCACAACTGCAACAAATGAAAAGTAAGTTTATTGCTAAATATGATTACGATGGGAAAAAATGTATGCAATTAAGGCAACAATGGTGGCAACAGGGACATGCAGAAAACTGGCAGTTTTTATTCTATCATGATATTAAAACACCTGTATATAAAAAATAATTTTTATTTATTGACCCTGTGCCAATGAGTATGCTTTTTTTCCGCCCCACATATGCAAAGCTTCAACACTGCATATTTTAAAATCTCCACTCATGCTTACATACAAACCAATAATATCTTGTTGGTTTAAAGGTTCTCCATCAATGCTTTCAAAACGTGCATTGTAAACATTTACCAAATTAGTATATCGGCTTCCTGTAGGCCAAACTTGTGTACCACGATTGCTTATGTTTATTAATTTAAATTTAACTCCTGCATGGCGTAAGCATTTTTTTGCTAAATCTTCAGGTTGCACATTACTTTCAATAAACATATCTACACCAACAATTTTTTCAACATTCTCATCAGTGGTTTCCATCATTGCATTTTGTTCTAAATTAAGTACAGTGCAGGCTGAGGCAACATCTTGCAAATTAGCACGTGGATTGTGTTTGGGCTTCTTTCCAAAATTATTTATAATAGTTTGTGTAAACTGTTCGGTGTTTAAAGCAATTGTTGTTTTATCTCCAAAATCTCCGGTATGTGCTCCGTTTTCTAAAGTATAAAGCAGGGCATTTTCAATCATAGAACTGCTTTCCATTAAACCTAAATGTTGCAACATGCCAATACCACTTAATAATAATGCTGTGGGGTTGGCAATTCCTTTTCCTGCAATATCGGGTGCAGTACCATGTACTGCTTCAAAAATTGAAATATGATCTCCTATATTGGCACTGGGTGCAAAACCTAAACCACCCACAAGCCCGGCACATAAATCGCTCACAATATCTCCTTGTAAATTAGTTAACACTACCACATCAAACAAATCTGGGCGTGTTACTAATTTCATACATAAATCATCTACAATAACATCATCAGCTTTTAATTCGGGATAATTTTTTGCTACTTCATAAAAAACTTCTAAAAATAACCCATCGGTTAATTTCATAATATTTGCTTTATGCCCGCAGGTAATACGTTTGGCTCCTTTATTCTTTGCCATTTCAAAAGCGTATTTAATAACTTGCTGGCTTCCGGGTCTTGTAATCATTCTTCTGCTTAAAGCAACATCTTGACTAAGCATGTGTTCAATTCCGCCATAAGTATCTTCAATATTTTCTCTAACAACAGTTACATCAATAGGAATGCCTGCTTTGCTGAAAACGGTATCTACACCATGTAGTGTTTGAAAAGTTCTTTTGTTGGCATAAGTGTTCCAAGTTTTGCGTGCAGTAACATTAATGCTTTTTACGCCTTTGCCTTTAGGTGTTTCCATTGGGCCTTTAAATAGGATTCCATATTTTTCAATAGCTGTTTGTGCTTCGGGAGTCATTCCATTGCTATGACCTTTATCAAAAACCCATTTACCCATATCAACAAATTCATATACAAGCGGAACTTTAGCTGCATTAAAAATATTTAATACTGCGTTCATTATTTCCGGTCCAATACCATCTCCTTTGGCTACAGCAATTTTTATCATATTCCTTTTAAAATTTTGTGCTGCAAAAATACGGATGCAAAAGCAAGGTTTATTTTAATTTTATGAAATGAAAACAGATTGGGCATCATTTCAAATACATATCTTTACTAAAAGCAATTGTAAACATGGTTTCTAAAATTTCAGAAGGAGTTGAAATTAGTGTTGAAGCCTTTTATCAGGCAGATTACAGCAATCCTGTTAATCATGAATTTATGTTTGCTTACCGCATTACTATTGAAAATCATAATGCGTTTGCTGTACAATTATTACAAAGACATTGGTATATTTTTGATAGTAACAGCGAACACAGAGAAGTTGATGGCGAAGGCGTAATAGGTGTGCAGCCTGTGTTAAAACCCGGAGAACAATTTCAATATGTAAGTGGTTGTAATTTAAAAACCGAGTTAGGTAAAATGCAAGGTTATTATACCATGCAAAATTTAAATAGTAAACAAAATTTCACAGTAAAAATTCCTCCGTTTCAATTAATTGTTCCTATAAAATTAAATTAATTAAGGCTTATACTTTGCCTCATTAAATATTTGTTGGGCAGGTGTGTTTAATAATTCAGGCAAAGTTTTTTTATTATTTTTCTCCATCCATTTTTTTACAATTTGCCAGCCAGTAAACAATCCTACAAATCCCGGAGCTTCATTACTTAATTCAGGTGTACCGGGGCCTTCGGTAACATAAATACTAATTAAACTTGGTTCATTTTCATATAACAAATTATTCTCTATAAAAAATGCCCATATATTTTTTTCGTTATTTATACATGCTTTTAATTGTTTAGCTGTATAGCCTGTTTTTAAAGTATCGGCAGTGTATGGCATACAAACATCTAACACATACATTCTTTTACCAGTTTCAACCATTCTTTCAATTAAAGGTCTGCCAACAGTTTTATCTGGATGCATATCTTCAATAATATTTTTCACACAATTCACTGCTAAATATTCAGGCTCAAAATTTCTTGATTTATATGCAGGATAAACTTGACTAATATACTCTGAATGATAGCCTTCAAAATCCTTTCCTAAGTATGATTGTAATCCAATTGCCATGCCCGATGAGGTTAAAGCATTAGCCGTTCCATCTAACGGACCAATAAATGTTATAATATTTTTAGGTAATAAATATTGCGGAAAATAATAATGTATAAACTGAAAACTTTGTTCAATTTGCTTTTGATATTTATTGAAAGAAGAAAATTGTTTTTGTGAAGTTTTATAAACAGATTGATACTCATTTAAAAACAGTTTAACATAGCGTACAACACTATCCTGCTGCGGTGCAGAGCCTAATATATTATACAAATAATCGTTTAAAAATTTAGGGTATTTTTTTTGTAAACTATCTAACGCAACCGAAATATTATTGGTATCTGTTTTAAAAAAATCTTGTTCAAACCTTTCAATGGTTACCGGTGTTTTTATTTTTGAAACATCAGGAATATTTTTTTCATTTTTACAACCAACAAACGCAACAACAATAATTATTAAAAAAAACTTTTGCATAACAATATTAAAAACTAATTGCACGAATTAAATTCAAATACCTGAATTAGCCATAATAAGTTCTGTTAAATTCATAACATATAATTCATGAAATTTGCTTTATGAAAATTTTCTTAGCACAACAAAATTACCATATCGGCAACTTTGAAAGTAACACGCAAAAAATTATTAATGCAATTGAAACAGCCAAACAACAAGGCGGAGATTTAATTGTGTTTAGTGAAATGAGTGTTTGCGGTTATCCTGCCAGAGATTTTGTAGAGTTTAATGATTTTATTAATAAATGCTACCAAAGTATTGATACAATTAAACAACATGCCGATACTATTGGTGTATTGGTTGGCTCGCCTGCAAAAAACACAACAGCAAAAGGAAAAGATTTATTTAACGCTGCTTTCTTTTTGTATGAAAAAGAAATAAAAACAATAATTCATAAAACTTGTTTACCCACTTACGATGTGTTTGATGAATACAGATATTTTGAACCTGCTTATAATTGGAATGTTATTGAATTTAAAGAGAAAAAATTAGCCGTAACTATTTGCGAAGACATTTGGAATTTAGGCAACAATCCTTTGTATCGTATTTGCCCAATGGATGAATTAATGAAACAAGCACCCGATGTTATGATTAATTTATCGGCAAGCCCGTTTGATTATACACATGCAGAAGATAGAAAAAGTGCAGTAAGAGAAAACGTTGCAAAATATAAATTGCCCATGTTTTATTGCAATGCTGTTGGCAGCCAAACAGAAATTGTTTTTGATGGTGCAAGTTTAATGTATGATAAATATGGCAACTTATGCAAAGAGCTCCCTATGTTTAAAGAAGCAGTAGAAAGTGTTGTATTGAATAATGATGGAACCATTGCTGTATCTGTAATTGAGCCGTCTAATAAAATATTTGATACGGAATATATTCCTTCATCATTAAATGAAAATTTAAACATTAACCAAATTTATACTGCACTTGTTTTGGGTATTAAAGATTATTTTACAAAAATGGGTTTTACCAAAGCTATTATAGGAAGCAGTGGCGGAATAGATAGTGCAGTTACGTTAGCATTAGCTTGTGATGCTTTAGGAAAAGAAAATGTAAAAGCGGTTTTAATGCCATCGCCTTACTCAACAAATCATAGTGTAAATGATGCAGTTGAGCTAAGTAAAAATTTAGGCAACCCTTACGATATAATTAAAATAAATAATATATACGAAACCTTTCTTTCAACAGTAAACCCTATTTTTAAAGATTTACCTTTTAGTTTAGCAGAAGAAAATATGCAAAGTAGAATAAGAGGTAATTTATTAATGGCTATTGCCAATAAGTTTGGTTATATACTTTTAAATACATCAAACAAAAGCGAGCTTTCAACAGGTTACGGGACTTTGTATGGAGATATGGCGGGTGGTTTAGGTGTTTTGGGAGATTGCTATAAATTACAAGTGTATACTTTGGCAAAATATATTAATAGAAACAAAGAAATTATTCCAACAAATATTATAGAAAAAGCACCCAGTGCAGAATTAAGACCTAACCAAAAAGATAGCGACAGTTTGCCCGATTACAATATATTAGATAAAATTTTATATCAATACATTGAATTAAGAAAAGGCCCCGATGAAATTAAAGCCAATGGTTTTGATGCTGCATTGGTTGATAAAACATTAAAAATGGTAAATGCCAATGAATATAAACGCAATCAATTTTGCCCCATTATTCGTGTATCGCCCAAAGCATTTGGTGTTGGCAGAAGAGTACCCATTGTAGGCAAGTATTTAAGCTAAAGGCAACCATTAATAAAAAAAATAGTTTTTAACGTTCATCATTCACCATATTTCTTTACTTTACGGCACTGAAAATAAAATTTAGTTATGAAAAAAAACATTGCAATACTATCAGCATTAATCATTTTTATTGTTCCCAAAACAAACAGTCAAACTATTGTAAACGGCTCTCTTAAAAAAGTAAAAGATACCGTTAATTGGGTTTTTGCTTACTATGCTGCCGATGGTAAAAGAGTAACAGATAGTGCCGAAGTAAAAGACAATAAGTATAGTTTTAATCTTAATATTACCGAAGCAATACAAGTAACTTTAATATCTAGAAAATATGAAATAAAAAATGGCGTTTCTGTTTTAAACAATAAAGTAACTAAAAAGAATGTAGCATCTCTTTTTTTAGAAAAAGGTAAAGTATCTGTCGAAAATGTAGATTCATTTTCAAACATAAAAGTTAAAGGTTCAAAAGCAAATGATGAGTTTGTGAAATTAAATGAACTGGCAAAACCTTATAACGATAAAATGCAAGCATTAAGTGTACAATATGGTGCTTTATTAAAAGAACAAAAGAAAGAAGAGGCTAAAAAAATTGAAGACCAATTGGATGAATTAGATACCAAATTAAATGATGAAGTTTATGGTAACTATGCAAAAAATAATCCGCAATCTCCAATAGCACTATATGCTTTACAACGTTATGCAGGTTACGAAAATCCTGAAAAAGCAGAACCTATTTTTAATACACTTCCTACAAGTGTTCAAGAATCAACAGCAGGCGTTGCACTAAAAAATAAAATGGAAGTTTCTAAAAAAACAGGAATAGGAAAATTTGCAATGAACTTTACGCAAAACGATACATTAGGCAATCCCGTTTCATTAGCATCATTTAAAGGAAAATATGTGTTGGTAGATTTTTGGGCAAGTTGGTGCGGACCATGCAGAAGAGAAAACCCAAATGTTGTAAAAGTTTATAATAAATATAAAGACAAAGGCTTTCATATATTAGGTGTTTCGTTAGATCAGCCTAATGCAAAAGATAAATGGATGAAAGCTATACATGATGATAATTTAACATGGACACATGTTTCTGATTTAAAATTTTGGGATAACGAAGTTGCTAAAATGTATGGTGTACAAGCCATTCCTGCTAACTTTTTATTAGACCCCGATGGAAAAATTATTGCAAAAAATTTACGTGGCGAAGATTTAGAAACAAAGCTTGCTGCTGTATTAAAATAGTTGCAATTTTGCTGCTTACTATTTTATGCAGCTACCATCAACTTTATTAGAAAACGCAGTTAATCAATTTTCAAAATTACCAGGCATAGGTAAAAAAACTGCACTACGTTTGGTATTACATCTTTTAAAACAAGATACTGGCGATGTGCAGTTTTTTAGTGATACCATTGCTAAAATGCGTAAAGAAATTCAGTTTTGCCAACGTTGCCATAATATTAGCGATGGAGATATTTGCAGCATTTGCAGCAACAGTTTACGCAAACAAAATATAATTTGTGTGGTTGAAAATATTAGAGATGTAATTGCTATTGAAAGCACACAACATTACAGCGGAACCTATCATGTATTAAATGGAATTATTTCTCCATTAGATGGTGTTGGACCCGAGCAATTAAATATTGAAACATTAGTTACACGAATTGAAAAAGAACAAACCGAAGAATTAATTTTTGCATTAAACCCAAACATACAAGGCGATACAACCATTTACTATATTCAGAAAAAAATTAATCATCTCCCTTGCCGCATTACAACTATTGCAAGAGGCATTGCATTTGGAGGAGAATTAGAATATGCCGATGAAATGACGTTGGCTAAAAGCCTTACCAATCGCCTTCCCGTTCAGCAATATGTAAAATAAATTTCCGCTTTTAAAAAATTTCAACACAAACAATAACAAATTTTATACACTACACTTATTATTTTTATTTTTCAAGTTTATTTTAAATGAAGAAAAAAATTATTATCTCATTACTGGTTTTAATTGCACTTGGCATTACAGGTGTTTGGTATTTTGTTTTTTATAGCCCTGTACATAACAGAAGAAATGTTGAAAACGAAAAAGGAATAACAATTAACGCAACAGAATTAGTAAAAGAATTTGTTAGTAATGAAGATAGTGCCAACAAAAAATATGTAAACAAAACCATTCAAATATCAGGCATTGTAAACAATACAGTTACCGATTCGGAAGGCACAACAATATTTATTGAAACAAACGATTCTGTAAACACAATTTCGGTAAGGCTAATAAAAAACAACACAACAACAACCAAAGGAAGTACCATTACAGTAAAAGGAATTTTAACAGGTTTTATACTAAATGAAGTGCAATTAAACGAAGCAATTATTATTGCATCAACACCGCCACCTTCCGTTTCAATACAATCAAAAAAATTAGATACAGCAACCGTTCCAGCAGATTCTTCAACCAAAAAAAAGCAACCAGTTAATACAACAAAAAAAGAAATTACCACCGATACTGTAAAAATTTATAAAAGCAATACAGCATCTATTAAATTTTTTTCGCATACACCCGCAGAAGATATTGAAGCAAACAATACACAAATAGTAAGTTCATTAAACACAACAACAGGGCAAATAAATTTTGCAGCACTTATAAAAGGTTTCCGTTTTGAAAATGAAATGATGCAAGATCACTTCAACAAAGAAAAATATTTAAACAGCAATCAATTTCCCAAAGCAGAATTTAAAGGAATCATTACCAATATATCTTCCATAAAATTCAATACCAATGGCACTTACAACGCTTCAGTTACCGGTAATTTAACTATTAAAGGTGTTACCAAAAACATAACAACCAACGGCACCATTACCGTAAATACAAACACCATAAAAATAAAAAGCGTATTCAACATACATGTACAAGATTATCAAATAGATGGTTCAGATGTTGCAGACACAATAGAAATTACCGTTAATGCCTCATACAGCTAACAACCTTTGGTAATAAGCCAATAGCTTTATACATTTGCATACGCAGGCCGATTTGTTTATTGTTCAGCCTGCTCTAAAAACTGAACTAATAAACGAAATTCATTTCTTCATAGATTGTTTCTCGTTTCATTAGTAAAGTAATTTTGTGTTACCAACAACAATGCTACTATAAAGCTACCGTTGCGTCGCACACTTCAACGTTCAACACAATATTCAACAAATTATAATATTAAAATAAATTATAATGTTAAATATTAAAGCAGAATTACAAAAAAGAATTTTAATTATTGATGGAGCCATGGCCACCATGATACAACGCTACAAACTACAAGAAGCCGATTATCGCGGCGAGCGTTTTAAAAACTGGCATACCGATGTTAAAGGCAATAACGATTTGTTGTGCATTACCAATCCCGAAATAATTATTGCCATTCACAAACAATATTTAGAAGCTGGTGCAGATATTATTGAAACCAATACATTCAGCAGCACTACCATTGCCATGGCAGATTACGATATGCAAAGCCTTGCATACGAACTTAATGTTGCCGCTGCACAATGTGCCAAAAAAGCAATAGCACAATACAATGCAGAATCAGGAAATACAATTCCAAAATTTGTGGCAGGTGCCATTGGTCCGTTAAATAAAACATTAAGTCTATCGCCCGATGTAAATAATCCCGGTTACCGTGCCGTAACTTTTGATGAAGCAGTAACGGCTTATACTGAACAAATAAAAGGATTAATTGATGGTGGTGCAGATGTTTTACTTATTGAAACCATTTTTGATACACTAAATGCAAAAGCCGCTATTTATGCAGCCAAACAATATTTCAGACAAAATAATGTTGAGTTGCCTATTATGATTTCAGGAACTATTACAGATGCTTCGGGTAGAACATTAAGTGGACAAACACTTGAAGCATTTTATATATCTGTTAAACATGCCAAACCATTAAGCATTGGTTTAAACTGTGCATTAGGTGCCCACGAAATGCGTGGTCACATTGAAGAATTAAGCAGCATTGCAGAATGTTATGTTTCATCATATCCAAATGCAGGCTTACCCAATGCAATGGGCGAGTATGATGAAGCACCCGAACAAACAGCCTGCTTTTTAGAAGATTGGGCAAAAAATGGATGGGTAAATATTGTTGGTGGTTGTTGCGGTACAACACCCGATCATATTAAACATATTGCACAACATGTAAAAAATATACAACCAAGAATATTGCCTGTGTTGGAAGAAGTTATTTAATAAAAAAATATGAGTACTATCAAACCTTACTTAAGATTATCTGGATTAGAGCCATTAATTGTTCGTCCCGAAACAAACTTTGTAAATATTGGAGAAAGAACCAATGTTACCGGAAGTAAAAAATTTGCACGTTTAATCTTAAACAATCAATACGAAGAAGCTTTATCTGTTGCACGCCAACAAGTAGAAAACGGAGCACAGGTTTTAGATATAAATATGGATGATGCTTTATTAGATGGCATTCAGGCAATGACCACTTTTGTAAACCTTTTACAAAGCGAACCAGATATTGCCAAAATTCCTATAATGATAGATAGCTCAAAGTTTGAAATTATTCAAGCAGGTTTAAAATGTGCACAAGGCAGATGTATAGTAAACTCCATTTCCATGAAAGAAGGAGAAGAAAAATTTATAGAACAAGCTTATATATGTAAAGATTTTGGTGCAGCCATAATTGTAATGGCTTTTGATGAACAAGGGCAAGCAGATACATTACAACGCAAAGTAGAAATTTCAGAAAAAGCATATAAAATTTTAACTGAAAAAGTTGGTTTCGATCCTCAAGACATCATCTTCGATATAAACATTTTTGCCATAGCCACCGGATTAGAAGAACATAATAATTATGCGGTAGATTTTATAGAAGCAACACGCATCATCAAACAAAAATTTCCTTTAGTAAAAATAAGTGGTGGTGTAAGTAACCTTTCTTTTTCTTTCAGAGGAAACGATCATGTTCGCGAAGCCATGCATGCCGTATTTCTTTATTATGCAATAAAAGCAGGTATGGATATGGGCATTGTAAACGCAGGCCAGTTAGTTGTTTACGATGAAATTGAACCAACACTTAGAAACTTATGTGAAGATGTTATTTTAAATAAAAACAACACCAACAACGAGGCAACAGAAAAATTAATTGCATTTGCCGAAACAGTTAAAGCAAAAGGAAAAGTAGAAGTAAAAGATGAAGCATGGAGAAATGATCCGGTAGAAAAACGTTTAGCACATTCATTAGTAAATGGTATTACAGATTATATTGATGAAGACACAGAAGAAGCCAGAAAAAAATATCCTAAACCATTAGATGTTATTGAAGGTCCTTTAATGGATGGAATGAATATAGTTGGCGATTTATTTGGTTCGGGAAAAATGTTTTTACCGCAAGTAGTTAAAAGTGCACGTGTAATGAAAAAAAGTGTTGCTTATCTAAATCCGTTTATTGAAGCAGAAAAAAAAGAAACTACCAATGCACCAACTATTTTAATGGCAACTGTAAAAGGTGATGTGCATGATATTGGTAAAAATATTGTTGGCGTTGTATTAGGTTGCAATGGTTATAAAGTAATTGATATGGGCGTAATGGTGCCAACCGATAAAATTTTAGACGAAGCCGATAAAAAAAATGTAGATATAATTGGTGTTAGTGGATTAATCACACCTTCGCTTGATGAAATGGTGCATGTAGCAAAAGAAATGAAACGCCGCAATATGAAGCAACCTTTGCTAATTGGCGGTGCTACTACATCTCGCATACATACAGCAGTAAAAATTGCTCCCGAATATGAAACAGGTGTGGTGCATGTTTTAGATGCCAGCCGAAGCGTTACGGTTGTAGGTTCTTTACTAAATACCGAAACTAAACAAACATTACTTGCCGAAACCAAAGAAGAATATATTAAACTAAAGAAAAATTTTGATAGTAAAAAAACAATCAAGCAATACATCAGCTATCAAGATGCAAAAAACAATAAAGTAAAAATAGATTGGCAAAACTATAATCCCGTTAAACCACAATTTATAGGAACAAAAGTTTTTAATGATATTGATTTAAATGAAATAAAAAAATATATAGATTGGAAACCATATTTTATTGCTTGGGAAATGCACGGAAATTTTCCTGCAATACTAACCGATGAAGTTGTAGGAAAAGAAGCCACCAAATTATTTAACGATGTAAATATTTTATTAGATAAAGTAATTGCAGAAAAATGGCTTACTGCAAAAGGGACTATTGGTTTTTGGGAAGCTGCAAGCAATGATGATACTGTTATTTTAAATGTAGAAGATAAAAAGGTACAATTAGAATTTCTTCGCCAACAAATAAAAAAAGCAGCAGACCAACCTAACTTATCATTAGCGGATTTTATTAAACCAGCCTCACTTTCTACTCAACATTCACCACTCACGACTTCTGATTATATCGGTGCATTTGCTGTAAGTATTCACGGAATTGAAAAACATATCAAGGCTTTTGAAGCAGCACACGATGATTATAATAAAATAAGCTTACAAGCTCTAACAGATAGGCTGGCAGAGGCTTTTGCAGAATACTTACATTATAAAGTTAGAACAGAATATTGGGGTTATGTAAAAGATGAAAATTTAACCAACGAAGATTTAATACACGAAAAATATCAAGGTATTCGTCCGGCACCGGGTTATCCTGCTTGCCCCGATCATACAGAAAAAAGAAAATTATTTAGTTTATTAAATGCAACCAATACAGTAGGAATTGAATTAACCGAAAACTTTGCCATGTATCCTGCATCATCGGTTTGTGGTTGGTATTTCAGCCATCCACAAAGTCAATATTATGGAGTAGGAAAAATTCAACCAGATCAGTTTGAAGATTATATAAACCGAAAAGGCATAGATAAAGCAACAATGGAAAGATGGCTAAGCCCTAATTTAGAGTAGTTTTAATATATTATTTAATATAACTATTTGTTAGCATTGCTTGGTTATATGCCATTATAAAAACAGCTCCTAAATTTTTATGTGGCGGAACATAATCATCAAACCTTTCTTTTATATCGGCTTTAAATCCTGTTTCCAAATTCTTCCACATAGCAGGCCAGTTAAGGTCTTTACCTTGACGTAAGGTTTCTGTTATAGTATTAATTAATCTAATATTTACAGCACCCGTACCTACTTGTTTAGAAGCAATAATATGAGCACCGGGGCAAGTTGCCAATACATCATTTAAACTATGGTAACCACCACAACTACCCAACAATACAACCTTAGCCGAAGAAGGTAATTGTTGTATGGTTTGTTTTACGTAATAGCTATGCCCACGGTGTATTACAATAGTAGGGTGTATGTTTAATGAATCTAAATATTCTTGTAAATCTTTTTGGGCTTTAGTATCTAAATCTTTTAATTCATCTAAAGGTTTGTTGGCATAGATAGTTATTGGTGTGCCTTTGGTAGAAGATACTTCTATCCATTCAGGTTTATCAACTTTTCTCCAATTAGCATTAGAAAAATTACTAATAAATGCATTAAACACATTGGCTCCATCTTTATCTCCATAAAAGAATTGTAGTATTTCAATTTTTTTTCTGGTAGAATCAACTAACAATTTTAAAGGCATTATATTAATAGGTGTTGGCAGTTGCAAAGTGTTTGCTTCTGTTGCAGTGCCATCGGTAGTATTAAAAATACTGTTTAGTAAATCATATATAATTATGCCTCTTTTATTTTTTACATTTATGTTTTGTTGAAGATTTAAGGCAACTTCTTTAGACATAATTTTTTTAATTGTAGGGTCGCTAATGCTGGCATAAGAATCGGCCACATCTACCGCATCTTCTAAGGTTGAAGTTTTTTCTAACCCATCTACAAAGCTTTGCATTAATTTTTCGGCACCCAATTTATCCATTCGTTTAAAAAAATCATCTAACGTATTGTATGCAGCAGCCATACGAATGAATTTTTTGTAATAATCAAAACTTACAGCATATAGCAAACTATCTGCCCTGGCAGGTTTCATTCTTTCAAAAATTCTTTTATAAACGCCTAAATAACTGCTGGTGTATATTTCTTCTTCTCCCAACACACATAAAAAATATAATTCTGCAGGTGTAAGATTTTCAATTTTTTTAAATCTTACTGCATCGCTTTTTTCTTCATGTAAAGCATTTATTTCATTTATATATGTTTCTATTCCTTTTGTTTTTAGTTTTTCAGTAAGTACATTCATTATCATTGGTGTATCTGCCTGCCTTACTCTTGCTGCATATTTTATTTCGGTTGCAACTAAAAGTTTGTAATATTTTTCATCATCAGTCATTGCATTGGTTATAGAATCTATAGTTATTTGGTTGTGATATAATTCATCTAAAAAAGGAAAATAAAACCTTCCTGAAGGAATGGTTGCCAGCTTTGCAATTGTTTGCACAAGCGGGTTTTGCACGGTTCTTATTTTATAACCCAATGCATTATTTACCGCAGCATAATTATAAAAACGTTCAGGATCTTTAAAGGCTTCAATGGTTAATAAACTATCGGCAAAAGGAGCATCGGCATGATCATGTAATATAGTTAGAATTTTATCGGGATTGCGTTGACAAAGTTTAAATATTAAAATATTTTTACAATCATTTAAACCTATGTTTTGTTGAAACACAAAATTTTGCAATAAAATATTTCCTATTTCTAATTCATTTTGTTGAATAACAGGTGTAATTGGTAAGCTTTTTCTTTGCAACTGCATGGCTTGTATGTATGCATTAATATAATCTGCTACCGTAACACCTTTTACATATTTATACTTGCAGGCAGCAGTATAACTGGTAAGCATATCATTAATACTTCTTAGCCATATATATTTATCGTTTTCTGAAAAGCTGCTGTCTTTTTCTACTTGTTGTTGCAACTTATCAATTTTAGAAATAATAATATGTGTTAGTTGAAGGTTTAAAGCATCATCACCGGTTGCCATAAAAACTTTACCATCTCCACCATAAATTTTAATTAATTCGGTTTGGCTTCTATCAATGTTATCATGATGCAACCTCCGCATTGGCGGAACATCATCTTGTGAAAATACGGGTTGAGCAAAATTGGAAAATACAATTACTAAAAATAAAATAAACAGATATAATTTCTTCATGCGTATCATTACAAAACAAAAATACTGCCAATATGCGTGATAAACTATTATCAACTTAACAATTACATAATAATACATTTTTTTAACGGTACTTATGTACTGTTAATTTTGTGTAAACATATTGTTACCATGCAAACAAAACCGAAAAAAATTTTAATTGCAGATGATGAACCTGATATTCTTGAAATAATTAAATACAACCTTTCAAAAGAAGGTTATGATGTTTATACAGCTAAAGATGGTAACGATGCTGTTGAAAAAGCAAAAAAAATTCAACCCGATTTAATTATTTTAGATATTATGATGCCTTATAAAACAGGCATAGAAGTTTGTAACATACTACGCTCGCAAGCTTTATTTCAACACACAATAATTATTTTTTTAACAGCGTTAAGTGATGAGATGTCTCAAATTAAAGGGCTTGAAATAGGTGCAGATGATTATTTAAACAAACCCATAAATCCTAAAGTATTAGTAAGCAGAGTAAATGCAATGTTTAGAAGAATTAATAAAGTTGAAGAATCAGGAAAAATATTACAAATTGCTAACATAAATATAGACCCTATAAAGTTTTTAGTTACGGTAAATGATAAAGAAATAATTCTTGCAAAAAAAGAATTTGAATTATTATACTTACTTGCTTCAAAACCCGGAAGAGTTTTTTTACGAAACGAAATTTTAATACAAGTTTGGGGAACAGATATTATAGTTGGAGATAGAACCATAGATGTTCACATTCGTAAAATTCGCCAAAAAATGAGTTTAGATTGTATAACAACCGTTAAAAGTGTAGGCTATAAATTTAGTTTGTAATAATTCTTTTACTTAAATTACATTTTGTAACCATTTGCAATGTTTAATACAAAAAATTTTTCTCCTAAGCAACTCTCATTGTTTACGGCTTTTTCATTATCACTTCCTATAGCTATTGGTTTTTACATAATAGAATCTTGGCTGTTTGCAACCGTTACATTTATTGTAATTTTTGTAGGAAGTTATTTTTTAATACAATTTGTTTTAGAACAATTTATTTACAGAAAAATTAAACTTATATACAAATTTATTTATCAAACAAAAGCCAGTAAAAAACAAGAAACCTATTATAAATATATTTTACCGCAAAAAAGTATTGATGAAGTAAGAGAAGATGTAGAAAAATGGGCTGAACAAAAAAGTATAGAAATTGAAATACTAAAAAATAACGAAGCCTACAGAAAAGAATTTTTACAAAACTTAGCACATGAATTTAAAACTCCCATATTTGCTATACAAGGTTATACCGATATTTTATTAGATGGTGCATTAGAAAATGAAACAACTGCAAAAAAATATTTAGAAAATACAGCACGTAATGTTGATAGATTAACCAACCTCTTAACAGATTTAGATAAAATATCTCAACTTGAAAGCGAAGAACAACCTTTACACAAAGAAAATTTTATAATACAAGATTTAATACGTGAAGTTTATGAAACACTTTCAATTAAAACCTCAAAACAAGAAATTAAATGCACAATAAAAAAAGGTTGTGAGTCTCCACCCATTAATGTTTTTGCTGATAAAGAAAAAATAAGACAAGTACTTAACAACCTAATTATAAATGCAACTCGTTACGGAAAACATGGAGGCTCTATTGTAGCAAGTATTTACAAAACAGATGAACAACATGTGCTAATAGAAATAAGCGATGATGGTATTGGAATTGCAGAAGAGCATTTACCACGAGTTTTTGAGCGTTTTTACAGAACAGATTTAGGGCGTAGCCGAAATATGGGCGGAACAGGCTTAGGCTTAGCAATTTGTAAGCATATAATTGAAGCTCACCAACAAACCATACACGTTCGTAGTAAATTAAATGTAGGAACTACAATAGGGTTTACGTTAGACAGCAAGGCAGTATAAATTCAGCCATTTTGTCGCAATGTTAATTGTAAAATATTGATAATCAGTATAAAAACAAACACTTAAAATTATAACTCCCTATTAATTGCTTTTAAGTTTTCATGTAATTTATACAAAATATATTTTGCTATCTGCTCTAAAATTGTAATTTAGTGGTGGAATTTAATGGGTTAGTAAGTAAAGGGGTCAGCTTAAAAGTTGGCCCTTTTGCATTTCAATAGTTACATCATTTCTTCTTCTATATTTATACAATGAGTAAAATTAAAACTGCTTTTTTCTGTAACAACTGTGGTTATGAAAGTACAAAATGGTTAGGCAAATGTCCAAGTTGCAATCAATGGAACACATTTATTGAAGAAGTAATTGATAAAGGAAATAAAAATGAAAACGAGTGGAAAAATTTTTCAGATGATAAAAGAACAACCAAAACAATTTCATTAAACGAAGTAAGTTCTATTGAAGAAAAAAGAATTATTACAACAGACGCAGAATTAAACAGAGTATTAGGCGGTGGCATTGTTGCAGGAAGTATTGTATTAGTTGCAGGAGAGCCGGGCATTGGTAAAAGTACTTTGTTTTTACAAGCAGGTTTATTATTAAACCAATTAACTGTTTTATATATAAGCGGAGAAGAAAGTGAACAACAAATTAAAATGCGTGCAGATAGATTAGGAATTAATAATGAAAATTTTTATTTACTTACTGAAACAGCAACGCCAACAATTTTTAAAGAAATAAAAAAACTAAAACCGCAAATTGTTATTGTGGATTCTATTCAAACCTTACAATCAAATTTAATAGAATCAAGTGCCGGGAGTGTTTCACAAATAAAAGAATGTGCAGCAGAATTTCATCGCTTTGCAAAAGAAACAAACACACCTGTTTTTTTAATTGGTCATATAACTAAAGATGGAACAATTGCCGGACCAAAAGTATTAGAACACATGGTTGATACTGTTTTACAATTTGAAGGTGATAGACATTATGCTTATAGAATTTTACGAACACTAAAAAACCGTTTTGGAAGCACAGCAGAATTAGGTATTTATGAAATGACAAGCAACGGAATGAAAGCTGTAACCAACCCAAGTGAAATTTTAATTACACAACGTGAAGAGCAATTAAGCGGAAGTGCCATTGCAGCTACATTAGAAGGCATGAGGCCTTTGTTAATTGAAGTACAAGCTTTAGTAACACAAAGTGTTTACGGCACACCACAACGCACCGTTAGTGGTTTTGATTTAAGAAGATTACAATTATTATTAGCAGTATTAGAAAAACGTGGCGGGTTTCATTTTGGAGTAAAAGATGTATTTGTAAATATTGCTGGCGGATTAAAAGTAGAAGACCCAAGTACCGATTTAGCTATTATTTGTGCATTACTATCAAGTTTTGAAGATGTACCATTACCACAACAAATTTGTTTTGCAGGAGAAGTTGGTTTAAACGGAGAAATACGTGCAGTAAACAGAATAGAACAACGTATTGCTGAAGCAGAAAAATTAGGTTTTGAAAAAATTATTGTTTCTCGTTACAACAAAAAAGGTATTGATACAAAGAATTTAAAAATTGAAGTAGTTGCATTAAGTCAAGTGCACGAAGTGTATCAGTATTTATTTTAAAAAATAAAAGATACTCCTAACTTCTTTGTACATTTAAGTATGCTTTCTTCCATCAAATCATATGCAAAAGATTTTACACATTTAATTTTCCCACATCATTGTGAAGGTTGCGGAACAGATGTGTTGAATGATGATGATTTGCTTTGTGCTAAATGTTTACATGAGTTACCCGCTACTAATTATTTTTCTTCAGCAAACAATCCTGTTGAAAAAATATTTTATGGAAGATGCAATATTGTATCTGCCGCCGCTGCATTTTATTTTACAAAAAATTCTTTGTTACAACATTTGCTTATTCAGTTAAAATATAAAAGCAATAAAGAAGTTGGTTATTTTTTAGGAAGATTAATGGGTTTGCAAATGCAACAATCAAACAAATTTAATTGTATTGATGGGTTAGTTCCGTTACCATTAAATCCTAAAAAAGAAAGTAAAAGAGGTTATAATCAGGCAGCATTAATTTGCGAAGGAATAACTGAAATATTACAAATTCCAATTTTATATAATGCTGTTGAAAGAGTTGTTTTTACTGAAACACAAACCAAGCAAGACCGCATACACCGCTGGCAAAATATGGAAAACGTATTTGCAATAAAAAATTTAGCAAGCATCCAAAACAAACATATTTTATTGGTTGATGATGTAGTAACTACCGGAGCCACTTTAGAAGCCTGTGCCAATGCTATTCTACAAAATGCAAACACAAAACTTAGTATTGCTACAGTTGCTTATACTATTTAATTTTTTTATTTCTTTTATAAACTATCTCTGTAACTTGCATTACGCTTAAAACTTCTAACACATGAAACACTTAATTTCTTTTGTTGCAATTATTGCTATTACAACAATTATTTTGGCTTTTAAATTTCCTTCAAGCAATACAATTCATTCTTTTAAAATAAAAGCAATTGATGGAAGTGAAATTGATTTTTCAAAATTCAAAGGCAAAAAAATATTAGTAGTTAATACAGCTTCTAAATGCGGGTACACACCGCAATACGAAGCTTTAGAAAAAGTGTACGAACAATACAAAAATAAATTAGTTATTGTAGGTTTCCCTTGCAATCAGTTTGGCGGACAAGAACCGGGTACTGCTGAAGAAATTGTAAGTTTTTGTAAAAAGAATTACGGCGTTACTTTTCCTTTAACAGAAAAAATTGATGTTAAGGGCGAGAATATTAATCCTATATACAAATGGTTATGCAATAAAACTGAAAACGGTGTTTTAGATGCAGAAATAAAATGGAATTTTAATAAATTCTTATTAGATGAAAATGGAAAACTGTTAGCATATTTTCCGAGTAAAGTAACTCCGGATAATGAAGAAATTTTAAAATATTTGAAATAATTTTAAAACATTCAATTAATATAAAAAAGGGTTGAATGTTTTCAACCCTTTTTTATTGCTTCAGTATTATTAGTTCTATTTTTTTATACTTACTGTGTCTTTTGCCAATTTAGGAATCATTTCATCTCTAATTTCTTTTATACTCCAAAATCTATAAACTTCAGGTATTTTATCTCCAACTTGCTCAATTGATGTCATTCTATGATAAGGCGTTACAACCGTTGCATCAATATTATTGGTTATTTTAATCGCATTAAAAGGTGCAATATAAAAATTGCGGTTGGCGGCACTTACATTTTTATTTTGAATTAATAAGTTTAAAGAATCAATAGCATGTTTAAGCATATCTTGTTTAATTACATCATAATTGGTTTTTGCTTCTGCATATTTTTGATAGCTGCCAACAACTGTATCGTTTTTTGCATTTAAAATATACAAACCATTTTCAGGAATATTAATTGTTGATTCTTTCCCATCAACAATAAGTTTTAAATTTAATGAGCCTCCATTATTAAAATCGGCTGTTTGCTCTATTGCACCTGCACCATCTTTTATAGTAATTGTGTTAGCTTTTGTATCAATATCTACTTTTCCTTTTCCTAAAATTGTAATTCGTTTGGTGTTTGATGAGCATGCAGAAAAAATTATTGCTGCACTTAATATACAAGTTGTAGTTAGTTTCATTTTTAAGTTTATGTTGTAATGAAAAATATTTTAATAATTGAAATGAATTTTAAAAGTATGTTTTTCTATAAAAAATTATACGTTCTTATTTAAAGTAATAATAGCAGCTAATGTAGAAGGATGCACATTTACTTTTTCGCATAATAATTGAATGCCATCTGAAATAAAATGATAAAACGTTTTGTCTTGCAATGCAGTTCTTGATAATTTAATAGGGAAGCCAAATTTTTTCAACCAATCTATCATTTTATAATCAATAGGAATTTCATATTTTGCTAAATCAAAAATTTGAAGAAATCTTCTTGCCTGTTCAGAGCCAAATCCTTTGAAAGCCTTATCAATACTATCTGCCAAGCTTCGTTCTTCTTGTTTAGTTAAATTAGTTTTAGCTGCATTTTCTAATTTTGTTTGCAACTCCCAATTTGTATTTTCCAAATAATAAAAATTAAAAGAAAAACAATCAGGAATTTTTTTAACATACTTGGTTAAGCCATTTATTTTTAATGCTTCGGTTAATAAATTTTTAATATCAACTTCGTTTAAAAGAACAGTATAAGAAAATAAAAATTGATTTTGTTTGAAGAATGTTTCAAAACTATTATCCAGCTTTTTATTATGCTCGGTTTGCAATAAGCAAAGAAGCATTGTTTTTATTATTGTATCTCTGTTTATTACAAAGTCGTTTTCATTTTTTATACTATTGTTTTTGGTAATTAAAGTTTTATAATTATCAATAAAATTTCCGAGCTTCTTAATATCGGCTTCATTTATTTCCCAAATTAATTTCATGCATTATAAATTATAATCACCGGCAGCTTCGGGTTGATAGATTATTGCATTTATTTTAATTTTTGTAAGCCCTGCGGGTACAATCCATTCAATTTCATCTCCAACTTTATAACCAATTAAAGCTGTAGCAATTGGCGAGAAAATAGAAATTTTATTTTCTTTAATATTTGCTTGCTCGGGGTACACAATTTGAAATTGTATTTGTTTATTATTATTTAAGAAACTCAATTTTACAATTGAATTCATAGTAACTACGTTAGAAGGTATTGCTTTAGGTTCTACAACTTTGGCAGAGTTTAATTCAGTCATTAATTTTTCTGATTCTGCTTTATTAATAGATTTAAATTGTTTTGCATCGCTAATACACTTTTTAATTCTATCATAATCTAAACTGTTTATAATTAACTTACTCATGTTTGTTTAATAAAAAGGTTAATAATAAAGGGCATTCTGATATATTATAAATTTTTATCATAATGCCCTACTGTTTTAATAACTATAACTGCAGGTTATTCAGCTTCAGCATAGCGTTGATCAACTTTTTCCCAATTTATAATATTCCAAAATGCAGCTAAATAATCTGCACGTTTGTTTTGATATTTTAAGTAATAAGCATGTTCCCAAACATCTATACCCAATAAAGGTGTGCCTTTATAATCTGCAACATCCATTAATGGATTATCTTGGTTTGGTGTAGAAGTAACTTCAAGTTTTCCATCACTTGTTACAACAAGCCAAGCCCATCCGCTACCAAATCTTGTCATAGCAGCATTTGTAAATTTTTCTTTAAATGCATCAAACGATCCAAAGTTTAAGTTAATACCGCCAGCAATATGTCCAGGTAGTTTATCTGTTTTTTTATTGGTTAAACTTTCCCAAAAAAATGTATGATTCCAATGACCACCACCATTGTTGCGAACCGCAGGAGATATACTGCCTGCTGCTTTTACTAATTCGTCTAAAGGTTTTCCTTCGTTGGCTGTGCCAGCAATAGCTTTGTTTAAATTATCTACGTATGCCTGATGGTGTTTACCATGATGTATTTGCATGGTTGCAGCATCAATAAAAGGTTCTAATGCGTCGTAAGCATAAGGTAATGAGGGTAATGTGAATGCCATAGTCAAAAAATTTTAATACAGTAAATATAAGAAGTTTTCTGCATATAATTTGAAATTGCATTTATTATAAATGGAAAAATTAGTTTTCTTTTTTTATCGTTTATTTTTAAAAAAAGATTTCATTAAAAAAGCACATTCTTCTTGCAGTACACCTTTGGTTATTATTGCTTTTTGATGAAAAGGATTTATTGAAGTAAATTTTTGAAAACCATTTTTTTCATCGCTTGCACCATAAACTATTCTGCCTACTTTTCCCCAATACAAAGCACCGCAACACATTAAACAAGGCTCATCGGTTACATATAAAATTGCATCGGGTAAATATTTCGTTCCTAAAAAATTAAATGCTGCGGTTAATGCCAACATTTCTGCATGTGCAGTAGCATCGTTCAACAATTCAACTTGATTATAAGCTTTGGCAATTATTTTATTTTCTATAACAACAACAGCTCCTACAGGTACTTCATCTTTATCGTAAGCACTTTCTGCTTCACGCAAAGCTTGCCTCATAAAATATTCGTCTGTAAACATTTGGCTAAGTTATTTTTATTTTACTAATTTTAATAAAAACAAGTTGTATGAAAAAAATATTATTTATTATTTTTTGCTTTTTGCAAGTAAGTTTAATTGCACAAACTAATATACCATCTGCACAAAGTATTATTACTAATGCTTGTAAAGAAGCAGCTAAACAAAATAAAAAAGTATTTATTATTTTTCATGCATCATGGTGTGGTTGGTGTCATAAAATGGATAGTAGCATGAATGATGTTTCTTGCAAAAGCTATTTTGAGAAAAGCTTTGTAATTGCCCACATTACTGTTTATGAAAGAGGCGATAAAGAAAAACTGAATAATGCCGGCGGAGAAGATATATTAAAAAAATATCATGCAAATACACAAGGTATTCCTGCGTGGTTTATTTTAGATAAAGATGAGAAACTGCTTGCCGATTCTCAAATAAGGCCTACTGGTGCAAGTTTAGATACCGAAGGTAAAAATGTTGGATGCCCTGCACAAAAAGATGAAGTAGAACATTTTATTAAAGTATTAAAACAAACAACTACACTTAATGCAGCCAACGAAAACGCAATACGAACAAAGTTTTTAAAAAATAGTGAGTAGAATATATTTCTCTGTTTTTAAAACAAATAATAAAATTTTATATTGTTTTAAGCATAAAATAAATCTAACAACAAAGAAGGCATTAAACCAATTACAATAATTAAAGCAGCAATAATTATTAAAAGTGTTTTAAAGAAAGGTTTTATTTCTGTTGTTTCTGCATTACCATCTTTAAAATACATTGCTTGTATAACTCTGAAATAATAATAAACACTTACTGCAGCAAATAATACGGCAACTATTACCAACCATAAATTGCTTGTACTTTCTTTTAATGCACTTGCCAACATATAATATTTGGCAAAAAAGCCCGCCGTTAAAGGAATGCCAGCTAATGATAATATAAATATTGTATTAGTTGCTGCTAATACAGGTTTTGTTTTTGCTAATCCATTATAACCTTCGTAAGTATAATCTTTCATTTTTGTTAATACAGCAAAAGTGCCAATAGTTGCTAAACTGTATGCAACAGTATATAACATTATTCCTTGTTTTCCAAAATCGTTTGGATTGTATAAAGCAAACAACATAAAACCTGCATGTGCAATGCTTGAGTATGCCAACATTCGTTTTACACTTTGTTGAAATACGGCTGTAATATTTCCTGCCAATAAAGTAAGTATTATAATTAAGGGTAATAATATTTTCCAAGAATAACCCATATCTACAGACCTTAACTCAAACAATTTTATAAATGCAATAAAGCCTGCAGTTTTTACAATAGTAGCCATGAAAGATGTAAATACCGAAGGAGCTCCATCGTACACATCGGGTGTCCAAAAATGAAAAGGTGCTGCAGAAACTTTAAATGAAAGAGAAATAAAAATAAACAATAAACCTAATGGTAATAATATGCGAAATGCTTGTTGTGCTTCGTTTGCAGCTTTGCTTGCTTCAATTGCAAATAAACCTGTTCCGCCATAATACAATGCAATACCCATTAATAAAATTCCGGTTGAAAAAGAGCCCATTAAAAAATATTTTAATCCAGCTTCATTACTTTTTAAATTCTTTTTTTCTGAGCTTGTAAGTACAAACAATGGTATTGTCATTATTTCTACACCTAAAAACAGCATTAATAAATTATTGTAAGAAGAAAGAATAGTTGCACCGCATAATGAGAAGAATATTAATGCAAAATATTCTGCACCATAAGTGCCAACTTTTACAATTTCATCTCCACTTAATAAAACATATAATAAAGTAAGTGAAATAATAATGGTATTGAAAAACATTCCAAACCTGCTTTTGGCAAGCATTCCATGTGTTTGTATATGTATGTTAAACAAATCGTAATACTCTGCCAAATGGCTTCCTAATAGAATAAATAATAATATAATGGCAAGCAATTTAATGCCTGCATTACTTTTTATAACAATACCGCCAAGCATCATTACAACACCAATTAAAGCAGAAAAAATTATTGCATTCATAACACCCAATTCAGCCCTTTCGGGCAATTTTTTATTTTATATTTCTGTTTTATCAACCCAAATATTATTTTACCAAGTTAAACATTGGTTGCGGATACACTCCTAACACAATAATTATTATCACTAAAATAGTTAAAGCTATTTTTATATTACCACTAATATCAACCGCTTTTTCTGTTAGTGTTACTGTGTTTCCGTAAAATATTTTTTGCACCATATTTAAAGTATAAATGCTACTTAAAATTATGGTTGTGCCTGCAATTGCAGCCATTATAATATTGTATTGAAATAATCCGCTAAGCATTAAAAACTCTCCAATAAATGAGCTTGCTAAAGGCAATGCCACATTTGCAAAAGCTAATACAACAATAAAAATTGCAAGTGCCGGAGCTTTTTGTGCCAAACCACCTAACTCACTTAGTTTACGTGTACCTACTTGTTGTTCAACTGCATCTGCAACAATCCATAAACCAATAACAACAATACCATGATTAAACATTTGAATTAATACGCCTTGCATGGCTGTATTGTTTTGAGAAAAAATTGCAGCACACATTAAACTAATATGAGCAATAGAAGAATAAGCTATTAAACGTTTAATATCATCTTGCCTAATAGCAATTAACGATGCATACACAATTCCAATTATAGATAATATTATTACTATATTACTAAAGTGATTTACCGCTTCAGGAAAAATAGGAACCACCCAACGTATTACTGCAAAAATTCCCATTTTAGCCATTACACCGCTTAATGCCATTGTTACACCGGTTGATGATTGCTCGTAAGTATCTGGTTGCCATGTATGAAAAGGGAACATGGGCATTTTAATAGCAAACGCTATAAAGAATAACCAAAACAGAATATATTGTTGTTTATTAGATAAATGCAGATTATAAAATGATTCTAAAGAAAAAGTTTGATTAGGTGTTTGGAAATACAAATAAATAATTCCGCAAAGCATAATTAAAGAGCCTGCAAACGTATATACAAAAAATTTAAATGTAACTTGTATTCTTTTTTCGCCACCCCACATTGAGCATAAAAAGTAAGCAGGTATTAAAGCCAACTCCCAAAAAAAGTAAAATAGCAAAGCATCGGTTGCAGTAAATACGCCCATAAAACCTGCTTGCATTAATAACATTAACGCATAAAAACTTTTACTGTTTTTATACTCGTTTTTATTTATTGCAATAAATATTATTAAGAAAGAAGCCGCAGTTAATAAGCAAAGCATTTTGCTCATTCCATCTAACTTAAAAGAAAAATTACTGCCCAATAGTTTTAACCACGTTGCATTAAACTGTAAACTACTTGGGTTAAGAAAATAAATTCCTGCAATAATTAATGTTGTTGAAATTATTGTAGAAAATAAAGCCCAAGCTTTAACAGCTTTTGCATTTTGTAAACCGAAAGAAACCAAACCGGTTAATAAGGGTATTAATATAAGCCAAACAGGAACCATAGATATCTTTTACAATTCAATTAGAAATATTTATAAAAAAAACTGAGAATATGGTTGTCGTTAATCCAAACATATATCAGTACAATTATTGCCAATACCATAAATAAAATATAACCACCTACTAAACCACTTTGCAATAAACGTAATTGTCTTGCAGAATAATTTACTAATTTGCCCACACCATTTACCATTCCATCTATACCTCTTCTTTCAATAATATTTTTAAAAAAACTTCCTAAACTGTTTAGTGGTTTAACAATAATATTATCGTACAACTCATCAACATACCATTTGTTTTCTAACACTTTGGCAAAGCCTTGTGCATCTTGCAATTCAGGTTTTTTGCTAAATTTATTTATTGCTATAACAATTGCTATTACTGCAACTGCAACAGAAATTCCCATTAACATATATTCAGTTGAATGAGAAGCTTCATGCACAACTTCTGATGTTATTGCAGGAGATAAAAATTGATGTAATGAACTATGTCCGCCTAAAACTTCGGGAACATTAAAAAATCCACCAACAACACTTAATGCTGCTAAAACAATTAAAGGAATAGTCATTGCAGAAGGGCTTTCATGTAAATGATGTGCTTGCTCGTGCGAGCCTCTAAAATTTCCTAAAAAAGTTGTTGCATATAATCTAAACATATAAAATGCAGTTAGTGCAGCAGTAGCAACACCAATGCCCCAATAAATTGGATTTTTTGCATACGCTGCCGCTAATATTTCATCTTTAGAAAAGAAACCGCTGAATGGCGGAATACCTGATATAGCAATACAACCAACTAAAAATGTAATATGTGTAATAGGTAAATATTTTTTTAATCCACCCATTTTTCTCATGTCTTGTTCGTGATGCATTGCATGAATAACAGAGCCTGCACCTAAAAATAATAACGCTTTAAAAAAGGCATGCGTCATTACATGAAATACAGCTCCGGTATAAGCTCCAACGCCTAATCCTAAAAACATATATCCTAATTGACTAACTGTTGAATAAGCCAATACTTTTTTAATATCATTTTGTTTAATAGCAATAGTTGCTGCAAACAATGCTGTTGCAAGTCCTACAATTGCAACTAAGTGTTGCGTTACTTCACTTAAAGAATATAATATATTACTTCTTGTTATCATATAAATACCTGCCGTAACCATTGTTGCAGCATGTATTAATGCAGATACGGGTGTTGGACCAGCCATTGCATCGGGCAGCCAAGTGTATAAAGGTATTTGTGCACTTTTACCCATTGCACCTATAAATAATAAAATGGTAATAGCTGTAATATCTGCTGAGGAGAAGTTAGAAGTTGCAGCAAAAACATCTGTATAATTAACTGTTCCAATTTTTGCAATCATCCAAAATACAGCTAATAAAAAACCTAAATCGCCAATACGGTTCATTATAAATGCTTTCTTAGCTGCATAGTTGTAATTATCATTCTTAAACCAAAATCCAATTAATAAATAAGAACATAAACCAACACCTTCCCATCCAAAAAACATAATTACATAGTTGGCACCCATTACCAACAATAACATTGAGAATACGAATAGGTTTAAGTATGCAAAATATCTTCCGTAATGTTCATTGGTTTCTTCGTGCATGTAAGCAGCAGAATACAAATGAATTAAAAAACCAATGCCTGTAATAATTAATAAGAATAAAGAAGATAGCTGATCTATTTGAAAAGCAAACGGGATAACTAATTTATCTAAATTTATTAAATTGAAATAGTTTATTATTTGTCCACCGCTGCTTTTAACTTGAAAAAATAATACAAGGCTAATAACAAACGATGCTAATATTACACCACTACCTATAATTGCAATTACAGATTTTGATAAACTTTTACGCAACAACCCATTAATTAAAAATCCGATTAAGGGTAATAAAGGAATTAAATACACTAACTGATTCATATTAGAAGAATTATGAATTATGAATGATAAGTTTACTTACACCTATCGTTCATAATTTAATATTCATAATTAATTTTTAAGTCTGTTTAAAAAATTTATATCTATTGAATGTACATTTCTAAACATCATTACAATAATGGCTAAGCCAATACTTACTTCTGCAGCAGCTACAACCATTATAAAAAAAACAAACAATTGCCCTTCAATACCAACATTAGTATTATTTGCTGTGGCAGCAGCATTGTGCATTTTAGAAAACGCAACCAATAATAAATTGGCAGCATTTAACATTAGTTCAATACACATAAAAATAATAATGGCATTGCGGCGTATTAAAACACCAATTATACCAATACAAAACAATACTAACGCTAAAATGATATAATATTGAATAGGCATATTTCTGTTAATAGTTTATAGTCGGCAGACTACGATATTTATTTTATAATTATCAAAATCTATGGGCTGTTAACCATAGACTATTGACTGTCAATCTTTTTTTCCAATTACAACAGCACCAATCATAGCACTTAAAAATAATACGCTGCTTATTTCAAACGGTACTACATAACTGCTAAACAATTCTTTTCCCAATACTTTTATTAAACCAATATCGCCAGTTTTGGTTACTGCAATTTTACCTTTAATTTCTGTTGCCTGACGCACTAATGAAATTAAAATAATTAACAAACAACCACCCGATACTACTCCCGTTAATTTCATCCATAAATTTTTTTGAGGTTCTGTTTCTTTGTTTAAATTCATTAACATTAATACAAATAAAAACAGTACCATTATAGCACCTGCATAAACTATTATGTTTACAATAGCAATAAATTGTGCGTTTAATAAAACATAATGACCCGATATTGCAAAAAATACAGCAATCAGCCACAACACACTATGCACAGGGCTTTTGCTTAATACAACCATTATGGCACTAATAACTGCCAATGCACTTAAAAACCAAAATATTATTTCTGTTATAGCCATAAAACAATTTGCAAATTTGTGAATGTGTGAACATGCGAATTATTTTCATTTGCACATCTACACATTTGCATATTAGTTAATTTCCTTTTGCTTTTGCGTAACCTTCCGGATCTGTTTTAGGATTTGGAATTAATAAATTTTCTTTTCCATACACAAAACTTTCTCTATTAAAATTAGCACCAGCAAATGTTTCACTTAAATACACTGCATCTTTAGGACAAGCTTCTTCGCATAAACCACAAAATATGCAACGCAACATATTAATTTCATAACGTGCTGCATATTTTTCTTCTCTGTATAAATGTTCTTCTCCCGGTAATCTTTCGGCAGCTTCCATTGTTATGGCTTCGGCGGGGCAAGCCACGGCACACAAACCACAGGCCGTGCATCTTTCACGCCCTTCTTCATCTCTGTTCAAAACATGTAAGCCTCTAAACACAGGGCTAAAAGTTCTTTTAACTTCAGGATACTGAATGGTAGGTTTCTTTTTAAATATATGACTAAAAGTTATAATTAAACCTTTTAATATATTCCACAAATAAACCCTTTCAATAAAACTTAAAGGTTTACGTTCAACTAATTTTGCTCTATTTGTTAATGTTTGCATTGTAAAATGTTTGCAAATATATTTTTTGTACTCAACTAAACAATTCTATTTCGCTTCCGTTGCGTCGCACACTTATACGCTTTATTCTTTATTCAACTTAAATAAAGAAGGTTTTATAAAATATACAATTTTCGGAAGCATATATAAAACCATTACTAATAATAAAATCCATCTAATAAAATCCAGAAGATCTTTACTCACAAAATGACTTCTTGCATACATTCTTATAATTGCATTCAATATTAAAAATAAAGAAAGCAATATAGATGAAACATCCATCAACCTTTTCCAAAAAGGTTTTACATCTTTATCATATCGTAAGCTTTTTATTTTCACATTAGTAACTTAACATTTTTTTATTTTTTTTATACAAAAAAAGAAAAAAAATTAAACAAATACCAGCTATTATTTGCATAGAGTAAATGCTAATTCTTACTATATCTTTTTCCCAAATCCAACCATTCCCATCAAAAATAGCAGACCAGCATAAAACGTATGAAACAATAGCAATAACTCTCCATTGCTTCTTTATTGTTTTATCTGTAAATATTGTTTGCTGTATCATCTTTATTTTTTCAACCATAAAATTACGGCACCTGTAATTAGCATATTTAATAATGCCAATGGTAGCATGGTTTTCCAACCAAGCTTCATCAATTGGTCGTATCTAAATCTTGGAATTGTCCACCGTACCCACATAAAAAAGAAAATAAATATTACCACTTTTATCATTAAACATACAACGCCTGCCAATGCTAACCAATTACCCCAATCGGCATGTTTGGTTTCATCAAAAAACGGAATATCATAACCACCAAAAAATAAAGTTGCCATTATTACACTGCTAATAAACATATTAATGTATTCGGCAAATAAATAAAAGCCCAATTTCATACTTGAATATTCTTGATGGTAACCAAAGTTTAATTCGTTTTCTGCTTCTGGTAAATCAAACGGAGTTCTGTTACACTCTGCAAAAGCACAAACTAAGAATAATAAAAAACCTAATGGTTGGTACACTACATTCCAAAAATGACCGGGTTGCATTTGTTGTTTTACAATTTCGCCTAATTGTAAAGTGCCTGTAATCATTAATAATGCAATTAAACTAATACCCATTGCCAACTCGTAACTAATTGCTTGAGATGCACCACGCAATGCAGCCAATAAAGAAAATTTATTGTTACTTGCCCAACCGCCAATCATTATTCCGTAAACGCCTAAACTAACTACGCCAAACACATATAAAATTCCAATATTTATATCGGCAATTTGTAAAGCAACGGTTCTGCCAAAGGCAACTATTTTATCTCCCCAAGGTATTACGGCACAGGTCATTAAAGCGGCAACCATTGCCAACGCTGGACCTAACACAAATAAAAATTTGTTTGAGTTATTAGGAATAATTTCTTCTTTCATTATTAATTTCAAACCATCGGCAAACGGTTGAAATAAACCAAAGGGGCCTGCTCTGTTGGGGCCTGGTCTATCTTGTAATATTGCAGCTACTTTACGCTCGGCAAAAGTTGTATATAATGCAATGCCTAAACTTGCAAATATGATTACTGCAATTAAAATTAATTTTTCAAAAAATAAAAACCAATCAATAGAAAGTAGTGTCATCTCTATAAATTATTTATTAAAGTCTGTTGAATGTGCCGGCCCTTTTATTTCACTTAAATCAATATTTGTTCTATTTACTTCGCTTACATCATGAATGTCCATAATTAATCTGGGTTCACGGTGCATTAAATCTGGTAAAAACTCTTGTGGTTTTTGTAATGTTTCATAATGCCCTTGCGAAATAACTGAATGCCTGTTGATATGTGTTGGCCCTTCAATAACCCAATCATTCACCTGTTTTTTATCAAACCTACATTCATTGCAAATCCATCCAGTTTTTCCATTGCTTGCTTCTTTTACTTCGCCCCATTCATCTCTGCGTGCAGTAACTCTAAATACTTCATCTCCACGCATCCATAAACGAACTTCACCACAACATTTAGTGCAATTTCTATGAGCATCTACAGGCTTTGTAAACCATACACGGTTTTTAAATCGGAATGTTTTATCGGTTAATGCACCTACGGGGCAAACATCTATTACATTTCCTATAAAATCGTGTTGTAAATTTTTTTCAATATAAGTAGCAATTTGTGCATGCTCTCCTCTATCTAAAACACCATGTTCTCTTTGTTCGGTTAATTGCTCTGCAGCAAATACACAACGGTAGCATAGAATGCAACGCGTCATGTGTAGTTGAATTTTATCGCCTAAATCTATTTTATGAAAAATTCTTTTTTCAAATTCATATCGCGATGCTTCTTTGCCATGCGAGTAACTTAAATCTTGTAAATCACATTCTCCTGCCTGATCGCAAATAGGGCAATCTAAAGGATGGTTGATTAATAAAAATTCTACTACCCCTTGGCGTGCATCTATAACTTTTGAAGAAGTAATATTTTTTACTTCCATGCCATCCATTACCGTTGTTCTGCAACTGGCAACTAATTTGGGCATTGGGCGTGGATCTTTTTCTGAGCCTTTGCTTACTTCTACTAAGCAGGTACGGCATTTGCCGCCGCTGCCTTCTAATTTACTGTAGTAGCACATTGCCGGCGGAGCAACATCTCCTCCTATTTTACGTGCTGCATTTAAAATAGTTGTGCCTGCGGGTACTTGTACCGTTATGTTATCTATTGTTACTTTAAGTAATGGTGTTCCTTCTGCCATATTGCCAAGGATATATATTTAATAAATTAATTATTTTCTAATAAAATTTCAAGCCTTTTTGCTATTGTTTCGGTGCTAAACTTTTGTTCAAATAATTGTTTTGCGTTTATAGCCATTTTATCTCTTTCTTGTTTATTGCTAAACATTTGTTTTAGTTTGTTTGCCAAATCATCTACATTTTCTTTTTCAAATAATAATCCGTTGTATCCGTCAATAACCATTTCAGGTATGCCACCACTGTTGCTGCCTATTACTGGTGTTGCTACAGAGAATGCTTCTAACACAGTAGTAGGAAAATTATCTGCCCTGCTTGGTACTACTAAGAAATTAATGCTTTGCATAATTTCATAAACTTTATCGTACGATACATTTCCTTCTAAAATAATTCTGCTTTGTAGTTTAGCATTATTAATTTCATTTTTTAATTCTTCGTGCCTATCTCCACTTCCTGCAATTAATAAAATTGCTTTAGGAAAAATATCGGCAATTTTAATAAATGCTTTTACCAAAATATCTGCACCTTTTGTTCTGTCTAATCTTCCAATAAAAGCTATTGTTTGATTATTGGTTGTATTGGTTTGTTGTGAAATAGGGATTGTATTTGGGAACACATATATTTTTTTTTCTGCTGCGTTAAAATACTTCATTAAATCTCTTTTACCGCAATTTGATGGCGTAAGTATATGCGTTGCCATTTTGTATATTATTTTTTTTCTTAATATTTTATATTTTTGTATCAACCCTAATTTTCCATTATGATCTTCAATATATGCTTCTACTATTGTTTGATGAAAACAGCAACGATATTTTACATTGAATAACCACGAAACCAAAATCATAATATTATTTGCTCCAAAATTTGAAATAGTAATATCGGGCTTTTGCTTTTGCATTAATTTAAAAAGAAAAATAAAGTCTTTTATGCCAACTGGTCTTTTTCCGGGCCATTCATTAATAGTTAAGTTTTCATTTATAACCGCATTATTGAATCCGTTTTTTTTTGCGTTTAAGAAAACAACTTTATTATTTTTTGAAAAAGCAAATGCCAAAGCTTTTGATTGGCGGTTAACGTTTGTGTTTATCCAATTGTGTGCTATATATATGGTTTTGCCTGAAATCAAAGAGCTAATAGTTTTATTTTATACAGTTATGGGTTGTATTGCATCGGCATAATGTGCCAATCCAAAATTTTTAATTTGCGATTCTTGCGGGTTGTTTACATGCCATTCAAACTCATCTCTAAAATGCCTTATGGCTGCGGCAACCGGCCATGCTGCTGCATCTCCTAAAGGGCAAATAGTGTTTCCTTCTATTCTTCTTTGTACATCCCACAATAAATCTATATCACTTAATTTGCCTTGCCCGTGTTCTAATTTATATAATAATTTATCTAACCAAATGGTTCCTTCACGGCAAGGTGAACATTGACCGCAACTTTCATGATGATAGAATCTTGCTAATGTATATGTATGTTTTACTACGCATTGGTCTTCATCTAACACAATAAATCCGCCACTACCCATCATACTGCCTGTTGCAAAACCACCATCGCTTAAACTTTCATAGTTCATATAGCGTGTTTCGCCTTTGGCTGTTTTTAATAATAAGTTTGCAGGAAGAATAGGTACAGATGAACCGCCGGGTATGCATGCTTTTAATTTTTTTCCGTTGGCAATGCCTCCACAATATTCTTCACTATAAATAAATTCTTCTACGCTAATGGTCATATCAATTTCATAAACACCAGGTTTATTAATATTACCACAAGCAGAAATTAATTTGGTTCCTGTGCTTCTGCCTACACCAATTTTTGCATATTCTTCTCCACCCATATTTATAATGGGAACAATAGCTGCTAAGGTTTCTACATTGTTTACTACGGTTGGTCTTTCCCATAAACCTTTTATGGCTGGAAATGGTGGTTTAATTCTTGGATTGCCGCGTTTACCTTCTAAACTTTCTATTAGTGCAGTTTCTTCTCCGCAGATGTATGCACCTGCACCGCGTTGTACGTGGATGTTACAATTAAAACTACTTCCTAAAATATTTTTTCCTAACCAGCCGTTTGCTTTTGCTTCTTCAATGGCTTGTTCTAATATATCTACAATCCATGCATATTCTCCGCGTATGTATATGTAAGTATCGTTACTGCCTAATGCATAAGATGAAACTATTAAGCCTTCAATTAATAGGTGTGGAAGAAATTCCATTAAATATCTATCCTTAAAAGTTCCGGGTTCGCTTTCATCTGCATTGCAAACTAAATGGCGTGGCACACCTTCGGGTTTTGCAATAAAACTCCATTTCATTCCGGTAGGAAAGCCTGCACCACCACGGCCACGCAAACCGCTTTTTTTAACTTCTTCAACAACTGCTTCGGGGCTTAATGTTTTTAAAGTTTTTTCTACGCTATTATAACCACCTTCTCTGCGATAAACATCGTAGAATCTTATGCCTTCAACATGTGCTTTTTCTAATAATAATTTTTTACTCATGCCCTTAATCTCTAAAGAGATTTTTATTTATTTACTTAATTATTTAATGCTGCGTTTTTTCTACATTCTTCTATAATATTATCTACTTTTTCTTTGGTTAAATGTTCTTTATAAAATTTGCCCATTTGCATCATGGGTGCGTAACCACAAGCTCCTAAACATTCAACTGTTTTTAAAGTAAACATTCCATCGGGTGTTGTTTCGCCAATTTCTATTTTTAATTTTTCTTTTATATAATTAATAATATTATCGCTTCCATTAATCATACAAGGCCCTGTTTGGCAAACTTCGAACACATGTTTACCAACGGGTTTTAAATTGTACATGCTGTAAAATGTAGCTACTTCATATACTTCAATGGGTGTAATGTTTAAAAGTTCTGCTACATAATTCATTGTTTCGGTGCTTAGCCATCCGCCAAAACTTTCTTGTGCTAAATGCAATACAGGTAGTAATGCACTTTTTTGTTTTCCTTCGGGATAACGTGCTACTAATCTGTTAAACTCTGCTATCTGTTGTTCGTTAAATTTCATTCAACATTTGTAATTTATAATTCAACATTATTTTTATGCATCTAATTCTCCTGCTATCAAGTTTAAGCTGCTCATGGTAATAATTGCATCGCTTAGCATTGAGCCTTTTGTTAGTTCGCTGTATGCTTGATAGTATATGAAACTTGGTCTGCGAAAATGTAATCTGTAAGGTGTTCTTCCGCCATCGCTTACTAAATAATATCCTAATTCTCCATTAGCACCTTCTACACTAAAATAAACTTCTCCTTTAGGAATTTCTGTTTCGCCCATTACAATTTTAAAGTGCCATATTAGTTGCTCCATTTTGGTATATACTTCTTGCTTTTTAGGAAGATAATATTCGGGAGCATTTGCATGATATACTTCAGCATCTGTGCCTTTAAATTCTTGTACTTTATTATAGGCTTGTTTTATTAAGCTTATACTTTCCCAAACTTCTTCGCATCTTACTAAAAATTTATCGTAATTATCTCCTGTTTTACCAATGGGTACAATAAAATCAAAATCTTGGTAGCTGCTGTATGGTGTGTGTACTCTTACATCATAATCTACACCTGCTGCTCTTAAATTTGGACCTGTAAAGCCATAGTTTAAAGCTCTTTCGGCACTTATGCCTCCGGTGTTTTGTAATCTATCTACAAAAATTCGGTTGCGTACAAATAGGTTTTCAAATTCTTTCCAACCTTTAGGAAATTCTATTAAGAATTTTTCGAGTTTTTCAAATGCCGTATTTGAGAAATTCCTTTCAAAACCACCAATACGCCCAATATTAGTAGTAAGGCGGGCACCGCATACTTCTTCATAAATTTCATATATTAATTCTCTGTATTGCATTACGTATAAAAATCCTGTATATGCTCCGCTATCTACACCAACAATTGAGTTGCAAATTAAATGATCACTTATTCTTGCCAACTCCATTATTATAATGCGTAAATAATCTACACGTTTGGGTGTTTTTATATTTAGTAATTTTTCGCAGGTCATGTGCCAACCCATATTGTTAATTGGGCTGCTGCAATAATTTAATCTATCTGTAATGGGTGTTATTTGATATAATGGTCTGCGTTCTGCCAATTTTTCAAATGCACGATGTATGTAACCAACTGTTTGTTCTGCACTTACAATACGTTCTCCATCTAACTCTAAAATATTTTGAAATACACCATGTGTTGCAGGGTGTGTTGGCCCTAAGTTTAAAGTGGTAGTTTGTTTTTCTATTGAACCTTCGGGTAATTTAATATGATGTTGATGTTCTGACATTGTATAATGATGTTGCCAACTTTTATTTTTTAATTATGCTTCTTGTTTTGTGTTTGTTTTTTTACGCCAATAAACAAAGCGTTCTTTATCTCCAAAAAAGTTTTCTCCTATAAAATAAAAGAGCAACATTATTCCGCTTAATAATAAAGCGTTTATTAATGCCATTTTATTTATATAGCCCGACATGTATGAAAACAAAAAATAATATAAAAAAAACAATTTAACAGGTAGTTTGTAAATTGATGGTCCGAATTTTATTTTTTTAATATTCATTTCATTAATTTTTTTATTAAACAATAGTGCCGCCTCTTCCAAACATTTCATCGTCTTTATCTAATCTGGTTTGGTCTTCTAACGGATATTCTTTTCTTAAAGGAAAATAATCCATTTCATCTACATTTAATATTCTTTTTAAATTAGGATGACCTACAAAATTAACTCCATAAAAATCGTAGGTTTCTCTTTCCATCCAATTGGCTGCACTAAACAGTTGCGTAGCAGTATATACATCGGGTTTTTGTATGGAAGTATAAACTTTAAAACGCAGGCGTATATTATCTTTTAAATTATGTAAATGATACACAACGGCTAATTCTTTACCAATATTATCGGGATAATGTGCTGCACATAAATCTGTCATAAACTGAAAGTTTAATTCTTCATCATCATACAAGAATTGTAAAACTTTTAAGTTTATTTCTTTGGGTGCTTCAAAAGTTAAGAGTTCATAATTTTCTTCAAATCCAAATACAGATTCGCCAAATTTTTCTACTAACTTTTCTTTTATTTTATTGTTTGTTAAACTCATATCCAAAAGCAATAATTATATGCTAATAATTATTTTATTTAAATTTTATTCTATACCGTAAGTTGCCAAAAGTGCTTTATAATGATCGCTGTTTCTTCTTCTTATACTTTCTTTTCCTACTAATTCTTGAATTTTCATAAAGCCATCTAAAATTGCTTCGGGTCTTGGAGCACAACCAGGTACATATACATCAACCGGAATAATTTGATCTATACCTTGTAACACGCTGTATGTATCAAAAATGCCGCCGCTGCTTGCACAAGCTCCAACGCTTAAAACCCAACGTGGTTCTGCCATTTGTAAATACACTTGCTTTAAAACGGGACCCATTTTTTTTGCAATGGTACCCATTACCATAAGTAAATCGCACTGGCGTGGAGAGAAGCCAACACGCTCTGCACCAAACCTTGCCAAATCATAATGGCTTGCCATAGTGGCCATAAATTCTATACCGCAACAACTTGTTGCAAAAGGCATTGGCCATAAAGAATTTTTTCGGGCTAAACCAACTACGCTGCTTAATTGTGTTGCAAAAAATCCTTCGCCACTATAACCCGCAGGTGTATTTGCCATACCAATTGATGTATTGGCTTGGGCTTCTTTTGGATTTATATTAAAACGTACCGGACGCATATTTTTATGTTGAATTTTGAATTTTAAATGCGAAGTCAAAAACAATTCAACATTTAAAATTTATCATTTTATAAAATTAATCTTCCCAGTTTAAAGCACCTTTTTTTATAATGTAAATAAAACCTATTAAGAAAAATGCTACAAACATTAATACTGCCATAAAACCTTCCCAGCCTAATTCTCTAAAATTTACTGCATAAGGGTAAAAGAAAATTACTTCCACATCAAACAACACAAATAAAATAGCTACTAAAAAATATTTGATGGCTACTGGTTGGCGTGCATCTCCATGCGATTCTATTCCGCTGGTAAAGTTTTCTAATTTTTCTTTTGTTTTTCTTTTAGGGCCTAATAATGCAGAAACGGCAATCATTGTGGCAACAAAACCTGCTGCAAAAATTAATTGAATACCAATTGGAAAATAATTATCTGCTGTATTAGTGGCTTGTAATAAAACTGAGAGGATATTACTCATAACTTAACTCAATAAGTAGCAAAAATAAGACTGCAAGAGATATAAAAGAAAAACTCTCCGTAAAGGGAGAGTTTTATTTTGTTTTAATTTATTTTATTTTCCTGATTTAGCAGGTTGTACATCGCCGGGTTTGGGATTTTTTTGTTGGTTTGCTAATGCTTTGGTTAATACTTCTTTTTGCTGAACTACAAAAGTATTTTCTTCTCCTGCATTAGGATAAAGTGCTATCATTTTATCGCATATTTCTATCCCTTTAGCATAATCTTTTGCTTTTTCTCCAAAATAAACCAACTCATAATATAAATTAAAGAATATTGCTTTTCTATTTTTTTCAACATCTTTCATTAAATATTCGTTTTGTTGTTCTAATGCAGCAATTGCAATACCAGGGCTGGTTGTAGTGTCTAAAGCTTTGGCTGCTCTTACTTTAAAAAGATAACCGTTAGATCTATCGGGATAGGCGGCAATATATTTATCGGCATAATTTATTGTTTGAACATAATCTGCTGCGTTGTATGCAGTGTATGTTAAATTAAGATAATCAGATTCGGTTAATGTGCCTTTCCATTCTGCAATTTTTTGATACCATTTTAATTGGTATGCGTACAGTTTTGCTCTTCCTAAAATTCTTGCAGCATGTTCTGCATAGTTTATTCTATTGGCTTTTACAGAATCTGTTTCAATTGCTTTTTCTAAATAACCAACTGTTACTTTTTCATTACCCGGAAATTTTGAGAATACAAGTACGGCAAATTCATAATCGGTAGGTTTTATATCATTAGCCGGAGCGTTTGCAAAGAATTTTTCTAAATATGTTTTTGCTTGGGCGGTATCTCCTAATTTTTCATAATTTAAAGCATACAACATATTTAATCTTGGAATAGGGTTGTTAATTGTTGCTGCTTCAATTTCTTTTGTTTTAACTAATGATTCGTTGTACCTGCGGGCACGGTATAAATAGTCTGCCAATAATAAATCGTTATGTGGATCTTTATCGGCATTAACTATAAATTTATCTAAGTTTTCTTTTGCAATATTTACATCTATTAATTTATAATATTCAAATAAAGCTAAATAAGTATCGGGGAATGAAGGGTTGGCTGCAATGGCTTCATTAAAATATTTATTGAATACATCTGGGTTGTTTTGCGATACATAAATTTTTCCTATGCGATACATTGCTAAAGCATTTTTAGGATCTCTTGCTATTGCTTCTTGAAAAGCTTTTACGGCTTCTCCACCATATTCTCCTCCTAATTTTAAATAACATATTCCTAAATTTATTTCAATATCTGCATTGGTTAAATCAATAGCGGCAGCTTGTTTTAATTTTTCAATACCGTAATTAGGGTCGCCTTGTTTTGAGCTACCATCTGCATTAGCACGACCAATAGCATCTAAAATATTTGCATTGGGTTTGCCTTTGTTTCTGCCTCTAGTTTCTGTTGTAGCAGTAATGGCTTGTTCAAATTTTTGTTTGGCACTGTTTAAATCTCCGTCTTGTAATATTTCAATATGTCCTAATCCAACCCAAATTAACGGTTCGTTTACACCATCGGTTAATGCTTTTTGATATACTGCTTTTGCTGCGGCAACATCTGCAGGTTTAACTTCAAAACCTGCTATTAACGATTGACCATACCAATAAATTGTTTGAGGATCTTTTGGATTAGCATCATACAATTTCTTAAATACTTCACGAGTGGAATTTACTTTAAATTGCGAGTTAAGCATTTTAATACCATCGGTTAACGATTGCCCTAAGGAAACCGTTACTGCAACTACTGCACCTACTAACAAAAGAGTAATTTTTTTCATCTTGCTTACTTTATTTATAAAAAACTTTGTTTCTATTCTTTTAAAATGCTGTTACGCACATTAAAATTCATTTTTGCCGGAACTAAAAAAGAACGTCTAAAAACCAACTGTCCTCTTTCATAACTTAAATAATTTACAAAACCAGAACCTAACCCCAAATAATTTTCTTTTAATATATAATACAAGGGGCGTGCCAATGGGTATTGTGCATACGCAATTGATGCTTGAGATGGTTTTGCAAAATAACCTTTCTCTACACATCTAACACATTCTACCAAAGCCAACCGAATTGTTTTTAGGTTTTCAATTTGTTTGGTATCGTACTGGTTGCCTACCCAACTTAAACCAACAAAACCAATTGCGTTTTCGGTTTTTGCAACAACATCTATAACTGCTTGGCTATTGGTGGCTGCTTGTACATTTTTGCCAAATGTCATTCCGTTTATCAAAGAATCTTGCACGTATCTTACGGTGCTGGTTGCATTGTTTCCATCCATAACAACTTGCGTTGTTTTTTTTCCGCTTAAAATATCTTTTAAATCACTAATAGTAAATACACTGTCTTTTGAATGAATGTTTACTATTACTGCAACTGCATCATAAGCCAATATATCATATTGAGGCTTGAAAGATAATGCACTTTGAAAAGATTTCGATTCATTTTCTTTTAAACCTCTTGCAGTAATTATCATTCGGGTACTGTCCTTCAACAAATCTTTAAAACAATCTACTTCCGGTTTGTACGATGCAATAATTTTTGTACCGGGATAAGATGCTTCGTACACTTTAATTTGTTCTTGAATTACCGGTTTAAAACTTTCATCAACACTAATATATATAGTACCTTTTTTAGGTGTATCTGTATTTGTTTTATTATTACTACACGAAAAAAACATTACACAAATACTTAATATTATTCCCGTAACTATTTTTTTCATAATTAATAATCTTTCTTTATTCCTCTATACAATCTGTAACCGCCGTATAACAAACACATTCCGCCAAAAATATATTTTAGTAAAGGGTCTATTTGCATTACTATTCTATAAATGGCATCAACTTTTAATCTATCTCCCAACAATAAAAACAAACCCATACATAATATTAATAAGCCCATGCCTAAATCGTAAACAGATCGCATTATGGTGTAACTCTTTCTTTGCTTATTTCTAAAATCTGATTCCATTTAAACAATCTTTTTGGCAGTTGGGCAATTTATAAATATTTTTTAATTGATAAGAATAAAAATTATGGGTTCTTGCTTTTTTTGGTTTCATAACAAAAATTTAAAGATTATAACTACTAAACTGTTTTCTACATAAGATGCATACATTCAAAAAATCCACACAGCTAACGCAACTATTATTTTTGTTGCATGAAAATTTTAATGGTTTGTTTAGGAAATATTTGCAGAAGCCCTTTGGCAGAAGGTATTTTAAGAAATAAAGTTGAAGAAGCAGGATTAAATTGGGTGGTTGATAGTGCCGGCACTGCAAACTATCATGTTGGAGAACCGCCGCACCGTTTATCTCAAAAAATAGCAAAACTGCATGGCATTGATATTAGCCAACATAAAGGAAGGCAATTTGTAAAAGAAGATTTTGAACGGTTCGATTTTATTTATGTAATGGATGAAGACAATTATAACGATGTAAAAACCATTGCTAAAAATTATTTTACTGAAAATAAAATTGATTTGATTTTAAATGCATCTTTTCCCAACCAAAACAAAAACGTACCCGACCCTTGGTATGGAACAGAAGAAGGCTACCATAAAGTTTATGATATGCTAAACAAAGCTTGTGAGGCAATTATTAAACGTGAGTGGTGAGGCGTGAATTGTGAGTGAAGAAGTGTGAAAAATAATAAATACAAAACAAAAATTAATATATGTTTTTACAATTAGCTCATACCAAATTAGATGTATTTGCAAACAGCAAACAGTTGGTATTACTGTGTTACAAGCTGTCTAAATTATTACCGCAAGAAGAGAAGTTTAATATAACACAACAATTACGCAAAGCAGCATTATCTATTCATCTTAATATTGCAGAAGGCTGTTCTAGAAAATCTGTTATTGAAAGAAGAAGATTTTTTGAAGTTTCAAGAGGTTCACTAATAGAGGTTGATACCATTTTTGATATAACCTGCGAATTAGGATATTTTCGCAAAACCGATTTAGAAGAAGCCGGTAATTTGATTATAAAAACATTTCAAATGCTGAGTAAGTTAATTGTGTATTAAACTCACCATTCACTACTCACAATTCACGAATATGGCAAAAACAAAAGCAAGCATACCACAAGGTACCAGAGATTTTTCGGCAGAAGTTGTTCGCAAACGCAACTATATTTTCAATACCATAAAAAATGTTTTTGAATTGTATGGCTTTGCACCTTTAGAAACACCTGCCATGGAAAATTTAGAAACTTTAATGGGCAAATACGGAGATGAAGGTGATAAATTAATTTTTAAAATTTTAAATAACGGGTTAGATAATATTTCTAAACACGAACAAATAAAAAATGATTTTGAAAAAATATTGGCAGGAAAAAACACAACAGGTATTACAGAAAGAGCTCTCCGTTATGATTTAACTATTCCGTTTGCAAGATATGTTGCCATGAACCATGGCCAACTTACCTTTCCTTTTAAACGTTATCAAATACAACCTGTGTGGCGTGCAGATAGGCCTCAACGTGGCCGCTACCGAGAGTTTTACCAATGCGATGCAGATGTAGTAGGAAGTAAAAGTTTATTAAATGAAGTTGAGTTAGTAAATATTTATGCAACCGTTTTTAATAAGTTAGGAATTAATGTTGAAATAAAAATTAATAGTAGAAAAATTTTAGCAGCATTAGCCGAATTATGTGGTGATAATAATAAGATGGTTGATATAACAACTGCTATTGACAAGTTAGATAAAATTGGTATTGAAAAAGTAAAAGAAGAATTACAACAAAAAGGTTTAAATGAAAATCAAATTTCAAACATTACAGAATATTTAAATATTACTGGTAGCAATGAAGAAAAATTAGTTGCCATAAAAAAATTGTTTATCAATGTTGAAATTGGCAAACAAGGTATTGATGAAATTGAGTTTGTTTTAAATTATCAATCGTCAATTATCAATTCTTCATTGTCAATTGATTTTACTTTAGCCCGCGGTTTAAATTATTATACAGGAATTATTTTTGAAATAAAAGCAAAAGATGCACAAATGGGCAGCATTGGCGGCGGTGGTAGGTACGATGATTTAACAGGTTTATTTGGTGTACCCGATATTCCGGGAGTTGGAATTTCTTTTGGTGTAGATAGAATTTATGATGTAATGGAAGAATTAAAATTGTTTCCTGAAACTATTGCAAGCGGAACAAAAGTTTTATTTTTTAATCTTGGAGAAAAAGAGAGTGAAACTGCATTTAGTTTAATGCAACAATTACGCAATAAAAATATTGCTTGCGAAATTTATCCCGAGCAAACTAAGTTTGATAAACAGTTTAAGTATGCCGATAAAAAACAAATTCCCTACGCTGTAATTATTGGCAGTAAAGAGTTAGCAGAAAATAATTGTGTATTAAAAAATTTACAAACCGGAGAGCAAACAACTTTATTGCAAAAAGATTTATTGTTACAAACGTTTCACTAAATTTTTACTCTTTTCAATAAGTGTAGTTGGGTTATCTTTCGGTCCTTCTAAATGATAGCCCATTGCATCTATAACAACGCCCACAATTTGTTTAGCATCATTGCGTTTAAAAGCTGCTGTTCCTTCAAAAGAAACAATTACAAAAACATCGGCATTACTTGTTTTTTCTAAAACAGAATTACCGGCAGAAGATTGCATAGTTAAAACACCGCCATCAAACACAACAGTTACATCTGTTACCACACTTCCTTCCGGAAAGCGATACTTACCAACATATTCTTTATGTGTAGAATCTGTTTGAGCAAATAAACTTGAAACAAAAAACAAAGCAATAATAATAGCAGCAGCTTTTTTCATATAAAATTATTTTTATGTTTAGTAGTGTGTTTTATAGTGAACAAAAAATTAATCAATTTTAAATAAATAATTTCATTAAACCTTAAACTAAATTATAATCCTTCGTATATAATAGCTGCCCCTTGCCCTACGCCTACACACATGGTTGCTAATCCATATTTGCTTTTTCTTCTTTTCATTTCATGTAATAATGTGGTTGAAATTCTTGCACCACTGCAACCCAAAGGATGGCCAATTGCAATACTACCACCATTTACATTTATAATTTCTTTATTTAATTTCAAATCATTTATACATGCCAAACTTTGCGAGGCAAAGGCTTCATTCAATTCAATTAAATTTAAATTATTTACGTTTAAACCTGCACGCAGTAAGGTTTTTTGTGTAGCAGGCACAGGGCCAATACCCATAATACTCGGCTCAACTCCTGCAACAGCCATACTTACAATTTTTGCCATTGGTTTAAGATTAAAAAGTGTTACAGCTTCTTCACTTGCCAACAACAATGCAGCAGCACCATCATTAATTCCGCTTGAGTTTCCGGCGGTAACTGTTCCATTTTTTGCAAAAGCAGGTTTTAACGCAGCCAATTTTTCTATGCTTGTTTGCCTTGGATGTTCGTCAATATTAAAAACAGTTGGTTGTTTATTTTCTGTAATGGCTACATTAATTATTTCATCTTTCCATTTTCCTTCTTGCAAAGCATTAAAATATTTTTGTTGAGAATTAAATGCAAATTCATCTTGTGCTTCTCTGCTAATATTCCATTGGTTGGCTACATTTTCTGCTGTTTCTCCCATTGAAAAGGGATAATAACTATCGGCTAATTTTTTATTGGTAAACCTCCATCCTATTGTTGAATCAAAAGTTTCTATTTTTCTACTCCATGCTCCATCACTTTTTGCAGTAACAAAGGGAGCTCTCGTCATACTTTCAACACCGCCGGCTATATACAACATTCCTTCATTACACATAATGGCACGTGCAGCATCCATAATACTTTGCAAGCCACTTGCACACAAACGGTTTACAGTATTTCCCGCAACACTAACAGGCAAGCCTGCCAATAAAGCTGCCATTCGTGCAACATTTCTGTTATCTTCTCCGGCTTGGTTGGCAGCACCTGCAATAACATCTTCAATTTTATTAATATCTATTGATGTGTTTCTTTCTATTAAAGCAGTAATTATTAAAGCCAATAAATCATCAGGCCTTACTGCACTTAGTTTTCCGCCGTAACGCCCAACAGGGGTTCTAACTGCATCAATTATATAAACTGTTTTCATTTTTTATTAAACTTTTACAAGTGTTGCAAGATAATGTTTCGGTTACTAATTTTCTGTTCTTTAGCTATAAGTTATCTTTGCCGCATGCAAGCAAATATTAGAAATTTTAATTACGAGCAATTAGAAGAATATTTTTTATCTATCAACGAAAAAAAATTCAGGGCAAAACAAGTGTGGGAATGGCTTTGGAAAAAACATGCTCTTAGCTTTGATGATATGAGTAATATTAGTTTAGAATTACGCAGCAAATTGGCAACAGAATTTTCTTTTCCTGCATTAAAAGTAGATGCAACACAATACAGTGCAGATGGTACTATTAAAAGCCGTTTTATAACATTTGACGGGCATAAAGTAGAAGGCGTTTTAATTCCGGCAGAAGAAAGAAAAACAGCATGTGTAAGCAGCCAAATAGGTTGCAGTTTAAGTTGTAAATTTTGTGCCACAGGATATATGGAAAGAAAACGCAATTTAAATTTTGATGAAATTTATGATGAAGTAGTTTTATTAAACCAACAAAGTGAAAGGATATATGATAAAAAATTAAGCAATATTGTTTTTATGGGTATGGGCGAGCCTTTGCTTAATTACAACAATGTTTTAAAAGCTATTGAAAAAATTACATCTCAAGATGGTTTGTTTATGAGCCCCAAACGTATTACCGTTTCTACAGCAGGTGTTGCAAAACAAATAAAAAAATTAGGAGATGATAAAGTTCGTTTTAAATTGGCAGTAAGTCTTCATGCAGCTAACGATGTTAAACGAAATGAAATTATGCCTATTAACGAAACCAATAATATTAAAGCATTAATTGAAGCATTAAATTATTTTTATAAACAAACAGGCAATGAAATAACTTTTGAATATATTCTTTTTAAAGATTTTAATGATTCGTTGAAAGATGCAGATGAATTAATAAAAATTTTCAGACAAGTACCTGCACACTTAGTAAATATTATTGAATACAACCCAATTGAAAATGCACAGTTTGTAAAACCCGAACAAAATGTAACCGATCAATTTGTAATACATCTTGCCAAACATAAAGTAAATGCACATTTACGCCGTAGCCGAGGTAAAGATATTGATGCAGCTTGCGGACAATTGGCCAATAAAGACAAAGATTAATTTATTACCAATCCAATATTAAATATTTAAACCCTTCTTGTAAAAGAGGGTTTATTTTTTATGAGTTACTTTTGCGTTTCATCATCCCGTTGCAAAACGGCTAAAACATTATATTATGGCAAATAAAAGTTTCGAAAAATTTATGAAGCCCGAAATGAAAGGGGCAAAAAAGAAAGAAGCAATTAGGCAAGAAAAAAGAAAAGCAAAAGCCGAAGCAAGAGCAGCCGGCGAAGAAGCAAGAAGAAAAAAATGGGAACAACAAAGAGGCATTAATACAGATGAAAGGAATGAGAGAACAGATAATAGAAAAGATTTTAGAAAAGAAAATTCTCGTTATAAATCAAAAGATTCAAGAGGCAACAATCAACCTTCAAGAAATACATTTCAAAAAACAAATTCAAAAGCTTCACAAAATTTTTCTACTCAAGAAAAAGATAAAAATATAAAATCAGAAACTTCAAACCAACAAACTGAAGTTGATGTAATGCCTTTAAATAAATTTATTTCTCACAGCGGAGTTTGCGGAAGAAGAGAAGCAGCAGCATTTATTAAGCAAGGTTTAGTTACTGTAAATGGCGATACAATTTTTGAACCCGGCTTTAAAGTGAGAGGCAATGAAGATGTAAAGTTTAAAGGAAAAAGAATATTTATTCAACGCAACCTTGTTTATATTTTATTAAACAAACCCAAAGATTTTATTACAACTGCCAAAGACCCTCAAGGAAGAAAAACAGTAATTGATTTAATTAAAAATGCAACACCAGAAAGGGTGTATCCGGTTGGGCGTTTAGACAGAAATACAACAGGTGTTTTATTAATGACGAATGATGGAGAGCTTGCACAAAAATTAACGCACCCATCTTTTCAAATTAAAAAAATTTATGAAGTAAAATTAGATAAGCCTTTAGTAAAACAAGATTTTGAAGCTATAACAAACGGAATAAATTTAGAAGATGGTTTTATAAAAGCCGATAGTGTTGCTTATGCCGATGCAAAAGATAAAAGTCTTGTGGGTATTGAAATACACAGCGGAAGAAACAGAATTGTAAGAAGATTGTTTGAACATTTAGGGTATGATGTAAAAAATCTTGATCGTGTTTTATTTGCCAACCTTACAAAGAAAAATGTTGAACGTGGGCATTGGCGTTTTTTAAACGAAAAAGAAATTAGATTATTAAAATATATGAATCAAAGTTTTGCTAAGAAAAAATAATTTATCTTTTGTCATGCTGAGCTTGTCGAAGCATCTAAATTTTTATTTGTAAATCATCTTTCGACAGGCTCAAGATGACAAGAAAAGAACTATATGAAGCTTGATATAATTTTTGAAAATAATTTTTTTATTGCCATTAATAAACCATCGGGTTTGTTAAGTGTACCAGACAGAACACAAAGTGAAATTTCTTTAAAAGATATTTTATTACAACGCTACGGAAATATATACACAGTGCATCGTTTAGATAAAGGCACAAGTGGTATTATAATTTTTGCAAAAGATGAAACAACACATAAAGAACTTTCTCAATTATTTGAAAGCAGAGCAGTTGAAAAATATTATTTGGGCTTAGTGCATGGTATTATGTTAAGCGAAAGCGGAAACATTGATGCTGCAATTATGGAAAGTCCGTTAAAAAACGGAACAATGGTTACGCATGTAAAAGGCAAACCTTCTTCAACAGATTATAAAGTAATTGAGCAGTTTAAAAATTTTGCTTGGGTTGAATTTCAAATTCATACAGGGCGTACACATCAAATTCGCGTACATACAAAACATATTGGGCATAGTATTGTTTGTGATGAATTGTATGGAGATGGGCAACCTGTTTTACTTTCTTCTATTAAACGAAATTTTAAATTATCAAAAACAGAAGATGAAGAAAAACCAATACTGGCAAGGCTTGCATTACATTCTTGGAAATTGAATTTTAATTTAAAAGGAGAAGTTTTTAATTTACTTGCAGAGCCACCTAAAGATTTAAGAGCTTTGTTACAACAGTTAAAAAAATGGAAGAAATAGTTTTAAAAAAATTGCAACTATTCTGTTTTTTCAATTACATCATTCTTAATAAAAATTAATTTTTCGTCTTGCATGTGTTGTAGAACTTCCCAAATCTTTTCTTTACTAAATTGTTTGTGTTGAATTAAAAAATTATTAATGCTTGCATTAGTAGATGTTTCTATAAAAGAAAAAATGGCATGTTGTATTTTTTCAAAATTTTCTTTAGTAATAGTTGTTCTTTTCTTGTTCAAACAATTATCGCAAATACCACAAGGTGTTACTTTATTATCTCCAAAATAAGCAGATAAATATTGGCTTCTGCATTTGCTTAATTCTTGTAAATAATTAAGCATAGCATTAACACGCTCAACATACAATTGTTTGCGTTGTGCATAAGCAGTATGGTTAATATGCAAGCTTTGTGCTGGTGCTCGGTTTAATACAAAATAAATTTGCGGCGTTTCTTTTTGTGGTTTGTATTCAATAATACCAAATAATTGTAATGCTTTAATATTTTCAACAACTTTATCGTAAGAAATTTTACAAAGTTTTGCAATAGTTTTTTCGCTAACAGAAACAATATTATCATAAATACCCGCATAAGTTCTTAATAAACATTTCATTACAGGTTCTAATTGCGGATGGCTTTTTTCAAAATCTTCTAATAAAAACTTATCGGCAATAAATTTAATTTTTGAAGGAAGAAAAATATTTTCTGTAAACAACAAATGCCCTTCTTGTTCTAATACTTTTAAAACATTAATAACCAATATTGAATCTAAGTTGAAATTTTTACTAAACTGCAATAAGTCAAAATCGTAATAATTTCCTTCTCCAATACCAACAGGAATTTGTAAATAATCTGCCAAACATTGATACACTTTTTTAATATCGAACATAACAGGGAAACGCTTATCTGGCAATACTTTCAACTCATCTATATCTTCTTTTCTAAACAATAAAACTGCATAAGCTTTTTTACCATCTCTTCCTGCACGCCCTGCTTCTTGATAATAATTTTCTAAACAATCGGGCACACCATAATGCAACACCGTTCTTACATCGGGTTTATCTATACCCATACCAAATGCGTTGGTGCAAACCATTACTCTTGTTTGGTTATTTATCCAATTTATTTGTTTTTCATTTCTTTCTTCTTGCGTTAAACCTGCATGATAAAAATCTGCCGATATATTTTGCAATTGCAATAGCTCTGCAATTTGTTTGGTAAGTTTTCTGTTTTTACAATACACAATGCTACTGCCTTGCACATTATTAAGTACCGTTATAATTTTATTTATTTTACTATCAACATTAAAAACAGAATAAGAGAGATTTGGTTTTTCGAACGATTGTTGAAAAATATGAATACTCTTCAATTGCAATTTTTCTATAATATCTTTTTGTACAAGTGGAGTTGCACTTGCTGTTAATGCAATGGTTGGAACATTTTTAAGTTCGTTCAACAAATTAGCTATGCGTAAATAAGGAGGTCTGAAATCGTAGCCCCATTGGCTTATACAATGTGCTTCATCAATAGCAACTAAGGCAATATTTAATGCGGGTAAATATTCTTTAAATAGTTTTGTTTCTAACCGTTCGGGAGATAAGTATAAGAATTTATAATTTTCATTTACGGCTTGTTGCAAAGTTTCTTTTACTTCATAAAAACTCATACCGCTATACAAAGCGGCTGCAGAAATATTTCTTTTTTTTAAATTTTCTACTTGATCTTTTATTAAAGCAATTAGTGGAGAAATAACTAAACACAAACCGTTTTGCATTAACGCAGGTACTTGAAAACAAATAGATTTTCCGCCGCCTGTTGGCAATAAAGCCAACACATTTTTTTTTGCAATAACGGTATTAATTATTTTTTCTTGCTCGCCACGAAAAGCATCATAACCCCAATATTGATTTAGTATGTTTTGGGCAGCAAGCATTTAATAAATTAACTTATTAGAAAATAAATTTAACTGATAACATTTTGTGAGTTATAAAATTTTTTTCCAATTTAACCAAACACTATTTATTGCTAACACAACATCACTCATACCCATAATTAATGCACCGTAAGTTGGTCCGTAAACGCCTAATAAACCACATGCTGCAATAGGTATTGCCAATATGTTATAAGCCAATGCCCAAAATAAATTTCCTTTAATAGTTATATAAGTATGCTTACCCAAAGCTAATGCCATTGGCAAATGTTGCAAACCATTATTCATTAAAACTACTTGTGCACTTTGTATAGCAACTTGGCTTGCATTGCTTATTGAAATACCAACTGTTGCTTTTGCAAGAGCAGGTGCATCGTTAATGCCATCTCCTACCATTGCTGTTGGAACTGTTTTATTTAATGCTGCAATTTTTAATAACTTTTCTTCGGGAGTTTGTTCGGAATAAACCGTATCAATATTTAAAAGTTTAGCAACTGCTTCGCATTTTTCTTTTTTATCTCCGCTTAATAAAATGGTTGTTATATTTTGTTGATGTAGTTGTTGAATAACTTGTTTGGCTTCGGGTCTAATTTCATCTGCAACATCAATCCATCCAATTAATTCATTATTTTTTATAATATAAATATTATGATTGTAATCTGTTGTTAATTGTTGTGCTGCTTTAAAAGAACCTGCAATGTATTCGTTGCCTTCTTTATCGGTAGCTTTCATTCCCAAGCCTTTTACTTCTTCAATAGTAGCCCAACGAATTTCATTTTTTGTTTTCCAATTATTGGTAATTGCTTTTGCAATAGGATGGTTGGAATATTTTTCTAACGAATAAACTATTCTTTTAAAATCATCATCGTGAATCGTAAATCGTGAATCGTGAATTTGATTTTGCAATTCGCTTTTTTTATTTAAAATTTCATATTTAGCTATTTGAAATGTTCCTGTTGTTAAGGTTCCTGTTTTATCAAACACTACTTGTTTAATATTTTTAAAAACATCTAAACTTTTAGCATTTTTAAAAAGTATTCCGTTTTTTGCTGCTCGTCCTAAACCCACGGCAACTGCGGCAGGTGTAGCTAAACCCATTGCACAAGGACAAGCAATTACCAATACAGCAATACTGCGTAATAAACTTTCAGAAAATGTTTGATGAACAATAAAATAATTTATTAAAACAGTTGCCAATGCAATGCTTAAAACAACAGGCACAAACACTGCACTAATTCTATCTGCCATTAATTGCACGGGTGGTTTTTCGGTTTGTGCATCTTTAACCATTTGCAATATATGTGCAAGTACGGTATCTTCTCCAACAGCAGTTACTTGTGCTTTTACTGTTCCGTTTTCTACAATACTTCCACCAATTAATGTATCTTTTATTTTCTTTTCTACCGGAATACTTTCACCAGTTACAATGGCTTCGTTTACACTAATTTCTCCCCATAAAATTTTACAATCCATAGGTACATGCTCGCCATTTTTAATTAATATTAAATCTCCAACATGTAAATCTTTACTTTCTACTTGAAAAATTTGTTCTTTGTGTTCATCATCAAAAGCAATCATATTAGCCATTGTTTTTTGACTAACAGCTAATTTTTTTAATGCAGTTTGTGTGGTTTCAATAGATTTATCTTCTAAATAATTACCAAAAAAAACTAATGTAATAGTGGTTGCTGCCGTTTCAAAAAATAAAAAGTCCATGCCTTTGTTAAAAATAAAACCGTACAAACTATAGCCATAAGCAGCCGTAGCACCTAATGTAATTAATACATTCATGTTTGGAACGCCTTTTAATGCACTACGAAAAGCACTTCTTCCAAAAAAATCAATACCAATTAAATAAACAGGAGTAGCCAAAATAAGTTGCACCAATGGGTTCATTAATAAATTATTGTGCAAGCCTAACATGTGTAATAACAACGGTGCAGTAAATACGGCACAAACTAAAAAACGTTGCCAATGATTTTTAAATTTGAATTTTCCACTTTCAGAATGATCATGACCATGATGATGCCCTGCATGATTATGTTTAACAGCATAACCTAAGTTTTCAATACCTTTTTCAATTTGTTCGCGAGTTTTATTTTCAATTAATTCAAAACTTACTTCTCCATCAATAAAATTTACTTTGGCGTTAGGTAAACCTTCTTTTTGCAAATATTTTGTTATGCTTAATGCACAATTGGTGCAATGCATACCTTCAACTTTTAAATTCACTTTTGTATCCATCATACTTTCTTTGTTTTAATGAAATAGTAGGATAATTAGATATTTGCAAAGATATTTTAAATAGCAAGGATAAGTTTATGCTAACAACATTATCTTTTCAACTACGTTTCAAAAAATAAAATTTAAGAATGGAATTTGTTTTTACATTAAAAGAAATTAAAACAGTTGCCGAAACTATTTGGGAAGCTTATCATACAAAAAAAATATGGACTTTTTATGCTGCAATGGGTAGCGGTAAAACAACTTTTATTCATGCTTTATGCGAAGTGTTAGAAGTTACTGAAACCGTTAGCAGTCCTACGTTTGCTATTATTAACGAATATGAAAGCACAATTGCAGGAACAATTTACCACATGGATTGGTATAGATTAAAAAATGAAGAAGAAGCAATTAACGCCGGCGTAGAAGATGTTTTAAACAGTGGCAATTTATGTTTGGTAGAATGGCCGGAAAAAGCTGCACAACTATTGCCCGATGATGTTTTAAAAATTACAATAGAACTTATAAACGAAAACACAAGAAAGCTTATTATTAATGAATAATGCATATAAATAACTAACTTCGAAATGTAGAGGAATTAAACATATTCACACTAAACTATTTATTACATGGCTGCAAAAAAACCTTTAATTTCTCCGTCAATAAATTTAGAAACATTAGAAGAAAAATTAGATATAAAACCCACCGGAGCTAAACTGCATATTGGTATTCCTAAAGAAACCGCCTTTCAAGAAAACAGAGTAGCCTTATCGCCCGATGCAGTTGGTGTATTGGTTGCCAATGGCCACAATGTTATTGTTGAAACCAAAGCTGGCGAAGGCAGTCATTACACCGATAAAGAATATAACGAAGCAGGTGCTAAAATTTCTTATAGCAGAGAAGATGTTTTTAAAGCTCCTATTTTAGTTAAAAGTGCACCCGTTGTAGCAGAAGATTTAACGTTATTACAAACCAATCAGGTAATTATTTCACCACTTCATTATTCTGCATTAAAAAAAGAAATAATAGAAAAAATGATGGAGAAAAAAATTACTGCTTTAAGTTTTGAAAACTTAAAAGATGATAGTGGCTCTTACCCTATTGTACGCAGCATGAGCGAAATTGCAGGCAGTGCATTAATGCTTATTGCAGGGCAATATTTAAGCAGTTTTAATAAAGGCAAAGGTGTTTTGCTGGGAAGCATAAGCGGTATTCCGCCAACCAAAGTAGTAATAGTTGGTGCAGGCATTGTTGGAGAAGTAGCCTGCCGAAATGCAATTGCCTTAGGTGCAAGCGTAAAAGTATTTGATAATAATGTGTATCGTTTAAAACAATTACAAAATAATTTAGGGCAAAGAGTTTGGACAAGTGTATTAGAACCAAAAATTCTTGCTAAACAATTAAGAAGTTGCGAAGTAGCTATTGGTGCATTAAGTAATGAATTAGGAAGAGCACCCGTTGTTGTTACCGAAGAAATGGTAGCAGCCATGAGGCCCGGTAGTATAATAATTGATGTGGCTATTGATAGAGGTGGCTGTTTTGAAACAAGCGAATTAACCAGCCACGAAAATCCAACATTTGTAAAACACGATGTAATACATTATTGTGTACCCAACATTCCTAGTGGTTTTGCACGCACTGCAAGCCAAGCTATAAGCAATGTATTAATGCCTTTGTTGTTAGATGTTAGCGATAATGGAGGAATAGAAGAAATTGTTTGGCATAACGTACACATGCGTGAAGGTATTTATATGTTTAGAGGTGCATTAACAGATTTTTACCTCTCTCAAAAATTCGATTTAAAATTTACCGATTTGAATTTATTAATTGCAAGTAGAAGATAATACATGAATGAATTTAAATTTTCAAGTCATGCACTCAAACAAATGGCTGAAAGAAATATTTCAGTTGATGATGTTTTAAAAACGGTTTCAAACCCTTTACAACAATGTGAAGAAAATGAAGGTCAGAGAATTTATCAACGAATATTTACCTTTGATAATAAACAATACTTAATAAGAGTTTTTGTAAACGAAGAAGTTATACCGAAATATATTAAGACAGTTTATAAAACTTCAAAAATTAAAAAGTATTTATTATGAAATTGAGATACGATAAAGAAGTTGATATACTTGTAATAAAATTTAATGATTTGCCCATTGCCGAAAGTGATGAAGATAAACCAGGTGTAATTATAGATTATGCAGAAGATGGTTCTATTGTTGGGCTTGAAATATTAAATGCTTCTAAAAAACTACCTCAGCCAAATAAGGTTGAATATGAAATGGCTTAATCGCAATTTTAAATTTATTAATTGCAAGTAGAAGATAATACAATGAATTATAATTGAAATAAAAAAGCAGTAGTTTATTCCTACTGCTTTTTTGCGTTGTCATGTTGAGCGAAGCAAAACATCTGATAAAAATAAAATCAGATTCCTCACTGCGTTCGGAATGACAATTTATTTCCCTCCGATTGTTTTCAGCATTTCTTTTACAGCTGCTTCTAATTGATCATCCTTTCCAAATAATACATTTTTATACGGATTATCTACATCAATATCTGGATTAATTTGCAAATTTTCTGTTGGCCTTTTTTCTATACCAATAGTTGCTATCATAGGAATACCAAATATTAATGTTGGGTCGATTTGCGTTTCCCACCAAACTGCAGTGCCTGTGCCCGGTACTGGTTTACCAACTAATTTACCAACGCCGTTTGCTCGGTATGCATAAGGAAAAATAAATGCATCGCTATAATTGCTTTCACTCATTAATACAACAGAAGGTTTTGTCCATTTGCCAAGAGGTTCTCCACCACCACTTTTAAAACCATAAGGTGCAAAAGTTAAATATTGTTTTCCTTTTAAGAAGGTAACTAAATCATCGTGCAACCAACCGCCGCCATTAAATCTTGTATCAACAATTAAAGCTTCTTTATCAGCATTTTTTCCTAATACTTCTTCATATACATTTCTATAACTCGCATCGTTCATGCCTTGTACATGCACATATCCAACTTTTCCATTGCTTAATTTATCAACCATATCAGACATGGTTTTTGTCCAACGTTTGTAGAGCAAAAAGTTTTCTCCTCCACCCGAAATTGGTTTAATTACTTCTTCCCATTTTTCTGTGCCGTTGCTTAAACTAAGTAAAACATTTTTGCCAGTTTTTCTGTTTAAGAATTTATTCCAATCAACATTATCTGTTATTTCTTCTCCATCAATTTTTTCAATAATTGTTCCTGCTTTTATTTTACTTTTTGCTTTATCAACCGGGCCATTGGCAATTACTTCTGTTATTTTTAAACCATTGCCACCAACCGTTTCATCATAAAATAATCCGAGTGATGCAGTAGCATCTCCATTAAAACTTTGAGGAGAATATATTCCACCTGTGTGCGATGCATTTAATTCGCCCAATATTTCACTCAACAATTCTTGAAAATCATAATTGTTATTTATATGTGGCAAAAATTTTTCATATGTTTTTTTGTACATTTCCCAATCAACGCCATGCAATTTTGTATCGTAGAATTTTTTCTTTACCTGCCTCCATGCATGTTCAAAAATATAAGCACGCTCTCCGGCTGTGTTTAAAACCATTTCTCCATTAATTGATACAGGAGAAACTCTGCCTGCATCTGCATCTATTTTTGTTAAACGTCCATCTGCAATTACAAATAAACTTTTTCCATCTTTACTTAATTCCATTCCACCACCGCTGGCACCTAATTTAGCAAGTACTTTTATTTCTCGTGTTCTGGTATCTAATTGCCATACATCAAACCCTTGTTCAAATTTTGCGAGATAAAAAAGTTTACTTCCATCTAACGATAAAGCATAACCAGATAAATTAAGAGAGCCATTGGTTAAGCGAATTTTTCTTTCTTCTAAATTGTTTAAATCTAAAACAATATCTTCCTTCTTTTTTGATGTATCTTTTTTCTCTTTATCTTCTTTTTCTTTTAGTAGTGCTGCATCATCTTTATTTAGTTTAAAACGATCATATAAATCTTTATCAAAAAATTCTATCATAATATCATTCTCACTTGCACCTTCAATAGCTAATGATTTTTTACCAAATTTATCGCTGGTATATAAAATAGCTTTGCCACCAAAAGCCCATTGTTGCCCGCTTCCAGAGAAACCGCTGTTGGTAATATCTGTGCCTTTAGTATCTGTTCCATCGGCTTTATAAAGTAAAATATTTCCTGATGATCCAAAATTTCCTTTAACACTTTCAATAGCAATCCATTTTCCATCGGGGCTCCATTCAAAACTTTGATCTCCATCACTATAAGAAAAATTTTGCCCTGCGGGAAGAATGGTTCTGGATGTTTTCTTTTCTATATTAAATATTTTTACAATATTTCTTTCTTCTAAATAAGCAATTTCCTTTCCATCGGGGGAGATTTTTGGTTGAAACTCTTCTTTGTCTGTTGCAATTACAGGTTCTTCTTTTATAATAGTTGATGCATAAAAATAAGGTTCTTCTTTTCTTGTAATAGTTGCTTTCATAATATCCCAACTATTGTTACGCTCGGCTGCATAATATAAAGTTCTTCCATCGGGTGCAAAAGCAACCATACGTTCTTGTTGCGGTGTATTAGTAATGCGTTTGGTAATGCCACCATCAACACTGGTAACAAAAACTTCGCCTCTAAAAACAAATGCAATTTCTTTTCCGTTAGGTGAAACACTCATTTCTGTTGCACCACCATTTATAGGAACTATTTTTTCTGTATTAAATTTTGAATCTGCATTAATACTAATATTTACTTTTTCTGGTTTGCCGTTTTCTTTTAATGTATAAATTTCACCATCCCAACTAAAACATAATGTATTATCGTTTGCTCTTGATAAATGCCGAATAGGATTGTTTTTAAAATTTGTTAATTGTTGTTCTGCCATTTTATTAAGCACAGGAATTTTATATATGTTTTGTGTGCCGTTTTTTTCACTTAAATAATAAATGAATTGATTATCGGCAGAAAAAACAGGTTCTCTATCTTCTCCTTCAAAGCCGCTTATTTTTCTATACTCTTTTGTTTTAAAACTATAAAGCCAGATATCTCTTGTAACGCTTGATGTGTGGTGTTTACGCCAAGCATCTTCATAACCTTTTATATCTTCAAAAACTATTGCATCTCCTTTACTGTTGTAATGAGTATTTTGTGTTCCGGCAGTTAATAATAAAATGCTTCTGCCACCTGTAATAGGTACTTGATATAATTTTGGAAATAACCCTTTAATAGGAAAACGAACAGAAGTATTTAAATCGTTTCTTCCGCTTCCAAAAATTATATGTTTATTATCAACGCTAAAATCTGAAGGAAAATCGTTGGCAGAATTAAAAGTTAAACGGGTAGCTTCTCCACCTTCACTTGGCATAACATACACATCAAAATTTCCGTAACGGTCGCTGGCAAAAGCAATATACTTTCCATCGTGGCTCCAAACGGGCATTTGATCTTGTGCTTCGTTTAAGGTTAAGGCAACAGCATTGCCTCCGCTTGAAGATACTTTATACAAGTCTCCTTTATAACCAAATACAATCCATTTCCCATCGGGGCTAATGGCAGGATAACGCAACCACAACGGGTTGTTTTGTGCAAACACACTTATTATAAATGTGGTGCAAAATAAAACCAATAACTGTTTAAGCATAATTCAAAGTTTAGTGTTGAAAGATTTTAAAGATAATCAACACTTCATTTTCTCAAAATAAATTTTTTAAGAATGGTAGATGAGAAATACCGTTCTAATCATATTAAACAAAACTCAATATTCAACAAAATCACAATTATTTAAGTAAGTTTTTTATATTGCCACACCAAATTATTTTTTTTATGAGTGAACATAATTATGAAGAAGCTGGCGTAATAAAAAATTACACCTTAACTTCTTTTATATCTTTTGCAATAATTTTTTGCTTGTTGGTTTTGTTTGCAACTTGCCATGGCCCTTACAAAAAAGTTGGAGATGCAGGTAAAGACAGATTAGCCATGCAGCAAACTTCTTCTATAAACATCAATTAATTTGCATACACAATTAATTAAAAATTTGTGTAATTTGTTTAATCACATATTATGCAAACCGCTGTATTATTGCGTACTTTTGGCTAATGGCTAATTCTAACATACATATTAATTCAGAAGAGTTTAACAATGCCGATAAAGATTTTGAAAACTCAATAAGACCATCGGTTATTGATGATTTTTCGGGGCAGCCGCAATTAATAGAAAACTTAACCATATTTATTAAAGCAGCTAAAATTCGTGGAGAAGCATTAGATCATATTTTATTTCATGGCCCGCCGGGTTTAGGTAAAACAACTTTAAGCAGAATTGTTGCCAATGAATTAGGTGTGAAGATTAAAGAAACAAGTGGCCCTGTTATTGAAAAACCCGGAGATCTTGCAGGTTTGCTTACAAGCTTAGAACCTAATGATGTTTTGTTTATTGATGAAATACATAGATTAAGTACTGTTGTTGAAGAATATTTGTATGCAGCAATGGAAGATTTTAGGATTGATATTATGATTGATAGCGGCCCCAATGCAAGAAGTATTCAATTAAACTTAAACCCTTTTACATTGGTAGGTGCAACCACAAGAAGCGGTTTATTAACTGCACCATTACTTTCAAGGTTTGGAATAAAATCGAGATTAGAATATTACAATTCAAACATATTACAAAAAATAATACTGCGTAGTGCAAGCATTTTAAATGCATCTATAACTTCAGATGCAGCCAATGAAATTGCAAGAAGAAGTAGAGGCACACCACGTATTGCCAACGGTTTATTAAGGCGTGTAAGAGATTTTGCACAAGTATTAAATGATGGTGAAATAGATGCAGGTATTACACAACACGCACTAAAAGCATTAAATGTTGATGAGTATGGTTTAGACGATATGGATAACAGAATACTTTTAACCATTATAGAAAAATTTAAAGGTGGCCCCGTTGGCATAAATAATATTGCTACTGCCGTTGGAGAAGAAGCCGGAACTATTGAAGAAGTATATGAACCATTTTTAATACAAGAAGGTTTTATACAACGCACCTCAAGAGGTAGAGAAGTTACACAAAAAGCTTATGAGCATTTAGGTAAAAAACCTTTTAACAACAGCCAGCAAAACAATTTATTTAGTTAAGTAATTCATAAGCTGCACAGCAGCAAATTCATTTTCAATATCTTCGCAGCAGATGAATAAGTACGCACACGATGTAATAGTACCCGATACCGAAAGCAACCAAAACAAAAAAACACAGGTTGCAGAAATGTTTAACAGCATTGCAGGTAAATACGATTTTTTAAATAGATTTTTAAGTGCAGGTATTGATATTTGGTGGAGAAAGAAAGCTATTAACGAATTAAAAAAAATAAAACCAAAAATTATTTTAGATGTTGCAACGGGAACAGGTGATGTAGTTTTAATGACGTATAAAAAACTGCACCCTGAAAAAATTTATGGAATTGATATTAGCGAAGGAATGCTTGAATTAGGAAGGAAAAAAATTAAACAAAAAGGGTTAGAAAATAAAATTGAATTACAACAAGGCGATAGCGAAAATATTATTTTTGATAACAATTTTTTTGATGGCATAACTGTAGCTTTTGGTGTACGCAATTTTGAAAATTTAGAAAAAGGTTTGTCAGAAATGTTTCGTGTATTAAAACCCGGAGGCAAATTGGTAGTGTTAGAATTTTCAAAACCCAAACAAAAAAATTTTAAGTTTTTATATCAATTTTATTTAAGCAAATTAGCACCCGGATTAGTGCAAGCTTTTGCAAGTGATAAAAAAGCATATCAATATTTAAATAACAGTGTTTTTGCTTTCCCCGAAGGGCAAAAATTTTTAACCATAATGCATGGCGTAGGATTTACACAAACTTATTTACAACCTCTTAGCTTAGGAATATGCACTATATACTGCGGAACAAAAGTGTAAGTCTGTTATGTTTATTGTTTTGTTGCATTACAAATTTTGCTAATGCACAACGAGAAATTTATAGACCTGACCATGATGATAAACCTTATTATTTTGGGGCTACTTTAGGTTACGCCAACTCTTTTTTAAACGTAAATAAAACAAAAAAATTTATTACAGATGATAGTGTGTTGGTTGCAGAATCTGGTAGCAGTGGCGGTATATTTTTAGGGCTTTCGGCAACAGGAAGATTAAGTGATAGATTTCAAATAAGAGTTGCACCCACATTTATTATTGGACAATCGTTATACTTTAATTATGTATTAAATAATCCTTTACCCGGAGAGCCTGTTTATCAAAAAAGAACATTGCCTGCAAACATTGTAAGTTTTCCTATTCACTTAAAATTTAATTCAGACCGCATTGATAATTTTAGAGTGTATATGTTAGGAGGTATTCGGTACAATTTATATTTAACCAGCAATGCTAATTCAACCAATACTACCGGAGATATAAAATTTAAAGGAAGTGATTTTGGTATTGAAGGTGGCATTGGTTTTAATATTTTTCTTCCTTATTTTACCTTATCTCCCGAAATAAAATTCAGTAATGGTTTAAGTAATATTCACTTAAGAGATCCTTCATTAAAATACTCAAGTGTATTGGGTGATATTACAAGCAGAATGATTTTATTTACATTACATTTTGAATATTAAAAATCAAACTCTCTTCTTCCTAAATTAATTCTTAAAGATGCGTTGAAGATGTTAGAATCGAAGCTGGAAGCTACATCTGCACGTTTGTATTTTCTAATAATTGCATTTAAATCTAAAAATACATTTGGAGAAAGTTCATAAGTTATTGTTCCACTTAAAAATAAATTTTTTGCTAAAATGCCACTACCAATTTTATAACCATAATCTCTTAACCTATCCGTATAAAAACGAAATGGATTAGCTCCAAAATTTGCCCCCGCAGAATCTAAGCCTTGTTCGGTATAAATAACTTTTGCTTCTAAAGAAAATTTGTTTGCCGGTTGATATTTTAATATACCAATAAACTCTCTAAGGTTTGCACCCATTGGATGTGCCAAAGGCTGATTGTAATGTGTAAACGAACCAACAGTATCGTAATGTTCATAAACAAATGGTCTAATAAAGTTTGCTTCAACTTGTAAGTCTAAATTTTTCACTCCAAATAAATCAATTCTTTTCATGCCTAATTGCAATGCCTGTTTGTTAGAATAATATCCACGACTATAATGCAAAACTTCGTTCATTACAAATTCGTTTATAATAAGCTGAGCATAAAGCTGTGTGTTTTTAAATGCATTTGTTTTAATGTTGGCACCTAATGTTACTTTATCGGGGCTGCCTTCTTGTTGCTCCATTGCTCTATAAAAAATTAGTGGATTTAAATAACCCAATTCAAAACCACCGCTTCTGCCAAACATTATATCTTCAAATATTCCAATTGAAAAAGATTTGGTGTTATATTCCAACATGTGAAATGCCATGTATTTTTTAGGACGTAAAAAATCGGGACCTCTTTGAAAAGTAGAGGTTAATTCACTAAATAAATTGTAATAATTCAATTTCCAGAATCTAAAGTTTGCTTTTAAAAATAACATGCTGTTACTAAAATCACTTAGTATTAAACTTCTGTAACCATTACCAATAAAAACTTTATCATAAGCAAATTGCAAATCAATTCCTTTAGCAGCATTAACCATTATACCCCCTCTTGCATCAAAATAATCATATCCATCTGTTGAGAAGTTTTTATAATATCCTGCACCAGGTACCGCACTATATTTTTGTTCAAATTGTTGAACATATAATGGGTCTCTTTCTTGGTGAGTAGTTAGGTAAGTATAATAACCCAAACCTTTGGTAAATGTTCCTCTAATACCAATACCACGTTGATTATTAAATAAATCATGTGTTACATTATTATCTTTTCCTAAAGAAACATTTATTAGTGGATATACATACGCCGAAAAATCTTTTTGCTTTAAACCAATATACGGCGGGTGAGACCAAATTGATTTTTTAAATAATGAACTAAATTTTAACGATGAATCTGCAAAACCGTTTCTCCATTCAAAATTATCTTTCAACACAATATCTAAATTGTATTTATCTACTTTACTTAATTCAATTTTACCTTCATTGGCTAATTGCTGAATGTATTGCAAACGTTCGGTTATAGCCTTTCTATCATAAGGTTTTACGGCAGAAAAATTTAAGATAGAATCTTTACGCAATTTTATTTCTAATCTATTTAAAACATCGTACTGCCTTGTGCCAAGCATTACAAAATCTGATTGTGCCCAAGAAGTTTTTGCCCATATTATTAAAAGAAATACTGTTGCTAAACGTAAACATTTCATAATCTTGCTTATTATAGTTTTTTCAAAAATACAATAAGATGCCTGTTTACCTAATAAAAGATGCCTGCATTATAAATGAGGGCAAAAAAACATATGCAGATGTTTTAATAAAAAATGAAAAAATAGAAAAAATTGCACCTTCAATTCAAATAAAAGAAAACGCAATTGAAATTAATGCAAACAATAAATTTTTATTACCCGGCGTAATAGATGATCAAGTGCATTTTCGCGAGCCCGGTTTAACACATAAAGCAACTATTTATACCGAAGCAAAAGCAGCTGTAGCAGGCGGTATAACAAGTTTCATGGAAATGCCAAACACAATACCGGCAGCACTTACACAAGAATTGTTAGAAGAAAAATACAACATTGCACAACAAATATCATTAGCTAATTATTCTTTTTATATTGGAACAAGTAATAATAATTACGATGAAGTAATGAGAACAAATGAAAAGAAAAATGATGTATGCGGTGTAAAAATTTTTATGGGTTCTTCAACAGGAAATTTATTAGTAGATAACCCATTAAGTTTAGATAAAATTTTTGCAGGAAGCGAATTATTAATTGCCACCCACTGTGAAGAAGAAAGTTTAATTAAAAAAAATTTAGAAAAAATAAAACAAGAAAAATCTATTTTATCTGCAGCAGATCATCCTATTATTAGAAACGAAGAAGTATGTTTTGAATCGTCTTTCAAAGCTATTCAATTTGCAAAAAAACATAATACACGTTTGCATATTTTACATATTTCAACCGAAAAAGAATTGCAATTATTTGGCAATATGTTTCCTTTAAAAGATAAAAGGATAACTGCCGAAGTATGTGTGCATCATTTGCATTTTACGGCTAATGATTATGCAGAAAAAGGTAATTTTATTAAATGCAATCCTGCTATAAAATCTGCCAACAACAAAGCTGCTTTATGGAATGCATTGTTAGATGATAGATTAGATGTAATTGCTACAGACCACGCTCCACATACGTTTGCCGAAAAAAATGAACCTTACGAAAAAGCTCATGCAGGTTTGCCTTTAGTGCAACACGCTTTGCCATTAATGTTGCATTATGTGCAAGAAGGAAAGATTTCTATTGAAAAAGTTGTAGAAAAAATGAGCCATGCAGTTGCCGATTGTTTTCAAATTAAAGAACGTGGTTATATAAAAGAAGGATATTATGCCGATTTAGTTTTAGTTGATATGCATAAACCTTACACAGTAAACAAAGAAAATATTTTATATAAATGTGGTTGGAGCCCTTTTGAAAATTCTACTTTCCCGGCAAGTATTACGCACACATTTGTAAGTGGAAATTTAGTTTATGGAAATGGAGCCTTTAATGAATCTTATAAAGGAATGCGGTTAAAGTTTAACAGATAAATTACCAAAACTATACAACCTTAATGCAAATAGATAAAACCACTTTACAAGATCTCTCCATATTTCATCACGATGAAGAACAATCTGTTTTTCATCATTTAAACTGCACACAAACCAATGGTGGCAGAGAGTATTTAAAACATATTTTAGGTAAGCCTTTAAAAAAACTTGATGAAATAAATGATACACAATTACTTATTAAACAATTAATTAATGTATCAAACAACTGGCCTATAACTATTACCAACGGAACCATTATGGTAATAGAACGTTATTTTGATACGCAAATTTCACTCTACCCATCTCAGCCAACATTAATAAGCAGCTATTATTACAGATTTGTTAATCCTGGTGATTATTCTATTACAAAATATTCGGTTGAACATATTTGTTCTTTTTTCAAAGGGTTTTATGAAATAATTCAATTAATAAATAATGCTCAAAGCAAACAACTGCAAACATGGTTGCAACGTATTAATATTTTATTGCAACATTCTTTTGTTAAAGAAATATTGCAACATAATAACATAAAAAAATTATCGCCAACAGAAGTATTGTATTTTGGAAATTATTTACGCTTTCATTTTCAAAATCAATTAAATGAGTTAATAGATATTTATTACAGATTAGATGCTTATTTAAGTTTGGCAAAATCTTCTGTTATTTATAATTTTTCTTTCCCAGAAATTATAAATAGCAATCAGCCTCACATTAAAGCAAAAGCCTTATACCACTTACAATTAAGAACACCCGTTGCTTATGATATTAACTTAAATCAAACCGAAAATTTTTTATTTCTTACCGGAGCAAACATGGCTGGCAAAAGCACTTTTATTAAAGCAACAGGTATTGCTGTTTATTTAGCACATATAGGAATGAGTGTGCCCGCACAACAAATGCAAATAAGTTTGTTTGATGGCTTATTAAGTAATATTCATGTTTTTGATAATATTTTAAAAGGAGAAAGTTATTTTTTTAATGAAGTGCAACGTATTAAAAAAACAGTTGATAAAATTAACGATGGAAAAAAATGGTTAATACTTATTGATGAATTATTTAAAGGAACTAATGTGCAAGATGCCATGAAGTGCAGCACCACTGTAATTGAGGGTTTACGCAAAATGAAAAATGCATTATTTATATTATCTACACATTTATATGAAATTGGAGATGCATTAAAACAATACAACAACATTCAATTCAAATATTTTGAAACCAATATTAAAAATGATGAATTAGAATTTAGTTACCAACTAAAAGAAGGCATAAGTAATGATAGATTAGGTTATTTAATTTTAAAGAAAGAAGGCGTTGTAGATATGTTAGAAAAATTATGATTGACTATGTTGATGAATAAACGCCAACAATTCATCTTTACCATTTTTTTTCTCTGCACTGGTTATAAAAACTTGCGGTAAAAATTCCCATTCTTCACGCATGGCATCTAAAAAATTTTTTACATGGCGTTGCACAGCACCGGGTTTTTCTTTATCGGCTTTTGTATATACTAAAGCAAAAGGCACATTCCATTTTCCTAACTGGTTTACAAATTCTAAATCAATTTTTTGAGGCTCGTGCCTGCTATCAATTAATACAAAAACATTTATTAAGTTTTCTCTTTTACGCAAATAATTTTCAATCATCTGTTCCCATCTTCTTCTGCTGCTTTGCGAAACTTTTGCATAACCATAACCCGGCAAATCAACTATATAAAAATTATTATTTATTATAAAGTGATTGATGAGTTGTGTTTTACCCGGTTGTGCCGATGTTTTAGCTAAATTTTTTTGATTCATCAACATATTAATGAGCGATGATTTGCCAACATTACTTCTACCAATAAAAGCAAATTCGGGTTTATCGGGCTTTGGGCATTTATCAAACGAAGGTGATGATATTAAATATTTAGCAGATTTTATTTGCATTCGTTATTTCTTTTTAGGCATTACCAAACTATCGGCAGGGTATTTTGCTTTTAAAGAATCTCTTATACCTGTGCACCAATTAATTAAAGTTTGTTTTTCGGCATCAGTTAATGCAGCATCTCTATGAATGATTGTGTAAGAAGTTAAAGGCATTTCTCCTTCTTTTAATTCATCAACACATTCTTTCATTTTTTTATACTGTTTTGCAATACGGTAGCTTGCAAATTCATCAATATTAAAATGGCGTTTACCATCTATAACATGTTTGTTTAACCACCATGTAACAGGTTGAATATTATTATACCAAGGATAATTGGTGTTGTTACTATGGCAGTCTACACAAGCTTTTGCCAAAATAGTTTTTACACTATCTGGCACATTATATAATTTACTTATATGATTTACTTGCTCACCTGCTGCGATATTTTTTTTCGGGCGAAAAAATTGAATAACAACAAACGCAACAACAAATACAATTAAAATTTTTTTAATCATGATATATATTTTAAGGGTTTATTAAAATGTTTCCTGTCATTTCATTCGGTATAGCCACATTCATTGCATGTAAAATGCTTGGTGCAATATCTCCCAATTTTCCTGCTTTTACTGTTCCATGCCAACTATTATCTATTACAAACAACGGAACCAAATTTAATGAGTGTTGTGTATTAGGGCTACCATCTTCATTAATCATATAATCTGCATTACCATGATCGGCTGTTAAGAAAATAATATAATCTTGCTTTAAGGCTGTTGTTATTATTTTTTCAACACATTTATCAACTGTTTCAACTGCTTTTACTACTGCATTAAAAACGCCTGTATGCCCTACCATGTCTGTATTTGCAAAGTTTAAGCAAATAAAATCTGCATAGCCTTTTTCTATTTCGGGTAATAATTTATCTGTAATTTCAAGAGCACTCATTTGGGGTTGTAAATCGTAAGTAGCTACTTTAGGAGATGGAACTAATAACCTTGTTTCTCCTGCAAATTCTTTTTCTCTTCCTCCGCTAAAAAAGAAAGTTACATGCGGATATTTTTCTGTTTCGGCAATGCGTATTTGTTTTTTCCCTGCATTGGCTAATACTTCTCCTAATGTGTTGTTTAAATTATCGGTTTCAAAAATTACATGTACGTTTTTAAATGTTTTATCATACTCCGTCATGGTAGTATAATATAAATTCATTTTATACATGTTTTGTTCTGCATGATCTTCTTGTGTTAAAACATGCGTTATTTCTCTACAACGATCTGTTCTAAAATTAAAACATATAACGGCATCTCCATCTTTAATTAATGATTCATTATTTGCGATTGACGAGTTAATAATTGGTTTAATAAATTCATCTGTAACGCCGTTTGCATAAGATGTTTCAATAGATTTAATTAAATCATTGCTTTGTTCTCCCGTGCCATGTACCAAAGCATCATAAGCCAATTTAATTCTTTCCCAACGGTTATCTCTATCCATTGCATAATATCTTCCTGTTATGGTTGCAATAGTTCCTGTTTTATGTTTTAAATATTCTTGTAAATCTTTTATAAAACCTAAACCACTTTTAGGGTCGCAATCTCTTCCATCTGTAAATGCATGAATAAACACTTTGTTTAAACCCTGTGTTGTACATACATTAATAATTTCTTTTAAGTGATTGATGTGAGAATGTACACCGCCATTACTTACCAGGCCCATTAAATGCAAAGGTTTATTGTTTTGTTTTGCATATTGAATAGTGTTTAGCAAATGTTCGTTTGCAGCAAAACTCCCATCTTTAATGGCAACATTTATGCGTTGTAATTCTTGATATACAATTCGTCCTGCTCCTAAATTTAAATGGCCTACTTCACTATTACCCATTTGTCCATCTGGCAAGCCTACTGCTTCTCCGCAAGCTACTAATGTTGTGTGCGGATATTTATTATATAACGAAGAAACAAAAGGTGTATTTGAATTTTGAATGGCATCGGCAGATTTTTTATTTCCTAATCCCCAACCATCCATAATTATTAAAAATGCTTTTTTACTCATGCCGTAAAACTACAGTATTTGTTATTTCATTCAATCATACTATTTTTAACAATATTCAATTTGGCATACTTTTAGCCCTTGTTAAATAAAATAAAAAAAATGAGAAAGATTATTTCACTTTTAGCAATTGGTTTTACGCTTTTAACTTTTAAAGCTAATGCCCAAAGTGATACTAACGATATTATAAATGCTTTTAAACAAGCAGATATAACCGTTATTTCTAACTACTTTGAAAACTTAATAGATTTAACCTTACCCGGCAAAACAGAAATTAAAGACATAAGTAAAAGCCAAGCCGGTATTGCCTTTAAAAACTTTTATGAAGAAAATGGAATTAAAGGTTTTGAATTAGCCTCGCAAAGAGAAGCAGGTTCTATTATGTATATGGCCGGAAAATTAACAGGCAAAACAAAAACTTATAATATAACATTGTTATTAAAAAATAAAGATGGTAAACATGTAATAACATCTATAAGAATTAATTAGTTGATTGTTTTTTAAGTAGAAGAAAGGGTTTCTGTAAAACGAAACCCTTTTTTTATTTTTACATTCAATTTTAAAAAATGAAAGATTTTGATAGTAAACTAACAGAGCTGATAACTAATGCATTAAAAGAAGATATTGGCAACGGCGACCACAGCACATTATGTTGTATTGATGCTAATAAAAAAGGTAAGGCTATTTTAAAAATAAAACAACCATGCATTATAGCAGGTATTAATGTTGCAGAAAAAATATTTAAACATGTTGAGCCTACTATAATATTTACAACATATAAAAAAGATGGAGATGAAGTGCAATACGGAGAATTTGCTTTTGAAGTTGAAGCAAACATTCATACCATATTACAATGCGAAAGATTAGTATTAAACTGTATGCAACGCATGAGTGGCATTGCAACGCTTACACATCAATACACCGAAAAATTAAAAGGCTATACAACAAAATTGCTTGATACAAGAAAAACAACACCCAATTTTAGGTTACTTGAAAAAGAAGCCGTAAAAATTGGCGGAGGCATTAATCATAGGTTTGGATTGTACGATATGATTATGCTAAAAGATAATCATATTGATTATTGCGGAGGTATAGAAAATGCCATTAACAAAGCATACAATTATATTTCAACAAAAAAACTTTCTTTAAAAATTGAAGTAGAAACCAGAAGTATTAAAGATGTTGAAACAGTTTGCAAAACAGACACAGGAAAGGTTTTTAGAATAATGTTAGATAATTTTACACCACAACAAATTACCGAAGCATTACAAATAATTAATAAAAAATTTGAAACAGAAGCAAGCGGCGGTATTAATTTAGAAAACATAAAACAATACGCTGCAACAGGTGTGAATTATATTAGTGTTGGTGGTTTAATACATCAGGCACAAAGTGTAGATTTAAGTTTGAAAGCAACATTATAAGTTGAACGAGTTAAATAAAATTTTTATGAGCAAAAAAAATCAAGCAGATAAAAATGGTTTTGTTTTCAGCACTAATCCAAATTTTAATTTTGAAGAAGAAATTATTGAAGAGCAAAACACATTAAAGCCAGAGCAACAAAAATTAAGATTACGTTTAGATACCAAACAACGTGCAGGCAAGGTTGTTACGTTAGTAGAAAATTTTATTGGCTTAAAAACAGATGCAGAAATATTAGGGAAAGAATTAAAAAATTATTGTGGCACTGGTGGCAGCGTTAAAGATTTTGAAATATTAGTACAAGGAGACCAAAGAGATAAAGCTTTACAATTTCTTTTAAAAAAAGGATACAAGCAAACCAAAAAAATATAAATGGATATTGAACAAATTAGGCAATATGCACTTAATAAAAATAATGTTGAAGAAACGCTACCTTTTGGTCCAGATACATTAGTGTTTAAAACAAACGAGAAAATATTTTTATTGCTAAGTTTAGATGAAGAACCTTTACGGTTTAATGTAAAATGCAATCCTGATTATGCTATTGAATTAAGAGAAAAATATACTTCTGTAATTCCCGGGTATCACATGAACAAAAAACACTGGAACACTATAATTATAAACGGAGAACTACCAACTAAACTTATTTTAAGTTTTATTGATGATTCTTATAATTTAGTTAATCCCAAAAAGAAAGTTTAACAAGTTTTATTTTAAAATAAACGCATTAAAACTTCAACCAAAAACAATAACTATTAGTTTTGACACATGTGGATGATTTGTAAAAAAGAATGGAACCTTTTCTTCAGTAACCTTACGGGTTATATATCGCTAATTATTTTTTTCTTGTTAAGCGGATTATTCTTTTTTGTATTTCCTTCAACATCATTATTTGGTTTTGGTTATGCCACACTCGATTCTTTTTTTTCAACCATACCATGGATTTTATTATTCTTCATTCCAACCATAACCATGCGTAGCCTTGCAGATGAATATAAGGCAGGCACTTACGAATTATTAAAAACATGGCCGCTAACAAATGCACAAATTGTTTTAGGAAAATTTTTTGGTGCATGTTTAATTATTGTTACAGCAATTATTCCAACTATTATTTATGCCATTTCTTTACAAACATTAAGTAACGTAGGAGGTATTGATGTAGGCAGCACTATTGGAAGTTATATTGGTTTATTATTACTATGTGCAGTATTTGCAGCCATTGGTATTTGCAGCAGTAGTTTTACCAACAATACGGTTGTTGCTTTTATTGCAGGTGCATTTGTTTGTTTTATTTTTTATGAAGGGTTTGATGCATTAAGCAAACTACCTGTATTTAAAGGCGGTGCAGATTATTATGTAGAAATGATTGGTATTAATTTTCATTTTAAAAGTATTAGCAGAGGCGTTATAGATTCAAGAGATATTGTTTACTTTATTGTTGTAATTACTTTATTTTTATTGATTACGCAAAAAAATTTATTGAAGCGTTAAACATGTTGTTCATTCAGAAAATATTAAAAAGTAAACTGTGGTTGTTGTGGTTATTAATAATAGCAACAATAGTTATATCTATTAGTTCCTATCAATTTGGAAAAATAGATTTAACACAAGAAAAAAGATACACTTTAAGTAATGCTACCAAAGAAATGTTAGGCAATTTGAATGAAGATATTGAAGTTGAAGTTTTTTTAGATGGAGAATTAAGCAGTGGTTTTAGAAAATTAAAAATTGCAACCAAAGAATTGTTAGATGAATATAGAGATTACAGCAAAGGAAAATTACATTTCATAATACATAAGCCCGGAGCGGGTTTAAACGATTCTGCTAAATTAAATTTATACGATAGTTTAATAAGATTAGGTATTAAACCATTCAACAATCAAATAAAAGAAAAAGACGAAGAAACACAAACCGAAAGATTAATTTTTCCGGCAGCATTAGTAAAAACAAACAGCAGAATGTATGCGGTTGATTTAATGAGCGGAAAAAGCGGAATGGATGAAGAAAGCACTTTAAATTACTCTGAAGCATTATTAGAGTTTAAGTTTGATGATGCCATTGATAAAATAACTAAAACAGAATTTCCTATTGTAGCTTATGCAACGGGAAATGGAGAACCTTTCAATCCAACCGTAAAAAGTTTGTTTGATGTAATGCGAAATAATTATCGTTTTGGTGTAATGGATTTAAACACAGGTATTTTAAATGCCGATACTATTAAAGCTTTATTAATTGTAAAACCATCGCAAGCTTTTACCGAGCAAGAAAAAATAAAAATTGATCAATACATAATGCACGGCGGAAAAGTAATTTGGTTAATAGATAAATTAGAAGCATCTTTTGATAGTTTACTCCGTAAAAAAAGTGATTTTGTTGCATTTGATAAAGGTTTAAACTTAGATGATATTTTATTTAAATATGGTGTTCGTATTAATCCAGATTTATTGCAAGATTTAAATTGTGCAAGGCAACCGTTGGTGGTTGGCAATATGGGCGGAAAACCACAAATAGAGCGTGTTCCGTTTCCTTATTATCCGTTATTAACTTCTCCTTCTAATCATCCTATTTCAAAAAATTTAGATTTTGTTTTAAGCATTTTTCCTTCTTCAATAGATACGGTAAAAACAACAGATATTACTAAAACAATTTTACTATCAACCGATACAAGCAGCAGAACATTAGGCACACCGGCAATAGTAAGTTTACAAAGTATTGCAAGTGATGATGATTTAAAAACTTTTAATAAAAGTCATGTACCCGTTGCGGTTTTATTAGAAGGAAAATTCAATTCATTATACGCCAATCGGTTTACTAATGCAATGAAAGATTCTATTCAAAAACTTACTGATGCATCTTTTCTTACAACATCAAAACCAACACAGCAAATAGTTATAAGCGATGGAGATTTAGTAACCAACGTAATTACAGAAAGCAAAGGCACATTGCCAATGGGCACACAACAGTTTGAAGAATATACATTTGCCAACAAAGATTTTATTATTAACTGCATGGATTATTTAGTAGGCAACGTAGGTATTATGCAAACGAGAAATAAAGAAATTACACTTCGCTTATTAAATAAAAACAAATTACAAGAAGATAAAACTTTGTGGCAGGTTATTAATATTGGCTTACCTATATTTTTAATTTTAATTTTAGGTATTACATTACAATGGCAACGCAAAAAAAAGTTTGCAGCATAAGCAATTATATTTGTTCAATAACTTATCACCAATGACTCCCAACCAAATTGTATATATAGTATTTGCAATTGTTTTAATTGTAGCATTAATTTTTGATTTAGGTTTATTAAGTAAAAAAAATAAACTCGTAACAATTAAAGCTGCACTGTGGCAAACTTTGCTTTGGGTAGTGTTGGCATTAGGCTTTTTTATTTTTTTATTGTATGAAGAAAATAAAGAAACAGCCTTACAATATATTAGTGCTTATTTAATGGAATGGAGTTTAAGTATTGATAATATTTTTGTTTTTGTACTCATCTTCACATCGTTTAAAGTAAAAGAACAATATTATTCAAGAGTGTTGCTGGTAGGGGTTTTAATGGCAATTGTGTTTCGAGTAATTTTTATAACTATTGGTGTAGAATTAGTAGAACGGTTTAGTTGGATATTGTATTTATTTGGCATTTTTCTTTTATATACAGGGTATAAAATGTTTATTGAAAAAGAAGAAAAAGAATTTAAACCACACGAAAACAAAGTATATAAATTTCTAAATCGTTTTTTGCCACTTACACCCGATGATGGTAATGGAAAATATGTTATAAGAAAAAACGGAAAACCGCAATACACTGTTTTATTTGTTGTGGTTGTAATGTTGGCAACAATAGATTTAGTTTTTGCATTAGATTCAATTCCTGCAGTAATGGGCATTTCGCAAAACAGATTGGTAATTTATACTTCAAATATTTTTGCGGTATTAGGTTTAAGAAGTTTATTCTTTTTATTACGCGGAGCAGTTAATAAGTTTAAATATTTACAGCAAGGCATAGCCATTGTATTAATTATTATTGGTTTAAAAATGTTAGGCGAGCATTGGATTAACCAGTGGGTTAACAAAAATTTTCAAGTAATTGGTTCATTAGTTATTATTCTTTTATGTATTGGCGGTTCTATGTTTTTTTCTGTTGTAAAAAAGAAATAAAATTTGGCATACACAATTAATCATATTGCAAAAATATTGAATGCTAAAAATACAATTAGCAACAATACATTAATTGAGTATTTATTAATTGATAGTCGAAAAATTATTCATTCAACTACTTCATTATTTTTTGCATTACAAAGCAATAGAAGAGATGGACATTCTTTTATAAAAGAGTTATACGAAAAAAGTGTTTTCAATTTTGTTGTAAAAACAAATTTTGAAGTTGCAACATACCCTAATGCTAATTTTATTTTTGTTGATGATGTATTGAATGCATTGCAAACAATAGCTGCTTATCATCGTTCTCAATTCTCAATTCCGGTTATTGGTATTACAGGAAGCAATGGAAAAACTATTGTAAAAGAATGGCTGAATCAATTATTATTAACAGAATATAATATTGCAAGAAGCCCACGCAGTTACAACTCTCAAATAGGCGTACCGCTTAGTGTTTGGCAACTAAATAAAGAACATACATTGGGTATTTTTGAAGCAGGTATTTCAACAAAAAATGAAATGAATAATCTTGAAAAAATTATTCAGCCAACTATTGGTTTGCTTACAAATATTGGCGAAGCACACAGCGAAGGTTTTAATAATGTTGAAGAAAAAATTCAAGAGAAATTACAATTATTTAAATATTGTAAACAAGTTGTTTTTTGTGAAGAAAGCATAACACAGTTTTCAAAAAATATTATAGCAGAACATTTTTCGTGGAGCAGAAAAAATAAAAATGCAACTGTTTTTATTCTACAAGAAAATAAAAATGCAAAGCAAACAACACTTTCATTCAACTATAAAAAACAAACACATCAAACTATTATTCCCTTTACAGATGCCGCTTCTATTGAAAACAGTATTCATTGCATTTGCACTTTATTATTATTAAATTTTTCTGTTGAAGAAATAAACAAACGCATTATACAATTACAAGCTGTTGAAATGCGTATGCAATTAAAAAAGGCAATTAATAATTCTTATGTTTTAAACGATAGTTACAGCAACGATATTTCTTCTTTACATATTGCATTAGATTATTTGCAACAACAAGCAGGTAACAATCAAAAAATTGTAATACTATCCGATATACTTCAATCATCAACTAATTATCAAAAACTATATACCGAAGTTGCAGCAACACTTGCACAGCATAATGTAAATATTTTTATTGGCATTGGTGAAAACATTAGTAAACATCAATCATTATTTTCAAACATTCAACAATCTTTCTTTTTTTATTCAACCAATAATTTTTTAGAAAATTTTACGCATAGTTTTTTTAAAGACAGTTTTATTTTATTAAAAGGAGCAAGAGTTTTTGGTTTTGAAAAAATTAATAAATGGTTAGAACAAAAAACACATCAAACAGTTTTAGAAATAAATCTTTCTGCATTAGCACATAATTTAAAAATGTATCAACAACAATTATTGCTTACAACAAAAATTATGGCAATGGTTAAAGCATTTAGTTATGGCAGCGGAAGTGCAGAAATAGCAAGGCTTTTAGCGTTTCATAAAATTGATTATTTAGCAGTTGCTTATACCGATGAAGGTGTAGATTTAAGAAATGCAGGCATTAGTTTGCCTATTATGGTTATGAATATTGATGAAGAAAGTTTTGATGCTTTAATTGAATATAATTTAGAACCTGAAATTTATTCATTCAATATTTATTATTCATTTTGTTCTTACTTAAAACAACAAGCCATTACAAAATTCTCGGTGCATATAAAAGTTAATACGGGAATGAATCGTTTAGGTTTTGAACCTGAAGATGCAATAACATTATTTAGTGATATAAAAAATAATCAATCTGTTTTTGTAAAAAGCATTTTCAGTCATTTAGTAGCAAGTGAAAGTGCAGAGCATAATGAGTTTACAAAACAACAGTCTGTTTTATTTGAATCATTCTGTTTAAAAGCGAAAGAAATTTTAAATTATAATTTTTTAAAACATATTGCTAATACTGCAGCAGCATCAAAACATAAAACTTTGCAATATGATATGGTACGTTTAGGAATTGGCTTATATGGTATTGATAATAACCATTCTTTAAACCTTCAGCCTGTTGCTGTTTTAAAAACAACTATTGCACAAATAAGAAAAGTAAAAGCAGGAGAAAGTGTTGGTTATAACAGAAATGGAATTGTAAAAAGAGATAGTTTAATTGCAACTATAAGAATTGGTTACGCAGATGGATTTAGCCGCAAAATGAGCAATGGCAAGGGTTTTGTACTGATTAAAAATAAATTAGCTCCGGTTATTGGTAATGTTTGTATGGATATGACAATGATTGATATAACAGAAATTAATAATGTTAATGAAGGTGAAATTGTAGAAATTTTTGGAACAAATTTATCTGTTGAACAAGTAGCCAAATGGTGTGATACAATTGCTTACGAAGTAATGACTTCTATTAGCCAAAGAGTAAAAAGAATATATATTGAAGAGTAAAGAATCACAATTTTTTAATTACAATATTTTTAAACCATACATCGTTTCCATGATCTTGCAATGCAATTTTCCCTTTTGTAAACGTTCCAAAGTTGGGCATGTTTTTAAATTTACTTCCTGCAATTAATTGTTTCCATTCATCATTCCATAAAGTAGTTGCAACAACTGTTGTTCCGTTTAGTTTTAATTCTAAATTTCCTTTGTTACAAATAATTTCAACTTCATTCCATTCTCCAACAGGTTTTACGGTTTCTTTGCTGCAAGCAATTAAATCATACAAATCGCCTGCACGGTGTTTATGAATTTTCCCATCAGCGTGTCCATCATTATCTAATATTTGCATTTCCATTCCTGTTCTCCAACTTTCATCGTACTTTGGTGTTTCTTCATGCACATTAAAAATAATTCCGCTATTACCGTTTTTAGAAATTTTCCATTCTAATTTTAAATCATAATTTTCAAATTCTTCGTTGGTAACTAAATCTCCGCCTCCATTTGTTTGGTAAGATTTTTTTGAAGCAGCATCTAAATGAATACAACCATCTTCTACTTTCCAAGCTTTACCCGGATCTGTTTTTCCGTAGCTATGCCAACCTTGCAAAGTTTTTCCATCAAACAGTTTTATCCATTTATTTTTATTGTTTTCTTTTTTAGGTACTGCTATAAAAGCAGTAGTTGCAGCAAATAATACTGCAACTACTAAAGTTAATTTTTTCACTTTATTTATTTCTTTAATAAAAGAATATATTTAACCATTTGTTCTGCATCTGCTTGTGAAACTGCAGCATGAGGAGTCATAGCAACAGTACCCCAAACACCTGAACCGCCTTTAATAATTTTTTCTGCTAAATGTGCTACATCTTTATCAGTATATTTATTAGCAACATCTTTGTACGGAGGCCCAATTAATTTTTCTTCTACTTTATGGCAAGTTAAACAGTCGTTTTTAGCAACTAATTCTAAGCCTTTTTGATAATCGGGATTGTCAGATGGATCTGCCGATGCAGTAGGTGCAGCATTATCGGTAGCAGGTTTTGCAGCATCATCTTTTTTAGCTCCTGTTGAGTTATTGCCACAAGCATACATTGCAAAAGCAGCAAGCAAAATAAAAATCTTTTTCATTTGATATTATTTGTTTTTGGTTATTAAAGACACAAAATTACTGTTTATTGTAATCCCAAAATTTGTTTATTAAAATTTTCATTGGTATTGGTTGATGCAAAATCATCAAACGCTTTTTCAGTAACTTTTATAATATGGTTTTTAATAAATGCAGCTCCTTCTTTAGCCCCATCTTCATTGTTTTTTATACAACACTCCCACTCTAATACGGCCCACCCTTTATAACCATATTGTGCCAATTTACTAAAAACACTTTTAAAATTTACCTGCCCATCTCCCAATGAACGAAACCTTCCGGCTCTGTTTAACCAATTTTGATATCCGCCATAAACACCTTGTTTTCCTGTTGAATTAAACTCTGCATCTTTTACATGAAACATTTTTATTCGTTCATGATAAAAATCTATATACTGCAAATAATCTAAACATTGTAAAATGAAATGAGAAGGATCGTACAACAAACAAGCACGTTTATGATTGTTTACTTTTTCTAAAAACATTTCATAACTAATACCATCGTGCAAATCTTCTCCTGCATGAATTTCATAACACAAATCAACACCACACTCATCAAACACATTTAAAATAGGTAGCCATCTATTGGCTAATTCTGTAAAACCTGTTTCAACCAAACCCATAGGGCGTTGCGGCCACGGATAAACCGTATGCCATAACAATGCACCACTAAATGTTGCATGTGCATTTAACCCTAAATTTTTTGATGCGTGTGCTGCATACTTTAATTGTTGTACCGCCCATTGTGTTCTTGCATTGTAATTACCACGAATATTTTCCGGAGCAAAACCATCAAACAAAGTATTATAAGCAGGATTAACTGCAACTAATTGACCTTGTAAATGTGTTGATAGTTCTGTTATTTCTAAACCATAACTATTTACCAGCCCTTTCAGTTCATCGCAATAAGTTTTACTCTCGGCAGCTTTTTGTAAATCAATACACCTACTATCCCAAGTAGGAATTTGAATTCCTTTAAAACCCAAGTCAGATGCCCATTTGCAAATACTTATTAAAGAATTAAATGGAGCTTCTTCACTCATAAACTGAGCTAAAAAAACAGCGGGTCCTTTTATTGTTGTCATATTTTTTATGTTATCGGCTTTTATAATGCTATTAAACTTTAGTTGCGTCGCACACTTGTGCAGCAACAATTCTAATTAACAAATAATATTTTATTCTTCATCAACATATTATTTTATTTTATACTATAAATTTCATCCACTTTTCATTAGCTTTTGATGATGCTACAACATTTTCAATAAATGCCATTCCTCTTATTCCTTCTTCAATTCCCGGAAAATCTAACCATTCATTTTTTATATTTTCATTATTTGCTTTTGCTTTAACAGTTAATGCAAAATTTTTATATAAGTTGGCAAATGCTTCTAAATAACCTTCAGGGTGCCCCGCAGGAACTCTGGCATTGTGTGCAGCATAGCTTGAAACATAACTCGTGCCTGCACGTAATATTTCTTTAGGTTTATCTAACCATTTTAATTGCAAGGTATTGTTATCGCTTTGTTGCCATTCAAGCCCGCCTTTTTCTCCATATATTTTTATTTTAATATTATTTTCTTCTCCGGCGGCAATTTGTGTGGCAGATAAAACACCACTTGCTCCATTATTAAATTTTAATAATACATCTCCATCATCATCTAACAATCTTCCTTGCACATAAGTATTTAAGTTGGCACAAATTTCTGTTACTTGCAAGCCGCTAACATATTCTGCCAAATTAAAAGCATGTGTACCAATATCTCCCATACAACCTGCAATACCACTGCGTTTGGGGTCTGTACGCCAAGTAGCTTGTTTATTATTTTCTCCTTCTAAAAAAGTACTTAACCAACCTTGTGGATACTCAACATAAACTTTTCTTATTTTTCCTAATACACCATTAGCAATTAATTGTTTAGCTTCTTTAACCATTGGATAACCAGTGTAAGTATGTGTTAAGCAAAATGTTCTGCCGGTTTTTTCAACAACTTTTTTTAACTCTTTTGCTTCTTGTAAGTTTAAAGTCATTGGTTTATCTAACACTACATCAAAGCCGTTTTCCATAGCCATTTTTGCCGGATGAAAATGTACATGGTTAGGTGTTACAATGCTTACAAAATTCATTCTCATATTTTCGGGCAATGCTTTTTCTTTTTCAATCATTTCTTGATAAGTAGCATATATTCTGTTGGATAGAAGGAATAATTCTTCTCCGCTTTGTTTAGATTTTTGGGCATTGCTGCTAAATGCACCGCACACTAATTCAATTTGGCCATCCATTAAAGCAGCTAATCTGTGTACAGCACCAATAAATGCACCAATGCCGCCGCCAATCATTCCCATTCTTAGTTTTGTTTGCATATTATTTTTTTGTGGCTTTAAATTTCGGAATTATTACACGATACTGTTAAGATTTTTTTTTGAAAAAGAATGTATAACTAATTGCTTCTTTCAAATAAAAATTTACATTTAGTGCTTACATACACTATTTTACTTATGAAACCATCCATCAGATTTCAACTTTCATTTATGATGTTCCTTAATTTTTTTATTTGGGGAGCATGGTTTGTAACACTTGGAACTTTTTTACAAAATAATTTAAGTGCTACCGGGGCAGAAAGCGGTTCTGTTTTTTCAACCCAATCTTGGGGTGCTATTATTGCACCTTTTATTATTGGATTAATTGCAGACAGATATTTTAATGCAGAAAAAATTTTAGCAGTATTGCATATTGTTGGCGGTATAATAATGTACCAAATGTATAAAGCAGATACAGTTAGTGTTTTTTATCCGTATGTATTGGCTTATATGATTTTGTTTATGCCAACATTAGCATTGGTAAATTCAATTTCATTCAACCAAATTAAAGATCCTGAAAAAGAATTTTCAAACATTAGAGTTTGGGGAACCATTGGCTGGATTGCAGCAGGCTTATTAATTAGTTATGTTTTTTTATGGGACTCTGTAGATAATATAAAAACAGGAGCATTAAAAAATACATTTTTATTAGCTGCTGTTGCATCGGTAATTTTAGGCGTGTTTAGTTTTACGTTACCAAAAACTCCGCCCAAAATATCTAAAAATACTACTATAAAATTTTCAGATATTTTAGGATTAGATGCTTTAAAATTATTGAAAGATAAAAACTTCTTTATTTTCTTTATTGCTTCCATTCTTATTTGTATTCCGTTGGCTTTTTATTATCAAAATGCTAATCAATTTCTATCAAATATTGGTGTAAACAATCCTACCGGAAAAATGACCATTGGCCAAGCTTCTGAAGTTTTATTTTTATTGGCATTACCTGTTTTCTTTAAAAAATTTGGATTTAAAAAAACCATTTTAGTAGGCATGTTGGCTTGGGCATTGCGTTATGCTTTATTTGCTTATGGTAATGCAAACGATTTAAGTTTTATGTTGATAATAGGTATTGCATTGCATGGAGTTTGTTATGATTTCTTTTTTGTATCGGGTCAAATTTATACCGATTCAAAAGCAGGCATTGAATATAAAAGTGCTGCACAAGGTTTAATTACATTGGCTACTTATGGTGTAGGAATGTTAATTGGATTTAAAGTAGCGGGGTTAATAACAGATAATTATACAACTGCAAAAGATGTATTTAATTGGAAAATGATTTGGATTATTCCAGCGGGTATTGCATTTGTTGTGTTTTTATTATTCTCATTATTTTTTAAAAGCAACAAAAAATAATTATGTCATCAAGAAGAGAAGCTATTAAAAATATTGCTGTTGGTGCAGTAGGCATAACTTCTATACCATCTTTTGCATTAGCAGCAAAAACATCTTCATCAACAAAAAAAGAAATGTTGAAAGGAAATATTAATCACTCTGTTTGTAGATGGACTTATGGAAGTATGCCATTAGAAGATTTATGTATTGCAGCAAAAAAAATTGGTTTAAAAGCAATTGATTTAGTTGGCCCGAAAGAGTGGCATATATTACAAAAACATGGTTTATATTCTTCTATGTGCAATGGTGCCGAAATTAATTTAACCGATGGTTGGGCAGATAAAAAATATCATACACAACTTATAAAAAATTATACCGAGCATATTAATTTAGTTGCCAATGCAGGTTATAAAAATTTAATATGTTTTAGTGGAAGCAGAAGAGGCATGAACGATGAAACAGGTTGGAATAACTGTATTGAAGGGTTAAAACAAATTATGCCTTTGGCAGAAAAAAAAGGTGTAACAATTGTAATGGAATTACTAAACAGCAAAGTAGATCATAAAGATTACATGTGCGATAAAACACCTTGGGGCGTAGAATTATGCAAACGTTTAGGTTCTTCAAACTTTAAATTGCTGTACGATATTTACCACATGCAAATTGATGAAGGAGATGTTATTGCAACCATTCAAAAATATCACGAGCATATTACACACTATCATACAGCAGGTGTGCCTGGCAGGCATGAAATTGAAGAAATACAAGAATTAAACTATCCTGCAATTATGAAAGCCATTATAGCAACAGGTTTTAAAGGATATGTTGCACAAGAATTTATTCCAACAAGAGAAGATAAATTAGCTTCATTAAATATTGCTGTAAAAATTTGTGATGTATAAAACAAAAAAGATAGAAGAAAAAGATAATGTATAATAGTTGAATTAAAATTTCTATTTAAACAATATTTCTAACGATAAACAATATTATTTATGGCCGAAAATACTTACGATGCAATTGTAATTGGTTCAGGCATTAGCGGCGGTTGGGCTGCCAAAGAACTTACAGAAAAAGGTTTAAAAGTTTTAATGTTAGAGCGTGGCAGAAATATAGAACATATTAAAGATTACGTTAATACAAATAAAGACCCATGGGAATTTCCGCACCGTGGCGGACGTACTCAAAAAATAATTCAAGAATATCCCGTTCTTAAAAGAGATTATCCTTTAAACGAAGCCAATTTAGATTTTTGGGCAAGCGATAAAGATTGCCCCTATACCGAAATAAAACGCTTTGATTGGTTTAGAGGTTATCAAGTTGGTGGACGCTCTTTAATGTGGGGCAGACAAAGTTATCGTTGGAGCGATTTAGATTTTGAAGCCAATGCAAAAGATGGTATTGCAACCGATTGGCCTGTGCGTTATGCAGATATTGCCCCATGGTATTCTTACGTAGAAAAATTTGCAGGCATTAGTGGTAGCAAAGAAAATCTTCCGCAATTACCCGACGGAGAATTTATGCCGGCAATGGATATGACTTGTGTTGAGAAAGATGTTGCACAACGCATTAAAAAATATTATAATAATAAAAGAACAATGATTATTGGTCGTGTTGCCAATATCACTGTTCCACATGAAGGCAGAACTAATTGTCAGTATAGAAATAAATGTTGGTTAGGTTGCCCGTTCGGTGGATATTTCAGCACACAATCTGCCACACTTCCTGCTGCACAAAAAACAGGAAACTTAACATTAAGGCCTTTTAGTATTGTAACAAAAATTTTATACGATAAAGACAAAAAGAAAGCAACAGGTGTTGAAGTGTTAGATGCAGAAACAAATAAAACTTATACTTACAACAGCAAAATTGTTTTCTTAAATGCATCAACATTAAACAGTACCTGGGTTTTAATGAATAGTGCAACAAATATTTGGCCTGATGGTTTAGGAAGCAGTAGCGGACAATTAGGAAAAAATTTAATGGACCACCACCTTGGCGTGGGTGCAAGCGGAACTGTTGATGGCTATGAAGATAAATATTATTACGGCCGAAGACCAAATGGTGTTTACATTCCGAGATACAGAAATTTATTTGGAGATAAAAGAGATTATTTGCGTGGCTTCGGTTATCAAGGCGGCGGCGGCAGGCAAGGTTGGAGCAGAGAAATTGCAGAATTAAATATTGGTGTAGATTTAAAAGAAGCTTTAGCTGAACCGGGCGGATGGTCTATGGGTATTGGTGGATTTGGAGAAATGTTGCCAGACCAAAACAACAAAATTTGGATTGATAAAACTAAAAAAGATAAATGGGGTTTAAACATATTAGCAATTGATTGTGAACTAAAAGACAATGAGTTAAAAATGCGTAAAGACATGATGAATGATGCTATTGAAATGTTAGAAGCAGCAGGTGTAAAAAATGTAAAAGGAAATGATGGAGACGGAACACCCGGCAGAGGCATACACGAAATGGGTACAGCACGTATGGGTAAAGATGCAAAAACATCTGTACTTAATAAATGGAATCAGGTGTGGGATGCACCCAATGTTTTTGTAACAGATGGTTCATTCATGGCAAGTTCTTCATGTGTAAATCCATCATTAAGTTATATGGCATTTACTGCAAGAGCTGCAGACTATGCAGTAACCGAATTAAAAAAAGGAAATCTTTAAAATATAAAATAATTAGTTAAAAGCAATTTTCTTTCGTGCACATTAATCATAACCTATAATTAATAAAATTTATGGAAAGAAGAGAACTCTTAAAAATGATTGCCTTAGCAACCGGTAGTGTAATGATTGGTAGCGAGTTTTTATTAAGTGGTTGCACAAACAACAAACCTACAAATGCTTTATTCAGCAATAATGATATTTTATTTTTAGATGAAGTAGGCGAAACCATTATTCCTGCTACATCTACACCAGGTGCAAAAGCTGCCGAAATTGGAAAGTTTATGCAAATAATGGTAACAGATTGTTATACAGAAACAGATCAAAAAGCATTTGTTGAGGGCATTAAAAAATTAGACGAAGCTTGTAATAAAATGCACAATACAAGTTTTATGAAAGCAACATCTGAGCAAAGAAAAACTTTATTAATTGCATTAGATAAAGAAGCAAAAGTTTATCAAAAAGAAAAAGGTGAGAAAGAAAAAGATGAAAGAGCAAAAGCCAATAAAGAGCATGATAAAACTTTTGTATTTGCTCCCAATCATTATTTTACTATGATGAAACAATTAACACTTTATGGTTTCTTTACTTCAAAACCAGGAGCAACACAAGCCATACGTTATGTAGCTGTGCCGGGTAAATGGGAAGCCTGTATTCCTTATAAAAAAGGAGATAAAGTTTGGGCAACATAATATATTAATAATAAAAATATTAATTATTCAACTTCATCTAAACCTTAGTTTTAATCTCAATTCATTTTTTATGCAACACTCAAGAAGAAATTTTATAAAACTCAGTGGTCTTTCTGCTTTAGCATTATCATCTCCCATAAAAAAATTATCTCTCTTAAATAATAATTTTTCTACCAAACATATAGATGCATTTGGTATTCAGTTATGGACAGTTAAAGAAGATATGGCAACCAACCCAAAAGATACATTAAAACAATTAGCCAACTATGGTTACAAACAAATTGAAAGTTTTGAAGGAAAAGAAGGAATTTTTTGGGGAATGAAAAACACCGAGTTTAAAAAATATTTAGATGATATAGGAACAAAAATTGTTGCAACACATTGCGATATTTCTAAAGACTTTGAGAAGAAAGCAGCCGAAGCCGCAGCTATTGATATGAAATATTTAATATGCCCTTGGGTTGGCTCGCAAAAGCGTATTGATGATTTTAAAAAAATTGCAGACGAGTTTAATAAATGTGGCGAAATATGTAAAAAAAATGGAATACGTTTTGCTTATCACAATCACGATTATTCATTTAAGCCTGTTGATGGGCAATTACCACAAGATGTTTTAATAAATAATACCGATGCAAGTTTGGTAGATTTTGAAATGGATATTTATTGGGTAGTTGTTGCAGGGCAAAACCCTGAAGAGTGGTTAAAGAAATATAAAAATCGTTTTAGAAGTTGCCATGTAAAAGATAGATTAAAAAACCCGCCTGCTAATGCAGGGCAAGGCTCTTGTACTTTAGGTTATGGAAGTATTGATTTTACTAAAATATTAAAAACAGCCAAAACCAACGGCATGCAATATTATATTGTAGAGCAAGAAGCATTTAATGCACCGCCTTTAAAATGTGTAGAAGCTAACGCAACCTATATGAAAGCATTGAGTATATAATAAATGTATTCGTTTTGTGTCATTCTGAGTGGAGCAAAGAATCTGCTCTTGCAACAGAGAGATGTTTCGCTTTGCTCAACATGACAAACGAAGAAACAGATTGCTTCGCCTTCGGCTCGCAATGATGTGGAGAGGTTTTAACAGAGATTTCTCGTCGCTCCGATTATTGGAGTCATACTCCTCGAAAAGACGATTCTGTCATGTCGAGCTTGTCGAGACATCTCATCAACATAAACCTCCCAACAGATTTCTCGTCGCTCCGATTATCGGAGTCATACTCCTCGAAAAGACGGCATCGAAAAAAATAAACACGCTATTCATACAATCAATTTCTTCCTTTCATACACTTCAATTACAACAAAGTTTTACAAACTATATTTGCAAAAAATATTGATTGAATATGTTACAAGTGCAAGCGTTAAGAAACAATGTGCAGACTGCCAAAGAAAAATTAACAAAAAGAAATTTTACGCAATTAAATTTAATTGATGAAGTAGTTGCATTAGATGATGAAAGAAAAAAAATTCAGTCAGGGTTCGATACTATTCAATCAAAAATAAATACTGCTTCTAAAGAAATTGGCGGCTTAATGAAGCAAGGTAAAAAAGAAGAAGCAGAACAATTAAAACAAGAAGTTGCCAATGCAAAAACAGAAGTAGCTACATTAAATGAACAATTAATTGTAACCGAAAAAAGTTTACAAGAAAAATTAGTATTGCTTCCTAACCTTCCCGCAGAAATTGTTCCCGCAGGAAAATCTGCCGAAGATAATATTACTGTTAAAGAAGCAGGAATAAAACCAACGCTTCATGCCAATGCAAAACCACATTGGGATTTAATTACACAATATAATTTAGTAGATTTTGAAACAGGTTCAAAGCTTACTGGGCGTGGGTTTCCGCTTTACAAAGGTAAAGGTGCAAAATTACAAAGAGCTTTAATTCAGTTGTTTTTAGATTATAATATTGAAGCAGGTTACACAGAATTTTTACCACCGTTTATGGTAAATAAAGATAGTGCTTTTGCAACCGGACAATTGCCTGATAAAGAAGGGCAAATGTATCATGTAACTGCCGATGAGTTTTATTTAATTCCAACAGCAGAAGTTCCGGTAACAAATATTTATAGAGATGTTATTTTGAAAGAAACAGATTTGCCTGTTAAAATGACTGCATACTCACCTTGCTTTAGAAGAGAAGCAGGAAGTTTTGGTGCAGATGTTCGCGGATTAAACAGAGTGCATCAATTTGAAAAAGTAGAAATTATTCAATTAACACAACCGGAAAAAAGTTATACTGCTTTAGATGAAATGGTTGCACATGTTGAAGGTTTATTAAACAAATTAGAATTGCCTTATCGTATTTTACGTTTGTGTGGCGGAGATATGGGTTTTACTTCTGCCTTAACTTATGATTTTGAAGTGTATAGTGCAGCACAACAAAAATGGTTAGAAGTAAGTAGTGTAAGTAATTTTGAAAACTATCAAGCAAATCGTTTAAAAGCACGTTATAAAAATGCAGAAGGTAAAACACAATTGGTGCATACACTTAATGGAAGCTCGTTAGCATTGCCACGCATTTATGCTGCGTTAATAGAAAATAATCAAACAGAAAAAGGTATTAATATACCTAAAGCATTGCAACCTTATTTTGGAAGTGAAGTAATTAATTAATTGAATTTATGTAAGCAATAATTTTAAATTATTTTTTTCTGCTTGCAATTTCTTCAATGGCTTTTACCAATTTATCTAAATCTTTTAGTGTTGTATAAACATGTGGTGTAACACGTACGCAACTAATATTTTCCCATACAATACCTACTGTATGAATTTTATAATCGTTCATTAAAGCTGCATCTAATTCTTGTGGTTTCATTCCATCAATACTTACACCGCAAATAGCACAAGCGTATGCAGGTTTTAAAGAAGTATGTAATTTAACTTTAGGAATATCTTTTACTTTTTCTGCCCAATAATTTTTTAAATATCTAATGCGTTCTTCTTTTCTTTTGCTACCCATTCCATTTTGAAAATTAACGGCTTCACCAATTGCTTGCTCAATAGCAAAGCTGCGTGTGCCAAGGGTTTCAAACTTTCGTATATTGCTACTTTGTGGTTCTCCGTTGCAAGTTAATGGCCAAATTTTTTCAATCTTCTCTTTCTTAATCCACATCATTCCACTACCAATTGGGGCACTTAAAAATTTGTGTAACGATGTGCCAAAATAATCGCAATGCAAATCGGGTATTTTATAATCTAATAAACCAAAACTATGTGCAGCATCGCAAACAATTTCAATTCCGTATTTGTGTGCCATATCTGCAATTTTTTTTACAGGCATAATTTGCCCAACCCAATTTATTACATGTGTTACATGAATAATTTTTGTTTTAGGTGTTATGTTTTTTTCAAATTCTTTTACAATAGTTTCATCATCTTCTATTGGAAAATTAAAACTAATTTGGTTGTACACAATTCCTTCTCGCAAAGCTCTTTGTTTGTAAGCTTGAATCATGTTTGGATAATCTTGTTTGGTGCCAATAACTTCATCTCCTGCTTTTAAATTCAAACCATAAATAATAGTATTTAATGCCTCGGTTGAATTTCGGTTAATGGCAATTTCTTCGGCATTGCAACCTGCTAAGTCTGCTAATTTTTGTCTTAATGGTTCTCTGCCCATATCTAATATTCGCCACATATAATACGATGGGCCTTCATTACATAATTTATTATATCTATCTAATGCTTCTTGCACTAAACGTGGTGCGGGGCTTACACCTCCGTTATTTAAAATAATAATATTTGGATTAACAGTATATGATTGTTGAATAATGCTCCAATAATCTTCATCGCTTGCTAATGCTGATGCAGATAAATGTTTTTTGTTTTGAATTGCGTTTTCAAAACTTTCTGCATGTAATTGGTTAAATAAACTGTTTGCAGAAAATGCACCTGCCAACAAACTTACTTGTTGTATAAATCTTCTTCTGTTTTGCATAATAAAAACTTATAAGCAAGAAAGGTAGCAATTTTATTTTGGGAGGTTTTATCTTTGTACCGAAATTTTTTTTGAGATGAGGCAGTTTTGTTATTCTATTGTATTTGTTTTTTGCTTTTTGTTTTTTACTTTTTATACTGTGGTTGCACAATGTTCTATTTGCACAAAAACAGCAGAGCAATTGGGTGAAGGGCCAGCATCAGCTTTAAATTCGGCTATTGTATATTTAATGGCAGCACCAATACTTGTTGTTTTTTTTATTGGCTATAAATGGTGGAAAAATGAAAAACGACTTAATGGTAACGGATAAGTATTAATTTAATGCAGCTTGTTGTTTTAATAAATCTTGTTCATGTTTTAATTTAAGTTCCCAGTTCCAAGCGGTTTGCATCATTTCTTTTAATCCGTATTTTATTTTCCAACCTAATTGTTCTACTGCTAAATTATTATTGGCATAAATAGCTACCACATCTCCGGGGCGGCGTGGGCCAATTTCATAATTTAATTTAATGCCTGTAACAGTTTCAAACATTTTAATGGCTTCTAATACGGTAACACCATCGCCGGTGCCTAAATTAAAAATATCTGTTTTGGTTTTATTTTTATTGTTTAATAAATATTGCAACGCTAAAGTGTGTGCATGGGCAATATCGCACACATGAATAAAATCTCTAATGCAACTTCCATCTCTTGTTGCATAATCACTTCCATGCACAAACATTTTATCTATTTTACCAATAGCCGTTTGTGTAATTACCGGAATTAAATTCATTGGTTTACCTAAAGGAAGTTCTCCTATTTCGCAAGAAGGATGTGCACCAACAGGGTTAAAATATCTTAATAAAATTGAATTTGTTTTTTCAATGAAAGAAAAATCTGCAATAGTAGTTTCGCCCATTTGTTTGGTTGCACCATAAGGGCTTTCGGCTTTTTTGGTAGGAGATTTTTCTGTTACAGGAATTTCATCGGGGCTGCCATAAACGGTGCAAGAAGAAGAAAAAACAAAATAAGGTATAGCAAATTCTTTTACACATTTTAATAAATTAATTAACCCAAACATATTATTCTCATAATACATTAAAGGTTGTTCTACACTTTCTCCAACTGCTTTATATGCTGCAAAATGAATGATGCCTTTTATATCTTCGTTCTCTTGAAAAATAGCATGTGTTTCTTCAAAATTTTTTAAATCAACTTTATAGTTTTTTATTTTCTTTCCGGTTATTTTTTCAATACCTACTAATGCTATTTGTGAGGAACGTGAATTATCATCAACAGAAATAACATCAAAACCGTTTTCAATTAAATCTACAATGGTGTGTGAGCCTATAAAACCACAACCTCCGGTAACTAAAATTTTATTCATGCTATAAAATTACGGCAGCAAAATAAGTTATTGTAATAAAATTTGATTGTATAATTTTTATTACTGTTTTATACAAACATTTTTATAATGTAATAAAAAATGGCAGATAATATAGCAGTAACCGGCATGGTTAAAACCCAAGCCCACAAAAGGTTTACGGTTACACCCCAACGTACTGCACTTAAACGTTTGGTTGCACCTACACCTATAATACTTCCGGTAATGGTATGTGTAGTTGAAACGGGTATGCCTAAATGTTCGGTTAAATAAAGTGTTATGGCACCAGAGGTATCTGCACACACCCCTTCTAACGGAGTAATTTTTGTAATTTTTGTGCCCATGGTTTTTACAATTTTCCAACCACCGCTTAATGTACCAAGGCCAATAGCAATAAAACTACACAACGGAACCCAACTATAGTGTTGTACAAATTCATTAAAACTCATATTATGCCCCAACGAAGCTTCATAATATATAATGGCTGCACCAATTATACCCATTACTTTCTGAGCATCATTACCACCATGCCCTAAACTAAAAGCTGCCGATGCTACTAACTGAAATTTTTTAAATTTTGCTTCTGCTTTATACGGATTACTTTTCTTAAAAATATGCACTACCAAAATGGTAATAAAAAATGCAATTGCCATACCTATTAAAGGAGCTAAAAAAATAAAGAAGAATATAGGAATTACTTTAGCATAATTAACAACATCTATTCCGCCTTTTGATAAACCATGTGCATATGCAATAGCTGCACCCATAAAACCACCTAATAAAGTATGAGAAGAGCTGGAAGGAATACCAAACCACCAAGTAATAAGATTCCATGTAATGGCTGCAAGTAAGCCTGCCAATATAACTTCTAATGTTATAAAATGTTCGTTAACAGATTTGGCAATAGTGTTACCAATTTTAAATTCTCCTATTAAATATTTTGATATAAAAAAAGCTGCAAAGTTGAATAATGCTGCCCACAACACAGCCTGAAAAGGTGTTAGTACTTTTGTAGAAACAATATTGGTAATAGAATTGGCAGCATCATGAAAGCCATTAATATAATCAAAAATAAAAGCAAGTATTATTATAACAATAAGAAGTGTAAACATATTTTTAAGTTATAAATTATGAGTTATGATTTTAATAAATGAAAGCGTTTCATTTATCTGCATCATTCATAATTCAACATTGTTTAAGCGTATTTAATTATGATAGATTCAATGGCATTGGCTGCATCTTCACACTTATCGGTAGCTGCTTCTAATGCCTGATAAATTTCTCTTTTTTTAATTACTTCTTTTGCATCATTTTCTTGCTGAAAAAGCATTTCAATACTCATATCAAACACATCATCTGCTTGGTTTTCTATACTGTTTACTTTTACTAAAGCTTCCGTCATTTTTCGTAAATCTTTCATATCACGCAAGCCGTAAACAGCCGTTTTAATTTCGGTACAACCTTGGCAAATTAAGTCTGCCATTTTTTGAATACCAATATCGTTAGGGTTTACTTTGTAGAAATTAATTTTTTTTGAAGAAGCAAAAATATAATCGCAAATATCATCTAATGAAGTAGCAAGGTGGTGAATATCTTCACGATCAAAAGGTGTAATAAAATTTCTACCTAACTCAGTAAAAATTTTATGTGTTTGGTCATCATTACGATGTTCTAAATCTTCAATTTGTTTAATAATAGGAGCTCTTTTATCATAATCAGGTTCGGCAACTACTTTCTTCAATACCATTCCCATTTCTTCTACCGTTTCGGCAACCTGTTCAAATAATTCGTAAAACACTTTGTTTTTAGGCATAAATATTCTGCCAATAGTGTTAATACCCATAGTAAGAATTTAAAACAAAAATAAAGGTATCATTTGTATCTAAAGAATACAAGTAAGAATTAATGATTTGATAACATTGAAAAAATAATAGCAACACTACTTAATACACAAATAATATTGCCTTAATAATTTGGTAACATAGCCAGGCAACCTTTGCGGCAAAATAAAAAACGCTATGTTTAAAAAACTATTCTTGGCTTTGCAATTGCTTGTAGCAACTTCTATTTTATATGCTCAAGAAACAACTGCTACGCTAACGGGGCACGTGTTAGACAATAAAAAAAGTTTAATTATCGGTGCAATTATTACAGTAAAACATCAACCAACCGGTTTTACCACAACTACACAAACCAATAACAAAGGTATTTTTGTAATTCCGAATTTAAAACCTGGCGGGCCTTATACTATTAAAATTTCTAATTTAGGTTTTAAAGAAGAAACATATAACGATGTTACTTTAAACTTAGGAACTAACCCTGATTTAGATATTATATTAACAAATGCCTCTGCCGAATTAAAAGAAGTAGTAGTAACAGCAGCAGGCAAAAAAACATTAACAGGTTTGGTTGTTGGCGGAAAACAAATGCAAACATTACCAACATTAGGCAGAAGCTTATCAGATTTTACTCGTTTAACTCCACAATCAAACAACAACTCTTTTGCCGGAAGCAATTTTCGTTATAACAATTTAACTATTGATGGTGCAATTAATAACGATGCTATTGGTTTTAGCAACTCGTTTGGTGGTGTAAGTGGCGGCGGGCAAAGTGGTGCAGCCGGTGCAGGCACACGTACCAACCCTTATAGTTTAGATGTAATTCAAGAAGTACAAGTACAATTAGCCCCTTACGATGTTAAGTTAGGAAATTTTACAGGAGGCTCAGTAAACGCCGTAACTAAAAGCGGTGGTAATAATTTTCATGGTTCTATTTATGGATATGGAAGAAATAAAACTTTAATGGGAAAAAGTATTGATGGTCAAAAAAAATCTATTGGTTCAGATTTTTATGATTACCAGTACGGAGCTACAGTAAGCGGACCAATTGTAAAAAATAAACTTTTTTTTATTGTGAATTTTGAACAAACAAGAAGACAAGAACCAACTTTTTACAATGCCGGAGACCCAGGTGCAGCCATAACTTTAACCGATGCACAATTAATTAAAAACAAATTACAATCTGTTTACGGTTACGATGCCGGAAGTTATGACCCTTACAAAATTTTTACTAACAGCAATAAATTATTTGCACGTTTAGATTTTAATATTAATAATAAAAGCACTTTAATGTTACGTGCAATTTATACCAATGGTTGGGGAAATAATTTAGAACGTTCAACAACAAATTTTCAGTTTTCTTCAACAGATTTTACACAATACACCAAGAACTTAAATTTAGTTGCCGAGTTAAAAACAAAAATTTCAAACACACTAAACAATCAACTTAATGTAAGTTATATTAATGTGCATGAATACAGAGATTTTCCGGGTGCACTTTCTCCGTTTATGGATATTGGTGGCGGTAGTGTTTGGGCAGGTACGTGGAGAGAAGCTTCTATATATAATATGAAACAATCTACTTTTGAAATTAGCGATAATGTTACTTTAACTAAAGGTATTCATAAATTTACTTTTGGTACACATAACGAATTTTATAATTTAACTTACGGATTTATTAACTCTTGGAACGGGCGTTGGGAATATGCAAACGTTAATAATTTTTTAGCTGATAAACCAAGCCGTATTCGTGGTGCATTTTCTACAGACCCTAAATTACCAAACAATAGAAATTCAATTTACAATAATCCACCTGCACCTTTTAGCGTTGCATTATTAAGTGTGTATGGGCAAGATGAAATTTCAATAAGCAAAAAATTCAAACTTACTCCGGGCTTGCGTATAGATTATTCTTATGTAGGAACTCAACCCGGTGTAGATGCATCTTTAAATTCAATAACAGATTATGTTTCAGCAAATGCAACCTATACACATACACCATTTAATCAATTAACCAATACATGGTTGGGTAAAGCAATTTTATCTCCACGTTTAGGTTTTACTTATAATATAAAAGATAATGGCTCTTTAGTTTTACGTGGCGGAACAGGAATATTTGTAGGAAGAATGCCTTTTGCTTGGTTAGGTTATAACTACACATTAACAGGCAATACTTATGGTAATATAGATTACAAGCCAACAAACGGTAGTGTAGTGCCTTTAGCAATTAACCCTTTATATTTAAAAGATACTGTAAGTAAATATGGCGGAGCTTCTGCAAGTAATACAAGAGAGGTTGATGTAATTGATAACAATTTTAAAATGCCAAGAGTATGGCGTAGCAATATTGCCGTAGATTATAAATTTGGAAAAGGTTATAAATTAACTGTAGATTTCTTATACACCAAAACAATATATGATGTAAAGTTTCAGCAAATAAATATTAAAGATCAAGTTGAATATTTTACAACCGGCCCAACACAATCTCCTGTTTATGTAGGCGGTAAAATGTATGGTAATTATTCTAATATATATTTTTTAACCAATACAACGCAAGGTTATCGTTATAACTTAACAGCACAACTAAGCAAAACAACCAACAATTTAATATTAGGAAGTCATTTACTTAATTTAAATTGGAGTGCTGCTTATACTTACGGAATGAGTAAAGATGTAAGCAACGGCATTCGTAATTCATGGCAATCTAATTACGAAGTAAACCCTGCTGTTTCTGCTGAAAATGCAGGATTAGCTTATTCAAATTTTGATTTACGCCACCGCATTGTAGCTACATTAAGCACAAGCTTAGTTTGGAATTCAATGAATACAAGTTCATTAACTTTTTTCTATAGCGGCCAATCAGGAAGCCCATACAGTGTTGTGTATAATGCAAGTGGTGCACCTTTTGGAAATGCTGCCAATGCAAACCTTCCTTATATTCCTAAAAATCAAAACGATATTAGGTTGGTTGATAACGGTTCTTATACTGCTGCACAACAATGGGCAGATTTAAACAACTTTATTAACGGAGATAATTATTTAAAAACAAGAAGAGGTGAATACGCAGAACGTAATGCTTTACGCACACCTTGGAATCATGAATTAGATTTAAAACTAATGCATGAATTTAGATTAAGTAAAACTAATAAATCAAAAACATTACAATTAAGTTTAGATATTTTTAATGTATTGAATTTATTGAATAACAATTGGGGACATATTACATTTGTTACCAACACAAATAATTACACAGTTAATTTATTAAACTTTAAAACCGATGCAAACAATATTGCACCGGGCAAACCAAGCAGCGGATATTTACCAACATTTACGTTTAATAAACCAACAGGCTTAAACAATCAATATTATACGGTTGATCCTATAAACTCACGTTGGCAAGGGCAGTTGGGAATAAAATATAATTTTTAATCAGCAGCAGTTTTTAATATAGCAAACAACACAAAGCCCTCAGCAATTGGGGGCTTTGTTGTTTTTAGTAAGTACTATCAGGCACAATAATTACACTTTCTTTTCCTGTAAATTTTTTACCAACATTAAACATTTTAACTTCTTTAAAATCTTGTGTACTTTCAAAACCAATGGCAGTTACTTTTTGTCGGCCGGGTTGGCTAAGTGTTATTAATTTATCGGTATAATATTTTCCTGTGTTCTGATCCCAATATAATTCATTCGTCCAAAGTGTATCTTTTTTTACGGTAAAAGCAATTACACTATCTCTAAGCAATACTTTATTTTCTCCTTCTAAATAACGGCCGTATTTAGCAAATAATTGACTTTCAATATTTCCGGTGCTATCAAAAAAATTTACATGCAATGTTTTAGGAAAAACTACACGAGGTGTATCAAACAAATAACGCTGCATATAAGGTGCCGTTAATGCTGCTTTTATTTTTCCTGCATTGCTTAAATAATTTTCAATTTTATATCCTTCTTCAACTCCTATTTTTTTAGTATCAATAGATTTTGTAAAATCAATATCGCTTTGTTTATTTTCACAAGCAATAAAAAAAATTATTGCCAACAAAAAAAACAGTTTATTAAAAATAGAATAGCTTTTCAAATTTGTTTATGTTTCTATTATGCTTAAATTGAGTATGCAAATATCTTTAAATCAACTCAATAAAACGCAAAGTTGCTTTTTTGAAAACATATTAACTTTGTTTTTGATAAAATAAATAACAACAGCATGAAAAAGAAAACAATTCAATTATGTGTAATGGCAGCAGTAATTATTTTTACAAGTTCTTGCTCGCAAAGAATAGTAGGTACTTGGACTGTACAACGTTACGAAACCTTAACACCAGGGCAGCCAGGCGTTGCATTAAGCAATATTGGTACAGTAGAATTTAAACCCAACGGAACGGGCGAAAAAAATTTAAACTATACGGTTCTTGGTATTACAAGAAATGATCAATCTCCTTTTAAATGGAATTGGAGTGCAGATAAATATGTTTCTATTAATAGTGATGGTTCAGATTTTTCTAAAACTTGGATTATTGTACAGAACAAAAAGAAATTTCAAAAATGGAAATCTACCGATGGTACAAATGCTGTACAAGTTATAGAATTAAAAAAATAAATATACTGCTTAATGTAAAATAAAATTGTATTGCCGTTATTACCACTTAAAAGTATAACACCAAATTTTGCATTACCAATATTTAAAATGCAAACAATGAAATCAGCAATTTTTATACTACTAATTTTTACGTTATTTGCTTGCAACCAACAAACAAATAATAAACAAGATTTACAAACTAAAATTGATAGTTTGCAATTAAAATTGAATAGCAGTTATAAACCCGGATTTGGTGAGTTTATGAGCAGCATTCAAATTCATCATGAAAAACTTTGGTTTGCCGGAATAAATAAAAACTGGAAGTTGGCAGATTTTGAAATTAATGAAATAAAAGAAAGCTTAGATGATATTAAAAAATTTTGCACCGATAGACCGGAAATCAAGTTTATTGATATGATTAATGAGCCTTTAGAAAATATCAGCAATGCTATTCAGAAAAAAAATGATACAGATTTTAAAAACAATTACACATTATTAACAACCACTTGCAACCGTTGCCATCAACAAACACAACATGAATTTAATGTAATTACAACTCCTACAACTCCACCATTTAGTAATCAAGTTTTTAAATTAAAATGAGTATAATATTAGTTGCTTTAATTAATAAGGCAATTAACGTATAATAAATTTTTATTAATTATTATTAGCCATTTTTTCTGTGTTTTCTGCTACTTGCAATGCCTCAATAAATTCTTCAATTTCTCCATTAATAACTGCATCTAAATTGTAAGAGGTTAAACCAATACGGTGGTCTGTAACTCTACCCTGTGGCCAATTGTAGGTTCTAATTTTTGCACTTCTGTCTCCTGTGCTTACTAATGTTTTACGTTGGCGTGCAATTTCTTCTTCTTGTTTGCGTACTTGTTCTTCGTACAATTTGGTACGCAACATAGTCATTGCTTTTTCGCGGTTACCTAACTGTGTTCTTTCGGTTTGGCAAACAACCACAGTGCCTGTGGGAATATGTGTTAAGAAAACTTTTGTTTCTACTTTGTTTACGTTTTGTCCGCCGGCACCACCGCTTCGGGCAGTTTCCATTTTTACATCACTTTCTCTCAATTCAAAATCTACTTCTTCAGCTTCAGGAATTACGGCAACCGTAGCAGCACTTGTATGCACACGCCCTTGCGTTTCGGTATTGGGTACGCGTTGCACACGATGTACGCCGCTTTCAAATTTTAAAGTTCCGTAAACATCTTCTCCGGTTACTTCAACTACAACTTCTTTATAACCGCCTACTGTTCCTTCGCTTTCACTTACAACAGCTGTTTTCCAACCTTTTTTAGAACAGTAACGCAAATACATTCCTAATAAATCTCCTGCAAATAAACTTGCTTCATCTCCACCGGTTCCGGCACGTATTTCAAGAATAGCATTTTTATCGTCTTGCGGATCTTTAGGTATTAACAATTTTGTTAATATTTTTTCTAAAGTTTCTTTTTTTATTTCTAATTCTGGCAATTCCATTTTTGCCAATTCTCTCATATCCTCATCATTACTATTTAAACTTTCTTTAGCAAAATCATAATCGGCTGCAACTCTTTTATATTCTTCAAAAGGTTGTACAATTTTTTCTAAAGAGCGATACTCTTTACTAAGCCTACCAAATTCTTTTTGGTTATTAATAATTTCAGGATTGGTTAAGGCAACACCAATTTGTTCAAATCTTGCTTTTATAGCTTCCAACTTATCAATCATAACACATTTTTCAAGTTGGCAAAAGTAACTGATAGCAGCAATAAAAATACATTCTACTATATAGTACAAAAAACAAAACCATCTTTTCAGATGGTTTTATATAAATTATAAAGAGAAAATTATACTGCTTTTGGTTTTTTTCTGCCTAACCACCAACCAAGAAAAATACCTAAAATTGCACCGTACACAGCATTTACGCCAATATCTACCAACATTAATTTTCTGCCAAATAAATTATATTGGGCATACATAAACGAATCAAAACAAAGTTGTGTTAGCACTGCTATAATTGCTCCGGCAAGCCAACCTTTTGCAACAGAATTAATATTAGCTGCCACAAATACATACGCCATTAATAACGCATACGCAAAAGAGCCAATGGCTAAAAATAGCATATCGGGGTTGCCTTTTTCCATGCCTGCATAATGCATCATGTGTTGGTTGTAGTAGCTCATTAGCAATACACCCATTATAAGCCAGCCCAATAAAAAATTTACTACGCCGGTAAGTAAGCCGGCAATGATGGTTTTTGTGTTCATAATTTTTTTGTTTTAGGGTACGAAAAAAATAACAGAGAAAAATAAAAAACATTTTTGGTAAATGCAAGTACACAGCCTTAATGATATTCACAGAATTAGAAATAATGCTTACTTTCAAACTTCAACGCCATTATAATAATTGCTTTGTAAGCTCATAATTTTTTACAATGAAAAATATTATTCTATCATCTTTCTTCTATCTCCTATCTTCTGTTTTACATGCACAACAAGCAGATATTTTAATTAAAAACGGAAAAATTTTAAACGGCAGCGGTAACAGTTGGTTTTATGGAGATATTGCCATTAAAGGAGAAAAAATTATTGCCATTGGGCATTTGAATAATTATACTTCTTCCAAAACTATTGATGCTACGGGTTTAATAGTTGCTCCGGGTTTTATTGATGTACACACACATATTGAAGGCGATGAAAAGAAAAATCCAACGGCAGATAATTTTATTTACGATGGTGTTACAACCGTTATTACAGGCAATTGTGGCTCATCAGAAGTTGATTTAAAAAAATATTTTTCTTTTATTGATAGTCTTCATCTTTCTATAAACGTTGCTTCTTTAATTGGCCATAACGATGTTAGAAAAGCCGTAATGGGCAGAGCTATGAGAGACCCCAATGAAAATGAAATGAAAAAAATGGAAGCCTTAGTAGAGCAAGCCATGAAAGATGGTGCAGTAGGCTTTAGTACGGGTTTAATCTATATTCCCGGTACATACAGCAAAACCGATGAAGTAATTAATTTGGCAAAAGCTGCTGCAAAATATCATGGCGTTTATGCAAGCCACATGCGAGATGAAGGCGACAGCGTTACACAAGCTATTGATGAAGCTATTAATATAGGAAGGCAAGCACGTATGCCTGTTGAAATTTCTCATTTTAAATTAAGTGGCCAACAAAATTGGGGAAGAAGTAAAGAAACAATTCCTATGATTATTAAAGCAAGAGAAGAAGGATTAGATGTTACTATTGATCAATATCCTTACACCGCAAGTTCAACATCATTAAGTACACTTTTACCCGATTGGATTTTAGCAGACTCACAAGATTCTATTGTTGCACGTTTAAACAGAAAAGAAGTACAAAAAGAAGTTACTACTTATTTGCTGGCAAAATTGAAAAAAAGAAAACTAAAACATTTTAGCTATCCGGTAGTTGCTTATTTTAAATACGATACAACATTAAACGGAAAAAGTATTGAAGAAGTAAATACAATGAAAGGGAGAAAACACAATGCCAAAGAAGAAATTATTACCATAATGGAAATGATGAAACAAGGCGGTGCAAGCATGGTTTTTCATGGCATGAGTGAAGAAGATATAAAAAACATTATGCAATATCCTTATAATATGTTTGCTTGCGATGCAAGCATTAGAGTTTATGGAGAAGGCAATCCACACCCACGCGGATACGGCACCAATGCACGTGTATTAAGCAAATATGTAAGAGACGAAAAAGTAATTTCATTAGAAGAAGCCATTAGAAGAATGACCAGTTTACCGGCACAAAAATTTCAGTTAAAAGATAGAGGTTTATTACAACAAGGTTTTGCTGCCGATATTGTTATTTTTAATGCAGCCGAAGTAAAAGATAATGCTACTTACCAAAAACCACATCAATATTCAACAGGTTTTAAATATGTAATTGTAAACGGAAAAATTACAATTGATGAAAGCAAACACAACGGAACAAGAAATGGAAAAGTATTAAGATTAACAGATTATCAATAAATAAAAAATATCGTCATTCTGAACTTGCCTGCCTACGGCAGACGAAGTGAAGAATCTGATTAATAAAATAACAGATATTTCACCTCATTCAACATAAAGGCATAAATCAAACATTATGAAAAAAACAATACTAACTTCTATCTTCTTCCTTCTAACTTCTTTTTTAATTGCACAAAGCACTCCAACATTTGTAAAAGATAGTTTAGATAATTATGTAACCAATGCTTTACAACAATGGCAAATACCCGGTGCAGCAGTTTGTATTATTAAAGATGGGAAAATAGTAACAATGAAAGGTTATGGCGTAAGAGAATTAGGCGGCAACGATAAAGTAGATGAAAATACTTTGTTTATGATTGGCTCTAACACCAAAGCCTTTACAGCAACGCTTTTAGCAACATTGGCAGCAGAAAAAAAATTATCGTTAGATGATAAAGCCATTAAATGGTTGCCCGAATTTAAAATGAAAGATGAATGGGTTACTAAAGAAGTTACAGTTAGAGATTTATTATGCCATCGTTTAGGAATGATGACTTTTCAAGGAGATTTTATGTTCTTCGATACCAAACTTTCTTCATCAGATATTCTACAAAAATTTTCACGCTTAACACCCGTATATAGTTTTCGTTCAACTTGGGGTTATACCAACACTGCATTTCTTGCAGGCGGTTTAATTGCAGGCAATGCAGCAAACTCAACTTGGCAAGATTTAATAAGAACAAAAATTTTTCAGCCATTAGGTATGAATAGAAGTTTAGCATTATCTGCCGAAATAGTACATGCAACCAATAAAGCAACTGCACATACTATGCAAGGCACTACACTTATAAAAACACCTTACGGTGCATTAGATAATATTGCACCCGCAGGTTCAATAAGTTCTTCTGTAAATGATTTAAGCAAATGGGTAACCATGTTGTTAAACAATGGCAAGTATGATGGTAAACAAATTATTCCGTTCAGTGCTATTCAACAAACAAGATTTCCAAATTCAATAATAGGTAACGGAAATGTTTTATTTAATTCAGGGCATTTTATGTTATACGGGTTAGGTTGGATGTTGGAAGAATATGGTGGGAAAAAAATTGTATCGCATACAGGTGGTGTAAACGGTTTTGTTACAAGCGTTACTTTAATTCCGGAAGATAATTTAGGCATTATTGTTTTAACCAATACCGATGCTAATAATTTTTATGAAGCATTAAAGTGGGAAATTATGGATGCGTATTTTAATTATCCTTATCGTAATTATAGTAAAATTTATTTTAATGCGTTTGAAAAAGAATTACAAGCAGAACAAAATTCAATTCAGAAAAAAAGAGATACTGTTGCTATGCATTTACCTGTTGCATTAGCTTTAGAAAAATTTACAGGCGAGTATGAAAATGACCCTTACGGCACCTTAAAAATTGTAAAAGAAGGAGATCGTTTAAAAGTTTTATTTCAACATCATACAATGACTGGTAAGCTGGAAGCCTTATCTGGCAATCGTTTCCTTTGTACTTATAGCAATCCTATTTGGGGCGTTATGGAAATTCCTTTTACAATAGAAAATAATCAAGTACAATCTGTAACCATAAAAGTGGCAGGCTCTGTAGATTATATGCCTTACGAGTTTAAAAAGAAATAATATATATTATGAAAAAAATTATTCTAACTTCTATCTCCTATCTTCTTGTTTCTTTTTTAATTGCACAAAATTTTCAACGCATACATAACAAAGCAATTTTAGTAGATACACATAATGATATTTTAGAGCAATGTATTGGCAAACATTTAAGTATTGATGATGATTTAAAAGGAAAAACACAAACCGATTTAATGCGTTTAAAACAAGGCGGTGTTAGTGTTCAACTATTTTCTGTATGGTGTGATGGGCACGAAAAAAAACCATATCAATTAGCAAATATTGAAATGGATACATTAGATGCCGTTATAAGTAGAAACTTAAACAGCATTGTAAAAGTTGCTAATTATAAAGCATTATTAAAAGCAGTTAAACAACATAAAATTGCTGCAATGTTTGGTGTAGAAGGCGGCCACATGATAGAAGATGATTTAACCAAATTAGAAACATTGTATAAAAGAGGTGCAAGATATCTTACACTTACATGGAACAACTCTACAAGCTGGGCTACCAGTGCATTTGAAGAAACACACGATAGTATTTTAAAAGCAAAAAATCAACCCAAAGGCTTAAATGATTTTGGAAAACAAGTTGTAAAAAAAATGAACGAATTAGGAATGTTGGTAGATATTTCTCATGTAGGCGAACAAACTTTTTGGGATGTTATTAATACAACCACTAAACCTGTAATTGCATCGCATAGTAGTGTGTATGCAATTTGCCCGGTATCAAGAAATTTAAAAGACGATCAAATAAAAGCAGTTGCAAAAAACGGTGGTGTTATTCAAGTAAATTTTTATTCTGGTTTTTTAGATAGCAGTTTTGAAAAACGCAGCAAATTGTTTGAAGCAAAACATAAAGTAGAAAAAGATTCATTAAGAAAAATAAATCCTGAGCCTTATTTCTTTCAAGAATATTTATTTAAAAAATATCCTGATGAAGTTAAAAGCCTTCGCCCACCTTTATCTTTATTAATTGAACATATAGATTATATTGTAAAATTAGTTGGTATAGATTATGTAGGTTTAGGTTCAGATTTTGATGGCATTAGTTCATCGCCACAACAATTAGATGATGTTACTTCTTATCCGTTAATTACAAAAGCCCTATTAGACAAGGGTTACAGCAAAAAAGATGTTTACAAAATTTTAGGCGGAAATTTTTTAAGAGTATTCAAAGCAAATGAGCAGTAGTATTAAACTGTAATAAGTATTTTTGAAAAATTTTTCACAAAGCTTTAAAGCTGTTTAATCACATCATGCAAAAAATATTTTCAGCCAATAAAATTTTTACCGGAAATAAATGGTTATACAATCATTCTATTATTACAGAAAATGAAATAATTATAGCTGTTGTACCAACCAACTCAATTAGCACATCTGCACATCAAAAAAATTTCACATCTATTGTTCCTGCGTTTATTGATATACAGATATATGGTGGGCATGGAAAATTATTTTCTGTTTATCAAAACACAGATGCACTTTTTGAGTTAAATAAATATTGCAGTAATGGTGGTGCTTTACATTTTTGCCCAACAGTTGCAACAAACAGTATAGATGTATTTTTAAAATGTATTGATGCAGTAAAAGAATATTGGCACAAAGGCGGCAAAGGCTGTATAGGCTTGCATTTGGAAGGTCCTTGGTTAAATAAAATTAAACGCGGAGCACATATTGAAAATTTTATTCATTCTCCAACAGTTGAAGAAGTAAAAGCATTATTAGAATATGGAAAAGATGTAATAAAAATTATAACCATAGCACCAGAAGTTTGCAGTACTGAAGTTGTAAAACTTATTCAATCATACAATATTGTTATATCTGCGGGGCATAGCAATGCAACTTATGCAGAAGCTACTAATGCTTTTAATAACGGTATTCCAACAGTTACCCATTTGTTTAATGCAATGAGTGCATTGCAACACAGAGAGCCCGGTTTGGTTGGTGCAGTGTTTAATCATTCAAATGTAAAAGCAAGTATTATTCCCGATGGATACCATGTTGATTATGCAGCAATAACTATTGCAAAAAAAATAATGCAAGAAAGATTGTTTGTAATTACCGATGCCGTAACCGATACAACCGAAGGCCCTTACCCGCATGAATTAAATGGAGATAAATATGTAAGCAGTGGTATATTAAGCGGTAGTGCTTTAACTATGACTAAAGCAGTAAAAAATTTAGTAGAACATTGCAATATTGAATTAGATGAAGCTTTGCGTATGTGTAGCCTGTACCCCGCACAGGTTGTGGGTTTGAACAATAAGTTAGGGAAAATTGAAAACGGTTTTAAAGCTTGTTTAATTGCATTGAATGATGAGTTAACTAATGCAACTATTGTTTGCTAAACAGCAATTAATTAAGCTAATAATTTTTCAATGGCTTGATGAACTTTTTCAAAATTAAACGAAGCAATTACTTCATTCATCATCTGCTGAATTTTATCGTTGCATAAATTACCAATTGTTCCTTCGTGTGTATGATTTATTTGTGTAGAATAATTAAACTTGCCTGCTTCAATTTCTAAACCAACTTTTTTATAAGCATCTCTAAAAGGCATTCCTTGTAAAACTAATTTATTTACTTCTTCTACACTAAATGCATATTTATATTTTTCGTTATTCATAATATTTTCTTTTACAGAAATATTAGCCAACATTAAAGTTGCCATTTCAATACAACTGTTTAAAGTTTCAAATGCAGGAAACAAATGTTCTTTTAATAATTGCAAATCTCTATGATAACCACTTGGCAAATTAGTAGTCATAATAGTTATTTCATTAGGCAATGCTTTTATTCTGTTACAATGGCTTCTTATTAATTCAAAAACATCGGGGTTTTTTTTATGAGGCATAATGCTGCTGCCTGTTGTAAGTTCTGTAGGAAAAGAAACAAAATCAAAATTCTGATTTAAGTACAAACATATATCCATACTTAATTTTGCTAATGTATCTGCAACGTTTGCTAATGCTTGTGCCACAACTCTTTCAGCTTTACCACGCCCCATTTGTGCATACACAACATTATAATTCAAATTTGCAAAACCCAATAATTCTGTAGTTAATGTTCTGTTTATTGGAAATGAAGAACCATAACCTGCTGCACTGCCTAAAGGATTTTTATTTACAATTTTATATGCAGCTTGTAAAGTTGTAACATCATCTACCAAACTTTCTGCATACGCACCAAACCATAAACCAAATGATGATGGCATGGCTAATTGCAAATGCGTATACCCCGGTAATAAATTGTTTTTATATTTTTCACTTTGATTAATAAGTAATTGAAAAAAAGGTTGAATATTATTTACTAATTTTTCTAATTCGTTTCTTAAAAATAATTTTATATCAACCAATACTTGATCATTACGGCTTCTTGCAGAGTGAATTTTTTTTCCGGTGTCTCCTAATTTTTCAGTTAATAAAAATTCTATTTGTGAATGAACATCTTCAACATTAGGATGAATGGTGAATGGTGAATGGTGAGTGGGTTGTGTAGTTTTATAAATCTCCTTTAGTTCTATTAATAAAGTATTTTTTTCTTCATTGGTTAGTAACCCAATGGTAGCAAGCATTGTAGCGTGTGCTATGTTTCCCAACACATCAAAAGGAGCAAGTAGCAAATCCATTTCACGGTCTTTACCAACCGTAAAATTTTCTACTGTTTTATTTACATCAATATCTTTTTGCCAAAGCTTCATAATAAATATTTATCATGTTTAGTAAAGTAAGAAATTTCATTTATAAAAAGATTTCTCACTGCGTTCGAAATGACGTTATATATTTTTTTAAATCATTAAATAAACTTATCTATTTTATTATAGATTCCCAATTAACTTTTTTTCTTAAAAAAATTCAACAGCTCATTACTAATAATAAGCTTATCGCCTGATTGCATTTTTATTTTTTTAACTGTTGGTGAAATAAATGCAGTAACTATTGCAACTGTTATAAATACCCATTCGGTTTTCTCTACCTTAAAAAAATATAGCGTTTCAATTATAGCAATATAAATTGCTATGTATATTAAAACTGTAAACAAAAAAGCTTTAACTGTTTTAGACATAATTATATAATTTGATTTAACAACTGAATATACAAATCAATTCCTTGTTTTATTTCATCAACAAAAATAAATTCATCTGCGGTATGGCTTCTTGCACTATCTCCGGGGCCAATTTTTAATGTTGGAAAATTCATTAATGCTTTATCGCTTGTTGTTGGAGAACCGTAATAACTTCTTCCTAATTTAATACCCGATTGTACAATAAGATGGTTTTTTGAAATAGAAGTTGAACGCATTCTAAAACTTCTTGGTTTTATTTCTGAACTTATGTTTGATTGAATAATATTTAAAACTTCTTCAAATGTATATAATTCGTTTACTCTTATATCTACCACAAAACTACATTGCGATGGCACAACATTGTGTTGTTTGTTTTCTGTGTTAATACTTGTAACAGTCATTTTCATTGGCCCCAATAAATCACTCACTTTATTAAATTGATAATTCGTAAACCAATTAATATCTTTCACAGCTTTGTATAAAGCATTGTCTCCTTCTTCTCTTGCAGCGTGGCCGGGTTTGCCATGTGTCGTACAATCTAATACCAGCAAGCCTTTTTCGGCTATTGCCATATTCATTTGTGTAGGCTCTCCTACAATTCCAAATTCAATTTTTGGTAATTGAGGTAGTAAAATTTCAATACCATTTTTCCCACTTATTTCTTCTTCGGCAGTTGCAGCAATAATAAAATTATATTTTAAATTTTCTTTATTATAGAAATGAAGAAACACATTAATTAACGAAACCAAACAACCGCCTGCATCATTGCTGCCCAAGCCAAATAATTTTCCATCTTGCTCAACAGCTTCAAAAGGATTGAGTGTGTATGCTTTGTTAGGCTTAACCGTATCGTGATGTGAGTTTAATAAAATGGTTGGCTTGCTTTCATCAAAAAATTTATTCTTTGCCCAAATATTATTTAAGTATTTGTGTGTTGTAATATTTTTTGATTCTAAAAGCAACTGAATAATTTCTGCAGTTTTATCTTCTTCTTTACTTAAAGAAGGAGTTGCAATAAGTTGTTTTAATAAATTAACAGCATTGGTATATAATATGTTTAGCTCTTGTTCTGTCATTGCATAATACTTGTTCCGCTTTTACCGTCAATTAAATTTTGTAATTCTTCAGCCTTACCAATTATAACTTTATTAACGCCACTTTGCAAAGCTTCAAAAGCATTATCTAATTTAGGAATCATGCCTTCGAATATTTTTTTCTCTTTTTTTAATTGACTATAAAACTCCGGATTAATAGATTTAATTACAGTTGATTCGTTATTCACATCTAACAAAACACCTGCTTTTTCAAAAGAATAAATTAAGGTTACATTATACAATTTACTCATTGCTTTTGCAGTTTCTTGTGCAATAGTATCGGCATTGGTGTTTAGTAATTGTCCTTTATCATCAACAGTTATAGGTGCTAATACCACAGCAATTTTTTGTTGCAATAAATTTTGAATGAATAATGTATTTACTTCATCAACATCTCCAACATAACCATAATCAATTCCATTTTTTAATGGGCGTTTGTGTGCTTTTATAATATTACCATCTGCACCAGTTAATCCAACTGCATTGCAATTATGTGATTGTAGTTTTGCAACAATATTTTTATTAATGTAACCGGCATATACCATGGTTACAATTTTTAATGTTTCACTATCTGTTATTCTTCTGCCATCAATCATTTGTTGTTCAACATTCAATTCTTTAGCAAGCTTTGTTGCTAATTTTCCGCCACCATGAATTAAAATTTTATTTCCTTGAATAGCAATAAATGATTGTATGAATGATGCTAATTTATTTTCATCATCTATAATATTTCCTCCAATTTTTATAATAAAAAGAGCTTCTCTACCCTGCAAAGGATGGTTATTAAAAAGTTCTTTTTTATTTATTATATCACTCATTCTTTTCTTGTTTTAAGCTCCTCCTTTGAAGAAGTTTGAGGAGGCTAAAATTTCGCTCAACACCGCTTGTGCAGCCCACACACGGTTGCTTGCTTGTTGTGTAACTAAGCTATTGGCACTGTCTAATATTTCATCACTCAACTCTACATTTCTTCTTACAGGTAAGCAATGCATCACTTTAGCATTATTTGTTATTTGTAATTTTTCATTAGTAAGCATCCAACTTGGATCGTTCTCGTAAACTTTCCCATAATCATTAAATGTGCTCCAATTTTTTACATAAACATAATCTGCATTTTTTAAAGCTTCATCTTGATTATGCATTATAATTGCTCCTTTAGTAAAACGTTCATCTAATTCATAATCTTGAGGATGCGTAATTACAAAATCTGCTTCCTTCCATGTATTTATCCATTGAGAAAAACTATTTGCAACGCACTGTGGCAAAGGTTTTACATGCGGTGCCCATGTAAGAACAATTTTAGGTCGGTCATTGATAGTCAATAGTTTTCTATCTTCTTGTATGGTTATAATGTCTGTTAAACTTTGCAACGGATGCAATGTTGCACTTTCTAAACTTACCACCGGAACACCTGCATATTTTATAAATTGATGAATATATAATTCACTATAATCATCTTCTTTATTTTTTAAAGAAGGAAAAGTTCTGATAGCTAATACATCAAAATATTTTCCCAATATTGGTGCTGCATCTTTTATATGTTCTACCGTATTGCCACTCATAATAGCACCTTCTTCAAATTCTAAAGCCCATCCTTCTTTATCTACATTAAAAACAATTGCTTCCATACCTAAGTTACTTGCAGCAACTTGTGTGCTTAAACGTGTTCGTAAACTTGGATTTAAAAACAATAAACCAATTCTTTTCCCTGCTCCCAAATGCTTATCTGCAAAGGGGTTTGCTTTGTATGCTAATGCTTTTGCAACTAAACTATTAATATTGTTTACATCATTTACAGAAATAAATTGTTTCATTTCTTATCTGCTTAAAAAAGTTATTAGTTGTATTTTGAATATTCAAATTGCCTTGCTGTAGATAAATAGAAATAACTGTTTATCTGTTCATTTAATTTATTGATGAGTTGTAGAATTTCGGTTTTTTGTTTTTGTTTTTCTGATGCTGTTGCTTCTTTATTCAACTCAATTCTATCTTCAGAATCTTGTTGTAATGCTTGAAGAAATAATTGTTTTTGTTTCTCGAATTTTAATGCCGAATCTTCTGAGCGTTGCAAATGATAAAGTGTTATAGCATATTCTGCATACGCAAGAATACGTTGATCCATGTGCAAGTAAAAAGTGCCTGCACCATTAATTCCTATATGAATATTATTAATGGTTTCGTAAATATCAATTAATTTTTTTCTTTCAACTTTATATTTATCTATTCCATTTTGAATGCTTAAAAAATAAGCATAGAAATTATAAAAAATATCTTGACCCGCTTCGCTTGAAAAACCTAAAAACAAAGTATCTGTTGTAGGGATTTTTCTTTGATTAAAAACCATATCAGGATCTAAAGCATATTGAGAACTGAATAAACCTGAATAATTTTTTTCTAAATAATTTAATTCTTGTTTAGTAATAACAGTTGTATCTCCAAAGGCATTAATAAACACAACCGAATCTTTTTGAAACAGAAAATTATATACACTATCTCTTGTGTATTTTTCTGTTGCTAACGAATCTGTATTTGCGTTTTTTAGTTTAGTTTGTTTTTCAGTTTGCGTGCAACTAAAAAAAATAAATGCAATAAGAATTAACAATAATTTTTTCATATAAGGGTTTAAACTGTTACCATTTCTGTTTTTAATTCTGCAATGGCTTCTTGCAATACTTCTAAAAATTCATCTACTTGTTTTCTGCTAATGGCTAATGATGGTAATAAACGAATTACATTGGGTTTTGCTTCTCCAGTAAATACATTAAAACTTTGTAATAGTTTTTTCTTCAAATCTTTTATTTCTTCAGGCACATCAAAACCAATCATTAAACCTTTGCCACGAACATTTTTTATTGCATCAATATTTTTTAATTTATTCATTAAATACATACCGCGTTGCTTTGCCATTTCAATTAAATTTTCTTGTTCAATAACTTCTAAAACAGCCAGTGCCGCAGCACATGCCAAATGGTTGCCACCAAAGGTTGTACCCAACATACCATGCTTGGGTTTAATATGTGGTGCAATTAAAATACCACCAATAGGAAAGCCGTTGCCCATGCCTTTTGCCATTGTATAAATATCGGCATTTACTTCTGCATAATCATGCGAGAAAAATTTTCCGCTTCTGCCATAACCACATTGTACACTATCTGCAACATAAACAGCATTATATTCATTACATAAATTTCTTATTAATTTTAAAAATGATATAGATGCAATGTTAATACCGCCCACGCCTTGTATGCCTTCAACAATTACTGCTGCAATTTTATTTCCATTTTCATTAAAACATTGTTGCAATGCTTTTTCGTCGTTAAACGGAAGAAAAATAATATTATCTGTTTCATTTACCGGAGCAACAATATTTTTATTATCGGTTGCTGCAACAGCTAATGATGTTCTGCCATGAAATGATTTTGAAAATGCAATTATTTTTTTTCTGTTGGTATGAAATGATGCAAGCTTTAATGCGTTTTCATTTGCTTCTGCACCACTGTTACAAAGAAATAATTGATAATCTTCTTTACCACTAATCTTTCCTAATTTTTCTGCTAATTGTTGTTGAATAGGTATTACAACAGAGTTTGAATAGAATGCAATTTTTTCTAATTGTTCTTCAATTTTTTTTACCCAATGCGGATGTGTATGTCCAATACTAATTACTGCATGGCCACCATACATATCTAAATATTGCACACCATTTTCGTCCCAAACATAAGAGCCGAGAGCTTTTGTAATGGTAATGTTGTTTAAAGGGTAAACATCAAAAAGAATCATAAGTATAAGTTTGTTATCATTCTGAGCAAAGCGAAGAATCTTTTAAATTATAGATGTCTCACTTCGTTCGACATGACGTTAAAAATAATTTGCTTTAAGTTTTAAACCTTCATCTTCATCCAATCCAAACATTAAATTCATATTCTGCAAAGCCTGTCCCGATGCACCTTTTAAAAGATTATCGGTTGCCGAATGAACAATAATTTTGTTTTCTTGTTTCTCAATATGAATTAAACATTTGTTGGTATTTACTACTTGCTTTAAATCTATCATTGTATTACTTACATGCGTAAATTTTGCATCTTTATAAAAGCTATTGTATAATTCTTTTACTTCTTCTAACGATAAAGAGGAATCAATTACAGATGAAACATAAATACCTCTTGTAAAATCTCCTCGCCAAGGAACAAAATGTACGCCTCCATTTGAAGTTGGAAAATTATTTTGAAGCTGAAGTAATGATTGATGTATTTCTTTTATATGTTGATGATTTAATGTTTTGTATGCAGAAATATTATTAGCACGCCAACTAAAATGCGATGTGGCATTTAAACTTTGCCCCGCACCCGTACTGCCTGTAATGCCCGTTGTATATACATCTCCAAGAATTCCTGCTTTTGCCAATGGCAATAAACCTAATTGAATACATGTTGCAAAACAACCCGGATTAGCAATATTGTTTGCAGATTTAATTTGTGTTTTATTTAATTCAGGAAGGCCGTAAACAAACTGTCGACCGTCGACCGTCGACTGTGGGCTAAGTCTAAAATCTTGCGATAAATCAATAATTTTTATTTTTTCATTAATTGTATTTGCTTCTAAAAATTTGCGAGCATCTCCATGCCCAACACATAAAAACAAAACAGCCTCATCCCAACCTTCTCCAAAGGAGAAGGAGTCTGAAAATTTTAAATCTGTTTCACCAATTAAATCTTTATGTACTTCATAAACAAATTTGTTTGCATTACTATTACTGTTTATAAAAGTAATTTTTACATACGGATGATTAATTAATAAACGAATTAATTCTCCGCCGGTATAACCTGCTCCACCTATAATGCCTGCTTTAATCATAATGTTATACGTTTTAATAATTATTCGTTACTCTCTTTCACTTTAGTATAAATTACTGTTTGGTTTCCGAATATTTTACTAAAGCCTCTTACATCTTCTCCTGTAAATCCGGTATTCATTTCACCATATTTTCCAAACTTGCTACTCATTAAATCATATTTACTTTCAATACCAATTATTTGAAAATGATAGGGCTTCAACAACACAAAAGCATCGCCAGTAACTTGTTGCTGAGAGTTTTCTAAATAGGCTTCAATATCTCTCATTACAGGATCTAAAATTTGCCCCTCATGCAACCAATTGCCATAAAACTGAGCCAATGTATCTTTCCAATTTAATTGCCATTTAGTTAATATATGTTTTTCTAATGCATGGTGTGCTTTTAAAATAACCATAGGAGCTGCGGCTTCAAAACCCACACGGCCTTTAATGCCAATAATGGTATCGCCCACATGAATGTCTCTTCCAATGCCATAAGGACCTGCCAATGTTTGTAAATATTGAATTGCTTCTGTTGGATGATTAAAAATTTTATCATCAACTTCAAACAATTCTCCTTTAATAAAATGTAATTTCACTTCTCTGCTTCCAGATTCGGTAACTTGTGTTGGCCAAGCTTCTTCTGGCAATAAACCTTTGCTGTTTAATGTTTCTTTGCCACCAACACTTGTTCCCCATAAGCCTTTGTTTATTGAATAAACAGCTTTGTCAAAATTCATTTCAACACCTTTACTTTTTAAATAAGTAATCTCTTCCTCTCGGCTTAATTTTAAATCACGTATTGGTGTAATAATTTCAACTCCGGGAATCATGATATTAAAAATCATATCAAAACGTACTTGATCATTTCCTGCTCCTGTGCTTCCGTGTGCAACTGCATCGGCATTTAATTTTTTTGCATGCTCGGCAATATGCAATGCTTGCGATAATCTTTCGGCACTTACACTTAAAGGATAGGTGTTGTTTTTTAAAACGTTTCCAAAAATTAAATACTTAATAATTTTATCGTAATAACCTTTAACTGCATTTACAGTTGTATGTGTTTTTACACCTAATGTATAAGCATGTGTTTCAATTTTTTGTAATTCATCATTGTTAAAACCTCCGGTGTTTACAATAATGCTATGCACTTCATAACCTTTTTCTTCAAAATGTTTTACGCAGAATGTGGTATCTAAACCGCCGCTAAAACCTAATACAACTTTCTTGCTCATTGTTTGTTGTTTTATTAAATATTTTTTTAATGAAAGAAGATAGAAAAGAGAACACTTAATTTTCCGTTACCGTTTTTATTTTTTCGAAATAATTGTTTTATGCGTAATAACCGTTCGTATAACTTAGATTTTTTTTCAAAATTTTCTGTTGTTTCTTTTGAAGTGTAATGGTCTGCAGGATCAAAAAGCATTGCAGTGCACATGCAATTCTTTCTGTCTTTACTCATTAAAATATCGTAATTAATACAACTTTTGCAGCCTGCCCAAAAATCTTCATCATCAGTTAATTCACTGTAGGTAACGGGCTCGTAACCTAACTCGCTATTAATTTTCATTACAGCCAAGCCTGTTGTTAAACCAAAAATTTTTGCAGTTGGATATTTCTCTCTCGATAAATCAAATATTCTTTTTTTAATTTGTTTGGCTACGCCGCTTTTTCTGTATTCGGGAGATACTATTAAACCACTATTGGCTACAAATTTTCCGTGGCTCCATTCTTCAATATAACAAAAGCCAACCCACTCTGCATTATTTGTTAAGGCAATAACTGCTTTGCCTTCTAACATTTTTTTTGCAACATAATCTGGTGAGCGTTTGGCAATACCCGTGCCCCTTGCTTTGGCACTGGCTTCCATTTCATCTGTTATTTGCTGGGCATAATGTGTATCGGCAATATTGGCTACACGTATAATAATTTTTTGTTGATTGTTCACTGCTGTTGCAACTTTGAGAAATTTTAAAATCTGTTAATGATAATCAATCTAAATAGATTGATGAAGCGACACTATTGGCTTACAAAAGTGTATTAGATTCGTGGTCGTCGCAATAAAAAAAGAAAACAATTGTTACCCACTGTGCATAAAACACTTGCTTGTGTAGTATGTAAATTAATAATGTTATGGGTGTTATACTTTTTCAACTTCAGTTTAAAATAAAGGTGAACACAATATTTTTTTTGAGGGCGTAAAATTATAATAGTTTATGCTTATATGCTTATTTTTTTTGTAAAACTTTAATTAAGTGCATTAATTAAAAAGCCGTTCTGCATTGCAAAACGGCTGTATTGTATAATTTAAATAGTGTAAATGTTTTTTTAATTTCCTCTTCTTCCTCCACCAAAACCGCCACCACCAAAGTTTCCGCCGCCCATGCCGCCGCCAAAAAAGCCCGGCATGTGTCTTTGACCTTGTTGACCTTGAGCAAAGTTTCTTAAATTAAACGTAAAGGTTAGCATTACATAACGTGTTAATACGTTTGAGCGTGTATCTGTTACATAGTTTGATGTAACAGTACGTGAAACGCTTTGGTTTTGGTTTAACAAATCAAAACAACTAAGGCGTAATTCTCCTGCTTTGTTTTTTAAGAATTGTTTAGCAATAGATGGAGAAAGCAAAGGCACACTTGCATTATAACCATTAGCACCGTTATCGTAATAAGTGTAATCTAAATTAAATGCTACTATCCAACCACTTTTGGTATAATAAGTTGCATCGGTAGAAAGGCCGTAAGAAAAATAATTAAGATTGGTGTTTGGGTTTGCATCGTTTCTGGCAATGGTATAATTTATTTTACCGCTAAAATTCATATCAAAATTATCTTTCAAATTGGTAGTCCATTTAATTGTTTCGCCCAAATTAGTGTTGCGTGTATAGTTATGAGTAAAATTATTGATTGCTGCATTAGCAGAATCCGCTATTAAATTTTGAGCTTGTGTGTAACCAATATTTGTTTGAAAATTTAAATTTGATTTTGGTTTTTTTAGTGGAATGCCATACAAAAAGAAACCATTAACATTATACGTGCCATTTAAGTTGGTATAAGTAGTTGTTCTACCTCCGTTAGATTTTAAAATTACTTGATTTTGAATATCGTTTGTAATCATAGAAGCATTTAATGATGCCATTAACACTCTTTGCGTTAGCGGATCAAATGAATTAAACAATGCTCTTATTGAATGTGTAAACTGAGGTTTTAAATTAGGGTTACCAATTTGAAAATTAATAGAATCTGAAGTTGTTGCAATAGGTTGTAACTGTGCTACACTTGGCTGCCCCGTGCTTCCGTTATAAAAAATTCTTAATGCTTTAGACCTACTGAAATTGTACACAAAATTTGCATTAGGCGTAAAGTTTACATAGTTGTGTGCAACTGTAATATTTTTTGTTATGTTATCGCTTCTATAATCGGTAAATCTTATTCCTGTACCAATATTAAAATTATATTTCTGTTGTTGCATTCTATAACTTAATGTAAGGTTATTTGAGGTAGAATTAAAGTTATAAGAGTTGCTGTATAAGCTATCAAATCTAGTATAACCATGTGTTGAATTATCAAACCTATATGTATTGTTTACAGATTTATTTTCATTATATGAAAAATTATATCTGAATTCTAATATTTGGTTTTTACCTATTGGTTCTGTATAAGAAAGCGTAGGGCTAAATGTGTAAGAACGAGAGGTATCGGTATAATACTGATTAATAGTATCTGTTTTTACAAAAGGTTTATAAAAAGAATTGATAGAATAGTTATTGCCATAGCCTTGGTTTAAACTATTAGAAAAATTTAAATCAAGAGAAATAGTTCTGTATTTTTTTGCGAATTTGTGTCTTAATTGAAGGTTAGCTCCGTTTATATTATATCCGCTATTTATACTTGAACTGTTTCTGGTAGAAGTATATATTGGAACGCCAAAACCATTGCTTACTGTACTTGTAGAAGAGTTTCCGCTTGGTGTACTATTTTGAATAGTAATATTGGGGCGAAATACTAATGAATTATTTCCTGCACTATCTAATTTAGATTCAATATTTAAATTAATTCTGTGATTGTTTACGGCACCTAAAGAATAAGAGCCGCTATTGCTAATGTTTGATGAATCTGTATTAGGAAAAAAAGTTTGTTGCAAACTATTGGTTGATGTAACAGTTCTTTGATTGTTGTAGAAATAACTTCCACTAACATCTGTATTTTTTCCCCAATTATCTCTATAATTTAAACCGCCTGCCCAAGTTGTTGTAATTCCCGGGTTGTTTGAACCGCCACCACCGCCGCCGCCAAAACCACCACGGCCACCACCAATATTTTGCGAATTAAAATTTTGTGCATTTATATTATTGCCTTCTCCTATTATTGAAATTTGTTGGTTACCATTAAATCTATGAAGGTTCATATTGCCATTATAAGTTTCTGCAGAACCTGCACCTACAACGGCTTTACCAAAATAGCCTGTACTTTTATCTTTTTTAGTAGTAATGTTAAGTGTTTTAACTCTGTTACCATCATCAAACCCTGTGAATTTAGATTGATCACTTAAATCATCAAATACCTGAATTTTATCAATCATATCAGGAGGTAAATTTCTTGTTGCAGTTCGGGGGTCATCACCAAAAAATCTTTTTCCGTTTACTAATACACGAGATACTGTTTCGCCTTGTGCTTTAATAGTTCCGCTTTTATCTACTTCCATTCCGGGCAGCTTATTAATTAAATCTTCTGCAACAGCATTTGGTTTTGTTTTAAAACTGCTGGCATTAAATTCAACTGTATCGCCTTTCATTCTTACCGGAGATTCTTTTACAACAACTGTAGGTAAATCATCTGCTTTAGTTTTCATATACACATTACCTAAATTAATAATATTATTTGCTGCAGATAATGTTATTGTTTTAAAATAAGGAGCATAACCTTGAAAAGAAACACGTAATAAATAAGTTTTAAAAACAATTCCACGCATTTCAAAACTGCCATCTTCTTTTGCTAATGTGTATTGTTCTAAAGTTGAATCTTTAGGGCTTAATATTACAATTGAAGCATCTTTTAATGATTGTTTGCTACTTGTATCTACCAGCTTTCCTTTAAGTGTGCCACTGTTTTGTGCAAACAATGCATTTGCAGAAATTAAGAGTACAATTGGTAATAAAATTTTTTTCATGCGAAATAGTTTTTATATCGGGTTCAAAAATAAAAAAGAGATTTACAACATATTTTTATTTGTATGGGCGGCAAGCTACATTGATATATTATTGTAATAAATGAAAATCGGTAATACATGTACTGCAATAGGTAAGGTTTTAAGAAATAACTATTAGCCGATACATTCATTATTTTCCCCGACAAGAATATTTTTATACCACAAAAAATATAGTTTTCAAATATCTATAAAAAAAATACTTTATGCTGAAGAGATGTAGAATGTTTTGTTAAAATAAATTATTCTGAAAGTATTCATTTAAAAGTTTTGGGAAAGCAAGTTGTTTTAATTCTTCTATTTTTTTCCATTGATGTTTTTGTAAAACAGTTGGTATTTTTTTTAATTTAATTTTTATTATTTGTGCTTTTATTTGTTGATGCGTTAATTGCTGTGTTATAACAGAAGATGTATGTTCCATAACTGCTGTATTAATATTTAATTGTTCTTTTAGCCATTGTTGTATGGTTTCGGTATTCCAATATTGTTGCTCGTTACATTCTAATAAATATAACTCATACAAGTTTTGCCAAATATCTTTTGCTATTCGTTTTTGCACTAACACTTTACTATTACATTCAAATAAAAAATAATATAACCATCGGCGTTTTTTAGTAATTGTTTTTTCTTTAACAGGTAATTTATTTACGCTACCATTATTATATGCCATACAATTTTTTTGTAATACACAATGGCTGCATAATGGTTTTAATGGTTTACAAACAGTTGCACCAAAATCCATAATGGCTTGGTTGTATTTACCTGCATTTTGTTTATTTAAAACTTTATTGGCAAGTGCAGTAAATTGTTTTTTGCCTTCGGTAGAATCAATAGCAGTTTCAATTTCAAAATATCTTGCTAATACTCTAAATACATTTCCATCTATAACTGCATAAGGTAAATTATATGCAAAAGATGCAATAGCTGCTGCAGTGTATGGTCCAACGCCTTTTAATGTAACTATTTCGTTATAGGTCTCCGGGAATTTTCCGTTATAATTTTTTACAATTAATCTTGCAGTAAACAATAAATTTTTACATCGGTTATAATAACCCAACCCTTCCCACAATTTAAAAACATCTTCATCTTTTGCTTTAGCTAAATAAAAAATTGTAGGATATTTTTGAATAAATTTTTCGTAATAACTCCAACCTTGTTCTACACGTGTTTGTTGTAAAATAATTTCACTCAACCAAATTTTATACGGATCTTTTTCTTCTTTCCATGGCATCACTCTTTTATTTTTTGTTTTATGCCACAACATTAGGTTATCAGTAAATTTATTAATCATTACTAACAAAGATGGCATCTTAAACAATAATGATTTAAAAAATAATGTGTGAATATTTTTTGTTTAATTTTACGTTTTTCCTAAACCAATAAACTTTCTGCAATGCGAAAAATAGATCTTGTAAATATTATTTCAGACAAAACCGGTATTCCTAAAATTGATGTATTGGTTACCATAGAATCTCTTGTTACAGAAATTAAAGAGAACATGCTTAAAGGCGAAAATATTTATATACGTGGTTTTGGAAGTTTTATAAATAAAAAAAAGGCAGCTAAAATTGGCAGAAACATTCGTACCAATACTGCCATACAAATTCCCACACACTATGTTCCGGCTTTTAAACCATCGCCAGAATTTACTGCCGAAATAAAGCAAACAGTAAAACCAAAAGAAGAGTAACTTTGCCAAAATTTTTTTAGTGAAGAAACAACAATTACTTATTACAGCTATTGGATTTATTTTAATTATAGTTTTATTCTTTTTTGTTAAAACGGCTCCTCCTTCTACAACAAAAAAAGCAGTAGAACCGGTTGCCAATAATACCACTATTCAGTTTAGCGATATTCTTGCCGAAGCAAAAAAGAAAATAACCATTCAGCAAAATGATAGGCTTGCCGGCTTAGAAAATGCAGTTACAAGAGGCAATGTAAAAGAAGATAAAATTCACGTTTACCACCAATTAGCAAGGTTTTGGGGAGATAGTGCTGGAATGTTTATTCCTTACATTTATTATACTGCCGAAGCTGCCAAGTTGGAAAATTCGGAAAAATCCCTCACATTTGCCGCCCAACAAATGGTAAACAGATTGTTGGTTGTAAGCGATGCTACCATGCAAAACTGGTTGGCAAGCAATGCAAAAGTTCTTTTAGATAAAGCAATAGAAATCAATCCCAATAACGATTCCAGCAAAATAAGCTTAGGAGCATGTTACATGTTTGGCAATATTTCAAACAACCCAATGCAAGGCATTTTAACGGTTAGAGAAATAGCACAAAAAAATCCAAACAACCTATATGCACACTTAGTTTTAGGTTTAGGTGGAAAAAAAAGCAATCAATATGATAAAGCTGCCGAACATTTTTTAGCTATAATTAAACAACAGCCAAAAAATATAGATGCCATATTAAATGCAGCCGAATGTTATGAGTTAATGCACAACAAAACCGAAGCCATAAAGTGGTACACAGTTGCAAAAAAATTGATTACTAATAATGCTGATGCTATTAAAGAAATTGATACACGTATTAACGAATTAAAATAATTTTTTAACTATTTAAATTAGACAGAGATGCCTTGTGGTAAGAAAAGAAAACGTCATAAAATTGCGACACATAAACGCAAAAAACGTTTAAGAAAAAACCGTCATAAGAAAAAGAAATAATTCTTAATGACATTAAAATAATAAAGTTTCGTTGCACTACTACCGTAACGAAACTTTATTTACTACCGCTTAAAATGTTTGCCGCTTACCTTATTCCTGCAACTTTACCTTCCTAATTTCTTTCTGGCAAATATTCTTCTGAGGTGTATTGAAAAAATCTGTTAGTAATAACAGATGTGATTATGTATTTAAAAGTTGCAAATTTTGAACAAAGAATTAATAATTAACGCAGCCCCTTCTGGTGTAGAAATTGCTTTGCTGGAAGATAAAAAATTAGTAGAGCTGCACAACGAAAAGGCCGATGCAATTTTTGCAGTAGGCGATTTATATTTAGGAAAAGTAAAAAAACTAATTCCAGGTTTAAATGCCGCTTTTGTAGATGTAGGTTTTGAAAAAGATGCATTTCTGCATTATACCGATTTATCTCCTTTTGCCAAATCTATTTTAAAGTTTACACAAACTTCTATGCAAGAAGGCGATGCCTTTGATTTTGGAAAATTTGAAATTGAACCCGAAATAATTAAAACCGGAAAAATTAATGAAGTACTTAACAGCAAGCCCAATATTTTAGTACAAATTTTAAAAGAACCCATTGCTGCTAAAGGACCTCGTTTAAGTTGCGAATTAAGTTTACCCGGAAGATTTGTAGTACTTACGCCATTTAATGAAATAGTTGCCGTATCAAAAAAAATACATTCGGCAGATGAAAGAAAAAGATTACAAAAAATTGTAGAAGCTATTCGCCCAAAAGGATTTGGTGTAATTGTACGAACTGCTGCCGAAGGTAAAAGCACATCTGAACTACATCAAGATTTATTAGAATTGCAAACCACATGGAAAAATATTCAGCATAATTTAAAAGATGCCGTAGCACCTACCAAAATATTAAGTGAGCAAGATAAAACCACCAGCATTTTACGCGATTTATTAAATGCAGATTTTAACAATATTATAATTAACGATAAAAATATATATAACGATACCAGAAATTATTTACAACGTATTGCTCCAGATAAAGAAAATATCGTTTCGTATTATAACAATGGCTCTCCAGTATTTGATCATTACGGTATTACCAAACAAGTAAAAAGTTCTTTTGGCAAAACAGTAAACTTACCAAGCGGAGCTTATTTAATTATTGAACATACCGAAGCTTTACATGTTATAGATGTAAACAGCGGTTATAAAAGCGTTAGCAACAACCAAGAAGAAAATGCTTTACAAACTAATTTAGAAGCTGCGGCAGAAATAGCAAGGCAGTTACGTTTAAGAGATATTGGCGGCATTATTGTGATTGATTTTATTGATATGAAACTTCCTGATAATAAAAAGAAACTACAGGAAGCAATGGAAGAAATGATGAATGCCGACAGAGCCAAACATGCAGTACTGCCCATTTCTAAATTTGGATTAATGCAAATTACAAGGCAACGTATGCGGCCAGAAGTAAATATTAATACTTCTGAACTTTGTCCAAGTTGCGGCGGTACAGGTAAAGTAACTTCAACTTTATTGTTAGAAGATGAAATTGAAAAACGTTTACATTATTTATCTACACATTCATATACCAATTTGTTATTAATTGTTCATCCAATTGTTTATTCTCATTTAACAAAAGGTATTTTCAATTCTATTTATAAAAAATGGAAACGTAAATACAAAGTAAAATTAATATTAGAAAAAAATAACAACTATCAATTAATAGAATATCGTTTTTTTAATGAACATGATGATGAGATAAAATTTTAATACATTCAAACATATTATTGTTCTTCTTTATCTTCTGTTTCTTCTAACTTACCATTATTGCTGCGTTTTAATTTTACAACCGGATTATTTTGTGTACCCGTAACTGAAAACGGAATACCAAAAATTCCTAATGGAGGTAAGCCAATTCTTCCTTTCAAATTTAACTTACCATCAAAACTTACTTGACCTTCAAACCTTGGCCTGAAGCCAAATACACGCATTTTTACTTTTTCAATTGTAATAATATTATTGGCAATGGTTGTATGAATATCAACTTTTGATAAATCGGGATTATTAAGGCTATCTCTATTGGTTGCTTTACTAACTGCCGAAAAAAGTTTAAACCCTTTTACTTTTATTTTTTGTAATGATAATGTTCCGCCACCTTGTATAGAAGGATATACCGGAAACATATTGGCACCTAATCTTCCTTTTAATTTATAATCAATAGAAACAATGCCTTTGCAATAAGCAGCAGCAGATGCCATATCATGAAAAATTTTAATTTCTTTATAAGCACGTTCTATATTAAAATCTGTTGCTTTAATATTATATTCAAACAATGCTTTAGTTGGTGTAATGCTTTTATACATTGCATTCATATTAGCTTTTGTTCCAATAACATCAAAACCTGTTTCATTTAATTTAAGTATTCCTGAATCAATTACTAATTGCCCTTTAAAATTATTAAGTTTAATATCGTTATAATTTATTTTATTAGCAGTAGTATTTACCGTTACCGATAAATTTGTTGGAACCATTACAACGCCTGTTGCAGGTGCACTTTTAGAAGTATCGCCTGCATAAGCCATAAACTCATTTACATTAATTATTTTAGAAGTTAAAGTAATTTCTCCGTGCAATGTTTCTTTATCTTTCATTGCATAGTTAATAATGTTATTAAGATATCCATTAATTAATAAATCTGAGTTGCCGTAATTGGTTGCAATATTTTGTAGCCAAATTTTATCTTGTTCAAAACGAAGTATTCCATCTTTTATAAAAAATGGTTTAGGAAAATAATCTGTTGTTACAGCAAAATCTTTTAACACCAATGTTCCACTGTTATATAATTTATCAAATTTTTTTGCTATTGCATTTGCTTGTGTGCCTTGTAAAGAAAGGTTTGCTTTAATGAATCCTTTTACATCAATACCTTTTTTAGAAAATACTTTATAAATTTTTCCAACATCAATGGTGCCGTTGCTTTTTATATTGTAATTTATATTGTTTAAATTTTTTATATCTGCTTGCAATAAAAACGGCTGCCCTTCAAACATAAAGCTGACGGGCTTTACAGCTATTACCAAATCTTTTAACGAGCCTTGTTTGCTTACAATAGTTGCGGCTATATTAATTTTTTCAATTGGGTTTACATAATATTTTGTTTGAACTTTTCCATCATTCAAATTCAAATCAACAACAGTAACAGGGAATATTTTTTTAGCAATATTGAAATTTCCTTTAGCAATTAAATTGGCAATTAATTTTCCTTTCAAATCAATATCAGTTAAAGGATAAAATTCTTTAATGCTTGCCAAATTTACGTTTGATTGAATATTAGCATCAATAGGCATGTTTACATTTCCACCTGCTTTTATATAACCTTTAATAAAATTTCCTGCTGCAAGTGCATTAATATTTTCAATAGAAAAAACAGTATGACTAAAATTATTATCGGCACAAGATGCATTAATATTAAAACTAATATTTTCAATAGGTTTAGTAACCGATTTGTATTTTAAAAAACCATTACTAAAAGAAGATTGTAAATTAAAAGAAGGAATACTTGCCACAACAGTATCTGTTTTTCTTATTCCGCTATGTATAATTTTTGTATAATAATTTCCGTTTGCATTAAACTTACATTTGTAATTTCCTCTTACATCAAACTCTTTAATACCTGTTGCTTCAAATAATTTTTCTGCATCTAAATCCGCATCTGCAAAGGCTTTTACGTTAATATGGTTTACACCAACCGTATGCAATGCTGCATTTAAATAACTTTTATCAACCGTAAAATGCAAAGTATCTAAATCAATTTTTAAACTATCGGTATTTAATTGCGGAAGTTTTGCAGAAAATTTGAATAATAAATTTTTTAAAGATGCCGGTGCTTTTTCATAATCTAAATATCCATCAAATACATTAAATGAGAATTGTAAACTGGGCATTATGTTTTTAGAAGCAATGTATTGCCCCGCTAATGCTGCATCAATTTCTGTTTTACCTTTTGCATCCATTTTTTCAAACCAAGGCATATAAGCCGGCGGAACAGCACTTAACACATCATACAAATCTGTATTTACAGAACTAAGTTTAAAATTCATGTTATAGCCATCTTTCATAAATTCAAACTTTCCGTTAAAACTAAATGGTAATTTGTTTAGTACTAAATCGTTTTTTTCAAAAATGAATGATAACGAGTTGGTGTTTATTTTAGTAACTAAATTGGCTTGCATTTTTTTTGAACCTATGTAATGTTTGCCATTATAGTTTAAATTAAAAGAATCTGTTTTTATAGAAGATGCTAAATCAAAAATGGCTTTACTTAAATTTCCTTTTCCTAAATAATTAATATTTCTTGCATCAATTAAAATAGGAATTGACCTATCATTATAAGTAAGGTTACTTTTATCTATTTGAATGCGTTCTATTTTTAATGATGCACTGCTTGAATCGTTTGCCTGCTTTGATTTTGCAGCAGTATCAGCATTATAAATATTATAGTTTGGCAAACCATCTGCACTAACTTGTACATTAATATTGCTGTGTGTTAAATAAATTTCATCAATAGTTATTTGTGAAGAAAAAACGCTGGCAAGGTTAATACCTAATGCAATTTCTTTTGCATTAATTAAAGTATCGTTTGCAAATGGTTTAGAACCTTTTAATGAACAATCGTACAAGGTTAATGTTAAAGATGGAAAGTGATTAAAAAAAGATAATCTTGCTTTAGAAAAATTTAATTCTGTTGTAATAGCATTGTTTGCCCAGGTTTTAATTTTTTTTGAAACAAAATTTGGAAATAAAAAAGGCAGCAAAAACATTAATGCTAAAATGCTACCTATAGTTATGCCAAATATTTTTAAAATTTTTTTTACCAATTTAGAAACAGTAAATCTTTTCATTCAATTAAATTATTTGTTGCAAGAAGTTTTGTTGTATTATATTTTTTATTCAAACCACCACCACCTTTTCTTATGTTTTTTATAATTATCAGAAACATATTTCTGTATATGCTCAATAGCATCATCAATATCATCGGTATATAAAACTAATTTTAAATCTTCGGGAGAAATAGTTCCTGCTTTACTCATTCCCTGAATGGTTTGCCACAATTCTGCATAAAATTCTTTCCCATATAAAACAATAGGAAAATTTTTTATGGTTCTTGTTTGTACCAATGTTAGTGTTTCAAAAAATTCATCCATTGTTCCAAAACCGCCGGGCATAATAACAAACGCATACGAATATTTTATCATAACTGTTTTACGAACAAAAAAATGATTAAACGTTATACTGGTATGCACATAAGGGTTTGGCTTTTGTTCAAAAGGTAATTTTATATTACAACCTACAGATGTTCCTCCGTTTTCAAAAGCACCTCTGTTAGCGGCTTCCATAATACCTGGCCCGCCGCCACTCATAGTTGTAAAACCTATATTGGCAATACGTTTACCAAACTCTCTAGCAGCAATATAATACTCATTATTTTCATCAAATCTTGCACTGCCAAAAACAGTAATACACGGGCCGGCAAAATGTAATTTTCTAAACCCTTTAATAAATTCTGAAGCTACTTTTAAAACAAATCTAAATTCAAACATTCTTGGCTTAGGTCCATCTAAATAAACATGCTCTTTCGCATTACCTACTTTTTCTATTTTACTCATTTCATTATTTATTTAAAGCAAAGTACTTATAAACAAATTGTCTGCCAACTTCAAGCAATTAATTAACTTAATACTTTTGCAAAAAATAATTTTATTATTCATGAAGATGAAATTAAGTGTATTGCTAATTTTAAGTACAGCATTTTATACTACAATAACAGCACAAGTAAACAACAAAAAAAAACACCGTAAAGGAGAGTTTTATTTTTCGTGGGGTTATAATAAAGAATGGTACACCAATAGCACTGTTCGGGTAATGCAACCCGCATTAGGTAACGATTATAAATTAAAAAACATTTCAGCACATGATCATATTGGTTGGGATGAAGGGATTTTTAGTATTCCAATTTCTATTCCTCAATACAATTATCGTTTGGGTTTTTTAATTAACAGAAAAAAGAATTTGTTTTTTGAAATTAATTTCGATCACACAAAATATATTATCTCTAATCAAGATGCTCATTTAGTTGGAACATTAAATAATAGACAAGTTGATACAACCATTGCTTTTAACCAAGCCAACGGATTTCTTTATTATTTGAATAATGGAGCAAATTTTTTATTATTTAATTTAGTAAAACGTTATCAGTTACATGAATCGGCTAATAAAAATTTTAAAATAGATGGTTTTGTAAAAGGTGGAATTGGGCCAGTAATACCACATGTTGAAAATATGTTTTTCGGTAAATCAAACGATCCTCATTTTCAAATTGGCGGATGGAACATTGGTGCAGAAGCCGCTATTAGAGCCACTTTCCTTAAATCTGTTTATGTAGAATTTGCAAACAAGTTAGATTATGCAAGCTATACCGGTTTAGGTGTTTATCAAGGTAAAGCAAGGCAAATGTTTGGCACTTACGAATTAATTTTAAGTTTAGGTGTAACTATTCCAACAGGTAAAAAAATAGAATAATATTTTGTTGAATATCATTTAAATATATAAATAAAATTATGCGTATCATTTCATACAACACCAACGGCATTCGTGCTGCAATAAAAAAAGGTTTTATAGATTGGTTAAAAACAAACCCTGCAGATATTATTTGTATTCAAGAAACCAAAGCCAATAAAGATGATGTTGAATATCATTTAATTGAACAATTAGGTTATAGCAGCTATTGGTTTTCTGCACAAAAAAAAGGATATAGTGGCGTTGCAGTATTTACCAAAATAAAACCTGATAATATAGAATTTGGTAATAAAATAGAACAAAGCGATTTTGAGGGAAGAGTTATTAGGCTTGACTTTGGTAAGCACACTTTAATTAACGCATACTTTCCCAGTGGCACAAGTGGAGATGAAAGGCAAACATATAAATACCAATGGTTAGATGAATTTTTAGATTATTTAAACACATTAAAAAAAACAAGACCACAATTAATTATAACCGGAGATTATAATATTGCACATACTGCTATTGATATACACGACCCAAAAGGCAATAAAAACTCATCAGGGTTTTTACCTGAAGAAAGAGCATGGATGGATAAATTTTTAAGCAATGGCTTTGTTGATACATTTCGTTACATGCATCCTGAAGCAACGGGTGCATATAGTTGGTGGAGCCAACGTTTTCCCAGTGTACGCTTACAAAACAAAGGTTGGAGAATAGACTATATAAGCGTTACAGAGAATTTGAAAAATAAAATTGCAGATGCAAAAATATATCCTGATGTAAAACACAGCGACCATTGCCCTATTTATGTTGAGCTAAAAAATTAACTATGTTTATTTACAACGTAACAACACATGTGCATCATACTATTCATAAACAATGGTTGCAATGGATGCAAGAAAAACATATACCCAATGTTATGGCAACCGAATGTTTTTCAAAACATCAATTTGTGCGTGTTTTAGAAACCGATGAAACCGAAGGTGTAACTTATGCTATACAATATTTTGCAGAAAGCAAAGCATTATATAACCGCTATATAGAAAAATTTGCAACTACTTTAAGAAAAGAAACTACCGATAAATGGGGTAATCAAATTATTGCTTTTCGCTCTTTAATGCAAGTTGTGAATTGAATGTGGATAGATTTTGAACAATATTTTCTTAATCAACCAACTTCCCTATATTTCTTTCAAACCCTTACCAATAAAGGATTTCAGCATTAAAAGCTTTGAAACTATTGCTACCACTACATTTCAGCTATTTTTAAATTTCAAAGCATAACTTCTTAAAAAAAGAAATTCTCTTAAAACCCTTTATTTATAAAGGTTTCAACAATTAACAACAAATAAAATTTTAGTAAATAAATTTTGTTGCCAAGTAAAAGCAACTACATTTGTTACAGTTAAATAACTCATTAAAAAAACATCTATGAACAAAGCTGAATTGATTGCAAAACTTGCCGATGATGCAGGCATCACAAAAACACAAGCTAATGCTACTTTAGATTCTTTTATTGAAGCAGTTACTAAAACTTTAAAAGGTGGTGGTAAAGTAACACTAGTTGGTTTTGGTACTTTCTCTGTTTCTAAACGTGCTGCACGTACAGGCCGTAACCCACAAACAGGTGCTGCTATAAAAATTAAAGCAAAGAAAGTTGCTCGCTTTAAAGCAGGTAAAGAATTAAGTGCAAAACTTTAATTCGCTGCAAGCAAAAAATTAAAGTCCTGCCATTAGGCAGGATTTTTTTATTTTTGCCGAATAAATTTATTAAATTAAAAAAAACAACAATGGGTAGAGGCGACAAAAAAACTGCAAAAGGAAAGCGTTTTAAAGGGTCTTTTGGAAAAAGCAGGCCACATACAACAAAAAAACCTGCCACTAAAAAAACAGCTTAATACTATTTTGACAGTATAAGAAATTAAAGCTCAACCAACTTATGGATGAGCTTTTTATTTTATGTTTAGCATTATGCTTTAGTATAAATTTATTTTATGTTGTTGCACATTCATCCTGATAATCCCAATATACGCCACATTAAAACTGTGGTAGAATGTTTGTTAGATGGAGGTGTTATAATTTATCCAACCGATACTATTTATGGTTTAGGGTGCGATATTTTTCAGCATAAAGCCACAGAAAAAATTGCACGTATAAAAAATATTGAACCTACTAAAGCACAACTTAGTTTTATTTGCTACGATCTTAGTAATTTAAGCAATTACACAAAAAGTATTTCTACCGCTTTATACCGCATATTAAAAAGTTATTTACCAGGTCCTTATACTTTTATTTTACCTGCAAGTAAAGAAGTACCAAAAATTTTAAAGAGTAAAAAAAATACAATTGGTTTAAGAATACCCGATAATAATATTGCAAGAACTATTGTACATGAATTACAACACCCGCTTTTATCTGCATCGTTACCGGGAGAAATGATAGAAGAATATACCGACCCTGAATTAATATATGAAAATTTTAAAAATATTGTTGATATAGTAATTGATGGTGGTATTGGAGGAATGAAACCCTCTACTGTTATTGATTGTACTAATGAACCTTATAAAATATTAAGGCATGGTGCAGGTGAATGGAATGAATAAATGTAAAAGATTTGCAAAAATATTTAGTAAAAAATAATTTAATTTTTAGGGCAACGATAGGATTGTAAGTTAAAAGAAACGCCTATTTGAAAGGTTGCATAAGAATCTTTATGAGAACCTCCAACACCTCTTTGTCTTCCTTTAACACCAATAGGTGTATTGGTAGTTTCGTAACTTCTATCTTGCAATAAAAACCAAGTTGATGGATTTCCGTTTGCATCAACCGGAGAAAAAGCATCTGGAGCATATACACCACCAACATCATCTAAATAATTTGTATTGGTAAATCTGTACGATACTTCTGCAAAAATATTCATCCTTTCATTTAACGCTTTTTTAAACCCAATGGTTAAAGGGATGCACATAGCAACACTGCTATATGGTTTTAAGTTTGGATATAACGAACTTCCTTGCCCTTCTGTTCCTAATGGGCGTAAATAAATTTTTTCGCCATTTAAATAAGTGTACGGATCAAAATTAAAAGCACCAATTCCTAAACCAACGTAAGGCGTAAAACTAAATTCAGGAAAGCCCGGAACAAATCTGAAAAAATTAAATATACCGCTTGCACTTATTTCCCAAACATTAGTATTAAAACTTAAATTTCTAATTCGTTGTACAGGGTTTTCGCTGTATGCATCTGAGTATCCGAGCATACTATAACTTCCATTAATTTTTATAGAAATATAATTATTAAGCTGTCTGTTATAAAAAATTCCAGCAGCAAATTTTGGTCTGTTTAAAGCTGCGGTGTTATTTAAATCTCCAAAATAATGTGCAGCACCAACACTAATACCAAATTCTCCGGCATGCTCATAGGCATCATACATTTGTGCTTTTGAAAAGTTTGATGCAATTGTAAATACTATTAGAAAAATTAATTTTCGCATTTAACTATACAAATAAGATTGTAAATATAAAAGATAGGTATATACTATTTAAAAACAACTACGTTAAAGTTTTAAATAATTATATTGAAAGATACTTTAAAGGTTTGCCCAATTAAATCCATCTCTTGCAATTAATGCTTCGGCATCTTCGGGGCCCCAACTATCGGGTGCATAGTTAGGAAAATCTACCGGCGGTCTTGCTTCCCATGCTTCAATAATTGGCATAATAATTTTCCAAGCTGCTTCTACCTGATCATCTCTCATAAACAAAGTAGCATTGCCTTCCATTGCATCTAATAATAATGTTTCATAAGCTTCAGGTTCATGTGTATTATCATAATCATTTTTATAACTGAATACCATATTTACGGGCATTAAAAAAATTCCTTGCCCGGGTTTTTTTGCTTGAAAACGTATGCGAACATCCATATCTGGTTGAATGCTTATGGTTAATCTATTATGCCTCCATGTTTCTGAGGCTTCGGGTGGAAAAGCAAAATCGGGAGCTTGTTTAAACTGAATAGTTATGCGTGTAGTTTTTTCGTGCAAATGTTTTCCTGTTCTAACATAAAAAGGTACACCTTGCCAACGCCAGTTATCTACAAAAAATTTAACCGAAGCAAATGTTTCTGTGTTTGACTGAGGGTTTACATTATCTTCTTCTCTATATGCTTTTGTTTTTTCTCCTTTCATCCATCCTGCTGCATATTGCCCACGCACGGCACGTGCATGTACTTCTTCTTTTGTATATTTTCTAATAGCATTTAAAACATCTACTTTTTTATTTCTTATTTCATTGGCATCAAAACTTACAGGAGCTTCCATTGCAATCATACAAATTAATTGCAATATATGATTTTGAACCATATCTCTTAACGCTCCGCTTTTTTCATAATAACCACCACGTTCTTCTACACCAACTATTTCTGCGTTGGTTATTTGTACATGATCAATATAATTTCTATTCCATATTGGTTCAAACAAAGCATTGGCAAAACGTAATGCTAAAATATTTTGAACAGTGCTTTTTCCAAGGTAATGGTCTATTCTATAAATCTGTTCTTCTTTAAATGTGTTTTTTAATAATATGTTTAGCTCGTGGGCACTTTGTAGGTTATGACCAAAAGGTTTTTCAATAACAATGCGTGTGCATGTAGTATTACCGCATAATTGAAGCTTACCTAAGTTTTGTACAATATCTGGAACTAATTGTGGTGCAACTGCTAAATAAAATAATATGTTTATTTCAGCATTCCATTCTTTTTGTTTTGCTTCTACAAATGCAGATAGTTGTTGGTAAGCTGTTGCATCTTCTCCATCCATTGCAATGTATTGTATCTTTTCACTAAAACTTTTCCATTCACCATTTCCATTATCTTGTCTTCTGCTAAATTGCTTTATGCCATTGTATAATTTTTCTCTAAATTCTTCATTACTATATTTTGTTCTTCCTAAACCAACAACGGCAAATTGTTGGGGCAAATATTCATCAATAAATAAATTATATAATGCGGGTGTAAGTTTTCTGTTGTTTAAATCTCCGCTTCCGCCAAAAATAAATACAATGGTTGGGGTAATATTGTTTTGTATTTCCATAAAAAAAATTATTAAAAATTAATCATTCCATTTTGTATGAAATATTCCTTCTTTATCAATACGTTGATAAGTATGTGCACCAAAATAATCACGCTGGGCTTGAATTAGATTGGTTGGCATATTTGCAGTTGTGTATGCATTTAAGTATCCTAATGCACTCATTAAACCCGAAACAGCAATACCGTTTTCAGTAGCAGCAATAATTATTTTTTGTAAATTATTTATTTTAGGTTGAATTAGTGCAGCAATATTTTTATCTAATAAAATGTTAGTTAAGTTGTTATTGTTTTGATAGGCTGTATAAAATTTTTCTAATAATGTTGAACGAATAATACAACCACCTCTCCAAATTTTTACAACATTGTTTAAAGGAATTTCTAAATTATATTCTGCTGATGCTTTATGTAACATAGCCAAACCTTGAGCATAACACAAAACAGTAGCAACAAACAAAGCATCTTTACATTGATTAATAAAATCTTGTTTATTGTTTGAGTTAATGTTTGTTGAAGTGTTATAAATTTTTGATGCTGTTATGCGTTCACTTTTATACGCCGAAATATTTCTTAAACTTACGGCAATATCAATAGTAGGAATACCAATTCCAAGGTTCATTGCTTCTTGTGAAGTCCATTTACCAGTACCTTTTGAGCCTGCTTCGTCTAAAATCATATCTACCAAATCATTACCAGTAATATCATCTTTTTGTTTAAATATGTTAGCAGTTATTTCAATTAAAAAACTTTGTAATTCGTTTTTATCCCATGTTTTAAAAACTTCGTGCAATTCTTTATTGTTTAGTTGTATTCCGTTTTTTAATAAACTATATACTTCACTAATTAATTGCATAATTGCATATTCAATTCCGTTATGTACCATTTTTACATAATGCCCTGCAGCATTTTTGCCCATATATGCAACACAGGGTTCGTTATTAACTTTTGCAGCAATAGCTTCTAAAATAGGTTGCAAATGTTTCCATGCTTCAACATCTCCGCCGGGCATAATACTTGGGCCAAATCTTGCACCTTTTTCTCCACCACTAACACCCATTCCCACAAAATGAATTTTCTTTTCTTCTAAATATTTTATACGGCGTAAAGTATCTTCAAAAAAAGAATTTCCTCCATCTATAACAACATCTCCTTCATTTATTAATGGCAATAAACTTTCAATAACATCATCAACAGGTTTACCGGCAGGCACCAACATCATTATACGGCGTGGCGTTTTTAATTGTTGCACCATTTCATTTAATGTAACTACGCCTTTTACATTTTGATTGTTGTTAGATTCTTGTTCTAACGAAGCTGCTTTGGTTGCATCTTTATCAAAACCAATAACAGAGAATTTGTGGTCGGCCATATTCAATAATAAATTTCTACCCATTGTTCCCAAGCCTATCATTCCAAAATCAAATTTGCTACTCATTCTGCTAATATTTTATAATTGAAGATACTGCTTAGCCTTTAAAATTGTTTGTTATAAACTTAAGTATTACTTATTTCGATAAATAACTTTTAAGTAATAAAACTACATTTATAAAAACAAAAATTATGAGTGAATTAATAAATGAGTTTAACAATTACCGCACCAAAATGAATGATGTTATTTTAAGTAAGAATAATTTAGTGATGAAACGTTTATGGAATTTAGATACCAATACTTATGAAGATGGTGCATTAAATAAAAAAACAAAAGAAATGTTAGGATTGGTTGCCAGTATGGTTTTGCGTTGCGATGATTGTATTAAATATCATTTAGGTAAAGCTTATGAAACAGGTGTTAATACAGATGAGTTGTACGAAATTTTTGCCGTTGCTAATATTGTTGGTGGAACTATTGTAGTACCACATACCAGAAGAGCAGCCGAATATTGGGAGGAGTTGAATAAGGAGAAATAAGTAAAACTCAAGTGTCAATATTCAATAATCAATTGAATAAAGAACATAACTATTTTTAATTCTTCATTACCTTTATCTTTGAATTGAATCATTTTAAGATTATGAGTACACAAACTAATGCCGCCGCTTTAACAGCTAAAGATTTTGCAACAGACCAGGAAGTACGTTGGTGCCCCGGTTGCGGAGATTATTCTATTCTTGCACAAGTACAAAAAGTAATGCCGGGTATTGGTGTTCCTAAAGAAAATATTGTAATTATTTCGGGCATTGGTTGCTCATCTCGTTTTCCTTATTACATGAATACTTATGGTATGCACAGCATTCATGGGCGTGCTACTGCAATTGCAAGTGGCTTAAAAGCTGCAAGACCCGAACTAAGTGTTTGGATTGTAAGTGGCGATGGTGATAGTATGAGTATTGGTGGCAACCATACCATTCATTTGCTTCGCAGAAATTTTGATGTAAATATGTTGGTGTTTAATAACCAAATTTATGGTTTAACCAAAGGGCAATATTCTCCAACATCTGAAGAACACAAAATAACAAAATCAACTCCGTTTGGAAGTATTGATCATCCATTTAATCCGTTAGCATTAGCAATGGGTGCAGATGCAAGTTTTATTGCACGTAGTATGGATAGAGACCCTAAACATTTACAAACTGTTCTTACAAGAGCACACCAACACAAAGGATCTTCTTTTGTTGAAATATATCAAAATTGCAATATATTTAATGATGGAGCTTTTGAAATTTTTACAGAAAAAGGAACCAAACAAGATACAGGTTTATACCTTGAACAAGGGCAGCCATTAGTATTTGGTGCTAACAAAAACAAAGGAATTAAGTTAGATGGATTAAACCCAGTTGTAGTTGAATTAGGAAATGGTATTAGTGCAGATGATTTATGGATACATGATGAAAAAGATTTTTACAAAGCACAAATACTTATAAGAATGTTTGATAACCTCAATAAAAACGAAGGTTTTTACCCAAGGCCATTTGGTGTTTTCTATCAAACAGAACGTGCTTGCTACGAAGATGTAATGGCAATGCAAATTGAAGAAATTATTGCTACCAAAGGCAAAGGAAATTTAGATAAATTATTACGCGGTAAAGAAGTTTGGGAAATAGTTGCTTAATTATTTAAAACGTAACATACAAACCAAATTCGGCATAAAAACTATTTTCTAATTTTTCGGTTCTAAAAATATTACCGCCGGGTGTTGTAACTTGTATAGGGCTTTGTGGAATAGCATAAGTTGGCGTAATGTATAAACCCCAACCCTTACCATCATAAGTTATGGGTAACGATAATTCGTAATCTAACAACAAAACTCCATCTGCATTTTTAAATTGTACTAATTGGGGCAAAACTCTTCTTCTTTTTTTATCTATATTTTGAAAGTATTGTTTGTAATAATTTAATGTACCAATATTAGCTGTTATAGTTGGTGCAATAGCCCATGCGTTATTTTCATCTCCAAAATTAAAAGTGTGATAAACCGATGGAGTAAAAAGAAAATCGCTTTTATCGGAAAATAAAACACTTGCATCTCCACTAACAGAAATAATATTATTTTCATAACTAATACTTCCTCCTAAAGTTCCTTTTGAATCTCCACGCACCGAAGTACTGTTTGCATTATAAAAATATTTGCTTGCATAAATACTTCCATTAACTTGATTAGCAATTTTAAAATCGTAGTCTGCATCAATAGAAACTAAATCTACACGTTGAGCGTTTGCACTGTTTAAATAATAAATAGAAGTACCAATATTAAAACCACTTTTATCGTAATAAGTAATTGATGGTATAATATAAGGAAGTATTGTAGAATCTTTTCTTCCGTTATAAACAGAATTAGTTAAATAACTACCTGATAATTTAAAATACGATTTATCTTGACCAAACAAACCAACACATACAAATAATGAACTCGATAAAAATATACTGCAAATAGTTTTACGTTGCATTGTTACATTTTAGTTTTACTAAGACTAAAAAAAAATATTTTAGTTTAAAGAAACCAAATGTTACACATAAGTATATACACAATCATTCATAAACAATAAGTTGTTCCAAGTAAATAAAATAATTATTACTTACTCAGAACAACAAAAAAATTATAATAAAATTGCTTCAGAAGAAATAGCAGTGTTTAATAATTTGCTTATAGGGCAATTAGCTTCTGCATCTTTTACTGCTGTATTAAATTGATCTTTATTTATGTTCTCAATTTTTCCTTCAACAATTAAATGTGATTTTGTAATTGAGCCATCTTTAAATTCTAATTCGCATTTAACATGTAATGCTTCGGGTGTAAAGCCTGCTGCACCTAATACAAAACTTAATTTCATGGCAAAACATCCTGCATGAGCTGCAGCTACTAATTCTTCAGGATTAGTGCCTATGCCATTTTCAAAACGAGAAACAAATGAATATTGTGTATTACTTAACACACCGCTTTGTGTGCTTACAATTCCTTTACCTTCTTTGCCAGAACCGTTCCATACGGCAGTTGCTGTGCGTATCATACTGATTAGTTTTAATGGTGATATAAAAATTAAAAATAACGAACCCTATAAAATTAAATTTACTTTACACGAAATTTATTTTTCAACTCAACTCATTAAAAAATATAGTTTTATAATTAACACTATCATACACAATTATCTTTACTTTAATTTAAAGATTAACTATAATGAATATTTGGCAAGACCTTACTAACGGATTACAAAACACAACATGGTACGAATATATTGCTGTGTTTGCAGGAATTGGAAGTGTTTGGTTAAGTAAAAAAGAAAATATTTGGGTGTACCCGATTGGATTAATAAATACAATTATTTATATCATCATAAGTTTTAAATACCATTTATTGGGCGAAGCAAGTGTAAATTTTTATTACACAATAATGAGTATTTACGGTTGGTGGTTATGGACAAGGAAAGATAGAGTAAGCCACACAACTATTTTACATATTACTTATAGCAATAAAAAAGAATGGATACAGCAACTACTTTTTTTTACATCATTTTATATTGCTATTTATTTTGCTTTAACTGCTGCCAAAAAAAGTTTTGCAGAAGGTGCAATACCTTGGGCAGATGCGTTTGCAAGCTCTACAGCATACACAGGCATGTGGTTAATGGCTAAGAAAAAAGTAGAAAGTTGGTGGTGGTGGATAGCAACCAATATAGCATCTGTACCATTATATTTTGTAAAAACATTAGTGTTTACAAGCCTTCAATATGTAGTTATTTTAATTATTGCCATATTTGGTTTATTATCTTGGATGAAAAAAGCAAACGAACATTTAAACAAACAATAACATGTCATACTGCAACTATATTAAAACAATAACCGATAAAAATAATCTTAACAAAATTTATCACGATGAGTATTATGGTTTTCCGATAGAAGATGATAATGAATTATTTGGAAGATTAATTTTAGAAATAAACCAAGCAGGTTTAAGTTGGACAACTATTTTAAACAAACAAGAAAATTTTCGTAAAGCTTATCATCATTTCAGCATAAAAAAAATTTCTTTGTATAAAGAAAAAGATATAACCCGTTTATTAAACGATGCAGGCATTATTCGCAACAAACTAAAAATAAATGCAGCTATAGAAAATGCAAAAACTGTTTTATTACTTCAAAAAGAATTTGGTTCATTTAAAAATTGGTTGCAACATCATCATCCTAAAACAAAAGAAGAATGGGTAAAAATATTTAAGCAACATTTTAAATTTACTGGTGGAGAAATTGTAAACGAATTTTTAATGAGCATTGGTTTTTTACATGGAGCACATACCGAAGATTGCATTATTTATAAAAAAGTATTGAAACATAAACCCGAATGGAGCAAAAAGAAATAAAAAAAATTGTTGTTATTGGCCCTGAAAGCACAGGCAAAAGTACCTTATGTACTTTGTTGGCACAACACTATAAAACACAATGCTGTCCTGAGTTTGCAAGAGAATACTTATTGCAGCATGGAACAAATTATTCTTTTGAAGATTTATTAACCATAGCAAAAGGGCAATTAGAATTAGAAGAGAAGTATATTGAAAACGTAAATCGTGAATCGTTAATTGTGAATAATGTAAACTCACCACTCACCACTCACCATTCACCATTACTCTTCATTGACACCGATATGTATGTAATGAAAGTTTGGTGCGAGTATGTGTTTGGTAAATGCCATCAATTTATTTTAGATGAAATTGTAAAAAGAAAATACCATTTGTATTTGCTTTGCAATATTGATTTGCCTTGGGTTAAAGATGAATTAAGAGAATACCCAAACGAGCAACCACGCAAAGAATTATACAAAATTTATAAAGACATACTCATCAATCAAAACACACCATGGGTTGATATAAGTGGTAATTATGAAGAAAGATTACAAAAAGCAATAGAAACAATAAATAATATTATTTTATAATATTTAAAACATCTTCATCATCTTCAATATTATGCATTTCACGCAGTATTTGCGGATACCTCCAAGCAACTCTGGTACTTGCAGGCACAACAGAAAATTTTTTAGGATTAGGTAAACAAGCAATAATTTTTGCAGCTTCTTCTCTACTTAAATCTTTTGCATGTTTATGAAAATATTGTTGTGCTGCTGCTTCAATACCAAAAATTCCGGGACCCATTTCAATAGTATTCAAATACACTTCTAAAATTCTTTTTTTACCCCAAACCAATTCTATTAAACCTGTAAAATAAAATTCAGGAAGTTTACGAATGTACTTGGTAACACCACTTCCTTGCCATAAAAAAACATTCTTAGCCGTTTGCTGAGAAATAGTACTTGCAGCACCACCCAAAGGAATTTTTGTTTTTCTATTTTTCTTTTTCTTCGGCGGGTTTAAACTTTTTTTAATCGCATCCCAATCAAATCCATTATGATCCGGAAAACTTTGGTCTTCACTTGCAATGGCCGCCAGCTTTACGTTGTACGATATTTCATTCCAACCAACATAATCTCTTTTTAAACCATAAGTAAACGAATTTGCAATTTGCGTAACAGTTATTGGCGGCATTAACCAACGGCAAATAATGGTATATATTAATGATGTTGCAAAACAAATTATAAAAGCTCTTTTAATAAACTTCCATAATTTCTTCAGGAAACTTTTTTTATTGTTTTGTTTTTGGTTCATTATTTTTTTTTGTTACAAGCATTTGTGTCTTATGGCATCGCTGGTTGCCACGCTCGGTTCAAAGTTCTGCTTTCATGGCATCATTCACCCATTTTAATATTTTTTAATATGTACTTCTTCCCTAAAATTACTTTTGAAGGATGATTCCATTGTAAAATTTTTCCAAATAAAAATACGCCTGCTGCAATACTAATGTTGGTAATATTTTGTGTTGTAAAAAAACTCTGATTTTGAATTAAACAATTAGCAGTATTTAAAACTATGTATCCTGCACCTGCTACCTGAAAAATTGCACCACTTGTTATAACGCCTAATTGCTGGTTTTTTAAAGGCAATGCATAAATTTGATTAATCTTATATTCCAGCAAACCCAATGCAACAGTATCTCTTACAGGCAAACCCCAAGCATTGCCCACTATTCTTGCTATTTTTTGATTTATAAAAATAGAATCGTTTCGTATTGCTTTTATTTCGCCTTCAATCCATTGTAAATTATCTAATTGAAAGGTTATGTATTTATTAGGAAAAAACGTTTCAATAGTTACTCCTTTCTTTTGTAAAACCATCCATTCTTTTGTTTGAGAAAATGTTGTAAGAAAAAATAAAATAAAAATTAAAGTAAGCAATTGTTTCATTAACGAAAATTAATATCAAATTTTCATTAAACAGAAATTTAAAAGTTAAAACTTATTAGTGTAGTTTATTGCCAAACTCTAAAACGCCATAAAGCAATGCAATACCAAAACCTATTAAAACCATACCCAGCAACTGATCTATGCGATGCATATTTTTAGGTGTAAGTTTAGATCTAATTTTTCCTGCCAATAAAACTTTGGCAATATCTGTTAATAAAACAACAGCTAAACAAGTACCAAATACAAGAAAACGATATTGAACAGGATGTGCAGTTGCTGCAGCATCTGCTAAAATTGCGGCACTCCATGCAAACCAAAATAATAAGGCACCGGGGTTTAAAATATTCATTAAATAACCTGAAAAAAATATTCCTAAAAGTTGGTGGTTTTTAAATGATGTAGGTTTTAAATGATCATCTCCTACTGAAGTTGGTTTTTTAAAAAACAGAGAATATACACCAAGTATCATTAAAAAAATACTTCCGCCTATGGCAATTGTTTTTTCATGTTTTAAAAGTGTTGCAAACAATGTTGCAAATGAATTGCATATTAAAACCATTGTAATATCGCTGGCAGAAATGCCTGCAACAAAAATGTATCCTGCTTTGTGCCCTTTATTAATGCTTTGTTTTATTATAGAAAAAATAATTGGCCCCACTGATACTGAAAGCAATAAACCAAGTGCCAATCCTTTTATCAAAGCTGCAAGCATGCAATTATTTTTAATATATTTTTATACTAACTCTTTTTTTAAAAAATGTTGCCACTCTTGCAACATTTTACCTTTTAATACTCGCGGAAATTTATGTTGGCCACCAACTTTACCTTTTAGTTTCATAAAATCCATAAATTGTTGTGGCGTTAATACTTCTACAAAAATTTCTTTTAATGCACTTTTTCTTTCAACAGCATAATCATCATTCAACTGTTTTAATTTTTCGTCAATAATATTTTTTAATGCCTCTGCATTTACATTGTTATTGTTGCATGCAATGTACCATTGGTGTGCAAAGAAATTATTGTAAGGTATTCCTGCAACAGTAAATTCGGGTATAGAAATATTTAATTCTTCACTTGCCAATTGTATGGCTTTGTTCATATTATCTACACTTAAATGTTCTCCTACCAAACTTAAAAAATGTTTGGTTCTTCCTGTTATAATTATTTCACCACGTTCTTTATTTATAAACCTTATGGTATCTCCAATTAAATAACGCCACGCTCCGGCAGTAGTGCTTATTAGCAAAGCATAATCTTTATTTTCTTCTACTTCATGCACCATTAAAGCATTTGCGTTTGATAATAAATTTCCATCATTATCAAAATTATTATCATCAAAAGAAACAAATTCCATAAAAATATGTTCGTTCAAAACCAACTTCATTCCTTTTGCATATTGCTTATCTTGATAGGCAATAAAACCTTCGCTTGCTAAATATGTTTCAATGTAGGTAATGGGTTTGCCTAATAGTTTTTCAAATCCTTTTTTATAGGGCTCAAAACTTACACCGCCATGCACAAAAAAATCTAAGTTGGGCCACATTTCGTGTATGTTATTGAGTTGGTATTTTTCAATAATCATTTCCATACACATTTGTACCCAAGCAGGTACACCAACCACAAAACCAATATCCCATTGTGGTGCTTTTTCAACAATGTCTTTTAATTTTTTATTCCAATCTTTTTCTTTAGCAATTTTTTTTCCGGGTTTGTAAAATGGCTGAAACCATATTGGTGCTTTTTTAGCAGTAATGCCACTTAAATCTCCGGCAAAATATCCGGTGCCTTTTTGTAATTGTGTGCTGCCGCCTAATGCAAGCCATCCTTTGCTTACAGAGGTTAAAGGAACATTTTCATAAGAACGTAATGATAGTAATTGTTTTATCATTACAATTTTATTTCCTTTTAATAAATCATTAGTTATTGGAATGTATTTGCTTGCAGCTTCAGATGTGCCCGATGATAATGCGTAGTATTTTATTTTACCGGGCCAACAAACATCGGGTATGCCGTTTAATGTGCGTTGCCACCATTGGTTGTATATAGTATCGTAATTATATGTTGGTACTAATTCTTGAAATTTTTTGCCAACATGTTTGCTTAATAAAATTTCATCGAACCGATATTGCTGACCAAATTCTGTAAACTGTGCTTTGCGTAATAATTTTTTTAAAACTTTTAGTTGTTGCCTGCGAATGTTATTTTCTGGCAAGCCTAAAGCTTTAGTAATTGTTTTAGGTAGTTTTATTTCAATTAGGGCCATTCGGTTGAATTGGTGTGTATTACGAAGCTAATAATAATAGTGCAAAAATAGTGTATGCTAATAACTTATTTGCCAAGCAGTTTGTAATTAAAAAATATGAGTTTAATATCGGTTAAATAATCATAATCTTTTGCATACTGTTTATCGGCTTGATTTAAAATAGTTTCATCTAATATTTTTTTTGTTGATGAACATTGTATTACAGAAGGTTTTATATACGGAAGATGGTTGTTGTAGGAATAATAGCCAACAAATGTTTTGTAACCTATAAAAATTTGCCAACAGTTTTTAATTGCGTTGAAACCATTTTTAATAAATAAAAGTTGCAACGGAAAAGTTAGCAGTAAAATAAAAGATGCCACAACATCTACCAACCGTTTTAATCTTTTATAATATGGCATTGAAAGATTGAATGAACCATTAATGCTGTACGAAATACCTGTTTCGTTTTTGTTGTAACTGTTTATTATGGTATTGGTTGAAGTATTGTAAAACGAAAAGCAACAATCTTCATTATATTGTTTTATTAAAAAAATTATTTCGTGTACAGATAATTTCGGAGTGCAAAAAATTATTTCGGTAATATTTAAACGAGTAATATTTTCTTTTAATTCTTTAGCATAATTAGTTGCAGAAATGTTTGCAATTATTTTTTCGTTCCGATTAAATTCTTTTAAAATAACAACAATATTTTCAGCATCATCTTTACCGCCAACAACAACCGATTTTAATAATGAAAAGTTTTGATAGTTACCAATTTTAAATTGCAATAAAACCCATCTACTTAAAGTAATTAAAACAGTTGCAACAATACTTCCTACTAACACAACGCCTCTTGAAAAACGAATATTCTCGGGCAATAAAGAATAAAAAGCCAATAAAACCACAGTTGCCGAAACTGAAGACAGCAAAGCTTTTGAGGGTTTATAAAAATTATCGTACATACCTGCAATTGCTGCAGCTAACACAAACGCAATAGTGTAAAGTGGTATAGCATAAGTTATAAAATGAGTATCAAACTCAACTCCGTTTTTTATGTAAACAATCCAAGTTTTTTTTACAATAAAAAGTGAAGTATAAACAATTGCAACATCTAATAAAGGCAATAATTTTTTATTCATCCATTGTTTTATAAATGCTGCAATAGCAGTTATATTAATTAACCATTTAACAACTGTTGCATATTTTATTGCTTCGGTTTTTGCATAATGTTTTTCAACAAAAACCTTCATTGCACCATAAAATATTTTAGTGTATTTAATATTCGGTTTGCCAATACTTTCTCCTTTAAAATGAATAACAGATAAATTCCCTAAATAATAATTACTATAACCTAATTGTTTTATACGATAACTTAAATCAATATCTTCTCCGTACATAAAAAAGTTTTCATCAAAACCATTACATACAGTAAATACATTTTTATACATTAACATAAATGCACCGCACAAAGCATCTACTTCATGTATTTCATTTTTATTTAAATTACCTAAGCCGTATTTATTAATTTTTTTTGAAGAAGAAAATAAAGTTGCAAGCCCTGTTAGTTTATAAAACGAAGAAATTATTGAAGGGAAAGCTCTTTTACTTTCTGGTAAAAATTTCCCGCTTCCATCAATCATTTGCACACCAACTGCACCAGCGTTTTTTTTAGTTTTAATAAAGGCAATACTTTCTTTTATGGCGTTTTCATCAACTAAAGTATCGGGGTTTAAAAATAAAATAAATTCTCCTGAAGCTATTGCTGCACCTGCATTACAAGCTTTTGCAAAACCTGTATTGGTTTTATTCTCTATTAGTTTTACAAACGGGAAACGTGTTTTTAAATACGTGCAACTATCATCGGCAGAAGCATTATCAACCACAATAATTTCTGCTTCAACTTCAACTAAAGCATTTTGTACTGAGGCTAAACATTGCCCCAGAAAATATTTTACATTGTAATTAACTATAATAACAGAAACTAACAATTTAAACTTATTATGTACGAAGTAATGTGTTTACACACAAGCTGCCAAATAACAAATATTACTATATGCAAACGTATATTTGCCGTATGTTATTACAACAAACTCTTATAAAAGCAACAGAAGCAGGTGCTGCCATAATGAAAGAATATTTTGACAAGCATTTTACTGTTTCTAATAAAGAAGGAATTAATAATTTAGTTACAGAAGTAGATCATAAAAGCGAAGAAGCTATTTTAAATGTAATTAAAAAAGAATTTCCCGATCATTATATTTTAAGTGAAGAAGCGGGAGAAATAATTCAAGAAAGTGAATACAAATGGATTATTGATCCTATTGATGGCACTGTAAATTATGCCAACGGTATTCCTATTTGTTGTGTAAGTATTGGGATAGAAAAAAATGGTAAAATGCAAATGGGTGCTGTATTTAACCCGTTTATTAATGAATTTTATTTTGCAGAACGTGGGCAAGGTGCAACACTAAACAATAAAAAAATTTCTGTAAGCAATAAAACAGAAGTAATAAAAAGTTGTTTGGTTACAGGCTTTCCTTACACCTATTTAGATACGCCCAACGGTCCATTGCAAGTATTTGAAAAATTTATTAGAAAAGGAATTCCTGTAAGAAGATTAGGCAGTGCAGCAATAGATTTATGTTGGGTAGCTGCCGGAAGATTTGATGGTTTTTACGAACACAAATTAAGTGCATGGGATAGTGCAGCAGGTTTTATAATTGTAGAAGAAGCAGGCGGAAAAGTTACAGACCTTACAGGAAAATATTATAACCCATATCAACCAGGTTTAATTGCTACCAATGGAAAAATTCATGATGAAGTTGTAAAAATTGTAAACGGAGGAGAAGTGTAGAAAAGTACGAAGTACAAAGTGTGAAGTACGAATATGAATTATGAAGTAAAATATTACATGCTATGCAAGATTTAAAAGCTCGAACATTTATGTTTGCTGTATCGGTTGGGAAACTAATTATAGATATGCCAGATTCAAGAGTTAATAAACATTATTTTGCACAAATAGTTCGTTGCTCATCTTCTGTTGGAGCTAATTATAGAGCAGCAAGAAGAGCTAAATCAAATGCCGATTTCATAAATAAATTAAAAATTGTAGAAGAAGAATGCGATGAGTCAATTTATTTCCTTGAATTGTTGGCTGAGTTTAATCTAACATACAAAGAACAATTAAAAACTTTAATCAATGAAGGAACTGAAATTTTGAAAATTATAGTTACTTCTATTACTACCACAAGAAATAAAATAAACAATTAAAATACTTTTTAAATATATAGTACTTTATACATTGTACTTCGTAAATCGTACTTCGTAAATTGTACTTCGTAAATCGTACTTCGTAAATCGTACTTATATGCCTAACAGAACAGAAATATCAGCATTGGGAGAGTTTGGTTTAATTGAACATCTCACCAAAAATTTTGAAATACAAAATGCATCAACCGTTGTAAGTGTTGGAGATGATGCAGCCGTTATAGATCATTTTGGCAAACAAACTGTTGTTACAACCGATTTATTAATTGAAGGCATTCACTTCGATTTAATGTACACACCTTTAAAACATTTAGGTTATAAAAGTGTAATTGTAAATATTAGCGATGTGTATGCAATGAATGCAACACCTACACAAATAACCATCAGCATTGGTATTAGCAATCGTTTTAGTATTGAAGCATTAGATGAATTTTACGAAGGTGTTTATGCAGCTTGCGAAAAATATGGCGTTGATTTAGTTGGTGGAGATACTTCTTCATCAAATAAAGGATTTATTATATCTGTTACAGCTATTGGCGAAGTACAAACCGATAAATTTATAAAAAGAAATACTGCACAAAAAGGAGATTTAATTTGTGTTAGCGGAGATTTAGGCGGAGCTTTTTTAGGTTTAACTTTAATGGAAAGAGAAAAGAAAATTTATTTAGAAAATCCGCAAATACAACCAGACCTTGAAGGTGAAGATTATATTGTAGGAAGGTTATTAAAACCTGAAGCAAGAAAAGATATTATTAATTTTTTTGCTGAAAATGATATTACACCAACTGCTATGATGGATGTAAGTGATGGCTTAAGCAGCGAAGTTTTACATATATGCAAACAAAGCAATTTGGGTTGTGTTGTGTACGAAGAAAAAATTCCTATACACGATGCTGCCAAAAACGCTGCATTTAAATTTGGTTTAGACCCTACCGTTTGTGCATTAAACGGCGGAGAAGATTATGAACTTATTTTTACCTTAAAGCAAGAAGATTACGATAAAATTGTTTTGAATGAAGAGATAAGTGTAATTGGCTACACTACCGATGCAGAGCAAGGTTACAAACTGCAAACCAAAGGTGGTAGTACACACAATATTACTGCACAAGGCTGGAATGCTTTTACAAAATAACACATGCTTTGCAATGCAAAAATGCAGTAATATATTTTTTCATATAATAATATTTTTATCTTTCACTTCTTGCTCTTTAACAAGAACTGCACACTATCAATTCAATCAAAAATATGCTGCACAAAAATTAAAAGAAGATGTTGTGTTGCTTAAAAAAATTTTAGAAGCCAATCATCCATCTCTTTATTGGTACACAACCAAAGATTCTTTAGATGCAAGATTTAATACTGTTATAAATAGCATTACAGATTCATTAACGGAGGTTGAGTTTCGTAATAAAGTTGCTTATATTATAAGTGGTATTCATTGTGGACATACTTCGGTTCGTTTTTCAAAACAATATAATAAACAAGCATTCAAACATATTTATCCAGCATTTCCTTTAAGCATAAAAGTTTGGCAAGATAGCATGGTGGTTTTAGGGAATTTATTAAAAAATAATAAGCAACTAAAGCCCGGTACCGTTATTACTTCTATCAACGGAAAAACTATTGAAACCATTACTACATCTATGTTTCCTTATATTAGTACAGATGGATATGCTACTAATTACAAGTATCAAGTTATAAGTGGAAACTTTGGCGGATGGTATAAAAATATATTTGGATTAGAAAAAAATTACAGCATTAATTATATAGATTCATTAGGCAATAAACAACAAACTATTCTTTCAAACTTTACATTAAAAAAAGATACAGTTACAAAAAAAGATAGTATTATTTCTTTAAGCCCACCTATTGAAAAAAGAATTAAAATTTCTGCATTACAACAAAAACGTTCATTAAGTATTGATACTTCTTTTAGTGCTGCTTATATGCGTTTAACAACTTTTGGCAGAGCAAAACTTAAAAAATTTTTCAGGCAATCTTTCCGAGCTATTCATAAAAACAATTTAAACAATTTAATAATAGATTTAAGAGAAAATGGTGGCGGCAACGTAGATAATTTTGTGAAACTTACGCAGTATGTAAAAGATACAACTTTTAATATTGGCGATACTGTAGAAGCCGTTACAAGAAAATTAGCATACAAAAAATATATTCATCCCGGTATTATACAATGGCTAAACTTAAATTTTCTTACTACTAAAAAAGCAGATGGCAATTACCATCAACAACAATCGGAAGAACATTATTTTAAATTAAAAACAAAACATCATTTTAATGGGCATATTTATATTGTAACAGGTGGTTATACTTATAGTGCTGCAAGTATGTTTGCCGGAATAATGAAAGGGCAACACAATGTTACAATAGTTGGTGAAGAAACGGGCGGCGGTTATTATGGTAATACGGCTATGCAAATTCCTGATATTATTATACCAACTTCACATTTGCGTATTAGATTGCCTTTGTTTAAAGTTGTATTAAATGCAAATAGAGCTAAAAACGGAAGAGGTGTTTTGCCCGATGTATATGTTCCGCCTTCTTCAATTGCTATTAAAAAAAATATTGATATAAAATTAGACGCAATTAAAAATTTAATTCGTACAAATCCATAAAAAAAGCCTTCAAATTATTGCTTGAAGGCTACCGATATATTTCAAAGTATCTAACTATTTTATTACGCTTCTTTTACATTTTCTACTAATACTGTAGCTTTATTATTTAACACTTCTACAAAGCCACCACTTATAGTATAATTTTCTGTGTTTGATTTGCTTATTAATATTTTTACACTTCCTTTACCCAATGCACTAATTAAAGGTGCGTGGTTATTTAATACTTCAAACAAACCATCTGTTCCGGGTAATTGTACTCCATATACCTCGCCGCTATACAATTTTTTTTCGGGTGTTAATATTTCTAAAGTCATTGTTAGAATTTAGTAGTTAGAATTTAGTAGTTAGTAGTTAGTTTGATAATGATTTTTGCAATCCTATTATCATTTTTTGAATTTCATCTAATTTGACTAAAACGCTTCTAACTGTATTTTATTAAAATAATTAAACCTGTTTGCTAATATTAATTGCGTTTCTAATTCATAACTTGAACCCAATGCTATACTTAGAAAATGTTTAAATTCATTCTTTGAATTTCTTCCTGCACCCTCTGCAATATTGGATGCTACAGAAACAACACATTTTTTTATTTAAGCAGTTAATCCAAACTTTTCATCGTTTGGAAATTGATTAGTCAGTAAATAAACAATTTCACACAATTCAATAGCTCTCTGCCAAACAATTAATTCTTTAAATTTATTCATAACTGAATTGGCTTTACTAACTACTACATACTATCTACTAACTACTACTTTCTTAATTCATTAATTTTTTACCTTTTTCAATAGCATCTTCTAAAGTACCTACAAGGTTAAATGCTGCTTCCGGGTATTCATCAACTTCTCCATCCATAATTGCATTAAAACCTCTAATGGTATCTTCGATACTTACAAATACACCTTTTAAGCCGGTAAATTGTTCTGCTACGTGAAATGGTTGAGATAAGAAACGTTGTACTTTTCTTGCACGTGCAACAGTCATTTTATCCTCATCACTCAATTCATCCATGCCAAGAATTGCAATAATATCTTGTAATTCTTTATAACGTTGTAAAATTAATTTTACTCTATCGGCTGTATTATAATGAGCTTCTCCAACAATTGCAGGAGTTAAAATTCTTGAAGTAGAATCTAACGGATCTACCGCAGGATAAATACCTAAATCGGCAATTTTACGGCTTAATACTGTTGTAGCATCTAAGTGAGCAAAGGTAGTTGCAGGGGCTGGATCTGTTAAGTCATCGGCAGGTACATAAACTGCTTGTACAGAAGTAATTGAACCGTTTTTGGTTGAAGTAATACGCTCTTGCATTAATCCCATTTCTGTAGCTAATGTTGGTTGATATCCCACCGCAGAAGGCATACGACCTAAAAGAGCAGAAACCTCGGAACCTGCCTGTGTAAAACGGAAGATATTATCTACAAAGAAAAGAATGTCTTTACCTTTTCCTGTACCATCTCCATCTCTAAAATATTCTGCAATAGTTAAACCACTTAAAGCCACACGAGCACGTGCACCCGGAGGTTCATTCATTTGTCCGAATACGAAAGTTGCTTTAGAATCTTTTAACCCTTCCATATCTACTTTACTCAAATCCCATCCGCCTTCTTCCATGCTGTGTTTAAACGCATCGCCATATTTCATAATGCCTGCTTCAATCATTTCGCGAAGCAAATCATTCCCCTCACGTGTTCTTTCTCCTACACCAGCAAATACAGATAAACCTCCATGACCTTTGGCAATATTATTAATTAATTCTTGAATTAATACGGTTTTACCCACTCCAGCACCACCAAACAAGCCAATTTTACCACCTTTTGCATAAGGTTCAATAAGATCAATTACTTTAATACCTGTAAACAATACTTCAGTTGAAGTACTTAGGTTTTCGAAAGAAGGAGGAGTTGCATGTATAGGGCGACCATTTGCTTTGCTTACTTGTGGCAAACCATCAATAGCATCTCCGGTTACATTAAATAAACGGCCATTAATACCTTCGCCTGTTGGCATTGCAATAGCTTTTCCGGTATCAACTACTTCCATTCCACGAACTAAACCTTCGGTTCCGTCCATTGCAATGGTACGAACACTATCTTCACCCAAATGTTGTTGCACTTCTAATACCAAAGTATCTCCGTTTTCTTTCTTTAATTCTAAGGCATTATAAATATCCGGCAAAGTGTTGTCGTTAGCAAAATGTACGTCAACCACCGCACCAATAATTTGTTTAATCTTACCTTTTGAGGCCATATATTTTAGGTTTTGAATTTACAGGTATGCTTAAATTGGCGGCAAAGGTAGGGGTATAAAGGGTTTTAAAAAAAACTGATTTTTTAGAAAAATAAAGCTTTACCCAGCATTAATGAGAATTAAACTTTGTAATAGAGGAATTGTCTATACTTGTATTTTGTTTAATTATTTTAACTTGCTTGCATGATAATTGACGATAAAGAGTTATTACAGGAATTTCACCAACCCGATACAAAAGAAAAAGCATTTACTTCCATTGTAAAAAAATATCAGGAAAAACTATACTGGCAAATAAGAAGAATGGTCGTAGTGCATGATGATGCAGACGATGTATTACAAAATGTTTTTATTAAAATGTGGAAAGGTTTAGAAAATTTTAGAGAAGATAGCCAGTTATATACTTGGATATACCGAATTGCAACTAATGAATGTTTAACATTTATAGAACAACAAAAGAAAAAAACGGCTGTATCTTTAAACGATATTGAAAGTGGTTTAAGTAATAAAATAAAAGCAGAAGATAATTTTGACAGTAATAAGTTAGAATGGAAACTACAGTTAGCCATTCAGCAACTACCCGAAAAGCAAAGATTGGTATTTAATTTACGTTATTACGATGAAATGCCTTACGAAGAAATGAGTAAAATACTTGAAACCAGCGAGGGGGCTTTAAAGGCAAGTTACCACCATGCAGCCAAAAAAATTGAAGACTTTATAAAAAATAATTAAAAATCAATTAAAACAATTAAACCAAGCTATAAAAAAGCCGTCTATTGTGTGTTGAAATGGAAAATAGAGCTACTATATTAAACGAATTAAAAGAATTTGCACCTGTTTTAGCTACACTTTCAAACAAAGTGCCGTACAAATTACCCGAAAATTATTTTGATAATTTTTTAAAAGAATCTTTGAGTAAAATTAAAACACAAGCATTCTTATCTGCAATAAACGGTAACATTTATACCGTTTCTGCTAATTATTTTAATGGCTTGGCAGAAAAAATAATAAATAAAATTCGCAAGCAAGAAGTAATTGCCGAGTTAAATGAAACAGCTCCTGTTTTAGCTACACTTTCAAAAGAAAACACCTATCACGTTCCAAAATATTATTTTGAATCTTTACAAAGTATAGAAGGCGTAAAAGTTCAACGCAAAGCAAAAGTTATTTCATTAAATATAATTCATAAATGGTTTAACTATGCTGCAGCTGCGGTTATGGCGGGCGTTTTAGTTACCGGAGCTTTTATGTATTCGGCAGGGCATAAAAAAAATACTTTTAATTTAAGTAATGAAGTAAATAAATTAAGTGATGAAGAATTACAAAGTTATTTAAACACACATCAAACACATTCTGAAGTAACTAATGATGAAGCCACAAATACAAGTACAAATATATTTAATGCAGATAGCATATATATAAGTAATGAAATGCAATTATTAAGCGACGAAGAATTGCAAGAATATATAAACAATAGTGGAGATGTTTCTCAAAAAAGCACTATTACAGCAAAATTAAACAGTTAATTAATTTTATATTAAATGAAAAAAACTTTACTCATATTTTTTCTTATAGGCTGTATTGTTGCTTTCTCTCAACAACCGCCGGCACAAAATAAAAATGGTGGGGCAGGATTGCAAGGTTTAAAAATAGCATATATTACCAAACAGTTAGACCTTACCACCAATGAAGCCCAAATGTTTTGGCCTGTTTATTTCAATTATATTAATGAGCTAAAACAAGCAAGGCAAAATAATAAAACCAATGAAATAGCTTCTGATGAAGCAATTTTAAACGTTAAGAAAAAATACTTCACCGAATTTAAAAAAGTTCTTGGTTCAGATGTGCGAGCCAATAAAGTATATACAATAGAAAGAGATTTTACTAACGAAGTAAAAAAAGAATTAGAAAAACGCCAGCAAGAACGAAAACAAATGCACAAATAAAATTTTCGAAGCCCGAAATTTACATGCACTTAAAATAATTATGCAAAGTAGTTTAATACTTTTGTATAATGGAATTTGGAATAAGCACTTTTGGAGAAATAACTCCCGATAAAACCTCAGGTAACGCCCACAATGCACATAAACGCATACAAGAATTATTACAAGAAGCCAAACTTGCCGATGATATAGAATTAGATGTATTTGCATTAGGAGAACATCATAGAGAAGATTACGTAATTTCTTCTCCTGAAATTATATTAGCCGCAGCCGCAAGCATTACAAAAAAAATAAAATTTATAAGTGCTGTTACTGTATTAAGTTCAGCAGATCCGGTTAGGATATTTCAGCAATACGCAACACTCGATTTAATTTCAAACGGAAGAGCAGAAATAATGGCAGGCAGAGGTTCTTTTATAGAATCATTCCCTTTGTTTGGATATAATTTGCAAGATTATGATGAACTGTTTATTGAAAAATTAGATTTACTGTTAAACATTAACCAACACGAAATTGTTGCTTGGAAAGGAAAACATCGTACAGAAATAAATAACCTTGGCGTTTATCCAAGACCCCTACAACAACAACTTCCTATTTGGATTGCCGTTGGCGGAACGCCCGCATCTGTTATACGTGCAGGCAGTTTAAATTTACCATTAACCATTGCTATTTTAGGCGGAAGCCCTCATCAATTTACACAGCTCACCAATTTATATCGCAAAGCAGCACAACAAGCAGGGCATAATATAAATCAACTTAAATTATGCATTAACGAACATTTATATATTTCAAATTCAGACAATGAAGCAAGAAATGAATTTTGGCCTGTGTATGAAAAAATTATGAACAAAATTGGTAAAGAACGAGGTTGGAGTAAAATGCAAAAAGAGCATTTTGATACTTTGTGTGAACCCGATGGACCTTTATTGGTAGGCAGCCCCGAAACAGTTATAAGTAAACTAATATACCAATACAAATTATTTAAAAATACCAGATTTCTTGCCCAAATTATTACAGGAAATATTGCACACGAAAAAATTATGCAATCAATAAAATTGTTTGGGGAAGAAGTTGTTCCGGCAGTTAAAACTGCTTTAAATAATTTAAACAAAACAATTTAAATATTTTTATTATGAGTAAATTAATAAACAAAGTAGCTTATATAACAGGCGGTAGCAAAGGCATTGGTTTAGGTATTGCAAAAACTTTGGTAGCCGAAGGAATGAAAGTAGCCATTACAGGAAGAGATATAGCAGCAGTAAAAAAAGCTGCTGAAATTATAGATACAAGTGGAACAAATGTTTTAGCCATTCAATCTAATGTTAGTTGTTTAGAAGATGAAATAAAAGCCATACAACAAACAATAAAACATTTTGGACAATTAAATGTAGTTATAGCCAATGCAGGTATTGGTATTTTAAAATCTATTGAATCCTTAACTGCCGAAGAATGGAAAACAACTATTGATACTAACCTTACCGGTGTGTTTAATACAGTAAAAGCCAGTATTGATGCCATAAAACAAAACCAAGGATATATTATAACTATTGCAAGTTTAGCGGGTACAAATTTTTTTGAAAAAGGTAGTGCATACAATGCAAGCAAATATGGCTTGGTTGGTTTTTCGCAAGCCATTATGTTAGACCTACGCAAATACGGTGTTAAAGTAACTACTATTATGCCCGGCTCTGTTACATCGTATTTTAATAATCATACTCCAACTGAAGAAGATGCATGGAAAATTCAACCTGAAGATATTGGTGAAATGGTTGTTGGACTTTTAAAAATGCATCCGAGAACATTACCCAGTAAAATAGAAGTAAGGCCAACTACACCCAAAAAATAAAATATAATGTTTGTTATAAAATACTAACGCAATATTTTTTATGCAGAAACAAACATTTTTAAACGCAGTAACCAACGCATTAAATGGAATATTTTTCTTTTTTAAAAAAGAAAGAAACGCTAAAATTCAATTATGCATTGCATTGCTTGTGCTGTTAATGAGTTATTATTTTAAACTTGATAAAAGTGAGTGGATGATAGTGTGTTTATGTATTGCAATGGTTATTGGTTTAGAAATGATAAACAGTGCTATTGAAAAATTGTGCAACGCAATACATCCTGAAATACATCCGCTTATTAAACAAACAAAAGATATTGCTGCCGGGGCAGTGCTTTGGATGTGTATTATAAGCGGAATAATTGGTGCAATTATTTTCTTACCAAAAATATTCAACTAATTTTTTGTGAGTAAAAAACATATTTTATATTTTTTACATTTACCAAACATTCCAATCTGTAACATTTGTTTCTGTTCTTGAATTGGGTTTTTGTAATCCGTTTGTTAGTTGCACCACTCTTGCCGTAACATATTTTTTTAAGTTTTGCACGGTAAGTGTTTCATATTTATTCATAGCTTCTATAACACTATAAGTAAACACACCGTTTTTTAAATTACCTTGTTCTAACGCATATTGTGTGCCGGCTGCTGCAGAAATTACTGTAGTGCCAGTACTTCTGCTAACATTGGTAAAATAATTTTGCATTAATTCAAAGCTGTTATTGGATCCTGCTTTTTTTGTTGGTCTAACATTTAATCTTACACTTCTAACACCTTTGGCTTCTAAATCTTTTTTAGATTGTTCGGCCATTACCATATCTTCTTTATCTACTTCTCCGCTATGGCAAGCATCTATTAACATTAATTTTTTTCTTGGAGCAATACCATCAAATAAACTTTCTAATTCATCATATAACAAACCATTTTGCTGAGGTTCATTAAAGTTTACATTGTAAGTAGAGAGGTAGTAATCAAAATCTTTGTTCAACATTCCATGCCCGCTGTAAGCAAGTATTACTTTATCGTTTACAGTTAATTTTTTTAATTTTTCTTTTATAGAAAGAATATTTTTTACCAATACATTTTCATCAAACAAAGTATCTATTAAAAAATTATCTGTTGCTTTTTCTTTAAGTTTTAATGCTAAATCTCTAATGTCTTTAACACTCCAACTTAAATTATGCCCTTCTTCTTTAAATTGATTAATGCCAATACCAATAAAATAAGTTGTTGTTTTTATTTTGCTTAGTGGTTTATATTGAAGGGTTAATGGGTTCCTATAACTTTCTATACCATTTATATTTACAACAGAAACTTCTATATTATTAATGTTTGCAGATAAGGGAATAGTAATAACCGTATCAAAGTTTTTCTTTTTTCGTTTTGATAAATCAATTCCTTTCATTCCAAACAAAGGGCTTTCATTTACCCATGCATTAAATTTTTGAAGAATGATATTAGGGTCTGATGCTGAAATTTTAAGTTGAATAGATGGTGCTTTTTGTTCGTAATTAATTTCATTTATGTTTTTAATTATTGTTACAGGAACGCTATAACTGTTGCTAAATGCAGTAGTATCTATACCAACTTTTTTTATGCGTTTTATATATGCTTTTTCGTAAGAGTTTGTTAGTGTAGTATCTTTATAATTAAATAGTTTTAAAATTTTATCGGGGCGATTGTATTTTAAATCTAATTGATCAAAAGAAATGGTTTGTAATTCGGGCGTTATATAATATAATGTTTTAGCCGTGTTGGGCGAGCATTGATAGTATCCATCTTCCGATAGTGTTATATAATCATTATTTCCGAACGATAAAAATGTTGCAATTAGTTTTCCTGTTTTGGCATTCCAAAGTTTACACGTTCTATCTTCAGATATTGAAAGTACTTTTTCGCCTGTAGCATCAAACTCAACATAAGTAACATTATCTGAGTGGCCCGATAAAGTAAACAAACATTTGTTTTGCAATGCATCCCAAATTCTTACTGTTTTATCTTTGCATGCTGTTACTATATATTTTGGTTGTGTACCAAAATCGGCATAATTAATATCATCAATATCATGCTTTAAAGTTTTATAACATTTGTTGGTTTCTAAATCCCAAACTTTTACAGTACTATCGTAAGAAGCCGAAACTAAAAATCTGTTATTCCAACTATAACGTACACTGTTTACCCACATGTTGTGCCCTTCAAAATTTTTTAATAATGCTCCTGTATTTGCGTCCCAAACTTTTACGGTTTGATCTCTGCTTGCAGTTGCAATTGTTTTATCATCGGGGCTAAATGTTGCATATAAAACATAATCGGTATGCCCTGTTAATTTAAATTTTAATTCTGCCTTATCAACATCATAAACATAAGCACAAGTATCTGCATAACTGCATACTAAAACTTTTTTATTGTCTTTACTTAATTCAACATTATAATCGCCTGTTTTAGGAAGTGTAATTGTTTTTATAACAGTAGCTTTTCCCCAATCCCAAATTTTTATTGTACCATCTAAAGAGGTTGTTACTGCATATTTTACATCGTTACTAAAACTTGCTGCACTAAGGTGAGAAGTGTGCCCTCTAAGGCTTCCAACAATTTTTCCTGAATTAATATTCCAAATTTTTGCAGTATTATCATTATGACTTGTAATAAACACAACACCTTTTGGCGATGGTTTAATACTAAAAAAACTTGTTGCTTTTCCTTCTAATTTATAAAGAATTTTTTCTTCGCTAACATCATACATTTTACCATAACCCATTATACCTGATACAGCAAAAATTCTTCTATCATCATTACTAAATGCTACTTTATCGGTTGCAGAAAATTTTTCGTTCATATCATTGGTTTGAAAATTTTTTATTACTTGTAAAGTTTTTGCATCAAGCATAAAAAATTTTCCGCTACTACCGCCTACTACTATATATTTTTCATTATTACTAAATTTTGCGTAGCTACAATTTATAGAATCGTTAGCATAATTTTTTATTACCTTAAAAGTATTTGTTTCATAAAAAAATAATTTTCTATTACTGTTGCACACAAGTATTTTATCTCCGTTTTTTGAAAACTGCATGCTGTATATATATAAGCTATCTTTTGTAGTAGCATCTGTTTTATTAATAAGTTTACCAGATTGTACATCCCAAAGTTTCATCCATCTATCGTACGATGAACTTAAAATTGCATTTCCATTTGGATGAAAAATTAATTGATGAATTTTTTCTTTGTGTGCAGCAATTCGTTTTATTATTTTCTTTTTAACTATATCAAACAATACAATTTCACAAGTATCACTATAATGATAGTTATATGCCAAAGCAACTATGTTTCCTGCCGGATTAAAAACGCATTTGCTCATCATTTCATTTTCATTTTTTAAAGCAGTAATTATTTTTCCGGTATAAATATCCCATTCATAAAAAAAACCATCATCACTACAAGCAATAACAGTTTTATTGTTTGGATTAAAATCTACACTTTGCACTTTAGCATTAAAGTTGGTGAAGTTTTGTAAAAGCCTTCCTGTATTAACTTCCCAAACTTTTACAGTTCTATCTTCACTTCCTGTTACAATAAATTTTCCGTTTTTACTAAATGCAAAATCTTTTATTGCATCGTTATGGCCAATAGGTAGCATTAGCCTTGGAGGTTGGGCATATATTGTTTGTATAAAAAAGATAAATATTAGTGTAAACCGATGCATAAAAAGTTTTCTCAAAAATCTTATTTTAATATTATTAAACAATACTCAATATTGTGTATTTTTTATTTGTTTTGTAAAGAAGAAAATATGAAATAAAAAATGCCTTGCTAAATAAACAAGGCATTTGAAATATAATTTGGTTGGTATGTGTTTTTAAAAATCAAATCCTAAAGCAAAATAAAATTGTGGAGAGCCTTTAAATATTCCTTTCATTGGCCATGCTAAATCTGCACGCATAAAATAACCTAATAAAGTGCTTCTTACACCAAAGCCGTAGCCGCCGGCAAAAGGTCCTAAACCACCTGCATCAATACGCACTACAACAGGGTTGTTTGGTAAAGAATATACTTCGCTTGGGCGATGTATGCCATTGTATTTTCCATTCCATGCCGTACCTAAATCTATAAACTGTACAACTTGAAAATTTCTTATAAATGCATTGTTAATAGGTTTGTTTAATAAAGTTGCAAATACAGGAAAACGTAATTCACTATTAATTACAAATGCATTGTTTCCGTTGGCAACATTTTGTGTATAACCACGCATATTAATGGCTAATGATTGAAACGCATAAGTTTGATCGGGTGCCGGTGCATTGTTATTGTTAAAGCGTGGATTAATCCAACCATCTACACCTCCTAAATAATAAATTATTTTTTGTGTACCCCAACTAAAATCGGCAGCAGCTCTGGTTGCCCAAATAAAATTGCGATATATTTTTACATAATTTCTTGCATCAAAACCTAAGTTATAAGTATTGTTGTTTCCTGCACCTGTTGGTCTGCTAAAATCTAAATACACTTTCCAGCGTAAACCATTCCAAATATTTTGTGTAGGGTTTAATGTGTTATCGTAAACATATTCTAACCTTCCTACCATATAACTGTTTAATGTATCGGGATACTTTAAAGAAGCAGTGTCAAGAGGTTTTAAAACCCCTCTGTCTGTTCTATAACCAACAGTTAAACTTAAACGTTTGGTTTCATCAAAAGGATAAGAAACTGTTCCTTGATACAAATTAGTGTATAACATATTATCGTAACCACCTGCAGGGTAAAAGTTAGATATATTACTTCTGTAATATGTTAATTGCCAATCAAACCTTCTTCTTAAATTTTTAAATGAAAAGAAAACATCTTTATCTTTTATATCTGTTCCAAATCTGTAGCCGCCTACAAATTTTATATCTTCAAACAAATCTGCTACGCCGGCTCTAAAACTCCAGTTTAAATCGCTTCCGTTTAATTGAATGGGGCCTTGCCCTCCGCCATATTGCTGATAACGATTTACTAAAACATTATTGGTTAATCCGCTTAAAATATAATCGGCACTATACTTCATTCTGTAATTAAACAGTTTTGAATTTTGAAGCCATGTTTTTTTAGCGGGTGTATTGTTTGCTTGTTCTGTTGTTGAAGTTTTATTGTAAGCAGTATCGGGCTTTTCGTTATCAAATTCTGTTTGAAAAACTTTTTTATTTTTTTTATTTGAAGAAGTATCTGTTGCCGATGGTTGTGTGGATGTTTTATAGTTGGTTGCTTTTCCTTCTGCAATTTTTTTATCGTTTACCAATGCTTTCAAATACGCAGTAGGTCTTGCATTTACATTACGTTTTGCTAATGCTTCTTCGTTTACTTTTAGTTTATACAAATATTTATAATCTCCTTCACGGCGTGTTTCACTTACTTGCCCATTGTTGCCTGCAATTCTTGTTTCTAATATTGAGCTTTGATAATTGGTTATAGGAAATGTATAAGTTGAATCTTTATACACTTGAAAATAACTAATACTGTCTGCCTCTTGTTTACGCCATGCAGTTAAGGTAGAATCTAACTCTTTGGGAGATGGATTACGCAACAATTCATCTCCTACATAATACAATGTATCTAAACCGGTACGTTGTGTTGAAAAGAAACCTGCCCAACGATTACCAATTCCATTTTCATCGGATATATAAGTAAAATGGTTGGTATTGTATTGCATTGGGTAAGAGGCATTACCAAATTTAAGATTGGTAAGTTGTGTAATTTGTTTGGTTTTTGTATTATTTAATAAATCTATAAAATAAATATTAAATCTGTTTTTACTTGGCAAAGTAGTATCGCTTGAAGGTGCATTGGGGCTTGGGCGATTAGATGAGAAAATAATTCCTGTACGGTTAGGAAATGATACAAAGGTTGGGTTTAAATCTGCATACACATCATTAGTAAGTTGTGTTGTTTTTTGTTCTTCAATTTTATAAATAAACAAATCAGGATGTCCGTTTTTTACGGCACTTAAAACCAATGTGTTGGCGTCTAACATAAACGATGCATCTAAAACTTGTTCAAACCCATCAATTTCTTGTTTAAAACGTTTGTACTGTGCAATTGCATCGTATATAAACATTTTTGTTTTGCCTCCTTCCCAATAAATTACCAAAAGCCTTGTGCCTTTTACATCCCAAGCTAAAATGGGATAGTTGGGATTAATATCTCCTTGATTGGTTCTTACGCCTTTATCTAATAATATTTTGGTGTTCCAAAAATTTTCAACATACTTAACTTTATACACTCCTTTTTTAAATTCAACAACTGCATAATTATTGTTGCGTGGATTGGGGTTTGCCTGAAAACGGAAATAATCGTTTTTACTTACATCTTCACTTACACTTAAAACACCTTTGGGTGCATTGCGGCGTTGGCGAATATCGGCATAGTATGTAGTTTGTTCATACTGCATAAACTCTTCTAATACTTCTTTAAATTTTTTCTTGGTAATTTTTAAAGATGCATTATTTAAATTTTTATAAATGCGTGCTAAGTATAAAAAATAAGTAACGTTTTCTTTTTTATATTTTTCGGCTATATAATACCAAAATGCATGACCCGCTAAAGTTGGTTTTGCAAATGCAAACTGATAAAATGAATTGTAACTTCCGCTAAGCATGGCACTTTTTAATTCATCATCTTTAACGGTGCTCCAATTTTCTGCAGCATATTCAATATATCCATCGGTTAGCCATTTGGGTAAATCAAGCAATGCAGCGTTACTGGCTACTTCGCCAATATCATCTCCAAACAATAAATTTTCTACCAATACACGGGCAATACCTTCGCGTATTTGGCGGCGTAAGTTGTTATGGTTCCCATCAAAATAAATTACCAATTTATTATTTACTAATTTGGTTAAACCACCTGCATTTTGCCAATCTATTCCTAAACCAATATTGCTTTGTTTATACTCATCATAACTATTGTAAACAACAATATTTGTACGGCGTTGTAAAGAGTATTCAATAAATTTTTCTAATTGCGGTAATTCTTCTTCTGCAACTTGCGATGCAAATTTTCCTAACTCGGTTCCGTTTTGAGAAGTGTAAGTATTAAAGTTGGGAGATTGATAAAACTTCCATTTAAATTTTTTAAACTGTATTCTGTTCTTTCCATATTCAACAGTATTTACCTGTGCATGCAAAGCAAAAGGCAATGCTATGGTAAGCAGAAAAAATGTTTTATAAATCAATCGTTTCATTTGCATATCCTTGCTGTTTAAAATGGTAACTTAACTGCTATAAAAATTGAAGATACTTGTAAGCAGCAAGTTGTGCATATTATACTTGTTAAAAATAGGTAATTAGTTTTGTAAAAGAAACTTTGTATTATGATAAAAATTGCATTGTTTACGTTTAGCCCCATTCAAGAAAACACCTATGTGTTGTATAATGAAAAAGGAAACGCTTTAATTATAGACCCCGGTTGTTATTTTACGGCTGAAGAAGAAAAGTTAAAAAACTTTTTTATAGAAAGAAAATTAAAGCCTGTAATGCTATTAAATACACATTGCCATTTAGACCATGTGTTTGGAAATAATTGGGTTTATAAACAATACGGTTTAGAATTACATATTCATGCAAACGAAGAAAAAATGTTGGCTTTTGCACCCGAAAGCGGAATTAAATGGGGTATGCCTTTTACAAATTACTCTGGTCCTTTACATTTTATAAAAGAAGGCAATAGTATTTTTTTAGATGCTGATGAATTGAAAATTTTATTAACGCCCGGCCATAGCCCCGGCAGTATTTGTTTTTATAACGCTAAACAAAATTTTATTATTGGTGGCGATGTTTTGTTTTACGAAAGTATTGGTAGAACAGATTTACCTTTTGGCGATTATGATACTTTAATAAAAAGCATTAAAGAACAATTATTTATTTTACCCGATGAAACCAAAGTATATAGCGGGCATGGTAAAAGTACAACCATTGGGTATGAAAAAAGAAATAATCCGTTTGTAAATAGTTAGTTGAAGAATAATAATTGTTTCAGAAATATTTAATAACAATCAACTTATATTCTTGCTTTCCAAGCAATTTCGGTAATGTTTAATTGGTGACCAATATATCTTGCCAGTACAAATAAATAATCGCTTAAACGGTTTAAATATTTAATTACCAAAGGTTCTATTTCCATTTCATGCTCTTGCATATTTACGCAAATACGTTCTGCTCTTCGGCAAACGCAGCG